>NZ_BBJO01000031.1 GCF_000739575.1 Halobellus rufus | reverse complement strand
CGACGGCGTTCAGCACGTCGGCGAAGCCACCGAGCGTCGCCATCGGGCCGTCCGGGGTCGCGTAGGGGCGAAGCGCCCGCTCGACCGCGGTCGCGGCCCGTCCCGTCGCGTCGTCGTCGCCGGCGACCGCGAGCGCGACGAGCGAGGCGATCGATCGCCGGGCCTCGTCGTCGAGTGCGTCGGATCCGTCGCCCGACATCGAGCCGAGTTCGTCTGCGACGGCCTCGCTGTCGCCGGAGAACGGCGCGTGCAGCAGCGTCGAGTGCGCCAGTCCGTCGACGACGTCGTCGGTCGGTATCGCGACGCCGGGCCGTCGGACGAGCGCGCCGGATTCGACGGCCGCCTCGACGAGCGGTCCGGCCGTCGACGACGGGTGGTCGCCGGCGGCGACGACGCCAGCGAGCGCGAGTGCCGGGTCGACATCGGTCGTCCCCCGGCCGTCCGCGAGCGTCTTCGCCACCTCGTAGGCGCGGAGACTCGCCGGTTCGCCGTCTGGGGCGATCGTCACGTCCGCGGTCGGAAGCGTCGATCCGACGGCCGCCAAGACGCCGTCGCCGGCCGCGGGCGCGTCGGCTCCGAGCGAGGCGACGCGCACGTGGAACGGCACGTCGGCGCGTCGGAGCCCTCGCGCGAGCAGGCCGGCGGCCGCCAGCGAGTCGCCGTCGGCCGCCGCGACGACGCGGACGAACGAGGCCCTCGCGAGCGCGTCGGCCGCGCTCTCGGTGGGGGCGTTCGCGTCGGCGGCGGTGTCGGATCGAGATGCCATCTGTGCGTGTGGGAGTTACTCTTCGAGGAGTTTGACCGCGACGTCGAAGGTGTACGTGAAGTCCTCGTCGAGCTCGTCGCCGCGGTAGTAGTCCGCGAGGCGACGGATCTTCGACTCGGTGTTCTGCAGGGCGCGCTTGTTCTGCATGTCCTGCTGGTTCTCGTTGACGTGGCGGCGGAGGCGCACGGCGCGCTCCATCAGGTTCCGGAGGTCCTCGGGGATCTCCGGGGACGCGTCGTTCTCCTCGAGGATCGTGGTCACCTTCTTGCCGGTCGCGAGCTTGACGTCGGGGACGGGAACGCCCTTGACGCCCTCGTCGCGCAGCTTCAGGCCGATCTGGCTCGGCTCGTGGCCCTGCTCTGCGAGCTCGACGACGCGCGCTTCGATGTCGTCTGCTTCGACGTCACTCCACTCCGGGGGTTCGTCTGCCACCGGCTTGTCCGAACCGGACGAGCCGCGGCGGCGGGTGTGCATTCGTGCCATTGTTTGGGTTGGAACGGCACAGACCGCAGAATACGCGATGTGATGCGGCCGACGGTGTCGGCGACATCGCACTTCCGCAATCCCAAGCCGCGCGAGGCGGCGAGTCAGATTTGCGGCCGTGCTGTTCCCGTCTGTACTCTCCTCCGTGGTCGACAAAAGGATTCCGACCCGCGGTCGACGTTCGGCAAGTCGAAGCCCTTAAGAACGAAAGCGGAATACGGACGAGTGCGAACGAGGGCTCGTAGATCAGGGGTAGATCACTCCCTTGGCATGGGAGAGGCCCCGGGTTCAAATCCCGGCGAGTCCATTTCTAAAACCGCTCGTGACGAGGGAGTGCCAACCGCGCTATCGGTGGTGGTGATTCCGAGTTCAGTCGGCCATACTCGATAGAGACGAGGTGATTGAAGCCAGTTCCGGGCTGTTCTCGTGTCTATCTTTCCTAACTGAACAGCACGCAGTCGCCTCCACAAGACGTTTTGTACCCGTCGACGAAGCCAGAGGAGATGCCCGACTTGACCCGCCGCCGAGCCCTCCTCGCGGCCGCGTCGGGGGTCGCCGCGCTGGCCGGCTGTTCCGGCGAGAGCGACCGTCCGTCCATCGACCCCCCGAGAGACGACGAAACGCTCGACGACTACGAGGCGAGACACGTCCGAAACACGGACGGAGACGTGCTGTTCAGTACGCGCGAGGAACTCCCGACGGTGACGGAGGACCAACGGAGCCGGTGGCCCCTCACCGCCCGCAGCGTCCTCGTCGACGACGCCGACCTCGAGTCGCTCACCTTCAACGGCGTCCCCGAGGCGGAGGAACTCCGCGCCTTCGCCGCCGAGACGGACTTCGACGCCGAGTCGGTCTACATCTTCTCGATGCCCGTCGAAGCCTGCTACGAGCTCCGACTCCGATCGGTGAGCGTCGAGTGGGACGAACTGGAGGCCGACGACCTCCACCCGCACGCGGACTTCTGCCGGGCCACGCGCCCCGCCGACGTCGAGTGCGGAGCCGACGAGACCCACACCGCCGGGTTCGCGATTCGACTCCCCGTCGCGGCCGAGCGATCGTCGGGAAGCGGGAGCGGGATGTCGAGTTCCTGCGGGCCGCTCCGCCGCGGCGAACCGTTCGATCCGACGGTGACGCCCGCCGGGGGAGGTGACGAGCGATGACCTCCCGTCGCCGACTCCTCGCCGGAATCGGGACGCTGGGCGTCGCCGGACTGGCCGGGTGCTCGGGGCTGCCCGTCCTCGGGAGCGACGACGAGCGCGAGTACGTCGACCTGCCGCCCGACGCCGCGGGCTCGATCGAGTGGCCCGATTCCCCGTTTCCCGTCGACGTCCCGGGGCGACTCGCCGACGACCACCGCGAGCGCGCCGAGGCGTTGCTGGCGGAGGTCCCGACCGACCCGTCGGTTCCCAACGGGGCCGTCGCGGAGGAACTTCGCGCGGACCGCGAGCGCGCCGCCGAGCGGATCGACGACGGGGTCGAGGAGCCGTGGCCGACCGACGGCCTCGACGCGTGGCGCAGTCGTCGAAACGACGCCGCGGCCCTCTTCGGTGCCTACCGCGCGGCGACCGGCGAGGACGACGCCGACGAGATCGAGTCGCATCGCCGCGGTGTCCGCTCGGCGCTCGGTTCACTCGCCGCCGACCACGAGTACCGCGCCTCGTCGACGCTGGAGGCGGTGCTCGCGCACGAGCCGATCGAGGGGTTGCTCGCGGACTGTCGTCGCCGAACGCGCCCGGACCCCGCCTACCCGGACGATCCAGTCGCTCACCCGTTCCGCGCCGGCGACGCCGTCGGCCGCGTCGACCTCGCCCGCGCGACGCTCGCGGACGCCGGGCGCTTGCGGGCGGTCTACCTGAACGAGCGCGACGACCCGCCCTCCCAGTGGTCGGCCCTGATCGACGCCTCGGACCGCCTCGCAGTGGCGGTCTCTCGAACCCGAGCGACGGTCCGGGACTTCCTCGACGTCTACGAGCCACCGTTCCGTGCCGATCTCGACGGCACGCCCGCCCGAGCGCTCTTCCGTCGGGCCAGCGGGCAGGTCAGCGCCTCGACCGACGACCAGGAGGAACGCCGCGACGACGGCGACTACGCGACTGCCGTGATCGAGGCCGGACAGGCCCTCGCGGCCGTCGAGGCCCTCCGCGCGGCGATCGAGGGGATTCGAGACGGTGCGTATCAGGACCCGGTGTCCGTCGAATCGGTCGAGGAGACCGCCGATCGAGCCAGAGACGCGATCGCGGCGATCGAGGGGAGCGAGGACGCTCGACTGGCAGCCCGGCTCGCGCGGCCGGCCTTCGGGACGTTCGAGTACCTCCCCGAGTACATCGAGGACGGCTACATCGACGCGGCCCGCGCGCAGGGGGACCTCGCGTGGGCCGAACTGTACGCCCGCGCCGTCCCGCCGGCGACCGCGTTCGTGGTCGAACGCCTAGAGTAGGAGTTGTCTCCGGGGACGCCGTGCGTCGAGGCGGTACCGGGGCTACGCCGAGTCGCCGTCGCAGTCGACGAACAGGCGCACCCGCTCACCGGGGGTCAGTCCGTCGACGAGCAGTCCGAATTCGTCGCGTCCCGAGAACGATCGAACGCGGGGCGCGGAGGCCTCCTCGTCGGACCGCTCGCACACGAGTTCGACCGTGCCGGTGTCGTCGGCGCGAAGTTCGAATGTCCGCATAGTCGAGGATACGACGGCTCGGCGCATAGGTGTGACCGTGCGAGACCGCGAGCCGACAGTCGCGCGGCTCACTCGCTCATATAGATCGGCGCGGGTTCCTCCCCCGGCCCCGGCGGCTCGATGTCGTCGCGCTCGACGAGATTCGGCACGACCGACGTGTCGAGCGCGTCGGCGTCGGGCGCGTTGACTTCGACTAGGTTCCCGGCGGGGTCGCGAACGTAGAACTGAACGGCGCCGGAGGGGAGCACGTAGACCGGCGGTTCGCCGTCGACGTACCCGGTCTCGATCTGCGGCAGGAGTTCGACCTCGGCGGCCTCGTGGGACGTGATCGACTCGTAGACGGCCTCGAAGTCGTCGACGTGGAGCGCGTGGTGGTTGAACCCGGGCGGGTCGTCCTCGCGCTCGACGAGGTGCAGTTGGAGCCCGCCGCAGTCGAGCCACTGCGCCGGCTCCTCGAACGCCGGCGTCGGGATCCGTTCCATCCCGAACACCGACTCGTAGAAGGTCGCAGACTCTTCGAGATCCGCCGCGACGATGCTGACGTGCGTGTAGCGGGGCTGAACCACGGTAGCGAGACCCACGACTGGACCGAATAAAACTGTTGGCCTCAGCCGCAGTCAGCGCCGAAGCGCCCCAGTAACCCCGCTCACGGCCCGTGCGGGGTGCCAGCCGAACGTCCACGCCGCGCACGCTAGCAGCATAATCGCGATCCCGTACAGTTGGACCGTCGCGAACGTGAAGACTGCGGTGGCGACGACCTCCACGAGGTTCGGCACGCCGAGTGCGACCACCTCGTCGATGATCGCCCCCGGCGGGCTGTTGGCGAACATCACCGCGCCGCCCGCGAGAAAGAGGAGTCGGCCGGGGCCGTCCCAGACGTACCACAGCGGGATCATCGGGAAGAAGAGGAAGACGAGGTACCACTGCAGCGCCGGGAAGACCGTGATCGTCACCACGAGCGTCGCGAAGATGGCGATCAGCCGCGCCTGCAACGTCTCGACGCGGCGATAGAAGACGGCGAGAACGCCCGCGCACACCAGGAGCGTCAGCGGCAGCAACGCCTCCGCGGGAGCGTTCGGGAAGATCCCCCAGAGCACGTGCGACAGCGGGCGCTGGACCGTCACGTAGTAGGTGCTGTCGATCGGGTAGCCGCCGACGAAGTCCGCCGTCTCCGAGCGGTTCGGGACGACCTCTGTGAAGAACGTGACAGTCGGTCCCCAGCCGTACGCGACGATCCCGGCGGCGATCCCGCCGACGCCCACGGCGGTCGCGCTCGCGACCGACCGCCACGAGCGGGTCCGGAGCAGCCACGCGCCCACGACCGCCGGGAAGAGTTTGAAGAGGGCCGCGAGCCCGAACGCCGCGCCGGCCCGGACGGGTCGGTCACGGTCGAGGGCGAGAAAGCCCGCGACGAAGGCCAGCGCCACGACGAGGTTGATGTTCCCGTAGTACATCGTCCCGAACGTGAACGGCGAGAGTAGCACGACGCCGGCGATCAGTCCCACATCGAGCCACGGGAGGCGGTGGCTGACCCGGTCGACGAAAGCCACGATGGCGCCGGCGACGACGACACCGGCGAGCGCGTTCAGCGCGACGATGGCCCAGTAGCCGGCCATCCACTCGAGGAGCGTGAACGGGTAGTAGGCACTGACCGTGATGGGCGGGTACAGATACACCGCCCAGCCGCCCAACTCCGGCGGGGCGACGCCGTAGAACGACTGGCCCTCGCGCGCCAGTTCGGCCGCGTACCGGTACGTCCGGATGTTCGCGCCGAGGTTGCCGCCGGGGTTCCACGCGACCGGGAGGATCTCGGGATTGAAGTTGCGCTCGTAGGAGGCGGCACCCCAGAGGATCGCGAACAGCAGCACCGCCCGGATCGACCGGGCGGATCGACCGATTCTCGGCCGACCGAAAAAGTCGGAGACGGGGCCGAGGACGGAGTCCGAGAGGGAGTCGAGACGGGGGACCATCAGTCGGGTTGTCGACAGGTGGGGAGGAAGGTGTTTCGCTCGGCGGTCAGAACAGCCGTTCGGCCGCCAAGTCGGCCCCCTCGCGCAGCGCCTCCAACTTCTTCCACGCAATGCTCGGATGGACCGCGTTCGCGCCCTCGACGACCGTCTCGAAGCCGCAGTCCGCGCCGGCGACGATCCGCTCGGGGTCGCCCACCGCGTTCGCGAACCGCTCGATGCGGTCGGCGACGACCTCGGGGTGTTCGACGACGTTCGTCTTCACGTCGACGACGCCCGGTATCAGCCGCCAGCCGTCGGGCAGCGGGTGCTCCTCGAACGTCCGGTACTCGTGTTGGTGTCGCGGGTTCGCGCCCTCGACGACCAGCCCGCCGACGTCGGCCTCGTAGAACGCGTCGATCACGGCGTCGAGCGCGACGTCGTGGTGGTGCGGCCCCTCGTAGTTCCCCCAGCAGCCGTGCAGGCGGATCTGCTCGGACGGGACCGCCGAGACGGCCTCGTTCAGCGCTTCGACGTGCGTGCGCACTCGCTCGCGGAAGTCGTCGACCGAGTCGTCCTTGTACGTGAGCGTGAAGCCCGCGAGCAGGTCGGGCGCGTCGATCTGGAGGACCGCGCCCGTCTCGGCGATCAGTTCGTACTCGGTCGCGAGCGCGTCTGCGAGGTCGAAGAGGTACGCCTCGTCGGAGTCGTGGTACTCGGTCTCGGTAAAGCGGAGGACCGCCCCGGGCGAGGGCGCGGTGTGGAACCGAGCGGGGAACTCGACGCCCTCTGCCGCGACGGCCTCGTCGAACCGGGCGAGGTCGCGTTCGAGGGCCTCCTCGCCGACGTACTCGATCGGTCCCCGGGCGACCGGGCCGCCGATGTTCTCGCTCGCGCCGAGCAGTTCCTCGCCGTACTCGGGGAAGTCGTCGAGGTCAGCGGGCCACTCGCGTTCGACGGTCCCCTCGCCGAAGCCCGAGAGGCGGTTCGTCACGTCGACCGAGTAGGCGATGCGGCTCTGCTCGCCGTCGTTGGCGACGTCGATGCCGGCCGCGGACTGCCGGCGGACGACCTCGCGGATCGACTCGTCGACGGCGCTGTCGAACTCCTCGTCGTCGACCTCGTCGGCCGTCAACAGCGAACGCAGTCGGTCAGAGCGGGGCAGGCTCCCGACGTGGGTGGTCCGGATCGCGGGCGATGACATACGTCGTTCCTGACGTGGCGGCCACAAAGAGATGTCGGGGTGCCGGGAGTTCAGGGAGCGCCCGGGACGGTTTCACCACCGGAACAACACGAGCAGCGCGAACCCGACCGCGAGTGCCACGGGAAGGGCCAGTCCGAGGAGCGCAACGGGGCCGAAGCCGCCGTACGTGACGCGCCCCGCGAGAAGAGCGAGGGCGGCGAGACCGACGAGAATGGCTGCTCCGCCGACGACCGCGGCGATCTCGCGACTGTTCATTCGGATGCGGCCCTCTCACAATCAGATCCGCCGCTGTCGCCGTAAAGTTACCGTCGGCCGCAACACGGAGCGCCCGGGCCGTCGCGCTGTCGAGGCACAGTATCGTTTATCATTGGGAAGCGAATTGTGCGAACCGTATGTCAGACGGAGATTTCGAGGGGTACGGCGGACGGCACGTCCCCGAACCGCTCGCGGAACCGCTCGAACAGTTGGCGACCGCCTACGACGACATCAAGGAAACAGAAGGGTTCCAGCGGGAACTCGACGCACTCCTAGAAGATTACGCCGGCCGCCCCACGTCCCTGTACCACGCCGAGGGCCTGAGCGAGCGCTACGGCGCGGACGTCTACCTCAAGCGCGAGGACCTGCTGCACGGCGGGGCGCACAAGATCAACAACGCGCTCGGGCAGGCGCTGCTCGCGAAGAAGGCCGGGAAGTCACGACTCATCGCCGAGACCGGCGCGGGCCAGCACGGCACGGCGACCGCGATGGTCGGTGCGCTGCTCGATCTCGACACGGAGATCTACATGGGCGAGAAGGACGTCGAGCGCCAGAAGATGAACGTCTTCCGGATGCGACTGATGGGCGCGGAGGTCAACGAGGTGACCCGGGGCGGCGCGGGCCTCTCGGACGCCGTCGACGCCGCGCTCGAAGACTTCGCGGCGAACATCGACGACACCCACTACCTCGTCGGGTCGGTCGTCGGTCCCGACCCGTTCCCGCGGATGGTCAGAGACTTCCAGGCCGTCATCGGCGAGGAGGCGCGCGAGCAGTTCAGAGAACGCACCGGCGGCCTCCCCGACGCGGCCGTCGCCTGCGTCGGCGGCGGCAGCAACGCGATGGGGCTGTTCCACGCCTTCCGCGACGACGACGTCGCGTTCTACGGCGCGGAGGGCGGCGGCGAGGGCGCGGGATCGAAGCGCCACGCCGCCCCGCTGGCCGACGGCGCGGACGGGACGATCCACGGGATGAAGACGCGCGTCATCGGCGACGACGTCGAGGTGCACTCCGTCTCCGCGGGGCTGGACTACCCCGGGGTCGGCCCCGAGCACGCGATGTTCCGCGCGGTCGGTCGCTGCGACTACCGCGCCGTCGACGACGAGGCAGCGAAGGCCGCGTTCCGGGAACTCTCCGAGGAGGAAGGCATCATCCCCGCGCTCGAATCGAGCCACGCGATCGCGCTCGCGAAGGAGCTCGCCGACGAACACGACACGATCCTCGTGAACCTCAGCGGCCGCGGCGACAAGGATATGGAGCAGGCCGCGGAGCTGTTCGATCTGAACTGAGGCGGTCGAAGCCACGCCTCGACGTCCAGGATTCGTCAGACGGTCGGCTTGCGATCGGCTTCTCACTCCGCAAACGCTAATTCGGTCGCCGGAGAAGCGGGTCCCGAAGAGTATGTGTCGGGAGTTGAAGCGGGAGCCGGCGTGGGTCGCGGCGATTCGACTGGCGCTCCTCGAAGGGGAAGTCACGACCGAGGCGGTGATCGAGGAGGCGAACCTCATTCCGGGCCGCGAACGGACGGTTCGGGCGATCCTCGCGAAGATGGACGACCGCGACGTGTTGAACGCCGTCGACGAGGACCGATACCTCCCGGGGGAGGTGCTCTTGAACTCCGATCGGTTCGACCTCGATTTCACGAAGGCCTCCGACGGCGGCGCACACCGCTGGAAGTCGTCGGTCTGAACCCCGGATCGTGCGCGCGGAAGACGGCACATAGCGTAAGCTATGTAAACACCACGAGAAGACGTAGCCTATGGGCACGCTGACGAACACGAAGATCTCCGAGAAGAACCTGACGACGGTCCCCAAGCCCGTTCGCAACTTCCTCGACGTCGGCGCCGGCGACCGCGTCGAGTGGCACGTCGAAGACGGGAAGATCATCGTCGAGAAGTTCGAGTCCGACGAGTGAGCCGACGGCGCGGCTGACGCGCCGAACCGACCGTTATCCGAGGTCTGCCGGCTCGTCGACGTCGCGGCGGACGCCGGGATCGGGAACCGCGACGCAGGCGCTCGCGTCACCCTCCAAGAGTATCTCCCGGCCGCCGACGTCGCCGTCGACGTCGCAGAGCGCCGCGAAGTGCCGGCGATCGAACAGCACCGGGTTCCCGCGCTCGCCCTCGTAGGCGGCGGCGAGGGCGTCTCCGACTCCCGCCTCGTAGGCGGACACGAGCGTCTCCACCGTCTCGGGAGACACGAAGGGCATATCGCCGAGAGCGATCACCGTAGCGTCGACGCGCTGCTCCGTCTCGCGCAGCGCCTCGATCCCCGCTCTGACGGACGACGCCTGCCCGGTCTCGTACGCGTCGTTGGCGGCGAACCGGACGTCGAGACCGTCGAGGGCGTCGGCGACGCGCTCGGCCTCGTGACCGACCACGACGACGACCGGATCGAGCCCGGCGTCGAGGAGCGCCCGCGCCGCGCGCCGGACGATCGGCTCGCCCCCGTGCGTCGCCAATAGCTTGTTGCGATCGCCGAAGCGACTGCTCGTCCCCGCCGCGAGGAGGACGCCCGCGACGCGCGGGCGCTTCCGACGCGCCCGAGAACCCTCGGACGTCCGCTCGTCGAAGGGCGGTGAGACGGTCGGTAATCCCCCCGAATCGTCCGGCATCACTCGACGGCCGAGTAGGGGACGACGTCGACCGCCTGCCCGCGCTCGACGCCCTCGCCCGTGAGGACGAACCCGTCCGCGCGGGTCGCCCGAGTGCTCGACGAGAGGACGCTCGGGTCGAACGCCGACTCGTAGACCGCGAGGTCGGAGTCGACGTGCCCGAGCGGCATCGCCGTCGGAGAGCCGTCCCCGTCGGTGGCGTCGGCGGAATCGGTGTCGCCAGCGCCGTCGCCCTCGAACGTCACCGGGATGGCGTAGGCGAAGCCGGGCGTGGCGATGTCGACGTGGCGGGCCATCCGCGCGGGCACCGTCGGCAGCGACGCGTCGCCGGTGAAGAACGGCCGCGCGACGAGCGTCGTGACGGCGTGCGCGCCGACGGGCTTGCCGGGGATCGCGATGGCGACCGCGTCGTGATCGGGCAGTTCCGCGACCGCGATCGGTTTGCCGGGGCGGAGCCGAACCCGGTGGAAGAGCACGTCGCCGAGCGAGTGGAGCGCCCGCACCACGTAGTCCTTCTTCCCGACGCTGGTCCCGCCGGTCGTCACGACGACGTCGTGCTCCCGCGCCAACTCGGCGATCTCGGATTCGACGCGCTCGTACGTGTCGGGGACGCTCCCCTCGTAGGTCGCGTCGTGGCCCCACGAGCGGATCAGCCCCGCGAGCATCGGCGAATCGAGATCGCGGTGGCGGCCCTCGTGGATCTCCGTCCCGGTCGCGAGGAGGCCGACCGACAGCGGCGTCCGGACCTCGACGGCGTCGATCCCGAGGTCGCCGAGCAAGATCGCGTCCTTCGGGCTCAGGCGCTCGCCCGCCTCGAACAGCCGCTCGCCCGCGGCGACGTTGCTGCCGCGCTCGTAGACGTACGTGCCCGGATCGAGGACCGTCCCGGTGAGCTGTCCGTCCTCGACGGTCGCCTCCTCGCGTTTGAGCACCGCGTTCGCGCCCGCCGGAACGGGCGCACCGGTGGCGATTCGGATCGCCTCGCCCGCCGCCAACGACGGGGGTTCGTCCTCCGGGTACACGTCGGCGTCGACGACCGTCAGGGGGTACTCGTCGGTGGCGTCGAACGCGTAGCCGTCCATCGTCGCGTGACTCTGTGCCGGGACATCCACCGGTGAATCGATCGGTTCCGCGAGCGTCCGCCCGGTGAGGCGGTCGATCTCGACGCGTTCGGTTCCGAGGTGCGGGAGCCACCGCTCTCGGAGTCGCAGGACGCGCGCCGCGCCGTCGTCCCACGCGATGAGGTCGTCGTGATCGTGCTCCGCTGCCTCCATATCGGTGTGTTCTGCGTCACCCGTCATAAATTACTGCTCGGGAACTGTCGCCGACCAACACAAACTTTTATTGGGTACCTGTCTGATATCATAGACCGTGATAATAGTGTGCACATAGTAGAGGTACTTAAAAGATGGCGACGGGCGACGACCGAGACAACGGAGCGACGGAGAGCGGAGACACATGGAATTTGAAGGAGAGTTCGAGTTAGACGGCGTACCGCCCGAGAAAGCGTGGATCGTGCTGTCGGACCCGATGGCGGTCCGGGACGCGCTGAAGGGGTGTCGGTACATCACCCCGATGGACGACGACTTCAGTTTCGACGACTACGAGGCCGAAGAGGACGTCGAGATGCTGCCGGAGGCGGACGCGGACGTCGTCGCCGACCGCGCGTTCGTCGAGGGGCAGACGTACGCGGCGCTGATGCAGGTCGGCGTCGGGAGCGTCAAACCCCGGTTCGAGACGACGGTGACCATCGACGAGCGCGACAGCGAGAACTTCCGGATGGTCGCCTCCGGCGGCGGCGACGCCTCCGGATCCAGTTTCAGTATGGAGTCGGGGATGCAGATCCACCCGACGGAGGACGGGGAGAGCTCGCAGATCGAGTGGTGGACCGAGGCCGACATCTCGGGACGGATCGCCCAGCTCGGCTCGCGGGTGATCAAGCCCGTCGCCAACAAGATCGTGAACAACTTCTTCGGAAACATCGAGCAGCAGATGAGCGACGTCGACGAGGAGGCCAGCGGCGGCGTCACAGACAGATTACGGAAGATGTTATGAAAGCAGCAAACTTCGAACACCACGAACCGACCTCCGTCAGCAAGGCGGTGAGTCTGCTCGAGAGTCTCGACGAGCCGACGATCCTCTCGGGAGGGCAGAGCCTGGTGCCGATGCTCCGGTTCCGACTCGCCCGTCCGGACACGGTCGTCGACATCAACGGCATCGACGAACTCGACTACCTCCACGAGGAGGACGGCTACCTCAGGATCGGCGCGCTCGCGCGACACGCCGACGTGGCGGACTCGGAGGTCATCGAAGCGCGGTACGGGAGCTTCGCCGACACCGCGCCCCTCGTCGCGGACCCCCAGATCCGCAACCGCGGAACGATCGTCGGCTCGATCGCGCAGGCGGATCCGAAGGGCGACTGGGGCTCGGTGCTGATCGCGCACGACGGCGAGGTCGTCGCGAGGGGTCCCGACGGGGAGCGAACCGTCCCCGTCGACGAGCTGTTTTTGCTCCCCTACGACACCTCGCTCGACGAGGACGAGCTGATCACCGAGGCGCGCGTCCCCGTCCCGGTCGAACGGGAGGGCAGCGCCTACCACAAGCTGAAGCGCAAGACCGGCGACTACGCGATGGCCGGCGTCGCCGCGCGGCTGATTTTCGACGACGACGGCCGGATCGAGGACGCGGGGATCGGAATGACCGCCGTCGACATCACCAACGCCCGCGCGAGCGACGCCGAGGAACGGCTCGAAGGCGAGCGACCGGACCCCGAGCTGTTCGCGGAGGCGGGCGAACTCGCCGCCGAGCAGTCGAACCCCGAGTCCGACGAGCACGGCGACGCGTCCTACAAGGAACGAATGGTCGAGGTACTGGCCCAGCGGGCGCTCGGCGACGCCGCCGAGCGCGCTGGCGTCATCGAACGGAGGGCAGCACCGTGACAGACACACGCGAAATCGAACTGACGGTCAACGGCACCGAGCGATCCATCGAGGTCGAACCGCGACGACTGCTCGTCCACGCGATCCGCGAGGATCTGGACCTGACGGGCACGCACATCGGCTGCGACACCGGCAACTGCGGGGCCTGTACGGTCCTCCTCGACGGGGAGCCGATCAAGTCCTGCCTGCTGTTCGCCGCGCAGGCGGACGGCAGCGAGGTGATGACCGTCGAGGCGATGGAAGACCTCCCCGAGTCCGACGGACTCCACCCGCTCCAGGAGGGGTTCCACGAGGAGCACGGCCTGCAGTGCGGCTACTGCACGCCCGGGATGATCATGTCGGGGAAGGCGCTCCTCGACGAGAATCCCGACCCGAGCGAGGAGGAGATCCGCGAGGCGATCAGCGGCAACCTCTGTCGGTGCACCGGCTATCAGAACATCGTGAAGTCGATCGAGTACGCCGCCGAGGAACTCGCCGCCCAGCCCGCCGCGGACGGCGGCACCGTCGCCGTCGATGGGAACGACAGTACCCCACCGACGGAGGCCGACACCGACGCCCCCGACCCCTTCGAGGGCTACGAGGTCGCAGACGACGGCGAGTTCACCTGCGGCGCGGAAAACTGCTGCGGCGGTCCCTCGACGGACGCCGAGCACAGAGGTGACAACGTATGAGCAGCGAAACGGACGACGTTCCGGTCGCGGACACGGAGTATCAACACGACGAGGACGGCGGTCCCGACCCCGAGAAACACCACGGCCACGGCCGCGGCGGGATGGGCGAGGAGGTCAAGCGCAAGGAGGACAAGCGCTTCATCACCGGCCGCGGTAACTACGTCGACGACATCAAGAAGCCGGGGATGCTCCACTGCGAGATCGTCAGGAGCCCCCACGCGCACGCTCGGATCGAGAACATCGACACGTCGCGCGCGATGGACGTCGACGGCGTCGTCGCCGTGTTGACCGCAGAGGATCTGGCGGCGCACGAACTGGCGACGATGCCGACGCTGATGGACGACACCCAAGACGTCCTCGTCAACGACAAGGTCAAGTTCCAGTCCCAAGAGGTCGCCGCGGTGATCGCGACGGACCGCTACATCGCCAAGGACGGAGCGGAGAAGGTCGACGTCGACTACGAGGTGCTCGACCCGGTCGTCACCGCCGAGGAGGCGTTGGAAGCCGACGCGCCGCTCATCAGAGACGAACTCGAAGACCAGGAGGACAACCACATCTTCGACTGGGACGTCGGCGACAAGGAGGCCACCGACAGGGTGTTCGAGGAGGCCGACGTGACGGTCGAAGAGCAGATGGAGTACCAGCGGCTCCACCCCGCGCCGATCGAGACGTGCGGGTGCGTCGCCGACTGGGACCCCGGCAAGGATAAGATCACCGTCCACCTCACCTCGCAGGCCCCGCACGCGCACCGCACGCTGTTCTCGCAGGTGTCGGGCATCCCCGAGCACAAGGTTCGGATCGTCAGCCCCGACATCGGCGGCGGCTTCGGGAACAAGGTGCCGATCTACCCCGGCTACGTCGTCGCGGCCGCGGCCTCGGTCGTGCTCGAACAGCCCGTCAAGTGGATGGAGGAGCGCTCCGAGAACATCCAGACCACCGGGTTCGCCCGCGACTACGATATGACGGGCGAGCTCGCGGCCACCGAGGACGGGATCATCAAGGGCGTCCGGACGGACGTGCTGGCGAACCACGGCGCGTACAACGCCGTCGCCCAGCCCTCGAAGTTCCCGGCCGGCTTCTTCAACATCTTCACCGGCTCCTACGACATCGAGGCGGCGTACGGGTCGCTGACGGCGGCGTTCACCAACACCGCCCCCGGCGGCGTCGCCTACCGGTGCTCGTTCCGGGTGACCGAGGCGGTCTACCTCATCGAGCGGATGGTGAAGGTGCTCGCTCAGGAACTCGATATGGACCCCGCCGAGATCCGTCGGCGGAACTTCATCCAGCCCGAGCAGTTCCCCTACGAGAGCCCGACCGGCTGGAACTACGACTCCGGCGACTACGAGAAGGCGCTGGATCTGGCCCTCGACATGGCCGACTACGACCACTACCGCGAGGAGCAACAGCGCCGGATCGAGGAGGACGCCGACAAGCTCATCGGCATCGGCATCTCCTCGTTCACGGAAGTCGTCGGCGCGGGCCCGGGCAAGTCCTGCGACATCGCGGGCATCGAGATGTTCGACTCGGCGGACATCCGCGTGAACCCGACCGGAAACGCCGTCCTCCGGGTCGGCGTCCAGACGCAGGGACAGGGTCACGAGACGACGTTCGCCCAGATCGTCGCCGAGGAGTTGGGGATGGACGTCGAGAACATCTCCGTCGAGCACGGCGACACCGACACCGACCCGTACGGGCTCGGCACCTACGGCTCGCGCTCGACGCCCGTCGCCGGCGCGGCGACGGCAGTCGCCGCACGGAAGGTGCGTGACAAGGCCAAGACCATCGCGGCCAACGAACTCGAGGCCGCCGAGGAGGACATCGAGTGGGACCGCGAGTCCGGCCACTTCCACGTTGCCGGCGCGCCCGACCGCTCGATCACGATCACCGAGATCGCCGCCAGCGCGTACATGCACCACCCCAGTTCCGAGGAGCCCGGTTTGGAGGCCGTCAACTACTACGACCCGCCGGAGATGACGTACCCGTTCGGCTCCTACATCGTCGTCGTCGAGATCGACCGCGAGACCGGCGAGGTCGACTTCGAGAAGTTCGTCGCCGTCGACGACTGCGGCAACCGCATCAACCCGATGGTCATCGAGGGGCAGATCCACGGCGGACTGGCTCAGGGCATCGGCACGGCGATGATGGAACACGTCACCTACGACGAGAACGGCAACTGCACGGGCGGGGACTTCATGAACTACCTGCTGCCGACGGCCAACGAGATTCCCAACTTCGAGACGGGCTACACGGTCACGCCGTCGCCGCACCACCCGATCGGTGCGAAGGGCGTCGGCGAGTCGCCCACCGTGGGATCCCCGCCGGCCATCGTCAACGCGGTCGTCGACGCGATGGCCCACGCGGGCACCACGCACGTCGAGATGCGATGACGCCCGACCGCGTCTGGGAGGCCCTCGACGAGGCGGGGCTGGCGCTCGATCCGAACCAGAACGTCAGCTTCGATTTCACCGGCGACGCGAGCGAGGAACCGGCAGACGACTGAGCGGGCGAGACCGACCGGCCGCCGCACCATCGGCGACCGAGCGCAGTGGTCGTCGTCGCGGTCGCCACCACGGCGACCTCCGATGCTCGATCCGCGGAACGGCCGGACGGGAACAAGGCGTGCGATTCCGCAGCGTTTGCGAGTCAGCGGCGGGCGACAACCCCATTGGCGCTGGCGACGTGAATACACCAAATGACAGGGAACGACACACACACGAGACGCGACGACCCCCCTCGGGCGGCGGTCAGCGACGGCGACGTCGCCGCGCTGGAGGCGGAACTGACCGACGCGGGCGAGGCGTACGCCCGCGTGACGATCGTCCGCCGCGAGCCACCGGTTTCCGCGAACGTCGGCGACCGCGCGGTCGTGACCGCCGACGGCGAACTCCACGGGTGGATCGGGGGCGCGGCGTGTGCCCAGACGACCGCGACGAGCGAGGCGCTGGCCGCGCTGGACGACGGCGACCCCCGGCTGGTCGGCATCGCGCCCGATCCCGACGAGATCGACCGTCCCGGGCTCTCGGCCTTCCCGATGCACTGCCACAGCGAGGGCGTCCTCGAACTGTTCATCGAACCGGTGGACCCGCGTCCCGAACTGGTGATCGTCGGCGATTCGCCCGTCGCGGAGTCGCTCTCGCGACTCGCGGGCGAACTGGCCGTCGACGTCGTCCGCGTCGATCCGGAGGGCGGCGACGAAGGGGACGGCGGTGCCGACCGCGTAGTCGAGTCGACCGATCCGGACGCCATCGTCGAGGCGATCGGCCCCGCCCCGCTCGTCGTCGTCGCCTCGATGGGCAAGTACGACGCCCGCGGCGTCGCCGCGGGGATCGAGGCCGGCGCGCCGTACGTCGGCCTCGTCGCCAGCGACACGCGGAGCGAGGAGGTCTACGAGCGGGCGGCGACGCTGCTCGACGCCGACCCCGGGGACGTCGCGGCCGCCGTCACGAATCCCGCGGGCGTCGACATCGCGGCGTACACGCCGGCCGAGATCGCCGTGAGTCTCCTCGCGGAGGTCGTCGACGCGCGGTCTCGAACGGGCGCTCGTGCGGTCGAGCGCGCTGACACCGGCGTCGATGCGGAGGACGAAACCGCCGCCGAAGACGACGCTGGTGTAACCGACGACGAAGCCACCGAACTCGCGACAGATCCGGTCTGCGGGATGACCGCCGACCCCGAGACGGCACCGTCGGTCGAACACGACGGGGAGACGTACTACTTCTGCTGTGAGGGGTGTGCGGAGTCGTTCAGCGCGGATCCGGAGTCGTACCTCGACGCCCCCGCGGAGTCAGTATGACGGCGGACGCGTTCTCCTCGCTGTCGCCGGCCGACCTCGAAGACCGCTTCGAGTCGGAATCGTACGTCGCCGACGACCGTACGGTCACGACGGTCCACCTCGCGCTCACGCTCGGCCGGCCGCTGCTCGTGGAGGGGCCGCCCGGGAGCGGGAAGACCGAACTCGGGAAGGTGCTGGCGAGCGGGTTCGACACCGAACTCATCCGGTTGCAGTGTTACGAGGGGCTCACCGCCGAGAACGCGCTCTACGAGTGGAACTACACGAAGCAACTGCTGGCAGTCCAGGCCGACGAGGGGACGGTGGCGGGCGGGAATCGCGGCGGGGACGCGGCGGCCGACGCGCACGAGACCGCCTCAGGCGACCGGCACGGCGGACGCGAGCGGTCGGTCTTCGACGAGGAGTACCTCCTCGAGCGGCCGCTGCTCCGCGCGCTCAGAGCCGACGGCGACGTCCCGCCGGTGCTGCTGGTCGACGAGATCGACCGCGCAGACGAGGAGTTCGAGGCGTTCCTCTTGGAACTGCTGTCTGACTTTCAGGTGTCGATCCCGGAGTACGGGACCGTGAAGGCCGACCAGCCCCCGATCGTGATCCTGACGTCGAACCGGACGCGAGGGCTGTCGGACGCGCTGAAGCGGCGGTGTCTGTACCTGCACGTCGAACCGCCGTCCTTCGAGGACGAGTACGAGATCGTCCGCCGGAAGGTTCCGGAACTGGACGCCGCCGTCGCCGCGGAGGTGTGCGCCATCGCCGCCCGCCTCCGCGAGGAGGCGTTCCTCAAGCAACCGGGGGTCGCCGAGACGCTCGATTGGGCGCGAGCGGTGGCGCAACTGCGGCACGACGACGGCGAGGAGTCGCTCTCGACGACGGAGATCGAGCGGACGCTCGGCTGCCTGCTGAAGGAGGCCGAGGACTTCGCGCGCGTCGACACCGAACTGCTCGAAGCGCTACGAGAGGCCGCCGCCGCGGCCGGCGAGCGCATCGAAGCCTGAGGACGATGAGTTTCGAGAACGGCGATCCGGCGGCGAACGGGACCGACGAGGAGTCGTCGATGGCGGACACTGTCGAGGTCACGGACGGGACCGAGCGCACAGAGGAGATCGATCTCTCGACCGATACCGACGCCGACAACGGCGGGTTCGACCGCTTTTCGACGCGTGACGGCGTCCCAGACTTCCGCGGGGCACGGAGACACGCGCTGATCGAGTTGATCCGACTCGCGACGAAGCTCAGGTCCGACGGCGTCACCGTTCCACCGAGCGATACGCTCGCGGCCGCCCGGGCGCTCTCCGTGATCGGCCTCGACGACCGGGGGAGTGCCGAGGACGCGCTGCGAGCGACGCTGCTCTCGGAACCGGCCGACGCCGACGCGTTCGAGTCGGCGTTCCCGACGTTCTGGCACCGGCTCCGGTCCGGCCTGAGCGCGATCGCGACGGAGCACGACACGCCGATGGACGACAGTGACAGCGGCAGAGAGGCCGACGAGTCGTCTGCAGTAACCGACGACGCCGACCCTCCGGACGTGTTGGCCGACGCCGAGGCACCGGCGTTCGACGGCTCAGAGTCGAACGAGGCTCCCGCCGAGGTCCGGATCCCGACGGACAGACAGCACGCGACGGGCGACAGGCCGGAAGCGACCGGCGAGCGCGACGCGCGCCGCTACAGTGCCGTCGGGGGGAGCGGGCGCGTCGACGTCGACGCGGCGCAGTTGTCGCGGGCGGAGACCGCCGCAATCGACCGGTTCGTCGACGCGCTCTCGACGATCCCGGGTCGCCGACGCCGCCACGCCTCGACCGGGGAGCACGTGGAAGCCAGACGGGCGCTTCGCGCGAGCCTCGCGACCGGCGGCGCACCGATCGAACTGCCGTCCTCGAAGCCGGTTCCGAGCGAGCTCCGGTGCTGCCTGCTGATCGACGTCAGCGGCTCTGTGCTCGACACCTGCGACAGAAGCGTTCTGCTGGCGTTCGCCGAGCGGCTCCACGCGAGCGCCCGCGACGCCGGCGTGTTCCTGTTCGACACCGACCTCGTCGACGTCACGCCGCAGTTCGAGCGCGGCGACGGCGACCCAGCGGGCGCGCTGCGCGAGGCGGCGATCGAGTGGGGCGGCGGGACGAAGATCGGCGAGGCGTTCGCGACGCTCCGGCGGCGGCACCCCTACGCAGTCGACCGACGCACGGTCGTCGTCGTCGTCAGCGACGGTCTCGACGTCGGCGATCCAGACGAACTGGCGGCCGGCGTCACGTGGCTCGCCGACCGGGCGAGCGCGGTCGTCTGGCTCAACCCGCTGGCGGTCTCGGCCTCGTTCGAACCGACCTCCCGCGGGATGGCGACCGCGCTGCCCTATCTCGACGCGCTGTTCGGGTTCGCGGAGCCCGCGGATCTCGACGAGGCGGCCCGCCAGATCGAACAGCGCGGCCTGGGCGGCGTCGTCGGCTACGAGCACGACGCGCGGCGGTTCGAGGCCACGGCCGGCGGTGATCGCGATGAGTGAACTGCTGAAAACGGTCCGAGGGCGACTCCGACCCGACGCGGCCGACGCGAGTGTCGAGGAGATCTCCGTCGGCGAGCGCGCGGTGCTCGTCGAGTTGCGCGTCGGTGGGCAGGAGACCGCGGGGCTCGCTCACCTGCCGCCGGGTCCCCCGCCGGAACCGGCGGATCGGAGCGTCGAATCGCTGCTGTCGGGAGTGACAGCCGAGGTGGACGGCGAAGCCGCCCCTGTCACGCGTACGACCGCTCGGGCCGACCGCGCGCTCGGGATCGCGGCGCTGAACGCGCTCTCGGCACCGCACATCGAGTGGCGTCGGGGGGACCCGATGGCGTTGCTCGACGACGGCGTCGAGCGGATCACCACGGTCGGCCTGTTCACGCCCGCCTTTCGGAAGTTCGAGGACGTCGCGGTCCGCGTGATCGAGCGCGAGCGGATCGACGAGGCACCCGATCCGGCGGGCGTTCGCGTGCGCACGTTCACACCCGGCGAGACTGCGGAGGCGATGACGGACGCGGAGGTCGTCTTCGTGACCGGATCGGCGTTCGTCTACGGCGGCGTCGAGACGTACCTGGAGGCGGCACCGGCCTCGGCGACGGTCGTCGTGATCGGCGCGACGGCGTCGTTCCTCCCCAATCCGCTGTTCGCGGCGGGCGTCGACGTCGTCGCCGGCGCGGCAGTGACCGACGCGGCGGGCGTTCGGGCGGCGCTCGGCGCGGGCGCGTGCGGGACCGACCTCCACGACGCGGGCCTACAGAAGGTGTACGTCGCTCGCGAGACCACGTCCGGACTGCAACTCGGCGAGTGCTCGCCCGACAGTCGCCACGATTCCAGCGGTGGAGCCGACACTTCTACAGCAAATCACCTATGACACAGCAACACTGGAGCGTTCCCGAAACGGAGATCGTACAGCAGATCCGCGACCGACTCGACGGAGAGAGCACCGACGTCCTCGCGACGATCGTCGACGTCGAGGGGAACGCCTACCGCCGACCGGGGGCGAAGATGCTCCTCGAGGCGGGCGGCACGGGCGTCGGCAGCATCACCGCGGGCTGTCTCGAGGACGAACTCCTCCGCGTCGGAGACGAGGTCCGTGAGGGAGGCCGACCGAAGCGGATCACCTACGACCTGATGGAGGACGACGACGAGGACGTCTGGGGCCTCGGCGTCGGCTGCAACGGTATCATCGAGGTTCTCGTCGAACCCCTGACCGAGACGTACCGGCCGGCGGTCGAGGCGTTCTTTTCGGGCCGCGACGTCGCGGTCGTCACCGTTCTCGGCGACGAGAGAGAGCGCTTCGAGCAGGGCGACCGAGCGTACTTCTACCCCGATACGGGCTCGTTACAACTGCCCGACGGATCGGAGGCGACCGACTGGCCCGCCGACGAACTGGCCGGACCGGCGACCGAACTCGCCACGCGCGGCAACGCGAGCACGGTCCGGATCGAGCGCGACGGCGGCGAGATCGAACTCTTCGTCGACGGGCTCGACGCCCCGCCTGAGCTGATCGTCTTCGGAACCGGTCACGACGTCCGGCCCGTCACGACGTTCGCGGCGAAGAACGACTTCCGCGTGACCGTCGTCGGGTTCCGCGGGGCCGTCGAGTTGGACGAGAAGTTCCCGGACGCCGACCGGACGGTGACGACGTCGCCGGCGAGCGTCGGCGACGACCTCGATCTCGGCGAGCGGACCCACGCGGTCGTGATGACGCACAACTTCATCGACGACCAGTTGACCGTCGAGGCGTGTCTGGACGCCGGCGTCCCGTACGTCGGGATCATGGGACCGCGAGAGCGCTTCGACCGGATGCTCGACGCCTTCGACGACGACGGCAGAGAGTGGAGCGACGACGCGCTCGCGTCGGTGTACACCCCGATCGGGCTGGATCTCGGCGGCGGGTCGCCGTTCCAGATCGCCCACAGCATCGTCGCGGAGGTGCTCGCGGTCTCGAACGGGCGGACCCCGCGGCATCTGAAGGACCGGGCGGGGCCGATCCACGAGCGCGTCGAGGTCGGGGCGGAGACTGAGTAGCGATCGGCGAATCTGCCACGTCGAAAAGAGGTATGGGCCCGTCGGCGACGGGCGGTCTGGGGCGTTCGTGACCGAGGTTACATGTAGCCGAGGTCGCGGAGGCGCTCCATCAGGTCCTCTTTGTCCTGGGCGCGCCCCGCGCGCTCGGTCGTGTTCTCCATGTCCTGCAGCCACGCCGGCTCTTCGGTCGTCTTGTCCGTGGAGACCTCACTGCCCAGCGAGCGGAAGCCGGCGAAGTACTTCGGCGACACCGGGATGTCCGCCATCGTCAGGCCGTTCGGGAGGTCCTCGGCGCTCTGCGGCACGTAGCCGTCCTCGGGGTAGCCCTCGACGGTGTCGGGGACGACGAAGTTCCAGAAGGCCTCCCAGACGGCGGCCTCCTCGAACTGGAGGATTGGTTGGATGCGGTCGTGCGGCGGGTAGATGTCGGGGTCGTGCCGCGGCGAGAAGAACGTCTCGTCGGCGCGGGCCTCCTGCTCGTCCCAGCGGACGCCGGAGATGACGCCGTCGACGTCGTAGGTTTCGAGGGCGTCGTTGAGCGCGACCGTCTTCAGCAGGTGGTTGCCGACGTAGGTGTCGAGCAGGAACGGGAAGGTGTCCTCCTCGTATTCGAGCAGGTCCCGAACGTGGTGTCGGTTGTGCTCCGAGAGCTCGGCGATCTCGACGTCGTCGCCGGGTTCGAGGTCGTGCTCCTCGACGTACGCGCCGACGTCCTCGTTGCGCGCGTAGATGACTTCGAGGTCCCACTTTTCCGCCCAGTGGTCGACGAAGTCGTGGATCTCGTCGAAGTGCTGGAAGTGATCGATGAAGACCGCCGGCGGCGTCTCCAGATCGTACTTCTCGGCGACTTCCTTGATGAAGTACAGCGTGAGCGTCGAGTCCTTGCCGCCGGTCCACATCACGGCTGGGTTCTCGTACTGTTCGAGGCCGCGTTTCGTGACCTCGATGGCCTTCTCGATCTTGTCTTGGATCGTCGGGTAGTCGGCGGGCGTCTCGCCTTCGCCGTCCGTGTAGTCGACGTCGAGGTAGTCTGGGAACTCGGCTGGCATCGTGTAATTACATATAATTACCAGCCGATAAATGCCTTGTGACATCTGCCGAGGCGATCACTCCGTCTAACAATCTAAGAGCCATCGGCGTTTGCTCATCCAACCGTGTCGATCTATATACTTGAGATCACATCTCTTATCTCAGCTTTGTGTTTGAATTCAGATATTGAAAGAATTTGAGGAGAAATTACAGTTCGGGTAGAAGAAAAGCAGGTATCCTCAAAAGCTGTGACGAGAAGAATATATCTATATTCAGAAAAATGATAAATACAGTGTAATGTATTTTTAGTCCTAAATTGGTTTAGTTGCCTCTACATTCTGTTTATCGACCAAAGAGTAGAGTATTACCATAAAATACAGCATAACATTTAAAATACATAATAGTCGACCGAGAGTACTACTTTATTGTTGATAGATGGCCAATGGTGATGCACAACGAGAATTCAAAACGACTAAAAAGACATAATTCTAGTGATGTTTTCTCGTTATTGTTCTCCCACTGTCTCGCCTAGATAGTATCTGATACAAATAATCGAATCCTCGAAGTTGGATCGCACTTTCTGTTGTATAACAAGGGTACTACTGTTATGCCTATCGCAGGACCACGTAGTGAGATACGCCAGTCGCTATCACTCCGTGTAACGGTGATGCGGATCGGGACTACTGACCCGCGCGATTCAAGAGAGTTAAATTTTGTACGGTTCCGAAAGTGGCTTGGTCTTTGTTTACTATAACCGCACATATGGATGAACGCGGACAAACTGAAAACACGCTAGCGGGCGTCGAAAAGACGTTCGACGTGATCGCTGCGGTTCAAGAACTAGGCCGCGTCCGGGTGACGGAACTTGCGGACCACCTCGACATTCCCCCGAGCACTGCGCAAGTCCACCTGAACACCCTGCGCAAGTGCGGGTATGTAATCAAAGACGACGGAAAGTACAAGATCGGGCTGAGATTCCTCGAACACGGTGGGTACGCGCGCCGCCAGCTCGACCTGTATCGAGCTGCCAAGACGCATATCAACGATCTCGCCGAACAGACCGGTGAGGCAGCGAATCTCGGCGTCGAAGAGAACGGCGAGCGGGTACTCATATACAAGTCCGAATCACCCAACGACGCGATTTACGACAACGCTCCAACTGGCGAACGGACGCACCTTCACTGGACTGCACTCGGCAAGGCACTGCTCGCAGAACTTCCGGACACCCGTATCGAAACGATCGTCGAGTCCCACGGTTTGCCGGCCAAGACGCCGCACACGATCACCGACCGAGAGGCGCTCTTTGAGGAGATAGAGGCGATTCGCAAACGCGGATACTCCATAGAGGATCAGGACCGACGGAAGGGCATTCTCGCCATCGGCGTCCCGATCATCGAAGAGCAAACTGACAGTGTCGCCGGCGCCATTTGTGTTTCCGGCCCACGGAGTCGCTTCTGGGACGACGGCATCGACAAGAGCTTGCTTGACGCCGTCAAGAACACGGCGAACATCGTCGAACTCCAGTACAATCACTACGTCGGAGACGGGTCCTGAAATTGTGGGAGTTTACTCATCTTGAATAAATCCCACACGAATAAATAAAATATATAATTATTATTCACTATATTTCTAAAGAAGTACATAAACTTGGCTCCTGAACTCCACCGAGTCGAACTAGCGGGTACACGTTCGCGAGTTCTCATTCAATTTGAATAATTGTATGTCGCGGCAGCACTCGACGGTCGATCGACCGCCGTACGCATAGATCGAGGTCCAGTATCCCGCCGAAATGGGACCGTCCGAGTGCAGGACCAGTGCTCTAGGTACGAGAGGCCGCGATTAGTACGACAAAAGGTCACTGAATGCGAGAGGGAAGTACGTATCAAAAAGTCCGTGCCACTATCGTCCGCATCTATGATGATTGAATTCCAGAATCTGAGTCACCGAACCGCTCAGAACTTGTCCGTCATATCACTCTCGAACTTATAGTTGTCAATGGTCTGTTGCCCACCGTCGACGCGCAGTTCGTGCCCGTTGATGTAATCAGCCGCCGGCGATACGAGAAAGCCGACGGCATGTGCGATTTCTTCCGGTTCAGCGAACCGTTCGAGCGGGTTCAGATCGATGATCTGCTCGCGGGTTCGCTCGTCGAAAGTCTCGGTCATCCGCGTCTCCACCCAACCCGGTGCAACCGCGTTGACGCGGATGCCCTCACGGCCGAGTTCGAGTGCCAGTGTCTTCGTCAGACCGAGGAGACTGAACTTTCCGATATCGTACTGTGGTGACATCCCGATGCCGTTCTTCGTGTGGATCGATGTGATGTTGACGACGTTGCCGTATCCCTGTTCCATCATCCCGTCGAGTGCGGCACGCGTACAGTGGTACGCGCCCTTCAGATGGGTGTCGAGATTGAGATCCAGCAGGGTATCGTCGGGCTGTTCGGTGAACTTCTCGACCTTTCCGACGCCAGCGTTGTTCACCAGCGTATCGACGGCCCCGAGTCGATCCTTCGCCGTCTCGAACATCGCGTCCACCTCTTCGGTCTGGCTGACGTCCGCGGCGATCGCTATCGCCTCGCCGCCATCGGATTCGATCTCCTCGACCGTCTCCTCAGCCGGTTCGCTGTCGAGATCGTTCACGACTACACTGGCCCCGTTGGCCGCGAGCAACTTTGCGATCTCCTTGCCGTTGCCACGACCGGCACCCGTGACCAACGCGGTTCGGTCCGTCAAATCATATTCCATACAGTCAGAACCTTTTCACTCTCTGTAATAACTGTTGTGGCGCTTGTCTCGGCTCTAGCAGACTATTTCACGACACGGTTTTTCGGCGGTGTCCCATCCAGCACTCGCGCGATATCGCGGGCAACGCTCCGACGGAGTTCCTCCATCGATGCTTCGGAGTACCAAGCAGTGTGTGGAGTGAGGATGGCCTCCTGTAGGTCGAACAGCGGCGAGTCCGACGGCGGTTCCGTCGGGAGAACATCGAGTCCAGCGCCCGCGATCTCTCCGTCTCGAAGCGCGTTTGCGAGCGCCTGCGTGTCGACGATGCTCCCGCGTGCGACGTTGATCAGAATCGCTCTCTCGTCCATTCGGTCAAAGACGTCCTCGTCAAAGAGGTTCCGCGTCTCGTCCGTCAACGGTGCGTGGACCGTCACGATATCGGACCGGTCGATCAACTCCTCGAAGGAGACCGGTTCGACGTCGTAGTTCTCGAACGCGGACGCAGACTGGTACGGATCGTAGGCGAGAAGTTCCTGGTCGAATCCCGCCAGAAGGTCGGCGAACCGCTGTGCGATATTCCCGAACGCGACGAATCCGACGGTTTTCCCGCTGAGTCTGCCGATGGGACGGCCGTCTTTCCAGTCCCATTCGCCGTTCTTGACGTGCGTATTGTACGTGGGAATCCGGCGAAGGCAGGATAGCAATAGGGCGAGGGCGTGAGTCGCGACCTCCTCCTCACAGTACGATGGGACGTTAACCACCTCGACGTCATACTCTGACGCCGCGTCGAAATCGATGTTATCGACGCCGACGCCATATCTCCCGATAGCGGTCAACCCATCTAACGACTCGAATACCGATGCCGTCAACTCCGTTTCTTGGTTCAATAATGCGTCGGCGTCCCCAGCTCGTTCAATGACCTTCTCTGGGGTGTCCGCGTCGATCGTTTCGACTGTCGCGTTGACGGCGGCGAGTTCCTCGCGTTCGTACGTCGCGTCCGGATAGGACGAATCGGTAATGACGACTCTGGGACCCATAATAGAACCGCCCTGCTCAAAGGTTAAAAAAACCAGCCCTGAATTCGGGACCGTTCCCGTGATTTCGCCACCGCAACACAGACGTTGAGTACCGAAATAGCAGTTGAAGCGGTGAAATAGGCACAAAATATAAATACCTAGCGTAAATTGGCGTTGAATGGACATGAAAGATTCTAACCGACCGCTCGTTAGCAGGCGTCGCGTCCTAGAATTGACCGGTGCAACCGGTGTCGCCGGACTCGCTGGCTGTAGCGGTTCCGGCGGTGGCGACGGCGGTGACGGTGGCGACGGGGGCGGCAGCGATGACGAAAGCGGTGACGGAGGCGGCGACCAAACGTCCACCGATTCCTCCGACACGGCCTCGCCGATCGAGATGGGGTTCTCGACGTACTTCCGCGGGGGAGCCTGGATTACGGCCTTCCTCGAAGCGACGGAGTTCTACGCCGAGGACCAGAACTTCGACTACAACGAGTTCGGAAACCAAGAGAGCGCCGAGCAGCAGGTCAGCGACATCAGACAGATGGCGAACCAGGGCTACGACGGGATCCTGATCAACACCTGGAACTCGGAGGCGGTGAACCCGGCCATCGAGGACGCCGTCGATCAAGGAGTGCCGGTCTTTACGGCGAACGTGGACGCGACGACCGACGCCGTGACGATGTTCGTCGCGTTCAGCAACGAGGCGGCCGGCGCCGACGCGGCCGACCAGATGATGACCGAACTCGAAGAGGAAAAGCCCGACCAGGACTCCTATGAGATCCTCGAGGTGTTCGGCGCGCCGGCACAGCAGATAGCTCAGCAACGGTCCAAAGGTTTCGTCGATACGATCGAGTCGACGGACAACGCCGAAATCGTCGACACCGTCGAGGGTGAGTTCACCCGGGACGCCGCTCAGACGGCCGTCTCCGAGTGGGTCAACGCGAACGGGGCACCAGATGCCATTTACTCGTCGAACCTCTCGATGGGACTCGGTGTCGTGACGGCGCTGGATAATCAGGGCGAACTCGCCCAGCGTGGTGAGGACGGGCACGTCGTCCTCGTCCAACTCGACGCCGGACCGGAGGTCATCACGAACATCGACGACGGCTACGTCGACGCGGCCATCGACCAGCCCAACTACTTCTACGGTCCGATCGCCTTAGAGTATATGCGCCGCTACGTGGAGGGCGACGGCGAGGACGAGATCCCCGAGGTCGGAACGACCGTCACTGAAGACGATCTGACCATCGAACAGGCACAGCACAAGGACGTCGAGCTCTGGTCGGAGCCGGTCTGGGCACCCGCGGAGATCGTCGAGAAAGACGGCCACGTTCAGTTCCAGACGAGTTCGGTCATCGTCACGGAAGAGAACGCGAACGAGCCCTATCTTTGGGGCAACATCTGGGGCTGAACAACCTCACTATTTATAGTCCTATATTATAACTCTGTATTATGAGCGTGATAGACTCTTTCCGTGCGGATCGCGGGGGCGACGACATCGTTCTCGCGTTGCTCGACAATATGATCTGGCCGATCCTGGCCATCACCATCATCGGAACGCTGGTGCTGGTTCCACAGACGTTCAACAACGTGCGATCGGTCGAGTTGCTCCTGCACTCGTCAGTGGGCCTCGGGTTTCTGGTGTTGGCCGAGTCGGTCTGTCTGATCTCCGGACACTTCGACCTGTCTATCGGTTCGATCGCCGGCTTCTCGGCGATGTTCACGGCACTCGCGCTGTCTCCGAGCAACTGGGCACTCTTCTCTAGTCCGGCGCTCGGCGTACTCACCATCCTCGCCGTGGCAATGCTCATCGGCGCGGCCAACGGCATCATGATCAGCAAACTCGGCATCAACCCGTTCCTGCAGACGCTGGCCTTCCTCATCATCTTCGAGGGAGCCAAGATCGCACTGTCCAGCCTTCCGGTGTCGGACCTCCCCGAAGGGTACACGACGATCGGCTCGACGCCGGAAATCGCCGTCGGTGCGCTGCTGGCGACGTTCCTGATCGTCGCCTTCGTGATGAAGAATACGCCGTTCGGCCAAGCGATATACGCGCTCGGCTCCGAAGAGGAGTCAGCCCGAGCCGTGGGTATCAACACGGACCGTATGATAATCGCCGTCTACTGCCTGAGCGGTCTGTTCTCCGGGGCTGCCGGCTTGATGCTCACCGGGTACACCACGACAGTCTCCCCCGAGACGGCGAGTGGGATGGTGTTCCCAGCGTTCGCCGCGTCCGTGATCGGCGGCATCAGCCTCTTCGGGGGCCGCGGTAAGGTCTCGGGGGCCCTCGGCGGCGTCCTGTTGTTGGGCCTCGTCCAGAGTGCGCTCAACCTCAGTGGGATCGGCGTCGCGCAGATCCAGGCGGTCAACGGGATCATCCTGCTGATCGCGATCGTCCTGTACAACACGCGTTCGAACATCCGCAGTCGGATCCTCACCGCGGAGGCGTCACAATGAGCACGACCGACTCCACCTCGACGGCAGCTCCTGAAGCGTCGACAGAGACGCTCGTCCACTTCGAGAACATCAAAAAGCAGTTCGGGCGGCTCGTCGCGCTGCAGGACATCGAACTGTCGATCAAAGAGGGAGAAATTCTGGCGCTCGTCGGCGACAACGGAGCCGGCAAGAGCACGCTGATGAACGTCCTGTGTGGCGTCCACCAGCCGACGACCGGGACGCTCCACTACGAGGGTGAGCCGGTTTCGTTCTCGAACCCGAGCGACGCCCGCGAGCGCGGCATCGAAACCGTCTATCAGGACCTCGCGCTGATGAACGACCTCGACATCGCGAGCAACATATTCATCGATCAGTTCCCCACGCGCTTCGATGCCGGGCCGCTCCGGCTCATCGACTGGAACGAGACCTACGCCGAAGCGGAGGAGATCCTAGACTACCTGAACCTCGATCTGGATCCCCACTCGGAGGTCTCGTTTCTCTCGGGCGGTGAGCGGCAGCTCGTCGCCGTCGCGCGAGCACTCTCGTTCGATCCCCAACTGCTCATCCTCGACGAACCGACCAGCGCGCTGTCGGTCGCGGGGACCGAACTCGTCCAGGACACGATGCGTCAGCTCCGCGAGGAGGGGCACACGCAGGTGGTAGTCAGCCACAACTTCGAGGAAGTGCTCGATCTCGCGGATCGCATCGCTGTGCTCTACCAGGGCGAGATCGCTGACGTCGTCTCGCCCGAGGCGGTTGACAAGCGGACGCTTACGAACCTCATCACCACCGGCCACCGGTAACTACCGGTCGCGTGGGGCCGCCTTCGGCGATCGCTACCGACGCTCTTCGATACGCTCGTCCGCGACCAGCAATGCGTCCCGAGCCCGCTCGTCCGTCACGGTGACTGGCTCGTTTGCCATTGGTGTGTCCGAGTCGCACGCGTGGGCGGCGATGTCGTCGGCGCGGTCCTCGTCGACGTCGACCTCGGCCAGCGTCGTGTCGATACCGAGGTCGAAATACAGCGACAGCACCTCGTCGAACTCTTCGTCCCGTCCCTCGAGGACGAGCTGTGCGAGCAGGCCGATACCGACGGCGATGCCGTGTGGTGCGTCGACCCCAGCTCGCGTGAACCCCTCTTGGTACGCGTGGGCCGCGGCGAGACCGCCACACTCGAACCCGATCCCCGAGAGAAGCGTGTTCGTCTCGACGATGGTCTCGAGCGCCGGCGTCACCGCGTCGCGCTCGGCGGCCGCGAGAGCCGCCGTGCCGTCGGCCCGGACGTTGTCGTAACACCGGGCAGCCAGCGCAAGTGCGGTGTCGGAGGGACGGCCGCCGGCGACGGTCTCGGCGGACGGGTTGCGGGCGACGGCTTGCGCCTCGAAGTGCGTGGCGAGCGCGTCGGCCATCCCGTACCGGAGGAACCGAGGCGGTGCCGCGGCCATCAGCCCGGTGTCGACGACGACCAGTTCCGGGTTCCGATCGCGGTGGACGACTCCTTCGTAGGCTCCTGTCTCGTCGTCGTAGAGGGCCGCGATGGCGCTGCAGGGCGCGTCGGTGCTCGCGACCGTCGGGACGGTGACCAGCGGTGCCCCGAGTTCGATCGCCGTGACGGTCGCGGCGTCGAGCGCGTGCCCGCCACCGACGCCGACGACCACGGTCTCACCGTCCGGTGCCCCGCGGTCGATACACGCCGACACCGTCTCGCGGCTGCAGCGGACGACTCCTTGAACGGTATCGCGGTGTGCCAGTCCGGCCCGCTCTATGGCGTCGACGAGGGGAGCTTGCGCGACCGAGAGCGCGGTCTCTCCACCGATGAGTAACGCGTCAACGGCATCGAAGTCGGCGAACTCGGTGTCGGCCGTCGCAAGCGCCTCTTCACCCTGTCTGTACGCACCGGGTCCCCGGTATCGCTGGAACATGTGTTGGTACTAGACCAACCATCTAATAACAGTTGTGTCAGGTCGTGCTCACCACGGGGCGTAGGCGGGATCGATCGTCCGCCGCTCCTCGTCGAGCGCGTCGATAGTGGCCAGCGTCTCCTCGCTCAGCGTGAGGTTCAGCGAGGCGTAATTCTCTTTGATGTACTGTTCGGTGCGGGCCATCGGAACCGGCGTGACGTCCCGCTGTCTGGCCCAGGCGAGACTTACCTGTGCCGCCGTGGCGTCGTACTCCGCCGCGATGTCCCGCAGCTCCGAGACATCGACGACACGCCCGCGAGCCAGCGGCGAGTAGCCGACGACCTCGATGTCGGCCTCGGCGCAGTACTCGCGCAGATCCGGTTGCTGGCACAGCGGGTGGACCTCGATCTGATTGGCGAAGATGGGGGCATCGAGGACCGCTCTGGCCCGCTCGAGTTCTTCGACGGTGAAGTTGCTGACGCCCACGTGACGGATGTCGCCGGCCTCGTACAGTTCGTCAAAGGCCGCGAGCGTCTCCTCGGGGTCGTAGGCCCCTGCGGGCCAGTGGATGTACAAGAGGTCTATCGTGTCGAGACCGAGCCGGTTTCGGCTCTCCTCGACGGTCTGCATCACGTCGTCGTACGCGAGGTTGTCGTTCCAGACCTTCGTCGCCACGAAGACCTCCTCGCGGTCGACGTCAGACTCGGCGAGTGCCTCGCCGACGAAGGCCTCAGTCCCATAATCCTGTGCCGTGTCAACGTGACGATACCCCACGTCGAGTGCCGTCGTGACGCTCTCGATACATTCGTCCCCGTACGTATTCTGGAACGTACCCAGACCTATGGGTGGCAGCATTGGCATCCATCAACAGAATCTCAGTCTATCCTAATAAGTCATACCCATTTTGGAAAATCGACAGTATTCTGCCGGCGACAGTACGTGCAGGACAAACTCTTCGCGCCAGACGCACCAATTGGTAGCAATACCGAGAAAGGCGATGTTGGCGGCGTGGGGTGTGACTGAATGCCACACAACAGTTAGTTCGATATACTTCTAAATGATAAAATTAGTATAATAAAATAAATATATATTATAAATACTTAGGCAGTAGTAATTCGGATAGGTATTGGAATACAAAAATGTATGGTCTAAAATTTAGAATAGTATAAAATTATAGCCAGTAAAGTAGCATAATCTCAATATTAGATCCCTCGACTGAATATACTCTAAATATCATATATTTAATTATCTAGTCGTATTATACTTAGATTGATATAACTGATCAGCTTTACATTGATAACATCGATTGGGGTCGATGGATCATCTGGGCCCTGAGGCTGGTCGGCGTTTTTATCATATTGGATCCGGGGCTGAACCCCGTTCAATAACGCTGTGAGGCCAGAGGCACTAAGGAATAACATATGTACGGATGTGAGGCCCATTGGTAGAGTTGTTACACACTTTCCAACGATACTGAAAATTCGGGTTCGTCTCGACTCGTGTAGCCTACAGAAGGTAGGCCATCCAAAAATATAAATAATAGTATTGGCGATTGCAACGCATAGATGGCAGCTCAAAACGTCCTCGTGACGGGTCCGTTCGGCGAGGCGGGCGAGGCGATCCTGAACCACCTCGCGGACGACGACCGATACGAGTTCACGTACCTGAACCGGAGCGATCACCCAGACTACGAGACGTTCGTCGCCGACGTCGCCGACTACGAAGCGATTCGTCCGGCGTTCGACGGCCAGGACGCCGTGATCCACCTCGCGGCGCAGTCGGACGCGGGCGCGGACTTCACGGACATCATCGAACCCAACATAGTCGGCACGTACAACGTCCTCAAAGCGATGGAGGACGCCGGCGTCGAGAAGCTGATCTACGCCTCCTCTCAGCGCGTGATGGGCCTCTACGAGGAGGATCACGCGCCCGATCTGTACGAGGAGGACTACCCCAGCGAGTACGACCCGCTCCGGCTCACTCACGAGACACTCCCCAAGCCCGACGGCTACTACGGTGCGTCGAAGATGTTCGGCGAACACATCTGCCGAACCCACGCGCGTCGAGACGGGGCACCGAGCCAAGTGTATTCACTTCGCATTTCGAGCGTTCGAACCGCGGAGTACGACCACCCGTACGGCGACGCCGAGCGCGGCGTCGACCGCGGCGACGAACACAGAGTCGACGAAGACGAGGTGTGGGACCAATCGCAGACCGGTTCCTGGGAGCGCGGCAGCGAGGAGTACGAGGAGATGGTCAAGCGCCTGAAGGCCTCTTGGACCTCCCAGCGCGACTTCGCGCACCTGTTGGAGTGCTGTCTCGAAGACGAGGACGTCACCTACGACGCGTTCTACGCGGTCAGCGGCAACGACGCGCGATGGTTCGACATCGAACACGCCCAGGCGGTGCTCGGGTACGACCCGCAGGACAACGGCTCCGAGTGGGACAGCCCGCCGGAATGAACGCCGGGAGCAGCCGAACGAGATCGGTTCACGACCGAAGAACGCCGTGACGGAGTAGTGCGCCGATCAGCCGTGCTGGCGGATCTTCAGTTCGATGATGTTCTTCTTGTTCAGAAGCGCCGGGGCGAGTTCCTCTTCGATCCGCTCGGGCGTGATTCGGCTCCGAGGGCCGCTGATGCTGATCGCCCCGAGCGCGTCGTCGGGTTCGGACGCGATGGCGGTGCCGATGGCGCAGACGCCGGGGAAGTGCTCGCCGCGGTTGATCGAGTAGCCGCGTTCCCGAATCGTGGCTAACTCCTCGTAGAGGACGTCCTCGTCGGTGATCGTGTCGTCCGTCAACGCGGGCATCCCGTGCTCGTCGAGGATCTCGGCGACCCGGTCGTCGGCGCACTCCGCGAGCATCGCCTTGCCCGTCGCCGTGAGGTGGAGGTAGAAGTGATCGCCGAGCGAGGCGTCGTCGTCGATCGATTCGGGGCTCTCGGATTTGTACAGCTGCACGGCGTATCCCCGCTCCATCATCGTCACGTTGGTGTGCTCGCCGGTCTCCGCCTGTAGTTCGTCGAGCTCCGGCTTCGCGGCCTGATACAGCGCCATCTCGTCGCGCCGTCGTCCGCCCGTCTGGAGGAACTCGAAACTGCAGCGGTACACGTCGTCGTCTTTGACCACGTAGCCGGTCTCGACGAGGGTACTGAGATGGATGTGGGCGGTGCTCACCGCCAGCCCGAGGTCGTCTGCGGCCTCCGAGAGCGTCGCACCGCCGGTCTCGCGGAGGTGTTCGACGATCCGAAAGGACCGCTCGACGCTCTTCAGCGCTCGCGCGTTCGATTCGTTCGGGTCGGTCATACGCGTCAGTCAGCGCGCGGCGTCTTAAGCCCTGCGAGTGATTTCAACAATGTTGGACACGGTGATCGGTCGAGGGGCATCCGCACTCGCACGTCGTCGACGCTCCCAAAGCGTGCCGCGTCGACGCCGGATCCTCGAAGGCGCAGCCGTTACTGGATCGAGTCCTCGGGACCGACCACTTCGAGCTCCTCGAACAGCTCGTCGTAGCCGTTGCGCTCGAAGAGGTACGTCCCGTTCCGTATCTCCTCGCGGGTCGCGTCCTCGGAATCGAGCTTCTCGCGTGCGCGTTCCAGCACCCGCGCTGCACCCTCGCCGGGGATCACCGCGATCCCGTCGTCGTCGCCGACGACGATGTCGCCGGGATCGACGCTCACGCCGCCACAGGAGACCGTCACGTTCACCGAACCCGGATCCTGTTTGAGCGGCCCCTGCGGGTTCACGCCGCGACCGTAGACGGGAAAGTCCATCTCGGCGATCTCGCGGCTGTCGCGGTAGCCTCCGTCGATGACCAGCCCCGCGAGCCCGTTGGCCCTGCACGACTCGCACATCAGCTCACCGACGTGCCCGGTGTCGGTGTACCCGTCGCAGTCGATGACGAGGACGTCTCCGGGTTCGGCCATCGTGATCGCCTTGTGGATGATGAGGTTGTCGCCGGGCGCGGCCTTGACAGTGATCGCCGTCCCGGCCATATCGACGCCGTCGGCGGCGGGTTTGATCCCGGCATCCATCGTGAGTCCGACGTTGCCGGTGACGTCGGAGACGATCGTGCTCGGGATCTCCTCGAACGCCTCGACGGTTTCGCGGTCCGGTCGCTCCACGTCGTGCTCGATTGCGTGCATACGCCCGAGGATGCCGATCGGCTACATTAAGCTACTGATCGACGCGGGAGACCAAACGATATGTCGCCGCGACGCCCATCGGGAGTAATGACCGACAATCCGACTGTCTACGTGACCCGGACCATCCCCGAGGTCGGCCTCGACCGACTCCGCGAGCGGTTCGAGGTCGTCGTCCGAGACGAGAAACTGCCGCCGACGAAGGACCACGTCGTCTCCCGGCTCGCGGAACTCGACGCCGAGGGGCTCGTCTGTCTGCTCTCCGACGAGATCGACGCGGCGGTCCTCGACGCCTCCCCGGACCTCTCGGTGGTCAGTACCTTCTCCGTCGGGTGCGACCACGTCGATCTCGCTGCCGCCAGCGCCCGCGGGATCGCCGTCGGCCACACGCCCGGCGTGCTCACCGAGACGACGGCCGACCTCGCGTGGGCGCTGTTGATGACGTGTGCGCGCCGAACCGTCGAGGGACACGCCTACGTCGCCGACGACGAGTGGGAGACTTGGGGGCCGACGCTCCTCACCGGTCCGGACGTCCACGACGCGACGCTCGGGATAATCGGGCTCGGAAACATCGGAACGGCGACGGCGAGGCGGGCCGCCGGGTTCGATATGGACGTGCGCTACAGCGGCCGCTCGCGGAAGCCGGAGCGGGAGGACGAACTCGCCGAGTTCGGGATAGACGCGACCTACGTCGACCGCGACGAACTGCTCGCCGAGAGCGACTTCGTCTCGCTGCACGTGCCGCTGACCGAGGCGACCGCCGGCCTCGTCGACGAGGCGGCGCTTCGTCGGATGTCCGAGGACGCGATCCTCGTCAACACGAGTCGCGGCGAGGTCGTCGACACCGACGCGCTCGATGCGGCGCTGGCGACGGGAGAGATCGCCCGCGCCGGGCTTGACGTCACGGATCCCGAGCCCCTTCCGGCGGATCACCCGCTCTTGCGGCACGCCCCCGAACGACTCGTGGTCACGCCGCACATCGGGAGCGCGAGCACCGAAACGCGAAACGAGATGGCCGAGATGGTGGCGGCCTGCACCGAAGCGGGGATCGACGGCGAACCGCTCCCGCACTCCGCGCTCCGGGATGCGGGGATGGAGTGAGAGAGTGCGGCGATCGAAATCCATCGCCGACGTATTCACTCGATGACGAGCAGGACACGCAGGTCGTTGACGTTGGTGCCGGTCTGCCCGGTGAACACGAGCGCGTCGCGCTCGTCGAGGTAGTCGTAGACGTCGTTCTCGTTCAGTCTCGCGCGCGCCTCTCGGCGGTCCTCGACGGTCTCGTGATCGACGATCGCGCCGGCGGCGTCGGTCGGGCCGTCGATCCCGTCAGTGTCGACGGCGCAGAGGGTGGCCTCCTCGGGGAGCTCGATGGCCGCGCCGAGAGCGAACTCCTGGTTCGGGCCCCCGACGCCGTCGCCGCGGATCGTGACCGTCGTCTCGCCCCCGGAGAGGACCGCGGCGGGCGGCGAGACGGGATTGCCCGTCTTCCGGATCTCCTCGGCGATCGCGACGTGGGTCAGGGCGGCCTCGCGGGCCTCACCGCGCACCGACGAAGAGAGGACGAGCGGGTCGAACCCGGCGTCCGCACAGACCTCCCGGGCCGCCTCGAGGGCCGTGAAGTTGTCGGCGACGACGTGGGTGGTGACGGTCTCGAAAGAACGGTCGTCGGGCCCGGGCGTGTCGTCCAACTCGCCCGCCGCACCGCGTTCGAGGCGTGTGCGCACCGACTCGGGGGCGTCTACGTCGTACTCCGAAAGCACGTCCAGCGCGTCCGCGTACGTCGTCGAGTCCGGCGAGAGCGGCCCGCTCGCGACGACCGAGACGTCGCCCCCGCTGACGTCGCTGAAGACGAGGCCGACGGTCGTAGCCGGCGCGAGCGCACGGGCGAGTCGGCCGCCCTTTATCTCCGAGACGTGCTTCCGAACGGCGTTGATCCGATCGATGGGCGCGCCCGAGCGGAGCAGGCCGTCTGTGAGCGACTGCAGATCGTCCAGCGGGACTCCCTCGACGGGAGCGGCCAAGAGTGCGCTTCCGCCGCCGGTCACCGCGACCAGCGCGAGCGTGTTCTCGTCGCTCGCGCGCGCCCGGTCGAGAACGCGTCGCGCGCCGTCGACGTTCGCCTCGCTCGGAACCGGGTGCGTCCCGACGACTGTCTCGATCGGTCCGGCCGGTTCGGGGTCGTCGGTGACGACGACGCCGCCGTCGAGGCGGTCGCCGAGCAGTTCCGAGAGGAACGCCGCGACCTGCCCGGCGGCGTTGCCGCCCCCGAGGACGACGACCTCGTCGTAGGCGGACAGCTCGTACTCGTCACCGCCGACGCGCAGCGTCTCGCCCTCGAGGTCGATCGCGCGCGAAAGCACTGCTCGCGGCTGTGCGGCTTCGATGCCGGCCTCGACGGCGTCGAGGGCGACCCCGTGAGCCGGGCGTGCGTCCCGCGTGGCGTTCCGGTCGATCATATCGGGTACTCGCCCGGCGTGGTATAAACACTCACGAAGCGCGCGGACGGATCACCGCCGGTCACGGTTGCAGGAGGAAGCCCCCCTCGACCGGGAGCGCGACCCCGGTGATGCGCGAGGCGAGGTCCGAACCCAGGAACAACACCGCGTTGGCGAGCTCTCGGGGGTCGGCGCGGCCGGGCATCGCCTCGGCGATCTCGTAGCGATCGGTCGTGTCCGGTCGCTGGCGCGCCACGCGGTCCTGCATCGAGGTGGACACGATACCCGGGAGGATCGCGTTCACGCGGATCCCGTCCTCGGCGTACTCCATCGCGGCGGCTCGGGTCATCCCGTTGATCCCCGCCTTCGAGGCGCTGTACCCCGCGCGACCCATTATCCCGGTGGCGCTGGCGACCGAGGAGGTGCTGATGATCGAGCCGCCCCCGTCGGCCAGCATCGCCCGAATGCCGTACTTCATTCCGTAGAACGTCCCGCGGAGGTTGACGTCGACGACTCGGTCGAAGTCCGCAGACTCGTACTCAGCGAAGTCGGCGAGGGCTCCCTCCGTTCCGGCGTTGTTGAACAGGACGTCGAGCCCGCCGTACCCCTCGACTGCGGTCTCGATCATCCGCTCGACGTCGGCTTCCGACGACACGTCCGTCCGAACGTACGTCGCCTCGCCGCCGTCGTCGACGATGTCCTCGACGGTTCCCGCCGCGCCCGCTTCGTCGATGTCGGCGACGACGACGCTGGCCCCGTGCTCGGCGTACGTCTTGGCCGTCGCCTCGCCGATTCCCGAGGCGCCGCCGGTGACGACCGCTATCTTCCCTTCGACAAGCATCACGAGCGTCCCGACCTCGCTCGGGTATTTATATATTGTGATCCGTTCACGAAGGGTGCAGTGTGCCGTGACAGTGAATATACTGTCCCATACAACACAATCTTTATTACTAATTAACCAATTTCGTTGAGATATGGCTCGTAAGCACAAGCCAGCGTCACGTCGAAGTGTACTGAAACGCGGGGGTCTCGCGCTCGGAGTCGGTATGGGACTCGCCGGATGTATGGGCGGCAACGGCGACGGCAGCGGAGACGGCGGCGGAGACAGCGACGGCGACAGCGGCGGTGCGACGACCAGTAGCGGCGGTGGCGGGGAAGAACTCGACATCACGTTCGCGACGACGCAGCCGCCGGAGAACATCTCCGTGCAGACGGCACAAGAGCACTTCATCGACGTCATCGAGGAGGAGACGGACGGCCGGATCTCCGTGAACCTCGAGGCGGCGACGCTCGGTGGGACCGAGGACAACCTCGACGCCATCGAGGCGGGGACCGTCGACATCCTCCACGAGAGCCCGACGGCGCTCTCCCAGCGGTTCTCCTCGGAGTACTCCTTCGCGGGCGACCCGTTCGTCATCGAGGACATGGAACACTACCGAGCGGTGAACGAGGAGTTCCTGATGCCCGAAGACGGACTGAACGGTATCCTGATGGAGAACGGCATTCAGCTCGGTCCGGCCTTCTACGTCGGGAACCGCTGTTTCACCAGCAACAAGCCGGTCACTAGCCCCGAGGACGTGCAGGGGCTGAAGCTCCGTCTCCCGCAGTACGAGACGTGGACGGCAGTCTGGGACGAGATCGGCGCGGACGTCACGCCGGTGGCCTACGACGAACTGTACTCGGCGCTGCAGACGGGCGTCGTCGACGCCTCCGAGGGCCCGATCTCGCAGTTCCTCTCGGTGAGCCTCTACGAGGTGCAGTCGCACTTCAGCGTCACGAACCACCTGCTGGACACGAAGCACTTCCTCTACAACAGCGAGTTCTTCGACGGGCTGAGCGACGAGGACCGCGAGCTCATCACGTCGACGGCGAGCGACGCGGTCGAGGCGATGACCGAGGACATCAAAGCCGAGGAGGAGTCGCTGTACGAGCAGGCCCGCGAGGAGGATACGACCGTCGTCACGGCCGACGAAGTCGACCGCGACGCGTTCGTCGAGGCCGGACAGCCTGCCCTCGACGAACTGTCCGAGACCAACTGGGCCGTCGACATCGCAGACATCCAGGATCTCGCGTAATCGTCGTCGCGCCGACGACAACCGAGAACCGCCTTCGCCATTCTTTGCGCACTCGCTCGCAGGAGCGTCGACAGGTCGTACGCGATCGGCCCACACGCTACTGTCGTCTCCTTCGACTCCAGCAGTCCTCGAGCCGGGTGGGTTGGGCTACTCCTCGGAGGGCTGCACTCGCAGCGAGACCACCGGACAGTTCGCGTTCAACAGCACCGACTGGGCCACGCTCCCGAACAGCATCTTCCCGGTCTGGCTCCGCTGTCGGGGGCTGACGACGATGTACCGCGCGTCCGTCTCCTCGGCGTACGTGACGATCTCGCTCGCCGGGTCGCCGATGCGACCGACCGCCGTCACGGGGGCGTCGAACGCCTGTTCTTCGAGCAACTTCGACGCGAACGCTGCGGCCCGTTCGCGGAGATCCGAGACTGGGATCCCCTCGCCCTTCCCGACGCTGTCTTCTTCGGCGTGGATGGCCTCCGATCGCTTCATCACGTGCAGTGCGTGTACCTCGTCGTCGAACCGGTCGGCCAAGGTGTCGGCTTCCTCGAGTACGGCACTCGCCTGAGCGGATTCGTCGACTGCTGCCACAACAACCATACTGCTCCGTTGAGGCTCATCACTCATATAATTTTACTGGGAAACGAGCGATAGTGCGGTGCGCGGCAGGTCGCTCGCTCGCCGGAGTGGATTCGATCCGACGTGTCGCAGACGGTACCGTTTTTACCCCGCGCGAGCGACTGCCGACAACGATGGCCGCTACGTTGTCGATCATCACGTCGTCTATCCTCCCGATTTTCCTGATTCTCGGGGCCGGGTTTCTGTTGAACAGGGTGCAAGACGTCGACCCGGGGCCGCTCAACACCCTATCGCTGTTCGTGTTGACGCCCGCGCTCGTCGTCCACAGCATCACCCTCTCCGATCTCGGGGCGGACGCGCTGCTGAAGGTGACCGTGGGCGTGCTCGGGTTCGTCGCGGCGCTGCTCGTCGTAGCGCACCTCTACGCACGGATCAGTGGGAAGGGAGGGATGGCACAGAACGCCTTCGTCCTCGTCGCCGTCTTCGGCAACACCGGCGCGCTCGGCATCCCGCTCGCGGACTTCGCGTACGGCGACGTGGGCCGCCAGACGGCGGTGCTCTTCGCGGCGGTCCACGGAGCGCTCGTGTTCACCATCGGCCTCCTGATCGCGCTGCGGTCGGGCGAGCAGTCGGGGTACGGGGACCTCAAGCGCGTGTTCCAGTACCCCCTCGTGTACGCCGTCGGACTCGCCGTCCTCGTCCGCACGGCGGGGCTCGTTCCGGCGGCCGACTCCGCACTGATGGAGACGGTCGGCCTCGTCGGCGAGTCGTCGATCCCGGTGATGCTTCTCATCTTGGGGATCCAACTCTCTGAGACCGAATACGGGGGCGCGCTCTCGACGACGGTCACGCCGACGCTCTTTCGATTTCTGGTCTCCCCGCTCGTCGGCCTCGCGATCGCCGTCGCCCTCGGGTTTCAGAACAGCGCCGTCGCGGAGGTGTTCGTACTGCTGACCGCGATGCCGGTGGCGGTGGCTCCGATCATCTTCGTCGTCGAGTTCGCCGACGAGCGGACCGTCGCCGGCGTCACGCATCCGGAGTTCGTCTCCGCGAACGTATTCGTCACGACGCTCGTCTCCATCCCGGTGTTGACGGTGGTCGTCGCGCTGTTGAAAACGGGGCTCGTCGTCTGAGCGATCAAAAAAACCCCGACGTCGTCGCTCAGAGCAGGCCGAACGCTTCGGGGAGCGCGAGCGACAGCTCCGGCACGACGATGATCGCTAACAGCACGATCAAGAGCGGGAGGTAATACGGCAGCATCGACCGCATGACCTTGTCGAGGGACTCGTCGGTCACCCGTTCGAGCACGAACAGGATCAGCCCGAACGGCGGCGTGATCAGGCCGTACATCAGCGCGACGACCATCACGATCCCGAAGTGGACGGGGTCGATGCCCAACTCGGGGTACAGCGGGACCAGCATCGGGACCATGATCAGGAGCACCGCCATCCCCTCCATGAACGTCCCGAGGACCAACAGCACGAGCGCGAGAAGGAGCATCGTGACCACCGTGCTGGCACCGAGCCCCGTGATGATGTTGCCAATGAGGTCCGGGATGCCGGCGAGCGTCAGCCAGTAGGCGTAGAGGTTCGCGAACCCGAAGATGACGACGATGCTCGCGGTGTCCTCGAACGTGTCCTTGCTCACCTCGTAGAGGTCCGACAGCGTGATCGACCGGTAGTAGAAGAAGCCGAGGAAGATGGCGTAGACGACGGCGACGAGAGCGGCCTCGGTGGCGGTGAACACGCCCGCGAGGATGCCGCCGATGATGATGAGCGGGGCCATCAGCCCCGGGAGGGCCTTGACGAACGACTCGAACAGCCGCGAGAGGTCGTAGGAGCCCTCTTTCGGCCAACCGCCCTTGCGAGCGAGGTAATACACCGTTCCGGCCATCGCGAGCGCCATCAGCAGTCCGGGGACGATGCCGGCGATGAACAGCGTCCCGATCGACTCCTGTGCCAGCACCGCGTAGACGACGATGGGGATGCTCGGCGGGATGATGGGACCGATGATCGAGGACGCGCCGGTGATTCCCACGGCATCGTCGCCGTCGTACCCGTTGTTGGTCATCGCCTCGTACTCCACGCTCCCGATCCCTGCGGCGTCGGCGACCGCAGAGCCACTCATCCCCGAGAAGATCAGACTCACGACGACGTTCACCTGTGCGAGCCCGCCGCGGATCGGCCCGACGAGTTCCGTGGCGAAATTGAACATATCGTCCGTGATACCGGTGATGTTCATGATCCGACCGGCCATCAGGAAGAACGGTACGGCGAGGAGCACCCAGGAGTTCATCCCGGCCCAGAAGCGCTGGGTGATGACGATGAAGTTCAACTCGGGCCCGATCGGCAGCATCATGATCAACAGCACCGTGAGCCCCAGCGAGTACGCCGCGGGAACGCCGATTCCGTACAGTACCATCAGCAGCCCGATGAAGGCGACGAGGAGTACTTCCGACATTATGTCCCCCCGATGATGTCACCGACGCGCTGTTTCGTGTCGGTCAGGACCACCACGAACAGGGCTGCGGACGCCGCCCCGAAGAGGAGGTACCCCCAGCCGACCTTGAACCAACTGATCAGCGGGAGCCCGGTGTCGCCGGCCGTCTGCGCGGCGAGATAGGCGGACCAGACGAGAACGACCGAGAAGAACGCCATCAGGACGTTTCTGACGAGTAGCAGTTGATCGGTGCGCGAGGTGACCCGTCGGAGGACGGGCAGAAACGAGATGTCGGCGTCGTTCTTGAACAGATACGGAATCGCGATGATCGACAGCATCGCGAGGGTGGTTCTGGCCACCTCGTACGTCCACGGAAGCGACGCGGGCAGATCGATATACCGATTGAGTACTTGGAGGAGACCGACCACCAGCATCACGTTCAGCATAATGACGCCGACTACGACTGTGATTCTGTCGAACCAGTCCGATGCCATAGGCGGGTAAAAATCACCAACGATCATAAATCCTTTGCAAAGGTTATCAGCACCCGTTTCGCCCGGTAAACGGTGCGGTTTTGGTGTCGTTCCGTTCGGCGACTCGGACCCCGATTTCCGAAAGGTTATAATATAAGAGTTGTCACCACTCCGTATGCGCGGACTAGCTAAGACAAAACGCGAGTCCGGGAGTATGGAACTCGTCGACGTCGAACGGCCGGTGCCCGGACCGGAGGAGGCACTCGTCGAAGTGGACTACGCGGGCCTCTGCGGTAGCGACGCCGGGATCTACCAGTTCAAACCGGCGTTCGAGCGGATGACGCCGCCGACGATCATCGGTCACGAGTACACGGGCCGAGTGGTCGAAACGGGCGCGGCAGTCACCCGGTTTTCCCCGGGCGACCGCGTCGTCGAGCGGCCGATCAGAAGCTGTGGGGAGTGCTATCAGTGTCAGATCGGGATGGAGAACATCTGCGAGAACATCGAGCTGACGGGGATCGACCACGACGGAGCCTACGCCGGGTACATCGCCGCTCCCGCCGACTCGCTGCAGTCCGTCCCCGACGACGTCGACCCGCGGCACGCGGCGCTGGCGGAGCCGACTGCCGTCTGCACTCGCGCGGTGATCGAGAACTCGCGGGTCGGTGCCGGCGACACCGTCCTCGTCGCCGGTCCGGGCCCGATCGGACTGCTCACCGCACAGGTCGCCGACGCCCAGGGCGCGACGGTCACCGTCGCGGGCATCGGTCCGGACACCACCTACCGCCTGCCGCTCGCCGAAGAACTCGGCTTCGAGGCGGTAAACATCGAAGAGACGGATCTCGACGCGTACCGCCAGGAGGCCACCGACGGAATCGGCTACGACGTCGTCTTCGACACCACCGGCCACCCCTCCGGGCTCTCGACGGCCGCCGGGGCGGTCCGAAAGGGCGGCCAGATCGTCCTCGTCGGTCAGCCCGGCGAGGCGTCGCTGGACTACACCCCGATCGTCCGCGCCGAGGTCGACCTCCAGTGCTCCTACAGCGCCCTGTATCGGGATTTCCACGACGCGTTCCGCCTGATGTCGAGCGGCGATCTGGACCACGAGACGTTCCTCGACGATCGATTCAGCCTCCTCGATCCGGACGCGGCGTTCGAGGCGTTCCTCGCCGGCGAGACCTGCAAACCGGTCTTCGACGTCTCCGTTCTGCGCGAGTAAATTCGGCCGTTCGACGGTCTCCGGTTGTCGACAAAAGCGAGTGCCGTTCGGACGACGACTGTTCGGTGAGTCGACGCCTCTCGTTCAGAAGCCCGCAGTCAGTCGTTCCGCGGATCCCACTCGTTCCACTCGCGCTCGACGAGGTAGTCGTCGAGCTTTCCTTTCGGATCCTCGAAGACGTGCGACCCGTGGAAGACCAGAAGCGTATCGAAGTCGTGCCCGAGCAGGTTGTAGAGGTTCAGTTCCGCGTCCGCGTGGTTGTCGTTGAACAGCGCCGGCGGCGGGAGCAGGTAGCCCGCCGGCAGCCCGCCGCGGTCGGAGCCGTCGAGGACGTCTCCGGAGATGAGGATGCCGCGGTCCTCGAGGAGCAGCGCGGAGGTCGCCTCGGTGTGGCCCGGGACCTGAATGACGCGGATGTTGCCGTCGAGGACGTCGCCGTCTTCGTAGGCGACGTCGGGTTCGACGTCGAGACCGGCCTCCTCGAAGTGCTCGTAGAGCTTCGACTCGTCGGCCGGCATCGCGAGTTCGGGGTCGAACGCCTCGATCACGTGTGCGAGGCCGCCGTGGTGGCCGTGGTCTCCGTGCGTGAGGATGACCCGGTCGACGGTCCCGTACTCCTCGCGGAGCGTCTCGACGAGTTCCTCGCCGTTCTCGTCGAACGCGGTGTCGACGAGCGTGATCTGTCCTTCTTCCGGCATATCCTCCAACACGAACACGCGGACGTGCTCGAACTGTATCTGGTCGATTCCCTCGACGACGTTGCTGACGCTCATACGCGTTCGAAAGTCGGTTCGTTCGTCAATTAATTCTGTCGGTCACGACAGACATCGCGCTGACGAAGCGCCTGCTGAGGCGGCCTGTCGATTCCCGCGCTATCGTTCGACCAGACAGTCACAGGGTACCAACCGTCGGTGCGTTTCGACAACTTCGGAACGAACTCGCGACGCAACCCGCCGAATCAGGAGCGGATCGGCCTGCGGACGCGCACAGTCAGTAGAACCGTCACTGAAAGCCTCGTACTGACTGTTTGGGGCACCGGGAATCGAGAATTTCCACCGTCGGCCCGAACGTTGCCGGTGTCGGCCCGAACGGTATCGCTGTCGGAGACTGTTTCAATACTATTGGAGACAATACGGCGAAACCACGCCACTATGTTTCCTATAAAGCGTGTACTTTTGTTATACTGGTGCACATACTAGCTAATATCTTTCAACTACGTTGAAACCGCACTAGTCATACTTCCAAGGTTCGGAGTGACCGCGCCTCCATCGTGACTGTCGATCGGACTCGCTAGGGTCTGTACGTCCGCAGGTGAGAACCGGATGGTGTATAGCGAACGTTTATTACCGTCATAGCGAAATAGCGCGCTGATGGAGCAACCGAGTCCGCCGAAACGAACGATCAACGGTGCGATGCGAGCCTTCGACGTCGTCGCGACGGTGCGGGAACTCGATGGGGCGACGTTCACCGAGCTGACCGCCGAGGTCGACGTCTCCGAGAGCACGCTCTACGATTACCTGACGACGTTGACGTACCTCGGATATCTGTCGAAGGACGACGACGGCACGTATCGGCTCAGCCTCCAGTTCTTCGATCTCGGTGCCTCGGCGCGTGAGCGGTTTCCAGTCTACCAGCAATCCCGCGCGACGCTGTCGGAGACCGCCGCCGAGAGCGGGGCCGCCGTCTGGTTGATGGTCGAGGAAGCCGGGAGAGCGGTCTACCTAGCCCGCGAGTTGGGAGAGCGATCCGTCGAGACCCACGAGCGACTCGGGAAGCACGAGTATATGCACTGCTTGGCGTCGGGGAAGGCGATGCTGGCGTTCGCCCCGGAATCGCACGTCGACGAGGTCGTCGAACGCCACGGGCTCCCCGAGCGGACCCCCGAGTCCATCACGACGCGGGAGGAACTCGACGCCGAACTCGATCGCATCCGCTCGCAGGGATACGCGATGAACGAACACGAGACAGCGGAGGGGGTCTCCGCCGTCGCGGCACCGATAACAGCGAACGAGCGGGTGCACGGGGCCGTGGCCATCGCAGAACCCACCGCGAGAATGCAGAACGACGATCACCGCGAACGGATGATCGAACTGGTCACGACCGCCTCGAACGAGATCGAACTCAAACTGACGTACGAGTGAGTCCCTTGAGGTCGACCACTAACATAGGTACAGTTGTTATTTTCGGGACATCGTTCGATAGCAGCATTACTTCGATTATTCCAAATCACCAACAGTTATCGGTAGGCGACCACTATCTTCGAAAAATAACCGTTTGGCCTTGCGCTCTGTTTATGTACTCGCGTACATCTTAGATTTTCTGAGTTATTCGCGAGTCAAGTTTTCGTCGGGCGAATCGATCACTTTCGAACTATCGAAGTTGGATCATCCGCCGAGCCGGTTACGCAGCCGACTGGTAGCGGGGAAACCTTTACGGTCTTTGAATCCACGACTGGTAGTATGGAATCATCGATACGTCGATTAGACTCGAATGCCGAAGTCCCCGAGGAGGCGTACGACGTGGACGTCGTAGACATGGACTTCCACGTCAACCCGCTCGAAGAGGATCTCCGTCCGTACGTCGAGGACGAGCGCGCGCTCGACCGCCTCACGACCGAGTTCGGGATGTGGCCGATCCCGGACAAGTGGGACGCGGCGTACGCCATCTCGGAGGGGAACGAGGGGCTGTTCACTCAAGGACGGGCGGAAACCGCCGAAGACGTGGAGGAAGCCTGCGCGAAGTTCGCGATCGATACGCCGATCGTGAACTGCGCGCTGAACATGCTGCCGCAGCAGCACCACCCGGTCCTAAAGAACGCGGTGCTGGAGGCCGGAAACTCCTATATGCTCGATCACTTTGTCGACGAGGACGTCCCCACCGCGCTGTCGATCTCGAAGTGGGACGTCGACCACGCGCTCGACGAACTCGATCGCTGGGGCGACGAGGACGGGGTCGTGGCTGCCTACAGCTGGTTCGACCCGCGCGAGCCCTGGGGCGTCGAAGCGTTCGATCCGGTCTTCGAGAAGTTAGAGTCGCTCGGACTCCCGCTCTTGCTCCACGGCTCGCTCGCGTTCTGGCCGCAGCACTCCTACATCGGCGACGAGATGTTGACTTGGACCGAAGTGCTGGGGTTCGACTGGCCGATTCACGGGATGGTCAACGCGGTGAACATGATAATGCGAGGCGTGTTCGACCGCTACCCCGATCTCGACGTCGTCTTCCAGGAGGCCGGCCACTGGTGGATGCCGTTCGTGCGCTACCGGATGGACGAGTTCTACGAGATGCACCCCGAGGACGTCCAGATCACGCCGCGGAAGTTCGCGGACGGCGAGCACTACCTCGAACGACCCCCGAGTGAGTACCTCCGAGACAACGTGTACGTCTGCACCCAGCCGTTCGCGCTGCCGCGACGGGCGGGAGAGGCGCGGAGTATGCTGGATCTCAGTATGGCCGAAGACACCTTCCTCTACTCGTCGGATTGGCCCCACCAGACGCTCGACCCGCCGACGTGGTTCTTCACGAACCGGGCCTTCCGCGACGACGAGTCGCTTCGAGACGCCATCCTGCACGAGAACGCCGAGGAGATCCTCAGGTTCTGACGATGACAGAGCAGATCACCATCGACGGCGACGAGTACACCAAAGTCGCCGAGACCGACGACATCGAGACCAATCGCGGTATCGCCGTGGACGTAGACGGCATCGAGATCGCCGTGTTCAACGCGGAGGGCGAGTTCTACGCGATCAGCAACCGGTGTGCACACCAGAACGCGCCGATGTGCAAGGCGGGCGAGAAGAAGATCAACGCCGAGCACACGTGGACGGAGTCCCGAGGCGGGGTCAACGCCGAAGAGTGCACCGTCTCCTGTCCGTGGCACCTCTGGGAGTGGGACCTCCAGACGGGCGAGAACGAGGCGTCGGGACAGCGAATCGCGACGTTCGACGTGACCGTGAGAGACGGGGACGTCCTCGTCCGGATCTGACGGCGACGCTGTCGCGCTTTTCAGAGACGTTCGTTTGGTCGACAGCGGAGTCATATCACCCGTTCTAAATGCCGGTGCCGCTCGGATCGATAGCACGTCTGCTCGATTCTCGCAAGTATGACTGCATCTACGACCGTCGTTCGGTGGGGCAGTATGTCGCTAGCCAGCCCAAAGAAATATAAGAATGATAGAATGAATTTTTATTTTATGAAATTTTAATTTAGAAATATAATTAAATAGATATTCCAGAATAGTGGCTTATTTACTCTAAAGTGTTTAGAATTAGGCGAAAAATAACCGATATATGCTAGATCTCATACAATAGTATATTCGCTATTTATCTATATTCTATTACTTTTCTAGATAACAGACAGAATTTTTATCTTTTTGTCTTGGCACTTCAGTCGGTAGGAAGTCGAGGGGTTCGGCGGGATAACCAACTTTATATGCGCCTGAATGTTACTCCGTGACAATGAAGATCGACGACTTCGCTCTCGCGGCCACGACAAACGACCTAACACGAGAGCAAGACGCCCGGGAGGCGGCGGACATCGTCGAGTTTCGAATCGACAAGGCGGTGGACCCGATCGGACAGCTCGAATCGTACGACGGCGAACTCCCGATCATCGCGACGAATCGGAACCAGTGGTTCGGCGGAAAGGCGAAAGACAACGGGCGCCTGGATACCCTCTTTGCGGCGTCGCGCTTCGACAGCGTCGCGTACGTCGACATCGAGCTAGAGACCGCGCGAGCGAAGGAGTGGATCCTCGAGGAGTTCCGCGACAACGACGTCGGCCTCATCATCTCCCATCACGACTTCGACTCCACGCCCGAGAAAGAGATCCTGACGGCGATAATCGATCAGTGCGCACACTACGGGGACGTCGCGAAGGTCGCGACGTACCCGCAAGATCTCTCGGACACGCTCGTTCTCCTCTCGGCGCTGCACGAAGCGACGCAGTCGGGCATCGACGCTGCCGGAATCGCGATGGGCGAAACCGGGAGCCACACCCGCGTCGTCGGTCACATCTACGGCTCGAAACTCGGATACGCCCCGCTGTTGGACGACGACAGCGACTACGCACCCGGACAGATCTCGCTCGGCAAACTCCGCGCGCTCGTCGAGGCCACCCGGATCGACGGGACGAAGCTCGAACGGATCGAGGCGGTCGAAGACGACGTCTCCGTCCCCTCGGAACTGACTCTCCCGAACTAGTCCGTCCGCTGCGATCGTCGATCGATCGACGCAGTCAACTCGCGAGCGGTTCGATGAGCCGGAGCTCCTTCTCGTCGGCGACGGCGCGGAGCTTGTCGAGAACCGCTTCGCTCGCCCCCTTTTCGGCCGCGATCGAAATCCGCGCGCTCGAGACGTTCGCGGTTCCCTCGGGAGCCGCTAGCGAGAGGTCCGTCACGGAGGCGTTCGCCGACTCCTGGATCCGAGAGAGCGTATCGGAGAGGTCGGTGTCGATGACGTGCCCCGAGAGAATCACCGTGAGCCCCTCGCTGTACCGTTCGGTCCCCGCCTGGATGACGTTGATTCCGGCCTCGCGAAGCCCGTCGATGATGCGTTCGAATCGAGCCGGAGTGGCCTCGACGTCGACCTCGACGGGGATGTGCCCGCGCGGGGTGACGTTACCCCGCTCGTGAAAGATCGACAGGAGGTTGCCGCCGTTGTCCGCGATCGGGCGGAGCGATCGGAGGAGTTCGCCCGGCTCGTCGACTAACTCGAGGCGGAGCGTGTACGCACGGACGTCGGTCTCTACGTCACTCATCGGTCGATCGGCCCCCGGTCGACGCGTGCATATCGATACCAACCCGCGGAATCGAAATAAAAATACTGTCGACTCCCGCGACTGAGCGCTGATGATCGACGGTAGCCAGAACGGCAGCGACGAACAACCGGAAACCGAGTAAATCAATTTTTGTAAAGAATTATCTCCGTATGCACCCACTGGCGGACGTACACACATGTCAGGCACGACGCTACAGGACGCACTCGACGACGCCGACAGCCCGGTCGACCTGCTTCGCGACCTCGGACTCGCGCGGTTCACCGACCTGCCGGACGAGTTCACCCACTGGATCGAAGAGCAGCGCGCGTGGGCCGAGAGCGTCGCGTTCGCCGATCAGTCCTACCACATGACGGACCTGCGGATCGACGGAACCGACGCGATCGACCTCTACTCGAAGTACGCGGTCAACAACTTCCGGGAGTTCGACGTCGGGCAGGCGAAACAGCTCGTCGTCGCCAACCCCGACGGCTACCTCATCGGCGACGCGATCCTCTTTCGGGAGGCGGAGGACTCCTTCCTCAGCGTCGGCGCGGCGGCGGCGCACAACTGGCTGCTGTATCAGGCCGAAACCGGCGACTACGACGTCGAAACCGAGTACCAACCCCGACCGGTCGGGACCGGGAAGGACCCCAACAACTTCCGGTATCAGGTACAGGGCCCGGACGCGGTCGCGGTGATGGAGGAGGCCGTCGACGGCGAGATCCCCGACCTCGGCTTCTTCCGCTTCGAGGAGGTCACCGTCGACGGCAACGAGATGTTCCTGCTGCGTCACGGGATGGCCGGCGAGGCGGGCTTCGAGTTCTGGGGCGACTGGGACGACGCCGACGCCGTCCGCGAGGCGATCCTCGAGGCGGGCGAGGAGTACGGCATCCGCCGCCTCGGCTCGAAGAGCTACCAGAGCGCCAACACCGTCCTCGGGTGGCTCCCCCTACCGGTGCCGGCGATCTACACCGGCGAGGAGATGGAGGACTTCAGGGAATGGCTCTCGCTGCGCCGCGGGCTCATCTCGATCGGCGGCAGCTACGACTCCGACGACATCGAGGACTACTACGTCACGCCGATCGAGGTCGGGTACGACCACATCGTCGACTTCGAGCACGACTTCGTCGGCAAGGAGGCCTTAGAAGCCGAGATCGACGACCCCGACCGAAAGAAGGTCACGCTCGTCTGGGACGACGAGGACGTCGTCGACGTCTTCGCGTCGCTGTTCCGCGAGGGGGAGACGGCGAAGTTTATGAATATGCCCGCGCCGCGCTCGTCGGCATGCCACTACGACGAGGTGAAGAAAGACGGCGACGTCGTCGGCGTCTCGAAGTGGATGAGCTACATCTACAACCACCGAGAGATGCTCTCGTTGGCGCTCGTCGACACCGAGTACGCCGAACCCGGAACCGAGGTCACGCTCACGTGGGGCGAGGCCGACGGGAGCCGAAACGACAGCGTCGAGCGTCACGAGAAGACCGAAATCAGCGCGACCGTCGCGAACGCGCCGTACAAACAGGATCGGCGGTAAGCGAGAATCGGTCCGGCGGCGACTCCGCGCCGCCGACACGTCGCAGGAGGTCGTCGGGACCGCGCCGCGGCGGAGCCGTTAGCGGCCTCAATCGGAGATGAACTTGTTGTCCCGCCAGTTCACGCCGTTGGAGCCGTTCTCGTTCTTCGAGGGATTCTCGACGACCTCGATGCTCGCGGGGCGCTCTTCGCCCTCGACGATGCGGTGGGCGGTGAGTTCGCCGTCGAGCTCGGTGATCGCGGTGAGCGTGCCCTTCTCGGCGAGCAGCGCGATCTCCCGGAGGACGAGAAACATCGGGTACTGCAGCGCGGTGTTCTGCAACACCGTCTCGCGGTCGCCCTTGAAGCAGGCGAACTCGACGAGTTCGGAGGGAATCTCCTCTTCTTCTTCCTCCCAGCGCGGCGCTCCTGCCCGCGGCGGTTCCTCCTCGTAGACGCGATTCTCCGTGATGGACGCTTTCAACTGCGCCGTCGGGGTGTACTTGCTCAGGTTGTCCTCGGCCGCGACGGCCTTCAGAATGAGCGTGTTGTTCCGACGGGTCACCTCGACGTCCGTGACCTCGGGGGGCAGGTCCGGGTCACCGTTCAGGTACTCTTCGACCTCTTCGAGGGGCAGTTCCAGTGTCGAGTGAAGTCGGTATACGCGGCCTGACATAGTTGTTGTGGATGGTACCCGTACGAGCCGGACGCAACGGGACGCCGGTACCTGCGTTATGGTAGGCACCGGGGGCTTATAGGGTCTGCTCTTTGGCTCGTCTCGATAGCGGTCGATGGAGGCGGTCGCGTCGCTCTCGGCCGCCCCGGCGCGTGCGCCACAGCGGCTGGTCGCCGTCAGCCCTGCAGCGTCGCTTCCAACTCGCCGCGCTCGTCGAGTTCCGCGAGGATGTCGCTGCCGCCGACGAACTCGCCGTCGACGTACGTCTGCGGGATCGTCTCCCAGCCGCTGTGGGCTTCGAGCGCGCCGCGGAACTGATCGAGCGCGGGCAACACGTCGATCGTCTCGAACTCCTCGACGTACTGGGAGATGAGGTTCACCGCGCGCTGGGAGTAACCACACTGCGGCATCAGGCGGTTCCCCTTCATGAACAGGACGACGTCGTTCGACTCGATCGCGTCGTCGACTCGCTCCTGTACCTCGTCTTCGCTCAGATCCGCACCGGGCTGGAACGTCATACACCCTCGTACGCGACCGTCGGTGAAATGGATTGCGTCGGCGTGCGAGGCACCGGGAGTCGCCGCCGGGCCCCGACAGAAGCGCGAACGGGACTAGGATTCACTCGTTGCCGACGCGGACGACGTCGATGAGCGAGTACACCGGCACGCCCTCGATCTCGTCGACGCCCTGCTTGTCGACGATGACGACGCAGGCGACCGGGTCGCCGCCCTCCTCGCGGATCGACTCGACCGTCTCCCGCATCGTCGTGCCGGAGGTGATCGTGTCGTCGACGACGTAGCACTCCCTGTCGCGGATCTGCGCGAAGTTCCGCGAGAACGACCCGCCGAGCTCCTCGATGTCGCCCTCCTCCCACTGGTGCTTCGCCGGTGCGTACGACCCGAGGTCGGTGTCCAGTTCCGTCGAGACGACCGTCGCCAGCGGCGCGCCCGCCTTCTCGATGCCGATCGTCAGGTCGACCTCTTCGCCCTCCTTGACGAGGAGGTCCGCCATCGCCCGACCGACGTGCGACAGCTGTCGGGAGTCCCGGCCGATCGCGCTCCAGTCGACGTGGATGTCGTGCGGGCCGCTCCCGTCGTCGGTGTCGGCCGCGACCGGCTCGGGCGCGGGTTCGTGGTCCTCGGTGCCGCTCCGTTCGACGAGCCAGCTCGCCGTCTCCCGGGAGACGTTCAGCTCGTCGGCGATCTCGCCCTTCGAGAGACCCCGCTCGGCGAGTTCCGCCGCGCTCGAGATGAGGTCATCGACGTTCTTCATACGCGCTGAATTGGACGGCTGTTTTTATAGTCGTGTCGTCGTCGACGAACGCCGCCTCGAAGTCGTCGAGACCGTACACGCCGGAGACCATCGCGTCGGTGAACCACGCTGGGAGGCCGTCGAGAGCCGCGGCCGCGGCCTCGAAGTGCCGCACATTCGAGTTGACGCTGCCGACGAGCGCCTTGTTGTGGAGGACGAACTCCCTGTGCAGCGCGCCGCCGTCGATCTCGAACTCCCACTGGCCGGGGACGCCGAGCAGCGCGCCGACGCCGTTCGGCGCGAGCGCCTCGATCGTCTCGAAGGCGTGTCTGGCGTAGCCGGTCGCCTCGAAGATCAGGTCCATCGGTTCGTAGGCGTCGGCGACCTCCGAGAGCGGCGTCTTCCGGGAGTCGACGTACGTCGCGTCCAACCCCTCGATGACGTCGATCGTCGGATCGGGCCGGTCGCGGCGGCCCAGACAGTAGAGACGGTCGTAGTCGGCCCGTGCATCGAGCAGCGCGAGCGCGAGCAGCCCGAGGCTCCCGTTCCCGAGTACCAGCGCGGACTCCGGTTCCCACGTGAACGAGGACCGGGACGCGGCGGCGAGTTCGAGCGCCTTCTCGGCGATCGAGAGCGGTTCGACGAGAAAGCCGAGGTCGGCGACCGAACGGGGGACGGAGACGAGGGCGTCTCCGGGACTCGTGAAGTACTCGGCCATAAACCCGTGTGCCCCCTCGATGCCGCGTTCGTAGTACGCGCCTGAGGGGGCCATATCCTCCTCGCCGCGCTCGAAGTACGCGTTCGTCTCCCCGGGCGGGCGGCGGATGGTGGGAACGACGACGTCGCCCCGGTCGAACCGCGTGTCCCCGGGCTCTTCGACGACGCCGACAGCCTCGTGACCGAGAACGAGGAAGTCCTCGCCGTCCGGGAAGCTACCGTGGCCGCCCGCGATCACTTCGTGGTCGGTCCCGTCGATGCCGACCCGAAGCGTGCGGACCAGCGCCTCGCCGGGCGCGGGGTCCGGCCGCGGGATGTCGACGAGAGTCGGTCGTGTCGTCCCGCGCTCGACTGCGATGGCCTGCATACACGGAGGTATGCCCCCGACGATAAAAGATTTATTCTGTTTTGAGTTAATTATCTACCCGCGTCACGGATCGACCTCGTCGACGAGTTCGTCGCCGAGGCCGACGTACGTCGCCGGCGAGAGCGCGCGTAACTCGGCTTTCACCGCGTCGTCGACATCGAGGTCGGCGAAGAGGTCGCGGAAGTCTTCGAGCGTGACGTTCCGCCCCCGCGTGAGGTCCTTGACGCGCTCGTAGGCGTCGGTGTCGCCCTCTCGACGGAGAATCGTCTGGACGGCCTCGCCGATCAGTTCGGGGTGAGCGTCCAGTTCCTCGCGCATCACCTGCTCGTTCGGGACGACCTTTCCGAGCCCGGTCTCGGCCTTCCCGTAGCCGATCAGACAGTGGGCGAACGCCGCGCCGATGTTCCGCTTGACCGTCGAGTCCGAGAGGTCGCGCTGGAGGCGGGACGTCGTCACGTAGTCCGCGAGGAACGTCAGATCCGAGTTGGCCTTCGAGAGGTTGCCCTCGCTGTTCTCGAAGTCGATCGGGTTCACCTTGTGCGGCATCGTCGAGGAACCGGTCTCGCCGGCGTCGGCCTCCTGGCCGAGATAGCGGTTCGAGACGTAGAGCCAGACGTCGCGGTCGAGGTCGACCAGCACGTTGTTGACGCCGCGGAGCGCGTCGAACAGCGCTGCGAGGTCGTCGCAGGGGTTCACCTGCGTCGTGAGCGCGGTGTGTTCCAGCCCCAGATCCCCGACGAACGACCGGGAGAACGATCGCCAATCGACGTCCGGGTAGGCGGCGACGTGAGCCGCGTACGTGCCCGACGCGCCCGCGAGTTTCCCGGAGAGGTCGCTCGCGGCGCCGTCGACGCGTCCCATCGCGGTCCCGAGCCGAGCGGCGTAGACGGCCATCTCCTTGCCGAACGTCGTCGGCGTCGCGGGCTGACCGTGCGTCCGAGCCATCATCGGCGTGTCTCGGTACTCGTGGGCGAGGTCGACGAGTTCGTCACGGACGGACGCGAGCGCGGGCAGCAACACCGCTTCGACGGCGGGCTTGACGAGCAGTCGGTGCGCGAGGTTGTTCACGTCCTCGGAGGTCAGCCCGAAGTGGATCCACGGATGGACCCGCTCGTCCGTCTCCGTCCGCAGGAAGTACTCGACGGCCTTCACGTCGTGGTTGGTCGCGCTGTACCCCGCCGCTCCCTCGGTTTCGAGGCGCTTGATGAGCCGCGCGTCGTCGCCGTCGAAGTCGTCGACGACCGCGCGGAGGTCGCCGCGCTCGGTTTCGGAGAGCGACAGCGGCGTCGCGTCGAGGTCGTCCAACGCGAGCAGGTATTCGACCTCGACGCGCAGTCGCGCCCGCATCAGCCCCGCCTCGCTGGCGTAGGGGACGAGCGGTTCGGTTCGGCCCGCGTATCGCCCGTCGAGCGGGGATACGGCGGCGAGTGGGTCGGAGCGGGAGAGATCGTCCATACGCGGACACTCCCCGAGGCGCTAAAAAAGCGTGTCGATGGCGAGACTCACTTCCGTGCATAGAACACGACGGTTTCGTGCCGTTCGTCGAAGAATCTATCCGCGATTGTGTATATAAGGGTCGGAGAGACCGCAACTGACTTACTGTCTGCGCGAGGGATACCGCGTATGACCAAGATTGCCGGTCTGGCGAGCAATCGCGGACGGAATCTCCGACACATCGACGACAGCCGACCGGGCGGTGCCGAACTGGCGGTCGTGCTCTCGAACCACGAGGGCGCGCCGGTCCTCGACGCCGCCGCCGAGCGCGGGATCCCGACGGAGGTCGTCGAGCGCGGGGCTGACGAGTCCCGCGAGTCCCACGAGGAGCGGGTTCTCGACGCCCTGTCGAGTTACGACTTCGACCTCGTCTGTCTGGACGGGTACATGCGGATCCTCACGGAGACGTTTCTGGACGCGACGCCGACGACGCTGAACGTCCACCCGTCGCTGCTCCCCTCGTTTCCCGGCGACGACGCCCACGAGCAGGTGATCGAGGCGGGCGTCAGCGTCACCGGTTGCACCGTTCACGTCGTGACCGAGGAGGTCGACGCCGGACCTATCGTCACCCAGGAGTCGGTCCCGGTGTACGCAGACGACGACGTCGACTCGCTGAAGTCACGCGTCCTCCACGACGCGGAGTTCACCGCCTATCCCCGGGCAGTGAGGTGGTTCTCCGAGGACCGACTCACCGTCGAGGAGCGCGAGACCGACGACGGAACGGCGCTGACCGTCGAGGTCGACGGCGACGACGGGGGCGACTTCCCCGAGCGCCGCGTCGTCTCCGACGACCGCCGCGCGTCGCTCCGCTACGGGGAGAACCCCCACCAGCCGGCCGCGGTGTACGCCGACGCCGCGACCGACGAGGCGAGCGTCGTCGACGCGCCGCAGCTCAACGAGGGCGCGAAGGGGCTGTCGTACAACAACTACAACGACGCCGACGCCGCGCTGAATCTGATAAAGGAGTTCGACGACCCGGCCGCCGCGGTCATCAAGCACACGAACCCCGCCGGCTGCGCGACGGCCGACACGCTGGCGGACGCCTACGTCGACGCGCTCGCGACCGATCCGATGAGCGCCTTCGGTGGCATCGTCGCTCTCAACCGCGAGTGCGACGCCGCCACCGCCGAGGAGATCGTCGACTCGTTCAAGGAGGTCGTCGTCGCGCCGAGCTACACGGACGCGGCGCTCGACGTGCTCTGTTCGAAGGACGACCTGCGAGTCCTCGCGGTCGGCGAACTGGACGAACGGACGGACCGGTTGACGGAGAAGCCGCTGGTCGGCGGTCGACTCGTCCAAGAGCGCGACCGCTGGGCACCGACCCGGGAGGACGTCGAGGTCGCGACCGAGACCGAGCCGACCGAGGAACAGTTGGAGACGATGCTGTTCGCGTGGAAGGTGCTCAAGCACGTCAAGTCGAACGGCATCGTCTTCGCCGACGGCACCGAGACCGTCGGCGTCGGGATGGGGCAGGTCTCCCGCGTCGACGCCGTGAAGCTCGCGGCGATGAAGGCCGAATCCGACGCCGAGGGCAAGAGCGCCGAGGGGGCCGTGATGGCTTCGGACGCCTTCTTCCCGTTCCCAGACGGCGTCGAGGAGGCCGCAGACGCCGGTATCGAGGCCGTGATTCAGCCCGGCGGATCCGTCAACGACGAGGACGTGATCGCCGCCTGCGACGAGCGCGGGATACCGATGGTGTTCACCGGGCGGCGGTGCTTTAGACACGACTGAGCGAAGCGAAGAAGAGTCTAAAGCTTGCGGCGCCGCAAAGCGCTGCCGCAGCTATCGCTCGGAGGGAGGGGCGAACAGTCGGCACCCGCGTCGGCGACGCCGCCGTCTCAGCGTAGTCGCCGCTCCCCGCGCCGACGTGCCGAGCAACCGCAGACCGACGCGGGGCGTCGTTCAACGCACGCGGGGTGTGGCCCCGCCTTCGGATATAAACGCTCGCCGGCGCGTCGGCGACGTCGACGACGCCGTTACTCGTCTTGCATCCGAACGACCAGAATCGGCTTGTCGGTGTTCTCGACGACGCGTTCGGTGACGCTGCCGAGGTTCGCGAGCTTGTCCTTCCCGGATCGACCGTGCGTCCCCATCACGATCAGGTCGATCCCGTTGTCCTCGGCGTATTCGAGGATCTCGCGGTACGGGATCCCATCGCGAACGGTCGTCGTGAAGTCGACGCCCGCCTCGTCTGCGGCCTCGGCGACGCGCTCGACCGCCGACTGGGCGTCCGCCTCCATCGTCTCCTTCAGTTCCGCCTTCTGATCGTCGCCGGCGGCGAGGTAGAGCCGCCGGTCCATCACGGACAGCGCGTGGATCGTCGCGTCCCGCGTCGAGGCGATGTCGAGCGCGTGTTCGAGCGCCTGCATCGTGCCGTCGCTGCCGTCGGTGGGAACGAGTACGTCGTCGTACATCACAGAGCCACCTTCGTCCGGCACCCTCTTGAACGGTTTCCCGGTTCCCAGCGGACAGCGACGGCCCTGCCGCGGGCCGAGGGTATATTTCGCCGTCGCACCAAGGCTCGCTCGTGTGCACACTGACGCTAGCGTGGCGCGTCTTCGCCGACGCGCCGGTCGTCGTCGCCGCGAACCGCGACGAACTGCTGGATCGGGAGTCGGAGCCGCCGGCCGTCCGCGACGGCGACCCGGCGTTCGTCGCGCCGCGGGACGCCGAAGCGGGCGGGACGTGGATCGGCTACAACGAGGCCGGCGTGTTCTGCGGGATCACGAACCGCTGGGTCGACGTGCCCGACGGCGGCGAACGTTCTAGGGGGTTGCTCGTCCGCGACGTGCTCGAAACCGAGAGCGCCGACGAGGCCCGACGCGTCGTCGAGTCCGCGGTCGAGGCCGACACGTACGACGGATTCAACCTCGTCATCGCCGAGCGAGGGGCGGCGCAGGCGGAGACTGCTGGGGCCAGCGAGATCGATGCGACCCCCCGCGCCTTCCTCTTCGAGTGGGACGGCGAACTTCGGATCCGCGAACTGGACCCGGGCGTCCACGTCGTCGTCAACGTCGGCGTGGACGGGGAGAACTTCGGTCCCGAAGGGCACCCCGAACGCGGAGCCGAGCAGGCGAGAAACGCCGAGCGCGTTCGCGACGCGTTGGAACCGCGGGAGGGAGACGGACCCGCGGCGTGGCGCGACCGCGCCGCCGACGTCCTCGCGGATCACGACTACGGCGTCTGCGTACACGACCCCGAACGGCGCTTCGGGACGCGGTCGTCGTCGTTGGTGACGCTGTACGCCGACGGGACGGGAGACTTCGCGTTCGCCGACGGCCCGCCCTGTGAGACGCCGTTCCGACCGGTCGAAAGTCACATTTAAACGACTCGCGGGCGTCGAAGCGAATATGAGCGTAGCCGCCGCCGAAGCGGACCTCTCGGAAGACGAGCGCGAAGCGCTGGAACTCATCCGAGAGACCGGAGGGATCCACCAGAGCGACTTCTGGAAGGAACTCGACATCTCCTCGCGGAAGGGGAGTCGAATCGCCGAGAAACTGGCCGAACTCGGCCTCATCGAGCGCGAGGATACGGTGTACGACGGCCACAACACCTACCACCTCGAGCCCGCCGCGCGCGACCTCGACTTCTCGCTGCTGATGGCGGGCGACATGCTCTCGCCGTTCATCGGCGAGGAGGAGGTCAACCACAACAGCGACGCCTTCTCGCAGTGGCTGATGAACCTCGCCTACGAGGAGTACTGAACGCCGAGCGTCGGCGTCGACGCCGACCCGCGAACGCCGGATCTGGGACATTCTCGCGGCCGTTCAACGCTGAGACGCCGGTACAGCGTCGGATGCCCGATCCTCACGGTGAGAACGGGCGACTCGCTACGGGCGAAGACGGAGTGCTGAGAACGCGGGACGCCGTCGAGACAGCAACCGAGGCGGTGGCGGCGCGGTGCCGAGCGGCGGACTACTCCTCGTCGCCGTCCGCCTCGGCGTCCTCCTCGGACGGTTCGAGGTCGTTGTCGGCGATGTACGTCGCGATCTCGTCGTTCGTGAGTTCGACGAACGCCTCGCTCTCCGTGGAGATCGTGGCGACGTCGACGCCGTCGGCGGCGAGTTCGTCGTCGTTGGCCGAAGCGATCGCCCGGAGCGCGAGACCGACTCCCTCGTCGAGCGTCAGGTCGTCGTCGTAGTTCTCTTCGAGGTGCTCCTGGAGGTCGCTTCGGTCCGCGCCGATCGAGACGGCCTTCCACTCGTAGGGCGTGCCCGAGGGGTCCGTCTCGTACAGTCGGGGTTCGCCGTTCTCGACGCCGCCGATGAGCAGCGCGACGCCGAACGGGCGCGCGCCGCCGACCTGGGTGTACTGCTGGATGTGGTCGGTGACGTTCTTCGTCAGCGTCTCGATGCCGACCGCCTCGCCGTAGCGGAGTCGGTTGACCTGCGCCTGCCGCCGCGCGAAGTCGATGAGCTGACGCGCGTCGGCGACGTGGCCCGCGGAGGCGATGCCCGCGTGGTCGTCGGCCTTGTGGATCTTCTCGACGCTCGTCGGTTCCATAAGCGGCGACCGAGAGCGCTTGTCCGCCGCGAGAACGACTCCCTCGGGCGTTCGGACGCCGACGCTTGCTGTCCCTCGCTTGACTGCCTCTCTGGCATACTCCACCTGATAGAGGCGACCGTCGGGCGAGAAGATCGTGATTCCACGGTCGTATGCCTGCTGTTGGGCTTGTCCCTGCATAGTATCACTCGAAATCGAGCCGCGTCGCGCCCGCGAACCCGTCCCCGAGGTCGACATCGACGCGGTCGCCGCGAACGACGGCGGGGGAGGATTCGGTCTCGAACACGACGTCTCTCTGTTCTCCATTTCCGGTCCGGCCGTTCAAATACCTTTCCTCACAGGCGCGGACGGTGCCCGAGATCCCGCGGACCCGCAGGCCGACGGGGTGGCCGTCGACGCGGTCGAGCGCGGCGACCGCTGCGCGGGCGCGGTCCTCGGTTCCGCGGTGGGCGCGAACGATCGTCTCCCCGTCGCCGTCGCCGAAGTGGAAGGCCAGCACCGTCAGGTCCGTCTCGGCGCTCCCGGCGTCGCCGTAGAGGTTCTGCGCCGCGTACCACAGGTCGCGCTGGAAGGACCCGCGGTCGAGGTCGGCGTCGGGCCACGCCTCGATCCCGACCGCGAGGTATCGCCAGCGCGGTTGGAGGTGTTTCGGGAGGTGTTTCACGCGCGCTCACTCCTCCCGCGTCTCGTCGGGACCCCGTTCGCGGTCCGTCGGCGTGACGCCGACGCGCTCGCTGGCGTTCCCGAAGCGCTCGGCGACGAGGACGCCCACCTGATCGTGGACGCGCTCGACCGCGGTCAGGACGAACCCCTCGTCGGTCAGCGCGTCGACGAGCGTCCCGACGGTCGCGGGGTCGTCGACCGCGGGGTCGTAAAAGGGCTCGTCGGGGTCGGGCGTCCCGAAGAACATCACGTCGCCGAGGACGAAGCGGCGCGGGTTCAGATCGGCGACGACGGCGATCGCCTCGCGTTTCTCGGCGTCGGAGAGGTGGTGCATCGCGAAGTTGGAGGTCACCAGATCGACGTCGCCGTCGTAGTTCGGCTCGCGGAACCGCCCCTCGCCGAACTCGACGTTGTCGAGTCCCGCCGCGGCGGCCTTCTCGCGCGCCGCGTCGAGCATTCCCTCGCTGATGTCGCGCCCGATCACCCGCTTCGCCTTCGGCGCGAGCGCCAGCGCGATCGCCCCCCGTGCCCGTCCCGAGGTCGAGGACGACGTCGTCGGGGCCGGGCGCGGCGTGTTCGACGACGAGATCGGCGCAGGCGAGGTACTCCGCGGAGTCCTGCTCGTCGTCGTACGAGGAGGCCAGTTCCGAGAAGCGCTCGGCGTGCTCGTCAATCGTCTTCTTCATACCGGCCCCGTTCGACGCCCGGGGCAATGAACGACTCGGACAGGCGCTCGCGGTTGCGGGCGACGAGCCGCCCCCACTCGTCGAGCCCCTCGCGGGTCCACTCGCGCCCGAGCCCGATCTCCTCGCCGACCGCGGCCACCTCCCGCGGCGCGCGGAGTTCCAAGTGGGACGTCGGGTTCGCGCTCACGACGTACGGTGCGTCGTAGTGATCGAGGATGCGCTTGAGCTTCCGGAGTTTGGTGAGGTGACGGACGCGGGTGCCACCGCGCGAGCGCAGTACCGGTCCGAGGTTCACCTCGATCCGGACGTCGTTGTCGCGGGCGGCCTTCGCGAGCACGTGGTTGACGTCGCCGTCGGCGCTCCCGTTGCGGGCGGTTCGCCCGCCGTTACCGCCGTCAGTCCCGCCGTTCGACCCCTCGAACGGTCGGGCGAGGACGTCGACGCGCGCCTGTTCGACCGCGAAACGGTTCAGCGCGTTCGTCCCCCCGGCGACGATGACGACGGTGTGCTTCGTCCGGGCGTTCCCGACCGCGCCGCTGGCGTGCTGAGGGTCCTCGGCGACGATCTCGGCGGCGTCGACGACGTCGACGGCGAGCGAGTCGCGGAGGCTCCCGTAGTCGGGGCGGGCGTCGTCGGCGCGGACGACCACGCCGTCGTACCCGTAGCGGTCGGCCGTCGCCGCGAAGCGAGCGGCCGTGCTCTGTCCGTCGGGGTGGGCGTGGACCGCCTCGTACATAGCCGAACGCACGCGTCCGGGGGGTATGGTGGTTACGGATCCGCGATCGACGCGGGCGGCGGTCGCCAGATCGGGGGTCGACTCCAGAGGAAGAAGCGACGAATCAGCGTCGCGTCCGGACGAGCGCCGCGCTCCCGACGAGGGCGACGATCGCGACGACGCTCCCGAACCCGGGCGCAGACACTGGTGAATCGCCCGTCTCCGCCGGCGTCGTCCGGTCGTTTTCGATCGGGATCTCGAAGTCCGCGCCGCGGTCGTCGTCCCCGCTAGCGACGACCACGGACACCCCGACGCTGTCGTGCTCCTCGATCGCCGAGAGATCGACCGTCGCGTTCCAGTCTCCGTCGCTCCCGACGGTCGTCGTTCTCGTCTTCAGGAACTGCGGGCTCGTCTCGCCGGTCGAGGAGAGTCGAACCTGGATCTCCGTCCCGGCATCGAGCGTCGACGTCCCGCTGACTGTCGCGTTCTGGACCGACTCGACGGCGTCGGTTTCCAACTCGACCGGCGCGTCCCCGGACTGGGCGGCGACCGGGGCTCCGACGGCGGCCACCGCAGCGACGGCGAGGGCGGCAACGAGCGCGAGCGCGGTCACTCTGTGGACGTTCGGTGGTGATACGAGCAGTCGATCGAAAGGCTTCGATGGAGGGCCTCTCATCACAGCCGAACCGACGGACGGACGGCTCAAGTAGCCGAGGGAAACTTAAACGCTAGTTTGAGGCCGCACTCGTTTCGGTCGGCCGTTACCGATCTCGGCCGACCAACCGCTGCGTCGCGTCCGAGAGCGCCGACGCGGCGCGCCGGACGTCGTCGACGTCGACGTACTCGCGCTCGGCGTGGGCCACAGCCCCCTGGTCGTCGGCGAGGACGCCCGGCCCGAAGACGACGACCGGCGCGGGCGAGAAGTACGACGCCTCCGTCGCCGCGGTGAACGGGCGCACGACGCCTGACCCGCCCGCCCGCTCGGCGGCCCCCGCGAGCGTCCGGACGAGTTCGTGGGACTCGTCGGTCGCGAACGCCTCCAAGAAGGGCGTCGGTCGGTCCGTGAGGTCGAACGCGACGCCGACGTCCTCGGGGACGGCCTCGCGGACCGCCGCCTCAAGTTCCGCGCGGAACCCCGCGGCCGTCTCCGGCGGGACGCTCCGTCGGTCGAGGACGAGTTCGCACTCGGCGGGCACCTGATTCGTCGATTCGCCGCCGGAGACGACCGTCGGCGTCAGCGACGCGGAGCCGAGTTGCGGGTGGGACGCACGATCGTCGTCGAACGTTCGGATCGCCGCGAGCGCGCCCTCGAGTCCGGCGATCGCGTTGATTCCCGAGTCGGACTCGGCGGCGTGGGCGGCCGAGCCGGTGAGCGTCAGCGTGCCCTGGAACCGGCCTTTGGCCGCGGGACAGACGTCGAGTCCGGTCGGCTCGCCGACGACGTAGAGGTCGGCGTCGAGGTCGAGCGCGGCCGCGCCGGTCGAGAGTACCTCCTCGTCGGGCGTCACCGCGAGCGTAACCCGGGCGTCCGCTGCGGGTTCGACCGCGAAGAAGGCCGAGAGCAGCGCCGCGAGCGGTCCCTTCGCGTCGCAGGAGCCGCGACCGCGGATCCGCACGAGGTGGCCGTCGATCTGGTCGCGCTCGAACGGCACGTGCGGCGAGACGGTGTCGATGTGCGTGTTGAAGACGAGGTGCGTCTCGGGGTCGGCCGCGCCCTTCGAGGCCAGCGTGTTCCCGGCGTCGTCGACGCGGGCGTCGACGCCCTGTGATTCGATCGTCTCCACGAGGAACTCGCGCATCTCGGCGACGTCCTCGTTGGAGGCGATCGGGACGGCGGCCTCGAGGAAGTCGACCGGGTCGAACGTCGCCGCTTCGACGGTTCCGGCCATCTACGTCGACCGCATCACGGTGTCCAGTTCGCCGGCGAACTCCCGTTCGGCGGGGCCGGCGAGCGTCGCCGACTCCCCGTCGGGGACGGTGATCCGGAGGTCTCCGCCCGGCGGGCTGACGGTCACTTCCTCGTCCCCGTCGATGAGGCCGAGGCGCTTCGCGACCGCCGCGACGGCGACCGCGCCGGTGCCGCAGGAGCGCGTCTCGCCCTCGACGCCGCGCTCGTAGGTGCGCTGACGGAAGTGCGGGCCGTCTACGTGCGCGTCACCGCCCGCCTCGTCGGGATCGACTCGCGAGGCGATGGTGACGTTTGCCCCCTCCGGGAACACGTCCGCGTGACGGACCGCAGGCGCGATGGTCTCTAGGTCCACCTCGTCGACGTCGTCGACGACGGCGACGGCGTGGGGGACGCCCGTGTTCACCGCGGTGACGGTGAGTCCCTCGACGTTCTCCTCGATCAGTTCCGTGTCGCGCGCGAGCGGAACGTCGCGCGGGGCGAAACTCGGTTCGCCCATCTCGATGGTGACGTCGTCGCCGTCGACGACCGCGTGGCGCGTGCCAGCGGGCGTGTCGATCATCAGTTCCGCGGAGCCGGTTCGCTCGGCGGCCCACGCGGCGGCGACGCGCGCGCCGTTGCCGCACATCGCGGCGACGGAGCCGTCCGGTTGGACGAGCGTCATAACCACGCGCGGCGGCGAGTAGTGCGGCTCCAAGGCGAGAAAGAGCACGCCGTCAGCGCCCGTACGCTGGGCGGCCTCGTGCTCGACGCCGGTGCTCCGGTCGCAGTGCGTCGTCGCGAACGCGGGCCGGTCTGGGATCGATTCGACGGCGTCGACGACGATGAAGTCGTTGCCGGTGCCGTGGTACTTTTCGACTGCTACTCGGTCGTGCTGTACGCTCATTGTTCCAGGCTGGTCAGGTCAGTCAGGGTCTCTCGCCGTCGGGCGAGGCGGACGGTCGTGCCGGACAGCGCGACCTCCGCCGGTCGCGGCCGGGTGTTGTAGGTGCTCGACATCTCGTATCCGTACGCGCCCGCGTTCCCGACGGCCAGGAGGTCCCCCCGGTCGGGACGCGAGAGCGGTCTGTGTTCACACAGTACGTCCGCGGACTCACATATAGGTCCCGCTACCGTCGCGTCGATCGTCTCGGCGTCCTCGGCCGCGGAGAGGTTCGAGATCGCGTGATAGGCGTCGTACATCGCTGGGCGGAGCAACGTCGTCATCCCGGCGTCGATACCGACGACGGTCGCGTCGCGGGCCTCCTTGACCGTGTTGACGGTCGCCAAGAGGACGCCAGCGTCCGCGACGACGTAGCGGCCGGGTTCGACGGCGAGCGTCGCCTCGACGTCGCCGAGCGCCTCGCGAGTCGCGTCCGCGACCGCTTCCAGGTCCAGCGGTGGCTCGTCCTCCTCGTAGGGGACGCCGAAGCCGCCGCCGACGTCGACGAACTCCAGCGGACCGACGCGCGATTCCACCTCGCGGGCGAGGTCGCCCATCCGACTCACCAGTTCGCGGTGCGCCGAGAGGTCCTCGCCGGAGATGCCGCTGCCCGCGTGGGCGTGGACGCCGACGAGGTCGAAGTCGTCGGCCCACCGGGTGGCAAGATCGGCGACGCGCTCGATCGGGATGCCGAACTTCGCGTTCGCGCCCGTCGACACCTTCTCGTGGTGACCCGCGCCGACGCCGGGGTTCGCCCGGATGCAGAGCCGCCCGTCGAAGCCGCGTTCGCGGAGCCGCTCGACCGTGTCTTCCGCGCCGACGGTGATCGTCAGGTCGGGGTGCTCACGCCAGCGCTCGACGACGAGGTCGAGGTCGTCGGCGGGGGGGATTGACCGCCGTGTACTGAACCCGGTCACCGGGGAAGCCGGCGGCGAGCGCGCGCTCGACCTCTCCGGCGGAGGCGCACTCGGCATCGAGCCCCGCCTCGCGGACCGTCCGCAGGACCGCCTTGCCGGTGTGGGCCTTCAGCGCGTAGCGCACGTCGCGTCGGGGAACGCGCTCCGGAGTCGCGCGCAGTTCTCCTCGACTCTGTCGAGGTCGACGACGTACAACGGGGTCCCGTACTCCTCGGCGAGCGCGACGAGCCGCTCGTCGTCCCACTCGTCGAGCCGGCGGACCGCCGGTCCGCCGTCGCCCTCGCTCATTCCCGCAGCGCCTCCTCGCGGCGTGTCTTGTCCAGCGTGTCGTCCTCGATGTCGAGGGCGACGACCGCGGGCTTGTACGCGCCCGACTCGAAGAGGTCGTGGTCGCCCAGCGACGATTCGACGTAGCGGGTGAACGCCCGGCGGTTCGACGGGAGGTGGCCGTAGATGACCTCCTCCTCGACGAGGTCGTAGACTGGGATCCGCGGGCTGAGCAGCGTATTCTCGCCGACGACGGAGTTCTCGCCGACGTGGAACCCGGAGGTGACGCGGCAGCCGGCTCCGAGGGAGACGCCGTCCTCGACGATCACCGGCGCGTCCTCGACGGGTTCGAGCACGCCGCCGATCAGCGTGTTCGCGCCGAGCTTGACGCCCTCTCCGAGCTGGGCGCAGGAGCCGACGGTGTCGCAGGAGTCGACGAGCGTCCCGTCGCCGACGTGCGCGCCGATGTTGACGAACGACGGCGACATCATGATGCAGTCGGAGCCGAGGTACGCGCCGCGACGGATCGCCGTCCCGTCGGGCGTGTTGCGCGTCCCGCGACCGCCGAGGTCCGTCGTCGAGCGCAGCGGGAGGACGTCGTAGTAGGTGACGTCGCCGTACTCCCGCGGGAGCGTCTCCCGCAGACCGAAGTTCAGCAGGATACCGCGCTTGACCCACTCGTTGACGACCCAGCCGTCGGGGCCGCTCTCTCCTACCTGCTCGGCCGCTCGCACGTCGCCCGTTTCGAGGGCTTCGAGGAACGCGTCGAGCGTCGAGCGCGCCGCCGACCCCGCGCTCGCGGCGTCGACCTCGTCGTCCTGATAGCGCTGCCACAAGTTCTCGATCTCGGATTCCAAGCTCATTGTGAATCGGTGTCCCTGTCGTCGCCGTCTCCGCCGGCGTCTAAGACTTCGTCGAAATCGTATTGGCCCGCGTCGCAACCGGCCAGCCACGTCGCGGCGTCGAGCGCGCCCGCGGCGAAGATGCCGCGTGAGCCGGCGCGGTGAGTCAGTTCCAGCACCTCGTCGTTGCCGGCGAGCAGGATCTCGTGCTCGCCGGTCACGTCCCCCGCACGGCGGGCGTGGACGCCGATCTCGTCGCCCTCGCGGGGCTGTTCGCCCTCGCGGCCGTGGACCCGCTCGGCGTCGGGGTTCCCGCGCGCCTCGTCGATGTCGTCCAGAATCGTCAACGCGGTCCCGGACGGGGCGTCGCGCTTGCCGTTGTGGTGCGTCTCCGTGACTTCGACGTCGTAGCCGGGCAGGGCGGCGACCGCTTCGCGGACCGCGCGCCGGAGCGCGGCGACGCCCCGGGAGAAGTTCGATGCGCGGAGGAACGGGACCTCGCTGGCGACCGAATCGAGCGTCGCCTCGCCGGACTCGTCGTAGCCGGTGGTGCCGACGACGACGGCGACGCCCTCGTCCGCGGCCGCGCGAAGGTACTCGACGCTCGCCTCGGGGACGGTGAAGTCGACGAGGACGTCGACGTCGTGCGCTGCGAGTGCCTCACTGAGGTCCTCGTCCGCGACGACCGCGTCGGGGGCGTTCGGGGCGTCGCCGCTCGGGACGGCCTCCGGAGTTCGGCTGGCCGCCAGCACGAACCCGACGTCGTCGCTGTCGGCCGCGGCGGCGAGGAGTTCGCCCCCCATCCGACCGCTCGCGCCGGTGATCGCGACGGAGAGACCGCCGCCCATCAGATCGCCTCCGTTACCTCGGGTTCGTCGGCCTCGTCGAGTTCCGCGAGGACGCGCTCGAGTTCCGCGCGGTTCTCCGGCTCGATCTCGGTCAGCGGCGGGCGGAGCGCGCCGGAGTTGTGCCCGCGGATCTCCATCGCGGCCTTCACCGGGATCGGGTTGGTCTCGACGAACAGCTGTCGGAACAGCGGCGAGAGCTCGAAGTGGAGCTCGCGGGCGCGTTCGAGGTCTCCCGAGAGCGCGGCGTCGACGAGCGCGACGTTCCGCTCGGGTTCGACGTTGCCCGCGACGGAGATGACGCCGCGACCGCCGAGCGAGCAGATCGGCAGCGTCAGCGCGTCGTCGCCGGAGAGCACCGCGAGGTCCTCCCCGCGGGTGTACTCGATCACTTCCGAGATCTGGCCGACGTCGCCGCTTGCGGCCTTGTACGCTCGAACGTTCTCGTGGCTCGCGAGGTCCGCGACCGTCTCGGGTTCGACGTTCTGGCCCGTGCGGCTCGGGACGTTGTAGACGATCTGCGGGAGGTCGACCTCGTCGGCGATCGTCCGGAAGTGCTCGTAGAGGCCGGCCTGCTCGGGCTTGTTGTAATAGGGAGAGATGAGGAGGAGGGCGTCAGCGCCGGCGTCGGCGGCGCGTCGCGAGAGGTTCAGCGCCTCGCGGGTCGAGTTCGAGCCCGACCCGGCGATCACGGGGACGTCGTCGACGGCCTCGACGACCGTCTCGACGACCTCGATGTGTTCGTCGTGCGTCAGCGTCGCGCTCTCACCCGTCGAACCGGCGGGAACGAGGCCGGCGACGCCGGCGTCTTCGAGCCGCTGTGCGTCCGCGGCGAGCGTTTCGTGGTCGATTTCTCCGTCCTCGTCGAACGGCGTGGTCATCGCGGGGAACACGCCGGTGAAGTCGATCTGTGTCATCGTTGTGGTGGTGTAGGGGTCTCTACCGTGTAGGGTGTGTCGGTTCGCCCGACCGTCTCGGTCGAGCGTCGGTCAGCGAGCGGTGCGCGCCCGGTCGGTGGGTCGCCAAGAACGGGGTTGCTACTCCCGCTCAGAGCGTCGAGGGCGCGCGTTTTTTACCGCGGAAAAGAGGGCCACGCACGGCTGCCTGACGGGGCGTATCCGTCGGCGTCGACGTGGCTCGGGTCACACTGGGGATTGGACGCTCCTGAATGATATACGTTTCGTCGTTCGTACGAGTCATCGGCGGTACGGTCGAGTCCGAACGACGGGACCGGACATTCATGTACCATGGCGACCCCAGGGACTGTATGACCGAGATCCACCCGAGTCAGCGCGTGGCGATGCTCGCCGACGCACAGAACCTCTATCACACCGCTCAGAGCCTCTACTCGCGGAACATCGACTACGCGTCGCTCCTCGAGAAGGGCGTCGCGGGCCGGGACCTCACGCGGGCGATCGCCTACGTCGTCCGGGCGGACTCGCCGGACGAGGAGAGCTTCTTCGAGGCGCTCGTCGACATCGGATTCGAGCCGAAGATCAAGGAGATCAAGACGTTCGGCGACGGCTCGAAGAAGGCCGACTGGGACGTCGGGATGAGCCTCGACGCCGTCACGCTCGCGAACCACGTCGACACGGTCGTCCTCTGCACCGGCGACGGCGACTTCTCCAGACTGTGCTCGCACCTCCGCCACGAGGGGGTCCGCGTCGAGGTGATGGCCTTCGAGGAGTCGACCGCCGAGGAGTTGATCGAGGCCACCGACACGTTCATCAACCTCTCTGAGCGACAGGACACGTTCCTGCTGTAGTCGCCCGCGGAAGGAGCCAGACGCCGAGAGACGCGGATCGCGACTGTCGGCGGTGAGCGACGCAGACCGCGACTGTCTTGACGCTCGACCGGAAACGACGAGGTATGAGCGACGCAGACGGCGAGACGCTGGCGGAGCTGCGGACCATCGCCGACTACCAGTTCGGCGCGGGCGCGGGCGAGGCGCTGTTCCCGAGCGACGGCGACGAGTCGCTGACGGTGCACCGGTCGACGAGCGGCCGGCCGCGACAGCTCGTCGCGCCCGGCGGCCGCATCGCCTCCTACCTCACCGACGGCCGGTTCACCCTCGGCGTCGCGGGCGGGCGTCGCCTCGTCGACGCGCTCGAGTACCCCGCGGCCCGCGTCGTCGTCGGCGACGAGAGCGAGCCCTTCGTCCGCGACGGCAAGAACGCGTTCGCGAAGTTCGTCCGCGGCGTCGACCCCGACGTCAGGCCGGGCGACGAGGTCGCCGTCGTCCGCGAGGACGACACCGTGCTCGCGGTCGGGCGCGCGGAACTGTCCGCGGACGCGATGGCTGACTTCGAGACGGGGATGGCAGTTCACGTCCGCGAGGGAGCCGGCGCGGGCGACGAGGAATAGCTACCGGCGACGTCGCATCCGACCCCTCACAGCCCGATCGCGGTGAGGATCGGCACGCCGCTGGCGAGCGCGCCGACCAGATAGCCGCCGATCGCGCCGCCGTTCAGGAGCGGCAGACCGGCGTGCGCGCGTCCCTTCAAGACCATCCAGAGGAGCGCGAACAGCCCGGCGAACGTCCCGACCATCGCCGTCAGCGCCGGCAGGGTCAGCGCCGGCAGCCACGCGACACCGAGCGACGGCGTCAGCTCCGCCGGGAGGAAGAAGGCCGCGCTCGCGATCATCACCGTCGGCATCACGGCGTCCCCGAGGCCGATGAAGAACGCGTCGCGGACGTCGTCCTCGTCGGACGCGGCGTCTTCCGACGGGTCGTCGTCACCGTCGTCAGCAACCGACGCCTCGGCGTCGGCATCCGCCGCCGGTGCCTCGTCGCCACCGCCGTCCCGCTTCGCGTCGGAAACCGTCTTCCCGGCGTCGGTCTCGCGCAGGGAGTACGACAGCGTCGTCGGCACGACGAGCACGACCGGCAGTTTGAGGTCCATCACGCCGGAGGCGAGATCGAGCATATGTTCGGTGCCGTAGACGCTGATCGCGTCGTAGACCGCGAGCACCGAGAGGAGCAGAATCGCCGGTAAGAGGCCGAAACTGATGCCGAACAACCCGGCCGCGCCCGCGCCCATCACGACGCCCGCGGCGTCGATAACGTACCACTCGGGGTGGAGGAGAAGCAGCGCCGCCAGCGCGACCGACGCGCCGATCGCCAAGAGCGGCGGGAGCAGCACGGCGAACACGTACCACGAGATCGACGCGGCCGCGAGGACGACGAACGCGCGGACGACCCAGTCGAGGTCGTACTTGAACGCCGCGAGCATCGCCGCCGTGGCGACGAGGATCGCGACGATGTACACGAGGCTGTTCGTCGGATCGGAGGGGTCCTCGACGGTCTGATACCCCGATTCGTAGAACGTCGGGACGAGCGCCAGCGCGCCGAGTTGCACGAGGAGGAACAGGAGAGCCGCGAACCCGACGCCGGCGGCGACGCGTCTTCGCATACCGGGCGTTGCGACCGCGTCACTATGGGGGTTGTGTTTCGGAGAGCCGCGACGCCGGTCACTCGACAGCGGCCGACTTGTCGGCGTCGGATCCGTCCCCAGGCGATACCGAGGATCCGGTTTCGTCTGTCGCGTCGCTCCCGCCGTCGGCGACCGTCTCGAACCGCATCCTGTCGAGCCAGTCCCACTCGTTGGTGACCATCCCGTCCCGTTCGAGGTCCCACGGGTCGGCGTCCGCGACCTCCGGGCCTTCGAGCCACGAGGTGACGACGTTCCACACGAAGATCAGCTGGCCGACGACGAGGACGTACACGCCGAGCGTGGCGAGCTGGTGGAGGTCGGTGAAGTACGCCACCGGGCCGACCGTCAGGTCGTAGCCCGCGTAGCGGCGCGGCATCCCGCCGTAGCCGAGGAAGATCATCGGGAAGAACGTGAGGTTCGTCCCGATCATCGTGAGCCAGAAGTGCCACTTCCCGAGGGTTCGTTGGTACCACCGACCCGTGAAGAGCGGGAACCAGTAGTACACCGCGGCGAAGATCGCGAAGGCGATGCCGCCCATGATGACGTAGTGGAAGTGCGCGATGACGTGGTAGGTGTCGTGGAGCACGAGGTCGATCGGGATCGACGCTTCGAAGACGCCCGTCACACCGCCGATGATGAAGTTCGCCACGAAGCCGACGCAGAACAGCATCGGCGTCATAAGCCGGATCCGCCCGCCCCACATCGTCGCCATCCAGTTGAACGTCTTCACGGCGCTCGGTATCGCGATGGCGATCGAGACCGCCATGAAGGACGCGCGAAGCCGCGGGTCGATCCCCGTCGCGAACATGTGGTGCGCCCAGACGCCGAACGAGAGGACCCCGAGCGCCAGCGTCGAGTAGACGACGAACTTGAACCCGAAGAGCCGGCGGCCCGTGAACTTGGGGAGGATGTAGCTGATCAGCCCCATCGGGGGTAACACGAGGATGTACACTTCGGGGTGACCGAAGAACCAGAACAGGTGCTGCCAGAGGATCGCGCCGCCCTCGCCCGCGAAGAACGTCGTGCCGAAGTTGCGGTCGAACAGCAGCATGATCAGCGCGCTGCCGAGCAGCGGGAACGCGAACAGGATCTGTCCCGACTGGACCAGCACCGTCCACGAGAAGATGTCGAGGTTCGCCCACGTGACGTTCTCGCCGCGCTCGGTGAAGATGGTCACGACGAAGTTGATCGCGCCCATCGTCGCCGACACGCCGGTCAGGTGCAGCCCCAGAAGCATCAGATCGATCCCGGCGTTCGACTGCTGCGTCGACAGCGGCGTGTACAGCGTCCACGCGGTCTGTGCGCCCTCGATCCCGAGGTCGAACGGCGCGAGGAGCAGGCCACCCCAGATGAGGAGTGCACCGGGGGGCAGCAGCCAGAACGCGATGGCGTTGATCCGCGGGTACGCCATGTCGTCCGCGCCGATGAGAAGCGGGATCAAGTAGTTCGAGAACGCCGCCAGCATCGGCGTGCCGAACAGGAAGAGCATCGTGACGCCGTGGGTGGTCATCAGCGCGTTGTAGAAGTTCGCCCCGAGGAGGTCGATCGGGGGCGTGAGCAGTTCCGTCCGCATCAGCACGACGGCGATCCCGCCCCACGCGAACGAGAGGAGCGCGAACACGCCGTACAGCAGGCCGATGTCCTTGTGGTCGACCGTCGTCAGCCACCGCAGCAACCCGCTCGGTTTCTCCGCGTGCTCGACGCCCTCTTCGCGTCCGAATCCGGTGCCTCCGGCCGAGGTCGAATACGAGCGCCAGTTCTCGACGCGGAGAATCCACCGGAACACGATCAGCAGGAAGAGCCCCATCACGACGGCGAGCGCTGCCTCACCCGTTGCGACGTCCATACGGTACGGTGGACTGCTACGGTAGTATGGTGGTTACCGCGAACATCTTCGCTCCGGGAGTCGCCGGGCGATGACCCACTGACCGGAGGCCGTCGACCCGCGGTGCCGACCGGTTCAGACACGTTCGGCTCAACCGTTTTGTCCGTTCGTCGCGCAGATAGCGACGATGACCGAACTCGAACGACACGAGGTCCCGGAGGACGTTCCGACCGAGATCGAACCCGTCGAGTGGTCGCTCGACGTCACCGGGCGCGTCCGGGAACCGGTGTCGCTGTCGCGCGGCGATCTCGCGTCGCTCCCCTCGGAGACGTTCGTCGGCGACTTCGCCTGCGCTGAGGGGTGGGTCGCCGACGACTGCTCCTGGCGCGGCGTCAGGGTCGAATCCGTCCTCGACCGCGCCGGAGTCGACGACGGTGTCGCGTACGGGCTCGTCCACGCCGCGGACGGCGATTACGCGTGTGCGCTGCCACTCGACCGCCTCTCCTCGGCGGTGCTGGCGTTCGAACTCGACGGGGCCGCACTCGATCGGGCGCACGGCGGTCCCGCGAGGCTCGTCCCGACCGACGAGGGACGGGACTGCTGGGAGAGCGTCAAGTGGGTGGCGGAGATCGAACTCCGTCGACGGCAACCGACGGATGCGGACACCGCCAGAGAGCGCGCGCTCTCGCGGATCGAGTGACCGGCGGTGTCGCGGTCGAGCAGACCGCCTGCCGCGACAGACGCTGGCCCGTGAGCGGTTGCGAACGACTGAAATATCCGCGCGCTGACTCCTCGTCTATGCGTTTCGATGTCCTCGGCGTCGACCGCTCCGTCTCGGCGTTGTTCCCGCCCGAAGTGCTCCTCGAAAAGCTGGGAGACCTCCCGGTCGAGACGGTCCTGATCGACGGCGACTCCGAAACGGTCGCGTCAGCGCGCTGCGACGGCGTCGTCACGTTCGAGTACCGACCGGCGCTCCTCGAATGCGACTGGGTGCACTCGGTGCAGGCCGGCGTCGACCGGTTCCCGCAGGAGCGCTTCCGCGAGGAGGGGGTGCTGCTCACGAACAGCACCGGCATCCACGGGGACGCGATCGGCGAGACCGTCGCCGGCTATATGCTCGCGTTCGCCCGACGCCTCCACGAACACGTCGCGAACCAGGAGTCGAAGCGCTGGTCGCGACCGGCGTGGGACGAGCCGTGGACGATCGCCGGGGAACGCGCCTGCGTCGTCGGCCTCGGGAGCCTCGGACGCGGGGTCGTCGACCGCGCCACCGGGCTGGGACTCGACGTCGACGGCGTCCGACGCACGCCCGTGCCGGAACCGGGCGTCGACCGGGTTTTCACGCCGGATTCGCTCGAAGCGGCGGTCGCAGACGCCCGGTTCGTCGTCCTCGCGGTGCCGCTCACGCCGGCGACCGAGGAGATGATCGACGCCGACGTGCTCGCGGCGATGCGCGAGGACGCGTACCTCATCAACGTGGCCCGGGGCTCGGTCGTCGACCAAGCGGCGCTCGTTCGGGCGCTCGAAGACGGCGAGATAGCGGGGGCGGCGCTGGACGTGTTCGAGACCGAACCGCTCCCGGAGTCCTCGCCGCTCTGGGAGATGGACGACGTCGTCGTCACCCCGCACGCCGGGTCGGCCACGAGGCGGTACTGCGATTATGTCGCGTCGCTCGTCGCCGAGAGCGTCCGTCGCGTTCGCGAGGGAGAAGATCCGGCGAACCGAGTCTGTTGATAACAGCCGCGTCAGTTGCAGACGCCGCTCACCGCGCGTACAATCGCTTTCCGACGACCGACGCGGCGCTGACGTCTCCGGTGGGCGAGACCGCCACGTACGGACGCGAGACGGGCCCGAAGACGTCGACGACGCGGCCGACCGTCGACAGCGACTCGTCGACGGCTTCCGCGCCGATTCCGGGGTGTTCCTCGCCGTCGCAGCGGACGATGAGGAGGTTCTGCGCCGTCCGCGAGACGGTTCCGAGTCGCCGCATCGTCAGTCCCGCAGGATGCCGACGTAGGCGGCGACGGCCTGCACGAGGTCGTTCTTCGTCGAGTCCTCTGCGCCCTTCACGAGCACCCGCCCGCGCGACTCCCACTCCCGCGGGTGCGTCACGTCGCGTTCGATGACGGCGTCGTAGCCGATCTGCTGGACGGCCTCGGCGATCTCGTCGACCGTCGGCTCTTCGACGGCGTCGTCGAGCGGGACCCGGCGACCGTCGCTCCGAGAGACGGACGCGTCGAGGTAGCGCGGCCAGATGACGTTCTCGACAGCCATAGTCGAACCACCGCGGCGCGCCCGTAATACGGTTGTGGTCCGGTCGCGGCGCGAGGCGATGTCGGTACTCCGATTCGTCGATGCGACATTCTTTATCCGGACGCGCCCGATCACCGGGTATGGAACCGGACTTCTCCTCGCTCGACTCGTTCCTCGCCGACGAGGGCCTCGACGGCTACCTCGTCGACGCCGACAGCTCGGACTCGACGCAGCGGTACCTCTCGGGATTCGACGCGCCGGACCCGTTCGTGACCGTCTACACGCCGGAGCGGACCGCGCTTCTGGTCTCGTCGCTGGAGTTCGGCCGTGCGAGGAAGGAGAGCCGCGCCGACGACGTGTCGCGGCTGGCCGACTACGACTACCGCGAACTGGCCGCAGAGCACGGATCGAACGCGGCGAACGCGCGCGTCGTCGCCGCGTGGCTCGACGACCTCGGCGTCGAACGCGTCGCGGCGCCCGACCGCTTCCCGCTGGGGCCCGCCGACCGGCTCCGCGAGCGCGACGTCGGCGTCGTCCCCGAGACCGAGGACGTCGTGACCGAGATCCGCGCGCGGAAGACGCCCGAAGAGATCGAGCACGTCCGCGCGACCCAGCGCGCCAACGAGGCGGCGATGGACGCCGCCGAGGCGCTCCTCCGCGAGTCCGAAATCGACCGCGGTGGCGGCCCCGACGGCGGCGACGTGCTCCGCGTCGGCGACGAGGTGCTGACGAGCGAGCGCGTCCGCGAGGAGATCGAGCTGACGCTCCTGCGACGCGGCTGCGCGCCCGACGAGACGATCGTCGCCTGCGGGGCCGACGCCGCAGATCCCCACGACCGCGGGAGCGGCCCGCTCGCGCCCGACGAACCGATCATCGTCGACATCTTCCCCCGCTCGAAGCAGACGAAGTACCACGCGGACATGACGCGGACGTTCGTGAGAGGCGAGCCGAGCGCGACGATCGAGGAGTGGTTCGACCTGACTCACGAGGCGCTCGACGCCGCGATCGACGCGCTCGAACCCGGGGCGACCGGCGAAGCCGTCCACGACGTCGTCTGCGACGTCTACGAGGACGCCGGCCTCCCGACCTTACGGTCCGATCCGCGGACGGAGACGGGGTTCATCCACTCGACCGGCCACGGCGTCGGCCTCGACGTCCACGAACTGCCGCGGCTCTCGCCCGACGGCGGCGAACTGGAGCCGGGACACGTCGTCACGGTCGAACCTGGGCTGTACGACCCCGACGTCGGCGGCGTCCGCATCGAGGACCTCGTCGTCGTCACCGAGGACGGTCACGAGAACCTGACCGAGCAGCCGATCGAGCTGCGGCTCTGAGCTAGAAAGGACGCAGGTATCGGAACGCGTTCAGGGCCGTAGAGTGCGGTCAGGCCGACAGAATTCGATCAGACCGACGACTCGCCCGCGCTCTCGGTGCCGTTCGACCGGCGGTTCTTCTCGTCGCGGTAGGCTTCCAGCAGCGATTCGAGCGCCTCCCCGGTCTTCGGGGTGAGGACGCCCGCGGCCTGCCGGACCACGTCGCCGTCCTCGACGAGGAAGGCGTAGATCGTCTGCTCGCCGAGGATGCCGAGTCGACGCTTGAACGGCTCCTTGTCGACAGAGAGGAAGACCGTGTTGTCGTGGACCCGCTGTCTGGCGTTCGTCGGCGACATCCCGCCGGCGACGTTCGGCGGGAGCATCCCGCCGGAACTGCCGACGACGAGTTCGTAGTACGCGAAGTGCTCGAACTGGTCGCACAGCTCCTCGGCGAACTGTCGCCACGAGTTGACCAGCGACCGCTGTCGCAGGTGAAAACTCACGACGACGAGCGTCTGCTCGCCGTCGAGGTCGTCGGGCAACGTCAACCGACGACCGTGCGTGTCTCTCCCAGCTACTGCGGGAAATTTCATCAGTACCTGCAGTCCTTACGTTCGTATTGTTATAGGGCGATTAAGCGCGCACTCCTCCCCATACTCGCCGGACCGGGTCGTCCAGCGGTCGGCGGAGGGCCCCCTCGATTCGATCGACCGGTCGGTGCCGTTGCGGTGCAGATTCCGTTCCCCCGGATGAGCTACCTCCGGGACACCGGTTAAACGTACGTATCAAAGTATCAAAGCCGATAATTCGGTGTCGGTGTCGTAACACGAATCCTCCCTACGAACGTCGGACGCGGCCGTTCGGCGGGAACGCGTGAGGAGATTCCAAAGCCGATTCGACGGGAACCGACCGCCGCACCGAACCCCTTTTGAGTGCGGCGGCGCGTAGTCGGCGGCGATGGAGGTACTCGTCGTCGGGGCCGGCGCGATGGGGCGCTGGACCGGCGAGACGCTCGCGACGGAGTTCGATATCGCGTTCGCCGACAGAGACGCGACCGCGGCGGCGAACGCCGCCGACGACGTCGGGGGTCGCACCGTCGAACTCGACACCGACGAGGCGTTCGACGTGGTCTGTGTGGCCGTGCCGATCACCGCCGCCGAGGCGGCGATCGAAGCCCACGCCAACCGCGCCGAACGCGCGATGATCGACGTGACCGGCGTGATGGAGGGGCCCGTGGCCGCGATGCGCGCGTACCTGCCCGACCGCGAGCGGGTGAGCCTACACCCGCTGTTCGCGCCGGAGAACGCCCCCGGCAACGTCGCCGCCGTCGTCGACGAAGGGGGGCCGGTAACCGAAACCATTCTGGAGGAGGTCGGCGACGCCGGGAACCACGTCTTCGAGACCGACCCCGACGAACACGATACGGCGATGGAGACGGTACAGGCGGGCGCACACACCGCGGTTCTCGCCTACGCGCTCGCCGCCGACGACGTCCGCGAGGAGTTCGCGACGCCGATCTCGGAGGTGCTCTCGGACCTCGTCGGAACCGTGACAGACGGCACGCCCCGCGTCTACCGGGAGATCCAAGAGTCGTTCGAGGGAGCCGACGACGTCGCCGACGCCGCGCGTCGCATCGCCGACGCGGACGGGGAGACCTTCGAGCGGCTGTACGAAGAGGCGGGAAGTCGCCACCGCGGAGCGGGAGATTCCGACTCGTGATCGACCGCGAGGCCGTCCGCGCGAACGCGAAGTACCTGCGCAACGTTCGCCCGATCGACCCAGAGGAGATCCACGAGTACGTCGAGGGGACGCCGCACCCGGCGGTCGTCAGGCAGACGCTCAGGGAGGAGGCGTTCGATCTCCGCCTCCGCGAACGCGAGGACGGAACGTTCGTCCCCGCGGGCGAGGAACCCGCGCCACAGCCCGGTTGGGTCCCCGAGGCGTTCCCCGAGCGGTACGCCTTCGCCGTCGAGGATCTGCTGGTCGAACGCCACGGCGCGAACTGGCACCGCGGCGAGAGCGGCGACCGGCTCAGGGAGACGATCCGACGCCTGAAGGAGGACTACTACCGGCAGAACGCCGTCGAGTACGACGAGACGGCCGCGCTCGGCTACGCGATCTACCACCTGCCGGACTACTACGCGGCGATCGGCTACGTCCTCGACGACCTCGCCGAGCGGGCGCTCCTCCCGCGGACGCTCCGCGTCCTCGACGTCGGCGCGGGGACGGGCGGGCCCGCGCTCGGACTGCACGATTACCTCCCCGAGGACGCCGTCGTCGACTACCACGCCGTCGAGCCGTCGGCGTCGGCCGACGTCCTCGAACGGATGCTCGAAGAGACCGGGCGGAACTTCCGGACGACGATCCACCGCGAGACCGCCGAGGCGTTCGACCCGACGTCGATCGCCGAGCGCGACGGCGGGGGAATCGACCTCGTCCTCTTCGCGAACGTGTTGAGCGAACTCGACGATCCGAAGACGGTCGCCGAGCGCTATCTCGATGCGGTCGACGACGACGGATCGTTCCTCGCGCTCGCGCCCGCCGATCGGAACACGAGCATCGGACTGCGGGAGGTCGAACGGTCGCTCGTTCCCGCCGATTCGCCGCGCTCGGTGTACGCGCCGACGCTTCGACTGTGGCCCGGCGAGGCCCCGAGCGACCGCGGCTGGTCGTTCGACCGCCGCGACGACGTCGCGGCCCCCGCGTTCCAGCGGCGACTCGACGAGGCGGGCGAAGCGGACGCGGACGCGGCAGATGCGAGCGCGACGCACGCTGACGGGAACGTCGGCGCGGTCGACGGTCGGGGGAGCGGCCGAGAGCCGGGCGACGGAACCTTCACCAACGAGACGGTGCAGTTCTCCTACGCGATCGTCCGGCCGGACGGCGCGCGCCGCGCCGACGTCCGAGCCGACTCCGACCGGCACGCGAAGATGGCCGAGATGGAGCGACACGTCACCAACCGGATCGACCTGCTGGCGGTCAAACTGAGCCGTGACCTGACCGACGACGAGGGCCGAAATCCCCTGTTCAAAGTCGGCGACGGCAGCGAGTCCGTCGAGCACTACGCCGTCTCGACGGCCCGGGACTCGTTCAACGAGGCGCTGCTGCTGGCGGACTACGGCGACGTCCTCGCCTTCGAGAACGTGCTCTGTCTGTGGAACGACGACGAGGGCGCGTACAACCTCGTCGTCGACGACGAGACGTTCCTCGACCGCGTCGCCTGAGCCAGCCGGACGGCGTGGGACTCGTTCGAGCGGTACACATTTCTTTCGTCACGCAAAGCAGCGCGTATGAGCGATACCCTCTCGGTTCTCCTCACCAACGACGACGGGATCGACGCCGTCGGCTTCCGGGCGCTGTACGACGCCATCTCCGAGTTCGCCGAGGTGACGGCCGTCGCGCCCGACGACGATCAGAGCGCGGTCGGTCGGCAACTCTCGGCCGACGTCACCGTCCGGGAACACGAACTCGGCTACTCCGTCGCCGGGACGCCGGCCGACTGCGTGGTCGCCGGACTCGAATCGCTCTGTACGGACGTCGACGTCGTCGTCGCCGGCTGTAACAAGGGAGCGAACCTCGGCGCGTACGTCCTCGGTCGTTCCGGGACCGTGAGCGCGGCGGTCGAAGCCGCCTTCTTCGGCGTTCCGGCGATCGCCGCCTCGCTGTACGTCCCGGGCGGCGGCGACACCCCGTGGCACGAGCAGGCCACGGACCCCGCCGACTTCCGGAACGCGACGCGGGCGACGACGTACCTGCTCCGGCACGCGATCGGCGCGGGAGTGTTCGAGCGGGCCGAGTACCTGAACGTCAACGCGCCGCTGGCCGAGGGCGAGGACCCCGCGCCCATCGAGATCACCGAGCCGTCGACGGTGTACGAGATGACCGCCGAGCACGACGGTAACGGGACCGTAACGCTGCACGACGGCATCTGGGATCGAATGCGGGCGGGCGACCTCCCCGACCCCCCGGGCACCGACAGGCGGGCCGTCGTCGAGGGGCGCGTGTCGGTCTCGCCGCTCACCGCGCCGCACACGACGGAGCACCACGAGGCGCTCGACGCGCTCGCGGCGACGTACCTAGAGACGCAGGAATAGGAAACGAGGCCAAGCAGCGCTCACGTGCGTACTGCGACGAACCTGAGCCGCCGGTAATCGGCGGTCCAGACGCCGGCCTCGTCGTCGTATAGTTCCTCGCGCAGTCGGTCCTCGACGCCGGCGACGACGTCCGGACGTCGGTCCTCGGGGACGTCAGCGAGCAGGCGGTCGCCGAACACCCGATCCACGCGGCCATTCCCTCCTCGCCGTCGTCGAGTTCGGTCGGCCGATCGAACAGCCGCGCGTAGCGGACCTCGAAGCCGTGCGCTTCCAGCGTCGTCGCGTGCTCGCCGACCGTCGGGAAGTACCACGGCTCCGCGGCGGGTTCGTAGCCCCGCTCGGTCAGTTCCGCGGCGACGGCCTCGACGATGCGAGCGACGTTGCCGCTGCCGCCCAGTTCGGCGACGTAGCGGCCGCCGGGGGCGAGCGCGTCGGCGACGGCCTCGGTGACGGCGTCCTGCTCGTCGATCCAGTGCAGCGCCGCGTTCGAGAAGACCGCATCGACGGGCTCCTCGACGTCGAAATCGCGGGCGTCAGCCCGTCTGAACTCGAGGTCGGGATACGTTTCCCGGGCGGTCTCGATCATCTCGTCCGACTGGTCGATCCCCACCACCTCGGCGCCCGCGTCGGCGATGCGCTCGGTCAGGTGACCGGTGCCGCAGCCCAGATCGAGGATCCGCTCGCCCGGCGTCGGATCGAGCAGGTCCACGACGGACTCCCCGTACTCGTAGACGAACGCGTGGGAACCGTCGTAGGCGTCCGAGTCCCACTCCTCGGCCGCGTCGTCGGTCTCGACCCCGTCGATCGCGTCTTCCGTCGGCGTCGTCATCGATCGACGATGCGGCCGCGCGGGCTTAGAACGTGCCGGTCCCGACGAGAGACCAGAAGGGAAACGCTCTTTTCGGGTACGGACGGATATCAGCCATATGAGCGACGGGGACGACGAGACGGCCGCTGATTCCGACGCGGCGGCGTCCGACGAGACCGAAGACGTGACGCCCGACACCCTGAACGAGCGCCTCGACGGCGTCGAATCCGCCTTGGAGGACGCCGAGACCGAGGCCGACCTCGACGACGTCGAAGCCGACCTCGACGCGATCGAGGCGGATCTGGACGCCGCGAACCTGCCGGAACCGGACGAGGACGACGAGGACGCCGAAGACCCGCGCGAGGAACTCGAATCGCGCGTTTCGGACCTCCGAGACGACCTCGAATCGCAGCGCGGCCCCTACGCCAGCGACGTCGTCGACGACGTCGAGGCCGCCCGGTCGACCGTCACCGACACGCGCTGGACCGAGCAGGGCGCGGGCGAGATCGTCGACGTCGTCTCGGCGTTCGCCGACAGCGTCAGTGCCACGCTCGACGCCGACGTCGCCGTGGAGGAGGACGCGAGCGGCGAGGAACAGGAGGACGCGCTCGTCGCCGCTCTCGACGCCGCGATCGAGGCCGTCGAGGGCGCGGATCTCGACGCCGACGAGGACGCCGACACGATCGCGTCGCTCCTGGAGGCGACCGAGGAACTCGAAGCGGGACTCGAAGACGCCCAGGAGTGGGACGACCTCGAGACGAACGAGCAGCTGCGGGCGGAGGGCTTCTACGACGTCCTCGGGCACTACAAGGACTACCCGCCGGAGCTGTCGGCGCTGAAGGAGTGGGAGAAGCGCGACCGCGTCGACATGATCTTACTCGCGAAGGACAGCCTCCAGTCGGAGTTCATGCAGGAGCACTGTATGGACGCGCTGATCCGGATGGCGAACCCCGAGGCGTTCGAGGAGATGCACGAACTCGCCCAGCGCCGCGACAAGCCCGCGATCACGGCGCTCGGCCGGATGGGCGCGGACGCCGAGGAGGCCGTCGAGACGCTCGTCGAGTACGTCGACGCCGACTCCGACCCGGCGCTGCAGAAGGTGACGCTCCGCGCGCTCGGCGAGATCGGCTCGACCGAGGCGACGCAGGCGATCGCTGACAAACTCGAGATGGACAACGACAACGTCCGGCCGTACGTCGCCCGCTCGCTCGGGCTGATCGGCGACACGCGGGCCGTCGACCCGCTCGTGGACACGCTCGCCGAAGACGACAGCGACACCGTCCGAGCGGCCGCCGCGTGGGCGCTCCGCCAGATCGGTACCGAGGACGCACTCGAAGCCGTCGCGGAGTACACCGACGAGCACTCGTATCTCGTCCAGCACGAGGCCGAACTCGCCGCGGAGGCCCTCGGCGAAGGCGACGCCGAAGCGCCCACCGCGTAAGGGACCGCTCCGCGCTTCTCCGCCCACGAGTTTATATCCGATCGGGGTGCCAGACGCCCCGTGTCACCCCGACTGCGACAGGGCCGTCTCGACCCCGAAGCGACGCGGCCGCCGAGCGACCGCGCTGTGCGCGCGTTCCTCCTCGCAGTCGTCGTCGCGCTCGCGGTAGTCCCGTCCGCGGGTGTCGTTTCCGCCGACGCCGGAACGCAGGGCGTCGGGACCGACGCGGGAGTGCAGGACTCCTCAAACGACGGACCCCGGATCGTCGCCGTCTTCCCGGACCCGGTCGCCGAGGGCGACGCCGGCGAGCACGTCGTCGTCGACGCCGCGGGCGCGCCGAACCTGACGCTGTCGGACGGAGAGACGACCGTCTCGGTCCCGCCGGACGACGTCGTGGCCCTCTCCGCGACGCCGAACGCGACGCGCGAACTCGTCGACGTCCCCGTCGCAGAGGCCGGGCTCTATCTCTCGAACGCCGGCGAGACGCTCGAACTCCGACGCGACGGAGCCGTGGTCGACCGACTCGAATACGAGCGGGCGAACGAGGGCGAGCGGCTGAACGCCTCGACGGGCGAGTGGACGCCGCGGGGGCTGACGCCGCGTCCGGTCGTCGCGACCGGCCCCGCGACCGCGACGGCGTTCGTCCTCCCGGACGCGCCCGGCGTGCCCACCGAGACGCTCGAACGCGCCGACGAGCGAGTGCTCCTCGCTGGGTACACGTTCACCTCCGTGCGGGCGACCGACTCGCTCGTCGATGCCGCCGACCGCGGCGTTCGGGTCCGCGTGCTGCTGGAGGGCGGGCCCGTCGGCGGGATGACGACCGCCCAGCGCGAGCGGCTCGACCGACTCGTCGCCGGCGGGGTCGACGTCCGGGTGATCGGCGGTCCGCACGCGCGGTACGTCTTCCACCACCCCAAGTACGCCGTCGCAGACGACGCGGCGCTGGTGATGACGGAGAACTGGAAGCCCTCGGGGACCGGCGGCCGAAGCAGCCGCGGCTGGGGCGTGCGCGTCGATTCCGAGGCGACCGCCGACGAGCTGGCCGCCGTCTTCGCTCACGACGCCGACGGGATCGACGCCGTCCCGTGGCGTCGGTACCGAGCGAACGCCACTTTCGTCGAGGAGTCGGCAGCGAGCGGATCGTTCGACGCCGAGTTCGAGCCGCGGGCGGTCGACGTCGAGGGGGTTCGCGTCCTGACCGCGCCCGGGAACGCGGGCTGCGCGGTTCGGGGATCGATCGCCGGCGCGGAGCGGCGCATCGACGTCCTCACGCCGCGGCTCGATCCCGACGGCGCGTACTTCGCCGCGCTCGTCGACGCCGCCGAGCGGGGCGTTCGCGTCCGTGTCCTCCTCTCGAACGCGTGGTACGATCGAGACGCGAACCGGAGGGTTGTCGAGCGGGTAGACGCGCTGCGCGAGCGAGGGGTACCCATCGAAGCGCGGATCGCCGAGCCGAGTGGCCGCTTCGGGAAGGTCCACGCCAAGGGCGCGGTGATCGACCGCGAGACGGTGCTGGTCGCAGTCTCAACTGGAACGCGCACGCGACGACGGAGAACCGGGAGGTCGTGCTCGCACTGGTGGGGGCGGAGCCGGCGGCGTACTACGGGGAGACGTTCGAGGCCGACTGGGCGGCGTCGGCCGGAAACGGGAGACAGACCGCACCCGACTCGGACTGGAAGACACGGACGACGCTGGCGCTCGGCGCGCTGTCGGGCGTCGCGATCGCGGGGTCGCTGCTCCGGCGGACGGTGAGGTTCGAGTGAGAAGAGCGCTGCGGACGCGGTCTCAGACTTCGGTGTCGACGATCGCCTGCGAGGAGAGCTCCTCGTCGAGTTCGGCCTCGGCCATCTTCTCGACGAGGCTGTCGATGACCTCCTCGCGCATCCCCTTGACGAACTTGATCGAGCCGACGACGAGGTGGCCGCCGCCGGAGACGCCGCCGCCGACGACCTCCTCGTTCAGTTCGGCGACCATCCGCGGGATGTCGAGGCGGACGCCGTCCGAGCGCAGGACCGCGAAGTCCGGCCCGTAGCCGATCGTGATGACCGGTTCGCCGTGCTCGCGGACCTTCCGGTCGTGGAGCTTGCCGGTCGTCTTCCCCGGCGCAGGGTACGTGAAGCGGTGGGCCCACTCGTCGAGGTCGACCGTGTAGAGGTGCGCGTCAGAGTCGAGCCGCTCGTGTTCGAGGTGCGGCGCGGCGGCGTCCATCTGCCGTTCCACGTCGCGCTCGGCGCGCGTCGCGAGGAACTCGACGAGTTCCCGGTGGCGGGACTCGTCGTCGCAGCCGACGTTGAGGACGTCGTTGACGAGCGACTGCCCGTCGTTGTAGCGCAGCCAGTGGGCGGCGTAGTCGAGCGCCTCACCGACGTCGAGCAGGCGGTCGCGGTCGTAGCCCTCCGCCTCCGCGAGCGCGATGTACTTCTCCATCGCGCCGGCCTTCGAGCGGTCGGCCAGGCCCGCGACCGCGGGGACGTGCCGCAGTTCGTCCGTGAGGTCGGGATCGATCATCCGCGCGAGTTCGACGCACATCATCCCGGTGGTGATCCGGTAGTCCTCGTCGTACAGATAGGGGTTGACGTGCGCGTCGAGGAGGTCCTCGACGGCCTCGGGGTCGGGGTGGTGGTGGTCGACGACCGCGATCGGCATATCGTAGTGCGCGAGGTTCTCGTAGGCGGGGACGTCCTCCTCCGTCGACCCGTTGTCGAGCATCAGCAGGAAGGGGAGCCGCTGGCCGTGTCGGGCGCGACCCTCCAGCGCGAAGTTCAGATCGCGCGTGACGTCCTCCATCTCGTAGAAGGGCGCTTTCGAGGGGAGCCGCTTGACGAGGTGCCGGGAGGCGTCCTCGTCGTCGTGGACGGACTCGATGAAGTTCTCCAGCGCCAGTTGGACCGGCACCGACGCGCACATCCCGTCGCCGTCGGCGTGGTGTCGGACGCGGATCGGCCGCCCCTCGAGGACCGTCCGGCGGAGCAGCCCCGCGAGCGCTTCGAGGTCGTCTCGGAGTTTCTCGAAGGCGGGCCACTCCACGAGCGGCTCGACGCTCGGCGGGGCGGCGCGCTCGTCGAGGGCGGCGTCGAGTCGCTGGCGGGCTTCCGTCGCGTCCTCGTCGTCGAGGCGAGTCAGCGAATCGACCTCGATCTGGACGGAGCCGTCGTGGGACTCGACGGTGCCGCCGACGCGGACGACGTCCTCGACGTCGACCGCGGGGAACGCGCGGACGCCGGCCTCTCGGAACGCCGCCGCGGAGACGATGCCGGTCTCGTCGACGACGCGGAAGAGCGTCGGGCCGCCCGTCTGCTTGATCTGTGCGACCTGCCCCTCGACGTGGACGGTGTCGCCCGCGCTCAGTTCCTCGATCGGCGTGATGTCGGGTTCGTGGTCGACGACGACCGTCTGGTAGGTCGACTCCTCGAAGACGTCGAACGCGATGTCGCCGTTCTCCTTGACCTCCTCGAGCGTCACGGTCAGGCGGTCGCCGACCTCGTAGGAGCGGCTCAGGTTCGACTCGTGGACGAGCCCCGACACCTCGTCGGAGACGTCGACGAAGATGCCGTACTCGACGACGCCGTTGACGACGGCGTGGTAGTTCGCGCCCGCTTCGACGTCTTCGAGCGTGCAGTTCGGTGCGAGATCGTAGACGACAGGTCGCGAGTCGCCCTCCGAATCCGGAGCGGACTCGCCGCCGGAATCCCCGGCGTTCTCGGCAGTCATACTGGCGAAAAGTGGTGCGTGGCGGTTAAGACTTTACAATCGGCTGCGGGCGTCCAGCACGTCCGGCCCGCTCGGTGGCGTCCGGGCGCGTTCTGCTGGCTATCCACTGGGGGTCTGATAGCGCGCTCCCGTCGGCCTCGAAAGCTTTAGAAGGAGACGAACCCGAAATCCGGCTATGCGACTCTTCCGGTCGAGCGGCGTCCTCGGCATCGCAAAGGACGCGCTCGACTTCGCGCGGGAGGCCTCCCAGGAGACCCACCCGAACGAGTACATGGGGTTTCTCCGCGGCGAGGACGCCCGCAACTTCGATCTGGACCGCTCCGGCACGGTCATCACCGAGGTGTTGATCGTCCCGGGGACGCGCTCGAACCCGGTGAGCGCCACCGTCGACAACAACATGATCCCGAACGACCGCCGCGCGGTGGGGTCGATCCACTCGCACCCGAACGGCGTCCTGCGGCCGAGCGACGCCGACCTCGACACGTTCGGGCAGGGCGAAGTCCACATCATCCTCGGGCACCCGTACGGACCGGACGACTGGAAGGCGTTCGACCAGAACGGCGACGTCCGCGACCTCGAGGTGCTCGACGTCGACCTCCCGGAGCCCGAGGAGTTCTTCGACTTCACCGAGGCGGACCTCGACGTCGACTACACCGAGACCGACTTCGGAGGGGACCGCTTTTGACCCGACGCGTCGTCGCGCAGGGGACGTTCGACCTCGTCCACCCCGGACACGTCCACTACCTCTCCGAGGCCGCCGCGCTGGGCGAGGAACTGCACGTCATCGTCGCCCGGCGGCAGAACGTCACCCACAAGGAACCGCCCGTCCTCCCCGACCGACAGCGCCGCGACGTCATCGACGCCCTCGGCGTCGTGACCGAAGCACACCTTGGTCACACCGAGGACATCTTCGTGCCGATCGAGCGCATCGACCCCGACGTGATCGTTCTCGGCCACGATCAACACCACGACGACGACGCCATCCGCGAGGCGCTCGCCGCCCGCGGGATCGACTGCGAAGTGACGCGCGCGACGCCCAGGGAGAAGCGCTACGAGGAGGAACTGCTCTCGACCGGCCGGATCGTCGATCGGATCCTCGAATCGCGCGGCTGCGAGAGCGACGAGTAGCCGCGGGCCGTCGGGATCGAAACAGAAACCGAGAAGAGACGTTCGTCCGCCGCCGGGGCGAACGCGTTATTCGCTGCTCTGCTGCTCGTCGAGCCAGTCTTGGTACTCGTCCTGTGAGACGACGTCGACGGTGAAGTACATCTGCGAGTGGGCGACGCCGCAGTACTCAGTGCAGTAGCCCTGGTAGGTGCCCTCCTCGTACGGGACGGTCTTGATCGTGTTCACCTGGCCGGGCATCGCGTCCACCTTCATCGCCATTTCCGGCACGTGGAAGCCGTGGATGACGTCCCGCGAGGTCACCTCGATCACGACCGGGCGGTCCTTCGGCACGACGATCTCGGTGCCGGTGGAGAAGTTGCCGCTCTCGGGGTAAGACATCTCCCAGCCCCACTGGTACGCCTCAGCGTGGACGACGACCGGGTCGCCGGAGGCGTCTTCGACCTGCGGCGCGCCGGCGACGTTCTCGTTGGCGAGCACGCCGTAGGAGGCGACGCCGACGAAGAGCAGGATGATCGCCGTCGCGATCGTCCAGGTGATCTCCAGGCGACGGTTCTCCTTGGTCGGGGAGGGGTCGTCGTTGTTCCGGAACTTTACGATCGTGTAGATCAGAATGCCCTCGACGAGGAGCGTCACGGGAACGGCGATGTACAGCAGCTTCCCGTTGAGCCCGTTGATGAGCTCCGCGCTGGCGGACGCCTGCGCGGCGACCGGGTCCGCAGCGAGGCCCGCCACCAGGACCGTGAGCAGTGAAACGAGTGCCAAACGCGTCTTTCGCATCGGTCCGAGGTTAGGAAGAGGAACGTAAATAGTTGCTGACTTTCGCCATCGGTTCGCCCGTTCGGGAGCCCCTGACTCCCGCCGAAAGCGAGGTTTCTAAGTACGGCGATTCCTAACGGCCCGTAGGTGCATTTCGTGGCGTCGACCACAACTCACAACCGGTTTCACGGCCTGCTCGCGGCGACGGCTATCGGCGTCTATCTCCTCTTGCTCGTCGGCGCGACGACCGCGCTGACGGACGCCGCGGCGTCGTGTGCAGCTTGGCCCGCCTGCGGGAACGGGTGGACGACGCCGGACTCGACGGTCGGCTGGCTCGCGCTGGGCCACCGGCTCGCCGCGGTCGCGGTCGGACTGCTCGGTGTCGCGACGCTGCTTTCGGGCGTCCGAGCGAACGTGGACCGCCGCGTCCTCGGATCGATGCTTCTGGCCGGCACGCTCTACCCCGTGCAGGCTGCCCTCGGCGCGTTCGTCGCGGTCGACGGCGCGAGCGCGACGCTGTCGGCGGTCCACTTGACCGTCGGGATGGCGATCTTCGCCTCGCTCGTGGCCGCGCTCGCGTGGACGCTGGAGTCCGAGACCGGCGATCCGAACGAGGAGCCGGTCGACGGCGTCGACCTCTCGCCGCCGCTGGAGGCGACGTACGAACCGGAAATTCCGACCGACCGCCGGGAGCGACTCGTCGCGACGGGGAAGGCGTATCTCCGATTGACCAAGCCCCGCCTGATGTGGCTGCTCTGTCTGGTCGCGGCCGCGGGGATGGCGCTGGCGGCGACGACTGCGAGCGGGCTGACAGTACCCGTCGTGCTCGCGACGCTCGGCGGCGGCGTCCTCTCGATCGGGGCGTCGGGGACGTTCAACCACGTCTTCGAGCGCGACATCGATCGAAGAATGCAGCGGACCAGCGACCGGCCGCTCGCGACCGACCTCGTCCCGGTCCGGAACGCGCTGGCGTTCGGCCTCCTCTTGGCGGCCGGTTCGATCGCGCTGTTCGCGTGGGTCAACGTCCTCGCGGCCGTCCTCGGCGTGGCGGCGATCCTGTTCTACAGCGTCGTCTACACGCTGCTTCTCAAGCCCAACACGGTCCAGAACACGGTCATCGGCGGCGCGGCCGGCGCGCTCCCGGCGCTGATCGGCTGGGCGGCCGTCACCGGCGAGATCGGCCTCGGCGGGCTGGCGCTCGCGGCGATCATCTTCCTGTGGACGCCCGCGCACTTCTACAACCTCGCGCTGGCGTACAAGGACGACTACGAGCGCGGCGGCTTCCCGATGATGCCCGTGGTGCGCGGTGAGACCGAGACTCGAAAGCACGTCCTGTGGTACCTCGCGGCCACGCTCGTCGCCGCGGGCGCGCTGGCGTCGATGGAGGCTCTCGGTCTGCTGTACGCGCTCACGAGCGTCGTCTTCGGCGGCCTGTTCCTGTACTTCGCGGTCCGCCTGCACTACGAGCGGGACGAGTCCGCGGCGTTCCGCTCGTTCCACGCGTCGAACGCCTACCTCGGGGCGCTGCTGCTCGCCGTCGTCGTCGACGCGCTGGTGGTGTAGATGTCGGTCGCCACGCGGGCCCGCGGCGTCGACACCCGGGACCTGCTCTACGGGGCGCTCCTCGGCAACACGCTGGCCGCGCTGGCCGTCGCGTACCTCCTGTTCGCGGGCATCACGGTCACCCAGCCCCGCTACGCGCTCTACGGCCTGCTGTGGGTCTTCGTCGGCGTCCTCGTCTTCTGGAAGACGGATCCCGCACCGACCGACGAACGGACGCGGCGTCGAGCGCTGGCGATCGCCGGGCTCTACGTCGTCGTGCTCGCGGTCGCCGGCGGCGTCGTCGTCACCGCAATGCGTCCCGGAGCGGGCGAGTTCGGCGTCCGGCTGGCGACCTCGCGCCCGGTTGGGGCCCCGCGCCCGTGTTCTCGACGCCGTGGGCGGCGCTCGTGTTGATGCCGGCCCGCGTCGTCGGGTACCTCGCGCTCGGGTATCTCGTCTACGCGACCGTGATCGACGCCGCCGGAGCGGCCGTCTCCGGGATCGTCGGTCTCTTCTCCTGCGTCTCCTGCTCGTGGCCGATCCTCGCGTCGCTGCTCTCGGGCGTCGCCGGCGGCGGCTCGGCGCTCGTCGCCGCCACGTTCGACTTCTCCTACGACATCTCCACCGTCGTCTTCCTCGTGACGGTCGCGCTCCTGTACTGGCGGCCGCTCGTCGGGAGCCACTTCGGGCCGTCGGAAAAATGATCGGGTGCGGCCGAGGTCGAACGGGGCCTCAGGCGAAGCCCACCGGTTCGGGACGTCGCGTCCGGTCTGGAGCCGCCCGCTCCGGGCAATGCTCTTCGTCGGCGCCCGCGTCCGCATCCTCGCGTAGTTCGCGTGCCTCGGCTCGGTCAGTCCGGTCCGCCGCTTCTCGCAGGCCAGTCTCGTGTTCCAACCTCGCCAGCGCCTCCCGCCGCCGGGAATGGTAACACATACCAAATTAGTTATTAACGATAGATGAGTAAAAACCTGTCGTCGCATCTGCGATCGGCTGTTCGACCGCCGCCGACAGACGCAACGCGCTTATTCCGGTTTGGGCCGAAGAGACGTGTATGACGGCCATCGAAATCGAGTACTGCGTGCCCTGCGGCTTCCTCGAACGCGCGGAGGACATCCAACACGCGCTGCTCGAACAGTTCGGCGATCGATTGGACCGCGTCGCGCTCGTGACCGGCGACCACGGGGTTCTGACGGTCGCCGTCGACGGGGACGTCGTCTGGGACAAAGCCGAGGACGACTACGACGTCGACGAGATCACCCGTCGCGTTCGCGACGCGGTCTGAAATCGGCACGACGTCGCCGACGATACCGCGGCGGAGCCTCAGTCGCGGTGGCCCCAGCGCCGGCCCTCGTCGTCGTAGCGCGCGGCGAAGATGCGGTTCCACTGGTCGTGGCTCAGGTCGACGTCGGCCGCGCCGAGGTTCTCGTCGAGTTGGTCGACCGTCCGCGCGCCGACGATCGGCACGACCGTCGCGTCCGGGTAGTCCATCAGCCAGCGGAGCGCGACCTGCGCGGGCGAGGCGTCGACCTCGTCGGCGACCGACCGGACGGCGTCGAGGACCTCCCAGCCGCGCGCGGAGAGGTAGTAGTCGCTGAACTGCTCGTCCATCGAGCCGCGCGAGCCGTCCGGCGCGATCACCTCCGTCGGGTCGTCGGGGTCGGCCCGCTCGTACTTGCCCGTGAGGAACCCGCCGGCGAGCGGCGAGTACGGACAGACGGCGAGGTCCTGATCGCCGCAGACGTCGAGGTACTCCTCGACGTCCTCGTAGTAGCCCGCGTGGAACAGCGGCTGGGTGACCTCGAAGCGCTCCCAGTCGTTGACGTCGGACTTCCAGAGCGCCTTCGTGAGCTGCCAGGCGGCCATCGTCGACGCGCCGAGGTAGTTGACTCTCCCCTCCTCGACGAGTCGGTTCAGCGTCGAGAGCGTCTCCTCGATCGGCGTCTCCTCGTCCCAGCGGTGGATGTAGTAGAGGTCGAGGTAGTCGGTTCCGAGTCGGTCGAGCGTCCCCTCGATCTGGTTGCGGATGTGCGTGCGAGAGAGCCCCGACCCGTTCGGGTTGTCGGGGTCGAAGCCGAAGTACACCTTCGAGGCGACGACGTAGTCTGAGCGGTCCCGTTCGTCGAGCCAGTCGCCGATCCAGGACTCGCTGCGGCCGCTCGGCGTGCCGTAGACGTTCGCGGTGTCGATGAAGTTGCCGCCGCGCTCGGCGAACGCGTCGAGCAGTTCGTGGGCGTCCGACTTCTCCGTCTCCACGACGCCGTCGGTCTCGCGGCCGAAGCGCCACGTGCCGAAGCAGAGTTCCGATACCTTCGTGCCGGTCGATCCGAGTCGCCGGTAGTCGAGGCTCATACGCGAATTGACGGACGGCGACGGCAAAAACGTGGGTGGTGAGCGGCTCCGACCGGCCGGGTCGCACCCGGTCGGCCCGAACGGGCTACTCGGTCGGCTCGAACCGGAAGCCGTCCCACTCCTGGCTGGCGGGCTCTCGGATGCCCGCGCCGGGTTCGCGGAGTTCCTCGCAGTAGACGGGGCGGACCTCGTCGCCGACCTCGACCTCGTCGGTCGTGACCTGGCCGATCGCGCGGACGGGTTCGCCGTCAACGTCGAACTCGACGATCGCGAGCGTGTTCGGCTCGCGGACGCCGGGCGGTGTCGCCGTCGACGTCGTCCACGTGATCACCTCGGCAGCGTACTCGCTGAGGTCGACGGTGCCGGTCGGCTCCTGTCCGCCGGGACCGAGCGGGTGGCCCGGGTAGGTGATGCTGCCGTCGGGGTAGCGGTACGCCTCCATCGTCCGTTCAGTCGTGTCGGGTGTAGATTCGTTGCCGTCGTCGCTCATTGTCGCCCCTCCAGAATCGCGGTGGTCACGCAGTTGCCGAACCCGCCGACGTTGCAGGCCAGTCCCGTCTCGGCGTCGACCTGTCGCGCCCCGGCCTCGCCGACGACCTGCTTGTAGACCTCGTACACCTGTGCCACCCCGGAGGCCCCGAGGGGGTGTCCCTTCGATTTGAGCCCGCCGGACGTGTTGATCGGCAATTCGCCGTCGCGATCGGTGACGCCCTCCTCGACGGCCTTCCAGCCCTCGCCCTTCTCGAAGAAGCCGAGGTCTTCGGACTGGAGGAACTCGAGGATGGTGAACATATCGTGCAGCTCCGCGACGTCGACGTCGTCGGGGCCGATGTCGGCCATCTCGTAGGCCTGCTCGGAGGAGTGGACGACGCCGCCCATCGTCGTCGGGTCCGCGCGCTCGTGGACGACGTGGGTGTCCGTCGCGCCGCCGATGCCCGAGATCACGGCGTAGTCGTCCGCGTACTCGCGGGCGACCGACTCGGGGCAGAACATCAGCGCCGCCGAGCCGTCGGTGATGGGGCAGAAATCGTAGAGCCTGAGCGGATCGGCGACGATCGGCGATTCGAGCACCGTGTCGAGATCGACTTCCTTGCGGAACTGCGCGTGGGGGTTGTCGACGCCGTTCTTGTGGTTCTTGACCGCGACCTTCCCGAGCGACTCCCGCGGGGCGTCGTACTTGTCGAGGTAGTGCCGCGCGGTGAGTCCAGCGAACGAGGGCAGCGTCACGCCGTGTTTGTACTCGACGGGATGGGTCAGTGAGGCGATGACGTCCGTCGCCTCGGCCGTCGAGCGGTGCGTCATCTTCTCGCCGCCGACGAGAAGCGTCATCTCGGAGCTCCCGAGGCGACAGACTGCCAGGCGGCGTAGACGCCCGCGCCGCCGGAAGAGGACGTCTGGTCGATCCGGGCCGTGTAGGCCGGGACCGCCGAGAGGTCGTGCGCGAGGGCGTTCGGGACCCCGGTCTGGCCCTCGAACTCCCCGCTGGCCATATTCGAGACGTACAGGTGTTCGACCGCGTCGGGTGCGACGCCAGCGTCGTCGAGACAGGCGCGACCGGCCTCCGCGAGCAGTTCGCGGATCCACTCCTCGCGCTGCCCGAACTGGGTCATCGACGCGCCGATGATCGCTACGCGCTCCATAGTCACACACGATGGGGCGGTGGCTTACCGGTTTCCCTTTCGGGGAAGTCGAGCGTCCGAGGGACGGGCGACCGAGCGGTCCGAGACGCGCTGGCGTCTCCCGAAGCGCGTATAGTCACTATTACACTCCCGCCGCGTGGACTCACCGATATGGACGTGGATCTGGACGCAGTCGCTCCGAAGGTCGGCGCAGTGGCGTGTCTTCTCCTCGCGGTGGCGGTGTTCGCACCCGCGCTCGTGATCACTACGTCGGGAACCGGGGTGGCGGCGTACTACGCGGCCGGCCCCTTCGGCGTCTCGATCGTCGGCGCGCTCGCGCTGTTCACCGTGATCGTCCTCCTCGCGGGCGCACAGGAGCGCTCGGACCCGGTCACGCTCTCGGGCGTCGCGCTCGTGGCCGGGCTCGCGATGCTCCTGTTCTCGCTCGTCTGGGCGCTCTCGATCGACTCGACGCTCCTCTTCAGCTTCCCCGCGGAGTACGCGTGGATCGAGAACCACCGCTGGGTCGTCGTCGGGAGCGCCGCACTCGTCGCCGTCCTCACCGGCGCGTACGCGCGAGCGATCCTGGAGTGAGAGGAGAGCGGCGGTCGGTCGCGGGGCGGAACCGACTCTCCCGCGTGGCCGAGGACCCGCGCGGCGTCCCCCGATCACGAGGTGAGTGAGTCGAAAGCCCCTTATGTGGCCCCGGACTATCTCGACACGGACTAGGTCGGGCAGCTAGGCCCTGCTCTCCACCCGCATCTTTGGCCTTCAGCGGGGACCGAAACCGAGGGCGTCCGGTCAGACCGACGCGGGCCCCGGAAGCCAACGTAGAAACCTCGTCCTTCGGGGACGGCGGTTCACCGACACCGGCCGCAGGGTCGGCTCGAGGTGATTCGTCGCCGGCACCCCGCCAGGCGCGGAAGCGAGCAGCGGACCTGCGAACGTTCGTCGCTCGGAGGATCGCGGGGTGGAGGAGGCGACTGGGACTCCCCGTGCCGGAACGCCGGGCAATCTCGCTGTCCACCATTCATACCGTATTCTCGTCGCCAGCGACGGCGCTCGATCGAGTAACGAGCGGCGGAGAGCCGCTCACGACGTCGCACTGAAAAGAACAGAGTACGTGAGAAACCGACCGATCCCGGTCGACGCGTCGGCTATGCGTTCGCCGTTGACTGCGCCGACTGTCCCTGTTCGGTCTGTCCGTCGGTGTCGTCGTCCGTACCGTCTTCCTCGGCCTCGTCGAACTCGAACTCCAACTCGGTCTCGGCGCCCTCGTGGGCGACCGTCACTTCGAGTTCCTCGGCGTCGTCGGGGATCGAAACGACGTACTCGCCGTTCGCGTCGGTCGTCCCGCTCGGACCGTCGTCGACGTCGACGGTCGCGTTCGCGACCGCGGAGCCGTTCTCCGTCACGCTCAGCGTGGCGTTCTCGCCGGGGGCGACGTCGTCGACGAAGGTCGCATTCAGCATCGACTCGGCGTCGTCGTCGCGCTCGCGTTCGTCCTCGCGGTCGTCGTCATCGTCGTCGACGCGTTCGATTTCGACGTCGGTGCCGGATTCGGAGATCACCGGCTTGAGGATGTACTTCCCGCTCTGTCCGGCCTTCACGGCGGTGATGTCGAAGACGAAGTCGACGGACTCGCCGTCACCGACCGTGAACTCGGAGTTCAACTGGAGTTTGCCGCTCGGCAGTTTCACGCGCTGGTCGCTGCCGTCTTTCAGCGTGCCGTCGACCTCCGAGACGTAGACGAACACCTTCTCGTAGGTGCCGTTCGGGACGTCGAGCGTCGAAAGCTGCGTGGCGTTCGCGCCCTGCAGGCGCGTCAGGTCGACCGTCCGGTTGTCGACCTCGTACTCGACCCACTCGCCGTCTTCGGCGTCGTCGTCCTCGTCCGCTTCGGCGTCGTCGTCTGCCTCAGCGTCGTCCTCGGCGTCGTCGTCACCGTCACCCTCTTCGACGGCGGTCGACGTTTCGTCCGCGTCCGCAGTCTCGTTGCCGTCATCGGGTTCGGCGGTCTCGGTCGTCTCGTCGCCGTCGTCCGATTCGTCGTCGCCGTCGTCCGATTCGTCGTCGCTATCGTCCGATTCTTCCTCACTGTCGTCCGCCGCCTCGCCGTCTTCCTCATCGGCGTCGACGTCACCGGCGGGCTTCAGCCCCACCTTCGAGATCGTGACGTTGAGGTGTTCGAAGTCACTGATCGCGTTCTGTTCGTCGCTGATGTAGAGGTTCACCGTGCCGGTCGACCCGTCCGCGGCGCCGGCGGTCGACTCTCCGTCCGCGGTCCCGCCGTCCATCGCGGTGGAGGGCGACCCGCTCATCCCGCCGGAACAACCGGCTAAGAGGACGAGGGACGCGACGAGCACGCTCGCGATTGCGTTTCGGTTCATTGCACTCCGACCCAGGAACCACTACCTCATTTATACGACAGTTCTTGACCTCGGATTCACCCGATTTTGTTCCAATTGCTCGGGTTTACTGCGGTGCTCGGAGCGTCAACCCCACGCGCCGAGACTCGCCTGCAGGTCGCGCGTCGTCGCCTCGGGGGTCGCCTCGTAGCCGACGAGGTCGCGCAGGTCGACGGCGTAGGTGCTCCCGGCGTGATCGAGGACGAGCAGTCGGCCCTGGACGCCCCGCACCGTTCCGGTCGCGATCGTCTCCGCGACGGGCCGGTCACGGAGGTCGAGGCCGTAGTCGAACTCGAAGCGGTCAGCGTCATCGACCTCGAACCGGGCGAGGAGGACCTCCCACGCGCCGGCGTCAACATCGCGGTGGAGCCCTGCCCGCTTCGTCGGCACGCGGATCCGGTCCGGAACCTCCGTCGCGATCTCGGCCTCGCGCTCCCGAGCGATGCGGCCGTCGGGGACCGTCTGCAACAGCGCGCCACGGTCCGCCCCCTGCTCACGGAGTCGCGTCTCCAGTCGCCACTCCTTCGTGACGCCCACTTTGAACACGTCGGGGGCGAACGCCGCGAGGTAGATCGCGTGCGGTTCGACGCAGTCCATCTCGTCTTTGAGACACGTCCCGGTGCACTTCGCACAGACCCACGTCGAACGGTGCTGCGGGCAGTACGGCGCGGCGGGGTCCGAGCAGGCGAGGTGTCCATCCTCGGTGATGGTGCCCGCGCAGTGACGCTCGCCGAGCGTGTAGGCGAGTTCGGTTCCGGGACCGAGTGCGACGAAGTCGACGTCAGCCGGTTCGTCGGTCTTCCCGGCCTCTCCGTCGGTCCCGGCGGACGCGTCGCTCACGTAGAGTCCCGGATTTCCGGTGTCGTAGCCGACGAACTGCACGCGAGGGAGTTGTCGATCCGCGGTAAAAGCGGTGCCGTTCTGGGGAGATCGGTCAGGAGTCGGGGGACTCGTACTCCGTCCGCAGTTCCGCGTACAGTTCCTCGGCAGCCCGGCGGACCGCGTCGTCGCTGGAGGAGTCCGCGTCCCAACCGAGCCCCGAGAGCTTCTCGACCGAGAGGCGCATCCGCGGAACGTCGCCCTCCCAGCCGCGGTCGCCGCCCGTGTACTCGTACGCCGGGTCGAGGCCCATCACGTCGGCGACGATGTCGGCGATTCGCGTCACCGAGGTGGTCGTCCGCGTGCCGAGGTTGTACGTGTTCATCGCGCGGTCGGCGTGCTCAACGACGTGACAGATGGCGTCGACGCACTCGGTGACGTGGAGGTAGGACTTCTCCTGCCGGCCGTCGCCGAGGATTTCGAGGGTGTCTGGATCGTCGAGCAGTTTCTCGATGAAGTCGGGGACGACGTTGCCGCGCTGGTGCGGCCCCACGATGTTGGCGAAGCGGAAGCACCAGACGGTGAAGTCCTTCGAGTGAGCGTACGTCGAGAGCAGCCCCTCGTCGGCCAGTTTCGACGCGCCGTAGACGCTGATCGGCTCCAGCGGGGCGTAGTCCTCGGGCGTCGGCCGCGGCGCTTCGCCATAGACAGTCGACGAGGAGGTGAACGCGAGGTTCGAGACGCCGACCTCCGTCATCCGTTCGAGGACGTTGTACGTCATCTCGGTGTTCTCCTCGAACAGCTTCCGGGGCTCGGCGTAGTTGGTGTCGGTGTAGGCGGCCAGGTGGAAGACCAGGTCGACGTCGGCGGTGATCGAGTCGGCGACGTCGGCGGGGTCGGTCATGTCGGCCCGCACGAACTCGACGCCGTCGGGGACGCGCTCGCGGGTCCCCTTCGAGAGGTCGTCGGCGACGACGACGTCGTTGTCCTCTCGGAGCCGACGCGCGAGGTGCGAGCCGACCAGGCCCGCGCCGCCGGTGACGACGACGCGCTTGTCGCTGAGGTCCATAGCGGTGATGTAACGGGCGGGGGTAAGTGCGTTCTCCTTTGGCCCAAGTCGTTCTCCCGCGAGGACGCTGCGGCATCGATATGGAAGCGCAGCACCGGCCACGGAAGCGAAGGGCCTTAGCGCCCACCGGGCCTGCGGGAGAGTATGCACGAGGAACGCGAGGTGGCCGTCCTGCGCTACGGCCACCGCCCCGGTCGGGACGACCGGATGACGACGCACGTCGGTCTCACGGCGCGAGCGCTCGGCGCGGACCGGGTGATCTTCCCCGACAACGCCGGGCAGTCGCTCGAGACCGTCGAGGACATCACCGGCCGCTTCGGCGGTCCCTTCGAGGTGGAACTGACGGGCGAACTGGACGCGACGATCCGGAACTGGGACGGCGCGGTCGTCCACCTCACGATGTACGGCGAGCGGGTGCAGGACGTCGAGGGCGACGTCCGCGAGGCCCACGGCGAGCAACCGCTGCTCGTCGTCGTCGGCGGCGAGAAGGTCCCGTTCGAGGTGTACGAGGCGGCCGACTGGAACGTCGGCGTCACGAACCAGCCGCACTCGGAGGTCGCGGGGCTCGCGGTCTTTCTCGATCACCTGTTCGAGGGCCGGGAACTCGACCGGGAGTGGGTGGACGCCGAGCGGCGGGTGATCCCGCAAGAACGGGGGAAGCGCGTCGTCGACGGAGACACTGGGGAGGACGCGTGACTGCGCGCGTCGGCTGGCCCCGCATCCGCAACTTTAAAACGACTGAGCGGCGCAACTGTTTATAATGGCTTTTGAGGAGCTGCTGAACGACCCTGTCATCCAGAAGTACCTCCACGAGCTCGTCGGCCCGACGGGGATGCCGGTGGCGGCGGCCCCCCCGGACGGCGAGGTGACCGACGAGGAACTCGCCGAGGAGCTGGGTCTGGAGCTCAACGACGTCAGGCGGGCGCTCTTTATTCTCTACGAGAACGACCTGGCCGAGTACCGCCGGGTACGCGACGAGGACTCGGGGTGGCTCACCTACCTCTGGACGTTCCACTACGAGAACATCCCGGAGAACCTCCAGGAGGAGATGCTCCGCCTGCTCGACGCGCTCGAAGAGCGTCTCGAATACGAGCGAACTCACGAGTTCTACCTCTCGGAACCGGCGGGCATCCGCTTCGAGTTCTCCGAGGCGATGGAGCAGGGCTTCCAGTGCCCCGAGACCGGCGCGCCGCTGGAACCGATGGAGAACGACGACATGGTCGAGGCGATGGAACTGCGGATCGAGGAACTCCGCGACGAACTCAACGTCGACGTGGGACGAGACGACTGATGGTCGTACTCGCAACGAAGTGCTACGTCGACGGCGACGCCCGCGAGCGTGCCCTCGACAGCTTCGACTCGCTCGTCCGCAACGAGATCGGCGAACTCGACGTCGCGTGGACGATCGACGTCCGCGAGGACGACTTCCTCGACGTCGACCTCGACGGCGAGGACGCGACCGCCGCCGGCAACGTCCTCGCCGATTCGTGGGGCGAAATCGCGACCGATCACGAGGACGGCGAGACGTACGTCGGTACGCTCGACGCCTGGGACGAGGACGGCTGGGTGCTCGACGTCGGTAACGACAACCGCGTCCGTATCTCGGTCGACGACCTCGGGCTGGGAACGGGCAGCCCCTCGCAGATCCGCGATCGCTTCGGCGTCGTCCAGCACACGCCGCTTCGGTTCGTCGCCGGCGAGACGCCGCGACTCGCCGACGAGACGCGGGATCGGCTCTACGACTGGACGCGCGAGGAGGGACGCAGCGGCCGCGTGAACGTCAACAGCGCGACCCGCGGCGAGGTTCGGGCGACGGTCAACCGCGCCGGCCACGCCGACGACATCATCACCGTCGAGCGCCTCGGGCTGCTCGAACAGAGCATCGTCTGCCCCGAGAGCACCGACCCGCCGGGGCTGCTCGCCAGCATCGGTTCGTACCTCCGCTCGGAGCTGAAGTGCGTCCTGACCGGCTGAGACGGCCAGATGATTGATCATCGCCCAGACGAACGCACCACTACCCGCTCACGATCATGAACCGACGACTCCTGCTCGCGGCCGGGTGTCTCGCCCTCCTCGCGCTCACCAGCGGCTGTCTCGGCATCGGCACCGGCCCCGTCGACGCCGAACAGCTGGACAGCGAGCCCGCGGCCCCCTACGACTGGGAGACCAACCGGACCGCCCACATCACGGTCCAGGAGAACACGCAGTTCCGCGCGGTGTTCGAGACGAACTCGACGACAATCGAACTGTACCGCGAGGACGGGTTCGGCGGCACGAACCCCATCCCGGTCGAGTCCGTCCGGTACCGCTACCCCGACGGTACGGTGCTCACCGGCACCGAAGTCCGCGAGGCGGGCGGCGAGATCCGACGGACGCGCGACGAGACGGTCGTCTCACTCCCCGAGGACGCCCCGGCCAGCGGCGGGTCGCTGGCGTTCACGAGCAGCGGGTCGCCCAAGCGCTTCACCCTGCCGACGTACGTCGACGGCACCTACGAGGTCGTCCTGCCGCCGGACCGCCGGGTCGACTTCCCGGTCTTCGGGCAGGTCACGCCGAGGAACTACGACGCCACGATCGACGATGAGAGCCGCGTCCACATCGTCTGGACAGAGCCCGTGACGACGGACATCGTCTCGGTGCGGTTCTACCTCCAGCGGGACCTCTACATCTTCGGCGGGATCGTCGCGCTCGTCGGCCTCGTCGGCGGCGGCGGGCTCCTCTACTACCGACGGCAGATCGACCGTCTCCGCCGGCAGCGTCACGAGATGGGCATCGACGTGGAGATCGAAGACGACGACGACGGACCGCCGCCGGGGATGCGCTGACGCCGTCGACGGCGCTCCGTCGCGGCCCCGAGAATACGCTGTGCTTTTGTCCGCCTCGCGGTTACGGGAGGTATGCGAGTCGCAATCGTCACTGTCGGAGACGAACTCCTCTCCGGGGACACCGTGAACACCAACGCCGCGTGGCTGGGCGAGGAGCTGACGGACCGCGGCGTCAGCGTCGAACGCGTCACGACCGTCCCGGACGACGTCGCCGACATCGCCCGCGTCGTCAACGAGTACCGCGCCGAACACGACGCGGTCGTCGTGACGGGGGGACTCGGCCCGACCCACGACGACGTGACGATGGCGGGCGTCGCCGCGGCGGTCGGACGCGACCTGGAATCCCACGCGGAGGCCCGCGAGTGGCTGACCGGCGAGGGCGGCTACTCGGCGGACGGTTTGGTCGAGGGGACGACAGAGTTGCCGGCGCGCGCGCGGATGCTCCCGAACACCGAGGGCGTCGCGCCGGGCGCGGTCGTCGAGGGGATCTACGTCCTCCCGGGCGTTCCGAGCGAGATGAAAGCGATGTTCGGGCAGGTGGCCGGGGAGTTCGACGGGACGGAGACGTTCACGACCGTCGTCGACGTCGACGAGCCCGAGAGCGAGTTGATCGATCGGCTCGACGAGGTGCGGACGCGGTTCGACGTCACGGTCGGGAGCTACCCCGGCGACTCGGTCCGAGTGAAGTTCACGGCGACGGATCCGACGACAGCCGAGGACGCGGCCGCGTGGCTCGGCGCTCGGGTCGATCTCGTCGAGGAACGGTGAGCGGTCTCGCGCCGAGTTACCGGTAGAGGTAGTACAGCCAGCCGGCGGCCATCGCGACGCTCAGGAGAAGGATCACCGCGCCGGTCTCTGCGATCGGGAGGGACGCGCCCTCGGTAGCGAGTGGGAGCATACCTCTCAGTTCCGAGACGGAGTTGATAAGCGTTCATACTGCTGGCGGCGGTTCGGTACCCGGAGACGGGACGCACCGGCGGGCTTTTGCGCGCCCCGCCGTTGGGTTCGGGTATGCGAATCGGGTTCGTCGTCAACCCCATCGCGGGGATGGGCGGTCGCGTCGGTCTCAAGGGCACGGACGGGAAGGTCGAAGAGGCGCGCCGACTCGGCGCGGAACCGCGCGCGCCCGACCGAGCGAAGCGCGCGCTCGAACGCCTCCGCGAGTTCGACGGCGGGATCGAACTGCTCGCGTGGGGCGGCCAGATGGGTGCCGAGGTCGCACGTGCGGCAGGCTTCGATCCCGAGGTGCTCGGCGAGCCCGACGGTACGACGGACTCGACCGCCGACGACACCGTCAGCGCCGTCGAGGCGTTCCTGGCGGCCGGCGTCGACCTCGTGCTCTTCGTCGGCGGCGACGGGACCGCCGCGGACGTCGCCGAAGCGGTGGAGGGAACCGAAACGCCGATCCTCGGCGTGCCGGCCGGCGTGAAAGTGTACTCCTCGGTCTTCGCGGTCTCGCCCGAAGACGCCGCGCACGTCGTCGCGACGTTCGAGCGGACCGAGCGCCGGGAGGTGCTCGACATCGACGAGGACGAGTACCGCGAAGGCGAGGTCCACCCCGAGCTTCGGGCGATCGCACACGTCCCCGTCGCGGAGGAACTGCAGTCGTCGAAGCAACTCGGCGGCGGCAACGTCGAAGCGCTGGCGGCGGGCGTCGCCGAGGACATCCGCGCGAGCGAGAAGACGTTCGTGCTGGGCCCGGGGAGCACCGTCGGCGCGATCAAGGCGGAACTCGGCTTCGAGGGGTCGCCGCTGGGCGTCGACGTCTGGCGCGACGGCGAGGTCCTCGCGCTGGACGCCAGCGAATCGGAGATTCTGGACGCACTCGGCCCGGAGGGCGAGAACGTCGTCGTCGTCTCGCCGATCGGCGGACAGGGATTCGTGTTCGGCCGCGGTAACCCCCAACTGTCGCCGGACGTGATCCGCCGCTGCGACGTCGAGGTCGTCGCCTCGCGCTCGAAACTCGATACGATCGGCGAACTCCGCGTCGACACCGACGACCCCGACCTCGACGCCGAACTCCGCGGGTGGACGAAAGTCCGGATCGGTCGATTCGAACGCCGAATGATGCGAATTGTATGATTCTCGCGTAGAAATTTCGAGGAGTACTCGACTCCGCCGGATAATTTTAATATACGGATCTAATTGCCGGTGATACGATAGAGATGTGAAATATATAATCCACATATAGTGAGGATTAAGGTCACTCAAGGCCAGGGTGTGATATGGAGACGCGTAAGGTACAGCGGCTGGGGCCATCCACGCTGGCGATGACGTTACCCGCGGAGTGGGCGAAGGAGCACGACGTCAACAAGGGCGACGAGGTGTCACTGCGGATGGGCGGGAAGGGCACGCTGACGGTCCTCCCCGAATCGGCGAGCCAAGAGGACTCCTCGGCGACGATCAGGGCCGACAGCCTCGACGCCGACTCGCTCGAACGGGCGATCGTCGCCCAGTACGTCCTCGGACGCCGGGTGATCCACATCGAGAAGAGCGACGGGGCGCTGGACTCGGAACACATCAACGCGGTGTACAAAGCCGAGACCCAGCTGATGGGTCTCGGCGTCATCGAGGAGACGCCCGAGCGGATCGCGATCCGCTGTTCGGTCGACCCCGAGGACTTCACCCTCGATAACCTCCTCGAACGGCTGGAGAACACCGGAAGCACGATGCGCGGCGAGGCGGTCAAGGCGCTGGCTCACGGCAACACGGACCTCGCCCAGCGCGCGCTGAACCGCGAACGGCAGGCCAACAAGATTTTCGTGCTCCTCCTGCGGCTCATCTTCACCGCCTACCAGAACCCGAACCTCGCCCGGGCGGTCGGCCTCGATTCGGGCTTCCCGCTGATCGGGTACCGATCGGTCGCGAAGAACCTCGAACTGACGGCGGACAACGCCGAGGACATCGCCAACATCGCGATGGACGCCGAGGGCCACACCCTCGACGTCGATTCGGGGACGATGCGTCGGATCAGGGAGTTCACCGACCAGGTCGACGAACTCACCCGGACGGCGGTCCAGGCGGTCGTCGAGCGCGACTACGACAAGACCGTCGAGTGCCGGACGCGCTTCAGACAGCTGCGCGACCGCGAGCAGGAGATCCTCGGCGACCTGCCCGAGATGGACAACAAGGAGCTCCTGCAGGTCCGCGAGGTGCTCGTCAGCCTCCAACAGACGGCGCAGTACGCGATGCGGAACGCCGAGATCGCGGCGAACCTGGCGCTCAACGAGGAGTCTGAACACGTCACGATCGGGTGAGGAAAATCGGGAAAAAGAGCCGGCGACGTCAGCCGAGCAGGCCGCCGTCGTCGGTCGTCGTCTCCCCGTCCGCCGACGTGGTCGTCTCGCCCGACGACGTCGCGGTGTCGGTCTCGTCGTCGCTTTCTGTCGCCGTCGGCGGACTCGACGTCGCGGTGTCGGTCTCGTCGGAGGGCGCTTCCGTCGCGGTGTCCGTGCGTTCCGTCGTCGTGTCCGAACTGTCCGATCCGTCGTCGCTCTCCGATCCCTCACCCGCGTCGCCGTCGGTCGGCTTCGTGCCGAAGATGTCAGTCTCGATCGTCTCCGTGTACGTGAGCGAATCGAGCGGAACGGTCACGGTCGTGCTCTCCAGGTCCAACCGCGCGTCGAAGTCGATCCGGAGGTCCGTGACCTGATTCCGTTCGAGGTGCGTCACCCACCACTCGTCGATGTTCTCGTTGCGGATGTAGACGGTCGCCTTGATCGTCTCCGTCGACTTCGGCGGCACGACGTACTCCGACTCGGTCGACCCCTCGCCGACCTCGACGTCGTTCATCGTGATGTTGTACCCCAGTTCGCTGACGCCGATGGGGTAGGACTTGGGGTTGTACACGACGAAGGTGAGGTCCATCGCCGTCCGTTCGTCGGTCACCTCGCCCCACTGCGCGCTCGTCTCGTTGATGTAGAGGACCGGATCGGACACCAGCGCCCGATTGGCGTCGACCGGCCGCGTCTCCGTCGAGTTGAACTGCGAGAGCAGATCCGTCTCGACCTGCCGGGTGACGTTCGGCGGATCGATCGTTCGACCGAGCGTCCCCGACGTGACCGCGGTGTCGACCGTGACGGTCGTCTGCTCGTCGTTTCGCACGTGCGAGACCCACCACGGCGGGATCTGGCCGTTGTCCGCGGTCGTCGTGAAGTTCAACGTCGAGTTCCCCGAGCCGACGGAGACGCCTTCTTTGGTGCCGCTCGCCAGTTCAACGTCGTTCATCAACACGTCGTAGTCGACGGTGAGACCGCCCAGCGAGGCTCCGATCGGGTTCGGATTCGAGACCGTCAGATCCGTCTCGATGACCGTCGACGTCTCGTTGACCGGGCCGAAGGAGTTCTCGACGCCGGCGACGGAGGGCACGCCGATCACGCCAGCCGCGAACGCGCCGCCGCCGAGGAGGCCGGCGACGGCGAGGACGGCCACAACGGTGCGAATTCGACCGCCGAGCGACAGGAGCGATAACATCCTGTGCGTCCAAGATCCCGGGAGCCACATAGCTCTCACGACTGCGGACAGTTCCTGTTAGACGAATTATCAGATGCGTTGGGCACAAAGGGAGCCTCAGCCAACAGGGAACCGTCCGCCAGGGGGGAACGTCACCCGTGCGGAGTCGTATGAACTAAGTCAGAACCCGGACACCACCAAGTATGGAAACTGCAGCCGCCAGTTCGGATACGGGAATCGGGCTCACCGTGCTCTTTTCGATCGTCGCGCTTCTCGGCGTCGTCGGGATGTTCGTCGCGGGGCTGACCGGCGACCAGTTTATCGCCGGCGTCGGCTTCGCCGCCGCCGTCATCGCCGCCTCGCTGGCCGTCTCGGCGACGCACCTCTTCGGATAGCGTCGACCGGACGAGAAACTTAAGACCGAACCGCCCGTACTCTGAGCCAATGAGCGAGTTCACCGAGGAGGAACAGCGCATCGTCGCGTACCTCCGCGAGAGCGTCTCCGCCGGCGAGCGGTACTTCAGGGCCAAGAACATCGCCGACGCGATCGGTCTGACGGCCAAGCAGGTCGGTGTGCGGCTCCCGCGACTCGCAGAGAAGTCCGAGGACGTCGAGATCGAAAAGTGGGGCCGCGCCCGCTCGACGACCTGGCGCGTGACGCGAAGCTAACGCGTCGGACCGCCACCCGCGCCGAACGCCCTCGAACGGCGCGATACAGGACCTTTTTTGTCTCGCCCTCCTACCAGCGCGTATGACGGTACGCGTCCGGCGGGTCTTCGAGTTCGACGCCCCGCCCGAGGCCGTGTGGGATTTCATCGCCGACCCGTCGAAGCGGGCGGAGTCGATCAGCGTCGTCGAGCGCCACGAGGTCGACGAGGAGACGGGCGAGGGAACGTGGCACGTTCGGCTGCCGATTCCGTTCGTGAAGTCGACCGCGCGCGTCGAGACCGAAGACGTCGCGCGTGAGCCGCCCCGCCACGTCAAGTTCGTCGGGAAGTCGTCGGTGCTGCGGGTCACCGGCGAGCACACGATCGAACCGACGGAGACGGGATCGCGACTGATCAACGAGTTCGTCGTCGACGGGCGGGTCCCCGGAGTCGAGCGGTTCTTCGAACGCAACCTCGATACGGAGTTAGAGAACCTCGAACGCGCGCTCCGCCGCGCCGTCGAGACTGCGTGAGGTCCCAATCGCCGGGTCGCGAGCGCCGAAAGGTAGCACCCGTCCCGGTGGGTTTATCAACGCCCCGCCGTTACCGACAGGTGCCGACGACCGACGCTTTTCTCGTCGAAGTCGGCACAGGCCCGCCGCACATCGCCGCAGTGTTTCGGGGTCCGCTGCGGCTTACCGCGACCAGCGCTCCCGCCTCCCGGAGCGGGACCGACTGGCCGCATCACTCCCGCCTCCGCCTTCCACTCACACCCAGCGACGACACCTGAGCCTGCGGCTTACGGGGCAAAGCGGTTACGCGTTCGGGAGCGCTACGGCGAGGAGGCGCGCTTCTCGATCTCGCCCCTGAGCAGGGCGGCGTCGAAGTCGTGGTCGGGGCGGATGTTGACGAAGTCGAGAAACCGCGTCGCGGTGAGCAGTTCGTCGGGACCGTACGCCGTCAGCGCGGCTTCGACCGTCCGTTTCGCGCCGATGAGCGGTTCGAGCGCGCCGAGCGCGCAGGCGACGTCGTAGGCTTTCGCGTCCGCCGCGCCCTCCTCGCGCACGTTCGTCGCGTCGATGAAGTAGATCTCCTCGTCGAGGATGAGCACGTTCTCCGCGCGGAGGTCCCCGTGCAGGAGGTCGTGTTCGTGCATCTCGCGGAGCGCCTCGAAGAGCCGCGGCGCGAGGTCGGCCTCGGTCTCCTCGTCGAGTTCGTCGAGCGTCCGGAAGTCGGGGAGGTACTCCAGGACGACGATCCCGAGCCCGTCGACCTCGAACGTCTCGACCGGTTCGGGCGCGTTGAGCCCGACCTCCCGCATCCGCTGGGTCGCTTCGAGTTCGTGACGGGCCATCTCGATCGGCGTCTCGAAGTGCTCGAAAAAGCCCTCCGTGCCCGAGGAGAACGCCCCCAGGTTTCTCCCCGTCGTGAACAGGCCGTGGACGATCGAGTTCTGCCGGGAGATGACCTTCACGAACCACTGGTCGTCGACGACCATGGGCGTCGACAGCCAGTTGTCGGCGTCGAGAAACTCCACGCGGACCTCCTCGCGGTCGTACCGATCGCAGAGTTCCCTGGCGACGGCCTCCAGCCGCGACCACTCGATGCGACCGCGCAGGAGACGGCGGAGCTCCATATCGCCGTGGAGGTTCCCCGGGCGTATATACCGTCGCCTTCGTGACGGCCGCGTTCGGAAGCGATAGCTCGCCACCGTGCGGCGACCGCCCGCGCTCTCAGCGCTCTTCCTCGTCGTCGCGGACCGTCAGCACCGGAACCGACGAGCGCCGAACGGTCCGCTCGGTCACGCTGCCGAGCAGGTACCGCTGGATGCCGGTCCGACCGTGCGTGCCCATCACGATCAGGTCGCAGTCGTTCTCCTCGGCGTAGTCGACGACGACGTCGTCCGGGATTCCGGGCTCGACCGCGGTCACGACCTGTACGCCCGCCTCCTCGGCCCGGTCTGCGACGTCCGCGACGATCGACTCCGCCCGCTCGCGGAGCGTCTTCTCGATCTGCTCGGCGCTGATCGCGGGCGCGCTGTGGCTCACGTCCCGGGAGTCGATGACCGAGAGGACGCGCAACTCGGCGTCGTACTGCGCCGCGATGTCCAACGCGTGCGCGACCGCGCGGTCCGCACACTCACTGCCGTCGGTCGGAACGAGTATTCTGTCGTACATATCTATCCCTTCGAGGAGCGGAAAGTAGGCGTTTCGGATGATCTCCACGTTGCGGGAATCGGACGGATCACTCGCCCGACGCAGAAAGCCAAGCGTCGCGGACGAGCCGTCAGGTCATCGAGGCCAGTCGCGCGATGTAGACGAGGCTCAGGTGGTGGTCTTCGACCTCGTACTCCCGCGTCGTAGAGACCTCTCCGGAGAACGCCACGAGGTAATCCTGGAGCTCCGCTTCGATGTCCTCGGTGAGCCACTCGACGGTGTGGTAGTAGCGGAGCGCGTCCATCGTCCGCTTGTACCCGCCGTTCAACACGAGGAACTCGAGCCAGTCGAAGACGAGCCGTTCGGCGACGTACGCGTCCGGCAGCGACGACAGGTACGGCTTCGCGAGCCCGTCGGCGGCGGCCGTCTCGTGAACGAGTAGCTGTTCGAGTTGGCTCGGCTGGAGCAGTTCGTTCGCTCGACCGCGCGGGCGCTCGCGGATCTCCGTGTCGAACTGGAAGCGGCCGACGTCCTCGGGGACGTCCGATCTGCGGTCGGTGTTCCGATCACGCCGATCAGCACGGTGCTGGGAATCCCGCGGCCGTTCTGCGTCCCGAGATCGTTCTAACCGATCCAACCGCGCTCGATCGAGCTCCGGCCGATCCGGGCGGCCTTCGGTGGGGGCGCTGTGAGAGTCCCGGCGCCGAGTCGGCGCTGGCCGGTTCAGTCGATCACCCTCCACACCAGCGGTGACGTCGCGAGCGTCGTCGCGGATCCGACCGCCGAACCCGAGGTCGCGAGCGATCCGATCGGCCTTCGCGACCTCGTCCTGCGCGCCCGCGTGGTCGGACTCCCCGTGTCGCGGGCGACTCACTCCGTTGCGCTCTCGTGGCCGGACCGACACGTCGTCGATCGCTCTCCGTCCGTCGTTCGAGGGCTCGGCCTGTCGATCGCTCCGCCGACGCTTCCCGTTACGTCGTCTCGCGTCTCGACTGGACTCCTCGCGATCCTGTGCGCCGTCGCGCTGTCCGCTGTCGTGTCGCTCGCGCCGTCGGTCGTTCCGGTCCCGTCGGAAGCGATGGGGGCGACCGGGCGACTCCTCGCCGCGACGGCCGGGCGAACTCTCGTCGCTCGGCCCGTCCGCGTCTGCGGCGTCGCTTCGCTCGTCGGTCCGCCTGCCCCGTCGGTCGTCTTCGATACGTCTGCGCTCTCGGAGGTCGTAGTCATCGGGGTCGCTTGTCATAGCCAGTCTCCCGTTGTCGCGGCGACGATTTCCGTCCCCGCGCCGTCGTACTCCGAGAGTCAGATAGCTCGCGCATAAACGTGCCCCCGCGATTATCAGAACGGATAGCTCGGAACGGGTGGACGGACGCGTCCGCGAAGGGCCTCAGAGAACCCGCGTTTCGCCGTGGGCCCGCCGAACCGAGAGTTCGCCGGTCGCGATCTCGAACGACAGGGAGCGTCCCTGATCGCCGCCGACGTCGCTGGCGACGAGCGGAATCGCGTTCCGATCGAGCGTCTCGCGGGCCGCGGCGACGTTCCGCTCGCCCACGGCCCCGGCGCGGGAGGTGAACTCGAACATCGCGCTCCCGCCCGCGAGACGCGCGTCGATCCGACCGCGGGAGGCCCCCTTGTCGACCATCTCTCGCAGGAGCGCCGGGACTGCCGTGTCGACGTACTTCGCCGCTCTGGGGCGCGTATCCCCGTCGAGATCCGCATCCCCGTCGAGGTTCGCTGCCGAAGCGTCGTCCGTTCCACCGGATGCGCCGCCCGAAGAGCGGTCGGCGTCTGCCGCGGGCAACATCGCGTGCGCGAGGCCGCCGACGCCGGCGTCGACGTCCGCGAGCGCGATCCCGACGCAGGAGCCGAGCCCGCTGGTCACCAGCTCCGATCCCGCCTCCGCGACCGCGTAGTCGGCGACGCCGACTTTGACTCGCGTGCTCGACGCCCGCGCGTCCGAACGGTCGGTGGTGTACACTTTCATAGCGTGGGTGAAGGGTCACAGACGGCGGCCGTTGTCCGTTGCACGCGTCGACTAGCCCCGGGTCCAGCGCGTTCGCATCGGCGTCAGTGCGCCTCCGGCGCGAGTTGGTCGAACGCCGCCCGAAGCTCCCGTTCGTCGGGGAGCGCGTAGATGTCGCAGGTGAACGTCTCGTCGGGCGTGACGATCGCCGAGTCGATGAGGAACGCATAATCCTGCGTCCGCGCGAGTTCGGTCACCAGCGGATCGACGATCGCCGAGGCGATGTCGTCGACGTACGTCGGCGGCGAGATCTCGATCGTCGTCTCGAGGGCGTTCGCCCAGCCGTCTAAGAATCCGGAGGTGACGATGTTCCCGATTTCCTGTATCGCGCTCTGGCGCATCGCCGCGTCCGCCTCCATCCCCGGCATCAACGCGTCGGCGACGCTCTCGGCGGACTCCTCGTCGAAGAGGATCGCGATGTAGCCCGACGGCGTCCCGCTGAACTCCAAGACGACGCCGCGTCTGGCCTCGTCGGTCAGTTCCATCGGCACGCCCTCGACGGGCACGAAACTCAGCCGGCTCACGTCGACGTCGGTCTCGATGCCGGTCATCGCCGTCAGGTCTTCGGAGGCCTGTCCGGCCCCCTCCGAGATCATCTGAGAGAACGACGTGAACGTCTCGACGGGGATCGCGTCGTCGGCCTCGCCGGCGGCGTCGACGATCGTCTCCACGGATTCGCGCGTCGGCAGCATATAGATGTAGAAGCCCGCCTCCTCGTCGACGGTCTCGAGGTGGTTCCGGAACGCGAGGACCTGCTCGGCGTCGACCGCCGGCTCGTCGACGGCGTCCTGAAGGGACCGACCGGCGTCCAACTCGACGTACGTCGGCGTCGTGATGTCGATTCCCTCGCCGAGGAAGTCCGCCCAGCCGTCGATGAAGCCGCCGAGCATAATGTTCCCGAGCTCTTTCAGCCCGCTCGTGGCGAGTTCGCTCTCGGGCTCTGCCGCCGCACCCGGGACGAGCGCGTCGACGAGCGTGACGGCGCGGTCGCGGTCGAACGCGAGAACCGTCCGCCCCTCGATCGCCCCCGAAAAGCCGATGTGGACGGTGACGAGGTCGCGCTCGCGGAACTCCCGTTCGACGTCCGCCCGGGTCGCCATCTCGACTTTCGTGACGGCGACGCGGGCGTCGAAGCCGGTCAGCGTCGTGAGCGATCCCGCGGCCTGTTCGGCTCCGGAGCGGGCCAGTCGGCTGAACGTCCGAAGCGACTGGACGTCGAGGTTCATGCCTCGACGCCCACCACGTCGTCGATGGCCTGGAGGACGTTCGGCTTCTGGAACGGCTTCGTGATGTAGCCGTCCGCCCCCGCTTCGACGGCCTCGCGCATCTTCTCTTCTTGGCCCACGGACGTGCACATAATGACCGAGGAAGCCGGATCGAGCGATTTGATCTCGGCGGTCGCCTCGATGCCGTTCCGGATCGGCATCACGACGTCCATCGTGACCACGTCTGGGTCGAGTTCCCGGTACAGTTCCACCGCCTCGACGCCGTTTTCCGCCTCGCCGACGACCTCGTGATCCTCTTCGAGTAACTGCTTCAGAAGGTTCCGCATAAACGCCGAGTCGTCCACGACCAGTACGGTGCGTGCCATACTCACCGTTCCGAGAATCGCTGTATAAACGCATCGCCCTCATTATCAAGGATGATACGAGATATCGGCCGTCTGAGAGCGGTGCGACCGTCTACTCGTCCGCCGGAAGCTGAAACTCCTCTTCGCGCAGGGCGTCGACGAGATCTCCGATGGAGTCGTCGAGAGAGAGCCCGTGCGTCTGGAGCACGGACGCGAGCGCGTTGGTCGGGTACGTCACCGAGGTCTCCGACGCGAGAAGGAGGATGCCGATAGCCTCGCTGGTCGAGGCTTCCGTGTCGATCTGATCGACGTACCACGTCACGAGGTCGCCGAAGGTGGTCGCGACGTCGTCGGAGACGCTCTCGTGGTGCCGGATCTCGCCGTCGAACGCCGCCGTGAGCGCGAGGCTGTAGTCGCCACCGCGCTCGGAGAGGTAGCGGCTCGTCTGCTGGCGTGCGAGCGTCCCCCTGTCGTCGGGACCCTCGGCTTCTTCGTCTCCGTCACCTTCGACCGACGGGGCGTCGTCGTTGTCGGTCGCGATGACGTAGCGGCCGTCGGAGAGTTCCGCGACACGTTCGGAACCGGTGTAATCGAGGTCGTCGGGCCTGACGACGCCCTCCTCGCTGCGTGCGCGGGCGGGAGTGTCGTCCTGTTGATCCGACGGAGCCATACCTCACGGTGTCGACGGCGCGATAATAAGCCCATCGCAGGACCCCGAAGTTGTCGAGCACACCTCCTTCGGTGTCGGCCACGGCCGCGGAGATTTCAGTATCAATATCGAAACTGCACGACCGTCACATTCATGTGATTTGGGTTAGAAGGTAGCGGCATCTATGGAGTCCGACAGGACGCTCGCAGCGCTCGGGAACGAATACAACCCGGACATCTTACGCGCTGCCGACGAAGCCCGTTCGGCACAGGAGTTCAGCGAAATGCTCGACATCCCGATCGCGACGTGTTACCGTCGCATCGAAGAGTTGACTGGTGCCGGACTGCTCGAACTACACGACCGCGTTCTCTCGGACGAACACCGACGCACGAACGTCTACCGGCGCGACATCGACGAGATCGTCATCAATTTCGAGGGACAGGATCTCAACGTTCAGGTCACGGACCGTCCCGAAGTGAAGAACAAACTCGACGACGTCTGGCGGACGATCTCGCAGGAGTAATCTGTATTTTCTCGGGAAGGGGTCGATCGCCGTTGTCGATCACGTTTGCCGTTGGCGTCGACGAAGTCGACCGATAGCACTCGCCATCACGCGAAGTGAATGAGTTCGGGTTCTCTCCGAGCTCGTGTCCGGTCGAGTTCTCGAACCGGTTTGGATCGATCTCTCGGATTGACGGCCTGTAACCCGATTTTCTCGCCAGTATGGCGAATATCATCGGTGATATCTGGGTACATACCGTTATGTACAGCCCGTTGATTGGTCCGCGTGACGGTCTCGCCCTCCGACGGGGAGTTCGGGACCAGACTGGAGACAACAACAATGTTCGAAGACAACGACGCCGACCGTGGTCAGGTCGGCATCGGCACGCTCATCGTGTTCATCGCGATGGTCCTCGTCGCCGCGATCGCGGCCGGGGTGCTGGTGAACACGGCAGGCTTCCTCC
>NZ_BBJO01000032.1 GCF_000739575.1 Halobellus rufus | reverse complement strand
GGTGGCGGTGGTGGCGGTGGGGCTCTGGCTACAGCGACGGCCTCGACTCGGTCGAGACGTTCGCCGACGGCGGCTCGACCGTCACGACGCGCGACGGCCAGATCACCGTCACCTACGAGCAGGCGCCTGACGACGCGCCGCAGAACGTCACCGCGACGCCGCTGGATGGCGACTCGGTCGAGGTGGATTTCGACCCCGTCGCCGGCGCGGATGGGTATCGGGCCTACCGCGACACGGAGCCGGGCGTCACGACTGGCGATACGCTCGTCGATGACGTTTCCGCGCCGCCGGTCACCGACACGGGGCTCCTCGACGGGACGGCGTACCACTACGTCGTCGTGGCCTACATCGACGCCGAGGGGCCGACGTCTACGGAGGTCTCCGCGCGGACCGATCTCCCCGCCCCTTACGGCCTCGACGTGACCGCCGAGCGCGCCACCGAGTTCGACTGCGTGTGGAACGCCGCTCACGATAACGGCACCACGCGCCTCGAGTGCAAGCCGACCGACGCCTCGGAGTGGGGCTCGGCGGCCCCGGGCGGCGCGGAGACGGTCGTCGACCACACAGTCGAAGAGGCGACGCTCACCGGCCTACGGACGGGCGAGGACTACGACATCAGGGTCGTCGCCGTCACCGAGGACGCCGAGACGCCGGACACCGATCCCGCGACAGCAGTCGTCGCCGGCACCTACGGCGGTGAGCGCTACGGTTCTCAGCAATTTGGAGGCCCAGAATAATGCCATACAGCACGAACGATCTCGAGGGGACACAGGCACTCGACCAGAACCAACTCGCGCGACGGTTGCAGTTCTCCGTCGCGGAGGGCTGTGCGGTCTCGCCCGGCACGAACGACCTCACCGTGGAGGTTGAGGCCGGCGAGGTGATCTTCGACGGTGCGAGCGTCTCGGTCTCAGCGCAGGACAACGTTGCGCTCGCGAGTCCGGACAGCGCCGACCCGCGGAAGGACGTCGTCTACGTCGACGGCAACGGCGACGCACAGATCGCGACGGGCACGCCCGAGCCGGCTCAGCCGGCGGGGCAGATCCGCCGGGATACCTATCGTCCTGCCCCGCCCGATCTCGCCGCGATGAACGCGGTCGTCCTCGCGGAAGTGTGGATCTCCGCACAGACGACGGACGTCGCCGCTGCCGACATCTTTGACCGGCGGCTGTTTGCGGATGCGGCGTTCCGAAACGTCGAGTCCGAATCGCTCAGTACAGACGAATCAGTCACCGTCACGACGGGAGAGGCAACCGACACGCTCCACTATGGTAGTGACCAAGATCGACCAAACGCAGGCAACAACTCCGTCGCCATCGGTATCGGTGCCCGTGCCAACGGTGACGACGGCTCGGGTGGGACGATTGGCAACCATACTGCTATTGGGTATCAGGCGGCACAGAACAACACGGGCAATAATGTCACGGCGACGGGGTATCAGGCGGCACGGAACAACACGGGCGCTAATGTCACGGCGACGGGGCATTGGGCGGCTCAAAACAACACGGGCAATCAAGTCACGGCCTCGGGGCATTGGGCGGCTCAAAACAACACGGGCGCTCAAGTCACGGCAAGTGGTCGTGCGGCGGCTCAGGACAACACGGGCCTCGGAGTCACGGCCTCGGGGTATCTGGCGGCTCAGAACAACACGGGCAATCAAGTCACGGCCTCGGGGTATCAGGCGGCGCGGGGGGATGGCTTGGCCGATCCCACAACGATGGGAGATGATAATATTGGCATCGGCGATAGCGCAATCCGCAACAACCAAGCGTCGGGGCTTATCGCTATCGGCCAAGATGCGGGCATTAATGCCCAAACCGATGATCAACTCATTATCACGCAACGCGATGGGACACGGCGGATGGTGATGGACCTCACAACTGGCGACCTGTCGATTACTGGCAGCCTGAACGAAAACGCAACACTCTAAGGAGACACAATAATGACACTCAGACTCAACACGACGGTTGATATCGAGACGGACAACGCAGCAAACACGGTTGCGGCTATCGAGGAGGCATTATCAGATACAAGTTATCGGCTTAACGTGACGCGGGATACGGTGCGGCTGTATGCGCGCCGAGAAGTGGATAACGGCTCCCTACCAGAAGCTACGGACGCGGTGGTGAAGGAGCTTAACGCTCTCGACGGTGTGGAGATCGAAGCGGGGGACATTGAGGTGAGTGGCCGTGGAGATTGACATATCAGAGCATCACGAGGGTATGCTTGAGTCACTCCGCGAGGAGCATAGCGAGGAGATTGATGAGTATATCCGCGAGCGCGTGGAGGCCGAGATTCACGAGTCATATCAACAAATGCGCGTTCAATCCTGAGGCAGGGTCTGCAGGCTGATTCTCAGTCCTCGGCGTGAAAGAAAGGGCGAAACACCCCTCGCTCAGCACGCAGCGATGCAATTATATGTAGTAAGGATAATACTTCCTGTTGGCTTTCACTGCCCTGAAAGCCAGGCGCCCGAGCCATGACCTCGGGCGCTACCCCGACTTCGAGAGCACCGGTTGCCGTACTGTGGCTCGAATTACAGTGCGGCAACCGCATTCATAACCTTCTGAGAGTCGATAATGCCAATTCAAGCCCAAACCACACTGCCAGACGCTGATGCACCGACGCTCGGCAACGGCGTCGAGGACGAGATCGCCGTCTCGAACCCCGATGTCATCAACTACGGGACCTATCGGATCCAGTGTCGAGAGACCGGCCAGTCCGCGTGGGACTCTTCGGCGACGGGCTTCGCCGAGCAGACGATCGACGCCGACGCCGACCTCGACGGCACCGAGGACGACATCATCACCGGCCGCGAGGACGGCGAGGAATACGAGGTCAGGGTCAGAACGGAGACCGAGCACGCCACGGGCGCGTGGACCGACCCCGTCGCGATCACCGCCAAATTCCCCGGGGCGATCAGCCTCGACGTAACCGTCGTCTCCCCGACCGAAGTCAGCTTGGAGTGGATCGATCAGGCCGACAACGAGACTGGCCAAGAGGTCGTCCGCGAGCAGCGCGTCGGCGGGGAGTGGTGGCCCGAAGAGATCGTCGACGACGCGGGTCCCAACACCGAGAGTTACACGGACGACTCCGTCCAACCGAACACCGAGTATCGCTATCGGGTGCGGCCGTACACCGAGCACACGAGCGCCGATAGCAACCTCGAAACAGTCACGACGGACGACATCGACGGCGTCCGCGACCGGCGTGTCCCGGCCTCGGGCTACTACGTCGAGGTCGAGCATCCCTCCGGCGAGACGCTCCGCCCCACGATCCTCGCCGACGACAACGTCTGGCAACCACAGCTGAACGGCCTCCCGCAGGTCCGCCTCCCCGTCCCGCGTTCGGACACGTGGGAGGACCACGATGTCGAAGGCGCGACGATCCGCGTGTGGAAGGATGGCTACCGGCTGCCGATCGAGACGCTGCGGGACGTCGAGCGTTCGGAGTCTCAGGACGTGCTCGTCGCCCGCGGCGGGGAGCAGCTGCTTAACGACGTCGCCGCGGAAGACGGCCAGGCGATCGAGTACGTCGAAGCGGATGCCCACGTCGCTGCCGAATCGATGATCGAGAACGATCTCGGGTGGCTCGCCGACGTCGACGACCCGGCGACAGATACCCGAGACGACGTCGAACTGTTCCGATATACGGGCAACGATGATTTTCAGAACTACATTCAGGACGCGCCGTTCGCCGAGACGGACCCGCGGACGATCGTCCTCAACGAGGTCTATGCCGAGCAAACGGCGTGGTTCATCGAGGGCGAGGACGCCGGCGGCGACGGCTCGATCTTTTTGGCCGACCAGGAGGGCAACGACGGCGCGTGGTCGGGCAATCGATGCCGACGCCTCTCGGCCGGCCAGACTGTCGAGATCGAGTTCCGGCCCGAATACGTCATCCCCGAGGGCGAGGCGGAGGTCGACCTCGTGTGGGCGCTCCCCACCGATCCGACGCCGGCGATGGACATCCGCATCGACGTCGGCGGTGGCGGTGGGACTTACACGCTTAATTCGTTCTCCGAGGGGACACTCATCGGCTCGACGGACGAGTTCGAGCTCCGGCGCTGGCCGGTTGACCTCAATCCGAGCGCGCCCGATGTTGGGGATCTCCCCGACAGCACGCACACGATCGAGGTCGAGATCGTCTCCGGCGGCGACGTCTATCTCGACTTTTGCCACATTCGCGACAACCGCTACGACTACGCCACCTCAGATATCACGCCCGTCGACGCAGTCGTCACCGGCTGGGAGGAGTTCCCCGAGATCGACCTCGTCTTCGAGCCCGTCGGCTCCGTCGAGCAGGTCGTCGCCGGCTCGGTTGAGGCGACGATGACGTCGCCGGAGGGGCCGGCAGCGCTCGGGCTGCGCAACGACACGGCCGATGCGTTCGACGAGGCGACTGGGACGACCACCCACAGCGCAGAGTTTGCCGACGGGACGCAACTCCTGCAGTCGCGTGTGACGCTCGGGCGATATGACACGGGCTCGGAATCGGTCGATATCGGCGCGGCGGGGCACGTCTTGGACGTCCTCGAGCTGCGGGCGGATCTCGTCAACGTGCCCGTGCTGTTGGACTTCGTCCACGCGGGGACCTACCTGGACGCGCTCAATCGGATGGCCGACGTCGGCGACTCGATCTGGGAGCTCCGCCGTGCGCCGGAGTCGGCGAGTGCGCCCTACGAAATCGTCTGGACCCAGTCCGGCCAGCGCGTCGGTCGCGAGCCCGCACTCGTCAGCTACGAGGGCCGCCGCACGATCGAGGGGAGTTTCGAGCGCGTGATCGTCGAGGGGAAGAGCACGCGCGTCGAGGGTGAGACGTTCTTCACAGCCGACGACTACGGCTTGTTTGTCGGCCTCCAGGAGAGCCCGATCGTTGAGGGCTCCGAGACGGTCTACGACGTCGGCGACCGCGACACGCAGTACGAGCGCGGGCTCGACTACTCGCTCGACCACTACCAGGGGACGCTGACGATCCTCGACGGCGGCGCGATGACTCCCGAGACCGAGTACGAAATCGATTATGAGTGGCGCTATCAGGGCCGGTTCACCGATCCGGCCGCAGGAGAGAATCCCCGAACAACGAGAGAGCACCTGCCCGAAGCGTCGTCGGACCGAGAGTGCGAGCAGCTCGCCTTGGCGATCGTCCGCCAAGTTGCGGCGCCCCTCGAGGAAGCGACGGTCACAATCAGTGATCCCGCGCCGGATCGATCGCTCGTCGCCGCGATCGATCCCACGGAGCTGCCCTTCGACGGTCCGCTGCGGGTGCGCTCTTCGGACTCACAGCCCCAGCAGGTCCAACTGACGGTCGGGAGTCGACGCAAGCCCGGTGAAATCGTCGACGACCTCCGCGATCGGCTGACTTCGCTGGCGCGGAACGTGTGAGCGCGATCGAGTCTTAACCTACAGCCGCGGGTGTCGGCGGTCACGTGTTGGTTAAGACCTGTTTTCTCAAACCGATGTCTAGTGGCATCACTCTCGAACTGCTCGGCGTCGTCGCCGCGATCGCGACGCTGGCAGTCCTGATTCTCAGAGGGACCAGTCTCCGATCCGAACGCTTCGAGCACGTCCTTAGGGCCGTGTGGCCCGACGTGTGGCGACTGCGGCGGCGCGTTGTGCCGCTGATCGAGCGGGCCTATCCGCCGCTCTTCGCCGTGGGCTGGGCGACGCGGGAGCAGCTCGTCGGCGTCGTCGACGCCTCGCCCGCGGCGGTGCGGCGGGAGCTGCGGGCCCAACCGGACGTCTATCCGGGGACGCTCGCGAGTCTGCAGTATCTCAGACACGACGGCAAGCGCGTCTTCGAGGTCGGCTCCTACGCGCGCCGGCCCGACGGGTTATTCGGCAAGTGGCAGACTCACGTCCGAGTATTCCCCGTGCCGGGGGAGCCTGGAAAGTCACGGATTGCTGCGCATCACGAGTACAATCCGTGGTACGCTCCTGTGCGCCACTATCGAGCTGTCGAGTTCGACGTCGAGCGTGGGGCGGCGGAGGCGCGAAGGATGTTGGATCGGTTCAAGTGGATCGCAGCGGCCAGTGTCCCATAGTTTGCACTGGATGGGTATGAATGTAGCAATCATATATAACGCGATATGATGACGGTAGAGACGTCATAACGCTTTCAGGCTGGCCTATAACTATATGAAACCACCAAGTCGATTTTATTAATGTATCGAAAAGTCACATAATTAAGGCGGCCGGGTCTCAAGCGTTAGTGAGATCCCTATGTCGACAGAAAAAGAAGACGAAGACTTGCTCAAGCAAGTCCATGACTCTGATGATGGGGAAGAAACGCCGGGTATGGAAGAATATATGGATCTGATGGAAAAATCGGAACGTATCTCAAAGCGCGTTGAAGAGTACACTGCGCGGGCCAATAAGTCCTCAACCAGCGCCAGTTTTAGTAGTCAGTCCAATTAAAGGACTGACATGCCACATTGGGGCGACGTACTCGAGGAGCTAAGAGATCGGCAGCGTCCAGTCGAAGACCACCCTCACGATAGCTTACGGAGAGAGTATCTTTCAGATCTTCACGACCACACGAACCGCGATGTAATCCTTTACTCAAGCGGTTGGACTCATCTAAATGACCCTTCCGCCCAACTTTCAATTAGCGACTCCGATCTTCACGGGTTAATGCAGGTCTTTTATGGCTTGGATGGGTCTGAGTTAGATCTGATTCTACACAGCCCCGGCGGTACACCTACAGCAGCGGAATCTCTCGTAGATTACTTGCGCTCAAAATTCGACCATATCAGAGTCTTTGTTCCCCACGCTGCGATGTCAGCGGCGACGATGATGTGCTGCGCAGCCGATGAACTCGTAATGGGGAGGCACTCATTTTTAGGCCCTATTGACCCACAGGTCACTCTTGACACCCCCACAGGGGTGCGATCTGTCCCCGCAAAAGCAATTTTGCAACAGTTCGAACAGGCGAAAGAAGAAATTGAGGATGACGAAGATAACCTAGCACAGTGGACACCAATTCTAAGACAATATGGTCCAGGACTATTGGTGGAATGCAAGCAGGCAATTAACCTCTCCCAAGAGCTGGCGAGAGACTGGGCTCAAAAATATATGTTCTCTGGAGATCCAGATGCGGCGGCCAAAGCAGACGAGATCTCGCAGACCCTCTCTGATTTTGATCTGTTCAAAAGTCACGGAAGGCATCTCAACCGTGAGAAAGCACGGAACTACGGGTTTGAGGTGACTGATTTAGAAGATGATCAAAAACTACAGGACCTCGTATTGTCTGTTTACCACTCAACGACCCTTGGCCACGTGCAAACGGGTGTAGCTAAGATAATTGAAAACCACAATGGGAATGCCTACATCCAAGGAACCGACCGCGGAGGCTCGCAAGGGGAGGGGAATAATAATTTATGGACACCGCGGCATCAACCAGTACCACCATCGGGACCTCCACAAGACGAACCACCTGAAGGCGAAGACCCGGCAAGCTAGCTAGCTAAAACCGTCGGTCCAACAGCCCGTAGTGATAAAATTATTTCACGCTCGCACCAAAGACCCAGATAGGACACGCCACCCCGTGTCCGACCCGGGCAATCGGTTACCGGTACCGCTCGGCCCTCGTCGTGGCCGCGATCCCCAGCAAGACGAGACCACCCTGGACTCCATAGGCAGCCAAGATGGTCCCGCAGATCGCGACCACGATCAATCTGACTTCAGATGCCACTCTTCGTTGTGCACCTCCTGGTCCTGAGACTTCGTGAGACGCCTCAGTGGCGTCGCCCCGATTGAGGCAATTCAAACAGACCCCGGGGAAGAGTTAAGGGTTCGGTATCCGGGAGATTTGAAATCAGAAATCAGGAGCAAAAATCGTTCTAAGGTACGGAAACAAGCGAATTAGAGGTCTTCCCAACTGCAAAGGAACGGTCAGCGCACTCAAACTAACCCGATCGGGGAAACAATCGGATTTGGAATCTTCAGACACTCTAGAACGGATTTAGGCCCAGTAGAGTGGCTCGGAGCTTGTGACGTTGTTGTCGCTCTCGTAGGGGAGCGTGTCGACACTGTCGAACTTATCGCCGCACCCTCCGATCGCTTTCGAGCGCCTCGTCGAGGGCGTCCCGCAGCGCCTCGGCACCCTCGCGATCGAGACAGACGTGTTGGTGGCACTGTCGCCCGGCATACTCGTAGGACGCGGCGATCTCGAAGCCGAACTGTCCGCCCGGGACGTTCTGTGCCGAAAAGCGGATGTCATCCTCCTCGTGTGGGTGCGGTCGCATCTCGATTTCGACGGGGTCGACCGAGAGGAAGAACCGATCGGGGACTGGGAGATCGGTGAACCGGCTGTCTGCGTCAGCCATCCTCGCCCTCCCGGCCGAGTAGTTCCTCCGCTCGCGTCAGTGCCTCGTCGAGTCGGTCGTTGTCGAGATCGTTGTACGCAGCCCGTGCCTCGGCGACCACCTCACGGAGTTCCTCGAGGTCGACGTCGCCGGCGTCCGGGGCAGCCTCGTCGTCGTCTCGGGGGTCGTCGACGAGCTCGTAGAGGCCACCACCGACATTCTCGACGTAGTCGGCTGCCTTGAGCATCTGTAATCTGTTCTGGACGTACTGACGAGAGTAATCCAACTCCCGGGCGAGGTTCTGCGGAAGGTTCCGGCCGCTCGCGAGGAGATCGAGAATTCGCTCGTCAGCGTCGTTGAGTTCGTGGGCCACTTTGAGGTCCATCTGTGCGCCTCTAACATTACTATGTTCATTGACGGTATAAATATTAGGATTGTATGAGACATAGATAGTTGACAAAGCAAAGATTAAAGAGGGAGTGGTGTGTACTGTAGGATGAGCACGGGAGCCCGGTCAGAAAGGCCGGCGCGTGTTAGAGCACGCCCGACCGTGCTGGGAAAACCAGCGATGTCAACTACGAACTCCACCGGACTTGAATCGTCCGGCACGACTGCAGGCCGCGACCGCGGCGGCATCGACACCGACCACCTCGAGCTCCCGATCGACGCCCAGCTGCTCGGCGTCGACGGCGCAGGCGAGACGCACCTCCACAGCCCGCGTGCGGATCGCGTCTACGTCATCGATGACTCCGAGACGCCAGCCGAGGTCACCCACGAGGCCGACATCGGCACGCGCTCGGTGTTCGATTGGGTCGAGCACGTCGAGAGCGAACGTGGCGAGTGGGAGGACCTACGCTACACCCGCGGCGGGTGGGCCGACGGCGTCGTCGCGACGGTCATCCGCTCCCAACAGGCCGAGGAGGCCGACCGATGAGCGCCGTTTCTCCGAGCCCCAACGCCCAGATGATCCAAGCCCTCGCGAAACTCGACGAGCGCGACGTCCGCGCACTCACCCGCCCGATGGACGTCTACGCCGACGACCCGGCCACGTGGGGCGACGACGAGGTCGCGGTCTACCACCGCGGGGTGCGGCACATAGTCAACATCGTCACGCACTCCTGCGACTGCGAGGACTACCACTACCGCGACGTCACGTGTCAGCATATTCGGCGGGCGCTGTACGCACTCGGCAAGCGGGAGATACCTGAGGGCATCAACGTCGACGCGCTGGACGATGGCCTCCGCCGGCGGCTCGAGGAGCGTGATGCGCTATGAGCTACGCCAACAAACTCAAATACGCCGCCGGGTCGAAGCCGTACCAACCCGAATACGAACGCGACGACATCACCCACGAGGAGTACGAACTCCTCACGCAAGACGAGGTCTATCGGAAGCTCGCCGAACTACGCTGGCTCGCCAGCGAGGCCGAGTCGGAGCTCCACACCGACGACCTCGTCGCGGAGTCGAACGCCGACGATGCGTTGTTCGCGGCGATCGCGACGACCGACGCCCCGCTGCAGCAGGCAGTCGACCGGTACGTCGACGCGTGGCTCGCCGACTTCCGCGACGAGTGGGACGAACCAGAAGGCCCGTCCGACGACGGGAGCGACGCCGCGAAGGAGACGAGGCGCGAGGAACCGACGCGCTCCGAGCCCGCGGACTTCGGTGGCGGCAACTCAACTGGGGTGCAGGACCTATGAACGGCGAGGAGATCCGCGTCGGCGACGTCGCCCTCGACGTCACGCAGGGGTCGCCCGTGCACGTCCTCGAAGACACCGGACAGACCGCGGCGGAGTGGTCCGACGCGAACGACTACGAGCTGTGTGAGAACTACGGTAACAGCCGGTGCGGTGCCGAGCCCGAGGACCGTGTCTACGACGTCGTCTACTGTTCGAGCGGGCGCTCAGAGCCCTCGAAGACGTACGCGATGCCGGAGTCGCGGCTCCTGCGGATCGAGACCGAGGCCGCGGACGACGGCCGGCCGGTCGCCGATCGCGTGGCGGTCGGCGTCCTCGAGCAGCTGTTCGACGCCGCCTACCGGAGCGGCTCCGATCGGACGCTCTCGATCCTCGAGGCGCTCGTCCAGGACGCAGTCGGCAAGGACCTCACGACCGAAGCGCGCGAACTCGCGGACGTCGGTCACACGATCGCCGCGGACGGGGAGGTCGACGATGCAAATTAACGAGTCCCGACGCGCCGCGAAGACTGTCGTCGAGGAGTTCGACCTCGCCGACGAGGACACCGACTACGATTACTACCACGCGCTGCTCGACGACGAGCGCTTCGCCGCGGCCGCATACCTCTACCAAGAGGCGGGCGTCTATGCCGCCAGCGACGACGCGACCGAGGCCGACCGGGAGGCACGGGACTGTCTCAAGCGCTCGCTGCGTGAGCACGCCCAACGTGTCCGCGGGGAGGTCCCCGCGGGCGAGGAGGATGACGATGAGTGAGGACTACCGCATCCTCCTCGAGTACAAGCCGGTCGGAGCGCCACGGCGGCGGCTCATCTTCGAGCGCGACCGCGGCAACCCGAACCTTGAGCACGACCACTGGCTCATCGAACAGGCCTACGACGTCGCCGACGGGTGCTGGCACGAGACCGGTCGCGAGCACGTCGATGAGCCCGAGCTCGTCATCGAACGCGAGGGCGTCATCGCCGCCCCCGAGACAACGGCGGACGCGGAGGGGTCCGCGGATGTTTGAACAGCGCCTCGAGCGCCTGCGTGGCCGGATCCGGCAGGGCGCACTCTCCGTCGGTGCCGGTGGCGTCGTGATCGGTGCGAGCCACGACCTCGCGATCGGCGGCGTGTTGCTGGCCGTCGCCTTCGGCGCGATCGCGCTCGACGAGCGACTGACGCGATCTGAGCGACTCCCGTGGGGTGGGCGCTGATGCGCTCATTCTCGGATCCGGACACTGAGTTCGAGATCGTCGTCGCCGAGACGTCCGAAGACTGGGACGGCGCTCGGCGCGGCGAGCCGGTCAAGATGCGGTGCCCAGACTGCGGGGCGACGCTGCCGATCACTCGCGAGCCCTCCGCCAGCATCGAGGAGCTTCCGCACGACCCCGACTGCCCCCAGCGCGGTGTGACGAGTCAGTGGTGGGAGCGGACGTTTGTCGACGACGTCTGAGCGACTGCTGACTATTCCAAGAGCTCCATATCGGCTGCAGCAATCGCGGGAACAGTATTCTGCGATCCTGCCCCCGTCACGTAGGTTTCTGGACCAAGGACTTGTCCCCAGAATTCGACCGAGTCGCCTTGGATAAATCGCTCACCCGTCCACGAAACATATGTCTGTTTTTCAAAATTGCCGTCGATGAGGATGAACAAGGCAAAGTACGAACCATCCTCAGCCGCGATCGCCTGCTGTACAGTCCCTTCATACGTGACTTCGCGCCCCCGAGTGGAATCGATATTCCTAAACAGATCTTCGTAGCTGGGCGATTCTGCGGCCTCTTTTATATCCTCAATCTCCGGTTCGGTGTAATCACGATATTGGACGTCTACATAGTTCGGGTCTTCGTCTGTGTACCCTTGGAACTCCGAGGTAGGCTCTGGGGTTGCTGTTGGGGTTGCAGTGGCTGTCGGTGTAGGAGTATCGGCATCCGTTGTTGGATCGCTGCCACCGCCTCCACCATCCCCGCCACCTGTAGAGATGCAGCCAGCCAGTGCCGCGAACGATGCAACGCCTGTAACCGATCGAAGATACGCCCGTCGATCCATAGGAGTGAGTCGTTAGTGTGGCACTATAATTGTATGGTAATTTGACATACCCGGAAGTCTCACCTGTCTTTTTATACCCGATACTCGTCAGTCGGATTGGATGATAACCGACCGGAGTGTCTTCCGTGACGATACGCCCCCGCGGGAGTTGATGCACCGCGAGAGCGAGGTCGAGTCGTTGCTCCGGGCGTGGGGACCCACGTTGCACGGCGAAGCCGGCGACGAGGTGATCCTCTCGGGGAGTTCCGGTGTCGGGAAGACGTCGCTCGCGAAACACACGATCGATCGCCTCGAGGCACGCGACACCGTCGATCACTGCTACATCGAATGTCTGGGCGTCTCGTCGGATGCACTCCTCCGAGACGTGATTCACGCGCACCCCGAGGCGTCAGTACCCGGTCGCGACGCCACACCCGCAGCGCTGACGGAGGCGCTTCGGGAGGCTGTGGAGCGCCCGATGATCGTCGTGCTCGACGAGATTGAGGGGCTGCCCGACTCCGATGCCCTCGATCGTCTCGCGGACGTCCCGCAGCTGTCGACAGTCGCGATCTGCCACGACGCAACCCGGTGGCGGACACGCCTCGGTCGCGAGGACGTCGACGCGCGCTACCAGGACGCCACGCATATCGCAGTCGATCGGTTTGGGGTGTCGCAACTGGCGGACATCCTCCGGGCCAGAGCGCGGGCGGGCCTCGCAGACGACGTCGTCACGCGCTCCCAACTCGAGGCGATCGGCGACGAGGTCGCTGGCGTGGCCCGCTTCGGGATCCAAGCGCTTCGCGCCGCCGCAGAACGGGCCGACGAGCGTGGAGTGTATCGGATTCACGACGCCGACGTCGACGCGTCCTTCGAGCGCGCTCGTCAGCGGATCCGCAAGATGAATCTCCGCTCGTTGACGTTGCACCATCACGTCCTGTACGCACTCGTCCACGCGGCGGGTGAGCTCTCGGGCGTGGAGCTCCACGAGCGCTACGACGCGATCGCCCCGCGGGCCTACGCCGAGTCGACGCTGACGCCGATCGTGAGGCGGACCAGGCGGAACCACCTCCGAAAGCTCGAAGCCTATGGGCTTATCACGCGAGAGGGGGAGGGATCGACGCAGTACGCAGTCGTGGACGCGAGCATTCAGTCACCGATTACAATAGGAAAGATTCATTCTTGATAGTTTCAATACCGAATTTTTGGACCTAGAGAAGTGATATAAACCAATATTACTGTCTGATTCTCAATTTCCTTACTGCTGTAGTGATGGAGTGATTAATTATATACAGTTCCGGACGTGATATCTCTGTGTGATGAGTTCAGAGACGACTATCGCCAACGCCAGCGAACTCGATACGGATCAAGCAGACAGCGACGACGAGATCACGCTCGACCCCCAGCGAGAACTCAATTTTGTGTTGCAAAAACGGAACGGAGAAGTGTAGGTTTTCTTAGATGACTCTGGGGATTGTTTTGACTTGTTCTGATGGGGTCGTGATTGGGAGTGATAAAAAGACGGTACGGGACAAAGGCGTTGATATCCAACGCCATACATCCAAAATTCACCAGTTTAAATTATCGTCTGGGAGCCCTCTTTACTGTTGCGCTCTTGTGAAGTACATTGT
>NZ_BBJO01000033.1 GCF_000739575.1 Halobellus rufus | reverse complement strand
GTCTTCTCAACGATCAAGCGGACGCTCGGCCACGCGGTGCGTGCCCGAGCGTGGTACCGCGAATTTCGTGAGATCGTCCTGATGTGTGCGGTCTACAACATCAAGCGAGCCGTGAAACCGTGAAACCAAGCGCCTTCTGGCGATTCACCAGAGCCCCCATCACAGCTTCTGGGTCAGAAGTTGTGCCGGGGGTGCTACTTATCCTCCTGATCTTCTCCCGTGTATGTCGTTACAATCGATGATTGCCCATATCCTCCCGCTCCGCCTTCGTCAGAGAATCCTGCAATTCCTCTGGCCGGTCTGGGACACTGAGCACCACCGACTCCGTGCACCGCTCCGTGCGCTCCTACCGACAGTGCTGACCTTTCTTTTCATCGCACTTTCCCAGACTGCAATCCGAGCTAGATTCAACCATCCAGTACGAGAACTTCTCGAATTGACTTCGATCGCCGGGATTCTCACCGGTGCGGTTCTTCTCAGTGCCCGCGTCTTTGACCGACGTCCGCTAAGTGGCTTCGGTCTCTCATTCGACCGGGAGTGGTGGCATTCGGTTGCTGTCGGCGGCCTCATCGCCACAGTAATCAACGCTGGAGCACTCGGCGTATCCCTCGCTGCTGGTTGGGCCACATTCAATGGAGTTATGCAGGTATCCGGCGAGCTACCGTTCCTGCCAGCGCTTGGAGTCGTGTTCGCGTACATCGTCGTCGCAGCCACGTGGGAAGAATTCATCATCCGCGGTGCGATGTTGACGAACCTTGCGGAGGGAGCGGCGGGATTCATCCCCCGGTGGCTGGCTATTGCATTCGCAGTCACGGTCAGTACACTCGTGTTCGCGTTTCTTCACGGTGCGAAAGTAACGCATCTAAGCCAGTATGGGTACTACCTGATAGCTGGCCTCATACTGAGTGGGGTATACGTTCTGACTGGAGAACTCGCTCTCAGTATCGGTTTTCACGTGTTCTATAATTTCACACAAAGCGCGATATTCGGACTCGGACATTCACAGCAGACCCCGGAACTCCTCGCTGCCGACATCATCGGCCCGTCTCAGTGGGTCGGAGAAGAGGGACTCGTCTTTGTCGGGTTCGCTCTCCTCGGCGGCCTGTTACTACTCGCGTATGTCCGTTGGCGTGATGGACCACTGGAACTCAGCGACCGCATCACCACGTACCACACCCGGTAACTCACTTCAACCAGAATCTATGCCAACTGCATTCCCCCACCCCAACCCCGTTGATCACACACCGCGTGAACGAACTAGTGTCGTTGTTGACGACGACTGCCCGACTAACGTGCTTCAAACAATTTCCTCGGACACAGCACAGGAAATACTAGCGGCGCTTGACGATGAGCCAGCGACCACCTCAGATCTCGCTGCAATAGCTGACACGTCGATACAGAACGCGAAGTACCACATTGAACATCTCTGCGAAGCCGGTCTCGTTGAGGCCGTCGATACACGGTACTCCAAAAAAGCACCGAGGTAGCGTATCTCGAACAGTCTTACACGCAGAGGGTGACTGCTGGTGGCGGGTCGTACTTGATAGCGCCCGCTGTCCCCCCGACAGAGACGAAAAACAACAGCAGTAAACCAAACTCCGTGTCAAGCCCAGCGGTACACAGCACGTCTTGCTTCGTTAGAGAGACTACTGTTTACTGCCGGAAATAGGAACGGTGGTACAAGCTACCAGAATCCGCACCGTGATGGAGACCTTTCGGTGCGATACGTACACCCCACAACAGTACGACACTCCACGTCGCTGAAGATTCTTCTTGGGACGTGCCGCTCCTAGGTTTCTCCTAAATAGCAGTGCATAGACCACTTCACACAGGAGATCCAAAGTGCGAAAATGCATCACAATCATCACAGTATTCGGCGAATTTCAGATAGAGAAACACTGTTTTGGGTTGTATATGCCTGCCAGTCTACGCATTATATAGGTATGCAAGAGACAGATCATACCGAACCCTGTGGCATCGGTATTCGAGGTGTCGCAATAGGAATCGATTCGTTCGTGTGGATCGCACTTCTGTTCGTTGCAATCTTCGTTACAGGTGTGTTCACGGGACAACTCGAAACAGGGGCACAAGGCATAAACACCGATCTATCCGGTACTCCTGCGTCAATCGCGTTGGGGCTGTGGTTCGTGCTGGCGCTCGGTTATCACACAGTCTTCGAGTGGCGGTTTGGGAAGACGATCGGGAAAGCATTGGTGAATATCCGTGTGGCGAGCGTTGAAGCTTCCCCGCTCACGCTCCGGGCTTCCTTGATACGGAACGTTTTGCGTCTCGTCGATTGGTTGCCCGGGTTGTATCTCGTCGGGATTGTGGGCGCAGTGGTTTCGGAGCGGAAGCAACGTCTCGGTGATCGACTAGCGGAGACGACAGTCGTCAGTTCGTGATACGTTAGGTCACGGTATACAAGATAAGTCACACCTCATCGTTTGATTTTACGAATCAATTTGACCGACTGATAGTTGGTTACCCTTGGTGACGGATCGCTATGCAGTGTCGATGATGTGATTGACAGTAGATGCGAGCAGTTTAGGTCGCCGTGTCGTAGAGACGGATTGTAACGCGACTTCCTTCAGGGTCGTTCTGCTCGAACTGAAGGTCGCCCCCCAACTGGGAGACTGCCCAGTTGACGAACCACAGCCCAATTCCCTGCCCGTGCTTGAGCTGTGTCTCAGTTCCAGTCACCAAGATTTCCTGTTCTCGTTTGGGGAGGCCAGGCCCGTTGTCCTTAACAGCGATTTCGGCTGTTTCATTTCCATCCGTTTGGATACTGATCTTGACGTGCGGTGAGTCCGTAGTTGTATGAGTGATGGCGTTGTCGACGAGTTCTGTGAGTGTTTGCTGAATTACTGTTCGATGAGACGTAATTGATACTTTGTCCGGGCAGTCAAGTGAGATGATTCCTGGATTGTCGTCAGTCTTGAATTGGTCGACGACTGTCTCCGCGATGGCTGTGAGGTCGACAGTTTCTGGCGGATTTGTGCTTGCTGTCATTACTTCCTCGGCCTTTCTGGCTTTCTTGCTAAGTTCTAGGAGGTCGGCCGTGCTATCTTGAATCCCTGATTGTATTTCTTCGTCGTTGATGTGGTCGGCGTATGCGAGTACGACATCGAGATCGTTCCGGACGTTGTGTCGGAGGATCCGGTTGAGTACGGTGAGTCGTTGTTCCCGGGTTTGCTGATCGGTTACGTCTCGGAAGAGCAGCGTTCTGGCGATCGGGTTGTCCTCGTCATCGGCTGGGGATTCGGTCACAGCAGAGACACTGAACTGGAACTGTCGTCGGCCTTTGGACGTTTGGAGTGCAACGGTTCCGGTGGTGCCCTCAGGGAAATTCGTCTGTTCGAGATCGTCAATAACTGACCGGATTGGCTCACCGATCATTTTCGTCGCTGAACTATCGAATACCTCTGCTGCGGTTTTATTGACATCAAGAATGTGGTTGTCCCAGTCGAGGACAAAGATTGGCTCCTGCAGAGTCTCAACGACGCGTGTTCGTGCCACGTAATCGGCTTTCGGGAAACCAGTCATAACCGGGTATCGTCGCACGGCAACGGCGAGGAGTACACCGGACAAGAGCAGGCCAGTCGTCGAACTGCTTGTGAGAGAGGTATTATTTCCTATCAAGCTAAGCAAGTAGGGGGCCGAAACTCCGCCGACAAGGACCGCAATATGCGTGTTCGAAATCCGGGGATGGCTGCTGCCGAAATCGATCAGGAGGTACGTCGCGTATACGTACAGTATGAACACGTAGATCAATTCCCAGCCGATTAACGAAGCTAGCATTCGCTCGATAGCTGTCTCTGATGGGCCGGTTGCGATTACAAGTCCGCTCAAAAGCACTGGGATGACAATACCGGCGAATAGAGCGATTCGTTTCCACGTTAGCCCTGTTCCTCGGCCAGTGTAGCTGAGTGCGTATACAATCCAAATACCCGGGATGATCAGTGCGGTACCGAACTGACCCAACGAGAGGCTCCCGGATAGTACCCCGTGAGACGATACACCCGGGAATGCAGAGCCGAAGGCCAATACTGCCCATAGTGTTAATACTGCGAGGAGTGAAACGAATGGTTCTGCACTAGGGCGTTCCCGAGATTGGAACGCAGTCCAAGTCGTCCAACCAAGCAGTCCGGCCGCAGCAGCGTTGAGAGTGAGTTCGCCGAGTGTTACGAAGAGAGCCATATTTCGAATTCTCAGGTCGATCTTGTTTGTCGTGTGTTATGAATGCGGTGGTGATTTGTTTTGAGTAGTCCAGTTGGTGGCATCGAACGGGAACCAGTACGGGCTAGATATGCAGCTATTTCACTTGGTTCGGTTGTCGTGGCACATCTCGAAGTAGCGACCGCTGCCGTTTCCGAACGGAGGGCCGAAGTGCGTTGTGGGGGAGTCGGGGGAGAGAGTGGGGGCGGGGTGTCACTCAGGTACCCATCTAGGGGCAAGACGGGCACGTGGAGCATATCCCACGCGGATAATAATACGTAGTTCCGCGTTTCCAGATCGGAAACAGGCAGAGCGTAGCTTTAGGGGTTAGTCGGTGACACTAACCCTCGCATCCATACTACCGTCGTCAAGAGAGACCGAGAGTGAGGTAGCGACAGCCTCGAATCGTTCTCGATGGTGGCCATCTTCACAGATGGTCATCTCAGTACGGACGAGCCCTGCGTCACGAAGATCATTGAGGCGACGGTATGCCGTCGGTCGTGAGATATCGGCGACTTCAGCCACATCACGACCACTCCGAGCTTGCTCGGCGATGGCTTCGTATACGCGGCGGGTGTACTCATCTCCGAACAGATCGAGGAGCTCGGCCGTCGTGAGACCGTTGGTCTCGGTGCGTTCGGATTGATGCTTCGACTGGGGTGCTTTGGGGTGGGCAGACATACTATTCGAGAGGCACCCTATCCTACTGGATGGTGGTGCTAGGTATGCAGACTTCTCTCTCACCGCATCTCTAGGAATGCAGATATACTGGGAAGAAAAGCCCATCAGTTATAGGGGTTCGTCTACCACGCACAGATAAGCAGACGAAACAGATGCCCGGAACCTATGATGTACATAACGTACGCGCGCTTGTTGTTGACGACGAACAAGAAGTAGCAGATGCGTACGCGTTGCGACTCCGCGGATACTGCGAAATCCAAACAGCGTACGGTGGTGCAGAGGCGCTCTCGATTATCGATGATTCACCTATCGATATCGTGCTCTTAGATCGCCATATGCCGGGTATGTCTGGTGATGACGTGCTATCCGAACTTGACGAGCGGGGCTTCTACGGCCGCGTCGTTATGGTGACTGCGGTTGATCCGGGAGTCGAAGTTTTGGATATGCCGTTCGACGATTATCTGTGTAAGCCTGTTGAGCGAGAAGATGTGCGTGCGGTGGTTGATCAGCAGCGACAGATTCTCGCCTACGAAACGCTCGGGGAATTCTTTAGCGCTGAAGCCAAACGCACAGTACTCGAAGCGGAAATGAGTCAAAAAAAACGCCGTAAGCATAGTGGATACGCAAAGACTGCAGAGCAAGCTGAGTATCTCGAACAACGGGCCCGGCGACTGCTGACTGACGATAGTATTCTCAATCAGTTCAACCAGATAGAACGGGAAGAGAAGTGATCTGGATTGAATATCAGCAGTCGAATCTCAGCTGAATTGAGGCACTAAGCCCCCTTCCTCAGCAAGTGTCGACCAAAGGGAGGGTGAACGCAGGAAGGGGATACAGCGTTCACGAGAGTTGCTCTGGTGCGCAAACGAGACGCTCTGCGTTTCATTTTCGGCATATCGAAATTCTGGTTGATACGTGACGATTCCGTCCACGTCGTCTAAGGTCCCTTCGTGTAACGGTTTGACCATAAACCCCTCGTCGGCACCATACTCGTCACCAAGCCGCCGTCGAGGGCGAGGCCGACGAACGCGACGCGGCCCCTCGTCTGTACCCTACTCGCTCGCTACGCTCGCTCCTTGAGATCGGGGGCTCCACCTTGAATTACGCTGAAATTCTTCGATGGCTACACGCGCCTAGCTGTGTTCTGAACCATTCACGGATTGCTTGCGGAGCGAAGCTGATCAATTCGATCACCGAGCGCGACCTTGACTGAGAGGGGATTCGGAATTAGTCGTCGTGTTGGTTCCAAGGCGTGCACGTCGGCGTACTCGGCGAGCGCATCAGCGACGGTTGTTCGCCCGACCTGCTCGGCGGCGTACTCATCAGCCGCTCGGATCCGTTGTCGAGCGAGCCAAAAGCCGGCGAGAGTCGCCCCCAGTGCGAATCCGAGTAACGGCCACTGTGGGCCGATACCAATGACAGACGCGATCAGTGCGAGACCCCCGACGAGAACTGTCCCGACCCTCACCTCGAAGACGTAGGCTCGAAGTCGACCGGCCTCGATCGCCAGTAACGCAGTGGCAGTCTCGTCGTCAAAGGCGTCAAGAAACGTGCTCGTGACGAAGAGACGACGGTAGGTCGGCGGGCCACGAACGAGCGTGTCCGCAGTTTCCTCGTTCTCGGTGTCGAGGATCCGGACGTCTCGAACGTCAAGACCGGCGCGATCACAGAGTCTCTCCAGTTGAGCAGCAGTATCTCCAGTTGGTTTCGATGTCGAACGAAGAACAGAGATGAGCCACGGTGCCGCGTACAGCATCCCGAGCACGAGCGTTGTGAGTCCGACAGCGAGCGCCAATGGTGCGGACTCGATTGAGACCACCTGCAGTGGGACGAGTACCACGGTGAGAAGAGCACTTACTCCAATGACATACCGTGTCATCTTCCGGACCGACGTACTGGTGGCGAGATTAACGTCACGCACGTCGCGGATGCCCCGTACCGTTGGAAGATATGAGACAATCCAGACACAGCCGGCCGCGAGGAACGTGACGAAATCAGCGAGCACTCGAGTCACGAGTTCCGGAGGGGCGGGCAGGATCGTGAGGAAGGCAGCACCGACTCCGGTGAGGGCTAACACGCCGTAGGCGAGCAGTGCATATGGGAAGAGGACAGCCGCATACAGCAGTCGGTATTTTCCCACGGGGTTTCGAAGCCGACGAACGACAACGCTACCGATAGCGCCGAGCAGACCTCCGATGAGTGCGAGTCCTACGAGCGAAGCGATTGCAGCACCGACCGAGGGTGGCGCCGTTTGGAGGGCGATCATAGCTACGTTTTTCGATAACTCACACAAAAATCATCGAGTGTTGCGACCATCTAATACGTCACGATTGACGGGTCTAGAACCGACCCGGGAACGGTACAGGCGCGAAGGAAGCCGAGTAGTCAACCGTCAGTATAGCGGGTACACGGACCGGGAGAGGTGGGAGTGAAAAATCCGTATTCAGAGTTGGCAGGGTCGGCCGAGCTCTCGTTCGTATTTCGATTTAATTCGTTTGAACAGATCCTGACCGAGTTCTGTCTGGAAACGTGGCGCGGCGGTAGCAAAAAACTCGTCTAGATTCTCGAACTCGGTAAAGTGGTCATTCGTCTCGGCTTCGTCGTACCGGTCTTGGCGCTCATACTTGAGCGCCTGGAGACAATTATCCACCAGATCCATATCTTTGACGAACTGTGCCGTCGGGTTGTCGCGGGCTTCGTACTCTTCCCAGAGCGAAAGCAATTCGGTGTCGTTGAATGACCCGACGAGATCGGTTACCGCGCTCCGTTCAGCTGCCTCCTTCTCTGATGTGGGGGTGGTCTGACGTCCGTTCTCCGCGCGGGTTGCGATATCGCCAGTGCGAGCTTCACCAAGGTCGTGAATGAGTGCCATCGTCACAGCTTTCTGGCAGTCAATACCTTCCTGCTCGGCATAGAGCAGACAAAGCGTCGCTGTCCCCCACGTGTGGGCTGCGACCGATTCAGGCGAGTCGATATTCCGGAGCACCCATCCCGTCCGCAGTTCGTCCTTCAGGTCGTACCATTCGAGCAAGGAGTCGAGTTCCTCGGCCGTCATACTGGGGGGGAAGGCAAGCGGCCAGTTCAAAATATCGAGAGCATTTCATCGAATAACCGACACTCAGTCAATATACCTGAAATCGGATTCTCACGCCTGCTGGGGCTTGTGATATCGTGAATTAAGCACCGTGTTCGGGACGAGAAACATCACTGTTGAGGAGTTTTATAGGCTCCCGACACTCCCTACTACGCGGTGGTATTCGTCGTCATTAGATCGGATAACTCGAACAGTCGGACGTCTTCACGGGTGTCAGCGGCGGTTTCAAGATCGTCAGTGTACCCAGAGCGGCTGAACAACACGTACAGCGGCTCACCGTCCGCTGGCCCGTCTGCCCACCGGACCTCCGAGGCTGTTCGTTCGAGGTTGGCGAGGACACCTTCGCTCACGGGGTTCGACGTGAACTTACACTCGCCGGCGACGAGACCGTCGTCGGTGAGACCGAGGACATCCAGTTCGTGTTCCTTGAACCACCACTGCCCGACGTCACGGAACTGCCGGTCAACGAGGTCTGGGAGTGCCCGCTGGCAGAGCCGTTCGAACAGTGGGCTCACGTAATCTGCGAGGCCTGGTGCGACGAGTTCGTCGTATGCGTCGTCGCCGAGCAGCCGCAGCTGGTCTTGCTTTCCGTAGACGAACCGGAACCAGAACCGGAACAACGGTGCAGCGATCCGATACCGCCCGCGTTTCGAGGCCGTCGGCGATTCCGTTATGGGGATGTGGCGTTCGACGAGTCGGAGGCGACGAAGCTTTTGTAGATAGGTGCTGAGTGATCCCGACTCTACGCCGGCCATCCCGGCGATCTCGTTCGGAGTGCGTCGCCCGTGGGCGAGCGCACGGAGAATGCTGAAGTACGTGTTCGGCTGTCGGAGTTCGGTGCGGAGCAGGAACTCGGGTTCGGAGTACAGCAGTCCCTGTTCTGAGAGGATTCCTTGCTGGACGTTCGTGCCGAGCGACTGAGCGGGATGGATGGTTTGCAGATAGTACGGCGTACCGCCGTAGATCGCCCACGCCATAAGAGCCGTCTCCGGATCGTACTCCGGGAAAAACTGACGAGCGTCGGGGACGTCGAGCGGTTTGAGGTCGATAGTCGCTGTTCGTCGCCCGTACAGCGGCGCGCTTCCGGAGAGTACCTTCTCTTCCATCACGCTGATCGACGAGCCGACGAGCACGAGCGTCATCCCCGTCTCTTGGAGCTCCAGATCCCACACGCGCTGGATCCGTGACGGGAGTGAGTCATCCTCTTCGATGAGGAACGGGAATTCGTCGATGACCACAATCGCGTCCTCATCACCGAGAGATTCCAGCAGGACTTCCCAGTCACGGCGGACGTTCTGCAACGCAGGGAACTGTGTGGTAGCAGTGTCGACGAACTGTTCGAGTTGGTTCTGCGCAGTGGATTCGACTGCCTGGTAGTAGACGGCGTCGTCCCGGTCAGCGATGGACTGGTGAACGAGTTCGCTTTTGCCGAGGCGACGACGACCGTAGATCACGATGAAGTCCGCTGTCTCGGACTCGTAACAGGCCGTGAGTTGATCGAGTTCGACGTCCCGATCAACGAAGTGTTCCATACCCCCGATACCATTCCCACACAAATAGAACTCCCGATTTTGGAAATCAAGATTTCAGAAATCGCTATTTCTACCTTCTGGTGTGGCAGAGAACTTATCGACGCGTCGACAAGGTCTTTCGTTGGATTTCTTCGCCGGCAGCTCCTAAAGTACGGACTGGCCTCGAGAGGATTTACGGTCATCGTCAGCCTCACGCTGGCAAACGGACTAGGGATTGTATGAGATGCGCCGCTGTCGGTTGCTCAGCGAAAGACGGTGACAGAGGAGCGTCACACACGGGGGATACATACGCGGCTGCTACTGGTACTGATATCACCTCTCACGATTTTCCTACCCTTACAGTCCGCGCTGGTTCTGACTAGACGCTGTCTTGAGGGATTCCGGTTCTCACAGAGGGTTGGGAAACCGTCCTACAACACTCTCCAAGAGCGGTATCCACTGTACTGCACGAGAGAGTGCTTTTAAGTGAAATCCACGAGATCAGCCGTTGGGCCGGGATCTGTATATCAAATTCTTCACTGATGGGTACTGTTATGCCGTTGTGAGGAGTTCTGCGTGTCTTGCCGAAACGGGTCCATCACGGTGCGGATGATGTTGGCTTCTGCTTTCTGGAGATGCTCGCTGGCTGTTGGTGGTGCGCAGTTGAGTGCGGCGGCGATATCGTCGTGAGTTGATTTTCGAGGCTGGTTATAATAGCCAAGATCGAGCGCGGCTGTGATTGCTTCACGTTGTCTGTCGCTTAGCCTCGCCACGGGGCCTGCGTCGTGTCTTTCGAGCTGTCCTACTTCATCGATTTGAACGTCGACGCTATCTGGGGCAGCTTCGAGAGCACGCTGGAGTGCTGACGTGTCACCGATAACACGGGCTGACATCGTCCCGTTACGGTAGATGATTGGTTTGCGGACGATGATTCCCACTTGTGAGCTTGCTCGATGGATCGCAGCAAACAGAGGCGTTTCTTGCGGGCGCATCACAACCATCACGAACGTCTGTCCCTGGGTAGTTTCGGACAAATCTACCGAATCGATCCCGGCCGTATCAGCTGCGCGCTCGGCAAAAGCCGTTGGGTCACCATCGACAGTATACAGGAGTGTCGACTGTTCACTGGTGGTCAGACTCCAGTCGATTAACCGAGCTTCTGCGATGACTGCTGAATCGGCTAGAAGCGCGAAAAACTCCGGTGCTCGGTCATCGTCGACGTGAACTGTCACCTGAAGATGTTTCATTAGCGGCCTCTCGAATATGAGAAGGGATAAATCCCCGATACATACCTCACAGAATCTCTATTCCACGGCGGGGCATACTACAGAGCAATGATGGAAACCGTGGTGGACTCTCCTGATGACAGACCGCCTACTGATGAAACGAAGCGACGAACTCTTCTGACTGGTCGGCCGCTCGTAGATGGAACGCCAGTTAACGGACCAACACTCGAACTAGACCCCGAGGGCCCTGCTAGTGACCTGCTGCGACAGTCGCCTCACCCGCTTGTTTCTGACCCTGTCAGCCGAACGTGGGCAACATTGCTGGAGCGGCCAGATCCAGACGAGACTGATCGCCCAGTCCTTGTTCAATGGGTATCACCGGAATCTCCTGCACCACCCGTTCACTACCACCAGACGACTGAGACATTCAAAGTGCTTGAAGGGCAACTCACTGTTGTCTGCGACGGAGAGCCGATTCATCTCAGTCCCGGGGAATCGCTGACTGTTGACCCACGACAAGAACACACGTTCCGAAACGAGACGGAGGACACCGTTGCATTCAGGGCTGAGCTTCCATCGATTCGAACGGTAAAAGGCCTCTACACCGGCTGGGGGATTGCTCACGAGGGCGGCAGCGATGGTAATGGTGAGTTCACCGGGCCGGGATTAGGACAAGCGCTCGTGATAGCAGCCGATCTCTACGATGAAACAACGATGACGATGGCTCCTATACTGGCGCAGCGGTTCCTGTGGGCGACGGTCGGTCGAGTTGCTCGGCTATCGGGAGTGAGCGGTACTGATGACGCGTATCTCGACGCGTCATTCTGGAATCAACACGTCGAACAGCCAGACTGGGGACAAGCTGAGGATGTCACGTACTGACACACGACTGCCGGCGTTCAAGGGTGGTTTGTCAGTCCCGGTTATCACATATCTTGTCGTGCTTTCGATCCTGTCTCTCCTCTTGCTTGTGACCCCGCACGGATCGCCGCCACCCATCTTGGGTATGGTGTGGGGCGGAGTTCTTGTTGCAGTGGCTGTCGGTGCATTCCGTATCGAGGGAGTCTCACCACGCTCGATCTTCTCGTCTCCTCAGTCAGTTATCTCCGTAACTGGTGTTCTCATTACGTTTTGGGGGCTGTACAACCTCATCGCATTCAGCCTCGCACTAGGAGGTGCTATCGGGTTTGAAGCTTCGTGGTCAAGCGTTGCTGCCCACCCGCTTCCCTATTTTGCGGCCCTGTGTAGCTCGTTCTTATTCACCGCAATCCCAGAGGAACTGGTTTTCCGTTCGTATTTCCAGCAGAAGTTTACCGCTATAGCGGGGGATAAAACGCGTCGGACAGTTGCTGGGGTTGTGGTCGCAGCAGGTCTGTTTGCTGGCTTCCACCTTCCACGGTGGTTTCTCGCGTCGGGACACGAAGTCGGTACTGCACTGGCGATCCACTTGCTTGGATTGCTGCTGATGGGCCTTACGTACGGGGTCGTGTACGTACTCACTCGTAACCTGTGGCTAGTCGCTCTCATACATGCGACAATGAATTATCCACCGGTTTTGATCACGATGAACGTCCCTTCTAACCTTCATTTCGTCGTTGGTGTCATCGAATACGCTGCAATTATATCGATCGTCTTTGTGGCCGTGCGGATGACAGGATCAGGTCGAACAACCCTTCTCTGGTCTCAGCAAGAGGCGCCATCTATACCAGACAATTGAGGGAGAAGAACTCCTGCCCAAACAGAGACCACTCAGTCAAGGGGTTAGATAGAACGTGTCACTACGTGTTTATATTCTCCAACGGCGTCTACACGTTCGGCATTCTCTGCCTGACCCCAGAATGGCTTCAATCACCAAAAATCGCCAAAGAAAGACCGAGACGTCGGCTGGACGTAGATCCGCTCGAACCTTCCTTACAGCCGTCGCGCTACTCACGGTTTCATCCTTCGGCGGTCTACTGATTATTGAAGGTTTCAGTAGACTTCAGGTACGGTTGGGTCTTGGCGACAGCTTCGCATTGACCTTCCTCGTTGGAGGAGGACTCGCTACGCTCTGGTTCGCCTTCGTCGGCGTCGCCTACCTACGGTTCCGGCCAGTGACGATTCACTACGATCTCCGGTGGCCGACGATTCGGGATGGCGGTTGGATCCTTGGCGGATTGGCGGCGATTATCACTGCATCGCTCCTGACCGAAATCGTAGTGAGCCAGTTCGGATCTGGTTCGGCGACGAATATTTCGAGCGCAGCGGCGGTTGAGAACCCCGTGTTAATTTATTCCGTGTTCCTCATCGGTAATCTCTTGCTCATCGCGCCAATCGAAGAGTTCCTGTTCCGCGGTGTCATTCAGGGCCGCCTACGTGAATCGTATGGAACAATCGCTGCGGTCACCATTACCTCGGTGGGGTTCGGCCTCACGCACATCCCGAGTTACTGGTTCGGAGGTTCTGATCTCCTCTCCATTGGCGTCTGGGGGGCCGTAGTGAGCATCGCAGCGACCGGCTTCATCCTCGGCTACGTTTACGAACAAACGAACAGTTTGCTGACGGTGAGCATCATCCACGGGCTCGTGAACACGATTGGAATCGGGCTTGCCCTGCTCGCATTCCTGTGAACGCAGCTACCACCTTCCACTCTGGGGAGAGTTGGGTATCATTCAGCATTTTCGAGGTGGAGCCCCCGACCTCAAGGAGCGAACGGAGTGAGCGAGTAGGTCGGGGAGAAAACCGATATGGTACGACACAACCGCCACACTGCGACCGATCGACTCCCGAGTCTATAAGTACCGTCGGGTATTCTCTGAAACTATGGGCGTGCGTCGAACCGCCGTCGTGAAACTCGCTGTTTCCGACAAACAACGCGACGCACTCCACCGAACCGCTGAACAATACCTGTACTGCGCGAACCGAACTGCCGACTACTGTTGGTCCGACACCTCCTCCACCCAGTGTGAGACCAACAAGCGAGAGGTCCGTGACGCGCTCTACTCCGAA
>NZ_BBJO01000034.1 GCF_000739575.1 Halobellus rufus | reverse complement strand
TCGATGCTCGACGTCGTAGCTGTACTCGTCGATGCTCAGACGTACGTAGCTGTACATCGATGAGCGACGTAGAGGTCGGGGCGGAGATTGAGCGCGATCCCGGTCCAGAGGCCGTACTTCACGAGCCAGACGAACGCCAGCGTGTGGAGGAGCGCGAGCAACCGGTTCGAGGGCGCGTCGGTGATCTCCTCTCCCAGGTGCGGGAGCAACGTCGCCACGGAGAGCGTCGCGAGCGCGAGCGCCGTCGGCGAGTCGCCGAAGAGCGGGTACACCATCGAACTGAGATCGCGCAGCGACGGGTCGCTGTGGACGTAGAAACTCACCCCGAGGAGGAACGCCGCGCCGTCGACGACGAGCAGCCACCCGAGGCTCGCGCCGTTGCCGAGGTAGTACTGGACCCACCGTTCAGGGAACGGGCGTCGGAGCCGCGCGCGCCAGCCGTTCCGTTCGGTCCCGCCGCTGGATCCCTCGGGCATTACCGGAGACCACGGCAGCGCCGCGAAAGAAGCTGTCGCGTCGTCGCGGGACGGGCGTCACCCGACGGCCGCTCGGACGAAGCGAAGCCTATTCCCGGGCACTCGCCCTCGATGCGCGTATGCAGGCAGCGCTCGTCATCCTCGACGGCTGGGGCCTCGGGGACCACGACCGACGCGACGCGGTGAAGGCCGCGTCGACGCCGAACTTCGACCGCCTCGCCGCGTCCGGTGCGTACGGGACGCTCGACGTCTCCGGCCGGAACGTCGGCCTCCCGGAGGGACAGATGGGAAACAGCGAGGTCGGCCACCTCAACATCGGCGCGGGCCGCGTGGTCAAGCAGGCGTACACGCGCATCGAGGATTCGATCGCCGACGGGAGCTTCGCGACCAACGAGGCCATCGCCTCGGCGTTCGACCACGTCGAGCGGACGGGCGGCCGCGTCCACTGTATGGGCCTCCTCAGCGACGGGGGCGTCCACTCCGAGCAGGGCCACCTCCACGCGCTGATCGAGATAGCGGCCGAGCGCGGCGTCGACGCCGTGACGCACGCGTTCACCGACGGCCGCGACACCGACCCGTACGGCGGCGAGGGCTACCTCGAAACGCTCGCCGAGGTCGTCGACGAACACGGCACCGGCGACGTCGCGACCGTCTCCGGACGCTACTACGCGATGGACCGCGATCAGAACTGGGAGCGGACGAAGCGCGCCTACGACGCCATCGTCGACCGCGAGGCCGACCACGAGGCCGCCTCGGCGGTCGAGGCCGTCCGCGACTCCTACGACCGCGGCGACACCGACGAGTTCGTCGAACCGACGCTCGTCGCGGGCGGGCCGGCGCTCGAAGACGGCGATGCGGTCCTCTTCTTCAACTTCCGGCCTGACCGCGCGCGGCAGCTCGTGCGGCTGCTCGCCGACATCGACCCGGAGTGGCCCTTCGAGACCGACCCGCCGGAGACGCGGGTCGTCACGATGACCGAGTACGACGAGACCTTCGACCTCCCGGTGGCGTTCCCCCCGGAGGAACCGACGGACACGCTCGGCGAGACGCTCGCCGCGGCCGGGAAGACGCAGCTCAGAATCGCCGAGTCCGAGAAGTACGCCCACGTGACGTACTTCCTGAACGGCGGCCGCGAGGTCGCCTTCGACGGCGAGATCCGTCGGATCGTCGAGAGCCCCGACGTCCCGACCTACGACCTCCAGCCGGAGATGAGCGCCGAAGGCGTCACGGACGCGGCGATCGAGGTGATCGGCTCCGACGACCCCGACGTGCTCGTGCTCAACTACGCGAACCCGGACATGGTCGGTCACACCGGCGACTTCGACGCCGCCGTGCGGGCCGTCGAGGCCGTCGACGAACAGCTCGGACGGCTCGTCGACGCGGTGCGCGAGGCCGGCGGGCACGTGCTCGTCACGGCGGACCACGGCAACGCCGACGACATGGGGACCGCCGAGGAGCCCCACACCGCACACACGACGAACCCGGTGCCGTTCGTGTACCTGACGCCAGACGGCGACGACGGCGGGCGACGGGTCCGCGAGGGCGGGTCGCTCTGTGACATCGCGCCGACGATCCTCGAACTGATCGGCGTCGAACGGCCGCCGGCGATGACGGGCGAGTCGCTGCTGGAGTGACTCGCCGGCTGAGCGAACCGTCGCACGGGGCCGGGCGGTCGACAGACTGCGCCGGAACAGCGTCGACCGGATCCGACTGCCGCTACGCATTTACCGGTGCGAGCCCTTAGCATCCACTGGAAGGGTGGCTCAGTGGTAGAGCGTTCCGGCAGCGGCCGTCACTCGGTCGCGCCGGATTACGGCTTCGCGTGGTTCGACTCCCGCCCCTTCCACTGCCTGTGAAGCCGTGACACTATCGTCACCAGTCGAAAATATCGGCGCGAATCGACGCCGGTATCTCGGTGAACGTTCGTCCACTTTTCAGAGAATAAGCGATTGGGGGTCTCTAACGCCGTTTTCTCGTTTCGAGATGTTCGACGATCGTCGTGGATGGGTTTTATTATCGTCGAAGACAAGGCTCCGGTAACAACGATGCAGGGTACGATGCACACACGACCGACGGCCGGACTCGAAACGCCGTCGATCCCCTCGGAACTCGAATCGCCGCGTGCGAAACTCGTCTATCTGTTCCTTTCGACACACGGGGAAGCGACCCTCTCGGAACTGGAGACCGGACTGGATATGAAGAAGATCTCGCTGTACAGCATTCTCTCGACGCTCTGTGAACGCGGTCTGATCGATCAGGACTGCGAGCGGTACCGGCTCTGCAACTGAATCCGTCGAATCTTACGGACCGTCTGAGACGCCGGTTCAGACCTCGTCGCCGCCGTGAAACAGCGTCAGCTCTTCGGCCTCGTAGATGTTGATGAGTTCGGTGACGATCTCGTCGTAGTCTTCGTCCTCCATCCGGAGCGAGTCTAACCGCTTCACCGTCTCCTCGTCGAGGTGTATCTGAGGCATAGGTGGAGGAAGGCGGCGTGGAAACTTAAACGCCCGGGCGGTCGAGGTCCCGCGGCGTCGAGCGGTTCGTCGCGACTACGCGTACCGACTGTGTCCGGCGCTTCCGGAGACTTCGGCGAGATCGGCGTGGACGTCGGCGATGCGCTCGCGGATCTTTCGCCCCGCGACGCGCGGGTCGAAGACGTCCTTGTTGGGCGACCAGTCGGTGTCGTTGAAGAACGTGTCGCGGTCGCCGTCGACGCCCTCGGGCGGGACGATGTTCGCCGGGTCCTCGTCGTAGAGGTCGTACGCCGTCCGGGTGTACTCGTACTGGTATCGGGTGTCTTTGTTCACCTTGCAGATGCCGTGTTGGAGCATCCGCTGCAGTTGGTCGGGCTGGACGCCCGAGGAGCCGTGCAGGACCAGCGGCGTGTCGAGGCCGTGATCGCGGAGGGCCTGCCGGATGTCGCCCGCCAGATCCGGGCGGAGTTCGAGGTCCTTGCCCTTCGCGACGCCGTGCTGGGTGCCGACCGAGATCGCGAGCAGGTCACAGCCCGTGCGGTCGACGAACTCGACGGCCTGTTCGGGATCGGTGTAGAACGCCTCTTCCGATTCGATCTCGTCTTCGACGCCCTTGATCTGGCCGAGTTCGGCCTCGATGAGGACGTCCGCGCCCTTCTCCTCTTTCATCTCGACGATCTCCCGGCTCGTGGCGACGTTCTCCTCGAACGGTTCGTGGGAGGCGTCGATCATGATCGAGGAGGGGATCCCCAGATCCATCTGCGCCTCGATGAACTCGGGGTCGGTCTGGTGGTCCATGTTGAGGAAGACGCCGATGTCGTACTGGTCGGCGATGGTGTCGATGTACGTGCCCATCGCCTCCAGCCCGTCGACCGGGTCCTCGTTGCCCGCGAAGGTCGCGGCCCCTCCGCTGAGCTGGAGGAGGAGGTCCGAGTCGACCCGCGATGCGCCTTCCATCAGGCCCATCATCACGTTCGGTTCGGCGATGTTCGACGCGACGAGGCCGAATCCCTTCTCGAGCGCGTCGTCGTAGACGTTGGCGAGTTCACTCCCGCCGTAGAACGGCACTGTGTGTCACCTCACGTGCGCGTTCTGTCGCCGCCATCATAAGGTATGCGGAGTGTGTTCGTCTCTGCACGAAAATGCGCGTTTCGTCGGGAGATCGATCACCGCAGACGGGGAGACGGACAGTCGTGTCAGCACTCAGGAGTCTCTGGAACGGTCGAAAACGGGTGGCGTCGTCAGGAGAACAGTCGCTTGAGCCGGGCGAACAGCCCTTTCTCTCTGTCGCCGCCGCGACGGCTCGCGTCCGACGCTCCGGCGTCCGCTGCGCCCTCGTCGGCCGTGTCGTCGCCCGCGTCCGCGTCGCCCTCGCCGTCGATCTCGACCGCGCCGGTCGTGCCCTCCTCGACGAGTTCCGCGGCGCGCTCGAAGAGGCTCTCGGGGTCGTTGACGCCGTCTTTGACCGTCCCCTTCACGAGCGGTTTGCCCTCGAAGCGATCGCGGCTGACGGCCGTGTCGGAGGCGATGATGACCGCGTCGGCGTCGGCGATCTCCTGGGCCGTCAGCTCGTTCTGTGCGCCCATCGCGCCCTGCACCTCGACTTTGATCTCGTGACCGAGCCGCTCGGCCGTCTGTTCGAGGTTCTCGGCGGCCATCTGGCTGTGTGCGATTCCGGTCGGACAGGATGTGACTGCGACAACGTTCATTGTGTGGTCTCCGTTAACACGCCTATGACTTCAGCCTTCGTACTGGCTGCGAGCGCTCGCTCGGCGAGTGCACGCGCGCTCTCGGTCGTCGTTTCGGTCACCGCGCGCTTCACCTGCGGCACCGTGACCGCGCTCATACTCAGTTCGTCGAGTCCGAGCCCGACGAGCAGTTCCGTGAGGTCGGGATCGCCGGCCATCTCGCCGCACATCCCGACCCAGACGTCGGTCCCCTCGGTGGCCTCGACCGTCGCGCGGATCGCTCGCAACACCGCGGGCTGACGGTAGTCGCCGAGGTCCGCGACCCGGCCGTTGCCGCGCTCGGCGGCCATCACGTACTGCGCGAGGTCGTTCGTTCCGATGCTGAAGAAGTCGACGTGCTCGGCGAGGTCCGAGGCGAGGAACGCCGCCGCGGGCGTCTCGATCATCACGCCGAACTCCGGGATCGCGTGTTCGACGCCCTCCTCGGCCAGGTCGGCCGCGACCGACTCCAGCACCTCGCGGGCCTCGCGGACCTCCTCGACGGTCGAGACCAGCGGCAGCATCACGGAGAGCGTCCCGCCCTCGTCGCTGCCGGCCGCGCGCAGGAGCGCGCGCAACTGCGTCTCGAAGAGGTCCGCGTCGGGGCCGAGCGAGCGGCGGATGCCGCGCTCGCCGAGGAACGGGTTCTCCTCCTCGGGCAGGTCGAGGTACTCGATCGGCTTGTCGCCGCCGATGTCGAGCGTCCGGACGACAACGCGCCCGTCGGGGAACCGCGCCAAGGCGTCGAGGTACGCCTCGTACTGCTCGTCCTCGTCCGGCGGCGACTGCCGATCGAGGAAGAGAAACTCCGTGCGGAACAGGCCGATGCCGTCCGCGCCGCGCGCTGCGGCCGGTTCCAGGTCCGTGCGCGTGCCGACGTTCGCGGCGACCTCCACCGGGACGCCGTCGGCGGTCTCGACGGGCTCGTCTCTGATCTCGACGTCCTCGCCGCCCGCGGCGGCCTCCCGCGTCTCGTCGTCGGGGTCGACGACGAGCGTCCCCTCGGTGCCGTCGACGACGACGTCCGAGCCGTCCGCGACGTCGCGGAGTTCCTCGCCGACGCCGACGACGGCCGGCAGGGCGAGCGAGCGCGCGAAGATCGCCGCGTGTGAGGTCCGCCCGCCGGTGACGGTCGCGAACCCGGCGACGCGCTCGGGATCGAGCTGTGCGGTGTCGCTCGGCGTCAGCCGCTCTGCGAGGACCACGCTCCCCTCCGGCAGACTCGCGAGATCGACTCGGTCGCCGCCGACGAGGACGCGAACGAGGCGGTCCCGAACGTCGCGGAGGTCGTCGGCGCGCTCGGCCATCCGCCCCTCCATCCCCTCGAACTGCTCGATGAACCCCTCGAAGGTCCGCGTGACGGCGTGTTCGGCGGGGAGCCCCGAGTCGATCTCGCCCTCGACGCCCTCGGTGATCTGGGGGTCGTCGAGGAACTGGACGTGCGCGTCGAAGACCTCCGCCTCCGCCTCGCCGACGCGCTCGGCCGTCCGCTCGCGCTCGGCGCGGATCTCCGCGCGGGCGTCGTCGCGGGCGGTCTCGAACCGCTCGCGCTCCGCGTCGACGTCGACGCTTTCGGGCGCGGGCGGCTCGTCGAGCTCCGCGTCGGGCGCGTACCAGACGGCGGTGCCGACGCCCGAGAGCGGCGTGACGCCGACGCCGGAGAGTCGTCGCTCCGTCATCGCCCTAGAGGTCTTCCTCGGGGGTCGTCAGGATGCGTTCGAGTTCGTCGAGCGCGGCCTCGGCGTCGTCGCCCTCGGCGGTCAGCCGGACCTCGTCGCCGGCGGCGGCACCCAGTCCGGTGACCGCCAGCATACTCGCGGCGTTCACCGATTCGCCGTCGACGTGGCCGACGGTGACCTCCGATTCGAACTCGTTTGCCGCCTCGACGAACTTCGACGCCGGGCGCGCGTGAAGGCCGTCCTCGGGGACGATCGTGACGACGCGCTCGGGCATCAGTTCACGGCCTCCCGAACGGTCTCTTGGACGGTCTCTGCGTCTTCGGCCTCGAGCAGGGTCTCGCGGACGTCTTCGTGCATCAGTGCTCGCGAAAGGGCGCTCAAGATCTGTAAGTGTTCCTCGCCGCCCTCCGCGGGCACGAGGATCATGAACAGCAGCCGCGCGGGCTCGTCGTCCATCGCGTCGAAGTCGATGCCTTCGCCCGAGCGCGCGAACGCGACCGAGGGCTCGTCGACGGCGCTCGTCTTCGCGTGCGGGATGCCGATTCCCATCCCGACGCCGGTCGTCGCCTCCTTCTCGCGCTCCCGGAGCGCCTCCAGCGCGGCCGCACGATCGCTCACGCGGTCGTTGTCCGCGATGAGGTCGAGGAGGAACTCGATGGCGGCCTCTTTCTCTGCCGGCGGCTCCGACAGCGAGATGTGCGCGAGCGGGAGCAGCCGGTCGATGTCATCTTCGAGCATAACCAATCGAATATGTGCACGCTAATGGTAAGGAATTTTCTCTTCGATTCGCCGTGTGAGTCCGAAAATGCGAACCCGTCGCCGCGAAGGGCGACGGTGTCGCGGCGGAAAGCGAGACCGGACCGATCAGTCGTCGGCGGTCGTCGCCGCGCCGGAGTCGGCCTCGCCCGCGCCGACGCCCTCTTCGTAGTCGGGCTTGAGGACCGTCGCGAGCGCTGCCGTCACGAGCGATCCGATGACGATGGCCGCGAGGAACAGCAGCGGACTGTTCGCCAGCGGCACGACGAAGATGCCGCCGTGGGGCGCGGGCATCGAGATGCCGAGCGACATCGACATCGCCGCACCGACGGCGCTACCGACCATGATCGACGGGATGACGCGGAGCGGGTCCGCCGACGCGTAGGGGATCGCCCCCTCGGTGATGAACGAGAAGCCGAGGATGATTCCGGACTTGGCGTTCTCGTACATCTCCTCGGCGTACTTGTGCGGCGCGATGAAGTTCGAGATCGCGAGGCCGATCGGCGGGATCATCCCGGCGATCATCACCGCCGCCATCGGCTGGGTGATCCCTTCGGTGATCAGCCCCGCCGCGAACACGTACGCGACCTTGTTGACCGGGCCGCCCATGTCGAACGCCATCATCGCCCCGAGGAGCCCGCCGACGAGGAGCGCCTGACTCCCCTGCAGGCCTTCGAGGTACGCCGTGAGCCCGGCGTTCGCGATGGCGACCGGCACGCCGAGGACGAACAGGACGATCGGCGAGACGATCGCCATCGTCAGCACCGGTACGATGAGGACCGGCATCATCGGCTGGACGAAGTCCGGGACGCTCCAGTTCTTGATCCATCTGGCGACGTACCCGACCAGGAGACCGGTGACGAGTGCACCGAGGTATCCCGCGCCGGCCGCACCGCCTTCGAGCCCGATGACGGTGCCTGCGGACTGCAGCACCTCTCCCTGCTGGATCAGATACGACGCGAGGAATCCGGGAGCCAGTCCCGGTCGATCCGCGATCGCGTACGCGACGTACGCGCCGAGGATCGGGACCATAATCGTCAGGCCGAGCCCGCCGATCTGGCCGAGGAAGTACGCGAGCGTCCCCGCCTGCGACGTATCGGGTGCGCCGTTCGGACCCGTGGGGGCCACGGCGAATCCGAGCGCGAGGAAGATCCCGCCGATCGTCACGAACGGGATCATGTACGACACGCCAGTCATGAGGTCCTCTTTGACCTTCGTCAGGTGGGACCGCATCTTGCTCTCAGCTTTGCTTGACATAGATCTTCATCACGGATATTACTGAACGTCCTCAAAAATACTTTCGCTCGTGATTGTTTCTGAATTATTTAGCTGTGAAAATACACGGGCGGACAGCGGTTTATACGCGTCGAACCTCGACGCGTTCGCGGGCGTCGAAGACGTCGTCGAAGGGCGGCACGCTCGTCCCCGAGACCGCCACGACGCGGGCGGCGACGACGACGGCGGTTCGGAGGGCGCTCTCGACGGACTCCTCGCGTTCGAGACCCGCCAGAAAGCCCGACAGCAGCGCGTCGCCCGCGCCGACGGTGTCGACCACGTCGACCGAGAGCGCGGGGGCGTAGTGGGCCTCGGACGCCGAGACCAACAGCGCGCCGTCGGCCCCCAGCGAGGCCAACACGTATCTGAAGCCGCGCTCTCTGAGCGCGCGCGCGGCGGCGACGGCGTCCTCTACGGTCTCGACCGTACGTCCGGTGGCGGCGGCGAGTTCGTCTCTGTTGGGTTTACAGACGAGGTACTCCCCGTCGAGTCGCTGCAGGAACGACCCGCCCATATCGACGGCCGTCGACCACGACCCGGCCCCCGCCAGTCGGTCGACGGCGTCGGCGTCGATCCCCCGCGGGAGGCTCCCCGCGACGACCAGCCGATCGGGGTCGCGCGCTTGCACCCGCCGGACGAGCGCGTCGACGTCGGCGTCGCCGACGACGGGGCCGTCGTGGTTGATCTTGTACTCGCCGTCGGGGCTCAGGATCGTCGTGTTCAGCCGGGTTCGACCCGCGATGTCGACGAAATCGTGGTCGATCTTCTCCTCGTCGAGCGCGTCGCCGATCATCCGTCCGAACGGTCCGCCGAGAAACCCGGTCGCCGGCGCGTCGACCCCCAGTTCGGTGAGGTACTGCGAGACGTTGATCCCCTTCCCGCCCGCGTCGAACTGCGCGTCGTCGGTCCGCGCGACCTCCCCCTCGCGGAGCGGGCCGTCGATCGAGAGCGTGTGATCGACGGCGGGGTTCATCGTCACCGTCAGGATCTCAGCGCCCCGGTCGGTCATTGCGCGACCGCCTCCGCGTCCGCGACGACGACCGTGACGTCCTCGGCCTCGAACCGCTCGATCGCCTCCGCGGAGACCTCCCCCGCGGTGATGAACAGGTCGACGTCGGCGAGGTCTGCGAACGTGACGAACGAGCGCTCGCCGATCTTCGTCGCGTCGGCGACGAGGACGACGCGGGAGGCGCGCTGCACCATCAGTTCCTTCACGCGCGCCTCCTCCTCGTTCGGCGTCGTGAGACCGGTCTCGACGTCGACGGCGTTCGCGCCCAGGAAGAGTAGATCGAAGTTCGTCCGTTCGAGGAACGACTCCGCAGTCGGTCCGACGAGCGAGCGCGTCCGGCGGCGGAGGGTGCCGCCGGTCAGCTTCACGTCGTTGTCCTCCTTGCCCAGTTCGACCGCCAGCCGCGGCGAGTTCGTCACCCCCAGGATCGACCCGTCCTTCGGCGCGTTCTGGGCGACCTGCATCGTCGTCGTGCCCGCGTCGAAGAAGACCACTTGGCCCTCGGTGATCTCGTCGACCGCCCGCTCGGCGATCGCGCGCTTCGCGTCGAGGTTCTGAACCTCCTTCTGTCCGTACGCCTGCTCGTGTCCGACGCTCGTCACGGGGACCGCCCCGCCGTGAGACCGCTCGATGAGGCCGCGGTCCTCCAGTTCGTGCAGGTCGCGCCGGATCGTCGCCTTCGAGTACCCGAGTTCGTCGGCGAGGGCGTCGACCGACTTGCCGTCGGCGGCGGTGACGAGTTCCACGATGCGCCGTTTTCTCTCAGCGGGTAACATAAGGGTCGTCTATCCGTGTTTCGATCTGTGTATTGTTAATGGTTTGTGTTCGTATCGGATCGGAACGGAGCAATTGGACCGTCTAACGATCACTAACGGGCAGCCGCGCGCGGATACCGCCGCCTCGACGAGCCCGCTGACGCGAACCGCACAGCTCGCGCTGTCCGTGTCAGCATCCGTCTCCTCGCGTCACTCGACGGTGGACGTCCCGGCGACAGAAACAAAAAACCGAACCAGACGAGACCGGGGAGCGCAGTCGGCTCAGTCGAGTCGGTCGAGGACCGCGCTCGTGACGTCTTCGGTCCCGGCGTCGCCGCCGAGGTCGGCGGTCCGCGGGCCGTCTTCGAGGACGGACTCGACCGCGGTGCGGACGTTCGTCGCCTCCGCGGAGTAGCCGAGGTGATCGAGCAGCATCGCCGCCGAGAGGATCGCCGCCGAGGGGTTGGCGACGCCCTCGCCCGCGATGTCGGGAGCGGTGCCGTGCACCGGCTCGAACAACGCGTTGTCGGGACCGACGTTGGCGGAAGGGAGCAGCCCCAGTCCGCCGACGAGTCCCGCCGCCAGATCCGAGAGGACGTCGCCCGCGAGGTTCGGGCAGACGACGACGTCGAACTGCGTGGGATCCAGACAGACCCGGGTCGCGAAGGCGTCCATCAGGACCTCCTCGGTCTCGACGCCCGCCTCGTCGGCGACGTCGACGACCGCGTCGCGGAACCGCCCGTCGGTCTCGCGCATCACGTTCGCCTTGTGGACGACCTGGAAGCCGTCCGTCCCCTGCTCGTCGACGTACTCGCAGGCGAACTCGGCCAGTCGCTCGGAGGCGGAGGTCGTCACGACGCGGGTGAGCGTCGAGAGATCCTCGGAGAGACGGTCCTCGTGACCCGAGTAGACGCCCTCGGTGTTCTCGCGCAGGAAGACCAGATCCGTCTCCGGACGGACCGCGTCGACGCCGGGGTACGCCCGGGCGGGGCGGATGTTGACGTAGGAGCCGACAGCCTCCCGAAGCGGCAGGATGACGTCGGCGGCCGTCTCGCCGGCCGCGCCGAACAGCGTCGCGTCCGCGTCGGCGACGGTGTCGTAGGTCTCCTGCGGGAGCGCCTCGCCGGTCTCCGCGAGCACCGCGTCGCCGGCCTCGGCCTCGACGAACTCGAAGTCGCCGACGGCTTCCAGGACCGAGACCGCGGCGGGGACGACCTCCTTGCCGATGCCGTCCCCTTCGATGACGACGATCTCCTCACTCATCGACGTAGGGCAGGGCGGCGGCCTTGTCGGCGACCGCGTCGGCGTTCGATTTCATCAGCGCCGTGGTGTCCCAGACGCCCTCGGTGAGCGCCCGCCGCTGTGCGTCGTCGACGGTCGCTTCGATCGTCGTGTCGCCGTAGGTGACGGTCTCGGCCTCGACGTCGACGTGGATCTCGCCGTCGGGGTTCTCGTCGATCCACTCCTGGAGTTCGACGATGGTGTCGTGGTCGGCGGTGACCGTCGGGATGCCCAGCGCGAGGCAGTTGCCGGCGAAGATCTCGGCGAACGACTCGCCGATGATGGCGTCGATCCCCCAGCGCATCAGCGCCTGCGGGGCGTGCTCTCTGGAGGAGCCGCAGCCGAAGTTGGCGTTGACCGCCATCACCGACGCGTCCTGGAACTGCGGTTCGTTGAACGGGTGGTCCTTCTGGTTGTCGTCCTCGTCGAACCGGAGGTCGAAGAACGCGAACTCGCCGAGGCCGTCGAAGGTGACGACCTTCATGAAGCGCGCGGGGATGATCTGGTCGGTGTCGATGTCGTTCCCGCGGATGGGGACGCCGGTTCCCGTGACGGAGTCGATCTCGGGGATCTCGTCGGTCATACCGTCGTCACCTCCTTCAGTTCGCGCACGTCAGTCACCGCCCCTTCGATCGCCGCGGCGGCGACCATCCGGGGGTTCATCAGGACCGTCCGGCCGTCTTTCGAGCCCTGCCGGCCGACGAAGTTGCGGTTCGAGGAGGACGCGGAGGCCTCGTCGCCCTCCAACTGGTCCTCGTTCATCCCGAGACACATCGAACAGCCCGCGTTGCGCCACTCGAAGCCGGCTTCCTCGAAGATCTCGTCGAGGCCCTCGGCCTCCGCGGCGGCCTTCACGCGCTGGCTGCCGGGGACGACCATCGCGCGGACGTCCTCGTGGACCTGCCGGCCCTCGACGACTTCCGCCGCGCGGCGGAGGTCGGGCAGGCGCGCGTTCGTACACGAGCCGAGGAAGGCGACGTCGATCTCGTAGCCCTCCATCGTCTCCCCGGGCGTGACGCGCATATGTTCTTGGGCGCGTCGCGCGGTGTCCTGTTTGTCCGCCGGCAGCGACTCGGGCTCTGGGATCGGCTCGGAGATACCGATGCCCTGTCCGGGGGTCGTCCCCCACGTGACGACGGGCTCTAACTCGGAGCCGTCGATGGTGACGACGTCGTCGTACTCGGCGTCCTCGTCGGAGCGGATCGACTCCCAGTACGGCTTGAGTTCGTCGAACTTCTCGGGGTTCTCCTGGAAGTAGTCCGTCTCTTTCAACCACTCGTAGGTGGTCTCGTCGGGGTTGACGTAGCCCGCGCGAGCTCCGCCCTCGATGGACATGTTGCAGATACTCATCCGACCCTCCATGTCGAGGTTCTCGATGGCCTCGCCGGCGTACTCGTAGACGTAGCCGACGCCGCCCTCGGTGCCGAGCCGACGGATGACTTCGAGGATGACGTCTTTCGCCTCGACGCCGGGGCCGAGTTCGCCGGTGACCTCGATCTTCCGGACCTTCTTCTTCTCCATCGCGACGGTCTGGGTCGCCAGCACGTCGCGGATCTGGCTCGTCCCGATCCCGAACGCCAGCGCGCCGAACGCGCCGTGCGTCGAGGTGTGGGAGTCGCCGCAGACGATCGTCTTGCCGGGCTGGGTGAGTCCCTGCTCGGGGCCGATGACGTGGACGATCCCCTGATCGCCCGTCGTGGGGTCGGAGAACTGGATGCCCGACTCGCGGACGTTCTCCTCCAGTTCGGACATCATCTCCTCGGCGGCGTCGTCGCGGTAGGGCCGCGACTGGTCCGACGTGGGGACGATGTGGTCGACCGTCGCGTGGGTCAGTTCGGGATAGGCGACCTCGAGGTCGCGCTCCTGCAGCATCCCGAACGCCTGGGGGCTCGTCACCTCGTGGATGAGGTGCAGCCCGACGAACAGCTGCGTCTGTCCGGTCGGCAGCTCCGCGACGGTGTGTTCCTCCCACACCTTGTCGTACAGCGTTCCCTCACTCATCTACATCACCGTTGGCTGTCGCAAATACCTGTGTCACTGTCATCTTCTCGTTCAGTCGTCAGCGGGCGCTTCCGCGGCTTCCTCTTCCTCGTCGGCCCACGAGAACAGCTCTCGCAGCGGCGCGCCGACCTGTTCGACGCTGTGGGTCTCCTCGGCGTGTTTCAGCTGGGTGTAGGAGGGTCGGCCGGCCTGGTTCTCCGCGATCCACTCGCGGGCGAACGTGCCGTCCTGCACCTCTTCGAGGACTTCCTCCATCTTCTCTCGCGCGTGATCGTCGATGATGCGGTCCCCGCGCGTCAGCCCGCCGTACTCGGCGGTGTCGGAGACGGAGTTCCACATGTTCGAGAGGCCGCCCTCGTACATCAGATCGACGATGAGCTTCAGTTCGTTCAGGCACTCGAAGTACGCCATCTCCGGGGAGTAGCCCGCGTCGACGAGCGTCTCGTAGCCCTCGCGGACGAGCGCGGTCGCGCCGCCGCAGAGGACGGCCTGCTCGCCGAAGAGGTCGGTCTCGGTCTCCTCGCGGAACGTCGTCTCGATGACGCCGGCGCGCGTACAGCCGATCGCGTGAGCGTACGCCATCGCCTCCTCGCGCGCCTCGCCGGACTCGTTCTGATAGACGGCGACGAGCCCGGGCGTGCCCTGTCCGGCCTCGTAGTTGCGTCGCACGAGGTGACCGGGCGACTTCGGCGCGATCATCGTCACGTCGACGTCCTCGGGGGGACGGATCTGGTTGTAGTGGATGTTGAACCCGTGGGAGAACTGCAGCGTGTCGCCGGCCTCCAGTCCGTCCTCGATCTCCTCGAAGACGGCTGGCTGGACCGTGTCGGGAACGAGCATCGTAACGATGTCGGCCTCGGCGGCCGCGTCGGCGGGCGTCTCGACCCGCAGGCCGTCGGACTCGGCGGCGGCGCGCGAGGAGGAACTCTCGCGCAGGCCGACGATCACGTCGACGCCGGAGTCTGCGAGGTTCTGTGCCTGCGCGTGGCCCTGGCTGCCGTAGCCGAGCACGGCGACGGTCTTGTCGTCGATGTACGAGCGGTCCGCGTCGTCGTCGTAGTATACTGTCGTGTTCAGATCGTCTGTCATTTTGGATTGTTATTGGGTGTTCGTCGGTTTCGTCGGTTCGTCCGCGGTCCCCGGTTTCTCGCCGGGCACAGTGGGTTGGTTGCCGCGCGCCAGCGCCGTGTAGCCGGTCCGGGCGATCTCGATGATGCCGAACTGGCGGAACGCGTCGATGGCGTCGTCGATCTTCTGTTCGTCGCCGGTGAGTTGGACCGTGATGGTCTTCGGCCCGGCGTCGAGCGTCTGTCCGTCGTACATCTCGGTGACGGCGTGCACCTTGTCGGGTTCGTCGCCCTCGACCTTCAGCAGGACGAGTTCGGTCCGCACGGCGTCGTCGTCGAGTTCACCGACGGAGATCACCGGCTTGAGTTTGGCGAGTTGCTTCTTCGCCTGGTCGATGCCCGGATCGGGCTCCTCGATCACCATCGTGATCCGCGAGTGGTTCTCGACGGTCGTCGGCCCGACGGTGAGGCTCTCGATGTTGAACTGCCGCCGCGAGAACAGCCCCGCGACGCGCGAGAGCACGCCGGGGTCGTTCTCGACGAGCGCGGACAGCACCGCCCGCCGCGGCTCGTGTTCGGCCTCCGCCTCGGGGTCGATGCGGATCCCCTCGGAGTTCCGCCGTCCCTCGGGGTGCGGTCGCTCCTCCGGGCTCGGTCCCTTCAGTCCGTGCTTCGGCAGGTCGTCTGTGGAATCCTCAGAGCTCATAGCTGATCCTCCGTCAGGGCGAATTTGCCGTTCGCGCCGCCGGAGGGGACCATCGGGTAGACGTTCTCCGCCGGATCGATGTGGAAGTCGATGACCGACGGCCCGTCGTAGTCGACTGCCTCCTCGACGGCGTCTGCGACCTCGTCGTAGTCGTCGACGCGCCAGCCGCGCGCGCCGAACGCCTCCGCCAGCTTGTCGAACTCCGGACACCAGTTGTACTCGGCGGCCATCCGCCGGCCCTCGAAGAAGGCGTCCTGCCACTGGCGGACCATCCCGATGTACTCGTTGTTCAGGACGGCGACGGTGATGTCCAGTTCCTCTCGGACCGCGACCGACAGCTCCTGAATCGTCATCAGGAACGAGCCGTCGCCGTCGACGCAGACGACGTCCTGCTCGTCGTCGGCCGCGATGCGCGCGCCGATCGCGGCGGGCAGGCCGTAGCCCATCGTCCCGAGGCCGTGCGAGGACACCCACGTCCGGGGCTCGGTGAACTCCCAGTACTGGGCGGCCCACATCTGGTGCTGGCCGACGCCGCTCGTAACGATGGTGTCGTCGTCGGTCGCCTCGTCGAGGATCTCGACGACGAACTGCGGCTTCAGCGGCTCGTCGTCGGGCGTCGCGTAGTCCATCGGGTACTCGTCTTTCCACGTGCGACACTGCTCGCGCCACTCGTCGGCGTCGGGCGCGGCGTCCATCGCGTCGTCGACCTGACCGATGACGATGCCGGCGTCGCCGACGAGCGGGTAGTCCGCGTGGACGTTCTTCGAGATCTCAGCGGGGTCGATGTCGATGTGGACGACCTCCGCTTCGGGCGCGAACGTGTCGACGCCGCCCGTCAGGCGGTCGTCGAATCGCGTGCCGACCGCGATGAGCAGGTCGGTGTGCGTGATCGCCATGTTCGCGTAGCCGGTGCCGTGCATCCCCGCCCACGAGAGACAGAGGTCGTCGTCCTCGGGGAACGAGCCGATGCCCGGCATCGTCGTCACCACGGGGATGTCGTACTCGTGGGCGAACGCGCGGGCCTCGTCGGTGGCGTCGGCCTTGATGACGCCGCCGCCGAAGAGCAGCAGCGGTCGCTCGGCGGCCTCGATTGCCGCGGCGGCCTCGGCGACGTCCTCCTCGTCGGCGACGTACTGCGGCCGGGTCGTCTCCGGCGGCTCCGCCGGGCCGGGGTCGACGTCGGTGTCGTCGAGCGAGACGTCCTTCGGGAGGTCGACGAGCGTCGGACCGGGCCGTCCCTCGCCCGCGAGCGCCAGCGCCTCGCCGACGGTGTCGCCGACGGTGTCGGCGTCGCTGGCGAAGTAGTTGTGCTTCGTGATCGGCGCGGTCACGCCCGTCGTGTCGGTCTCCTGGAACGCGTCGGAGCCGACCATGTCGACCGGGACCTGCCCGGTCAGCGCGAGCAGGCCGTCGGAGTCCATATTGGCGTCGGCGATCCCCGTGACGAGGTTCGTCGCGCCCGGGCCCGACGTGGCCAGACAGACGCCCGGCTCGTTCCGGACGACGCTGAACGCGTCGGCGGCGTGCGCCGCCCCCTGCTCGTGGGCCATCGTGACGTGGCGGATGTCGGAGTGATACAGCGCGTCGTAGATGGGCATGATCGCCCCGCCCTGCACGCCGAAGGCCGCCTCGACGCCCTCGTTTTCGAGCGCGCGGATGACGGACTCCGACCCCGTCGTGACGGGGCGCTGGGTCTCCGATTCGGCCGTCGCGTCCTCCTCGGCCTCGGCGGCGTCGGACGCCGCGTTCGGCGACGACGGTGCCTGTTTACTCATCGGTTCTCACCTCGCGAGGCGACGGCTCTGCAACGAGGTGTTCGTGTGGTCTGGATACGGTGCGTCGGTGTCGGTCGTGCGGATCGAGCGTGTTCCATAGTCGGTGTGTGACAGTCGCTGGTCGGTCGAGCGGTGAGCGCGGACGGAATCGAGGCGGAAATGTGGCTATGCGGGGCTATAGGGCCCCTACAATGATCTGCGTGTCGACGTCGGTATCGACGCCGACCGACCGGCGCACGCGGGCGAGCGGCGCCGCTTCCGCCGCGGCGTCCCTCGCGCTGGTGTGCCGTCGTCGCATCGTACCTCACAGATTCGTCTCGTCGGTAATTAACGTTTCGCGCCGCGCGCCCGCTCGGGAAAGTCGGTCGGCAGCGCACCCGTGGCTCGCGGAAACGAGCAACCGGCGCGCGCGCCATCAGGCGCGGACCTCCTCCTGTTCGTCCTCTCCGTCGGTCCGCTCGACGTCCGCCTCGCGGGCGAACCGCGTCAACACGTCGACGGTGACGCGCTCTTTCTCCGCGCCGTAGTCCTTGACGCGGCGGGTGACTTCCCGCACCTCCGCGTCGCTGGGCGCGAATCCGGACTCCTCCAGTCGCTTGCGGACGGAGTGGGTGCCGGTGTGCTTGCCGAGGACGAACTCCCGCTGGGCACCGACCATCTCGGGCGTCATCACGCCGGGTTCGAACGTGTCGGCGTTCTCGATGACCCCCGCGGCGTGGATTCCGCTCTCGTGTGAGAAGGCGTTTCGTCCCACGACCGGCTTGTTCGCCGGAACCGGGATGTCGCTGGCCTCCTCGACCATCCGCGACAGTTCGGTGATTCGGGTGGTGTCGATCCCCGTGTCGACGCCGTACAGCGACTCCGCCGCCATCACGACCTCCTCGAAGGCGGCGTTGCCGGCGCGCTCGCCGATGCCGTTGACCGACACCTGCGCCTGCGACGCGCCCGCCTCGAAGCCGGCCATCGCGTTGGCGGCGGCCAGCCCGAAGTCGTCGTGGGCGTGCACGTCGATCTGCGCGTCGGTGTGCTTGCTGACCTCGCGAACCATACTCGCGAAGCGCGTCGGCGTCGCGACGCCTGTCGTGTCGGGGATGTTGACCCAGTCGACGCCCGCCTCGTCGACGGCGCTCAGGATCTCAGCTAAGAAGTCGACGTCGGTCCGGGTGGCGTCCATCGGCGAGAACATCGCCTCGACGCCAGCCTCTTTCACCCGCTCGACGCTCGCGACGGCGCGCTCGACGGCCTCCTCGCGGGAGGCGTGCATCGAGTCCGCCAGCTGGACGTCGCTCGTGCTGACGAAGACGTGGATCAGCTCCACGCCGGAGTCGATCGCGGCCTCGACGTCCTTGTCGACGACGCGCGCCAGCCCGCAGACGGTCGTGTCCGTCGACGCGGCGATGTCACTCACGGACTCGAACTCGGCGTCGGAGTTGACCGGGAATCCCGCCTCGATGACGTGCGTCCCCATCTCGTCCAGCGTCGCCGCGATGTCGCGCTTCTCGTCGTAGCTGAACGAGGTGCGTGGTGACTGCTCACCGTCGCGGAGCGTCGTGTCGAAAATCCGTACGTTCTCGATCTCGGATTCAGTTATTTGGGCTAATGTGCCCTGGAAGAACTCGACCAGCCGGGGTGTCCGACTGAGCCTCCATGTCGTCGTGAGACATTGTGTCTGTTCACTGATCCGGAAAGATATTAAAGGCTTTCGCTGTGAGCGGCCGCAGCGGTCGAATCCGCTCCCGACGCGGTCTGGCGAAAGGAGGCGTGGAACCACCGAATTCACGGGGGAATCCGCCCTCTCGGGATGGTACCGGGGTCACTGGAACCTCGGACCCGCTGCGGTCTGGCTCCGTGTCACGACCCGCGAGTTGGCGCAAATTCCGCCTCGAATCCGGACGATCGGTCACCGAGTCCGCTCGCGCGCACGCCGGAGTGGACGAACGCCCACCGAGTCACGATCCGCGGTGTCGGTGCATCCGCGATACCGTGCAACTCCGGCCAGTCGCCGACCGACCCGGTTGAAGTGACTGACTCGCCGCGTCCGACTCCCGTCACACGCGTCCGAATCCTTTTCGTCCCGCTTCGCGTGAGGCAGACTATGAGCGATTTCAACCTGAACCTCTCGGAGGCCGAAGAACACCTCGACGACGACGTCGAGGGCGACGTCGTGCTCGGGATCCTCGACGGCTCGACCGACCCCGAGGTGTGGATCGACGCCGTCGAGTCCGACAACGTCCTCGTGCTCGCCGTCGAGGGCGACCTCAACGAGTTGGCGAAGGGGTTCGCCCGGCCCGTCAGAGACCTCGGCGGATCGCTGACGCACTTCCGCCGGTTCCTCGTCGTCGCGCCGCCGGGCGTCAACATCGACACCGACCGGCTCTGAGCGCGGCGTCACTGGCACCGTGCCGTACTGCGGCTACGACGACTCCCGCGCGCTACGCGCGGAGAAACGTGAGCACGTGCCCGTCGCCGTCGACGACGCGGACGCCGCCCTCGACTGGCTCGGGATCGCCCGGCCACGGCGCGCCGGCCTCGACGGCCGCGTCGGGGTTCGGTGCGGCGAACGCGAGATCGACGTGCAGCCCCCCGCGGGCGTCGGCGATCCCCAACTGCGGCTCCCACAGCTCCAGCGCGACCGGGCCATCGAGGCGGACTCGACGCCGGTCCGAGCCGCGGTCGACTACCTCGAATCCGAGGCGGCGGTAGCGCGCCTCCGCGCGGTCGAGATCCAGCACCTCCAAGACGACCTCGAAGATCCCCGTGAGCGGCGGTGCCGACTCGGCGGCGTCGCGAGATGCGGGCGGACCGTCCCGCGCCGCGGCGTCGGCGGCGTCGGTATCGACGCTCCCGATCTCGACGCAGTTGCCGTCCGGATCGTAGACGTACAGCGAGTCGCTCGACCCGAACGAGAACTCGACGGGGTCGAGGTCGGCGAGTCGGCGTCGCCACCGGGGGTAGGCCGCGGCCGTCGTCGAGAACGCGTAGTGGGTGTGTACGCCGCCGCGCGGCGCGTCCTCTGGTCGGCGAAGCAGCAGCGTGGTGGCGTCGGCATCGGAGGTGCCGACGGGATAGGCGACGGCTGCAGTCTCGTCCGCTGATTCTCTTTCGGTGACGTCAGCGACGCCGTCGACGGGCGTGAGTCCCAGCCGCTCCTCGTAGAACGTCCGGGCGCGGGCCAGCGACTTCGCCTCCAGACCGAGCCGGCGGAGCCCCGTGAGCATACCCCGAGTTGGCGCTCGACCGACAAGGGTGTACTGCCCGTCGTCGACGCTTCGACCGCGTCCAGTGCGGCTATCAGCGGCGATACCCCGGCGCGAACTTATATACCAGTCGTTTGCGTATGACTTCATATGGTTGAGACGACGGGAGCGGCGCGAGACTCCCCGGACGAAATTCGCGTGCTCCACGTCGACGACGATCCCGCGATCGTCGACCTCACGGCCGCGTTTCTGACGCGGTTCGACGAGTCCTTCTCCGTCTACACCTCGACAGACCCGGAGTCGGCCCTCGAACGGATCGAGGGCGAGCGGATCGACTGCGTCGTCAGCGACTACGAGATGCCCGAGATCGACGGGCTCGAACTCCTCGAACGGGTCAGGGCGCTCGATCGGGACGTCCCGTTCATCCTCTTTACGGGCCGCGGTTCCGAGGAGATCGCGAGCAAGGCGATCTCTGCGGGCGTGACCGACTACCTCCAGAAGGAGACCGGCACCGAGCAGTACACCGTCCTCGCGAACCGGATCGAGAACGCCGTCGAGCAGACCCGTTCGCAACGCGCGCTGACCGAGAGCGAGAAGCGGCTCTCGCGGTTCATCGAGCAGTCGCCGCTGGGGACGATCGAGTATGACGAGACGTTCACGATCGTCCGCGTCAACGAGTCGGCCACGGAGATCACGGGGTACTCGGCGGACGAACTCGTCGGGGGCACGTGGCTGCCGATCGTCCCGGAGGAGGAGCGTCGACACGTCGCCGAGATCGAACGGCAGTTGCTCGCGGACCGCGGCGGCTACCAGAGCGTCAACGACATCGTCACGAAGGACGGCGAACGGCGGCTCTGCGCGTGGCACAACCGGGTCGTCACCGACGACGACGGCGACATCATCACCATCTTCTCGCAGTTCGAGGACATCACCGAAGAGCAGCGACAGCGCGAGGAACTCGAACAGACGAACATCCTGCGGTCGACGCTCTTCGAGACGCTCCCGGTCGGCGTGCTCGCGGAAGACGCGGACCGAAACGTCCTCCGCGTCAACGAGCGCCTGCTGGAGCTTTTCGAGGTTCCCGGCGACCCGGAGGACGTCGTCGGGATCGACTGTGAGGCGTTCGCCGAGGAGGTGAGCGAACTCTTCGCCGCCCCGGGCGAGTTCATCTCCCGGATCGACGACCTCGTGGAGGAGCGCGAACCGGTCTGGAACGACGAACTCCTCCTCGAAGACGGCCGCGCGTACGAGCGGAACTACCGTCCCATCGAACTGCCGGCCGGGCAGGGCCACCTGTGGGTTTATTACGACATCACGGAGCGGAAACGGCGCGAAAAGCGGCTCGAATCGCTGAACGAGACCGCCAGAGAGCTGATGACGGCCGAAAGCTGCTCGGAAGTTGCCGAGATCGGCGTCGACGCCGCCGAGACGGTCCTCGACCTCGACGCGAACGTGGTCAACTTCTACGAGGAGGGCGTCGGGCTCGTCCCGGTCGCCTACAGCGGCAGAGTGACCGATCTCATCGGCGAGGTGCCGACGTTCTCGGAGGGCGAGGGGATCGCCTGGCGCGTCTACGAGCGGGGCGAGGCGAAGTCGATCGAGGACGTTCACGCCGACCCCGACGTCTACAACCCCGACACGGAGATCCGGAGCGAGTTGTACGTGCCGCTCGACGAGTACGGCGTCCTCATCGCGGGGTCGCCCACGCCGGACGCCTTCGACGCGGAGGACGTCGTCCTCGCGGAGATCCTCGGGGTCAACATCGTCACCGCGCTCGAACAGGTCCAGCGGAACGAGCGGCTGCGCGAGCGCGAGCGGGAACTGACCAAGCAGAACGCCAGACTCGAGGAGTTCGCGAGCGTCGTCTCGCACGACCTCCGGAACCCGCTGAACGTCGCCGAGGGACGCTTAGAGCTCGCGCAGGCGGAGTGCGACAGCGACCAACTGGAACACGTCGCCGACGCCCACGACCGGATGGCCGAACTCATCGACGACCTGCTCACGCTCGCTCGCGACCGCGACACCGACCTCGACGTCGAATCCGTCTCGCTCGCCGACTTCGTCGACGCCTGCTGGCGGAACGTCGACACCGGCGACGCCGACGTCGCGATCGACGTCTCGGGCGTCGTCGAGGCCGACGAGACGCAACTCAGACAGCTGTTCGAGAACCTGCTTCGCAACGCGGTCGAACACGGCGGCGACGACGTGAATGTGACCGTCGGCACCCTCGAGGACGGGACGGGATTCTTCGTCGAGGATGACGGTCCCGGGATCCCCCCCGACGACCGCGATCGGGTGTTCGAGTACGGGTTCTCGACGACTCACGAGGGGACCGGGTTCGGCCTCTCGATCGTCCAGCAGTGCGCGGCCGCCCACGGCTGGGAGATCCGCGCGGTCGAGGGGAGAGACGGCGGTGCCCGGTTCGAGATCTCCGGCGTGGACATCGAGGACGCCTGATCGGCGTCGGGACCGAGACGTCGACCTCACCGGATCTTTCGCACGTCGCTGACGTCGAACCCGCCCTCGTGGATCTCCGTCTCGAAGCGGACGATGTTCTCGCGTTCGATCTGCGAGAGGACGCCGCGGAACTCCTGGACGACCATCGTTCGGGCGCGCTTCGAGCCGCCTGACTCCCACTCGAACTGGAGAGTCCCGTCGGCGGCGTCGATCAGGTGGCCGAGTTCGGTCTGTTCGAGCGCATCGCGGCTGACGTACGCCAGAACGAGGCCGTCCCACCGGTGTGCGGCCTTGCCGAGCCCGCGGAGCAGCATCGCGATGTCGTTCCACGTCATCTCGCCCGAAATGGCCGCCAGCAGGTCGGTGATGGAGTCGACGACGACGAGGTTCTCCGGGGCGTTCGCGTTGAGGTGACGGCCGAGCGCGGTGAGGACCGAGGCCCGCTCCTCGCGGCCCCCGAGGTCTTGGAGGGTCGTCGTCTCGCCGAGGTACCACTCGCGGGGGACCGGGCTCAACTGGAAGTACTCCGGTGAGAGGTCCCGGACGTGGATGGTGTCCGCCGCGGCGTCGACGAGGTCGTCGTCGAGGACGTAGGACATCTCCCGTCGGAGCTTGGTCTCGTCGTCGGTGAACGAGATGTAGTGGACCTCCTCGGGGAGCCGCGCGGTCTCGTCGAGGTCGCCGTAGTGCAGCTCGAACAGCTCGGGATCGACGTGAGCGACGGCGTTCATCGTCGCGCTCGTGTACATAAACTCCCGCGCGCCCGCGCCCGGTTCGCCGACGAGGAGGACGACCGTCCCGGAGGGCGCGCCGCCGCCGACGACGCTGTCGAAGTGCGAGACGCCGAACGGGATGCGGTCCATACCCGCCCGTCTCGGGCGTCGCCGTTAATCGTTTCGGGCGGCGGGACGGCGCGCCTGGTTGCCTCGGCGGCCTCGCGGAGACCAGGCTCAGGGCAGCGGACAGAGGCTCGCGGTGAACACGACCGTCTCGTCGGTCTCGTTTCGCGCGCCGTGGATCGCGCCGCGGTCGTGGCGGACCGCCCCGGGCGCGTCGACGGTTTCGGTCTCGCCGTCTCGCACGACCACCACCGACCCTTCGAGGACGTGGAAGACGTTCGTGCTCTCGGCGTGCTCGTGCGGTTCCAGTTCCGCGCCGGGCCCGAGCGCGAACGCCTTCACGAGCACGTCGTCGGTGACGACCAGTTCCGCGGTCTGGATCTCCTCTGCGGCGGGGTCGAGCGTCGAACGGACGTCGTCGTACAGATCGAGGTTCGTCATACCTGCCCCGTGTGTCGGAATCGCCTATACGTTGTCGGTCGCTCGCGGGAGGGCCGCCGGCGAACTCACTCGGTCCGGATCTCGAACCGCGCCCCGCCGTCAGTTCCGTCCACCGCGCGGATCTCCCAGCCGTGCGCTTCGACGATCTCCGAGACGATCGCGAGACCGAATCCGGTGCCGTTCGTCGACGTCGTATAGCCCGCCTCGAAGATCTCCTCGCGCTCGTCGGCCGGGATCCCCTCGCCGTCGTCCTCGACGTAGAACCCGGCTCCGTCTGAGAGGGCACCGACCGTCACGACGACGTCGTCGCCGCCGTGTTCGACCGCGTTCCGAAAGAGGTTCTCGAACAGTTGCTGGAGGCGCTCGGGGTCCGCCGAGACGGTCGGCCCGTCGCCGAGGTCCACCGAGAGCGACGCGTCGGCGGCGGCGACCATCCCCCACGACCGCTCGGCGATCCGACCGAGGTCGACGGTCTCGGTCTCGTCGATCGAGACGCCCTCCCGGGCGAGCGTCAGCATCTCCTCGATCAGCTGTTCCATCCGCGCGTGCGCTCGGACCACCGGATCGAGGTGCGTCGTGTCGTCCTGTTCGAGGGCGAGTTCGACGCGCCCCTTCGCGACCTGCAGCGGGTTCCGGAGGTCGTGGGAGACGATGCTCGCGAACTGTTCGAGCTTCTCGTTTTTCGCTTCGAGCTCCTGGCGGTACCGCTCGCGGTGCGTCACGTCGGTCAGGACGATCGACTGTCCGGTCTGCGCGCCGCCCGTGGTGAACGGGTTCGCCGAGACGTTGTAGTACCGCGTCGTCTCGTCCCTCTCGACTTCGAGTATCCCCTCCGAGTCGTCGATCGCGTCGGTCAGTTCCGGAACCAACTCCGCCAGCGGCTCGTCGAGCGAGTCAGAGAGCGACGGGAACAGCTCGGCGGCGCGCCCGTTGTAATCCCGGAGGTCGCCGCTCTCGTCGACGACGACGATCGGGTTGTCCGTCTCGCCGGCGACGCGAACGAACTGGAACCGGTCGAAGTACAGCGAGAACACGCCGACGGAGAAGGCAGCGACGCCGATCGAGGAGTAGGTGATGTCGAGGACCATCGGCGAGACCGCGCCGGCGACGTCGAAGATCACCGGAATCCCGGTCAGCGCGATCAGCGCGAACAGCGGGCGCGTGTCGGAGTTGACGCGGGTGAAAAGCTCCAAGAGCATGAAGAAGCCGACGAACGCGAGCGCGTAGGCCAGCCCCATCGCGATCCAGTGGAACGCGCGATGGCGCATCTCGAGGTAGGCGAACGGCTCCGTCGCCCACTCCGCGACGAAGTACCAGTTGTGGATCGGGTTCGTGAGCTTCACCGCGATTATCACGAGGAAGACGGCCAGGAACGCGCGCCTGACGGTCGGATCTCGGTGTATCGACCGCCCCGTGTACGCCGAACAGAAGTACAGCCACGGGCCGACCGACGCGATGCCGACGACCAGCCCGAGCACGTAGGACGCGTACTGGAGTCCGACCGTCGGCAACGTGAGATACCCGACGTGTGCGGCCGCCCAGCCGCCGCTCGTGAGCAGCAGCCAGAAGAGCCCCCGTCTCGTGTCGTCGTGCTCGATCCGCTTGGTCCGCGGCGCCATCGCAAAGGAGACGACGGCTGCAGCGGCGAAAGCGGACACGTACGCGCCGTACAGCACGCTTTGCGAGAACAGCGGGAACATCCGTATCAGATCGTAGTCCCGAATTAGCCGGGATCACCATCAACCCTCCGAATTGCGTGACAGATGCGACCGTCCCGGTCGGTTCACGGCGTCGGCGTCTCGGTGCGACTGGGGGATCGCTGGCCTCGAACACGCGACAAAAGGGGTGTCGATCGAGTGGACGGGGTGACCGTCCACGACCGGGTGCCTCTGTGGGCCGGTCGCCGAATGGGGTCAGCGAGCGGTCGCGGAGGTACCGTGCGAACGGGTGGTCAGGCCCGTCCGCGAGCGCACCGACGGGCCGAGACGGGAGATCGGCCGGCCGGCGCGGAACCCACGGCGCGAGGCCGAGGACGCCAGTGGGGTAGCGTCCGAAGCCTCCCGCGTGGGAGTGCGGCGTCACCGACCATCCCTCGGTTCGGCCGCGGAGCGACGCCGCGCGGCGCGGCACGACGTCGCGATTCACGCTTGGGTGCGAGGGGACTTCAACCGGGTCGACGGTCAATCCGAATTCACACCTTAGACGGGGGCTAAATCCGGCTAAATTCGGGTAAACCGTCATCGGAGGTGACCGGGTTCGACCGACGGTTTTTGTACGAGGCCGCGCCAACGCGACGTATGACGACGATCAAGGACAGCGTCCACGACCACATCGAGGTCGAGGGCGTCGCCGCCGCCCTCCTCGACACCGAGCCGGTCCAACGGCTTCGACACGTCAAACAACTGGGAACCGTCCAGTTGGTCTACCCCTCGGCGAACCACACCCGGTTCGAGCACTCCCTCGGCGTCTATCACCTCGCCGACCGCGCGCTCTCGCACCTCGGCATCGAGGGTCGGCGCGCGGAGGAGATCCGCGCGGCCGCGCTGCTTCACGACGTCGGTCACGGGCCCTACAGCCACAACGTCGAACCCGTGACTCACCGGCACACGGGGAAGTACCACGACGACGTCTACGAGTTGCTCGCGGCCGGTTCGGTGGGCGAGATCCTGCGCGATCACGGCCTCGACCCCGAGCGCGTCGCCGACCTCGTCGCCGGCGAGGGCCAGTACGGACAGCTGGTTTCGGGCGAACTCGACGTCGACCGGATGGACTACCTCGTCCGCGACGCCCACCACACGGGCGTCCCCTACGGGACGATCGACCACGAGCGGCTCATCCGCGAACTCACGTTCGTCGACGGCGAACTCGTCCTCGCGGAGGGGAACGTCCAGACCGCCGAGTCGCTGTTGCTCGCGCGCGCGCTGATGAACCCGACCGTCTACCAGCACCACGTCGCCCGCATCTCGAAGACGATGCTCCGGCGCGGCGCGGAGCGGTTGCTCGACGTCACCGAGACCGCCGCCGACTCACTCCGACGGATGGACGACCACGACCTGCTCGTCGCGCTGCGGACGACGGACGCGACGGCTGAGACGGCCCGCCGCCTCCGCACCCGCGACCTGTACAAGCGGGCGGTCTGGGCGGAGATCGACGCCGTCCCCGACGACGTCGTCGACGCCGGCGTCGAGACGATCCGGGACCTCGAAGCCGAGATCGCCTCTCGCGTGGACCTGCCACCGTCGCACGTCGTCGTCGACGTCCCCGAGCGCCCCGAGATGACGGAGTCGACCTCGCGGGTGATGGTCAGCGGCGAGATGCGCCGGTTGGGGAAACAGTCGCCGCTGGTGTCGGCGCTGCGGACGGCGCAGCGCCAGCAGTGGCGGCTCGGGGTCTACGCTCCCGCGTCGGAGACGGACGCGGTCGGCCGCGCGGCGGTCGAGACGCTCGGCCTCGACATCGACGGCGCGCTCGTCTCCGACGTCCGCCCGGGCGTGACCGCGACGCTCGACGAGTTCACCGACGCGTGATCTCGATGCCCGACCAGCGTACCACGCCGCCCGGTCGGCTCCGGGAGTTTCAAGCCGCTGTACCGGTGACGGGGTAGCAATGATCGTCGAGGGAACCGTACTGCGTGGCCCCGAACTCGAACCCGTCCGGGGCCGCGTCGTCGTCGAGGACGGCGAGATCGTCGCCGTCGAGGAGGCAGACGTGTATTCGGACGACATCGTGCTCCCGGCTTTCGTCAACGCCCACACCCACATCGGCGACTCGATCGCCAAGGAGGCCGGCGGGGGGCTCTCGCTCGACGAACTCGTCGCGCCGCCGGACGGGCTGAAACATCGGCTGCTGCGGGCGGCCGGCCGCGAGGAGACCGTCGAGGCAATGCGTCGCTCGCTCCGGCTGATGGCCGACACGGGGACGGCCGCGTGTCTGGAGTTCCGCGAGGGCGACGTCGAGGGCGTCGAGTACATCCGCGAGGCGGCGCAGGGGCTCCCGATCGACCCCGTCGTCCTCGGCCGCGAGTCCGAGGACGCGATGCACGCCTCCGACGGGTTCGGCGCGTCCGGGGCGCGCGACGGCGACTTCGACCGACTGCGGAACGCGACCCGCGAGGCCGGGAAGCTCTTCGGAATTCACGCCGGCGAGCGCGACCCCCACGACATCAACCCGGCGCTGGACCTCGATCCCGACTTCGTGGTCCACATGGTTCACCCCGAGTCGATCCACTACGAGCGGGTGGCCGACAACGACGTCCCCGTCGTGGTCTGCCCGCGCTCGAACCTCGTCACCGGCGTCGGCGTCCCGCCGATCCGCGAACTGGTCGAGCGGACGACCGTCGCGCTCGGCACCGACAACGTGATGCTGAACTCGCCGTCGATGTTCCGCGAGATGGAGTTCGCCGCGAAGCTCGCGGACGTCCCCGCCCGCGAGGTCCTCAAGATGGCGACCGTCAACGGCGCGGCGATCGCAGACCTGAACTGCGGCGTCGTCGAGCCCGGTCGCGACGCCAAACTGCTCGTCCTCGACGGCGACTCCGACAACCTCGCCGGGGCGGAGGACGTCGTCCGCGCGGTGGTCCGCCGCGCCGGCGCGGCCGACGTCAAAGACGTGTTGCTGTGAGCGGGGGCTTACGACGTCGTCTCATCATCGACTGCGGTTCCACGCCCGAGAGCGTCATAGAGTTCTTGGAACAGTTTTATTTCAGGATCTCGTAACCGAATCAACCGTTAGAAATTGCGGCGCCTATAGCGATTGATCCATCACAGAGTCCCTGGTGCAATGGTTCCCGTGTGTGCCAACCAAGTCACGAAAGCACACCCCGGATCCGCGGGAGGATTTTGTAGTAGAAGACGATTTCAGCACTTCCGATCCCGATAGCGAGGACGCTGATAATTGAAACAGTGCGTTCGAGTTCGGGAAAAAGACGGGCCATAATCGATGGGCCGAAACCGGTCGTGGGAGCGGTGACGAGGATACCGAAACAGCCCAGGAGTATCAGCGCAATCGGGTGGAGAACCACTAACAAAAGCGCATAGGCACCAACCGTCCTGAGGATACCTGGTCGGGATGATTCGAGCGCCACTGGTTGTGGGTTTTAAACAGGACTGCTATATATCTTATTTACCTTGAGCAATTCTTGATTCGAGTGTGAGAACTTTTCTACGACACCCCCGTCACGCCCAGCGACACAACGTCCCGATCGACGCACAGGCTTAACAGCGCGCGACGAGTACCGCCACCCGATGACCCAGGTCACGCTCATCGGCGATCGGCTCGCGTCGCCGGGGACGGAGTTCGTCTACGGCGGCGAGTCGGCGGCCTGTGAGGGCTGCCCCTACCGACAGCAGTGTCTGAACCTCACGGAGGGCGTCCGCTACGAGGTGACGGACGTCCGCGAGGCCGGGCAGCTACTGGACTGCGCCGTCCACGACACCGGCGTGCGGGCGGTCGAGGTCGAGCCCGCGTCGATCACCGCCAACGTCGCCGCGAAGGGCGCGTACGCGGGCAGCAAGGTGAGCCTGTCCGGCCCCTGCCCGCACACCGAGTGTCCGAGCCACGAGTACTGCGTCCCCGAGGGCGCGGACTTCGAGACGGAGTACCGGATCGACGAGGTCGTCGGCGATCCGCCCCACGAGTTCTGCTATCTGGACAGGGACCTGACGCTCGTCGAACTCGCGCCGCCCGAGGAGTGATCGCGAAGCATCGTCCGCCCTACGCGAGCGTCCCGAGCCGGTCGGCCGCGTAGCCGAACACGTCCTCGTAGCCGTTCGCCGAGAGCAACACCGGGTAGAACTCGCTGTCGGCGCTGAACTCGTCGCCGTCGGCGGCGGCGACGAGGTCGCCCGGCGCGACCCGCTGGAAGTTGTCGACGAAGACGCGGTACTCCTCGGCCGGTCCCTTCGGGATCCGATCCAGCATCCGGAAGACGGTCACCTCGGCCTCGTCGCGGCGGTGCAGCGACAGCGGCGGTTCCTCCTCGCCCTCGACCGGTGCGGGGAGGACGCCGGTGGCCGACAAGAACGCGCGGACGATCCAGTAGGCGTTGTCGGCGGCGCGGTCGGTGCCCTGCAGGCCGCACTCGACCTCGATGGTGTGGGCGTGATCGATGAGCCGTCCGGCCGCGAACGCCCCCGTCTCGACGAGATACTCTATCGGCAGGTGCGGACAGATCGCTCGGGACACCGCGTCCACCTCGTCGACGAGCGCGAACGGTTCGGCGTACGACTGCGTCGAGTGCAGCGACAGGACGGTCTTCCCGCGGAGTTCGCGGACGAGGTCGTGTGCGAGGCGGCGCTCGTGGCTCTCGGCGGTCGCGTCGCCAGGGAACGCGCGGTTCAGGTCCTCGTCGAGGTAGCGGACGCCCGCCTCCAGCGCCTCCTCATTCGCGACGACCAGTTTGACCGGGCGCTCGACGTCCGGTTCGGCGGCGAGGAGGCGTTCGATGGCCCGCTCGCCGCAGGGTTCGTCTCCGTGGACCGATCCGACGACGGCGACCTCGGGTGTCCCCTCCCCGAGTTCGTAGATTCGCATTGCTACCTCGCAAGCGACGGAGGGTCAAATCTCTTTATTTGTCGGGACGAACGGTGAGTCGTGAACGACCACACCCGCGACGACGCCGTCGCGCCCCCGACGGCCGGCGCACCCACCGGCTGGGACCGCGAGCGACGGGTCTCGAACGGGTGGGAGCACGGGACGCTCCGCCGCGCGACGGTCCACGGCGTCCGCCTCTACAACTCGGGCGCGTTCCACGAGTCCCACGACTGTTTCGAGGACGAGTGGTACAACTACGGCTCCGGCACGACCGAGAGCGCCTTCCTCCACGGGATGGTGCAGGTCGCCGCGGGCGCGTACAAGCACTTCGACTTCGAGGACGACTCGGGGATGCGCTCGCTGTTCCGGACGGCGCTGCAGTACCTCGACGGCGTCCCGGACGACTACTACGGCGTCGACGTCGCCGAGGTCAGAGCGACCATCGAAGCGGCGCTCGACGATCCCGAGGCGTTAGCGGGCTGGCGCATCGCACTCGACGGCGAGCGCCCGGAAGCGGATCGGCTCGACCGCGAGTACGCCGAGCGGTTGGACTAGTCGTCTTCGCCGCCGGCCGCCGCTGCGAGGCGGTCGTACGCCGCCCAGGACGGGTCGATCCCCGGATGCTCGATCGTCTCCCCGTCGACGACCACGCCGGACCCGGACTCGACCGTCCCGGCGACGCCGACGGGCGTCCCCTCGGCCTCCAGCGCCGCGACCACGTCGCTCGTGCGGTCGGGGTCGACGGCGAGCACCAGCGTCCCGCCGGTGGTCGCCGCCCACGGGTCGATGCCGAGCGCGTCGCACGTCTCGCGGACGCCGGGACGAATCGGAATCTCGCTCGTCGAGAGGTCGAGTCGGACGTCCGCGCCCGAGGCCATCTCGACGAACGCGCCGTACAGGCCGCACTCGGTCGCGTCGTGCATCGCGTGCACGCCGCCGGCGGCCGCGGCCGTCATCGCGTCGCGGACGCAGGAGGCCTCGTCGAGGCGCGCCTGCGCGGCTGACAGCGTCGCCTCGTCGAGTTCGATCTGGTCGGGAAACAGCGTCGTGAGCAACCCGGTCGCCTCCACGGCGGGCCCCTTCGTCACGAGCACGTCGTCGCCGACGCGCGCCCTGTCCGGGCGGATCACCGAGTCGTGGTCGCCGACCGCGAGCGCCGTCGCGCCGCCCACCCACGGGAACGAACAGCCGGCGTACCGGGCGGTGTGGCCGGTGACGATCGAGACGCCCAGGTCTTCGGCCTCCGCGTGCATCGACTCCCAGAGCGTCGCGAACGACTCGTCGTCGAGGTCGGGCGGGAGCGTGAAGGAGACCGCGAGATGCGAGGGCGGCAGCCCCGAGACGGCGACGTCGGCGAGAACGAAGTCGAGGGCGAAGCGGCCGGCGCGCTCGAAACCGAGGCCCGGGAGAACGGAGACGGGATCGGTGGCGATGGCGACCGCTCGCCCGCCGACGTCCAGCAACCCGAAGTCGACGCCGTGTGTCGGCCCCACCGTGACGTCGTCGCGGTCGGCCCCGAGCCGCGGGAAGACGTGCTCGTCGAAGAACGCGCGGTCGACTTTTCCGAGGTCCGGCATACCGGTACGTCTCGGTGGTTCGATTTCAACGTAGCGCTGTGGGTGCGGCGTCGGCGGAGACCGCGCTCGGCCTCCGAGGCGGGTCGGAAAACGAAGGTGGCCGGGCGGGGGAACCCGGCCAGCGGCTCACGAAGTGGCGCGAGTGCGAGTCCGACGGAGCTCATCCCGTCGGGTCCGACGTCGGTAGGCACGTGATCGGCCTCGCGCCGAGTGGGACTCCCGGCCTCCACCACAAGAAGCTCGCTAAGAGTCGTCCGTACCGATACGTAGCTCACCGGAGCGGTGGGTAGCGTTTCGATCCCGTCGCTCACGGCCCCAGCTCGAACTGGTCGGTGAGTTCGTTCAGGATCCGGTCGGGGAACTCGTGGTGCAGCCAGTGGGTCGCGTCGTCGAGCGTGACCAGCCGGCCCGACTCGCAGAACCGGACGCTCTCGTCGGCCAGCGACTCCAGTAGGAAGTCGTCGTTCGCGCCCCACAGCACGAGTGTCGGCGTCTCCACGCGGGTCGTCCGCGGACGGGAGTTCGCGCGGACGATCGCGCGGTACCAGTTCAGCATCGATCGGTACGCGCCCTCGACCGCCCACGCGGTCCGGTAGCGGTCGAGGTCCGCCTCGTCGAACGTCCCCGGGCGGCTGCTTCGCTCGAACAGGTCCGTGAGCACCCGCCAGTTTCCGGTGCGCGCCAGCCGCTCGGGGAGGTACGGCAGTTGGAAGAAGAGCACGTACCAACTGCGCAGCATCTGCCGCGGGTCTCGCGTCAGCGCTCGACGGAACGCCGTCGGGTGCGGGACGTTGAGGATCGACAGCGTTCGGAGCCGGTCGGGCGCGTGGAGCCCGACCCACCACGCGACGTACGCGCCCCAGTCGTGGCCGACGAGGTGGGCGTCGTCGACGCCGAGCGCGTCCAGCAGTCCCGTCACGTCGCCCGCGAGCGAGTCGACGTGGTACGCCCCGACGTCGGTGGGCTTCTCGCTCGCGTTGTAGCCGCGCTGATCCGGGACGAGCACCCGGTAGCCGGCCTCGGCCAGCGGTTCGACGTACTCGTGCCAGCCGTACCAACACTCCGGAAAGCCGTGGAGCAGAACGACGGGCTCGCCCGTCTCGGGTCCGGCGTCGACGACGTGCAGCGTCACCTCGCCGACGTCGACGAACCGTGAGTCGGCGTCGACGCCGACGTCCGACGCGAGGAGGCCGGTCGACATACTCACTCGTCGGGGTCGACGACGAGTTGGTCCGCGAACTCCTCGGTCGACGGTCGCTCCCAGTCGCGCCCGGACGTGCCCTCGACCTCGGCGTGGATCTTCTCTTCGAGGAGGTCGACGGCGACGCTGTTCGCGCCCTCTGGAACGATCAGGTCCGCGTGCTTCTTCGTCGGCTCGACGAACTGCTCGTGCATCGGTTTCACCGTCGAGAGGTACTGGTCGATGACGCCCTCGAGGTCGCGACCGCGCTCGATGACGTCGCGCTGGATCCGCCGCAGGATGCGGACGTCGGCGTCGGTCTCGACGTAGAGTCTGAGATCCAGCATCTCGTTGATCTCTTCGTCGTACAGCGTGAGGATTCCCTCCAGAATGATGACGTCGGTGGGCTCGACGCGGATCGTCTCGTCGGTTCGGTTGTGGACCTCGAAGTCGTACGTCGGCATCTCGATCGCCTGTCCCTCCAGCAGCGTCCCGAGCTGCTCACGGAGGAGTTCCCACTCGAAGGCCGAGGGGTGGTCGTAGTTCACGCCCTCGCGCTCTTCGATGTCGAGGTGACTCAGGTCCTCGTAGTAGTTGTCGAGCGGGATTCGCGTGACGGAGTCGCCGACGTTGCGGGTGATGAGCCGCGCAACCGTCGTCTTCCCCGCGCCGGTCCCGCCCGCGATCCCGATGACGAACGAGGGGATAGTCATTTTCTGAAGGAGGAGGCTCCGAGCGCTTGAGCGTGGCGGTTCGACGAACGGTTCGCGCGGATCTGTCGACGCGAGCGGCAAACAGGTCCTCTCAAAAAGTCGAGAGGATATGCAACGGCGATTTCGATCAGGAACCGGGGTTCGTGTTGAACCGGGGCTGTCGCCGCGGAACGTTCCGTATCGTTCGTTGACGACACCTGATCACGCAGTGTCGCGACGGGTACATTTATATTGAGGTGTCCCATTTCCGTGCTTATGGCACGTGATATCGTACGACGCAGATTCCTGAAGCAGGTCGGTGCGGCGGGAGCGATCGGCGCGACAGGCGTCGCCGGCTGTATCGGCAGTCCCGGCGACAGTGGGGGAGACAGCGGTGGCGACAGTGGGGGGGACAGCGGTGGCGACAGTGGAGAAGACAGTAGCGGTGACAGCGGCGGCGGCAGTTCGGACGGCCCAGACGGGCTCGTCATCATCGGCTACCCCGAAAGCGGGATTCAGCTGTTCCGCGACTACTACAGCCAGTCGGACGGCGAAGAGGAGATACTCGTTCCGGACGGCCTCAGAGACGGGTCGATGCCGGGACAGGTCGGAAACGATATGGAGAACGTGATCGGGACGGCCCCGGCGGCTGGCGGGCCGAACCAGGAGGCGTTCAACACCCTCTTCCAAGAGGAGTACGACGCCTCGCCGGGCGTGTTCACCTCGCAGTCGTACGACTCGGTCGCGATCCAGTTACTCGCGAACGCCGCCGCCGGAGAGAACGACGGGACGGCGATCCGCGACCAGATGCGTCGGGTCGCCAACCCCGGCGGAATGGAGGTCACGCCGGAGAACCTCGTCGAGGGGATCGAAGCGGCCGCCAACGGCGAGGACGTGAACTACCAGGGCGCGTCCTCGGCGACGAACTTCAACGAGGCCGGCGACCCGGCCTCGGCAGCCTACGCGATCTGGGAGTTCAACGCCGACGAGGGAGCGGCCGAGAACATCGAAGTGCAGAACTTCGAGGGCGAGAACCCCGACGGTTCGGGACCGGCCGCCGACAGCGGCCCCGGCGGCAGCGACCGCGAGATGTCGGTCGGCATCCTCCTGCCGGAGACGGGTGACCTCGCTTCGGTCGGTGCGCCGATGATCCAGGCAGCCGAGCTCCCGGCGATTCAGATCAACGAGGCCAACCCCGCCGGCCTCGAGGTCAACGCCCAGATCGAGGACTCCCAGACCTCTCCGAGCGCCGGGACCGCGGCGGCCGAGTCGCTCGTGAGCGCCGGCGTCCCGAGCGTCTGCGGGTCTGCGTCCTCTGGCGTGAACGTCCCCGTCTCTCAGGAGGTGTTCATCCCGAACGAGGTCGTCGGTTGCTCGCCCTCGTCAACGGCGCTGTCCGTCACGAACCTCGAAGACAACGACTACATCTTCCGGACGGCACCGTCGGACATCCTCCAGGGCCGCGTGATGGCGCAGGTGATGTCCGAACGGCTCGGCGTCGACAACGTCGCGACGCTGTACGTCAACAACGACTACGGCCAGCAGCTCTCCGAGCGCTTCAGCAACGTCTTCGAGGAAACCTTCGACGGTGAGGTCTACAGGCAGGTCGCCTTCAACATCGGCGAATCCTCCTACTCCTCGGTCATCAGTACGGCGCTTTCGGGCCCCGAATAAGGGACGCGGGACCCTCTCGATCACCGTTTTTTGGCGTCGCTACGGAGGCAGTCAGTCGCCGGACTCGCTCGCCCCCCCCCCCGCCAGCGAAGGGCCTCGATCCCCGTCTGCGACTTACAGTCGCGGCCCCGTGTACCGGTAGTACGTGATCTCCCTCGCACACCACGCGCAGCCGCAGCCGTAGTAGCCACTCCGTCCCGTCAGGTAGTCGGGGTGCGCCACCTCGACGTTTCGCTCGAACCGCTCGGCGAGGTCGTGATAGCGGTCGCACTCCTGCCAGAACCGTGCGGCAGCAGCAGACATACGCCTCGAACGGTCCTGACGTCACTTAACTGTTATTTGAGTGTCAGTAGCACCCGCATTCGGTGAGGCAGAGGGACCGACACCGGAGGGACAGAAGCCGCTCTGGCTCGGCGTCTTACCCACCGAGGAAGTCCTTGCGGACCTGCTCGTCGTTCAGGAGGACGTCGCCGTCGTCCATGTAGCGGTTCCGTCCGTTCGCGAGGACGTAGCCGCGATCACAGCGCCGCAGCGCCTCCTTGGCGTTCTGTTCGACCATCAGCACCGCCGTCCCGTCGTCGTTGATCGCGTCGATGCGGTCGAACATATCGTCGACGAAGTCGGGCGCGAGCCCCGCCGACGGTTCGTCCAGGAGCAGCAGCGAGGGCTCCAACATCAGCGCCCGACCCATCGCGAGCATCTGCTGTTGGCCGCCCGACATCGTCCCCGCCTTCTGCGACTGTCGCTCTTCGAGGATCGGGAAGCGCTCGAAGACGGCGTCGAGGGCGTCCTGCGGCACCGAATCGAGGATGTACGCGCCCATCTCCAAGTTCTCTCTGACCGTCAGGGAGGCGAACACGTTGTCGTTCTGCGGCACGTAGCCGATCCCCTCGTGGATGATCTCCTCGGGGCGGAGTCCGGTGATGTCCTCGCCCTCGAACGTCACCGTCCCGCCCATGTGCGACGTGAGCCCGAAGATCGACTTCATCACCGTCGACTTCCCCGCGCCGTTCGGTCCGACGATCGTCACGTACTCCCCGCCTGCGACGTCCATATCGACGTCGGTGAGGATCTGCAGGTCGCCGTAGCCCGCGTCGAGGCCCCGCACTTCGAGCAGCGACTGCCCCTCGCGGTCGGGGACCGTCTTTCGGGACACGTCGCCGTCACCCGACGGAGGGTCCCGTTCGGTGTCTGCGCTCATACGTTCCCCCCGAGGTAGGCCTCGATGACCTCCTCGTTCGCCTGAATCTCCGCGGGTGACCCCTCGGTGAGGACCTGCCCCTGATGCAGGACGATCACTCGCTCGCAGTTCTCCATAATCAGGTCCATGTCGTGTTCGACGAGCAGGAAGGTGTAGCCTTGCTCGCGCAGTTCGTGTACGTGTTCGAGCAGGCGTTTCTCCAGCGACGGATTGACGCCCGCGAACGGTTCGTCCAACAGGAGCATGTCCGGATCGGTGAGCAGCGCGCGTGCCATCTCCAGCAGTTTGCGCTGCCCACCGGAGAGGTTGCCCGCGTACTCCTCGGCGATGTGGTCGATGTCGAAGAACTCGAGGACGTTCCAGACCCGTTCGAGGAGTTCCTCCTCCTGTTCGACGACGTCGTCGCGGAAGCCGGGAGTGACCGAGCGCCAGAGCGCCTCTCCGCGCTGGGCCTTCGGTGCGAGCATTAAGTTCTCCAAGACGGTCATATCCCGCAGTTCTCTCGCGATCTGGAACGTCCGGACGAGCCCCTTGTTCGCGATCGCGTGCGGCCGCTGGCCGGTGATGTCCTCGCCGTCGAACGTGACGGTGCCCGCGTCGGGGGTCAGCATCCCGGTGATGAGGTTGAACGTCGTCGACTTCCCCGCGCCGTTCGGGCCGATGAGGCCCGTGAGCGTCCCGCGCTCGACTTGGAACGACGCGTCGTCGACGGCGGTGATCCCACCGAAGGTCTTTCGCAGACCGTCGACCTGCAACGGGTACTGCTCGGAGACGTCGGGGCCGCCGGAGCCGAGATCCAGCCGGGTCGACGGCTCTTCCGTTGTGGGCGCGCCCGTGCCGCCCGCAGCGCCCGAGGGCTCTGACTCCGCCTCGGCGTTCGTCGCGTCGGTGTCACTCATCGACCTCACCTCCCGCGTCGCCGCCGTCGGTGCTCGCCGTCCCGCGCGCTCGCGACGCGGTCAGGGGAATCCCCGCGGCGGTCTCCTTGCGGTGCCCGAGCATCCCCTCGGGGCGGTTGTGCATCAGCCAGATCAACACCAACCCCATAATGACGAGTTGGAGCTGTCGGACGCTGTCGATCGTGTAGAAGAACAGCGGTGCGGGGTCGAAGTTCGAGACGAGCGGCGCGACCGCCGGGCCGAAGCTCGACGGCGCGTCCGCGTTCGGGATTACCGTGTCGATCAGGTTCTTCAGGTACCGCGGGCCCTGGTACAGGAGCGCGGCGAAGACGGCTCCGCCGAGCACGCTGCCGGTGTTCGAGCCCGCGCCGCCGATGATGAGCGCGATCCAGACGAAGAAGGTGATCCGAGGGCGGAAGAAGTTCGGCGTGACCGCGCCGCTTGTCATCAGCCAGAGGATCCCGACCAGCCCCATCAGCGCACAGCCGAGCATGAACGCCTTGATCTTGAACCGGTTCGTGTTCTTCCCCAGCGAGTTCGCGACGTCCTCGTCCTCGCGGATCGCCTTCAGGACTCGCCCGAAGGGCGACTCGCCTGTTCGCTTCAGGAGCCAGAAGAACGCGGCGACGAAGCCGAGAAGCACCGCGCCGTACACGAGTCCGTCGACGACAGGTTTCGGGTTGTTGGGGATGATCACGGTGAACGCGTCGACGAAGCCGAGATAGGCGTCCCACAGTCCGAAGAACGCGAAGAACGCCTCCAGCGGGTTGGTGAAATCGAGGATGAGCCCGGAGCCGCCGCCGAACCCGACGCGCTCGCCGAACAACTGGAACTGCTGGAGTTCGCCCGAGAGGAACGAAAAGCGGACGATCTCGGACATCGCGATCGTGACGATCGCCAGGTAGTCGGCCCGCAACCGAAGCGCCGGTAAGGCAACCAGCGCTCCGAGCAGGGCCGCGGCGACCATCCCGGCGACGATCCCGACCACCAGCGGCAGACCGAGTCCTCCGACCTGCGCCGCGCCGCCGGAGCCGTACAACGGTTTCGAGACCAGCGCCATCACGTAGATTCCTACGGCCATGAACCCCACGATACCGATGTTGAACAGCCCGGTGTATCCCCAGTGGAGATTGAGCGCGAGCGCGAGCATCGCGAAGACGCCGATGTAGAAGGTCAGCACGGCGATCGTGTTCAACTGACCGCGAACTGAGTAGCCGAGACCGACCCCCACGAGAATGTACACGGCGTACAGCGCGAGGAGGACGACGACGATCAGCCCCGCGTCGCCGCCCGGGATGCGGTCGGCGACGTCGTCGCGGACGCTCATGCCGTCGTCCTCCCGGAGAAGAGCCCTTCGGGTTTCACCAACAGGAGCACGATCATCACGAAGAACGCCGCCGCGCGGGCGAACGCCGAGGGGATCCAGATGACCGAGACCGACGCCGTCAGTCCGATCGCGAGACCGCCGACGATGGCCCCGTAGATCGACCCGATCCCGCCGAGGATGACGGCCGCGAAGATCAAGAGCAGCAGCAGCCAGCCGTCGTTGAACCCGAGCGTCCCCTTCCAGAGGATGAACATGTAGCCAGCGACGCCCGTCAGTCCGCCGCCGATCACCCACACCGCGCGAACGACGCGCTCTGTCGGAATCCCGGTGATTTGGGCGAGGTCCTCGTTGTCGGCCATCGCGCGCATCGCCTTGCCGAGTTTCGTCAGTTGCAAGAGGAGGTGCACCGCGAGCATCAGCGCGCCCGCGACGACGACGAGCGCGACGTCGTGGGCGTCGATGCGGACGAAGCCGTCGACGAGATACAGCCCGACGGCGGGGGGTTGGGCCGTCGTCCCGCGGACGCTTGCACCGAAGACGAACTGCATCAGATAGCGGAGCGCGAACGCCACGCCGATGCTGGTGATGAGAAGCGTGATCCCGTCGGCGTCGCGGATCGGACGGAACGCCGTCCGGTCGACGAACAGCGCCAGCCCCACAGTGACGACCCCGGAGACCAGAATCCCCGCGAGGACCGCCAGCGGCGTCCCGGTGACGCCGATGCCGAGTGACCCGCCGAAGACGGAGCCGCCCGCCCCGACGAGCAGCAGCGCGCCAACGTCGGCGCGCCCCAGACCGGCGACGAGGTACGTCGTCGCCCACCCGGAGAACGCCCCAGCGGTGATGTAATCGCCGTGCGCGAAGTTCGCGAAGTTCAGAATGCTGTACGTCATAGAGAGCCCGATGCCCGCGAGACCGACGACCAGTCCGCGCATCAGCCCGTCCCAGACGAGCGAGCCGACGCCGCTGAAGGAGTGCTGTCCCGTCGCGAGACCTGCGAGCAGGTCAAACAGCAGAACGACTCCAACGAGCGCCAGCAGCACGGACCCCGGCCGTGTGACCGCGAACTGCCGTCCGCGTGTGTACGTCTCGGCAATACCCATTGATAACTATCCTCACGGTATTTGCGGACGGGAAACGATGATAAGTCTTTCTTCCCGTTTCCGGACGCGCGGTAAAATCTGCCGCCGTAGTGTCTGCGGTCGGAGGAGTCGACGACAGTATCAAGCCCTCCCGGCGTTTCGCCGCAACCGTGACGACTCGAACGCGGCGACTCCTCGCGGTCGCGACGGCGGTCGCCGTCGTCGGAACGGTCGGAAGCCTCTGGTTCAGCCTCGGGCTCGGACTCGTCCCGTGTGAGTTGTGCTGGTACCAGCGGATCCTGCTGTACCCGCTGACGGTCGTTCTCGGCGTGGCGACGATGGAGGACCGGCCGGCTGTCGTCCGGACGGTACTTCCGCTTTCGGCTGTCGGCGTCGTCGTCGCCGCCTACCACGTGCTGCTCCAACTGCGACCGACGGTCGGGGCGACCTGTTCGGTCGACGGCGGCTGTTCGTCGGTTCTCTACCCGATGCTCGGCGGGCTACTCACGATTCCGCGGCTCTCGCTGCTCGCGTTCCTCCTCGTGACGGGCCTGTCGGTGGCGGTGTGGCTCCACCGCGACGGCGGGCAGGATCAGTCGTCTCGGAGCCGGTGAACGAGCGAGCTCTCCTGATCGACCAACTGGTAGGCCGCCGAGGCGACGAGCAGCACCGAGAGGCCGCCGCCGACGGCCGCCGGCGGGAGCGTCCGGAGCACCGGCACTCCGACGGCGATCGCGAGCAGCGAGAGGCCGCCGAGGAGCCCGAGGCCGAGGTAGTACTCCGCCCACGAGATCCCGTACTGCGGCACCACCTCCATATAGACGGCCACGTCGCCGGCGTTGTCGGCGATCGTCACCGTCTTCGCGTCGGGATCGTACTCGACGATCCCCAGATCGTCGAGTTTCGGGAGGTGCGTCTGGTGCAGCGAGACGTACACGCTCTGGCGGACGTTGCGCGGTGGCGGCGACTCTCCGGCCTCGACGGCTCCGATCCGCTCTGCGAGGTCCGACACGGTTTCGGTTCCGGCTCCCTCGCGAAGTCGTTCGAGGACGAGCCGACGCCGATCGTTTCGCAGAACGTCGTGGATCTCCGAGGCGTCCAGTGTGCCGTCGTCGGGCGGTGGACGTCCTCGGGTTCGCTCATCACGTACTACTCTCAGAAGTCGTCATACATGAACCTGTCCGAATCGGCAGTCGCCTGCGTTCCGGTCGTGGCCCGTCCGTCGATATCCGCGATAGCCGGTTCGATCCGACGTCGAAACCGGTCTGACGACGTCGAGACGGTTCGAGAGGATTACTCGGTCGGACGCGGCCGCGCGATGAACAGCGTCTCGACGATGCTGAACGGGTTGTACACCGACTGGTGGCACTGGCAGTAGACGTCGTCCTCGGCGTTGAACTTCGCCGACCCCTCGGCTTTGAACTGGGGGACACAGCAGAAGTGCGTACACTTGTTGAGCCACGCGATGAAGCCCTCCTCCGTCGAGGCTTCCAGCCACGGATCGTTCTGCGCCATCTCCATCACGCGGTCGGACTTGATGACCTGAATCGGGATGACGTCCTCGACGTCCTCGGAGCGCCAGCGGCCGGTCGCCGGCTTTCCGAGGCCGTCGGTCCCGACGCCGTTCGACCAGTCCTGATAGTCCTCGAAGTCGTCGACGTGGAGTCGGTCGCCCTCGGAGTACGCCTCGTTCTGCCACTCGTAGCCGGGGCTACCCCCCGATCGGAAGTAGTTGTCCGAGTCGTACTCGGGGTCGATTCCGCCGTAGGATTCGACTCCGCAGAACTGGAACCAGTCGGAACCGTAGGTGACGCCGGAGCCCTTGAAGTCCTCCGTCTCGGCGATGGTGACCTGGATGCCCTGTTGGTCTACGGTCTTCACTTCCGGCCAGACGCCGCGGAGGTACCCCTCGTCGTCGATTTCGACGGGGATCTGCGGCATCCCGCGCGGGGCGGGGCCGTCGGTGTTCTCGATCGCGTACGCGACGGTCGATCCGCCGCCCGCCCCGGCGGCCTGCGTCGCGGAGTTGATCGCGGTCGCACCTGTCGCGCCGACGCCCGCGAGCGCCGCGCCCCCCACGACACCCTTCACGAACCGGCGACGACCCGACTCCGCCGGATACTTGTCGCGCTCACTCATATTCGACAGTTCGTCCCGCCGGTAAAAAGGATGACGAAACCCCCGGTCGGATCGGCACTCCACGAACCATCACCCCGCGGAGATGTTGAGAAGCGACGGCGGGGGGTGGTCCGACCGTGTGCTCTCGACGGCAGGTGATCTCCGAGCGGCCTCGAAGACGTTAGTCGTCGATAGGGGGATCAACGATCGTCGACCGAAACGGTCCGTTCAGGGCCCGATACCCGGTCCCGCGTGGGGTACGGTGATCGCAGACTCGGTGGTTTTTTACTCGGATGAGAGTATACAGCGAGGTATGGAATTACACAGCAGGGACGTCAAGCAGGACGTCCGGGAACTCGGCGCGCTGCTCGGCGACGTGTTGGCCGAGCAGACCTCCGATCAGTCCTTCGAGACCGTCGAAGACATTCGAACGGCCGCGATCGACTACCGAAAGGGCGAACGGGAGTCGAGGGCCGAACTGGATGCGTTGCTCGACGGTCTCGACCCCGACGGCGAGAGCATCGTCGCTCGCGCGTTCACCACGTACTTCGAGCTCATCAACCTCGCCGAGGAGCGCGAGCGCGCCCGCGTCGTCCGCGAGTCCTCGCAGGCGGGCGAACTCGACGACGGACTCGTCGCGACCGTCGAGACGCTCGTCGAAGCCGACGCGGACGCCGACACCGTCCAGCGGGTCCTCGACGACGTCCTCATCGAGCCGACGTTCACCGCCCACCCGACGGAGGCGCGCCGAAAGACCGTGAAGGCGAAGCTCCGATCGATCGCGAGCCGCCTCGAAGAACTCGACGAGCGTCGGCTCACCGACCGGGAGCACGACCAGCTCTGGCGGAAGGTCGACGCCGAGGTCACCAGCCTCTGGCAGACCTCTCAGGTCCGCGAGCGCCGCCCCGAGCCCCAAGACGAGGCGCGGAACATCCAGTGGTACCTCGAATCGATCCTCTTCGACGTCGTCGGCGAGGTGTACGCCGAGTTCGAGGACCTGCTGGCCGAGGAGTACCCCGAGGTCGACGTCCCGAAGCTCTTCGAGTTCCGCTCGTGGGCGGGCTCTGACCGCGACGGCAACCCCTTCGTCACGACCGAGGTGACGACCGACACGCTCGAACGGCAGCGGACGGTGGTCCTCGAAAAGTACAGCCAGGCGCTCAAGCGCCTCTCCGGCGTACTCAGTCAGGACGGCCGCCGCGTCGACGCCGGAGCCGACCTCGAACGGTCGCTGAAGGCCGACCGCGCGCGGCTACCCGGCGTCGCCGACGAGGCCGAGGAGCGTTACCCCGGCGAGCCGTATAGACAGAAGCTGAAGCTGATGCGCGAGCGGCTCCGCCGGATCGAGGACGTCCGCCCCGACGGCTACGGCGAGCCCGAGGAGCTGCTCTCCGACCTCGAGGTGATCGACGGGAGCCTGCGCTCGATCGGTGCCGACGCCGTCGCCGACGAGTACGTCGAACCGCTGATGCGGCAGGTGGACACGTTCGGATTCACCCTCGCGAGCCTCGACCTCCGAGACCACCAGAAGAACCACACCGAAGCCGTCCACGAGGCGCTCGCACAGGAGGGTATCGACTACCGAGACCGCGACGAGTCGGGCCGCGTCGACGTGCTGACGGAGGCGATCCTGCAGGACGAGCCCGTGATCGACTTCGACAGCCCCGGCGACGTCTCGGAGACGGCCGCCCGCGTGCTCGAACGCTTCGAGATGCTCGGCGAGTGGCAGCGGGAGTTCGGCGTCGGCGCGATCGACACCTACTGCATCTCGATGACCGAGGAGCCCAGCCACGTCCTCGAAGTGCTCTTCCTCGCCGATCAGGCGGGCGTCGTCTCGCTGCCGGACCACTGCGGGATCGACGTCGTCCCCCTGCTCGAAACCGAGTCGGCGCTCAACGGCGCGCGCCGGATCATGGGGACGCTCTTCGAGAACGAGGCGTACGCGCAGGCGCTCGCGGCGCGCAACGACGTCCAGGAGATCATGCTGGGCTACTCCGACTCGAACAAGGAGAACGGCTTTCTGGCCGCCAACTGGGACCTCTACAAGAACCAGCGCCGCCTCGCGACGATCTGCGACGACTTCGACGTGCAGATGCGGCTGTTCCACGGCCGCGGCGGGTCGATCTCCCGCGGCGGCGGCCCGATGAACGAGGCGATGCTCGCGCTGCCGAACGAGACGGTCACGGGCCAGATCAAGTTCACCGAGCAGGGCGAGGCGATCGCGGAGAAGTACGCCAACCCCCAGATCGCCGAGCGCAACGTCGAACAGATGCTGAACGCACAGGTCCGCGCGCGGCATCAGGCCATTCGTGAACCCGAGGAGGACGTCCGCGAGGAGTGGCTCGACGCGATGGACGAGATGGCCGCGACCGCGCGCGCGCAGTACCGCGATCTGCTGGAATCCGACGGCTTCGTGACGTACTTCGGGCAGGCGACGCCGATCGGCGTCATCGAGAACCTGAACCTCGGCTCTCGCCCCGCGTCGCGCTCGGGCGAGCGGACCGTCGAGGACCTGCGGGCGATCCCGTGGGTGTTCTCGTGGACGCAGTCGCGCTGCATCATCACGGGCTGGTACGCCCTCGGAACGGGCATCGAGACGTACCTCGAGAACGGCGGCGACCTCGAAACCTTGCAGGAAATGTACGAGGAGTGGCCGTTCTTCCGGACGACGCTGGACAACGCGTCGCTCGCGCTCGCGCGCACCGACTTCGACATCGCGACGTACTACGCGGACCTCGCGGACGACGAACTCCGCGAGGCGTTCTTCCCGCACCTCCGCGAGGAGTACGAACGCGCCCGTGACGTCGTCCTCGACATCACCGGCCAGGACTCGCTGCTCAGACGCGAGTGGCTCGACGAGAGCCTCCGCCGGCGAAACCCCTACGTCGACCCGCTGAACCTGCTGCAGACGCACCTCCTCGACCAGGAGTACCGCACCGACGACGAGGAGCAGACGCTCCGGCTGACGGTCAAGGGGATCGCCGCCGGAATGAAGAACACTGGATAACGGGCTCGTCGGGTCGAGACCCCGGACGGAGCCCCTAGAGCTGATTCCAAGGCGCGGCGTCGAAGTCGACGATGCGGTGTCGCTCCTCGACGGCGTCGACGGCGGCGACGTCCTCGGCGTCCAGGTCGACGTCGAGCGCGCCGAAGTTCTCGCGGATGTGCGCGGGCGTTCCGGATTTCGGAATGGGCGTGACGTTCTCCTTCTCGAGCAGCCACGCGAGCGACACCTGCGCGGGCGTCGCGTCGTGCTTCTCCGCGACCTCGACGATCGCGTCGACCTCCGCGACCCGGTTGCGCGCGATCGGGCAGTACGCGACCAGTCGGTGGCCGTGCTCGACCGCCAGCTCGTGCAGCTCCCGCTGCGGCAGGAGCGGGTGCATCTCGACCTGGTGGGCCGCCAGCGGCGCGTCGAGCCGCTCGATGGCGGCTTCGAGCTGGTCCGGCCGGAAGTTGCTCAGCCCGACGTTCTCGACGACGCCCTCCGCGACGAGTTCGTCGAGCGCGGGCAGGGTCTCCTCGGGGTCGTAGGTCTCGATCGGCCAGTGGACGTACAGCAGGTCGATCGAGTCGACGCCGAGCCGCTCGGCGCTCTCGCGCGCGGTCGAGAGAACGTCGTCGTACGCGAGGTTCGCGGTGTCGAGTTTCGTCGCGACGAAGACGTCGTCGGCGTCGCGGTCGGCGCGCGCGAGACCCTCGGCGACGAGTTCCTCGTTGCCGTAGCTCTGGGCGGTGTCGACGTGGTCGTAGCCGAGGTCGACGGCGGTGGCGACGGCGGTCCTCGCCGTCTCCGGATCGGTCAGTTTGTACGTTCCGAGGCCGAGCGGTGGGAGTGCCATACCCGGGAAGTCGCACGCGACGCCGACGTTATTTTCGGTGTCTGACTCGGTGCGGTGCCCCGGCGAGATCGCCGAACGATCGGGTGGGATGCGTGCGAGGTTCTCGCAGGGGATCGGGCGCTCCGAAACGGTTTTGATGGGCCCTCGCGCACACTCGGTATGCCGAAGGAACCCGACACCGGGTACGACCCGACACTGGGTCGGAAGTTCATTTTCGTGACCGGCGGGGTGATGTCCGGACTGGGGAAGGGCATCACCGCGGCGAGCACCGGCCGCTTGCTGTCGAACGCCGGCTTCGACGTGACCGCGGTCAAGATCGACCCGTATCTCAACGTCGACGCGGGGACGATGAACCCCTACCAGCACGGCGAGGTGTACGTGTTGAAAGACGGCGGCGAGGTCGACCTCGACCTGGGGAACTACGAGCGCTTCCTCGGGGTCGACATGACCTCCGATCACAACGTCACCACGGGGAAGACCTACCAGCACGTCATCGAGAAGGAGCGCGCGGGCGACTACCTGGGCAAGACCGTCCAGATCATCCCCCACATCACGGACGACATCAAGCGCCGCATCCGCGAGGCCGCCGAGGGAACCGACGTCTGCATCGTCGAGGTCGGCGGCACCGTCGGCGACATCGAGGGGATGCCCTACCTCGAGGCGCTCCGGCAGTTCGCTCACGAGGAGGACGACGGCGACATCCTCTTTACGCACGTCACGCTCGTCCCGTACTCGAAGAACGGCGAGCAGAAGACGAAGCCGACGCAGCACTCCGTCAAGGAACTGCGCTCGATTGGCCTCCAACCAGACATCCTCGTCGGGCGCTGCGAGAACGAACTCGACCCCGAGACGAAGGAGAAGATCGCGCTGTTCTGCGACGTGCCGACGGAGGCCGTCTTCTCGAACGCCGACGTCGAGGACGTCTATCACGTCCCGCTGATGGTCGAAGAGGAGGGCCTGGACGAGTACGTGATGGAGCGGCTGGATCTCGACGGCGAGGCGCTTCCGAAACCCGAGCGCGAAAACCGCTGGCGCGAGCTCGTGACCCGCGAGCGGACCGACGAGGTCGACATCGCCCTCGTCGGCAAGTACGACCTCGAAGACGCGTACATGTCCGTTCACGAGGCGCTGAAGCACGCCGGGATCGAGCGCCGGACGGAGGTGAACGTCCTGTGGGTCGACTCCGACGAGATGCTCGACCGCCACGAGAACCGACTGAAGGAGGCCGACGGCGTCGTCGTGCCCGGCGGGTTCGGCTCACGCGGGACCGCCGGGAAGATCAAGGCGATCCAGTACTGCCGCGAGAACGACGTGCCCTTCCTCGGGCTCTGTCTCGGCTTCCAGATGGCCGTCGTCGAGCACGCGCGGAACGTGCTCGGGTTCGAGGACGCCCACTCCGCGGAGCTCGACCCCGACACCGCCCACCCGGTCATCGACATCCTCCCCGAGCAGTACGAGGTCGAGGACATGGGCGGGACGATGCGACTCGGCGCACACGACACCGACATCGAGGCCGGCTCGCTGGCCGCGACGGTCTACGGCGATACGGTCTGTACCGAGCGGCACCGACACCGCTACGAGGTCAACCCCGAGTACATCGAGCAACTCGAGGACGGCCCGCTCGCGTTCTCGGGCCGCGCGAACAACCGGATGGAGATCCTCGAACGGACGGACCACCCGTACTTCCTCGGGACCCAGTTCCACCCCGAGTTCCGCTCGCGGCCCGATCGGGCGAGCCCGCCGTTCGTGGGACTGCTCGACGCGATCGCCGGGGATCTGGACGCCCGCGAACTCTCCGAGGAAACCGAGGTGCAAGCCTGATGGTCAACGTAGAATCTTTCATCACCGACGCAGTGGCAGAGATCGAAGAACAGGTCGGCGACGCGAACGCGGTCATCGCGCTCTCCGGCGGCGTCGACTCCTCGGTCGCGGCCGCCCTCGCGTACCGCGCGATCGGCGACCAGCTCACGCCCGTCTACGTCGACACCGGGTTGATGCGGAAGGGCGAGACCGACCAGATCCGCGAGACGTTCTCCTACATGGACTCGCTGCGCGTCGTCGAGGCGCAGGATCGGTTCCTCGACGCGCTCTCGGGAGTCGTCGACCCCGAGGAGAAGCGTCACGCCATCGGCGAGCAGTTCATCCGCGAGTTCGAGCGCGAGGCGAAAGACGCCGACGCCGACTACCTCGTGCAGGGGACGATCTACCCCGACCGCATCGAGTCGGAGGGCAACATCAAGTCCCACCACAACGTCGGCGGGCTCCCGGAGGTCGTCGACTTCGAGGGCCTCGTCGAGCCCGTTCGCGAACTGTACAAAGACGAGGTCCGCGAGGTCGCCCGCGAACTGGGCCTCGAGGAGATCATCTCCGAGCGGATGCCGTTCCCCGGCCCGGGGCTGGCGATCCGCGTCGTCGGCGAGGTGACCAGAGAGAAGGTCGCCGTCGCCCGCGAGGCGTGTCACATCGTCGAGGAGGAGACCGCCGAGCACGACCCCTGGCAGGCGTTCGCCGCCGTCGTCGGCAAGGCGACCGGCGTGAAGGGCGACAACCGCGTCCACGGGTGGATCGTCTCGGTCCGGTCGGTGGAGTCCCGCGACGGGATGACCGCGCGCGCCCAGGAACTCCCGTGGGAGACGCTCCAGCGCATCCAATCGCGGATCACCGGCGAGAACGAGAACGTCGCCCGCGTCGTCTACGACGTGACGCACAAACCGCCGGCGACCATCGAGTACGAATGATCCTGCTCGCAGGGGCCGACGACGACGGACTCGGCGACGCGCTCGCCGCGCTCGGCGCTGACGTCGTCCGCGTGGAGGGCATCGCGACGAAGCAGTCGCTCGTCGACGCCGGAGTCGGCGATGCGCGGGCGCTCGTGCTCACCGAGATGGACGACGCCTCGGCGATCCCCGTCGCCAAGGAGCTGCGCCCGGACCTCCGAGTCGTCACCTACAGCCGCGACTCGCTGCCGGAGTTCGCCCGCGGGCAGACCGATCTGGCCGTCGACCCCGCGCTCTTGGAGCCGGACGTCGTCGCCGAGGAACTGCTCGACAGCCTGGCCGCGAGCGACTGACGCCGGATCTCGGTGCCGGTCGCACCGCTCTTCGCGCTGTCTCCGGGAAGGATCAGGACGGCCGCTACAGGTGCCATCCGGTGAGCGGCGGTCCCGTCCTCGCATCCGCGAGCGAGCCGCGGACGCGTCACGACAACTCATAGACACCAACTAAGAGTTTTCGACCCAGCAGTCGTGATTCTGCCGTGGCTGGTCGGCGTTGGCGGACAGTCGGCACCCGCGTCGGTGGCGTCTCGGCGTCGGTTCCACCCACCGCGACGACCTCCCGTTCTCCCGCGCCGCCGTGCCGAACAACCGCGACACGACGCGGGACGTCTCTCAGATCACAGCGGCAGTGGCCGCTCGTTGATATATAAACGCTCGTCGAGAATGCAATCGGCTCTCGGGGAATACTACGTCCGCCGCGCGCCCGTCCCCGGGCGGTCGACGTCGGCGAGTCGGATCTCGCTGCCCTCGATCGGGACGCCCGCGTACTCGTCGTCGTCGAGCAGCAGCGCGCCGTCGAGGTCGGCGTAATCGAGGAGCGGCGCGAGGTGGCAGGCGGCCGCGATCGACGCGTTCGACTCGATCATACAGCCGAGCATCACCTCCAGTCCGTGGGCCCGCGCGGCGTGTATCATCCGGCGGGCCTCCGCGAGGCCGCCGGTCTTCATCAGTTTCAGGTTCACGATGTCCGTGCGGTCCGCGACCGCGGGGACGTCCGGCAGCGTCACGCAGGACTCGTCGGCCGCGATCGGCAGCGCCGAGCGTTCGTAGACGAACTTGAGACCGTCGGGATCGGTGGCCGGGACGGGCTGTTCGACGAACTCGACGTCGTAGGCGTCGAGTCGCTCGGTCATCCGCACCGCTTCTCTGGGGGTCCACGCCTCGTTGGCGTCGACGCGGATTCTGGCGTCCGGCGCCTCCTCGCGGACGGCGGCGACGATCTCCTCGTCGCGGTCGGTCCCGAGTTTCACCTTCAGGACGTCGTAGCCGTCGTCGACGGCTTCGCGGGTCTTCTCGCGCATCCGCTCGGTGGTGTCGAGTCCGATCGTGAACGACGTCTTCGGGGCGCGGTCCGGATCCAGTCCCCACTGTCGATACAGCGGGACGTCCAGCCGTTTAGCCGCCAGATCGTGTAGCGCGACGTCGACGGCGGCGCGCGCGGCGGGATTGTCCTCGACGACGGTGCGGAGTTCGCGCTCGATCCGCTCGATCGCGTGGGGATCGCCGACGGATTCGACGACCTCGAGGAGTTCCGGGAGCACGGCTTCGACCGTCTCGGGGGTCTCCCCGTAGTGGCCGGAGGGGGCCGCGCCCCCGACCCCCGTCCGCCCCTCGTCGTCGGTGACTCGGACGACGACGTTCTCGGCGACCTCTTGGGTCCCGCGCGAGATGGTGAACGCGTCCGCGAGCGGGAGCGAGACGCGCTCGAACTCCGTCGAGAGCATCGTCACTCGGCTCCGAAGATCGAATCGAGGATCTCGTCGGCGTCGAAGCGGACGACGTCCGTCGCGGGCCGGCCGAGTTCCTCGGCGTAGGCGTCGACGGCCTCCCGCGCCGCCTCGTCGTCGTCGATCCCCGAGGTGTTCAGCGCGCCGGCGACGACGCCGCCCTCGTGGACGGGCGCGGCCAGGTTCTCGTAGAGATCGACGTACTCGTCGATCTCCGGGAGCGAGAACGACTCGTAGCCGTGGATCACCTCGCGTCCCGCGGTGTGGCACAGCACCATCGAATCGGGCATCGCGCCGTGGAGGATGCCGCAGGTGACGGCCGAGTACGCCGGGTGGACGATGCTGCCTTGCCCCTCGACGAACAGGACGTCGTAGTCGTCGCCGACTTCCAGCAACATCTCCTCGACCGCGCCCGCGGTGAAGTCGGAGATGACGCGATCGATCGGGTTGCCCCACCCGGCGATCATGATCCCGGTCTGCCCCGTCGGGATGAACCCCGCGTCGAGACCGCGCTCGCGGGCGGCCTCGACCAGTTCCAGCGAGACCGTCATCTTCCCGACCGAGCAGTCGGTGCCGACCGTCAGCACGACGTCGGCGTCGATGTCGGCGCTGCGGCCGCCGGCGACCGCCAGGTCCTCCTTGGGCTTTCGCACGTCGCGCAGCGCCACGCCGTGTTCGTCGGCGAGTGCGGCGAACTCCTCGTCCTCCGAGAGGAAGTAATGGAGGCCGGAGACGACGTCGCAGCCGCGTTCGATCGCCGTTCTGACGTCCGGCCGCCAGGAGTCGTCGAACTCGCCGCCGATCGGCGAGATGCCGATGAGGAGCGTGTCGGCCTCGGGCGCGTCCGCCATCGACTCGACGATCGGCACGTCCGGCAGGTCACGGCGGTGGTCGCTCGCGACGGTCCCGGGTCGGTCGCGATCGAGCACGGCGACGACGTCGTAATCGGCGTACTTGAGGACGCCGGTGGCGGTCTTCGCGCGCTCGGGGAACTTCTCGTGGGCGAGCACGACGACCCGTTCCGGGTCGTCGGTCGTCGATGGCTCTGTCATACCTGAACCGACGTCGACAGTGGTTTTAATCCTCTTGATCCGAACGCTCCGAGGGACGACGATCCTTCACGACGGGGACAGCCCCGTTCACAACAGCGACAGCCGAACCGTCCAGAACTCACGAACCGCGCTGTCGAGCGCCTCCGCCGGGTCGCCCGTGGCGTCGACGGCGGCCGTCCGATCGGCGAGGTCGGTGAAGCGCCCGAGCACCGTCTGCTCGCCGAGGACGATCAGATCGCGCTCGGTCGACACGTCGTCGTCACCGGTGTCCGCTTCGGCCGGCGCGTCGCCGTCGGCCGCGTCGAGGTGCGCGTCGATGGCCTCGCGTGCGCGGTCCAGATGCTCGTCGACCTGCTGGTCGCGCCGGCGCTCGAAGCGCGCCTGCGAGAAGCCGCCCTTCGAGTGCGTGCCCATCACGTCGGACTCGACCTCGTCGACGAGCGTCACCGACTCGCCGTCGTAGACGCCGAGCGCGAAGAGGTCCGAGCGGACGAGCGCGACCCACACGGGCTCGACCGGCGCGAACCACGAGCGTTCGATCCGAAACGACGACCCCCACTCGTCGAACGCCGCGGGCGGCGTCGGCGGGTCGAGCGCGGCGGCGACGAGGCCGGCGTCGTCGACGCAGACGAGACACGGAGCGGCGCGGCGGACCAGCGCCGCGCGGTCGCCGAGCGCCTCGGAGACGGACGTCGGCACGTCCTCGCGGACCATCGCCGTCAGCGCCCCCTCCGCGTCGGTCTCGACGGACGCGAGCCGATCGAGGATCTCGTCGCGGCGCGCGCCCCGGAGGGCTTCGGTTCCGCGGAAATCGACGTCGGCCTCGTCGGTATCGGATAGCCGTTCGACACGCTCTTCGAGCCCTTCGATCTTGTCTTCGAGGCGATTGACTTCCGCTTCGGCCTCCTGTCGCTTCCGGGCCGCCTCCGAGCGGCGTTCCTCCTCGGCCGCCGCCCGGCGTTCGAGGTGTCGCTTCTCCTCCTCCAGTTCCTCGATCCGGGCTTTGAGTTCCGCGCGGCCGAGCAACTCGTCGAGCATACTTCGACGCGCGGCCGCGGCCCACTTATACTGTCGGACGTGGCGACGGGGAGATCGACGCCCGCGCCGCGAAGGTCACGAGAGGATCGACGAGAGCAGCTTCCGCTGGCCGGCGGCGAGGTGCTGAGTGAACGTCGAGGCGGCGATGTCGAGCGCGTCTGCGACCTCGCCCGCGTTCGCTCCTTTCGGGTACTCGAAGTAGCCCATCTCGTGTGCGGTCTCTAAGACCTCGCGCTGTCGGTCTGTCAGTTCGCCGCGGTCGATCAAGACGAGTTCCTCGCTCCCGCCGTCGTCGCTCGCTCGGAGGAGTCGGTCGACGGTGACGCCCGACCAGCGCTCCTCGAGCCGGGAGACGACCGAGCGGAGCGTGTCGGCGTCGGGCGCGTGAAAGCTGACCGTCAGCGCGCCGTCCCGGGCGTGGACGTCGCGGACGGGGCAGCCGAACTGCTCGATGCACTCGCAGAAACACGTCTGTCCCTGCGGGCGCTCGAACCGGTAGACGCGCTCTGACCCGTAGGAGAACACCTCCGCGAGGTCGTCGTCCTCCGAGAGGGATTCCCCGAAATCGTCGGGAGCGTCGTTCCCCGTCGATCCCTCGGCCGCCGCGTCGACGACGAACTCCTCGGTCACCGGTTCGCTCGGATCCGCGGGAACCGACTTCGCGACCGACGAGGCGGGGGCTCCGGCCGACGCCGACGCCGAGGCCGCCGGGCAGTCCGGCGGCGATTCGACGGTGATCTCCGCGCGAATCCCATTCACGGCCGGGGGTATGGCGCGCGGGAGTAAGAATCGTTCGGGATTCGTTCTCACGGATATATAAAATACCCAAATATAGGGGTGCGGGCTATTCGCCCACGCTTTCGCTACTATCCCGTGCAGACCACCGACTGCGTCTCTATCCGATACACTCACCGACAATGAAACGACGAAACTCACCGGTCGCGAAGCTCGGTCACGTCGCAGCGCACACTCCCGATCTCGACGAATCCCTCTGGTTCTTCGAGGAGGTGATGGGGTTTCGGGTCACCGAGCGCGACGGCGACACCGCCTACCTCCGCGGGATGCGAGACTGGGAGCATCACACGCTCAGCCTCACAGAGAGCGGACGGCAGGGCGTCGACCACTTCGCGTTCCGCACCGCGAGCGCAGAAGCGTTCGACGAACTCCGAGCGCAGTTCGAGGCCGAGGGCGAGGAGATCACCCACGTCGAGGCGGGCGAGGAGAACGGCATCGGCGAGGCGATCCGCGTCGAGAAGTTCGGTCACAACTACGAGTTCTACTGGGACGTCGAGAAGCCCGGCGCGCCCGAGGGGCAGCGCTCCGGCCTGAAGAACCGCGTCTACAGCGAGTCCGTCGGCAACCGGATCGCCCCGCGGCGGATCGACCACATCCACGTCAACGATCCCGGCCAGAACGCCTTCGACCACGACGAGTGGCTCCGAGAGACGATGAACTTCCAGCTAAACGAGCGCTACGAGGACAAAGAGGGCGAGTACTGGGGCTGGTGGTACGCCGTGACGCCGCTGCCGCACGACATCGCCATCCACCGAGAGCCCGCGGGCGACCCGACGCAGTTCCACCACGTCGCCTTTCACCTCGACAGCCTGCAGGACCTCTGGACGGCGGGCGACATCTGCAGCGAGCACGGCATCGAGATCAATAACAGAAGTAACGGGCCGGCGATGCACGCGATCACCCGCGCGGACTGTATGTACGTCAAAGACCCCGCCAGCGGGCTTCGCCTCGAACTGTTCGCGGGGCCGGGATACCTCAACTTCGAGCCCGACTGGGAGCCCATCGAGTGGAAGGAGGAGTCACTCGGTGGGCCGACTAACCACCAGTGGCACGGCGGCGGCCCGACGTGGGACGGCATCGACTACGTCTAGTCGACACCGACGGTCATTCTCTGAAGCGCGTCGCCCATCCCTCGACGAGCGACTGCGGTCAGACGGTGTTTGCCAGCCAGCGGACGCCCCATTGAATGACGAGCGGAATGACGCCGCCGACGATGACCTGTAGCCACATCGCCGTCGACGCCGGGAACTCCTTGGTGTCTCGTACCTGACCGATCCGGTGTCGTTCGCGCTCGAATCGCTCCAGTTCGTCGGGATCAGTCAGTGCATTCTGCACCTCGTAGGGGTCCCCGACGACGTCGTAGAATCGCTGCTCCAACGACTTCAGCTTCCGACGCCGTCGCTTCCGCATATACCGGTGCAGCGTCAGGAGCGAGAACCCGATCGAGAAGACGCCGAGAGCCCACAGTCCCGTCAGGAGCGCGCTGACGACGCGCTCGGGAGGTTGATACGGCGTGTACAAGTGGCCCGGAAAGACGAACGGGGCGTACAGCAGAACAGTGAGCAACACGACGCCCGCGACAAAGAGGTAAAACGAGTGCTTAAGGAGTTCGCCGATCGGGCGGAGTCCGCCGAGGTTGTGCGGATCGAAGTAGTAGAACTTCACCTCCTCGGCGTCGAACCGCCGCGGGAGCGAGAAATGGAGGCTGGCGTAGATCGCGGCCGTCTCCACCAAGACCGGCGCGTATCCGAACGGGATGACGACGAGCCAGCCGAACAGGCCGGCGAGGCCCTCGTACTCGACGATCGTCGGGATCCGACCGGTGGCAAGCAGATACGCGTAGTAGCCGACGACAGCGGCGACGAAGAGCAGGCGCTTCGGCCGGCGGGGGACGAGTCGCTGGAACGACGTCGAATCGGACGCGACGCGGGATTCGATTCGGATCTCTCGGCACGCCCTCGCGTAGCGATCACGCGCGTACCGATTCGTGAACACCGCGAGGAGGACCGTCGCCGGGAGCGCCAGCCACGAGGGGTTGTCGAAGACGAGGTTCCGCCCGACAGTCAGCTGTTGGATCGAGTGAAGCAGGAACACGTCGAGCAGAATCAGAGAGCCGATGAGCAGGTACGGTCGCGGTATTCGCTGAAATCGATCGATCGCAGGCGCCGACGGATCGATTGCCGGGAGCGTCTGAGCGACCCGGGCTGCGATCCAGTCTGTGGCCTGTTCGATCCAGAGTCGCTCCCCGTACGTCGTGTCACCACCCGACATACTCGGTACGTGTCACGGCGGCGGTACTTCTAGCTGCCTATCGGTCGGCCCCGTAGACGGCTCAGTTCAGCCCGACAGCGGCGACATCCGATACAGCATCCGTGCGGCCTGCACCGCCCCCGTCTTCGCGAGCGCCCCGCTCCGGTAGGCACCGTATTTCGCCAGCGTCCCGCTGCGGTAGGCGCCGTACTTCGCGTAGAAGCCGCTCTTTCTGACGCCGGCACCGGCGTAGTGGCGTGCGGAGGTCGGGATCGGCGTCCGGCGACCCTCCACCTGCGTCGCGCCGTCGCGGATTGCGTCCAACACGACGTCCGTGGTCAGGTCCGCCCGCGTGACGTCGTCGATCTCGATCTCCGTGTACGCGCGGCCGACGTATCCGACCTTGTGCGCGTCGCTGCCGGCGACGCCGGGGTACCCGAACGTGTCGGCGTACCGCCGGGCGCGACGGTTCTTCCAGCCGGTGAACGCCCAGGAGTTGTACACCTCGATCGCGTCGGGATCGACGGTCTCCAGCCGGTTCCGGCGAACGCCGTGTCGGCTGCGCTGGAAGGGGTGCGGGACGATCGCGACGCCGCCGCGCTCGCGGACCCACTCGGCCGTCTCGCCCATCGGTTCGCGCCGCGGCGGCATCTCCTCGACGCCGAGAGCGAGCAGGTGCCCGTCAGCGGTCGACACCTCGACGCCGGGGATGCCGACAAGCCCGTACATCGGAGCCAGTTCGGCGGCGCGAACGGACTCGTGGATGACGTCGTGGTCGGTCACGACGACGGCGTCGAGGCCGATCTCGGCCGCCTGTTCCAACAGGAGCTCCGTCGGCGCGGAACTGTCGTAGGAGGCTTCCGAGTGGACGTGGGGATCGATTCGAACAGTGAGCGACACGACCCTCGGTTAGTCCCGCTCGGAGTAAAGCCTGTCTGCTTTCGTCGGTGGAGTGCGGCGCAATCACACGCGTCGCACTCGCTCTCTCGCTCCGTTTACCCGACTCGCTCCCCGATCCACTCGCCGGTCTCGTACCCGTTCCAGAGCGCCGCGGGAACGCGACCCTCGCCGGCGACCCAGTCTCCGGCCACGTAGAGGCCAGCGTCGGCGACGTCCTCGACGAGCGACCGCTCCTCGGCGGACTCTCCGACGCTGCCACCGAACGGAGCCGTCTCGACGGCGTCGTCCGGAAGCGCGTACCGCCACCCCTGATCGTCCGCCCAGTCCGGGTCGCGATACCGCTCGTCGTCCAGGAGAGTCGCGACGCGGTCCGCGACGTCGTCGACGACGGCAGAGAGCGGGTCGTCGTAGCGCTTAGTCGACCACTCGGGGCTCATCTGCACGACGAGTACGCTCTCGCCGTCGGGGACGTGCCCCGGCTTGCACTCCTCGCGGGACAGCCACCCGATCGCGTGCTCGCGGTCGGGGTTCACGAGTCCGTACCACGGGTACGACTCTCCGAACGGGTAGTGGAGTATGATCGTCCGAATCGTCCGGTAGGAGACGGATTCGACGGCGTCGACGAGCGCTTCGCGGCGGTGATCGTCCCACGCGGCCGCCCGGAGCAACGCGGCGGTCTGCGGCGCTGGCGGCGTCAAGAGGAGGGCGTCGAACGGGCCGTGACTGACGCCGTCGGCGTCGACGAGCGCCCACGGACGCCGTCCCGCGTCGTCCCGGCGGATTTCGGCGACGCGAGTCCGGCGGTGCACCGTCGCGTCCGTGCGATCGAGGAGTCGCTTCGCCAACTGGGTGATCCCCTCAGTCCAAGTGTACTTCTTCGAGTCGCGGCCGTCGCCGGCGGTGATCGTTCCCTCCGCGTCGAACGTCCAGACCGGTTCGTCGATCTCCGCGAGCCCCGCCCGTCCGAGGTCTTCGAGGAGTTCCGCGGTTCGGTCGTCCGTCGCGTTCACGTAGTTCGCGCCGTGGTCGTAGCGGCAGCCGTGCTTTCGCCTCGTGGCGGCCCGCCCGCAGACCCCGCCGCTCTTTTCGAGGATGGTCACATCGGCGTCCGTCTCGCGGAGGGCGTACGCCGCGCCGACGCCCGCCGCGCCAGCGCCGACGATCCCGACGCGCGGCGACCCGCTCGGAGCGTCTCGCTCGGTCATATCCGATCGAGGGACTGAAGCGGCATCACCGTTCGGGCCGCCCCTCCGCGTCCATCTCGTTATTCTCGGTGAGAATCGGCCCGGAACCGTTAAACGGCCGTCGGTTGACGCTCCGATATGCGGATTCCGAGCGGCGTCAGCGGGTTCGACCACCTCATCCAGGGCGGGTTCCTCCCGGGACGACTGTACGTGCTGTCCGGGCCGCCCGGCAGCGGCAAGACGACGTTCACCGCCCAGTTCGTCGCGGAGGGGCTCAGGAACGGCGAGAACTGTCTGTACATCACGATGCACGAGTCCAGGGGGGAGCTCGTCGACGACATGTCGAGCTTCGAGTTCGGCTTCGAGACGCTCGCGGCCTCCGAGCAGTTCCGCTTCGTCAACCTCGCGAACAAGAAGGGAAAGCGGCTGCTGAACCAGTTCTCACAGAGCGGCAACCCCTCCAGCGTGCAGGGGCTGACCGACAAGGTCGTCGCGTTCGTCAACTCCAGAGAGATCGATCGGCTCGTCATCGACTCGACGATGCTTCTCGAACTGTTCTTCACCGACGGCGAAGACGAGATGGCGCGGTTCCTGACGGCGCTGAAGAGCTGTGACGCGACGACGCTTCTCATCTCGGAGATGACCGACCCGAGCGCCTACTCCGACGAGCACTTCCTCGCACACGGGGTGGTGTTCTTCCACAACTACCTCGAAGCGACGGGGATGACCCGCGGGATACAGGTCGTGAAGATGCGCGGCACCGACATCGACTGCGACATCCGGTCGCTCCGGTTCACCGACGAGGGCCTCGTCGTCGACCCGACGAAGCGCGTGGACTTCTGAGATGTACGAGCGCGTCTTCGACACCGACTGGGAGTCGCTGTCCGGCGAGGAGGCCATCCGCCGGACGTACGTCCTCGGCATCGCGGCGCAGTTGGGATACGGAAACCCCGAGGAGCGCTCGCGGATCCGAGCGCTCGCGTCGAGCGCCTACGAGCGGAGCGTCCTCGACCTGGCGTTCGAGGAGGGGAAGCGCGAGGTGCAGGACGTCCGACCGATGCACGACAGCGACGAGGAGACGTGGGAGGAGCTCGTCGAGACCGAGGAGTCGGCCGCCCCGTCCCCGGAGTCGTTGCAACCGACCCGTCGGTCGCGCGAGACGCCCGACGCGGTCGAGCGGCCGTCGGTGCTCGACGGCTACGACATCGACGAACTCGAACGCCTCCGACTGCCGTCGTTTCTCACGCGCGAAGAATGATATCTCTCTGAGGTAATTCGGACACTCGTCACCCGACGTCTCCGCGAAGAGACGCTTCGGTCCTCCCCGGAATCGGCGTGCCGACATCCGATTCTCTTCGAACACATCGTCCATAGTGTGTCTGTTACGTAGTTCTTCGAGAGAACGCTCTGTCGACGGGACGCGACCCGGGTCGAACGTATCCGGAAACGGCGTGGCACAAGCCGAAGTTTTAGGCTGTGCGAAAAATATCTGAATTCTGATAACTTTTAAGTCGATGGCCGGCGTAGCTACGTGTGCAATGAACACGCAGAAGAAAGTCCGACAGACGGCCGGTACCGTGGACGAGAATCCGCTCAGACTCGAGACCGAGAAGGCCGAACAGATCATCGACGCGCTGAACGCGGACCTCGCGGACGCGTACGTCCTCTATCACCAACTCCACAAACACCACTGGAACGTCGAGGGCGCGGAGTTTCTCGACATCCACGTCTTCCTACAGGAAGTGTACGAAGACGTCGAGGATGCCGCCGACGAACTGGCCGAGCGCCTGCAGGCGCTCGGCGGTGTCCCACACGCGAGTATGGCGACACTGGCGTCGGAGGCGTCCGTCGAACCGGAGGACGAGGACGTCTACGACATTCGGACCTCGCTCGCGAACGACCTCGAAATGATGGGCGACATCATCGAGAGCTACCGCCAGCACATCGAACTCGCGGCGGGTCTCGGCGACCACGCGACCGCGGAGATGCTCCGCGAGCAGCTCGAGACGATCGAGGAACACGCCCACCACGTCCACCACTACCTCGAAAACGACACGCTCGTCCTCGAATCGGCGACGAACTGAACCGCTCCGTTAGCGGACTTCCGGGGCCGTCTCGTCGGTTCGACCCGGCAGCGACAGTTCTATCTCGAGTTCGGGGTCGTTGACGCCGTCGAAGTCGATCTCCAACTCGACCGGCTCGCCGAACGCGAACGGTAGCTCCCACTCGTCGGTTTCGAGGGTGAGCGTCTCGCCGCGTTCGAGCTGCTCGCCCAGCGAGATCAAGAACGCCCCGGCCTCGCTCGCGTCGACGCGGAACGTTTGCTCGAACTCACGGCCGGACCGGATGAGCGACTTGTCGCTCTCGGATTCCGCTGAAGCGTCGTCGGTCATCGGTCTATCGATCCACCGTGACGGTCAGATCGCTCGATATCCAGCCGTCTGTGTTCCGGTCCTCGAGGAATATCGACCGGCCGGGACGGCTCTCGCACACGTTGATCTCCGGGCGGGGTTCCGACCCGGTCTCGAAGTCGCCGTCGAGGCGCGCGTTCGTTCCGACTTGCATACTCTAGTTTTAGGTGTGCCTAAACAAAAGTGGTGCGGTTCGATGGGGACGCGTTCGGCGCGGGGCAAAAGCGGTCAAGGCGAACGCTCGCGAGCTCACTCGTCGGGAAACGACTCCCGGTCCAACGTCGTCGCGGACGATGCGTCCGGCATATCCGCCTCGTCCTCGAACAGCAGCGTCACGAGGCACTCCGCGACCGCGGGACTGACGAGATCGGCCATCTCTCTGGCTTCGCGTTCGTACGTGTCGAGGTCGAGAACGTCGCGGAAGAACCACGAGAGGACGACGTACGTCTCGTGGAGCGTCGCCGCCCGCTCTCGGCCCGGGCCGGTGAGCGCCGCGCCCTCGTAGGGTTCGTAGGACACTAGTCCGTCGTCGTCGAGCCGTTGGATCATCTCCGTCGCGGCCGCCGCGGACCGGTCCAGCCGCTCTGCGAGCCGCCCGGTGGAGACTGGCGTTCCCGCCCGGTGTTCCTCGATGAACAGCGCGAGGAGGTACTGTGCGCGGTCGCTCACCCGTCGCCCTCCGCGTCTCTCCGTCCCTCTCGCCGCATATTTTTAGGCTTGCCTAAAAGAATAAAACGGTATCGGTCAGATCGACCGTCCGCGAGCAGGTAGTCGAATTAACACACCGGTCCGAGCGGGACGCGCTGGGCCACCGGACCTGTTCGACCGAATCTCGGGGCGAAGTTCTTCAGGCTCCGCCTCGAAGAGCGCGTATGACGAGCGAGACAGGAAGCGAGGACCTTCCGGACTCCGAGGACGCGTGGCGCGAGCGGCTCACCGACGAAGAGTACGAGATCCTGCGCGAGCGCGGGACGGAGCCGAAGTTCAGCGGCGAGTACCTCGACGTCGACGACGAGGGGACGTTCCGCTGTGCGGGCTGCGGGGCGGCGCTGTTCGACAGCGACACGAAGTTCGACTCGAACTCCGGGTGGCCCTCGTTCTTCGACGCCAACGAGGACGCCGTGGAGACGCGGACGGACACGCGACACGGGATGCGGCGGATCGAAGTGCTCTGCCGGAACTGCGGCGGTCACCTGGGTCACGTCTTCGAGGACGGCCCGGAACCGACCGGCAAGCGCTACTGCATCAACTCGGTCGCGCTGGAGTTCGACCCCGACGAGTAGGCGACGGACGTTCGGGCGGGGTCGGGACTACGCCGAGTTCACTCCTCGGCGAGGTTCGTCGTCAGCACCGGCATCGACGCGCGGGCGACGACTTTCTGCGAGACGCTTCCCATCATGTTCTTCGCGTAGTCGCCGCGGCGCGTGCCCATCGTGATGAGGTCCGCTCCGACGGTATCGGCGTACGCGAGGATCTCGTCGGCGGGGTCGCCCTCGCGGATCGCGGTGGTGACGTCGATACCGACGTCTTGGAGACGGGTCGCCGCGCGGTCGGTCGCCGCCTCGCCTTCGCCCTCGAGTTCGGTGACGACGTCGGTCTTCATCTGTTCGTCCAACGTGAGGAACGCGCGGTCGTCGATGACGTAGAGAACGTGGACCTCCGCGCCGCGTCGGGCGGCGATGTCGGCCGCGGTCTCGACGACCGCCTCCATAGAGTCAGTTCCGTCGGTCGGCAGCAGGATTCGCTCGAACATCTGTCTCTGCGGGACGTTTCGTCTGCGGCACCCTATATTCTCCTTTTTCGTCCCGTCGCCGTCGACGCCCCCGTGCTACCCGTCGGACCCCGAACTCGGCGTGGGAACGCTCTCGGTCATCGAGGGCGCGTCGTCGACGACCTCGAGGAGAGTTCCGAGTTCCGAGCGGATCGCGGGCGGGTCGACGTCGCCCTCGTCGACGAGGTGGAGGAGGTCCCGAAGGGTCTCCTCGACCGTTTCGAGCGCCTCGCTGCGCGCGTGCTCGCCGGTGACGTCCTCGGCGATCCCGAGGACGACCTCGGTTCCGCCCGGCGACAGTTCGACCGGGTACTTCACGACGCGTTCGACCCGCTCGCCCGACGTGCCGTCGACGTGCTGATCGGTGACGACGAGGGGGTTCCCCGTGTCGAGGACGAGTTCGTCCTCCGCGCGGAACCGCGCTGCGACCTCGGGGTCGCCGACGACCGACGGTTCGAGTTCGCCTTCGATCTCCTTGGGCGAGCGGCCGAACCCGGCCGCGCCGGCCCGGTTGACGAACCGGTAGGTCCCCGCGGTGTCCTTCACGAAGATGCACTGCGGCAGTCGATCGAGGACCTGTCTGAGCCGGCGTTCACTCTGTTCGACCGCGCGTTCGGCCCTGTCGCGCGCGCAGGCGTTGCGGACGCGGTTGGCGAGGACGTCGAAGCTGTCGGCGGTGCCGCCCTTCCGGAGGTAGTCGGTGACGCCCGCGGAGATGGCGTCGCTGGCGATCTCCTCGGACCCCTTGCCGGTGAAGAGGATGAACGGCAGGCGGGGAACGCGTTCGCGGACGCCGTTCAGGAGTTCGAGGCCGTCCATCTCGGGCATATCGTAGTCGCTGACGACGCAGTCGAAGGCGTCGATCCGACCGAGCGCGGCCGTCGGGTCCGTGCACGTCTCGACGCGGATTTCGGGGCGTTCCTCGTCGCCGTCGCGAGAGAGTCTGAGCGCCGTCAGCTCCGCGAACGAGGCGTCGTCGTCGACGTGCAGCACGTCGATCGGTCGGTGTTCCTCGACCGCAACGAGCGCGTTGATTCCCCCGGTCCGGTTCATATCTGTCGAACGACACTCCGACGCATAGGTGTTTTCCTCGGCGAACGCCTGTCTCGACCGAGGGGGAACGACGCCGTCTGGTGCGAACGAATGGATTCAAGTCCGCGCCCCCGGTACCGACGCGTATGAACCCCGGAGACCGCGTCCGCGTCGAGCGCGCGGGCGTCACGAACGAGGGCGTCCTGATGCCCTCCTCGACGCCGGACCACCTCGTCGTCAAGCTCGACGGCGGGTACAACGTGGGGATCGCGCGCGAAGACGCCGACGTCGACGTCCTCGAGTCCGACGTCTACGACGTCGAGTCCGCACAGTCCGAGTCCGCGGCGAGCGAGATCGCCTTCGACGACGACCTCCCGACGATCTCGCTCATCTCGACCGGCGGGACGATCGCCTCGACGGTCGACTACCGCACCGGTGCGGTGACGGCCCAGTTCGACGCCGAGGACGTGCTCCGCGCCGTCCCCGACCTCGCGGCCCGGGCCAACTACCGCGGCCGCGTCGTCACGAATATCCTCTCGGAGAACATGACGCCCGCGGTCTGGAAGGAACTCGCGGAGGCCGTCGCCGAGGAGATCCGCGCGGGTGCCGACGGCGTGGTCGTGATGCACGGCACCGACACGATGCAGTTCTCCGCGTCGGCGCTCTCGTACATGCTCGACACGCCGGTCCCGATCGTCTTCACGGGAAGCCAACGCTCGGCGGATCGACCCTCCTCGGACAACGTGATGAACGCCGTCTGCGCGGTCGAGGCCGCCAAGGCAGACGCCGCGGAAGTGCTCGTCTGTATGCACGGCTCCACCTCCGACGACGCCTGCGCGCTCCACCGCGGGACCCGCGTCCGCAAGAACCACACGTCCCGCCGGGACGCCTTCGAGACGGTCGGCGCGGAGCCGCTCGGAACGGTCGATTACGACACCGAGACCGTCGAGTTCCGTCGCGCTTTCGCCGAACGCGGCGCGGTCGACCTCGACGTCAGCCTCGAACTGAACGAGGACGTCGACCTCCTGAAGTTCACGCCCGGACTCGACGTCGACCGCTACGCGGCGATGCTCCGGGACGCCGATCTCGACGGACTCGTCGTCGAGGGGACCGGCCTCGGTCACGTCCACACGGACCTGATCCCGGTGCTCGAAGACCTCGTCGACGACGGCGTCGTCGTCGCGATGACGAGTCAGTGTCTGGAGGGCCGCGTCTGCGACCGCGTCTACGACACCGGCCGCGACCTGCTCGACGCCGGCGTCGTCGAGACCGGCGACACCCTCCCCGGCACGGCGAAGGTGAAGCTGATGTGGGCGCTCGAACACTGCGAGGACCCGGCCGACGCGATGGAGCGCTCGCTCGCGGGGGAGTTGCAGCAGCGCTCCGTCCCGTGGACCTAGCGGCGGACGCGACGTCCGCCAGCATCGAATCAGCGGACCCTCCGGGCGCTCCCACCGACTGACCAATGACCGACACTCACGTCGCCGACACCGACGACGACCGGGCCGAGCGAGCCGACCACGTCTGCGCCGACTGCGGCCGCCGGTTCTACACCGAGGACCTGCTCGTGCTGCACCGCGGCGTCACGCACCCCGAGGCGCTCGACGCGGCCGAAAGAGACGCCTACCGCGAGGCGTACGCCGCCGAGGAGCGCGCGATCCGCTCGTTCCGCCTCCGCGCGCTGGGGATCCTCGTGCTCCTGTACTTCGGCTTCCTCTTCCTGTACGTGATCTATGCCTCGTGAACGCTCCGCCCGCGAGTCGGTGACGGCCAGATGGACCGTCAGAGCAGCGACACTCGGCCTCGCGCTGGTCGGCGCGCTGCTCCTCGCGCGAGGCGTCGCCGCGAGCAACGCCGCCGTCGGACTGTCCGAGGCCTCCCGGGACGCGCTGGCGATTCCTCGCTGGCTCTACGTCGCGACCGGCGGCGCGGCGATCGGGGCCTCTGCGCTTCTGGCCGGGTTCGTGACCGACCGCGGGTTCGTCGAGCGCGTGCACGGCTGGCGGCGGGACCTCTCGGCGGGCGGTCGCGGGCGCACGCTCGCGACGGCAGTGGGCGCGATCGTCGGCCTCGTCCTGCTCGCGCTCGTCGTCTACCGCGGGATCGCGGGACCGCAGCTCTCGACGATCAACTTCGCGGTCGTCGTGGTCTTCGCCGGGGGCCGCGCGGGGCTGACGATGGCGGCCTACGCCGTCGGCAACGCCTGGCCCGCGCTGAACCCCGCCCGGACGCTCTCCTCGCGGCTGCCGAACGGGTTCCTCACCTACCCCGACCGGCTCGGCCGCTGGCCCGCCGCCGCGGGGATCCTGCTGCTCGTGTGGATCGAGACGACGACCGGCGTCACCGACACGCCCCGGACGCTCGCGACGTTCGCGGCGGCATACGTCGCCCTCAGCGTCGTCGGCGCGGTGCTCGTCGGCGGCGACGCGTGGTTTCGGAACGTCGATCCGGTCGCGACCTTCTTCCGGTTCTACGGCCGGGTGGCCCCGCTCGCGTGGGAGGGCGGGCGGCTCCGCGCGTCGCTGCCGGCGATGCGCCTCGTCGAGATCGACGAACGGTCCGAGTCGGTCGCGGGGCAGTCGGAGCCGGGGGGCGACGCCCGGACCGCGGCGGAGGGCACGGCCGCGACTGACGGCTCGGGAACGACCCGGCAGCGACTCGTGACCGGGTTGGGCGACGTCGCCGTCGCCGTCGCGCTCGTCTGGGAGCTCACGTTCAGCGGCTTCGTCACGACCGAACAGGGCGCGGCGACGGTCCGGGCCGTCGCGAGCGTCGGGCTGCCGCCGATGCTGGTCTACGCCGCCCTCTTCCTCGGCGGTTTCGCCGCGTTCTACGGCGCGTACCTCACGGCGGCGCACGTCTCCGTCCGACGCGTGCTGACGACGCGGACGCCGCGCGAGCTCGCGGTCGCCTTCGCGCCGCCGCTCGTCGTCGTCGCCGCGGGCTACCACCTCGCGCACTACTTCGCGTTCTTCCTCTCGCTTTCGCCCTCCCTCACGGCCGTGCTCGCAGACCCGCTCTCCGCGCCGACGAATCCGATCGTCCTCACGCTGCCCGCGTGGGTCTCGGCGCTGAACATCGCGTTCGTGCTCGGCGGCCACCTCGTCGCCATCTGGGTGGCGCACTCGATCGCCTACCGGCTCTTTCCTAGCCGACTGCAGGCGATCCGGAGTCAGTACCCGTTCGTCTTCGTGATGATCGGCTACACCGTCGCGAGCCTGTGGCTCATCTCGCTGCCGACGGCGACGCCCGCGTTCCTCGGGTGAGCGGGACGTCTCTGTCTCCGCGGCTGTCTGACGCCTCCGTCACCACCGCGAACGCAAGGCACTTGTCTTCCCGCCCACTCCGAGCGGTGGGATGCTACTGGCAGGAACGGTCGTCGCCGATCCCGACACCGTCTACGAGGAGGGCGCGGTCGTCGTCGACGACGACGAAATCGTCGCAGTCGGACCGCGGTCTTCGGTCGAAGACGCTCACGCCGACCACCCGGTCCGGGAGTTCGACCTGCTCTCGCCGGGGCTCGTCGGCGGCCACGTCCACTCCGTCCAGAGCGTCGGGCGGGGCATCGCCGACGACACCGCGCTCCTGGAGTGGCTCGCAGAGCACGTCCTCCCGATGGAGGCGTCGCTCGGCCGCGAGGAGATGCGCACGGCGGCGGAACTCGGCTACCTCGAACTGCTCGAAAGCGGCACCACGACCGCCATCGACCACCTATCGGTCAACCACGCCGAGGCGGCGTTCGAGGCCGCGATCGACCTCGGCGTCCGCGGGCGACTGGGCAAGGTGCTGATGGACAAGCGCGCCCCCGAGGGCCTCCGCGAAGACGCCGAGGAGGCGCTCGACTCGACCGAGCGACTGCTGGAAGCGTACCACGGCGCGGCCGACGATCGGATTCGGTACGCCGTCACGCCGCGGTTCGCCGTGAGCTGCACCGAGGCGTGCCTCCGCGGCGCGCGCGAGATCGCCGACCGCTACGACGGCGTTCGGATCCACACCCACGCCAGCGAGAACGCCGACGAGATCGCGACCGTCGAGGCCGACACCGGGATGCGGAACGTCGAGTGGCTCCACGAGGTCGGACTCACCGGCGAGGACGTCGTGCTCGCCCACTGCGTCCACACGGACGAGCGCGAGCGGGAGATCCTCGCGGAGACGGGCACGCATGTCACCTACTGCCCCTCCTCGAACATGAAGCTCGCCTCCGGCATCGCGCCGATCGTCGACTACCTCGACCGCGGAATCGACGTCGCGCTCGGCAACGACGGGCCGCCCTGCAACAACACGCTCGACCCCTTCACCGAGATGAAACAGGCGAGCCTCCTCCAGAAGGTCGACCGCCTGGACCCGGAGGTCACCCCCGCGCAGGTCGTCTTCGAGATGGCGACGCTCGGCGGGGCCCGCGCGGCGGGCTTCGAGTCCGTCGGGGCGCTCCGCCCGGGGTGGAAAGCCGACGTGATCGCGCTGGACACGGACCTGACGCGCGCGACGCCGCTGTACGACCCGCTCTCGCATCTCGTCTTCGCGGCGCACGGCGACGACGTGACGTTCACGATGGTCGACGGCGACATCGTCTACGACGAGCCTTCGGCGGCCTCCAGACCGGCGACGCCGACGACATCCGCGAGCGGGCGCGACGGGTCGCAGACGGGCTTCGGGAGTAGGTAGAACACCCTTCGGGCATCGAACAGGGTTCCAGTCGTGTAATCTGATCACTGAAGCCGCAACCGATCGAACACGAAACAGCCGCGGCCCGATGGTACGTGCCTCGAAACACTGGCCCTGGTGGCGACGGATAGTGTCGACAGCGATATGTAACGTGTCGTTCGTCGATCCAAACGTCCGATCGCAGCGGCGTCAATCCGCTGTCTGTGCCGATGGTCTGGGCTGACTGCTTCCCATCTCGGCGGGATTCTTCATTCCCTCTTTGACGCCGAGCGACACGAGCGCGACGTTCACGGGGAAGGCCGCGAGGAAGCCCAAAGACAGAGAGAACGCCAGCGCCGTCCAGAACAGGAGATCACCCATATGTGCCCGTGAGGCGAGCAGGAGGTCCGACCCGATTGCGGTGATCTCCATAATCGTAATCGAAGGCGTTTCGCTGTAGAGGGCGTCTTTCATCGCTTCCCAGAAGGCGACGCCCTCCTGCATCAGCGGGCCGACGGTGAGCGCATATCCGAACAGGTACGCAAATCCGAACGTGATGGCCGCGACCCAACCGACTGCCAACGCGAGGATGCCCTGCGCGAGCGTAATTCCGACGACTTCGCCGGCCCCACAGCCGGAGTAACAGTGCGCCGTCGACCGGACCCCGCGTCGCCACAGCGAATCTCGACTGATCTGCGTTCGGCCCGCATACCAGTAGAGTGCGAGCCCGAACGGCCCCGAGTACAACACGACCAGCGCCCAGACGCCCTTCATCATCGACGGCAAGGGCTGATTGTTCCTGTGGATATCCCACAGCAGCGTTCCGACGGCGGCACCGACGAGGAGGACCCACACGGCAGCGACTCGCGGATCCGAGAGGATCGGTGTGACTACGTCCCGAATGGGAGCGAACACGTGTTCGAGCCGGGTGAATAGTTGGTTCAGTAGCATCGATTGTGGATCGAAAATCCGTATGGTGTCGTTCTCGGCACGCGTGGCCGGAGTGCCCGACAACTCGCTGTGGAGGGTCTACTAATCGATCCTCGTTTAACGGGCTTTTGCTCACACCCCCTCCCCCTGAATCGAGTTCCGAGTCGCGTTTGCTATCGAAACGTCGCCTGTGTTCAGGCCCCGACTGAGGTGGTCGAATTCGCCAGCGGTGAACGGTCTCTGTCGTGAGAAACGTTTAAATCGTCTCATAAACGCTCTCGAACGATCTGGTGAACGGATTCACACCCAGAGTGATAACCACCGAGCGGGCGTATGAGTAACCGAGGAGAACGACAATGACCACTCAAAAAATCCGACCTTGGCTGCTCGTCGCGCTCGCGGTTGTCGCACTCGCGGTCGCCGCACCCGTGGTTAGCGCCCACGGTGACGAACCGATGGCTGAAGACGCCCACCCCGACGACAGAATGGCAGACGGCTGGACTGCTTGGATGGAAGAACAGATGACCGAGCATATGGGTCCCGACGCGGTCGCGTGGATGGAGTCTCAGATGGGGACGACTGCCGGAGAGATGAGACCGGAGATGGCCGACAACAGAGCGAAGCACGGAGTGGGACCCCGAGCCGGGGCCGGTCACTGCTGATCGGACCCTGTTCGCTCCGCAGTCTCCATTCGGGAATCGACCGAAGAACGGACGCGATACCACGGAACACGAACCTATGACCGAACAACGTACCTCGATACGGACGACCGGATTGAAGATCGGACTCCTCGCCCTTTCGGCACTTATCGGTGCCAGCGGAACAGTCGTCGCACAGGGAGGTGGCGGTATGATGGGAAGCGGTTGGGGTAGTATGGGCGGCTTCGGAGTATTCCCCGGCGGGATGTTCCTCGGGCCGGTACTCCTGATCGGGCTCATCTTGGCACTCGTCTATGGTGTCAGTCGAGGGACCGAAAGCGAGCAGAGGGATACTGCACTCTCGAAGCTCCGCGAGCGCTACGCGCGAGGCGAGATCACCGACGAAGAGTTTGAAGAGCGGAGACGCCGGCTAGAAGAGCCCTGAGTACCGTAGTCAACTCAGCTTTCACGAAGACCGTGTCGACTGGCAGAAACGTCTCGCCTCTTTCACGGACCGAGGAGACGTACTCGTCGGTGCGGTGGAACCGTGGTCTTCGCTACCCAGAGCGAGAGCCGCTCAATCCGCTCACCGGTCGCTGAGATCGTCACTCGGATAGATTCTGTACGTCCGACCCTGCCGTTCCCGATACAGTAATCCGCGCTGTTCGAGAGCGCTGACCGTCTGGCTCACCTTGCTCTTCGAGAAGTCCGAGCGGTCTCGGAGTTCGATCTGTGTGATCCCCGGCGAGGTGAGGACCGGTTCGAGAACCCGTCGTTCGTCTTCCGGCAACAGGTCGAGTACGCGGGCTCTCGGTTGCGCTTCTGGGGCTACCGAATCGGTCGCCGGAGCCTCGAAAGCATCCGACTCACTCTCGGGAGGCGTGCCCGACGGCGATGCTCCCGTCTCCCCGTCTTCCTGCTGTAGCGTCTCGGAACGTTCCGACCGAAACACGAGATACCCGCCACCGATAACGGCTGCGGCGACGAGCGTCCCGAACACGTACCAGAGTGGGTTCGGTCCGTGCATTGTGCCGACCGATCCGCCCATCATCGACCCCATCGTCTGGTCGAGTTCCCGCTGCCGTTGATAGGCTTGCCAGCTGAGTGCGCTTCCGCCTAGGACGACGGCGCTCACGATCCCCACGACGACGATATCCGCACGACGTCGGTTCATACGCTCACGCTCACCCCGACGGGATCGTGCGTCGTAATCATACTTGGGCTTCGAACGCAACAGGTGAACTTGTTGTGATTCACTGTCCGGAACGTCGCCTCGGAGATGGCGACTTCGTGGGGATATGAACCGCGCTCGCCACGCGTTGCTCGCTGGCTCACATCCACTTGCTCGCATTCGGTCTCATAGAACCGAGAGACGTAGAGGTCTCTCGAAGGTCTTGGTTTCGCAGAATGCTCGGTCAGGGATTTGAACCCTGGTCCTCGGCTCGAAAGGCCAAGATGATTGGCCGGACTACACCAACCGAGCCTGCATCCCTACGTGGCGGGTATATTCGTTTAAAGATTCCGTTACAGAAGCGGTGCGGCACTGTTTCGCGTACGTCTCGGCGCGGCGCTCTACGGACGGCCGAACCGACTCACTTCCCCTCGAACTCGGGCTCTGAGTCACCCATGTACGCCGTCATCCCGGCCATCAGGTCCTCGGTGTCGAAGAGCAGACCGAAGGACTGCGCCTCGACGTCCAAGCCGGCGTCGAAGTCGTCCCAACTTCGGTGCATCGCGCGCTTCGTGTACCGGTGGGCGATCGGCGGGCCGGCGGCGAGGTCCCGCGCGAACTCGAAGGCCCGCTCGTCGAACTCCTCGTTCGGAACGACCTCGTTGACGAAGCCGTAGTCGGCCATCGTCTCCGCGTCGTAGCGGTCGGCGGTGAAGATGATCTCCTTGGCGCGGCCCATCCCGACGATGCGCTGCAGTCGGGCCGTACCGCCCCAGCCGGGGATGAGCCCGAGGTCGTGCTCGGGCTGGCCGAACTCCGAGCGCTCGGAGGCGATGCGGAGGTCCGCCGCCATCGCGAGTTCCATCCCGCCGCCGAGGCAGTAGCCGTCAACGCCCGCGACGACCGGGAGCTCGGAGGATTCAAGCCGCTCGTAGGCCTCCTGTCCGAGCCGCGAGATGTCGGCCGCGCGGTTGACGTCGCCCGCGCCGCCGGCCATCGCTTGGATGTCGGCCCCGGCGGAGAACGCGCGCTCGCCGGTGCCGGTGATCAGCACCGCCCGGACGTCCTCGTCGGCCTCGAAGCGCTCGATCGCGTCGGGCAGTTCTTCGAGGATCGTCTCGGTGATCGTGTTCATCCGGTGCGGTCGATCCAAGACGACGTGGCCGACGCGTTCGCGTACCTCGACGGTGATCGCGTCGTAGTCGTAGCCGTCGTCGCCGGTGGCGTCCGTCACTTCCTCGGACGCGTAAAAGCTGTTCCCGGACTCGACCAGTTCGCGGAGGTACGAGACGGCCTCGTAGCGCTCCTCCCCGGTCTCCTCGTACCGCTCGTCGAGTACGTCGAGGAGTTCGGAGAGGTCACGCTCGTCGAGCATCCGCGCGGGGCCGTCGGCCCACCGCGCCCCGAGTTCGACCGCCGTGTCGATGGCCTCGGGGCCGGCGACGTCCGCCTCGATTAGACCGGCGACCTCGTTGGCGAGGACGGCGAGGAGCCGGTCGGCGACGTCGTCGCGGACCTCGTCGGAGGGAACCTGCGCGCCGTCGCCCGACTCGTAGTCGTAGAATCCGGCCCCGGTCTTCTTGCCGAGATCGCCCGCTTCCACCTTCGATTCGAGCAGCGGGCAGGGTCGGTAAGCGTCGCCGAGGATCTCGTGCATATATTCGAGAACGTGGTAGCCGACGTCGATGCCGACGTGGTCGGCCAGCTCGAAGCTCCCCATCGGGAGCCCGAGCCCGTACTTGGTCGTCGAGTCGACCTCGGCGATCGTCGCGTCGCCGCTCTCGACGAGCCACGCCGCCTCGTTCATCAGCGGCGTGAGCACGCGGTTGACGATGAAGCCCGGACTGTCCTTGTGGACGCGAACGGGCGTCTTGCCCATCGCTTCCGCGAGATCCGTCACGAGGTCGAGCGTCTCCTCGCTCGTTTGCGACCCCGAGATGACCTCGACGAGCTCCATCCGGATCGGCGGGTTGAAAAAGTGCATCCCGCAGAACCGCTCGGGTCGATCCGTTTCGTCCGCTAGTTCGGTGATCGAGAGACTGGAAGTGTTCGTCGCGAAAACGGTCTCGTCGGGCGCGGCCGCGGCGAGGTCCCCGTACACGTCCTTTTTGATCTCCATCTTCTCGGGGACGGCCTCGATGACGACGTCGACGTCTTCGACGGCCTCTGTGAGATCCACGTGCGTCGAGAGCCGCTCCAGCGTCGTCTCGGCGTCCGACTCCGAGATCTGGCCCTGTTCGACGAGCTTGTCGAGCGACCACTCGATCTGCTCGTACCCGTTCTGCACGAACTCCGGTTCGATGTCGCGGAGGCGAACCTCGAACCCGGCGAGGGCGGCCACCTCCGCGATGCCGTGACCCATACTCCCCGCACCGAGAACCGCGATCGCGTTGACGTCGTCGATCTCCATACTCAGTTTCTCGACGGCTCGGTGTTTCAACGTTTCCTTCGCTCGAAAAATAAACTCAAGTAGAGTTTCATCCGCGCCGACCGGACCACGAGCGTCAGTCGACGACGCGCCACAGATACCGACTCGCGTAGCTCCGGTACGGTCGCCACCGCTCGGCGTGGTCGACCATCCCCTCGCGGTCGTCCTCCTCGAAGCCGTACAGTTCGGCCATTCCCTTACGGATCCCGAGGTCCTCCACGGGGAACACGTCCGGTCGGCCCAAGACGGAGATCAGGTACATCTTCCCCGTCCAGACCCCGACGCCGCGGATGTCGGTCAACCGATCGATCACCGTCTCGTCGGCGACGCCGTCGAGCCCCTCGCGTGTGAGATCACCATCTTCGAACGCGTCGGCGACGTTCCGAACGTACTCGATCTTCTGCCCGGAGAGTCCGACGTCCCGGAGCGTGGACTCGTCGGCCTCGCGTACGCCCGCCGGCGTCACCTCGATACGGTCGAACAGGCGCTCTCGGATCGCCGCCGCCGATTCGACCGAGAGCTGCTGGTTCACGATCGCGACGACGAACCGCTCGAACTCGTCTTCGGCGGTTCCGATCGGTAGTTCTCCGTGCTCGTCCACCAGCGACCCCAGCTCAGGATCGGTCCGTATCGGTTCCATCGGGGGAGTATGAGGATCGCCCGGACAAAGGCGCGTCGCTCGGGAGCGGCGGCGACGCCCGATCGCGGTCCGGGCGTGGCTCGCAAGCAGACGGATATATCCGTCCGTCGGCCGAATCGAGCGTATGGAGCGTTCCGACGCCGGCGAATCGGCCGTCGGGGGGCCGAAGGAACCCGCCGTATCGATCGACTGCCCGGACCCCGCCGAAGTCGACGCGCTCGTCGACCTGTGGGTCGACCTCGCGACGGATCAACGGGCGCACGACTCTCACATTCTGCCGGAAGCGAACCGGGCGGTCGTCCGCGACACGCTCGCCCGCCAGGCGGTGGGCGGCGGGGTCCGCGTCGCCCGCCTCGCGGACGAGACCGTCGGGTTCGTGAGCTTCGACGTGGAACGCGGGGCCTACGAGCAAGAGGAGACCCGCGGCGTCGTCCGCAACGTCTACGTCGACCCGGAGTACCGAAACGAGGGCGTCGGGACCGCGTTGATGGGTGCGGCCGAAGCGGCGCTCCGGGAGGCCGGCGCGACGGTCGTCGC
>NZ_BBJO01000035.1 GCF_000739575.1 Halobellus rufus | reverse complement strand
GCTACGCCGCGTGGGCGTTCGATCGCCACGAGTCGGACTGAACGGCGATCGACACCCGGAGCGACACCGGCGAGCGTTTATATACGAAGACGGGGCCAGCGTCCCCGTGACGTGACGTCCGCCCCCGCGTCGCTCGCGGTAGTTCGGCACGCCGACGCGGGATCGAAGCGGCGGCTGCACTCCGACCGCAGCCCGTGCCGACTGTTCGCCATCGAAGGCTGCATTGGGGTAGGTTCGCACTCCTACTGGGGTGGGTGAGGACCGCCAGTAAATGCGTCAGCGTCTTACGTCCCGGCGATTTACCTCTCGTTATGGACGCTGCGGTACTGCTGGATCTCCTCGGGAACGAGAACCGGCGGCGTATCCTCCGGCTTCTCTCGCACAAACCGTGCTACGTCACCGAGATCAGCGAGTACCTCGGGGTCAGTCCGAAGGCCGTCATCGACCACCTCCGGCGGCTCGAAGAGGCGGGGCTCGTCGAGAGCCGGACGGACGATCAGCGCCGGAAGTACTTCCACATCGCGCGGAACCTCCGATTGGAGGTGAGCGTCTCGCCGTACCGCTTCGGCGCGAAGAGCGCCTACCCGGCCAGCCGAAGCCTGGATATGCGCGGTCGGTGCCAGCACATCTCGCTGGACATTCCGGCGTCTCCAGACGAGAACGTCGACCACGAGCGCCGCGAGCGACCCGACGAGGACGAGGAACGAGACGGGTCGACCGGCGATACCGAGCGAGCGGATCCGGACGTCGAGACTCCCCACGGACCGGGGCGTCGTCCGAGCGACGCGACGGCCGCGGCAAACGGCGGGGCCGAGGCGGGCGAGGTCGCCGAACTCGCCGAGCAGTACGCCTACCTCGAAGACGTCGAGAGCGAACTCTCCCTGGCGCAGCGGTGGGTCCACGGCCGCGTCACCGACGTCCTCGACGACCTCTCCGAGCGACTCGGCTCGGAGGCCGATAGCCGCTTCTACGCCGAACTCCTCTCGACGCTCGTTCGCGGCCCCAAGAGCGCCCGCGACGTCGCCCGCGACCTCAACGCGAGCCTCGACCGGGTCGAGACCGCGTTAGAGCACCTCGACGAACGGGGCCTCGTCGAGAACGACGGCACCGGCTGGCGGATCCGCTGAGAGGGCTCTCCCAGCCACCGCGAGGCGTCGACGGTCCGCGGCCGCTCACACCTCGCGGGTGAGCCCGTCGCGGAGGTCGCGCCCGAAGTAGTGGCCGAGGAGCGCCGCGAGCAGTCCCGTCCCGGTGCCGACGCCCGCGATCGCCACCCCGTAGTCGGCGAGGACGCCGACCGCGAGCGGGGTGAAGACGCTGGTGAGCGTGCCGAGCACGAACGCCAGTCCGGCGGCGACCGCGCCGGCCAGCCCGACTTCGAGATACCGGGAGCGCGAGCCGACGGCGCCGATCGCGAACGCCGCCGCGAACAGGCCGAGGAACTGCCCGAGGGCTCCGACGAGCGGAATCGCCCCGCCGGCGACGACGCCCACCACCGACAGCGCGAGGACGACGAGGAACGACCGGACCGAAAACGACGGTCGCAACGCCGACGGGAACGACGGGCGCAGGCGTCGGAGCAATCCGCCGTCGCCGGAGTCGCGGTCACGGGCCGACGCTCTCGGTCCCGTATCGACCTCGGAGTCGTCGCGGAATCCGTCAGTGTCGGCGCGGTGTCGATCCCGACGCTCGTCCGTTCGTTGCATACGGGGACATCGTGCTCGGGAGTCGTGACTCTTGTGCCGACGGACTCACGGCGAGAGCCATCCCCAGATCGGCGGCGGGCGTGCGGTCGAGCGGCCGCGGCGTTCAAGTCGACGGGGGCCGTGTCCCCACTGAATGGACTCGCGGTTTCTCCCGGAGCGACTGCCCACCCGACCCGAGACGGCCGTGTTCGTCTCCGGGGTCACGAGTATGGGACTCGAGATCCTCGCCGGGCGGATCCTCGCCCCGGAGTTCGGCAACAGCATCTACACGTGGGGCGGCATCATCGGCGTCTTCCTCGCGGCGCTGAGTCTCGGGTACCACCGCGGGGGCAAGCGCGCCGCCGCGAACGCCTCGCACGCGAGGCTGGTCGGCGTCTTCCTCGCGACCGCGCTGTACGTCGCGGGCGTCGTGCTGTTCGGCGATATGGTCGTCCAGTCGACGGGGCTCCTCCCGCTGCCGAGCCAGTTCGCGTCGCTGCCGGCGATCACGCTGCTCTTCGGCCCGCCGACCTACCTCTTGGGCTACGTGAGCCCCTACGCCGCGGAACTCGCCGGCGGCGACGTCGGCGCGACCGCGGGTCACGTCTACGCGCTCGGGACGGTCGGGAGCATCGTCGGCGCGTTCGCGACGACGTACGTCCTCGTTCCGACCCTGTCGGTGCCGCAGATCGGACTCGTACTCGGACTCTCGGCGGTCGTCGCGGCCGCCGCGGTCGCCGCTCCCGACCTCCGCGGCGACTCGGGTCTCCGAGTCGGCGTCGTCGCCCTCGCGCTCGTCGCCGCGGCGGCCGTCGGCGGCGTCGGGCCGGGTGTCGGCGGCGAGGTGGTCCGCGCCGAGCAGACCGCCTATCAGGAACTCCGCGTCGTCGACCGCGGGGACACCCGCACGCTCTACCTCGACGGGCAACCGCACAGCGCGATGGATCTGGAGGATCCGAACCGCCACGTCTTCGAGTACACCCGCTACTTCCACGCCTCGCTGTTGTTCACCGAGGAGGAGGTCGACGAGATCGACCGGGTGTTGTTCGTCGGCGGCGGCGGGTTCACCGGCCCGCGGATCTTCCACGACGAGTATCCGAACGTCACCGTCGACGTCGTCGAGATCGATCCCGCCGTCGTCGACGCCGCGGACGAGCACTTCGGGATCCCCGACTCCCCGCGGATGAACGTCCACGTCGGCGGCGGCCGCCAGTACCTCGAAGAGACGAACCACACCTACGACGTGATCGTCCTCGACGCCTATCGGAAGGACACGGTTCCGTTCCAGTTGACGACGGTCGAGTTTATGCGGCTCGCCTCCGACCGCCTCGACGACGACGGCGTCCTCCTCGCGAACCTCATCTCCGCGCCGACCGGTCCCGCCTCGGAGTTCTACCGCGCGGAGTACAAGACGATGCGGGAGGTGTTCCCCCGGGTGTACAGCTTCCCGACCGCCGGCGGTCCGGTCGTCCAGAACATCGAGATCGTGGCGACGAAACGCGGCGACCGCCTCACGCAGACGGAGTTGCAGGCCCGCGCTGACCGCCGGGACGTCGGTATCGACCTCTCGGCGGATCTCGACTCCTATCGGACGGACGAACCCACCGACGACGTCCCCGTCCTGCGAGACGACCGCGCGCCTGTCGACAGCCTGCTCGACAGCGCGGTCGGACAGCGCTACGTGCGCGTCCGTGCGAACGACACGAACGAATCGGCGGAGTCGACGTCTGGCTGACGTTCGAGGTCCGTCGATCGGCCAGAGTGAAGCCACGAGATCCGCCCGGAAAACACGGTAGATGGCCTGATATGCCTGAATACCGGATTTTACCAGTCTATTACGATCGGCTGACCCGGCCGGAAAGCGTCGCCCGACACTGACGGGCGAGTCCCCTGCAGCCGTCGGCGGCGGCCCGGATGCCGTCGCCGATGGCCCGAGCGGCGCGTCCGCCCGCTCGCTTGATTCGGCTCCCCGCTCGCCGACCCGTTTCAGAGACTTGCGCCGCGACTGAACCGACCCTCCGGCCGAGCCGTGAGGGCGCTACGACGCTCGTCGTGGCGATGACACCCGCGGCGGCGACCGCCGGAACGGTCGCGACAGACCGCAACTTCGATCCTCCAGCGATGTCGGGGACGACCGCGGACGAGTCGTCGGCGTCGGGCGTCGCGTACGGGTCCGGATCTTCGAGGTCGACTAGTACGCGCCGTGCGATGAACGCGGCCCCGTTCGAGAACATCGGTTCGGATGGCGGGTCGTCGACAGCGTCCAAGACGTCGATCGGATCAGGTGCGACCGTGAAGCCGTCCACGTCGAGGCGCTGCAAGCAGTCGGCGACGGCTTCCTGCTCGTCCGTCGCCGGGTGGACGACGCACGGCGTCCCGGCGACGGCGGCGTCCATAATCGTCGAGTACCCCGAACAGACGACGACCTCGGCACCGCGGATGTACGGGAGGAGTGACTGGACCGGGTCCCAGTCGTCGTCGGCGACGTTGAGCACCTCGTAACCCTGCCGTCGGAGGTGCTCGGACATGCGCGACAGCGAGGAGTAGTGGCTCGGCACGACCACTACGTCCGCGTCGTCTTTGACCGGTGGGTTACCGTCCAACGCGACAGGCGGAATGCGCGTCGCCCGCATCGGATCGACCGACGATTCGGGCCAGACCACCGGGTAGAAGAACTCCCGTGCCGTCGCCAACTGGAACAGCGTGTGGAACCGCGCCCCGGTTCGTTCTGCGAAATCGTCGTACAACCCGGGCATATCGTGCTTCAGCACGTACAGTGGGACGCCGCACCGATTCGCGGCCATCGCAGCGAACATATCGTCCGTGACCAAGGCGTCCGGTTCGGTCGCCGAAAGCCACGCCTGATAGTCCGCAATCCGACTCAGGCTGGCCGGAAGGCTCCGTTTCACCGTCTGCCACAGCGATCCACCTTGGTAGGCGTCGATGAAATCGACGTTGGTCGGCTCGAACTCGTCGTAGCCGTTGAGCGCGACGAACTCCGTCCCCGCCCCGCCGCCTGCGATCCGTACCGATGCGCCCTCGGCTTCGATGGCCTCGGCGATAGCGAGCATTCGCGTCGCGTGTCCCGCACCTTCGGGATAGTGCGCGACGGCTACTGTCGGTGGCATTGGCTCTGTGTGCCCCTGTTAAGTCGTACCTAAGTGCCTTGTGGTCCCGGGGGGTTCGCGTACGAGTGAAGACCTCTAAACCAGGTATCGAACTCCGGTCGTCGTAACCGGACTCCGACCCACCTCAGAACCCGAAGCCGCCCCAGCGGATGTACACCATCACGGCGACGATGCTGAGTTGGAGGACGCCTGAACCCCGCTGAGTTTCGCGTTCCGCATCCCGATCGAACCGATGAGGTCGGCGTCGGGGTTCTCCGAGGTCATCTCCAGATACATCCGCGCCTCGCCCGGCAGCAACACGCCGAACCCGAGGATCGTGAGCACGCTGACGATGCCGAGCGCGAGGAGGATCGCCGCGCTCGGCATCGCGAGCGCTCCGAGGTTCGCGACGAGCGATGCGGCCCCGCCGCCGACGATGACGACGAACAGCGCGAGCCAGCGCCAGTCGGTGAAGGAGTCGAACTGATACCCGACGGCGAGGAGCGCCGGCCCCATCGCGACGACCGAGAACAGCCCGCCCCACGCGGCGAGACCCGGGAGGAGTCCCATCTTCGCGGCCAGAACCATCCCCCCGAAGATCGTCGTGAACGCCAGCGTCGGCATCAGAAACGTCATCTTCGGCGTGAACCGCTGGAACACTTCCGCGCGGTCTTCGACCTCGAGGCCGCCGAGAACGGGTCCGAGCACCATCGCCATGAAGAGGTCGATGCCCGTCCAGAGCACACCGGCCATCACGTGGACGTACGTCAACTGCTGGACCGTGCCGAAGAACACGGCCGCAACGAAGAGTGCGACCGGAACCAGTACCGCCCCCGCGCCGAACACCGGGTTCGCTCGGTTCGCCATACCCCGAATCGTCGTTCTGATAGAGACGCTCACAGTGTCAGTCGAGCGAACGGACGATAAATATTCTATCGGTTGTCACAACTGCTTGCTGACAGTTCGGGCAGAGCGCCCTCCGACACCGGAGAGTGGGCACTGGGAGACTGTACGGCGAGCAGTAGCAGTCCGTATCGGACGGCGACGTCGCTACCGGACGTAGTTCGATGGAAAATCGCGGATCAGTCGTCGCCTGACGGCGACGGGTAGAACCGACTTAGACGCGGACGACGTTCGTCGCGCGGGGGCCCTTGGGGGCCTGTTCAATCTCGAATTCGATCTCCGTTCCCTCGGTGAGGTCCTCGCCGCCGACGTCTTCCATGTGGAAGAACACGTCCTCGTCTGCGTCCTCTGTCTCGATGAAACCGTAGCCGCCCGTGTCGTTGAAGAAATCAACCGTACCGTTTGCCATTGCAAATAGACGAATGCCGAGTACACGGATAAGGCTTCTGTATTCCGTTTCAAAATACCGCGAAGCACAAAACGAATATCCGGTTACTGTAGAATTCGAGTTTACATCCGGTGTCCCATCGGTTCCCGACGGCAAACGCCGACGGCTCTCCGAAACGAACAGCGAATTCGACAGAACCGGAACTTCACCACACTTGGTGACCTGAGAGAACTTCACCGCACCTCGCGGCCCGCGGTTCACTCCCCGCGCGGGAAGTTGTCGATCGTGTCGGCGCGGAACGCGTCCTCGTCGAACTCGTAGTCCTCGTCGAAGAAGTCGAGGATCGTCTTCGTGTCGCGCATCGCGTTCTTCAGGCTCGTCGAGGCGCCCGGCGAGGGCGTGATGTTGAAGATGATGTCGTCGCCGACGATCTTCGCCTCGCCCATGTCGAGGGACTTGCGACTGGTGTCGACGATCTGCGGGCGGACGCCGCCGTAGCCCTTTGCGCGTTCGATGTCGTCGAGTTCGACGCTCGGGACGACCTTCTGGACCTCCGGGAGGAACGCCCGCCGACCGAGTTCGGGGACGTCGTAGAGGAGGTTCGTGAGAACGTACGGCAGCAGGATCCGGTCCGCGAGGATGTTCGCGTAGCTGAGGAAGGAGGCGGCGTTGAGCCCGAAGACGTCGAGGAAGTCCTCGACCGTCGAGAACCGGCCGCGTTCGAGCGTGGGGACGAGTTTCGCCGTCGGACCGAAGCGGGTGATGCTGTCGTCGTGGACGTCGGCGTCGCCGTGGACCGCCGCGAAGGGCAGTTTCTTCATCTGCAGCGTGTAGACCTTCCCGTTCAGGAGGTCGTCGGCGAGGAAGAAACTCCCCGCGACCGGCAGCAACACCATGTCCTCGCCGTAGCCGAGTTCCTTCGCGATCTGGAGGCTGTGCGACCCGGCGGCGACGACGGCGACCTCGCAGTCGAAGGGGCCCCGTCCCGTCGTGAGCGTGTAGCCCTCGGTGGTCTCCGTGACGTCCTCGACCTTCGTGTCGGTGAAGACGTCGACGGTGGCCTCCTCGCGGGCGACCTCGACCATCGACTTGGCGGTCTCGCCGTAGTCGACGACGTAGCCGTCCGGCGTCTGCAGTGCGAGCATCTCGACGTCGCGGTCCCGTCCCTCGACGACCTTCGGCTCGATCTCTTCGATCTCCTCGCGACCGATCGGGCGGAGTTTCGGGAACAGGTCGCCGAAGCCCTCCTCGTGGTACCGGTCTTCGAGCTTCTGGACCTCCTCGTCGCCGACGCCCAGGACCATCTTGCTGCGCTTCGCGTGCATCTCGCGGTCCGGGTCGTGGTTCTCCAGGTAGCCCGCGAGCAGTTCGGCCCCCGTCTTGACGCCCTCGGCCTTCTCGAGGGTGTAGTTGGTCTCGATGTCCCCGAAGTGAAGCGTCTGTGAGTTGTTCGTGTGATGGGAGTTGATCGCGGCGATCTCCGGCTCCTTCTCGATCAACGCGATCGAGTCGATGTCGGTGAACTTCGCCGTCGTGTACAGGAGCGATGCCCCGCTGATGCCGCCGCCGACGATAACGAGATCGTATTTGCCAGACATAGTCGATTTTGAGGCTATATCTCGTCGAGTGCACTCCACAGGGATAACTCCATATTTTTTCGATCGGCGTTTAGACGATCGACGAAGTCGATTTTCGACGGAATTGGCGATTTCGACGACGACGCGATCGTCCCCCCTCACAACTCCGGGGAGCGCTCCGGGGCTACTGCGCCTCGAAGACGAACTTCGCGCCGCCGTCGTCGCCCTCTTCGATCCGGATCGACCACCCGTGACCGCTCGCGATCTTGTCGACGATCGCCAGCCCGAATCCCGTGCCGCCCTCCCGCGTCGTGTACCCCTGCGCGAGCACGTCGTCGCGCTCCGATTCGGAGATCCCGGGGCCGTCGTCCTCGACGACGAACCCGGCGTCGGTCGCCGAGACGCGGACGGTGACGTCGTCTCCGGCGTGCTCGACGGCGTTCGTAAACAGGTTTTCGAGGAGTTGCTGGAGTCGCGCGGGATCGGCTTCGAGTTCGCCGTCGGCCTCGACGGCGAGCGTCGCGTCGGCGGTCTCCGTGTTGTTCCACGCGCGCTCTGCGATCGAGCCCACGGTCACCGGTACCACCTCGTCGATCGCCTCGCCCTGGCGGGCGAGCGTCAGCAGGTTCGCGATCAGTTCGTCCATCCGTTCGAGAGCGGTCTCGACCCGGTCGAACGCGGCCTCGTCGCCCTCGCGGGCGAGTTCGAGATAACCGCTCGCGACGCTGAGCGGGTTCCGGAGATCGTGGGAGACGATGCTGGTGAACGTCTCCAACTGCTCGTTCTGGCGTTCGAGCTCCGCCTCCCGCTCGGCGCGCTCCATCGCGACCTCGACGTTCGCCGCGAGGATCTTCGCGAGCGAGAAGTCCGTCTCGTCGAACGCGTTCGGTTCCTCCGCGCCGATCAGGAGGACGCCGAACCCCTGCAGCGGAACGACGAGTTCGCTCCCGAGCGGCGAGTCGTCGTTGTAGGCGTCGGGGTCGGCCCGGACGTCTTCGACGTAGCGGGCCGTCTCCGCCCGGAACACGTCCCACGCGATCGCCTCGCCCGGTCCGAACGCGGGCGGGGTCCCGAGAAGCTCCTCGACGTCGTCGGTGTAGGCCGCCGGAGACAGCCGATCGGTTCCGGAGTCGTACAGGTGGACGCTGGTGTAGTGGAGGTCAAGCACTTCCTCGACGGCCGTGACCGTCGCTTCGGCGATCCCCTCGACGGACCCGATGGTCACGAGGTTCCGCGTGGACTCGTGCAGCGCCGTGATCCGCTGTTCGTATCGGTGCTCGGCGGTGATGTCCGTATACACCGCGTAGATGTCCCCCGTCGACTCCGAGGCCGAGAACGGCACGACCTGCAGTTTGGCGACGCGGAGATCCCCGTCGGCGGTCCGTCGGATCACCTCCTCGATCTCGAACTGCTCGCCGCGGTTCGCGCGGTCGGTGAGGTCGGAGGCGCCGTCTCTCTCCGAGTCGGGGATGATCGTCTCGTCCAGCGAACTGCCGACGATCTCCGATCGCTCGAACCCGAAGACCTCCAGAAACGCGGGGTTGACCTCGCGGACGATCGGCCGGCCCTCCACGAACTCGACCTCCGCGATACAGTCTGAGCTGTTCTCGAATAGCGCGAGGATCTTGTCGCGCTCGCCGGCCAGTTGCGCCTCTCGTTCGCGGCGTTGCCCGTCGTAGACGCCCACGGCGAGCCCCGCGACCGCGCCCATCGAGACGACGTGGCTGAACAGGATGGCCGGTTTGATCTGTCCCTGCCGGGCCTGAAAGTAGTACACCCACCCGATCATCGAGAGCAGCGAGAACCCCCCGAGGATCGTCCACTTCGTCGTGCGGGTCACGAACTCGGCTCGAAGGGACTCGTCGGCGACGACGAGCAGGCCCGCGGCGACGAGTGAGAGGTTGAGCACCAGTGGAAGGGCGTTCTCGAAGAGGGTGAGCGTCACCGGGACGCCCTGTACCGCGAGGTCCTCGTAGACGTCGAAGAGGGTGACGACGGTGACGACCGTCCCGAGGACCGAGACCCCGCCGCCGGCGAGGATCCGCCGCGTCGACTCACTGACCATCTATTGGACCCCGTCCCGTCTGTGCCGCCCGCCGAACGTCGATTCGTCTACGATCGCTCGCCCCTGTCGGAAGGCCGTCGCCGACGTGCCGCAGACAGTTCCCTCGACGACGCGGGGGGCTCGTCGTCTCCGCGCGGACCCCGCGGCCAGAGACCTCGGACCGGCCCCTCCGACTGTCATAGTACCCCGGGGTTCTCGCCAGCGTCTCAAAAGACTACTGACCCCGAAGCGGCAGCGCTCCCGCAGTCGACGAGGTGTGTCACCGGGGGCCGTTCGGCCCCGACTTCGTGTGGTTCTTCCGTAGCCGAGCGAATCTCCTCGTATGGGCTTCGGGAGCTACGACGAGTCCGAACAGCAGGAACAGACGACGGACGAAGACGACGGCGAGGCCGTCAACGTCCACGAACACGACCACGACGGCGACGTCAGCGTCCACTCCGATGTCGAGACCGACGCGCTCGTCGACCGGCTCGGCGAGATGCGCGAAGAGTAGGGCGGATCGAACCCACCGCGGCGGCGCGCTACCGATCTACGCGCCGCCGTCTGCGGGGAATCCCTCGACGAGTTCGACGCCCGCGGACGCGCCGATCCGTTCGGCTCCGGCGTCGAACATCGCCATCGCCTCCGCGTAGGAACCGACGCCGCCGCTGGCTTTTACCGGGAGGTACTCCGCCATCAGTTCGACGTCTTCGACGGTCGCGCCGCCGTCGGCGAATCCAGTAGACGTCTTGACGAAGTCGGCTCCGGCGTCGACGGCGGCCTCGCAGGCGCGGCGTTTCTCCGACTGATCGAGCAGCGCCGTCTCGATGATGACCTTCACCGGAACCGGAACGGCGGCGACGACCTCCGCGATGTCGGTTTCGACCCGCTCGTCCTCGCCGGCTTTCAGCCGGCCGACGTTGATCACCATATCTAGTTCGTCGGCCCCGTTCTGCCAGGCGTCGACCGCCTCCTCGTGCTTGGCAGCCGTCGAGTGCTGTCCGTGCGGGAAGCCGACGACCGTCGCGAGCGTGACGTCGGGCGCGTAGTCGGCGGCCTCGTCGACGTAGCACGGCGGGATGCAGGCGTTCATTCCGTGGCGTTCGGCCTCGTCGAGGACGCGTTCGACGTCTCCGGGCGTCGTCGTCGGCCCCAGCACCGTGTGGTCGATGCGGGCGGCGAACTCGGCTCTGTCCATACGCCCGGTCTCGGCTCCGAACGAGAAAAAGCGACGGGATCGGTCCGGGGCGTCGAAAGCGGACTGGGTGGACGGCAATGGGCTCCGCGGCGACGCGAAGCGTTCAGTACAGCCGGGCTCTCGAGAACCAACCAGGACCCGCCGCGCTCCGGTGGCCTCGGGGGTAACTCACCGCGACGAGAAGGGAGGTGTTTTGTATTCCGGATCCGGTTGCGGGAGTATGGCGATTCTCCCCGAAGGTTCGCGCTGCCGCCGCTGCCGTACCTCGCGGCGCTCCTCGTCGCTGCTGCGGTCGTCGGCCGCGAGGCGTACCGCCGCGCCCCGGCGGTCACGACGCCCGTGGTGCTCGCGTTCGCGCCGTGGATGGTGCTCGGATCCGCGCTGCACGTCCTCTACATCGAGGACGCGCTCCCCGCGCTCGCCCGACCGCTCGCGGGGACGCCAGCCGTCTACGTCTCCGTCGCGGTTCTCGCCGTCGCAATCTGGACGGCGGCGGACGCGCTCTCCGATCCAGACCGCGTCGCCCCTACGCTCGGCCTCGTCGGCGGTCTCCTCGCCGTGGCGGCCGTCGTGGCCGTCCTCCTCGTCGGCGCGTCGCGGGGGACGCTGTCACCGGCGGTCCCCGCCGCCGGCGTCCTCGCGGCGGTGGCGCTCGCGGGGGCGATCTGGGCCGGCCTCACGCGCGCGCTTCCGGAGGTGCGCAAGACGGGGCTCCTCGGCGCGTTCGCGGTGTTCGCGCACGTCCTCGACGGCGTCACGACCGCGGTCGGGATCGACCTGCTCGGCTTCGGCGAGCGGACGCCGCTCTCGCGGCTCATCATCGAGTTCGCGGCGGGGTTGCCGACCGAACCGGTGCTCGGCGCGGGCTGGCTGTTCGTGCTCGTGAAGATCGCGGTCGCGTCGGTCGTGGTGTGGCTCTTCGCGGACCTCGTCGAGTCCGACCCGGCGGAGTCGCGGCTGCTTCTCGGCTTCGTCGCGGCCGTCGGCCTCGGTCCGGCGACCCACAACGCGCTCTTGTTCACGATCAGCGCGCCCGCGTGAGGCGCGTGTCGGGGATTCGGCGGTCGGGATCGGCGATCCGTACCCGCGTGCGGCGAGCCCGACCGAGCGTTTTTGTCGCGCCCACGCGTCGGTTCGCCGTATGTCGAACGTCATCTGCGCCGGCCACCTGAACTGGGACGTCACCCTGCGCGTCGCCGCCCTCCCGGATCCCGACGGCGAGGTGAACGTCGACGAGCGCCGCTGCGGCGGTGGCGGCAGCGCCGCGAACGTCGCGACCGGCCTCTCGGACCTCGACGTCGAGGCGACGCTCGTGGGCAGCGTCGGCGACGACGACCGCGGACGGCGGGCGCTCGACGAACTCGTCGGCGACGGCGTCGACGTCGACAAGGTGGTCACTGTCCCCGGCGCGGAGACCACGACGAAGTACATCGTCGTGGAGCCGTCGGGAGAGGTGATGGTGTTGGGCTGTCCCGGTGCCAACGAGGAGTTCGAGGCGTCTGACCTCTCGGCGGCGACGCTCGCTGCCGCCGACCACCTCCACCTGACGAGTCAGCGCCCCGAGACGGCGGCCCGGTTGGCCGAACGGGCACGCGAACACGACGTCCCCGTGAGTTTCGATCCCGGCCGGCGGATCGGCGAGCGCGGCTACGGCCCGGCGTTGACGTCGGTCGATTACCTCTTCTTGAACGACCGGGAGGCCGCTCTCGCGCTCGACGCCTTCGACCTGCGTGAGCAGACGCTCGTCCTCAAACACGGGCCGGACGGGGCGGAGGTCCGCGACGGCGAGCGCCGAACGGCCCACCCGGGGTATCCGATCGACGTCGTCGACACGACCGGCGCGGGCGACGCCTTCGCGGCGGGGTTCATCGCCGCGCGCGTCGGCGGCGCGGACGACCGCCGCGCGCTCGAAGTGGCGAACGCCTGCGGGGCGCTCGCCTCGAAGGCACCCGGGGCGCGGACGTCGCTCGCGTGGGAGCGCATCCGCGCGTTCCTCGGTGAGTGAGAGCGAGAGATCGTGTCTACCCGTTGACTACACTCCCTCGAATCAGGTGCGTTTTTACCGGTTCGGCAAGAGGTGCGGGTGTTCGTGGCCTCAGTTGCACTCACATCTCTCGCCGCTTCGCTCGCCGATCTCGGCCAGTGGACGCTGTCGACGGCGGCGATCGGCGCGACGGACGCGGGGGGGGCGTGAACTCGCGCGCTTCGTCCTCACCTGCGCCGGCTGTGGCCTCCTCGGCGCGCTCGTGATGAACGTCCCGATGTCGCGACAGGAAGACGGGTTCACTCCCGCCTACGTCGCGGCCGGACTCCTCCGCCGAAAGCCGCCGACGGAGACCTCCTTCGGCGAGGCGCTCGTCGTCCACCACGTCACCGGCGCGGTCGCCGGCGTGCTGTACGCGATCAGCTATCTCCTCTTCGCGGCGGTCACGCCGGACCTCCACCCGATCGGGGGCGTCCTCACGCTGGGGCACCTCGTCGCGACGGTCGCCGTCTCGGCGTTCGTCTACGCGTTCTTCGCGCACGTCGTACTCCCGCGCGCGGGCCGGGGGATCTACGAGGAGCGCGCGACGGCCGTCCGCGGGAAGTGGCTGCGCTCGGCGGTCGTCTTCGGCGTCGTCCTCGGCGTCACCGTCCCGGTGTTCACGAGCGCCGTGTGAGGGACGCCTCGGGTACGGTGGTCTCCGACGGCTGACCGCGTCGCTTTTCACCGCGTCGCGTGAGCACCCGATATGGCGAAACAGCCGCATCTACTCGTCGAATCGGGCGACGTCCACGACATCGCGCTCATCCCGGGCGACCCCGGGCGCGTCGACCGCATCGCCGCCCAGTGTGAGGACGCCGAGACCGTCTCGCAGAACCGGGAGTACAAGATCGTCAACGCCACCTACGAGGGCGTCCCGCTCACCATCTGTTCGACGGGGATCGGCTGTCCCTCCGCCGCTATCGCCGTCGAGGAACTCTCCCGCGTCGGCGTCGAGACCGTGATCCGCGTCGGCACCACGGGGGCGCTCCAGCGCGGCATCGAGATCGGCGACATGGTCGTCGCGACCGGCGCGGCGAAGGAGGAGGGCACCTCGAAGCGCACGAGGACAGCGTGATCCCGGCCGTCCCCGACTACGACGTGCTCTCGGCGCTCGTCGATTCCGCCGAGGAGAACGACGAGGACGTTCACGTCGGTCCGATTGTCTCGGACGACGCGTTCTACAACGAGAGCGACGCGTACGTCGAGGAGTGGGAGGCGGCGAACCTGCTCGCGATCGAGATGGAGGCCGCGGCCGTCTTCTCGCTGGCCCGCCGGAAGGGCCTCGCCGCGGGGGCGATCTGCACCGTCGACGGCAACCTGGTCGAGGGTACGCAGAAGGGCGCGGACTCCGACGAGGAACTGCCCGAGAAGGCCAAGAACAACGTCGAGCGCGCGATCGCGCTGACGCTCGACGCGGTCGTCGATCTCGCGTAGATGCCCCGGCGGCGGCTCCTCGACGCGGTACTCGGTCTGTTCGAGACGACCCGCGAACGGATCGCCGCGCTGCGGAGTCGCATCCGGCGGGTCGAGCGCCGCGAACTCGGGGAGTTCCGCCGGTGGATCCAGACGACCAGCAACTTACTGCACCTGTCGATCGTCCTCTTCGTCCCGGTCCTCATCGGGTTCGTCACCTACCTCTCGAATCAGGTGCAGACGCTGTCGTTCCTCCTGTTCCCGCCGCTGGCGTCCGGGACGTACACGCTCTTTTCGGACCCCGAAGGCGAGCACGCGGACCCGGTCCGGTTCGTGGCGAGTCTGAGCGTGGGGGCGCTGTGCGGACTCGCCGCCTACACGGCGACCGTCTGGGCGTACGGCGGTGTCGAGCCCGGAACCGTCCTCCCGGAGAGCGCGGCGCTGGCGATATTCCTCACCGGCGCGGTCACGTGGGCGGCCGACGTCGAGGCACCCTCGGCGTTCGCGACGGCGCTCTTGGCGCTCGTGACGGGCGACGTCGACCCGGCGACCTACGTCGTCAGCGTCGCCGTGGCCTCCTCGCTGGTCGCGGGGGCGTTCTACCTCTGGCGCGAGCAGTTCTACGAGAAGCGCGCGACCTACCTCTACGAGACGGTCCGCGGCGACGATCACGTGCTCGTGCCGATGCGCGGCGAGGCCGCCGAGCGCACCGCGCTGTTCGGCGCGCGGCTCGCCGCCGCCCACGAGGCGGGGAAGGTCGTCCTCTGTGACGTCGTGAGCGACGGAGCAGGCGACAGCGACGAGTCCGACTCGGAACCCGTCGCCGACGATTCCGCGGAGATCGATGCGGGGCTTCCACCCGAGACCGCCGAACGCGTCGACCGACTCGAACGGACGGCCGCGACGGTCCGCACGCGGATCGGCGTCCCCTGTGAGGTCGTCGTCGTCCGCGGCGATCCCGTCCCGGCGACGCTGGACGCCGCGCGCAACGCCAACTGCGATCTGGTCGTGACGCCATACGAATCCGAACACGGCGCGCTCTCGGGGTTCGTCCGCGGAATCTTCGACGGCGAACTCGACGCCGTCGCGTTCCGGTCGTCCGCCGACCGCCGACGGTGGCGGCGCGTCCTCGTCCTCGTCGCGCGCCCCGGGGACACCGCCCACGCGATGCTCGATTTCGCGACGCGACTCACGCACGGCGGGGGCGTCGTCAGCGTCACCACGTGTATCGACGGCGACCGCAACCGGCGGCGCGCGGAAACGCACCTGGATCACCTCGTCGAGACGGTGGACGGAAACGTCGAGACGCGCGTGGCCCGCAGTTCGGTGACCGCGTTCCTCGCGGAGAACGCGGGCAACTACGACCTCGTCGTCCTCGGGTCCAGCGGCGAGCGCTCGCCCGCCTCGCGGTTCGTCTCGCCCCCGATGTTCCAGCGGCTCGAAGGGCTCGACTGCGACGTCGCGGTGTTCGACCGCGGGACGCCGTAGGTCCGAGCGGAGGCGCTCTCGACCCGGGACGACACCGGGGATGTATCGGGGCTACGTCACTTTTCGGGGCGACCGGTCGCATCCCCGTCGCGTCGTCACCGAAGTCGAACGCCGCCGAGTCGGACCCGGCTCCCGCCTCGTGGTCTACCGAACTGCCGTCCTCGGGGTCGCCGTCTACTGAGTCGGCATCCACCGCACTGCCGCCTCCAGCGTCGTCGTCTCCCGGATCGCCGTCCACGGCTTCGACCGCCTCGGCGGCGGCTTCGATGTCGCCGCCTCCGTTGTCTCCCAACAGCCGATGTTCGATCGTCTCTGCGCCACGCTTGCCCAGCGCGGATTCGGCGAGGAAGTGCGCGCCCAGCGTCGCCGGACTGATGACGGTGTCCGCGCCCGCGCGTTTCAGCTTGTTCACGTTCTCCCGCTGCGTCGCCGCCGCGACGATGGTCACGTCCGGGTTGAGCTGTCGCGCGGTGAGAATCGTCAGCGCGTCCTCGGCGTCGTTGTTGGTGGCGGCGACGACCGCCCGCGCGAGGTCGACCTTCCCGCGGCGCTGCGCCTCCTCGTCGCTCGGATCGTCGGTGAGCACGGTGTAGCCCCGATCCGAGAGACGTCGCGCGCGCTCCTCGTCGTCGACGACGACGAGCACGTCGGCCTTCTCCGCGAGTTCTTCGAGAATCGGTTCCGTCAGGTCCCCGAAACCGAGTACGAGGACGTGGTTCTCCAGTACGTCGAGTTGTTCTTCTGTCATACGTCCGAGTGCCTTTGAAAACCGCGCTTCGATGAGCGGCGTGAACACGACCCCGAGCACGACCGCGAACGACGAGACCGTCACCAGCAGCACCGACAGCGCGAACAGCTTGCCGACCGCCGATTCCGGCGTGATGTCGCCGTATCCGACCGTGCTGCCGGTGACGAGCGAGAAGTAGAACGCGTCCAACAGCGTGGTGACGCTGTCGCCGAACTCCTCGCGGAGCGCGAACGCGCCGACCGTCCCGTACGCCTGCGCGCCGGCGAGCGCCGCCAGCGACGCGATCTGCGTCGTCGTCAGCGAGATCTCGCGGTCGAACGCCCGGACGTTCACGCCGACGATCACGAGCGAGAGCACGGAGAGCGCGATCAGCGGGAACGAAAGCTGTGAGGACTGCAGCACCCCCTGCGCGGCGGTGACCGGGAACAGCACGAGCGTGCCGTACCACGCCGCGCGGAGACGGCGCTGAAGCCCGAACGCACAGATCAGCAGGACGAAGCCGGTCAGCGTCCCGCTGAAGGCGGTGATCTGCCGAACCACGCCGGGGACGAGCACGCCAAAAAGTTGGAAGTCGGCGCCGCTACCGACGCCGATGTTGGCGATGCCGGTGACGACAGACAGCACGCCGACCAGCAGCGTCAGCACGACCGACGCGCGCGCGCCGATCCAGTCCCGCGAGGTCGCCATACCCCCTCCTCCCGCGTCATCGACTTAATAATCTCGCACTCGTGTTCCGGACTCGAAGTCCTCAGTCTTCCGCGTGAGACGCGGGCGGAGAGCCGTCGATCCCCGTAGACGCCTCGCCGCCGGCTGCTCCGGAACCGAGGGCCCCGAGGCGGAGATCCCGTCGAAGCGCGAGCCCCGCAATCGAGGCCGCGACGTCCGCCGACCGCCGGAGTGCGGCGAGCACGCGCCCCGTCCGGTAATCGACGTCCGGGGAAGCGAACAGCCGACGTTCGAGGTCGTCGATCGCCGTATCCACGGCCTCGCGAACGTCGAAGACCGACCAGACGGCCGTCGGATCGGGATCGAAGACGGCGTCGGCGGCCGTCTCGACGGCCGCTCGGATGTCACCGGCGATCGCTTCGATCTCGACCAGCACCCCCTCGTCGCGGGGCCCGAACCGGTCGATTTCGTCGGCGGAGGCAACGGTCGCGATCCGGCCCGCACAGGCGTCCATCCGCGTGAACTCCGCGGCCAGTCGGCGAAAGCAGAACAGGTCCGGTCGGGTTTCGCCGAGTCGGTCGATCTCGTCGAGGCGCGAGAGGCTCCGGACGAAGTACCGCTCGACCATCGCCGCCAAGTGGGTCCCGCGGCCGCCCTCCGCTGCCGGCTGTGTCTCGACGTCGGGATCGCACAACGCCTCCGTCGCCTCGCGGTGGCGGGACAGGGCGACGAACTGGAGGTGACGGACCGACTGTCGGATCGAAACCTGCGCGGAGTCGAGGACGTTCCGCACTGCCACGCGGGAATCGGACTCTTCGGCGATAGTGACGCCCGACAGCGACCGAACCGCCGATCGGATCGCGGCCCGCTGCTCGGCCGCCAGCTCCTCCGCGTACACGTCGACTTCGAGCGCCCCAGCCGCATACGCCGCCCTGAGGAGTCGAGAAAGCTGTGCCGGCGTCTCCTCATCGACTCGGACTTCGATCCGCGCGAGGTCGTCCTCGGTCGGTTGGACGACGAGCGTCCCGTCGAGCCGGGCGTGGATGTTGACGACGTCACCCGCAGAGAGGTCCTGCTCGGTGGCCCATTCACGCGGTAGCGACACCGTAAACGTGCCGTGACTCACCCGCTGTATTTTCCGTGTTTCCATCGGTTTCGTCCGCGTTCGCTGAAAGTGGCTGCTCCGCGCGATACGGTCCCAACGCGCCGGCCCGGCGGTGTCAGCCGAACTTGCCGCTGATGTAATCGTCGACGCGCTGACTGCGCGGGTCGTCGAATATCTGTTCGGTATCGCCGTATTCGACGAGTTTGCCGCCGGTGAGAAACACCGCGGTCTGATCGGAGATCCGCTCGGCCTGTTGCATGTTGTGGGTCACGATCACGACCGTGTACTCGCGCGAGAGTTCGTGAATGAGCTCTTCGATCTTCGAGGTCGCGATCGGGTCCAGCGCGGACGCCGGCTCGTCCATCAGCAACACCTCGGGATCGGTCGCGAGCGCCCGAGCGATGCAGAGCCGCTGTTGCTGTCCGCCCGAGAGCCCGAGCGCGTTGTCATCGAGCCGGTCGCGGACCTCGTCCCACAGCGCCGCCTGCCTGAGCGACTGTTCGACCAGTTGGCGCTCCTGTCGCTCGTCGCTCCGACCGATCATCCGGGCGATCAATCCGGTGTCGATATCGCCGTGTTTTCGCGGCCCGTAAGAGATGTTGTCCCGGATCGACTTCGGGAACGGGTTCGGCGACTGGAACACCATCCCGACGCGCTTTCGCAGTTCTACCAAGTCGACGCCCTCCTGGTAGAGCTCGGAGCCGTCGAGCCGGACCGACCCGTCGACGCGAGCGGACGGTATCCGATCGTTCATCCGGTTGAGACAGCGGAGAAAGGTCGACTTCCCGCACCCCGACGGCCCGATGAGCGCCGTGACGCTCCGTTCGGGTATCTCCATCGAGACGTCTTTCAACGCGTGGTCGTCGCCGTAGTGGACGTCGAGTCCATCGACGGCGAGTTTCGTGTCGCCGTCGAACGCGTGGTCGGTCCACGCCTCGCGAAGCTGTTCGTCCGATTCACCGTTCGTCGTCTGCGACGGCTGGCTCGCCGTCGACTGATGCGTTTGGGTCTGTGTGGATTCGATCTCACTCATAGCTCAGTTTCCTCCGGAAGTAGTACCGCGTCGCGATCCCGACCGCGTAGAACGACAGGACCACGACGAGCAGGACCAACGCCGTCGCCCACCGGAACTCGTCGGGGTTGGCGACGTTGTCGCCGAGGCCCACCCCGGCGGTGATGAGCGCGAACAGTTGGTACGGGAGCGCCGACGTCGCTTGGAGCAGTTCCGGGTTCGTCACGAACGGCGGCGACGCGACGAACCCGAAACCGCCGATCACGTCCGCCGTCTGACTCCCTGGGACGAAGGTTCCGCCCGCCATCGTCAGGAGAATTGGCGCCGTTTCGCCAGCGATCCGTCCCACTCCGAGGATCACCCCGGTCACGACGCCGGGGAGCGCGGCCGGTAGCACGACGCTCCGAATCGTCTGCCACTTCGAGACGCCGAGGGCCGCGCTGGCGTCGCGGTACTCGTCGGGGACGGAGATCATCGCCTCGCGGCTCGTGATGAGGACCAACGGTAGCAGCATAAATCCGAGCGTCAGCATCCCCGCGAGCAGCGACTTGCTGTTGCCGAACCGGGGGATGAGGAACGCGAAGCCGAAGAGCCCGAAGACGATGCTGGGCGTGCTCCAGAGCCCGTTCGTCGCGATCTCGACGGCCTGAGTGAACGGTCCCTGCTCGGCGTACTCCGTCAGGAAGATCGCCGCGCCGATGCCGAGCGGCACCGCGAACAGGACCGCGCCCACGACCAGCCAGATCGTCCCGACGATCGCAGGCAGGACGCCTTGGAAGTCGTTCAATAGCGCGACGCCGTTCATCACGAACGGCACGGAGAACGGCCAGACGAACGTGAAACCGAATCCGGCCAGTTCGATCGTCGTAGCCGGACCGACGCCCAGACCGAACTCCGCACCGTTGAGGAGTCCCGGGACGCCCCGGACGACGGTGAACGCCACGAGGACGAACAGGAAGGCCACGATCGAGAGCGCGTTCAGGTAGACGAGCACGTACGCCCCCACGTGTCGGCCGCGGGCACCGAACCCACCGTACGCTTTCGACGCCGCCCAGCCCGCGAACATCGCGTTGAGAAGCGTCCCGATCGGAATGACGAACTCGGCGGTCAGCGACGCGGGCTGCTCCCAGCCGAGGCTCCACACCCATTCGGGGCCGAGGACACTCGTCAGGAACACGAGGCCGGTGACGATCGAGAGCGCGCCGAGCGGGACGGTCGATCCGATATCCTCCCGCGAGAACGCCGTCGCTGCGGACACGAGGCAGCCCGTCAGAAGGCCGGCGACGATCGCGAGGACGGTCCCGAACCCGAGCAGCTCCGAAGCGGCGCCGCCGCAGATGACAGCCCACGGGATTCCGGCGGCGACGGCGGCAACGAGGCCGGCGCTTCTGTCCGGGTTCGTGTCGACGTACCCCAAGCGCGAACCCACGCCGAAGGTGGCCACAGCGCCACCGAGGAGGACGAGGCTCCGCCGAGAAGCGTCACCGTCGGCACTCCGACGACCGACCCGGTGATCGACAACTGTTCGGCGAGCGAGGCGATCGACAGGACGAACAGGATCGTCGAGAGTCCGACCGCCGCCGCGGCCGCGAACTCCGCTCCGGACGTCGTCCGGTTGACGAGCGCCGATCGCGTCGTGCCGGCCATCAGACCTCACCTCCGAACTGCCGCTTCATCCGCCACTCGACGTACTGCGATCCGATGGAGATGAACAGGACAGTAACGAAGAGGATGACGCCGGCGACGAACAGCGCGTCCATCTGCAGCCCGTCGGCGTCGCCGTAGTTACGGGCGATGATCGACGTGAGAGTCTCTTGGCCGTAAAAGGCGTTGTACAACGGGTCGGTGAGCCGCGGGACTCCCTTCAACATCACCGTCGCGGCCATCGTCTCGCCGATGGCCCGTCCGACGCCGAGTAGCACCGCGGCGGAGACGCCCGAAAAGGCCGCCGGCAGCGTGATCGACGTCATCGTCTGCCAGTCGGTCGTCCCGACCGCGAGCGAACCGCTCTTGATCGACTCGGGCACGCTCGAAAGCGCGTCTTCCGCGACGGAGACGACCGTCGGTAGCGCCATCAGGCCGACGACCACGCCGACGAAGAGGTACGTGCCCTGACCGGTGAGCCGGAACTGGCTGGAGGCCCACGGGCTCAGAATGGTGAATCCGATGAACCCGTACACGATCGAGGGGATGCCGGCGAGGATCTCGACACCGGGTTTTACAATCTCCCGGACGGACGGCGGAGCGATCTCCGAAAGGAATAGCGCCGCGGAGACCCCGAGCGGTGCGGCCACCGCTGTCGCGATAAGGGTCACCATCACCGTCCCGTGAATCATCGGGACCATCGAGAACCGGACGGGATCGCTGACGGCGTCCCAGCGCGTCTCGACGAACATCCGGAGCCCCGGAACGGTCACGCCGAACACCGTCGCGCTCTCGTAGCGGATGACCGGGACCGACTCGATAAAGATGAACACGATGATGAGTCCGAGTATCAAGAGCGTCGAGACAGTCGTCGTCAGCGTCAGGATACGTGCCGTTACCTCTTGGTGGCGGATCCACCCGTACGTGACGGCGACGAGGAAGGCCGATATCGGGACGACAGTCAACGCCGAGACGAGTAGGAACCCGACGAGCGCGGCGATCAGGGAGAGAGAGACGATCGTCACGACCGCGAGCGCCTCGGGTTCGGTCTCGTCGACGAAGTCGCGCGCACGCCGAGCGCGGTGGTCTACTGCCTCCCGAAGCCCCGATCGACTGCCTCGTACGAAATCTGGAATGAATGACATATGGTGGACAAATATAGCCGACCGCGTGCCGCGTCGTGCACGGCGGTCTGACTACCGAACGGTCTGGGTTCAGTAGTCGATCCAGTCGCTCAGCTTCTCCCGTTCGGCCTCGATGTCCGCGGTCGGGAGGGGGATGTAGTTGACGTCCTCGACGAACAGCGTCTGTCCGAACTCCGTCAGGAACATGTTCATGAACGCGGCCTCGCGCTGGTCCGTCCCGCTCGGGGTGTCCTCCGTGATCTTCGTGTACATGTGGAGGTCGCGGTTGAGCGGGTATTCGCTGTCGAAGATGGTGTTCTCCGCGTCGGGGTCGGGCTCGTAGAGCGTTCCCTCGAAGTCGATCCCGATGGGCTGGACCTCCTCGCTCGTGAACGCGAGCGCCATATACGCGATGGCACCGTCGTTCTGCGAGACGAGCTGGGCGACCTGTTGGTTCTGTCCTTGGCGGGTGTCGACGTCCATCGGCGCGTCGGCGTCGCCGAGCATATTGAGCCGGAACGCGGTGTCGGTTCCGGAGCCCTCGGCGCGGCCGATCACGAACAGTTCCTGGTCGTAGTCGATGCCGTCGAGTTCGCTCCAGTTGTCGACCTCGCCTTGGAAGATCGCTCGGACCTGCTCGCCGGTGAGTTGGCTGACCCCGGCGTCCGCGACGTCGCCGCTGACGACGACCGGCTGCCCGTCGCGGCCGACGACGTGATCGACGACCTCCTCGTCCCGGCGCTCCTCGCTCCAGTCGAGTTCGGCCGTGATCGGCCCCGAGGAGTTGCCGATGTCGACGAGTCCGTCGACGACGGCCTCACAGCCGGTACCCGAGTGCGAGAGGCCGACGGTCGTCGGGAACGGCGGCTCCGAGCGCTGCTCGGTCGGCTCGAACCCGGCCAAGCTCGCGAAGTAGTCCGCGATCATCATATCCGGCTCGCCGAGTTCCTCCCAGCCGGGCACGGTGCTCTCGGAGTTCGATCCCCAGTATTCGCCGTCGCTCGGCGGCGCGTTCGAGTTCCAGTAGGAACTGCCCTTGTTGGAGATCGGGTAGACCGTCGAGGAACCCTCCGCGTTGAGCAGTGACGAGCCGCCGCTGTTACCCGAGGAGCCGGACTCAAAGTCGGACTGCTGGGAGCCGCCCGACGAATCTCCGCCGCTGTCGCCAGCGCCCTCCGTGTTCGACTCCGACTGCGAGGAGCAGCCGGCGAGGCCAGCGGCACCGACGGCCCCGCTCGCAACGAGGAATTCCCGACGTGATACGTGGTCACCGAAACGCTCTGAGTCTCCCGACATCAACTGAACGATCCGCGTTGTGTACAAAAGCGGTTTATAATAGGGGTCTACGGTGCTCCGGTTCGGTACGTACGGTTCTGGAAGGACTATACCGAACGGAGTGGAATTAGTCAGCTAATAGCAGTATATAGCACACAGTATGTTCGAACGGCAGAAAATATACGCTCCGGGCGCCAGCGCCGACGTAATGGCCCCAGACCGAACGGACGAGGCAAACGGCGTTATCGGGCTCCCGACCGAGACGGCGGTCGAGCGGATACTCGCCGCGGACCCGGGGCGTGAACGCGACGAAGTGCGCTCGGCGCTCGCCCGCGTTACCACGGACGACGGGGTGACCCGCGAGGGAATCGACGGACTGGTATCGGACGTTTCGAAGCGCCTCGCGACGGCCGAGACGCGCGCAGAACTGGCGCGGAGCGCCTTCGAGGACGCTCGGAGCGCCGGTGCTGCCGTCGCCGATCTCGACGTCGTCGCCGACCGGCTCGATCGGTACGAGAGCACGCTAAACGACGTCGAGGCGCGTGTGCCCGAACTCGGCGCAGAACTCCAGCGCGTCTCGAACCCCGAGGACGACGCCGACGCGGTGTACGAGGCTGTCGGCACCCTCATCCAGATCACCTCGCGCGCGGACGACGTCCAACGGGCTGCCGACGAACTGCAGTTCGACCTCGAAGACTTCGAGGCGTGGCTCGACTCGCACGAACGCAGACGGCGAGCGTTCGAGGAGGACGCCGACGTCGTCGCCGACGCGCTCGAATCGGCACGAGCGGCGACAGAGAACCTCGACGAGGAAACGTGGCTCGAGGCCTCCCTCCGGGTCGAACTGGTGCCGGTGCTCGTCTCGGACCTCCGGGCTGAACTCGACGAGCTCCGCGTGATGGCTGCGCGCGACGGTGTCGACGACGGCTGGTGCGCCGCGCTCGAAGATCGCCTCGACGACTTGAACTCGCGCGCCGACGCCGTGCGGTCGATGCTCGAGGAAGCCGGAGATCCCGCGTGGCAGGGGGAACACCGCGAACGCATTGCGACCTTCGAACGCGCTCTCAACGTCACTGAACCACCGATCGAGTGGGGGACTGTGTACGCGGAATTCGAACGGGCGCGGGCGCTGGCGGAGCCGTATTCTCCCGGATCGACCCGCGACTAACGCGGCGCCCTCTCCTCTTCCGGTCGAGACCTCCCGAGAGTGGCCCGCCCCCACCAGCCGCTACGAGGACGTCCTGCCGCAGGTTGCGAGGGCTATGTAGCGGAATATAGCCGTCTAGGCCGAGATTGAGAGGTCATAGCAACTGTTTACGCCGGTCCATCCGGTCGAGCCGTATGGAGCAACCCGCGATGTCACGCGGCGATTCAACGGATGTCTCGCTTCCCGACGTGTCGACGGCGGCGGTTTCCGACGCGGACTTCCACCCAGCCGTCGCCGAGCGGCACGAGCGGCTCGATGTCGCGGTGTGGGACGACATCTACGTAGTCGGTGACGTCCACGGGTGCATCGACGAGCTTCGCCACCTGATCGACGTGCTGTCGCCCGGCCCGGACGATCTCGTGGTTTTCGTCGGCGATCTCGTGCGGAAGGGCCCGGACAGCAAAGCCGTCGTGGAGTTCGTCCGCGAGCGCGAGAATATGCGTTCGGTCCGCGGGAACAACGAGGACAAACTCATCCACGACCGGAAGACCCTCGAACGACTCGATGCGGCTGATCACCAGTATCTCCGTTCGATGCCCGTCGCGCTCTCGTGGGGGGACGCGCTGGTCGTCCACGGCGGCGTCCACCCGACCCGACCGCTCGGAGCGCAGGACGTCGAGTCGCTGCTGAACTGTCGGTCCGTCCCCTCGGGGAACGGCTACGACGGACCGTTCTGGTTCGAGCGGTATCAGGGCCCGCAGCGGACGTTCTTCGGACACACGGTGCTCGCCGAGCCCGTTCACACGGAGTGGGCGACCGGCCTCGACACCGGCTGCGTCTACGGCGGCTCACTGACGGCCTACGACTACTACGACGATTCGTTCGTCAGCGTCCCGGCGCAGGCGACCTACGAGCGCCGACCTGACGAGAAGGTTCTCGAGCCCGAGCAGTTGGACGCCTGAGTTGCGATGAGCGATCAGCGCGCACCCGAACACGGTTCAAGCGACGTCGAAGCGGACCGGGAATCTGGCGAGGAGTCTGCGGACCGGAACGCCGTCGGATCCGGCGTCGGGACGGTCTGTGACCCCGAGGACACCGGCCCCGGCCGAGTCATTCACGGCGTCGACCGCGCGCCGTCGATATCGCTGCCCGCGGGTACGGACCCCGAGTTCACCGATCCGCAGTGGTATCTCAACCGGGAGCTCTCTGAACTCTCCTTCCAGAAGCGGGTGCTGCACGAAGCGATCGATCCCCGAAACCCGTTGTTGGAGCGGACGCGGTTTCTGGGGCTCCTCACGAAAAACCTCGACGAGTTCTGTATGAAGCGGATCGGAGGGCTGAAACAGCAGATGGCCGGTGAGGTGTCCGACCTCACGCCCGACGGCCGGACGCCCGGAGAGCAGTGGCGGCTCGCGCTCGAAACGCTTCGAGCTCTGCTGACGCGGCAGGACGAGTGCTCTCGGGTGTTGATCGAGGAGTCGCTACCACAGATCGGCATCGAAGTCCTCACCTACGACGACCTCGGTTCGGATGCGCGAGACGCGTTACGCGAGCATTTCAAAGCTGAGGTACTCCCGACGCTGACGCCGCTGACGTTCGACCCGGCTCACCCGTTTCCGTTCATCTCAAATCTGTCGCTCTCGCTGGCGGTCCGGACCAGAAAGCGGGGCGAAGACCCGAAGTTCTCCCGCGTGAAGATACCGGAAAATCAACCCCGACTCCTCGATATCGACCAGATCCTCGATGACGTCGGAATGGACGCGCCATCGGCCTCCCGGGCGGAAGATGCGCAAGCCGAGCGGGCAGGCGAGCAGGGCGCGGAGCCGATCGATGAGTCGGAGGCCGAGCCGACTGATCGGTTCATCTTCCTGGAAGAAGTCATTGCGGCGAACTTGGATCTCCTGTTCCCGAACGTCGAGGTGCTAGACTGGTCGACGTTTCGGGTCACGCGGAACGCGGAGGTCCGCCGGAACGAGGAGGTCGCCGAGGGGCTGATCGAAATGATCGAAGGCGTCCTGCGGGACCGTCGGTTCGCGACCGTGGTTCGGTTGGAGGTCTCCGGGGAGATGCCCGACGAGGTGCTGTCGCTGTTGATGGAGCAACTGGACCTCGACGAGCGGGAGGTTTTCGAGCGCGACCCGCCGCTGAATCTCCAGCACCTCTCTCGGTTGACTGAACTCGACCGATCCGAGCACTCGCTGTCCCCCTGGACGCCACAGCCTCACCCGCGGTTCGCTGGCGTCGGAGACGCCGAGACCGATCGGAACGTCTTCGACGTGATTCGCGAGGACGACGTTCTCGTTCACCATCCGTACCACTCCTTCGAGAAGACCGTCCAGACGTTCCTCAGCGAGGCGGCCCACGACGACGATGTGCTCGCGATCAAGGCCGCGATCTATCGGACCGCCCGCGACTCCCAAGTGATCGAGAGCCTCATCGAGGCGGCCCGAAACGGCAAGCAAGTAGCCGTGATGGTCGAACTGAAGGCGCGGTTCGACGAGGAGAACAACCTCCACTGGGTCGAGCGGCTAGAGGAGGAGGGCATCCACGTCGCCTACGGCACGATCGGACTGAAAACGCACAGTAAGACCGCCCTCGTCGTCCGCCGAGAGGCCGACGGCGTCCAACTGTACTCCCACATCGGGACCGGAAACTACCACGCCGAGACGGCTAAGGGGTACGTCGACCTCGGCTTGATGACCCACGACGCCGACGTCGGCCACGACCTCACGCGGCTGTTCAACTTCTTCACCGGGCACTCGTTCCACGAGAACTACCGGAAGCTGTTGGTGGCCCCGGGAACGCTCAGGGGCGGGCTCGCCGACAGGATTCGAAGGGAAGCAGAACACGCTCGCAACGGTGACGGAGGCCGGATCGTCGCGAAGATGAACGCGCTCGAAGACCCCGAGATCGTCGCGGAACTGTACCGCGCGGGGAGTGCGGGCGTCGACATCGACCTCATCGTGCGGGACATCTGTCGGCTGCGCCCGGGCGTCGCGGGCGTCACCGACAGCGTCACCGTCCGGAGCATCGTCGGCCCGTTTCTCGAACACTCTCGGATCTTCTACTTCGAGAACGCCGGTGATCCGGACTACTTCATCGGATCGGCCGACTGGATGACTCGGAACCTCGACCGACGCGTGGAAGCCGTCACCCCGATCGAAGACGAGGACGTCCGGCGCGAACTCGACGAGATTCTCGAACGGTACCTCAGAGACAACCGACGGGCGTGGCTGCTGCAACCCGACGGCAGTTACGTGCAGCGGTCTCCAGGCGCGGACGAGGAAACACTGGACGTACAGGACTCACTGATGTGTCGCGAGACCGCAGCCCGACGCCGATTCGATTCCGAGTGATCGACCGCGGTGCGGATGCGTCGTGGTGATCGCCCGGTTCGACGAGTTCCTCCGACGGTCACCGCACATCCGCCGTTGCTATCTGCACCCAGATTCAATCAGTTAAGTTTATCTGAACGCTAGCTAAGATAGATTCGATGGCAACTGCACCCGAACGGATTCGGCGGCTCCTGGCCGATCAGTTGGCGGACTGCTGTGACGCCGACGTCGAGAGGCGAATCGACGACCTGCAGGATCTCGCGGTGGACGCCTTCGACGACGACCCCGCGCGCCCGGCGTTCGCCGCGCTCGGTAACGAGACGCGGTATCGGCTGGCCCGAGCGCTCGTCGCCGCCGAGGAGGAGCTCTGCGTCTGCGAGCTCGAACTCTTCGTCGACGTCAGCGAGAGCGCGGTCAGTCACGCGCTCTCGGACCTCGTCGCGGCCGACCTCGCCACTCGTCGGAAGGACGGCAACTGGCGCTACTACGCGGCCACGCCGCTCGCCGAGTCGCTGCTCGAAACCGCCGATCGGGCGGTGGGCGACGAATGAGCGACGAACTGAGCGTCCTCGATCGCTACCTCACGCTCTGGATCGGCGTCGCGATGGTCCTCGGGATCCTGCTCGGCCGGTTCGTCCCGTCGGTGACCGACGCGCTCAACGCCGTCACGTGGCACGGCACGAGCCTCCCGATCGCGATCGGACTGTTCGTGATGATCTTCCCGATAATGGCCGAGATCGACTACGGGCGCATTCCCCGCGTCACCCGCACCACCCGCACGGAGATCGGAATCACCCTCGCGTTCAACTGGCTCGTCGCGCCGTTCGTGATGTACGGTCTCGCGGTGTTCTTCCTCGGCGGCTACCCGGAGTTCGTCACCGGGCTCGTGATCGTCGGGATCGCGCCGTGCATCGCGATGGTCCTCGTGTGGAACGAACTCGCGGGCGGGAACCAGGAGATGTGTGCGGTCTGCGTCGGGGTGAACAGCCTGCTGCAGATCGTGCTGTTCGTCCCGTACGCCTTCCTCTTTCTCACCGTCCTCCGAGGGACCGCCGTGGACGTCTCGATGAGCCTCATCGCGCAGATGGTCGGCGTCTTCCTCGGCCTCCCGCTTCTCTTGGGCTATCTCACGCAGAAGGTCGCGTTCGGGACCGTCGGCCGCGACACGTACTATCGACGGATCGTCCCGCGGATCAGCCCGTTCGGCCTGCTCGGTCTGCTCTTCACGGTCGTCGTGATGTTCGCGCTGAAGGGCGATTACATCGTCTCGAACCCCGAGCAGATCCTGCTCATCGCCGTGCCGCTCTTCGTCTTCTTCACGGCGCTGTGGGGCCTCGCCTACGGCGTGAGCGCGCTGTTGGGGTTCGACTACACCGAGAGCATCAGCCTCGCGTTCACCGCCTCGTCGAACAACTTCGAGCTCGCGATCGCCGTCGCCGTCGCCGTCTTCGGCATCGGGAGCAACGTCGCGCTCGCGACCGTCGTCGGCCCACTCATCGAGGTGCCGGTGATGCTCGCGCTCGTTCGGGTCGCCCTCGCCACGAAGGACCGCCTCTTCGCCGACGCCGACGACGTCGCGACCGTCGCCTACACCGATTGAATCCCGATCACAATGACAGCACCCACCGACTTCGCACCCGTCCGCATCGCCTTCGTCTGCGTTCAGAACGCCGGCCGCTCACAGATGGCGTACGCCTTCGCCCGGCGCGAACGCGCGGCGCGCGGGCTGGAGGATCGGATCGACATCGTCACCGGCGGGACGCGCCCGGCCGCCGCCGTCCACGCGGAGGTCGTCGAGACGATGGCCGACGCCGGGATCGACGTCGCCGACCGAACGCCGCGGGAGGTGACGTTCGATGAGATCCGCGACAGCGACTACGTGATCACGATGGGCTGTTCCGCCGAGGACGTCTGTCCCGCCGGCTGGGGCGGAGAGAACCGCGACTGGGACCTGCCCGACCCCGACGGGCGGTCGGCCGAGGACGTGGCGCGGATCCGCGACGAGATCGAAGACAGGGTGCGGCGGCTGTTCGCGGAGCTGCAGGCCGACGGGTAGGGTCCATCCGAGTACGGTCCCCCGATCGGACCGCCACCGGCCACGTGTCGCGAGCGGGAGGCATCACAGCGACAGGTGTTTACCCTCCGCGCGAGCATAGCCGTCGATGGCATCGCTCCCCGTCGAAATCCTCTACGGCCTCTATCTCGGCGTGCTGACCGGGCTCGTCCCGGCGCTCATCGCGTGGCTGCTCGGCTTCGGATTCAAGTACTTCACCGGCGTCACGATCCCCGGGCTGGGCGTCGTCGCGCTCGGCGTCACCATCGCCGGGCTCAACGGCGGCCTGCTCGCGCTCGCTGACCCTTCGCTCACTGGATCTACGAATCAGCTTCGGCTCACCATCGCGCTGCTCGTCGTGTTGATGGGGACGCTGTACGCCCACGGGCAGGGCGACAAGATGGGTGCGGCACTGCCGAAGCGGCTCAGCCTGCGCGACCTCACGAAGCGGACGCTCTCGGCGGACGTGGTCGAACTGGTCGGGGGGCGCGGACAGGTCGAGATCACCGTCGTCGGCGACGTCGGCGACGTCGAGGGCTACCCGCCGCTGCCGGCGGCGCTGCGGGAGTCGATTCGCGAGGAGACGTGGACCTTCCCCGCGGACCTCCCGCTCGTGGAACTGGAGTCGCGCGTCGAGACCGCCCTCAGGACGGAGTACGACCTCCTCGAAGTGTCGGCCACGCTCGACGAACGGGGGCGCGCGACGGTCACCGCGGCCCCGCCGACCAGCGGCCTCTCGAAGCATCTCCGCCCCGGCGAACGGGCGGTCTCCGTCGACGCCTTGGTGCCGACCGGCGCGGCGCGCGGAGACGAGGTGACCGCCTTCGCGGACGGCGAGCGATTCGATGCGCGCCTGCTCGGGGTCGTCGAGGCCGAGGGGGAGTCCGGGGAGCAGACACGCGAAACCGGCGACGACGGTGGACCCGAGCCCGCCGCAGACGGCGGCGAGGAGACCGACCCGGAGGTTGCTGGGTCGGAGGCGACGGTCCAGCGGGCGGTCGGCGGCCGCGCCCGGGCGACGCTCGCGGCGTCACGGCAGTCCGCACAGGCCCTCGTCGCCGCCGAGGACGTCCGGCTGATCGTCGAATCCCGCGGGAGCGACGCGAGTTCGAACTCGTGGGGCTGCTCCGTCGGACCGGCAAGCGGTTCCGTCGGTTCGCCGTCGGCTCCGGGAGTGAACTGGCGGGCCAGACGCTCGGCGACGTCGCCGTTCGCGACGAACACGGCGTGGTCGTCCTCGCGGTCCGGAGCGACGGATCCTGGTCGATCGTCCCGCGCGGGACGCAGGCTGTGGAAGCCGGCGACGACCTCCTCGTCGTGGGCGGCAAAGCCGACCTCGACGCGTTCGGGGAGGTGATCGCGTGAGCGCCGCTGGGATCGCCGCCGGCGCGCCGTCGCCGCTTCAGGTCGGCTCCGGACTCACCGACGACCCGACGGTCCTCGGCGCGGTGACGCAGGTCGTCGGCCTCGCGGCGACGGCGGCGATACTCGCGGCCGTCGCGGCGATCGTCTACCGGTGGTACACCCGCGAGGAGATCCCCGCGTGGCTCGCGACGCTCGTCGGCGCGTCGGGCGTCGCGCTGTATCTCAACTCCGTCGGGCTGTTCCAGCAGGCGGTCGGATCGGACGCGGGGACGATCTTCGACCCGATGACCGTCCTGATCAACGCGGCGACGCTCGTCGCGGCGATCGTCGTCTCCCCCGCCGGCCGCGCCGTCGGCGACCGCGTCACGACGAGCGTCTTCGCCATCGTCGGCGCGCGCGAACTCGACACCGAGGTCAGTCGGCTGGTCAGCAACGTCGGTCGCGTTCGACCCGTCGAACTGCCCGCGGAGGCCGAAGACGTCGACGACATCGAGGGCTACGAGCCGGTCCCGGATGCGACGAAGGCCGACCTCGCTGGCAAGACGCTGCTCGTACCGCGGAACCTCCGCGGCGACGACCTCAGAGACCGCGTCGTCGCGCGGATCAAAGAGGACTACGGCGTCGGCTACGTCGACCTAGAACTCGACGACGACGGCACCGTGAAGCGGCTCGGACTCGGACGCCGCGCCGCGGGACTCGGAACGACCCTCGCCCCCGGATTCGCCGCCGTCGCGGTCCACGCCGACCCCGGTGCGGGCGCGTCGGCGGGCGACGCGGTCCAACTGTGGCGACGGAGGACCGAGGCCGACGGTACCGAGACGGCGACCCGCGTCGCCAGCGGCGAACTCCGCGCGGCGACCGACGACGTCGCCACCGTGATCCTCGACGAGGCCGACGCCGCCGTGCTCGACCCCGACGCCTCCTACCGGCTCCTGACGCTGCCAGCCGATCCCGGGGCGGAGCGGGAGTTCACCGCGCTGCTGCGCGCGGCCGACGAGACGATGGACGTCGTGACCGTCGAGGCCGGGAGCGACCTCGACGGAGCGACGCTCGGCTCCGTCGACGCGACGGTCGTCGCCGTTCACGAGGCCGGCGGGGGCATCGAGGCGATCCCGCCGCGGAGCCGGGAACTGGCCCCCGGGGACGCGCTCTACGTGGTCGCTCGGCCCGAGCGCCTCCGGGAGATCACGGGGCTCGCGACCGCCGGACAGACCGCGACCGACGGGGACCCGAGATCGACCGCCGGATCGGAGCCCCCCGCGCCCGACGACCGGACGGCGTAACGCTCAACTCCACCGGGCGGTGAGGGGTGGTATGGACACGGTCACGTGGCGGCTTTTCGCCGATCTCGCAGAGGTCGCAGGCGGACGAGAACACACCGTCTCCGTCGACGGCGACGGCACCGTCGAGGACGCGCTGGACGCGCTCCTCGCGGAGTGCGACGGGCTCGGCGAGCGGGTACTGGACGGCGACGCGCTCGCCGACGACGTGAATCTGATGCAGAACGGCTCGCCCGCCTCGCTCGACGCGGCGCTCGAAGACGGCGACGAGCTCGCGATGTTCCCGCCGGTGACCGGCGGCTCGCGCCCGTAGCCGACAGACTGCGCTCACAGACCGCCCGACTCGACTACGACAGCCACTCGTCGGGCTTCGTGTCGTAGTCGACGTCGTCGGCCTCGATCCGCGCCCGCAGGTCCTCGTCGAGTTCGAACGTCTCGAAGGCCTCCCCGTCGTAGCGGATCCGAACGCCGACCTCCGTCGGTTCGGGCTCGCGGTTGCGACGCCTGGCGACCTCGACGTCGTGGTCGTCGTACTCCTTCCGGATCGTCATCAGGTTCACGGGCCGGCCCCAGAGTTCGTGGACGCGTTCGAGGACGTCCCGGGCCTGCTCGACGTCGAGCATAATGCCGTTGTAGCGGTGTCCGAGGAGTAGTTCGCCGCGGTTCTCGAAGTTGTCGTCGAAGACGGCGACCGTCGGCTTGCCGAAGTTCGTGAACTGCAGGAGGAGCTTCTTCTTCACGTCCGCCGGATCGGTCGACGCGACGCGGAAATCACCCGTCGACCGGGTGTACTCGTAGGTGAAGTAGTCGTTCGCCTCGACGAACTCCGCCGAGAGGAACGCGTCGATGAACGTCACGTCGTTGTGGCTCTCGCGGATCGCCCGCATCCGCTCCCAGCCGGCGGTCGGGTCGACGTCGGCGATCGCCTCCTCGACGGTCGCGTACGTCGCGTCGTCGAAGATGTAACGCGAGAGCTCCTCGAGTTCGTCGCGTCTGATCCGCCCGAGGAAGCCGCGGTTCTGCGGCTTTATCAGCGAGAAGTGCCGCTCGGCGAGGCCCTCGTAGGTGAGCACCTTCCACGGGTAGCGGTCGACGTCGACGGCGTCGGGGTCGGAGAGCGCGCGGTCCAGCGCCTCCCAGTCGACCCGCGGGTCGTCCTCGGGGAGCGCAGCCAGCGCGTCGATCGTCTCGCGGTTGAGGCCAGCGATCGGATCGGCGGGTTCGAGTAGCGCTTGGACCGCCCGGAAGTCGACGGCGTCGTGGAAGTTCCGCCACGTGATCCCCTCGACGCGGAGGAGTCTCTCGGCGACCTCTCGGCGGTTGGCGGTGTTCTCGACGTACTCCCAGAGCTCCTTGCCGAGCTTGTAGGGGTTGAGTCCCGGCGAGCCTAACACCCGCGACTGGTGGTCGGCGTAGGTGAGGAACTCGTCGGTCCCCGCGAAGCGCTCCTCGCCCATCATCAGCGACTCCCAGTAGGCGGCCCACCCCTCGTTCATCACCTTCGTCATCTTCTGCGGGGCGAAGTAGTACGCCTCCCGGCGGAGGACGTCGAGGACGTCCTTCTGCCACGGTTCCATCTCGACTGCCTCCCCGGAGTCCTCGTCGTAGACGGTCCCGTGCTCCCGGAGGAATCCCAGCACGTCCGCGCGGGGACGATCCAGCGCCGCGGCGGCGGCCTCGGCGTCCGCGAGGTCGTCGAGCCACTCGTCGTCGAAGACGGCCTCGCGGACCGACTCCGAGAGGTTCAACTCGTCGAGCCGCCCGCGGAGGTCCTCGGGCCGCGTCCGTTCGCCGTCGCGGTCGACCGCCAGCGGTCGGTGCTGATCGATCGTGTCCTCGAGGCAGGTCACGGCGTCGACGAACCGCTCGACGTCCTCGCGGTCGATCTCCGGGTCGTCGACGTAGCGCTGGATCGTCTCGGCGTGGCGTTCGAGCATCGCCGCCGCGTCGAGGTCGCCGTCGCCGCTGAAGCGCCCGAACCACTCGTTGTTGCGGAAGAAGTCCGCGTGGGCCTCGACGTGCGTGATGACGGCCTTCTGGTCGGCCAGCGAGTTCGACTCCTGTAAGAACGCGTGGCTCGGGTCGTCGTTGTTGACGATCTCGAAGGCCTTGCCCATCCCGAACTGGTCCTGCTTGCGCTGGCGGTCGTAGGTCATCCCCCACCGCCAGTGCGGGTAACGGCGCTGGAAGCCGCCGTAGGCGATGAGCTGGTTCATCTCGTCGTGGTCGACGATCCAGTAGTTCACGGGGTAGGGGTCGAGCCCGAGTTTCCTCGCGAGCGCTCTGGCCTCTCGAACCGGCTCGTCGAGCCGGTCGGCGGCCGCGCGCGCGACGTCCCTGAATCGTCGTGGGGTAGTTGCCATCTCGTATCACTCCGTTGCCGGGTTCGCGGTCGCCCGCGGCTTCGCGGTGGCGGGCTGGAGTATCTCGTAGATCGCCTCCGTGACGTCCTCGCGGGACTTGACGGTCGCGACGACGACGTCGCCGTCGTCGGCGAAGGCGTCTGCGACCTCGTCGGCGTGCGTCGCGTTGATCGCGGTTCCGCCGGGCTGGGTCTCCACGTAGGCGTGACGGTTCGCGGGGATCTCTCGCATCAGCGGGATCACCCGCTCGGTCGTGTCGTTCGAGGAGTTCTCGGAGTCGCCCGCGGCGAACACGTAGCGGTTCCACTCCGCGAAGGGGTACTGCTCCTCGAGGATCTCGCCGGCGAGTTCGTAGGCGCTGGAGATCCGCGTCCCGCCGCCCGAGCGGATGCCGAAGAACTCCTCGCGCTCGACCTCCCAGGCGTCGGCGTCGTGGGCGATGTAGACGAACTCGGCGTTGTCGTACTTGCCCTGCAAGTACCAGTCCAGCGGGGTGAACGTCCGCTCGACGAGTTCGCGCTTGGTCTCCCGCATCGATCCCGAGACGTCGCGGATGTTGACGACGACGACGTTCTTCTCCTTCTTCTCCTCGATCTCGGGGTGGCGGTACCGCTCGTCGTCGCGGCGGAACGGCACCTCGCGCAGGCCGTCGCGGCGGATGCGCTGGACGGTCGTCGTCCGCTCGACCGCGTCGGCCATCTCCGCGAACGAGGCCCACTTCCCCCGCTCGTCGTCGGGGATCTCGTCCCACTCGGCCTCGATCCACGCCAGCGAGACGAGGATGTGCTCCTCGCGACACCACCGGTAGACCGACCGGGGCGTCTCGCCGGCGACTTTCATCGCCTCGCGGACGAACGACTCGTCGAAGTCGGTCGCGAGCTTCCGCTTGAGCCCCTGTTTGAACAGCCGCTCGAAGTCGAGGGTGCTGTTCGGGCCGGTGCGGGTGACGTCGGTGAAGTCGCCCTCGACCTCCTCGATCACCTTCTTGCCCTTCGGTTCGAGGTCCAAGCCGAGCTCCTCGTCGAGTTCCTCGGCGAACTCCTCGGGGTCCATCTCGTAGTACTCGTGTTCGCCGCCCTCCTCTCCGGGCTCGCCCTCCTCGCCGTCGTCGTCGCCGTCGCCGGCCTGCGGCTGTGGCTGGCCGACGGGTTGGCCGACGTCCGGGGTGCCGCCCTGTCCCTGCCCGACGCCGCCGCGGTCGAGCCTGTCGTACTGGAACTCCGGGAGGTCGACGACCTTGATCGGGATCTTGATCCGCTCGGACTCCGAGCCGCTGAGGTCGCCGTAGCGGATGAACGACTGGAGGTCCTCGCGGCGCTCCTCGCCGACTTCGCGGAACCGTTCGAGGTCCTCTCTCAGTCCCATCGCTCGCGCACCTCCCGCATCACGGCGCGGCTCGTCAACTCTGCGGACGCCTCCGTGTACCCGCTGTCGACGAGTCCGTCGATCGTCTTCGCCTTCAGCCGGGCCGTCTCGGTGTTCGCCGGCGGGTCGGTCCACTGCGCCGGGTCGAAGTCCTCGTAGCGGCGGCGGACGTCGTCCCAGCCGTGGGCGTCCAGCACCGACTGGATGATCGGGATCTCAGAGAGGTCGACGTCGTCGACGGCGAAGCCCTCGTCGCGGTTCTGCCACGCGTAGCGGTTCAGCGCGGCGATGATCTTCTCGCGGCGGAACTGCTTCACGTTCTCTGTCGGCGCGGTCCCGAGGTAGTCGTCCTCGTCGAACCGGCCGAGCGACTCGATCTCGAAGAGCTTCATCCGGAGGGGGTCGGGGTCGACGGGACCGCGCTCGGTCTCGACCTGCTCGTCGCCGTCCCACGCGTAGACGTGTTCGACGTACTCGGCGACCGTCTCGCGCTCGACGGAGTGGTCCGCCAGCAGCGCCGCGAGCACGTCCGACTCCTGGCGCTCGCGGACGTACTCCCGCGCCATCGACGCCCGCCCCTCGTACTCGGCGCGTTCCGCCCGGGAGAAGACGGGCGCGTCGTGCAACCCCTCGATCATCGCGTCGAGGACGTCGTCGGGGAGGACGACCCGCTCGACCGCGAGCTCCGGATGCCACCGATCGGTCGTCCCCTGCAGCAGCTCCGCGACGACGTCGCGGGTGAACGTCACCGGGATCCCGTGGGACCCCTCGTTCTCCCGCTCGAAGGCGAACTCGTCGATCCCCGTCCGGTCGCCCTCCTCCTCGAGGTAGCCCACGTCGAACAGCTTCGCCTTGTCGAGCAGGTCGTACCCCGAGGGGACGTCTTCGCCGTCCAGACGGGTCAGGACGCTGTACATCGCCGCGGCCGCGACCGCGTGCGGCGCGAGCTCCCGCCGCTGGATCTCGCCGGGGCCGCTGCGGACGTCGACGGCGAGCGGGGCGCGGACCCGCTCGCGAAGCTCGCTCTCGTCCTCGACGTCCCAGACGGACGTCTCGTCGGTGAGTTCCCGCCGGATCAGCTCGGCTTCGAGCGCGACGGTCGTGAGGTAGCGGAACTCGTGCTTGTCGAGGCGGCGCTTGAGCGCCTTCAGCGGGTCGTGGTCGTTTCGGTCGGCGTACTTGTCGAGTTCGGCGTCCAGATCGGGGTTCGAGATGATGAGCAGTTGCGAGTCGACGTCCATTCCGATTCCCTTGTCGAGCTTCACGCGTCCCTCGTCGGGGACGTTCAGGAGCTTCTGGAGCAGGTCGGCGTGCTGGGAGGCGTCCTCGACGATCGTCAGCAGGCCGTTGCCCTGCGAGAGCACGCCGTCGTAGCTGAACGCCTGCGGGTTCTTCCGGCCGCGGGAGTCGAGTTCGCGGAGCATCCCGGGCATCCACGACCCGACGAGCCGCTCTTTGGGCGTCCCGTCGTCCTCGGAGTGGAGGATGCCGATGCCGCTGCCGACGTCGACGACGTAGTTCTTCACGCGCAGGTGCGCGGGGTCCGTCACCGCCGAGAACAACTCCTGGGTGCCGTTCCGCCGGTACCGCTCTTCGAGCAGGTCGTACGCCTCCCGCGAGAAGGGATCGAGCGCCTGATCGACGGCGACCGGGACGTGCCCGTCGGCGGCGTCGTTCAACGCCGTCAGCAGTTCCTCGCGCACGTCGCGAGGGAAGACCGACAGCGGGTGCGCCTGCACCGGGCTCTCGTACCAGTCGTCTTCCCGCTCGGTGCCGGTCGTCTCGCCGCCGTAGGAGAGCCCACGGGTGTCGCTCCCGGCGGCGACGTTCCACTCGACGGTGTAGCGACGGCCCGCGTCGGTCTTCGAGTACGCGCGCAGCCCGTTGACGAGACAGCGCTTCAGTTCCGACTTGCCGGTCGCCGTGGGGCCGTTGAACCAGACGATCTTCTCTGACTTGCCGCGCTCGGTCGCGATCGTCCGGAGGTCGTCGACGAAGCTGTTCAGCACGTCCGTGTTGCCGAGCACCGCGTGCTCGCCGTCGTTCGCCGGGTCGTCGAAGAAGCGGTACCGCTCGCGGGTCTCGCCCTCCTCGAGCACCGTCCGCGTCCCCATCGACTCGATGGCGTCGAGGAGGTACTTCGCGGCGTGGGCGGCGATCGACGGCCGCTCGAAGGCGGCGTCGACGTACTCGCGGAGGCTCATCGGCTCCTCGTAGGTGCCGCGGAGGTGCTCGTCGGCGACGTCGACGTAGTCCCGCGCCGGGCCGCCGTTCTCGGGCGTGTGTGCTGCGGTCATACTCACTCCTCGAGTTCGCTCTTTGCGACCTCCGCGCCCGCGAATTCGAGCACCTCGCGAGCGCCGACTGGGAGTAGCCCTGCTCGATCAGGGCGTCGATCCAGGCGCTGCGCTCGTCGTCGTCGAGCTCGTTCGCGCTCACCAGCGCCGAGAAGTTGATGTTGTGCTTCTTGTCCTCCCAGAGCTTCCGCTCTAGGGCGCGGCGGAGGCGGTCGTTGTCCTGCGGGTCGAAGGAGGTGCCGTCGCGGGCGCGGCGGGAGACCCAATTGGAGACCTCCTGGCGGAAGTCGTCCTTGCGGTCCTCGGGGATCTCCAGTTTCTCCTCGACCGAGCGGAGGAACGTCTCGTCGGGGTCCTGCTCGCGCCCGGTGAGTTCGTCCTCGACGGTGGCGTCGTCGATGTACGCCATCACGTGGTCCATGTACTTCTCGCCCTGCCGGCGGATCTCGTCGACGTCGTAGGCGAGCGCGTGGCGGACGTCCTCGATGGCTCGGTTCTTGTACTCCTCGCGGACCAACTCGAGGTAGCGGTGGTAGCGGTCGAGGTTGTCCTCGGGAATCGACCCGTGGTTCTCGAGGTTGGCCTCGAAGTGCGAGAACACCGACAGCGGCGAGAGGTACGACCGCCCGTGGTGCGTCGAGTCCATAATCGCCTCGGCGATCTCGTCGCCGATGAATCTGGCAGAGACGCCGTCCATCCCCTCGCCGATGTCCGCGGCCGCCTCGCCGTTCTCGCGGAGCTTTCGGACGTCGACGTCGTCGCCGTCGTCGATCTCGCCGTTGTAGGCCTTCGCCTTCTGGACCAGCGAGACCGACTCGTCGGGCTCGGTGATCCGCGTGAGGACGCCGAAGAGCCCGGCCATCTCCAGGGTGTGCGGCTCGATGTGCATGTCCGGAACGTCGGCGTTCCGAAGCATCTTCCGGTAGATCTCCGCCTCCTCGTCGTACTCTAAGACGTACGGGAAGTCGATCCGCTTCGTCCGGTCGTTGAACGCCTCCATCTTCTCGTCGCCCTTCTTCTCCCTATATTCGGGCATGTTCGTCCGGCCGACGATCACCTGGTCGATGTCGATTCTGGGGTTGTTCTTCGGCTTGATCGTCTGCTCTTGGGAGGCGTGCAGGAAGTCGTAGAGGAACTCCCGCTGGAGCTTCAGGAGCTCCTCGCCGGAGAAGAGCCCGCGGTTCGCGTTGCAGAACGCGCCGGAGTAGTCGAACGCGCGCGGGTCCGACTCGCCGTAGACCGCGAGCTTCGAGTAGTTGACGTCGCCGGTCAACTCGGTCTCGTCTTGGTTCTTCTTGTCCTTCGGCTCGAACGTCTCGACGCACTGGCGCTTGTTCTCCGAGGCGACGAGGCGGACGATCTCGACGTGGTTTTCGAGGACCGCCTGCAGGTCGTCGTCGTACTGCGCCAACAGCGCGTCGAGGTAGAACTCCGAGGCGGGATCGAGCGTCTGGTCGTTCCGGATGGTGTAGGGCGCGTCCAGCCGTTCGTTCAGCCGCTCGATCACCTCGTCGCGCTGGGGCTGCGGCAAGAGGACGAGCGGGTCCTGGTTCATCGGCGAGGTGACGACGTCGTCCTCGGGGTCCTGATCGCGGACGACGTCGCAGAGGTTCGTCCACCGGAAGGTGTACATCCGGCCCGCGTCGGTCGCGGTGTAGTCCTCGAAGTAGCGTCTGACCATCCAGTCGAAGTGCGACTTCCCGGAGCCGACCGGTCCGAGAAGCAGTTTGATGCGTTTCTGCGGGCCGAGCCCGCGGGCACCCGATTTCACCTTGTTCACGAACTCGTGGATCGACTCGTGGACCTCTCGTCCATAGAAGGTGTTCTCGCCGTCGTGCAGCGGGTCCTCCGAGGCCATCCGGTACTCGACGACGCCCGCCTGTTCGTCGTAGGCGGTGCCGTAGTGGTCGAACATGTCGGCCACGCGCTGGTGGGCGTTGCGGGCGATCCGCGGGTCGTCGTACACCGCGTCGAGGTACCAGCTGAAGCGCTTGGCCTCCCGGAGGTCTTCGGGCACGGAGTCCTTGTACGCTCGACTCAGGGTTTCGAGGGTTTCTCTGTCACCGTTCATTGTTTGTCCGTCTCGGGGAGCGATGCGGTCACCGCGTCTCGGCGCGGAACCGCGGTGGGCGTCTCTCCCACCCGCGGTAGATTGGTATGTCTACACATACCAATTAACACACGCGCAACGGAACTTCGCGGGGGCGACGGCGACTTGGCGGCGACAGGGCGACAGAACGTCGGGTTCGACTGGCGATACGTGTGCGGGCGGTCGCTCGATCCGATCGACCGAGACTGAACGTGTGTGAGTGATGGACACACATAAGGCTTCCTGCGGTTCCCGCCGTACCGCGCGCGGTGGTCGCCCTCGGTGCGGCACCGAACAACGCGACCGTATTTGTGACTGGGCGTCCGACACCGGAGTATGGACAGGAGTCCGCGACGTCGACCGGGAGGAGAGAGCGAACCCGCCGGGAGGCGCTCGACCCGACGATGACCGACAGCGACCCGCCCGCCGGATGGTCGCTCTGGAACGACGAGCCGCACGGCCGTCGGATCCTCGTGTTCCGCCCCGACGTGTTCAACGAGGGCAACGACCTGCCCGCCGAGTGCATCCCGACGATCCTCGTCTCGAACCGCTCGCGGGCGCGGCGGCCCGGCGCGTCACAGATTCCGACCGACACCTGGCACGTCGTGCTCACGCTCGAACCGGACGTCGAAGCCGTCGTCGAGGAGTACGAGAGCCGCGACGCCGCCGTCGAAGGCGCAGACGACCTCGCCCGGCGCTTCGCCGACGGCGACGTCGACTACCGCGCGGCGTATCAGCTCCCGCGCGAGGACTACCTCGACCGCCTCGACGACGTCGTCGAGTCGTGAGAGAGCCGCGGTACGCGAACCGGACCCCGGTTACCACCGGGCGAACGGCGTCCCCTCGGCGGCTCGGTCGACGTACTCCCGCTGCATCTCGGCGATCGCGTCGGGGGGCGACGCGCCGTCGGCGACGGCCTCGCGGACCCGGGCGCGCTTCCACGCGCTCGGCGCGGCGTGGGTCGCCTCCCGGCGCGCCTCGATCGGCCCCAGCGCCCACTCGATCGTCTCGTCGCCGACCCCGAGTTCGTCGAGGCCGCGGCGCGCCAGCGCGAACAGTTCGTCGTGGATCCGGCTCGTCGCCGTCGTCCGCTCGCCGTCCCGGGTCACCCACCGGAGGTCGGCGTCGGGGCCGTCGTCGACCGCCGCGTAGAACGACGCCTTCGCGTCGTCCCACGGGAGCGTCGCCAGCGGGTGATCGGTCGCGTCGACGCCGCGCAGGACGCCCGCGACGAGCGCCTGCATCCCGATCGTGTCCCGGATCGTCGGCTGCGTCGGGAGCGGCCGGTACTCGATCCGGACCGACTGCGCCGTGCCGTCGGCGAGCGGGGCCCCGTCGTCGCCGCGCGGGATCTCGCCGCCGAACACGGGCCTGACCCAGCGCCAGTACGTGCCGCGCTTCGCGGCGAACGCCGCGTAACCCTCGCTGTCGTCGTCGCCCGCTCGGCTCTCGCTGTCTGTCTCGTCGTCGAGTTCGGGCGGCGCGACGAGCGTCGGGTCCGCCTCGATCCGGCGGATCAACTCGTCGATGGTCTCGACGTCCCGCGGGACGCGACACTTGTTCGATCCCTCGTCGACGGCGCGCTCGAAGACCGGGATCCGAAGCTCCTGCGGCGTCTCCGCGAGGAGGGTCTCGAAGTCGTCGCCTCCGTCGGCGAGGGCTTCGTCGTACAGATCTGCCGGGAGGAACGGCGAGTTCGCCGACAGCGAGAGGATCGGCCCCATCGTCCGCGTGGCGACGTTCAGGTACCGCGGGACGTCGGCCGGGTCGGGGACCTGTAGGTGCGGCTGCATCGACGTCGCGAGCGACTCGACGAGCATCGACTCCGCCGATTCGAGGCCCGGCAGGCCGAGGTCGATCCGGCCGTCGTTCGCCTCGCGGATCACCTGATCCAAGGCGACGTAGCGGGGGACCGGCCGCATCTCGTCGGCGAGGAAGACGCCGTCGACGTCTCGCCCGCGCCCGAGGTGCGCTCTGGTCCCGGTTTCCGGCGGCACGGTCCACATCGCATCGAGGACGAATCGGCGATCTGATTCCCGGAGGACCCGCTGGACGGACTGATGCGTCGAGCGCAGTTCGGCCGCCTGGCGTCGGAGTCCGGAATCGGAGACGACGTCGGGGTCGGTGTGTAACTCCGCGTTGTGCACGCCGAGTTCGCGGCTACAGCCATCGGTCTCGAAGAGCCGTTCCGGCGCGGCAGCGAGCCGCCCCTCGCCGTCGACGACGTAGCCCTCGAGTTCGAGCCCGATCGCGAACGCCGAGGCGTCGAACTCGCCGGCGCGGATCGCGGCGCGGAGCGAATCTGCCGCTCGTTCGACGCGCCGGTCGAACGCGGCGCGGCGGTCCGTCCCGAGCGCCGCGCGGACGGCCTCGATCGTCTCCATCATACCTCCCTCTCGTGGCCGACGGCTACTGATACTGTCGGCTCGATGGCGAATCCGGTCGCGGACTGTCAGTCGGCCTCCGGGGTGTTTCCGTAGTCGTCTGGAGCGGGTCAGTCGCCGTCCTCGTCCGTCGTCCGCAAAATAAACGGCCCGATCGAGAGCGTCCGCTTGGCGACCGTGCCGATCCGGAGGACGAACGAGAGGAGGATCGCAAAGGGCGCGAGCGTGAGAGCGGTCGCGGCCGCGACGATCCACACGTAGTGGGCGATGCCGAGCGTCGACCCCGACACCGCCTGCAACACGCCGTGAAACAGGAGGACGTTGATCGCGATCACGAGCGTCGGGACGGCGCTGTACAGCATCGCCCGCGAGAGGTTCACCAGTTCCCACTGGAAGTACAGCGTCTTGATGTGCTCTCGCGTTGGTCCGAACAGCGTCAACGCCGAAACGAGGGCGTCGAGCGCGTCCGTCACGGACGAGCCGTGTCCACCTGTCCCGTCGCTATCGTCGGTCCCGCGGCTCTCACCACCCTCGTCGCTCTCACCGGCCGCAGCGTCGGCGTCGACGTCCGCCCGCAACTGCCGCGCCTCGTGGATCTTCCAGGAGTAGTTGAAGTTCAACGCCGCCGAGAGCACGTCGAACGTCCCGAACTGTCGACCTTCGAGTTCAGACTCGACCGACGACGCGTGGTTGCGCAGGCCGTCGGCGTACTCGGAGAGCCGCTCCGTCAGGTCCGCCCCTAGCGCGCCGTCGCCGCTCGCCGACTCGACGGTCGCGGACAGGTCCGCCGCCCGCTCTTCGATGCAAGCCACTAGCTCGCGGAGAAACGCTGACGGCGTCGCGGGGGCGACGTCGATCCCGAGTTCCGACTCGACGTCGCGGCGGAACGACATCGCGCCCTCCATCCGTTCGCGCTGGTCGCCCAGCGCGCCGAGTTCCTGCGAGAGGACGAGCGAGTTGATCGAGACGACGAGGGTGACGGCCGTGATCGTCGACGTCACGAGCGCCTGAAAGAGCGTTTCGACGGGATCGTCGACGGTGACGAGCACCCGGTTCGGGATAACGGTCGCGACGGCGACGGTTCCGAGGAAGAACACCACGACGACCAGTCCGGCGACGACCCACCGGTTCGATTCGAGCAGGAGCCAGAGCTTCACGCGGCTCTCCTCGCCGCGGCGTCGCATTCTGTCGTCGGGTTCGTCCGAGTCTTTCGGTCGCGTCTCGTCCATCTGAGATCCGTGATCCCGTGTTCGACCACTCCGGCGGCGTCGGCTCTGTGCGTCTCGTCCCCGTCGATAGACTCCCGCCGGGCGACCGGCGAGACACCGATGGGGACGTACGAGACTCCGTCTCAGTTCTCGTCGTCTTTCAGTTCCTCCAACTCGGCTTCGACCTCGGCGTCGTCGACGTCGACCTCGGCCGTGGCGTCGGTCTCGGCGGCCGCGTCCTCCGCCGTCGCCGCGTCCTCCTCTTCGCTCTCCGCGGCGACGCCGTCTCCCATCTCGGCTTTCAGCGTCTCCAGTTCGGAGTCGACCTCGGCGCTCGACCGACCGCTCTCGAGTTCGCGGTCGATGCTGTCCTTGTCGGACATCGCGTCGTCGAACGCGCCGGTGTCGACGAGTTCGTCCATCGCCTCAGAGCGCGCCTCCATCTCGTCGGTGCGCTCCTCGGCGCGCTCGATCGCCCGCGAGACGTCGGACATCTCGTCGCCGACGCCGGTCATCGCCTCCGAGACGCGCGAGGACGCCTCCGCGGCCTCGTAGCGCGCCTTCATCGTCTCCTTCTTCGTGCGGAACTCCTCGATGCGGTTCTGGAGTTCGTTCTTCTTCTCGACGAGGTCGTCCTGCGTCGACTGGAGGTCGGCGATCTGTCCCTCCAGTTCCTCGATCTGGTTCATCTTCGCCTGCTTCTTCTCGAGGGCCTGCCGGGCGAGATCGTCGCGGTCCTGTCGGACGGCCTCTCTGGCCTGCTCGTTGTGCTTCTCGACGTTCTCTTCGAGGCGTCGCTTCTGGATTTCGAGGCGCTTCTTCTGGGTCGTCAGATCCGCGATGCCCTGCTTTACGTCCTGCAGTTCGTCACGCATCTGCTCGTAGGAGTAATCGAGCGTCTCCGTCGGGTCCTCGGCGCGGTTGAGGAGGGCGTTCAGCTTCGAGCGGACGACGTAGGACGCGCGTGAGAGGATTCCCATACGTCCAACCTTGGGCACGGCGGAGTTAAAACCTCACGTGCCGAACCGCCGGTGTCCGAATGAGCGATCCGAGCTTCCTCCCCGGCGGCCGCGACGCCCGCGGCACGCTCGACGAAGCGACGGGACGGGACGCGACCGCGTGCGTCGTCGCCTGCCCGCCGCACCCCCAGCACGGCGGCACTCGCCGCGATCAGCGACTCCGCGCGGTGAGCGACGCGCTGTGCGACCGCGGAATCGACTGTCTCAGATTCGATTACGGCCCGTGGGACGGGGGGCGCGGCGAGCGGACCGACGTCGGCAACGCCGTCGCGTGGGCCCGGAAACGGTACGACCGCGTCGCGCTCTTCGGCTTCAGCTTCGGCGGCGCGCTCGCCCTCTCGGCGGCGGCCGCCGGCGCGGACGTCGACGCCGTCTCCGCGCTCGCCCCGCCCGCACGCCTCGGCTCCGAGCGGTCGGATCCCGACGCGCCCGACGAGGAGGGAATCGGCGGCGTCGACGTCGTCGCCGACCTCGAAGCGCTCAGTTCCGACCTCCCGGTTCAAGTCGTCTACGGGACCCGCGACGACGTCGCCCACGTCGGACCGGTGGTCGACGCCGCCCGCGAGCGCGGCTTCGCGGTCGTCGAGTTCCCCGCGGACCACTTCTTCGTCGGCCAAGAATCGAAGGTCGCCGGGACCGTTTCCGACTTCCTCGCGCCGTACCTTCAGGAAGTGGACTCCTCGTAGCCCGCCGCGAAGGAGACGGCGACCGCGACGACGCCCGCGACGACCGCGAACGTCCAGAAGCCGGCCCACGCGGCCGCGCCGAGGCTGGTCGTCACCGCGTAGGTGACGGCGACGCCCGCGAGGCCGCCGCCGATCGGGGCCAAGAACGGAAGATCGGACCACTGCCCGCCCGCGTTGGCGTACTCGACCGCGTAGGCCCAGAGGTTGCCGACGGTGAACCGGAGCACGACGACCGCGAACAGTCCGGAGACGACGGCCCCCACGGAGGCAACTGGGGTCAGCGACGGGAGGTCGCCGAACCCCGATACCGAGCGCTGGATCGATCCGACAGCGCCCAACAGGAACGCCGCGACGTCGAGGAGATACCACGGGCGGAAGCGGTCAGGGAGGGCTGAGTGGAGGGACACAGCGTCGCGTTCGGTGGCCGCGAGTAATAATGTACGGTGGCGAGCGGTGCGGCGTAGTTGTTATCGAAGAAGTGACAGCCGGGGCGGAGTGGAAGCGGCGCGGAGGCGGTTGGCTGTCTGTATTGTACCGCGGGGCTCGCAGCCGCGAGCCTCGCGGGAGGTTTTCCCACCAGGCTTTTGTCGGGGGTTCGAGGCGGCGAAGCCGCCGAGGACCCCCGAATAAAAAGGTGGGTGTTTAGTTGTACCCTCGCCACCGGTGCCCGCACTCCGTACACTTGAAGAACCGAGTCGGCGGCTCGTCGGCGGAGCCGGTCTGCTTGATGGTGTACCACGCCTCTCGGTTGGT
>NZ_BBJO01000036.1 GCF_000739575.1 Halobellus rufus | reverse complement strand
GCGAGGAGGTCGACGGCGAGGTCTACTTCGATATGCCGCTGTACCGGCAGGGCCGCGAGATCGAGGACGTCCGCGTCCGGTTCGAGGACGGCCGCATCGAATCCTACAGCGCCGGGCGCAACGAGGAGGTCCTGACCGGGATCTTGGAGACCGACGAGGGCGCGCGCTACCTCGGCGAACTCGGCATCGGGATGAACCGCGCGATCGACCAGTTCACCTACAACATGCTCTTCGACGAGAAGATGGGCGACACGGTGCACATGGCCGTCGGGTCGGCGTACCCCGAGACCGTCGGCGAGGAGAACGAGCGCAACGAGAGCGCCGAGCACGTGGATATGATCGTCGATATGAGCGAGGACTCGGTGATCGAGGTCGACGGCGAGGTCGTCCAGCGCAACGGGACGTTCGTCTTCGAGGACGGATTCGAGGACGCGTAAGCGACCGGCACAGCTGGGTAATCACTCCTCACGCGACGTCGCGGTCGGCCATCGCGAGAACCCACTCGTCGCCGTCGAGAACGTCGCGCCCGAGCAGATCGCCGACGTCGTCGAACGGGCGGACGGCGAACGTCGTCGGCGTCGAGACGCGGGCGAGCGGGAACCCGGCGTCGCTCAGGAAGCCGTGGCGTCGCAGCACCTCGGGGAAGGGCGTCGCCGCCGCTTCGAGGCAGTCCGCGGTCGCGTGATCGCTCACGAAGGCGACGAGTGCGGCCTCGAACGCGTCAGCCCGCTCGCTGCCGCCGGTCATCGGCTGCACGTCGAGGATCCGCGTGAGGACCGACTGTCCGACCCGCTCGGTCGCCGCCACCAGCGTCGCGGCGGGCGCTCCGTCCTCGCGGGCGACGTAAGTGGTCGTCTGCCAGCGCGGGTTCGCGAACCGCCACTCGAGAAACAGTTCCGCCCGGGGGACGTGAATCCGGTCGGGGCGCGTGTCCCCGTAGACCGCGCGAACCGCCGAGACGTCGATCCCGTCTACCCGGGTCACGTCGACGTCGGCGTCGGTCGACGGCGAGTTCAGCCGCTCGACCGCGCCGAGTCCGGTTCGGAGCATCGGCGATCCCGCGCGGGCGGCGGCTCCGGCCGCCCGCGCCCCCAGTCCGTCACCGTCGGGTGCGAAGGGCGTCAGGTTCTGGGCGCGGTATCTGGTCGGGACCGAGTCGAGTTCCGTCCAGTCGAACTTCCGGAGCCCCGGGCGGAGCGGGTCGCTCGGGAAGTTGAAAAGCAGCGGCGTCCGCCCGGCGACAGTCGAGAGGAGTTCCTCTGTCATCCGCGTGAACAACCCGCGGCGCCTGTGGTCGGGGTGGACGATCCAATCGACCGGCTGTCCGGCCGTGATCGCCCCCCGATCGGTGGCCAGCGGGAACGCCAAGAGCGGTTCCGCGCCGACGATCGAGCCGCGGTGTTCGGCGACGACGATATCGACGTCCTCGGCGTACGGGTTCGACTCGAACCGCCAGTCGAACCACGAGCGCCCCTTCGCCCGACCCCAGACCGTCTCGTACAGCGACAGGAACTCCTCGCGGTCGCGGGGGCGGAAGCGACGGATCTCGTACTCGGTCGCGGCCCGTCGTACGTTCGCCATACCCGTCGCTAGGACCGACCTCGTCGTTAGTATGGACACGCTAGCCGCGGTAGGGCTCGACTCCCGGCCGCCGTTGCCCGGTCTCGCGGGGAACTACTCCCAGCCCAGTCCGAGTTCGTTCCGCGGCGCGTCGAGAGGGCTGGTCGGCAGGTCTCCGGCGACGTCGGGGTCGTTGTAGCCGCCAGGAGCGACGTCGTTCGGTCCCTCGGGGTAGAACAGCGACGCGAGCAGTTGCACGTGTTCGCGGCCGACGCCCAACTCGAACTGGCCGCCGCCGTATAGGCTGACTCCGCGCGCCTCGGCCCACTCGATCGTCGCGAACAGCGACTCGACGGTGCCGAACCGCGAGGGCTTGACGTTCAGCCACTCGGGATCGAACGGCAGCGACTCGACGGATTCGACGCCCGTGATCGGGTAGTCCCACGAAACCCGGCCCTCCTCGCCGTCGAACAGCGAGCGCGTCTCGTCGGTGAGCGCCGGATCCTCGATCACGGCGTCGGGGAATCCCGAGAGCAGGCGTCCGTAGAGGGCCGGATCCGGATCGACGTCGACTTCGGTCCCCTCGTAGAGCCCCTTCAGGTCGAGGATCCGAACGGCGCCGGTCGCGGCGACGTCCGCGACGAGCGCGTCGTCCCACTCGGGCGTCGGGTCCAGTTTGAACTCGGTGTCCGGATAGGCGTCGAGAATCGTCGCGATGCGCTCCGTCGTCGGCGGATCGCCCAGCCGCGTGGAGACGACGAACCGCACGGGATCGGGCGTTCTGTCGACGGCCGCCGAAAGCGACAGCCCGTTCTGTCGGAGCGCGAGGTCGAGCGCCGCCGACTCGACCGCCCAGCGGCGGTAGTGGCGCGACGCCTCCCGTTCCGGCGGTTTCGTCGGGAAGAGGTCCACGCCGTCGAGGTGCGCGGAGAACTCGGCGAACGTGTACTCCCCCGCCAGATCGAACGGCGGCGCGTCCGCGAGGGCGTCGTGGTCCTCGGTGTCGTAGGTGACGTCCTCGCCGCGGCCGACGTGCGGTTCCTCGCGCGGGTCCGTCTTCGCCGGGGACGGCCCCGAGAGGTGGAACGTGGTCGTCGTTCGGACGAATCCGCTCGAGGTGTCGCGTTCGCGTCGCGTCCGGTCGGTCGAGCCGATCGACAGCGGGAGGTCGGCGACGGCGTCGAAGAGGTCGGTCATCGATCGGTTAGACGCACGGCTGAGGGAAAAGCGTGAGCCGCCGGAGGGGTTCACTCCGTCCACAGCCGCAGTTCGAGCTTCTTCACCCGCGTCGCGAGCGCGAAGAAGGTCGCCGCGAAGGTGAGCAGCACCGCCCCGGCGGCCGCCAGTTGGAGCACCGTCGTGCCGCCGGCGACGTCGAGGACCGTGCCGTCGGCGAGCGGCAGCGACGTGTGATGCGGGTCGCCGACGATCGGAACGAAGTAGTCGACGACGTCGTTGAGCGCGTACCACGCGAGCGCGACGGCGACCGCACGGACCGGGAAGTCGGCGATCCGGTGCAGGACGAACGCCTGCACGACCATCGCGAGGTGGCTCACGAACAGGAAGACGTACAGCGGGAGCCACGTCGTCTGGAGGAAGGCCTCGGAGAACACCGCGAGCACGTAGGGCGTCCAGAGACCGAGCTTCCAGCAGCCGAAGAACGCGAGCGCCGCGAGGTACTCGTTGGTGCGCCCGAGCTTCCAGCTCGCGAACGCGAGGGCGATGAAGAGCGTCGCCATCGGGCTGTCGGGGACGAGCGGCCACATCACCACGGGCTCGGCGGCGAACTGCCACGTGACGAGCGGGTCCGACAGCGGCAGCGGGTGAAAGCCGTAGTACCAGAAGCCGAACGCCGTGCCGAGGAGGTTGATCGCGACGACGACCCAGACGAGCCGGAGCCCGAGGTTTTCGATCCACGTCGGCAGCGGCGCGAGCCACCGCGGGAGCCCCTCCGGTTCCGGGAGCCCCTCGCCGGAGACGAGAGCGACGAGCGACGAGAGGGCGCGAGACGGTGCCATACCCGAGGCTCGGATGCGGACGAAAAAGTGGTGCCGGTTCGGGATTTCCGCGCGGCGGAAGCGTGACTAAACGGTTTAAGTGCGTCCGACCGCAATTACTCGCTATGTCCGAAGCGACTGATCTCTCCGAACTCCGCCGCGGGACCGACCTCGTCAAGCGCGGGTTCGCACAGATGCAGAAGGGCGGCGTCATCATGGACGTCGTCGACGCCGAGCAGGCGAAGATCGCCGAAGAGGCCGGCGCGGTCGCGGTGATGGCGCTCGAGGCCGTTCCAGCAGACATCCGCAAGCGCGGCGGCGTCGCGCGGATGGCCGACCCCGCGGACGTCAAGGAGATCGTCGACGCCGTCTCGATCCCGGTGATGGGCAAGTCCCGGATCGGCCACACGAAGGAGGCCGAGATCCTCCAGTCGGTCGGCGTCGACATGATCGACGAGAGCGAGGTGCTCACGCCCGCCGACGAGCGCTACCACATCGACAAGCGCGATTTCACCGCGCCGTTCGTCTGCGGCGCGCGCAACCTCGGTGAGGCGCTCCGCCGGATCGACGAGGGCGCGGCGATGATCCGCACGAAGGGCGAGGCGGGCACCGGCGACGTGAACCAGGCCGTCCACCACCAGCGCAACATCAAGGGCGCGATCCGCGAACTCGAGGGCAAGACCCACGAGGAGCTCGAGAAGTGGGCCCGCGAGCACGAGGCACCCGCCGAACTCGTCCACGAGACCGCCGAGATGGGCCGGCTGCCGGTCGTGAACTTCGCCGCCGGCGGCATCGCGACGCCCGCTGACGCGGCGCTGATGATGCACCACGAGTGCGACGGGATCTTCGTCGGCTCCGGCATCTTCGGCGCGGAGAACCCGCCCGCCATGGGCCGAGCCATCGTCGAGGCCGTCAACAACTGGGACGACCCCGACGAGCTCGCGGCGATCGCCTCGAACCTCGGCGCGGGGATGAAAGGCGAGGCCAACACGAGCCTGCCCGAAGAGGAGAAACTGCAGGGCCGCGGCGTCTGAACTCGGGACCGACGACCCGCTCACGAACACTGTCTTTTCGCGATCTCGTTCGACGCGCGTAGCGCTCCGATTACTCGTACAGCGTCGCCCCGCCGCTCACGCGCGTCTGGTACGCGCGTGACTCGACGCCGGCGTCGGCGAAGGCGTCGACCATCGCGGCGGCGACGTGCCGCCGATCGGACTCCCGACAGGGAGCGAGAATCGACGGACCGGCACCGGAGACGGTGACGCCCGCCGCTCCCGCGTCGAGCGCGGCCTCCCGAACCGCGTCGTAGCCGGTGATGAGTGCCGCACGAGCGGGGGTGACGACGCGCTCGTCCATCCCGACGCCGACCAGTTCGGGGTCGTCCCGGCACATCCCGACCGCGAGCGTCGCCGCCGACCCCACGGTGTGGACAATGTCCTCCATCGACGCCGAGTCGGGGACCACCCCGCGGGCGTCGCGAGTCGACACCGCGATCTCGGGGAGGCAGGCGACCAGCGGGATCGACGCGTCGACCGACGTGACCGCGTCGCCGCGGGCGACGGTGAACCCGCCGAGAAGCGCCGGAGCGACGTTGTCGGCGTGGGCCTCCCCGGAGACGACCGCCTCGCCCTCCGCGGCGATCGGAACGAGTTCCTCCCGGGAGCGCCCGCGGTCGTAGAGCGCGTTCAGCGCGACGGCCGCCGCCGCGGAACTGGCCGCCGAGGAACCGAGTCCCGAGGAGGGGCGAACGCCCTTGTCGATCTGTATGTGGGCCGGCGCGTCCAGGGCCTCCGCGACCGCGCCGACGACGTTCTTTTCGGGGTCCTCAGGGATGTACTGGCTCCCGACGCCGGTCATCTCGATCGTCGTCCGGTCGGCCTTCTCGACGCGGACGACGTCGGCGGGACGGTCGAGGGCGACGCCGAACACGTCGAATCCGCTCCCGAGATTCGCGCTCGTCGCCGGGGCCCTGACCGTCTGCATACGCGTCAGATTGCCCAACGGCGGTAAAAAGGTAGCGAACGAGGGAGCGGCGATTGGGGAGAGATTCCCACCCCGAGCGGCGACGATTTCCGCGACCCGAACAGAAGCACTATTCCCACGACCCGTGTAGGGCGCGTATGATCGGCATCGTCGGCGGCGGGATCGCGGGACTCGCGGCCGCCTATCGGTTGCAACAGCGCGGACACGACGTACGGGTGTTCGAGGCCGCAGACCAACTCGGGGGGCTCGCGGCCACCTACGAGACCGCCGGCGACGACATCGAGCAGTTCTACCACCACCTCTCGAAGTCCGAGCAGACGATCGTCGACCTCGCCGCGGAGTTGGGACTCGAAGAGCGGATCGAGTGGCGCGTCGGCACCAACGGCTACTACGTCGACGGCGTGGTCCACCCGCTCGACACGCCCTGGGAGATCCTCGCGTACCCGCACATGAGCCTCTACGACAAGTTCCGGCTGGGGATGCTCACGCAGGGGATCGACGTCCGCGGCCTCGTCCCCGACTTCGATGCCTACGACGACCTCGCGGAGTACGAGCACGTCACCGTGAGGGAGTTCGTCGAGGAACACACGACGAAGAGCGTCTACGAGAACTTCGTCGACCCGCTCCTCGACGGGAAGTACGGCGACCGGAAGAACGACATCTCCGCGGCCTGGTTCCTCGGTCGCGTCCGCTTCCGCGGCGAGCGCGACCTCCTGCGCGGGGAGATCCTCGGCTACTTCGACGGCGGCTTCGGCGTCCTGTTGGACGCGCTCGTCGACGCGGTCGGCCGGGAGAACATCACCACCGGCGCGCCCGTGACGGACCTCACGGTCGCGGACGGCCGGGTGCAGTCGCTGACGGTCGATGCCGAGGGAGGGGGGTCAGTCCACGACGTCGACGCGGCCGTCGTCGCGACGATGCCGAACGTGCTGGAGTCGCTGACGGGGTACACGTGCGAGATCGACTTCCAAGGCGCGATTTGCGGGCTCGTCACGATGGAGGAGTCGCTCCTCGACACCTACTGGCTGAACGTCGCCCACGACGCGCCGTTCGGCGCGCTCATCGAGCACACGAATTTCGTCGAGCGCGAACGCTACGGCGGCGACCACCTCCTCTACGTCGCCTCGTACGTCCAAGACGCAGACGAGGAACTGTGGCGGATGGACGACGACGAGGTGCGGGAGACGTGGCTCGCTGAGATCGAGTCGATGTTCCCCGACTTCGACCGCGATTCGATAACCCAGTTCCGGATCGCGCGCAACCCCCGCGCCGCGCCGATCTACGAGTGCGGCTACCGCGACCTCGTCGTGCCGTACCACCTCGACGAGGGCGTCGGCGAGGACGTCTACTACGCGGGAATGGCCTCGGCGGCGCAGTACCCCGAGCGGTCGCTCAACGGCGGCGTCGTCGCGGGCTACGAAGTCGCCGACCGGATCGACGCGTCGCTGAAAGCGGAGCCGGAACGCTGAGTTACGCTTCGGATTCGTCGGTCTCGGCGTCGCCGTCGACGTCCTGCAAGCCGGGCGCGATTCCGACGTCGACGTCGTCGGGCTCCTCGCGGCCGCCGACGCGGAGCTCGCCGTCCTCGCCCTCGACGTAGACGTCGTCCGCGAAGCCGCCCTCGGCGTGGGGGTGCTCCGGGTCGTCGAGCCGTTCTGGCGTCGCCGGCGCGTCCGGGACCTCCTTCGTTCGGAAGTCCCCGAGCGGGTTCGCGATGTCGATGTCGTAGCGCTCGAAGAACTCCTCGTAGCGCTCGTAGTGGGCTTCGAGTTCCTCGACCGGGAACTCCATCATCTCCGTCCAGCCGTGGTTGTAGAAGTCGAAGTTCGCCTGGATGTGGGTGATCTCGCGAGCCTTCGCCTCGGTGTATCCCTCTTCGAGCGCGCGGACGTACGTGTCGAAGGTCAGCTCGAAGAACGTCTCCATGTGCGGCTCGCGCTCCTCGCGGTGCTCGGGGTCGGCCTTCTCGCCGAACACGCGGACGTGGAGGTCGGTCAGTTTGTCCGTCGCGATGTCGCCGACGACCGGCATCGTCAGCGCTTTCTTCGCCGCGAAGTGGCGGATGTTCTGACGGAGCTTCATTGTCGGTTCCTAGGACCGACGGAACTTGAATGACACGCGTTTGCGACTGATTCGCTCCTGCGAAATCCGTCAACGCCGACGTCTCGATGATGGCCAGTCCGGAAGCCCCC
>NZ_BBJO01000037.1 GCF_000739575.1 Halobellus rufus | reverse complement strand
GGCCGCACCGAGGCGTCTCAAAAGACAAACTGACAGCGTATCTCAGACCGTTCCAACTTCGGCGACGAATCCTCCGCAAACCGGGTAGAGAAGCACTCAAAGAGATTGTCCGAGCAGTTCTCTGACTCACCAACAATGTACTTCACAAGAGCGACCTTGGTAAGTGGAGAATCTAACTCGGTAGTAGGTAGATCAGTAGTGTCTAACTCAGTCTTAGTTGGGCGAAAAGCCAAGCAAGGGGGAGAAGTTACCACGGAGAACAAAGAATGACTATCTCTGGTAGAAGAAACCCTCTCTGTCATATAGTGGTACAGACTCCGGGGGTGACATAGAACTCTTGCCACAGTGTGTATTTCACGAGTTCATAGCCGAATCAGCCGTGAAAGCTTGGGTGCTAATTTATCGAAGTAGACTGTGTCAGATCTTTCGAGATCACTTTTCGTACTCGTCAATGAGACTGTGGATACAAGCGGCAATGTCGGCGTAGACAGTGTCAAATACCGACGAAGAGTTTCCATTCGGGTCGGGTAGTTGCATTGTAGATCCCGGTTCAAAAATTCGTAAAAGAAACATCCGTTCAGCTGCCTGCGGAAAGTGAGTTGTGAAGTTGTGATAATTTCGATAGTCCATCAAAAAAATGAGGTCGGCAGCTTCGATGAGTTCATCCGTTGCTTTGACTGACCGATGGTCGGTGAGGTCAATATCGAAGGCTTTGGCGGCACTTTGTGCATTCCTCGGAGAACGAGGATTGTTCATATCGACAAATCCGGCCGAACTTACGTTGAGCGTATTGATTCCACGCGAAGACAGTTCCTTTCGGGCGTATCGTTCTGCAAAGGGACTTCGGCAAATGTTCCCGTGGCAGAGGAACAGTACTTCTTGAGAAGCGCGTAGTTGTTGAACCGCATCGTGACGGCGACGGGTTCGAGCAAAGGGAGTTACGTGGAGATCGTTCCAATAGTACGCGGCAATCGCACGCCTATTGAGGACTGTCCAAGCGTGTTGTGGTGCCACCCGTATCAAGTCAGTCAGTGATTTACTGCGGACTCTCGTTAGAAACTCCGACAACGTAGGCACACACACAGATCGATACTCAGATAGTTAGTAAAGAGGCAGTTACCCCATTCTGCAACGGTATCAACTGTCTTGAATGATTCACGTGTAGGTGTGGAAAGTCTTCTATGAAATCCCCACGCAGCCTCCGCCTATACGAACTCCTGAAAAACCCAAAAAATTCTGAGCAGCTTACCTCGATTCGGACCACCCCCGGACTGACCGTGTCACAACCTATCTCACTATTCTATTTTGGGAGGATCAGGCCGCCACCAAACCACAGCCAAGCCCCCGATCTTCTTCTTTCGAATGTCGCCGCGCTCTGTCAACGCCTCAAGCTTGTTGTAAGCGGTCCTCTGCGCTATGTCGAGGGCCTCCGCTACCTCACTCGTCGTCCGAGGTTCTGTGTCCGTGAATAGCTCAAGGACGGCGTCGACAGAGACAGTCTCCTGATACTTACCCCCCTCGTCGCGTTTTCGTCCCATAACACCAGATTCGACGCACGAGACAATACCTTTTTCCACTACGCACGTGGGAAAACGATACAGCTATATCCTATGCTTACGTAGGCTCAGGTGAGAAGGCCGGTTCCCTCAGGGCGTGGAAACGCCGGGTGGTAGGACACCCGGAGTCGGCTTCTCGGGTAGGAGAAAGCCAATGGAGACCAATACAGCGGAAAGAAATAAGAGTGCCGTCGAGTACCTGAACTTCGGCGCGAAAACCTCGAAGCGCGTCACGTGGGAGTCGTGGGAGTTTACGATTGAAGCTCCGCATCTCGTCCGCGTCACTAACGCATCCTACGGGGTCGAGAAAGACGACCACAGTTACCTCGTCGGCGTCGAAGATCGTGACGGCGTCCTTGTTCCGGCCGAGTGTGAGTGCCCGGCAGATATGTACAACGAGGAGTACGACTGCAAGCACAAGGTTGCACTCGCTGCGGTCGGCGGGGCGGTGGTGTTGGATGCTGCGGCCGCCTTTTCGCACCAATCGACCGAAAGTGACGAGTCAATCTTGGCCGGAGAGTGTGACTGTACCATTCTGTCAGATCTCCCGTGCTGGCCCTGCTATCAGAAGGGAGTACGGGCCTGAGCGATACGACTAATTCGGCGAACAGCGTACAATATTATGCCTAACACCCAACCATACGGCCAAAATTCGAGAACCGAACTGCGAGCATTAGCGAGAGAAATTGAACGATGACAGAACTACCATCCATCAACTCCGACGACGTTAGTATCAAAGAAGTGGAATTTAGCGAGGAACACTCACCAGATGATTCCGACTTAGAAGGTGTTTCCATCCGGTTGGAGATCTACAGTCAGTCAGACTCCCCCGTTGAGTTCAGGTTCCGTTTCGTTCCTTTCGAGGATGGTGCTGGTACGCGGTATAAGCCCTACTCCGAACAACACACGGCTGGTGTAGAGCCCCCTGCGACCATCAAAAACCGAGCGAAATATGAGGCAGCGAGGGCTATTGCCGAACTTACAGGCACCCGTGCGACGGCAACATTCCAATCACAGGAATATCTCGATAGTCTGTAGTTCGACTCTCGAATAGGCCGACCGCCGGACACCATCCTTTTTACCAACTGACTGTTTCAGCAGGGGTATGTCGAATACGTCTGCGATTCTCGATGCCCTCCACGGAATCGCCTCTCGTCTTGATGGGGATATGAGCGAGAAAGACGTGGAAAACGCGTTCCTCAATGAGAATTTCTACGATCTCCTCGGCTACAAGGGCGCGGGTCACGATCTCCGGAGCGAGTGGACGCTTCCCGACAACCGACGCCCCGACTACGTCACGCTCGACAGCAACGAATCCGTCACTGCGGTCTACGAGTTCAAGACCACCGGGCGAGATCTCGGCCCCCACGAAGACCAACTATTCCACTACGTAGACGAACTGAAGGCTGACTACGGCGTTCTCACAAACGGAGAGGAGATCAGACTGTACCGGCGCGAGGGCTATTCCCGCCTGCTTTCCGTCTCTCTCGAAGACGCAACTAAGGGTGATGCCGCCGACCTCGAAGCCGCGCTACAGAAACCCGAATGGGATATTACCGACCCCGAGAGCGTCACATCCTTTCTTGACCGTCTTGATGAAGTCGAACTCGACGGCGAACTCGGTCGGGAACACTTCTTCGAGACGTTCCGCTTAGAGGAGGACAGCCCTTTTGCGGATCTCGTGACGGCGATGATGGACCTGCTCGAAGAATTACGGGATGAACAAGAAGCGAAGTTCGTGAAGGGTGCCTACGACTTTTGGGAAGCCAGCTACGCAAGCGCCCCCGATGAGACCCCCGACTCGTGGGAACCGTTCATCGACGGAAAGCAGTCCCTCCGTGACTTTATGTTCTGTTTGGAGTCCGGACACGCCCTTCTCGCTCGTCTCCTCCTTGCGAAGGCGACCGACGATCACGACTTCTTCCCGACCGATAAAGGGCTTCGACGCTACTTCGACGAACTTGGGGGATTCAGCGGAAATATCGATCTCGACGCCTACCCCGTCGCCGCGAACGGGATGATCGAGGATATGCGAAACCAGCTCGTCGAGAGCCTTTTCGAGGACGACATTTTCATCTGGTGGACTGACGGCTACGGCGAGCAGACGGCAAGCCAACACGACAATCCGTACACCCGCTTCCGCGACGTAGCTAAGGAGGGCAGCGAGGTAACCCGTGTGAGTCCGGCGACCCGCGAGCGTTTCAGTCGGGCTATGGCTCACGTTTCCTTCGCCGTATTGAAATTCGACTTCTCGCGGATCGAGGGCGACCCGCTCGGGGATCTGTACCAGCGATATTTCGACCCGGAGACACGGAAAGCCCTCGGGGAGTTCTACACGCCGCAGCCGGTCATTGACTACATTATGGACGGGGTTGACTACGACGTGGGTGTCTCACAAGAGCGCCTCATCGATCCTTCCTGTGGCTCTGGTACGTTCCTCGTGGAAGCCGTCAACCGCTACCTCGAAGACGTGCGACGATACAACGATGATCCCGAGTGGTCGGAACACCTCACAGAGCTTTGTACGACTCCCCATATCGTCGGTCTCGATATTCACCCGTTCGCGGTGTTGATGGCGCAGATTCGGTTTATGGTCACTATCCTTCCGGAGTACCGGGAAGCGAAACAGGAGAGAGACGATTTCACGATCCGCCGCTTGCCGATCTTCCGAACCGACTCCCTGCGGAACGAGCGTGAACTGACGGGGTTAGATCTCGGTGACGACGGGCAGACGCAAATGACGCTCGACTCGATTACGGAGGACAATCAGGACGTGAAAATCCCTGTTCCCCTCCCCATCGAGGTTGATGAGGACGAAGTGGCAGACTCCGAATTAGAAGATGGGTTCCTCGTTCAGCGGGTTCGGATGCCGAAGTACGATACGGCGAAGATGAGCGCCGGGATTCGGAACTTTGGGGAGTATTACGCGGCCTTGCAGGGCGTTTTGGACGTAGTCAAGTTCCATATGCACGAAAGCTGGTGGGAGTACGGTGGCGGCCTCGAAGAAGGAATCCACCGCTACACGACCCGCGAGTACGACGGCGTTGAGGACTTCTTTGAGCCCTACGTCAACGATATCCTCGCGACGGTTCGTTACCTCCGGGAAGACCACGGAGACGGGCGTCTATTCAAGATGTTCGAGGACAGCGTTCTCGCCCTCGTTGTCAAGAACTATATGGAGTATCAGTACGTCGTTGGGAATCCGCCATACGTCCGTATTCAAAACCTTCCCGATCAGCAGAAGGCGGTTCTCGATGAACTGTACGAATCCACAACGGGGAACTACGACCTCTATTGTCCCTTCTACGAGCGCGGACTTGAGTGGTTGGCGGAAGGAACCGGGAAACTCGGCTACATTACGCCGAATCAGTTTATGGTGACGGACTACGGGGAAGGACTCCGTCGGGTCCTCCGTCGGGAAGCCGCACTTGATGAAGTGTACGACTTCCGCGATTCGGGCGTATTCAAAGATGCGACAAACTACCCGGCTATCGTAATCGCAGAGGACGAACCGGATGAGAAAGCGAGAGACGACAACAAGATTCGGTGTGTTCGAGTAAAGGCGAACGTCGATGAGGACACGGGAAGAGAGTTAGACGAGGAGATCGTCGCCGCCGTCCGTGACCATCGTGGAGAACCGGGGTACTCAGACGAGTTTATTGATGTATTCGACTTCCCTCAAAATGAGCTTGGCGACGGTTATTGGTCGATGATGCCCCCGGCCGAGTTAGAGGTCTTTCGGAAGCTCGAAGGTCACGCTGATGAGCAAATCGAGTCCGTTACCGATGCCGTGTTTCAGGGGATTCGGACAAGTGCCAACAAAATATACATCGTGGACGTATTGGATGCTGATCGGATCGAATCAGATGATACCGGCGACGTTGTGAGGGTTGTTCCTACGGGCGAATCAAATCAGTACGAGATTGAGACCGACCTCCTTCGACCATTTCTACAAGGTGATGAAGTCAAACGCTGGCGAGGAGATTGGTCAGGTCTACACGTCGTCCATCCCTATTTTGCAGAGGAAGACGACGACGGGGAGCTTAATGCGGGACTCTACTCGGACGATTATCTTCGTGAAAATCTGCCTAAGACGTGGGAGTTCTTCACCGATCACAGAAAGGCGCTTGAGGGTAGAGAAAGTGGTCGAATGGAAGGAAGAGATGATTGGTACGGCTACATCTATCCCAAGAATCTCGGCAAGTTCGAGAACCCGAAGATAATTCAGGCACACATCTCAGAAGATGCTACCTTTATGATAGATGAACCGGGGACGTGGTACTTCACAACTGCTTATGGAGTCCTGCTGACTGAGAAATTCCGCCAACAAACACAAGAAATCGCTTGCCAACTGAACTCAAAGGCTCTTGACTTCTACTTCAAACACATCACGACGGTCAAAGCAGGAGGCTACTATGAGTACCGCTCACAGTACGTCGAAAAGCTTCCCTGCATCACCTCAGAACCTAATGGCGAATTCGATACGCTCCGGGACAAAGCAGACAAAATCACGGATACAATCGACTTGGAGAGTAGAACTGAGCGCTTCCCCGAAGCCTACCTTGGCAACTTTGACGGTGACCTCGGATACATCGACTACGAGTGGCAGACTCGGCGCTACCCGGTGAACGCCGACATTCAGGAAAAGGCAGATCAACGATTTGCCGTGACCGCTGGTCGCTCCGATGAAATCACAGATCCGTTGATGGATAGAGGCAACAGAGAGGAGCAGAAGCTTCGAGCGAAGTACGTCCACGCCGCCGTTGACGGGCGGAATATGAAAAAGGGAGAGGAGCAGACGATACCGATTCCTCAATCTCGGGATGGCGTGGAACAGCTCATTGAGGCGTTGGAATCCGACCGGCAGACGGTTGAAGAAACGAGTATCGAAGATCTCGAAGCTGAGATTGATCAGACGGTGTACGATCTGTTCGATCTCGCCGAGGAGGAACGCGAGGTTATCGAAGACTATCTCGAAGTCTTCTAAGTAGGGGTTTGGGTAGAGGGTTAGGTTCGTGCTGCCGCCTTTTCGCTTGAGAAGGGTGGAACCTTTGAGATTGGGGGCATTGGAGGGATAAATCTATCATCTACCTCTCCTTTCGCGATCTATGGATTACGAAGAAAAGAAGCATACCTATTCAGTCAGTGAATATACGCATTATGTACCCGCGAGATATTGGCTCAACAAACACTTCTGGTTTGAGGATTATGAGCGAATTGAGAGAATATTTGAGGAACACGGTGAATTGACTTTTGATACACTAAATGCAGAGAAGTATACAATCTTGGAAGCCCGATTTGATCCTGAACAAACTCCTGACGAATCTAAGTGGAATCCGAATGGAAGGAGTATCTGGCTTAGCATTCGTGCCGACTATGAAACTGATTTTCCTTCCGATAATCCCCATTCTGCCTCGACGTTAGAAGAGTGTTCAGTGGGAGATATGTATCTCACAAAAACTGAGACTATACTAAATCACCTTGGCTATGGTTATGATGCCCACGAAGTTATTGCTGTGAGAACGGCCGAGGACAAAGATGGTGTGTATGTGACTATCAGAGAGCGATTTCATCAGCCGACAAAATTGGAATAGATCTCGCGTGTCTCTCACTTCTTAATCCGATATGAGCATTTTTACCGCCCGCAAACTCCGCTTATTCACTCGGAAATAGCACCGACAGAAGACCTGCATTCAGAGTTAATGTGATGTGACCTCTGCGAAGCGTGTGCGTGGCTTTCCGCCGGGAGACTAAACTGTAGCCCGCCGTTATCCCATCCGAGTGAGAGAGTCCGTTCGATCCTCAGTGGGGGCGGCATCGTATTTCATCGTCGTCTCGGGTCGCTTGTGGCGTAACTGCTCTTTCGTAGAAGCGAGATCCCGATCATCAGTCATATACGTCCCAACCGAGTGGCGAATAGAGTACCACGAGACTTTCCGATTCTCCGTTTCGATGCCCGCCTTATCGCAGAGATGATGAAGGAGATTTCGGAGAGAATTAGATCCGTAGGGGTTGCTCTGAGTAGTCAGCCACAGTTTGTCTGTGTCGTCGTACTTCGGATAATGACGACGCTCGTAGCGCCACCTTTCGAGCGCGGTGGAGGTCTTTGGGTGGAGGGCAACTTTCCAATTCCCTTCGTTCTTCGTGGATTCCTCTTTCGGAATCAGCAGACGATTGTTTTCGAGATCAAGCCATCTCGTGTTGGCCTTGGCTACTTCGGCTGGTCGGAGTCCTGCATCGAGGCTGGTCCATACTAAGGAGGTGAATTTCCACGACTCGACACCGTCCCAATCATCTATCGACACCAACTCAGTAGGTTTGTCTCGGTATTCGGCTACGTATGGCTTGAGGCGTTGTAGTCGCTCCCCATCGGCTTTGACAGTCGAATACGAGGGTATCTTTCCGATCTGTAAGGCAGCCTGCCGTAGCTTGAACCGTTCCTCTTTGGTGAAGTAGTCCTGCGGCTGCTGCCCGTTTCCGTTGGAGGCGAAAGATCTGGCCGGTTCCCAATCTTCCTCTCCGTACTTGTGGTGTCGCCATTTGAAGTACCGCTTGAGTGCGTGGAGACACCCGTGCTTGTGGCTCTGTGATTTCTCGGAGTAGGCAAGCGCCTCAACGTATTGATCCGCGTGACCGTGATCGAGGATAGGGATGTACTGTTCGTACTCGCGCCAGATCACGCGTTCACAGTACGAGAGACGGTACATCGAGCGCTTAACGGTATCCGTGCTGTATCCCTTCGCCTCTTGGGGATCTTTGCCCTCCATCAACAGCCACGTTGCGAGGGCTTTCCGGTTTTCCGTATAGTCCACTAATTCCTTGTTTGAGAGCATCTGCTCCGTCTTTTCAGGAACAAGCGGGAAGGAAATCTCTACGTCTCGTCGGTCGCCAAGTACCATTTCTTCGGTGGAACCGAGTTTCATCGTTGGTCCTACACCGATTCCGCGGTTTTCGGGCGCGTGAGCGCCTGAAGTGCGAGGGGAGGGATTTGAACCCACGGACTCCTACGAGAGCGGATCTTGAGTCCGCCGCCTTTTCCAAACTCAGCCACCCTCGCGCATCCCGTGGTTCGATTTCGGGTGGGTTTAAGCCTCCGGTTTTCGTCGTTGACTCGGTCGTGGTCTCCGGTGTGACGGCTCCCTACCGCTGTTCGAGCTGCGCGCGGATCCGCGACGGCACTTCGAGCCAGACCGCGGCCGCGACGGCGGGACCGACGACCGCGAGGACGACCAGCGAGATCCCGCCACCGACGACGAACAGCGCGAGAAGCGCGAGCAGGATCACGGGGACGGCGATCACGACGAGTCCGCGGGCGACGACGTCGGCGACGCCCGCGGCGTAGTCTCTGAGCGCGCCCGGCAGTTCGCGAAGCGACGGCTCCTCGGTCATACTCGCCTCAACGCGGGATCGACTCAAAGGCTTGTCCCTCCGATGCGATGCCCTCGGGCCGAGACAGTCGCCCGCTCGCTGCCCGATCGCCCGCTACCACTCGATGACCTCACGGTCGCGCCAGAAGCGCCCCGCGGGCGACTCCGGGCGGAAGCGACAGAGCCACGTCGGCGTGTCCGCGCCCTCCTCGACCGAGCGGTCGGCGTCGTCGCCGCCCATCTCCGTCCGGACCCAGCCGGGACAGACCGCGTTCGCCAAGAGCCCCTGGTCGGCGTACTCGCCGTGGAGGTACGCCGTGAGGCCGTTCAGACCCGTCTTCGAGACCCGGTAGGCCGGCGAGCCGCCGGATTGGCCCTCCCCGAGCGCGCCCATCCCGGAGGAGACGTTGACGACGCGCCCTCCCTCGTCCTGGAGCAATAGGGGGACGGTGTGCTTGCAGACGAGCATCGGCCCGCGGAGGTTCGTCGCGAGCGTGCGGTCGATCGTCTTCACCGACTCCGAGACGATGTCGCTGTCGAACTCGCCGATCCCGGCGTTGTTGACGACGATGTCGAGCCGCCCCGCCGACTGGAAGATCTCGTCGGTCGCATCGGAGATTTCGCCCTCCTGGGTGACGTCGACGAGGACGTGCTCCCACTCGTCGGGGACGTCGTGCGTGATCGATCGCGTCGCCGCGAAGACGGTCGCACCGAGGTCCGAGAGGTTCTCGGCGATCTGTCGGCCGAGCCCGCGGTTCGCCCCGGTCACGAGGGCGACCTGGCCGTCGAGAGAGTCGTACAGCTCCGGCTCCGGCGTCTGTTCGGTCATCGGTTCGCCACTCGCACGGGAGCTAAAAGGGGGTTGCGTCTCGGAGATCCTCACTCGGGGATGCTCAGTCGAAATCGCGGCGCATCGCGATCTCGAACCACGGGCAGAGCCTGAGCTGTCGGTACCACTCGGGGTGCTCGTGGAGCCGCTCGTAGTCGGCCCACAGCAGGCCCGCGATCTCGTCCTCGTCGGGGTCCAGCGTCGTGTCGTCCAGCGTCACCTTCAGGACGGCGCAGACCTCCCACTCCAGCCCGGCGTTCTCGTAGTAGCGCTTGTACTCGAACTTGTCCGTCACGCGGAGGTCGCTGTACTGATCGGGTTCGATACCGAGTTCCTCTTCGAGGCGCTGTTCGGTCGCCTCGATCTGGGTCTGTCCCTCGACGGGGTGGGAGGCGACCGTGCCGTCCCAGTGGGTGTCCCAGAGGCGCTTGCCCGGCGCGCGCTGACCGAGGAGGATGCGCCCCTCGTCGTCGAAGACGAGACAGGTGAACGCGCGGTGGCGGATGCCGTCGCCGGTGTGCGCGTCGAGGCGGTTGACGAGGCCGGTCTGGTTGTCGTCGGGGTCGACGGCGATCACGTCTTGGAGGGCGTTCTCGTGGACGTCGTCCTCGGCGGCTCCGCCGCCCGCGGCAGCGTCCGAGTCCTGATCTACGCTCATACTCCACCTCTCGAAGAGGGAGAACAAGGAGTCTTCGATGCGTCGTCGCCCGGTGCCGACGTCCCTCGTCCGCCGCGAACTGACGTCAGCGACTCACCGTCCGCTGCGATCCGATACCGGCTCCTCACCCGCCGCCCCGAACCACTCCGCGACGGCGCGGCGCACGCGCCCTCGCACCCGCTCGTCCGTGCTCGGACGGCCGACGCTCACCGCGTCGGCCCCGTACCGAAGGTACTCCCGGACCGACTCGCGGTCACGGACCTCGTTGTTGGCGATGACGAAAAGCCCCGGCGCGGCGGCCGCGACGTCGCCGACGACCGGTTCGGCGTCCATCGCGTCGACGTGGATCGCGTCTGCGCCCGCGTCGTGTATCGCGCGTGCCGTCTCAGCGAGGTCGACACCGGGGACTTCCGCGCGGACTTTCACGCTCACCGCCGCGCCCGCGTCGGCCGCGGCTGCGACGTGCGCGGTCAGTCTGTCGGTGTCGCGGAGGAGCGGCTCGCCGCAGCCGACCTCGCACATCTCCGCCTGGCGACAGTGAGCGTTGATCTCGACGATCGCGTCGCGTTCGGCGCAGACTGCGGCAACGTCGGATACGGGACCGACAGTCGCGCTCCGGACGTTGACGCCGGGTCGGATCGGCGCGTCCGCGAGGGCGTCGAGTTCGCGTTCGACGAACGCCAGCGGGTCGGCGGGGAGGAACTCCGTCCGGTCGCGATCGACCATCGCGCGGGCGGCCTCGCGTGTCGCCTCGTCGAGTGCGATCCCGCCCAGGAACGCCGCGCCGGCGTGGTCGCTGCCCGCTCGCGCCCACTCGGCGTCGGCCTCGCCGCTGAGGCTCGCGAGCGCGACTCGCGGCTCGAACAGCGCCGACGCCGCTCGGCGCTCGGACACTACGCGACCTCCGCGAGCGCCCGCTCGACGGCGCGCGCGACCCGCTCGGCGTCGTCGGGGCCGTCCATCCGGGTGTCGGTCCGGACGACCGGCCGGTCGAGTTCGGTCCCGTCGGCCTCGTCGAGGACGAACGCGTCGGCGAACCCGTACGCGTCGGCGACGCCAGCCGTCGAGGGCTCGCGACCGACGCCGGCCATCAGTTCCGCAGCGGGCCCCGAGAACACCTCGCGCTCGACAAAGGGCGAGACGGCGACGACCGGCGTCGAAGCCAGGGCGTCCGCGAACGCGTCCATCGCGAGCATCGGCCCGATACTCGTGATCGGGTTGGACGGCCCGATGACGACGGGCTCGTCGAGCGCATCGAGCACCGCGGCCGTCGGTTCCGCCGAGTCTGCGCCGCGGAACTCCACGTCGCGGACCTCGGGTTCGGCCCGGCGGTGGACCCAGTACTCCTGGAAGTGCACCGGTCCGCCCGGGGTGTGGACCATCGTCGCCACCGGATCGTCGCTCATCGGCAGGAGTTCGACGTCGAGGTCGAAGGCGGAGGCGAGCGTTCGGGTGACCGCCGTCAGCGAGCGCCCCTCGTCGAGCAGCGAGGTCCGCGTGAGGTGGACCGCGCGGTCGCGGTCGCCGATCTCCATAAACTCCGCGACGCCGGAGAAGCGCCGCCAGCGCGCGATGTCGCGTCCGGCCGTCTGGGCGTCGTCGTCGAGGTATCGCGGGCCCGGGTCGAACCCCGCGGCGTCGGCCAGTAGGTGGAGTTCCTCGTGGGTCGCGGTCGTGTCCCCGTCGATCCCCCACCACGTCTCGGTGTCGAGGACGCCGCCGCCGTGAAAGAGGACGGTGTCGACGTCCGGACAGACGAGAAAGCCGCCGAGTTCGACGTCGTCGCCGGTGTTCGCGACGACCGTCGTCGCCGCCGGATCGAACACCCGATCCGCGCCGTCGAGGAGTTTCGGGGTCCCCGTCCCGCCGGCGAGAAAGGTGACCATACCCGGCGTTGGACGCGCGCCGATTTCAACGTTGGCTCCGCGGGCGCGCCTCAGTGTTGGATCGGCTTCCGATCTGATTCCTGGCGCGGCTCCCCGCACGCCTCCGTGCCGTCCGAGGATTTTTGCGCGCTCGCTCCCCTCTCTCGGTGTGAACCTCCCGTTGGCGGCCCGGTTCCGCGAAACGCCGCGAGTACAGATCACGCGCCGCGGCACCGGCGGCGAGGACCTCCTCGTCGTCCTCGGCTGGGGCAACAAACCGACCCACGAACACGTCGCGTGGCTCCTCACGCGCCTGCTCGACGCGGGTTACCGAGTCCACGCGGTCACGCTCCCGACGAACGGCTGGGACTTCGACCGCCAGTACGTCGACCCGCTGGACGCGTATCTCTCCGAGCGCGACATCGACCTCGCGTTGAGCCACAGCACCGGCGGCCTCGTCGCCGAGCACCTCGCCGAGCGACACGACCTGCGAAACGTCTTCTGCAGCCCGTGGTGGGGGATCGACGCGACCGGCGTCGTCGACCGCGCGGTCCTCTGGGCGTTCGACCGGCTCCCCACGACGCGGCGGCTGTACGAACCGGGGCTCGACGTCGAGGCGATCGGGGACCTGAAGTCGGCGGCGGAGGCCGCCACCGGCCCCTCGGGGCTCTCTCCGGCGTTCCTCGCGACGGTCAGGGAGGCGCAGTCGGGGCTGACCGCGTTCGACGAGCGGGACGCGGTGTGTTACGCGCCCGACGACAGCGTGGTCGACCCCGGGGCGATTGAGGCGCGCGTGCCCGAGGCGAACCGGCGCGCGTACGACGGCGGCCACGAGTTCTTCGCCTCCTCGTGTCGCGAGCGCGTCCTCGACGACGTGTTGGCGGCGCTCGACGCCGGACCCGATGGACTCGCCGCCGGCGAGAAGTGACAGCCGGGATCGCCTGGACGACCTTTCGGCCGCTTTCGACCGGTTCGCCTCCCGGGCGAGACGATCGGCGGGGTTGATCTGCGCTTCAATATAAATGCAACTACCTGCCAACGCCTCGCACAGAAGAATCGCAATACAGCGTCGACCCGCGAAGACCGGGGAGCTGTCCTCGTCTAGTAACCTTTAACCGATTTAGACCAGTAGTTGCGGTCAAGATGGCGAGCAACAAGATCCTCGGTATCGACCTCGGCACCACGAACAGCGCGTTCGCGGTGATGGAAGGGGGCGACCCGGAGATCATCGTGAACTCCGAGGGTGACCGCACCACGCCCTCCGTGGTGGCGTTCACCGACGACGAGGAGCGACTCGTGGGCAAACCCGCGAAGAACCAAGCGATCCAGAACCCGGACAAGACGATCCGCTCGATCAAGCGGCACATGGGCGAGGAGGACTACTCCGTCGAGATCGACGACGAGGAGTACACGCCCGAGCAGATCTCGGCGATGATCCTCCAGAAGATCAAGCGCGACGCCGAGGACTACCTCGGCGACGAGATCGAGAAGGCGGTCATCACGGTCCCGGCGTACTTCAACGACCGCCAGCGGCAGGCGACGAAGGACGCCGGCGAGATCGCCGGCTTCGAGGTCGAGCGCATCGTCAACGAGCCGACCGCGGCGTCGATGGCGTACGGCCTCGACGACGACTCCGATCAGACGATTCTCGTCTACGACCTCGGCGGCGGCACCTTCGACGTCTCTGTCCTCGATCTCGGCGGCGGCGTCTACGAGGTCGTCGCGACCAACGGGGACAACGACCTCGGCGGCGACGACTGGGACGAGGCGATCATCGATTGGCTCGCCGAGGAGTTCCAGAACGATCACAACATCGACCTCCGCGAGGACCGACAGGCCCTCCAGCGGCTGAAGGACGCCGCCGAGGAGGCGAAGATCGAACTCAGTAGCCGCAAGGAGACGACGATCAACCTCCCCTTCATCACGGCGACGGACACCGGGCCGGTCCACCTCGAAGAGACGCTCACGCGGGCGAAGTTCGAGTCGCTCACCGAGGACCTCATCGAGCGCACCGTCGGGCCGACCGAGCAGGCGCTCTCGGACGCGGGCTACGACAAGGGCGACATCGACGAGGTCATCCTCGTCGGCGGTTCGACCCGGATGCCGCAGGTCCACGACAAGGTCGAGGAGATGCTCGGCACCGAGCCGAAGAAGAACGTCAACCCCGACGAGGCCGTCGCCCTCGGCGCGGCGATCCAGGGCGGCGTCCTCGGCGGCGAGGTCGACGACATCGTCCTGCTGGACGTCACGCCGCTGAGCCTCGGGATCGAGGTGAAGGGCGGCCTCTTCGAGCGCCTCATCGACAAGAACACGACGATTCCCACCGAGGAGTCGAAGATCTTCACCACCGCCGCGGACAACCAGACGTCGGTCAACGTCCGCGTCTTCCAGGGCGAACGCGAGATTGCGGACGAGAACGAACTGCTGGGCGAGTTCCAACTGACGGGCATCCCGCCGGCACCGGCCGGAACGCCGCAGATCGAGGTCTCGTTCAACATCGACGAGAACGGCATCGTCAACGTCGAGGCCGAGGACAAAGGCTCAGGAAATGCAGAATCGATCACCATCGAGGGCGGCGCGGGCCTCTCCGACGAGGAGATCGAACAGATGCAGGAAGAAGCGGAGGCCCACGCCGAAGAGGACAAGCAGCGCCGCGAACGCATCGAGGCCCGCAACGAGGCCGAGAGCACGATCCAGCGCGCCGAGACGCTGCTCGAAGAGAACGAGGAGGACGTCGACGACGACCTGCGGGAGTCCATCGAGGAGAAGATCGCAGGCGTCGAAGAGACGCTCGAAGACGAGGACGCGACGAAGGAGGAACTCGAGGACGCCACCGAGGCGCTGACCACGGAACTGCAGGAGATCGGCAAGCAGATGTACGAGGCCCAGCAGGCCGCCGGCGGCGCGGGCGGTGCCGGCGCTGCGGGTGCCGGTCCGGGCGGTGCCGCGGGAGCCGGTCCCGGCGGAATGGGCGATATGGGCGGTGCGGCCGCCGACGGCGACGAGTACGTCGACGCCGACTTCGAGGACGTGGACGACGAAGACGACGACGAGTAACGGCCTGCCTCGCGTCCGTTTCCTTTTAGAAGCAGTTTTTTACGGCGACTCGGCTCCCCGAGGCCTCCCGTTCGCGACTGTCGAGTGGGAACAGCTGTTGGTGGGTGGACCTCCGCTACCGAGTGAATCGCCTGACGACGCGGGGTTAATTTTATGTGTCTTATCTATCGTGTTTTCGTTGACGTATGACGAAGGCACTCAAGGCCTCCGGGTTCCTCGGCTTGGCCGTGATGATGGCGGTCGGACTGCATCAGTTCGTGATTCTCTCCGGCGGAAACCCCGTCCCGGCGTGGATGATCGGCGGGCACGCCCACCTCGGCGTCCTGTCGATCCTCGCGATCGTGATGGGCTTTGCCGTCCCCGCACTCGGCGTCACCGGAACCCTGCGAACGGCGGTGACCGGCCTCTTCGTCGCGGGCCAGTGGGGCATCCCGGGCATCGTCTGGCTCGGCGAGGGCTTCGGCCTCCTGTTCCTGATGCCGACGGGGTTCCTCTGGGGGCTCTGTCTGATCGCCTCGATGCTTATCATGCTCTACGTGACCCTCACCGGCGACGCCGCAGCGGCCGGGAGCGGACCGGCGACGGTGGCCCCCAGCGACGACTGACGTTGCGCGCGCGCCGAACGGAGGAGAGGTCAGTTGCCGGCTCTCCGAAGCGAGTGAGTATACAAAATCGTGCATATTCTTGCCGTCTAGAGGCACCGAAGGTAGCATATGGACGGGTTTTTAGCCCCCGGCGTCCCTACCGACGCGTATGCCTGACGGGCGGGAGCCATCGACCCCCACACCCGGACGAGAGCCGACGGACGCGCGATCGACGACCGCCGAACCGGCGCAGCGGACGCCGACGGCGGCCGACCTCTCCGGACCGACCGAGAAGTGCGGCGTCGTCGGCGTCGCGCTCGCCGACCGCGCCGCGTCGCGCCCGCTGTACTACTCGCTGTACGCGCTCCAGCACCGCGGCCAGGAGTCCGCGGGGATCGTCACCCACGACGGCTTCCAGCAGCACAGTCACGTCGAGATGGGCCTCGTCGGCGACGCGTTCGACGAAGGCGACCTCGACTCGCTTGCGGGCAACACCGGCATCGGTCACGTCCGCTATCCGACCTCCGGCGGCGTCAACGCCTCCTGCGCGCAGCCGTTCTCGGTCTCCTTCAAGTCGGGCTCGCTCGGCCTCTCGCACAACGGCAACCTCGTCAACGCCGAGGAGATCCGCGAGGAACTGGCGAATCTCGGCCACGCCTTCACCTCCGACGGCGACACCGAGGTCATCGCTCACGACCTCGCGCGAAACCTCCTCGAAGCCGACCTGGTCCGGGCGGTCAAGCGGACGATGGACCGCATCCACGGCTCGTACGCGCTGACGATCATGCACGACGAGACCGTCCTCGCCGTCCGCGACCCGCAGGGCAACCGTCCGCTCTGCATCGGGAAGCTCGACGACGGGTACGTCGTCGCCTCCGAGTCCGCCGCGATCGACACGCTCGACGGCGAACTCGTCCGCGACGTCCGTCCGGGCGAGCTCGTCGTCCTCGAACCCGACGGCTCGGGCTTCGACTCCTATCAGCTCGTCGAGAACGAGAACACCGCTCACTGCTTCTTCGAGCACGTCTACTTCGCCCGCCCCGACTCCGTCATCGACGACACGCTGGTCTACGAGGCCCGCCGGAACCTCGGCCGGAAGCTCTGGGATGAGTCCGGCATCGAGAGCGACGTCGTGATGCCCGTGCCCGACTCCGGGCGGGCGTTCGCCTCCGGCTACGCCGAGGCCGCCCACGAGACCACCCCCGACGGCGCGGAGCGCCCCGCCGAGGAGAACGGCGTCGAGTTCGCCGAGGGGCTGATGAAGAACCGCTACGTGGGCCGGACGTTCATCATGCCGACTCAGGACGAGCGCGAGCGGGCCGTCCGGCTGAAGCTCAACCCGATCAAGAGCACCATCGAGGGCAAGTCGGTGACGATCATCGACGACAGCATCGTCCGCGGAACGACGTCGCGACAGCTCGTCTCCCTGCTCAAGGACGCCGGCGCGTCCGAGGTCCACGTCCGGATCGGCGCGCCGCCGATCGTCGCGCCGTGTTACATGGGGATCGACATGGCTTCCAGGGAAGAACTCATCGCCGCCGATCGCTCGGTCGAGGAGATCCGCGAGGAGATCGGTGCCGACAGTCTCGGCTACCTCTCGATCGACGCCGTCGCCGACGTGCTCGGCGAGTCGCGACTCGACCTGTGTCTCGGCTGCGTCACGGGGGAGTACCCCTACGACATCGACGACGAGGCGACCGACCGCGACGTCGAACGGCCCGTCATCGACGACGGCGAGCCGGCACCCGCAGACGACTGATACGGGGTCGGCCTCCGAGTGTGGACGCCGGACGTCACAGACAGAACATAAAGGGATTCACGAGAGCCACGCGGTCGCCGTCGTGCAGTTTCGTGTCGAAGCCAGCGAGGTTCTCGTTGAACTGCCCGTTGACGAGGATCCGCGCGTACGCCCGAGTCTGTTCGCCGTCGGGGTTCTTCCGGAGGTGTCCGGGGACGTCGTCGGCGTCGATGGGGGCCCACCCGCGGGTGGTCGACTCCGACTCCGTCTCGGCGATCACGAGGTCGCGGACGTCGTAGTCCTCGAAGAACGCCGCCGCGAACTCCCGGAGCGTGTCGCCCTCGAACGTGTAGGAGAGCTTCGGCTCCCCCAGCGCGTCGCGGACGTGCCCGGTCGCCCGGACCTCGACCGTCGTCTGCACTGCCCGCTGTGTCGTCTGCGACTGAGCCATACCGGCAGTATGGCTTCCGAGCCTAAATCAAAACCGACGAATATGTTCGCCCCTCTCTCGGCCTCGTTCGTCGGTCTGCACCTCAGAACAGGACGTACAACAGCAGGTAGACGACGTCGCCGAGGGCGAAGGAGACGAACCACAACGTGGCGGCGACGCGCCCCACGCGGGCGTGCGCCGAGTCGTAGATCGCGGAGACGGGACGCGTGATCGCGAGCAACAACACGTAGTACAGAAGCGGGATGCAGACGATGGCGAGGAGGATGTGCACCGCGAGCGTCGGGAGGTAGAGGTACTGATAGATCGCGTCTGGCCCGGTGAAGGTGGCGGGCCCTTCGAGGGCGATGCGGTACAGATAGAGGACCAAGAACGCGACGAAGAGGCCGACCGTCGCGAGCATCATCGCGCGGTGCCGGTCGACGTCCCCGCGGCGAATGAAGCGGACCCCGAGCGCGATCGTGACGAGCGCGGCGGTGCTGAGTACGGCGTTGACGTGCGGGATCGCCCCCACGAACGCCGCCGGCGCGTCGGGTAGCACGGCCGGTGGAACCGCTCCCAACACGGCGGCGAACACCGCCGCGAGCGAAACGGCAGAGAGCGCTGCGGTGAGTTCGAGTACGCGGTCTCGGGCGTGCAGAGCCATACGCTAATGGCCGGACGGAACGGTGAAAACGGTGCCGACTGCGACCCTGACCGCCGTCGAAAGGAAACTCATTTAACTTACCCCGGATTACCAGAGATTGCACGATACGACACTGCGAGCGTGGGTAGCCAAGCCAGGCCAACGGCGCAGCGTTGAGGGCGCTGTCCCATAGGGGTCCGCCGGTTCAAATCCGGTCCCACGCATCGCACGGCGGCACACCCGCCACTCGATGCAGGTGCTACTCCCTTCGGGGACACAGCACCCACGCACAATCCTACTGACGCAACGTTCCCGAGCGGCGGCGCTGTCCGCCGTCTCGACCGAGACGTCGCGGCTTGTCCAGTCTCGGAAGGCGACCGATCGACTGCGCCGCGGCGTTGGGGTACGTTTTAACCGACCCGGACGGTAGTAGGGGATATGCCCAAATACTCCACCGGAAGCGGCGGTGGCGGCGGCGACGGCGATAGCTGCGAACTCTGCGGTCGCTCGACCGGCAATCTCCGCACGGCGAACGTCGCGGGCGCGGAACTCCTCGTGTGCGGGGACTGCGCGCCGCACGACGACTCGCGGAAGCAGTCCGCTAGCTCGGGTGACGGCGACGGCCGCGACGAGCCGGTGTCCCGACGGAAGCGCGCCGCACAGCGGCAGGCGAAGGTGTACGACCAAGCGAAGGGCGACGCCTCCCACTGGGAGGAAGGCACCGACTACGAGAAGGACCGGCTCCCGTATCTGGTCTCCGACTACGGCGACAGGGCCGAGGCCGCGCGTCAGGACGCCGGACTGACGATCGAGGAACTGGCCGCCGAACTCGACGTCGAGGAGTCCGACGTCGACGCCGTCGAGCAAGGGCGTGCGACGCGCGCCGGCGTCGGCGGCTCGCTCATCCGGGCGCTCGAAGAGCGGTTCGACATCGAACTGGTCGACGAGTAGCGCTCGGGTCGCGCGAGCCGAGATCGATCGGCACCGAGCGGAAAGCCGCGAGCCGCCGGCGGCGATCGGACGTCGGATCGGAACTGTAACCATTTTTGTCTTCGACGGCCGCAGCGTGAGTATGCAGACACGCGCCCCGGCGGAGCCGACGGTTCGCGAGTTCGACGCGGACGTCGTCGACGTCGACGGACGGACGGTGACGCTCGAACGCACGTACTTCTACGCCGAGAGCGGTGGCCAACCGGCCGACCGCGGGACGATCGACGGTCGGCGGGTCGTGGACGTGCAGACCGACGGCGAGGCGGTCCGGCACACGCTCGAAACCGCCCCCGAGTTCGACGTCGGCGACACGGTCGCCTGCGTCGTCGACGACGACTTCCGGACGTACTGTATGCGTGCTCACACCGCGAGTCACGTGCTGTACGGCGCGGGCCGTCGGCTCCTCGAGGACCTCGGCTACGGCGGGTTCGACATCTCCGAGACGAAAGTCCGCGTCGACTTCACCACCTCGACCGACATCGACGACGAGACGCTCGTCGAACTCGAACGGCTCGTCAACCGAACCGTCTGGGACTCCCGAGAGGTGACCTGGGAGGAGGTACCCACCGAGGAGGCGACCGCGCGAGCGGACGTCGCGTTCAACACCAAGACCGAGGAGGGCGTGATGAGCGACGCCGACACGGTTCGAATCGTCGACGTCGACGGCTGGGACGTCGCCGCCTGCGGCGGCACCCACGTCTCGAACACGCGCGAGATCGGGCCGGTCACGGTGCTCGATCGATCGAACCCCGGCGAGGGGCTGACCCGCGTCGAGTTCGCCGTCGGGCCCACGGGGATCGACCGGCGGGCCGACGAGCACGGCGCGCTCCGCGAGACGGCGGCTGCGCTGGAGACGGGCGTCGACGACCTCGCGGAGGCGGCCACATCCGTTCGCGAGGAGCGCGACGAACTGCGCGAGCGGGTCCGTGAACTCGAACGCGCTGCCGTCGGCGACGCGCTCGACGACTTCGATCGCGTCACGAAGGGCGAGACGGTGTGGCGACTCGGCGTCCTCGACGGCGTCGATCCGAACGACGCCGGAGAGGCCGCGAAGGACTCCGTCGGCGAGAGCGAGGTCGTCGCCGCCGTCGGCGGCTCGGACGCTCCCTACGTGGTCGTCGCTGCCGGTCCCGACAGCGACGTGCACGCCGGATCGGTCGTCGACGCCGTCACCGACACGTTCGGCGGCGGCGGCGGGGGTGGGCCGCCCTTCGCGCAGGGCGGTGGGCTCGACGCCGATCCCGACGACGTCGTCGGCGAGATCCGCGAGTTGGACCCATCGGCGTAGGCCGCGTGGTACCGACCCCCGGATCGGTCGGAGCCGTCCAGTCCGTCACGGAAGAGCACGAAGGCGTCCGCTCACCGGGCCGAAGCCTCTTTTCGTCTCGCGAGCGTACCGCCTGCGATGACAGACGTATCGCCCGCCGAGACGGCGCGTCCGCTGAGCGCGTTCGACGCCGTCGTCTGGGACCTCGACGGCACGCTCGTTCACCTGCAGGTCGACTGGGACGTCGTGACTCGCGACGTCGCCGCCGTGTTCGAGGCCGCGGGCGTCGACGCCGCCGGGATCGATCTCTGGGAGATGCTCGAACTCGCCGACGAGTCGGGCCTTCGCGACGACGTCGAGGCCGTCATCGGCGAGCACGAGGACGAGGGAGCGCGTCGCTCAGACCGGCTGCCGCACGCCGACGCCGTCGGGGGGTTCGACGCCGAGGGCGTCTGCTCGCTGAACTGCGAACGCGCCTGTCGGACCGCCCTCGACGTGCACGACATCGCCGCGCACGTCGACGCCGTGGTCGGTCGCGACACGGTCCCGACGCGGAAACCGGATCCGGAACCGCTCTTGGAGACGATCCGACGGATGGGCGCGTCCCCGGAGGACGCTGTCTTCGTGGGCGACTCCATCCGTGACGAGCAAGCGGCCCGGCGAGGGGGCGTGGCCTTTCGGTACGTCGAAGAAGCGGTGCTCGACGACCGCGTCCACGCGGATTCGTAGGGGCGAACAGGCGGTACCGGACGCCCGCGAGACGACGTACCGCGCACCCGCTGCCCGTCTCGCGGCTGGGATCAGCGCACGCCGTCGGTGGTGCCGGTATCGTATATAACATCGAGCGTCGGGTTCCGATCGCCGCGGTCGTTAAGTCCGTTCGACTCCGAATACGGACGATGAGTTATCCGGTCTCCTACTACTGTCCCCACTGCGGTACCGTCGCCGAGATCGAGCGCGAGGGCTACCTCGCGGACAAGTCGGTGACGCCGTACCCGCTGGTCGGGTGGGAGTACGCCGACCCCGACGGCGACTTCGAGACCGCCGACGGCATCAGGCTCGTCTGCGGCGAGGACGCCGATCGGGTGCGGTGGACGGAGCAACGGAGCGACGCCGACGACGTGGAGGACCCCGCGGCCGACGCGCCGTGCGGGTCCGAACTGTACCTCTCGTTCGTCAGGTACGTCGACGGCGAGGAAGTCGAGCCGCGACCCGAACCGACGTACACGGAGATCGCCGGCGGCGGCCCGAGCGGGCCGGACGGCCCGTCCGGTCCGAGGTTCGGCCGCTGAGAGACCCGCGTCGTGGTGGCGTCGCCGCCGGAAGATTCGGTTCCGATTCTACGGGAGATCGACGTCGATGCCGGCGACGTCGCCGGCGGCCTTGACGGTGTTCCAGAGCAGCATCGCGCGCGTCATCGGGCCGACGCCGCCCGGGACGGGCGTGATCGCGCTGGCCTTCGGCTCGACGCTTTCGTAGTCGACGTCACCCACGAGTTCCGAGCCCTCGTCGGTCTCGACGCGGTTGATGCCGACGTCGATCACGACCGTCCCCTCGGTGATCATCTCGCCGGTGATCATCTCCGGGACGCCCGCGGCCGCGACGACGATGTCCGCGTTTCGGGTCTTCTCCGCGAGGTCGTCCGTCCGCGAGTGACAGACCGTGACCGTCGCGTTGCCGCCCTCGGCCTTCTGGATCAGGAGGTTCGCCATCGGCTTGCCGACGATGTTCGAGCGACCGACGACGACGGCGTCTGCGCCCTCGGTTTCGACGTCGGCGGCCGCCAGAAGCTTCTGGACGCCGTGCGGCGTGCAGGGTTTGTACCGCGCGTTTCCGGCGACGAGGCGGCCGACGTTCTCGGGGTGGAAGCCGTCGACGTCCTTGGCGGGGTCGATGCGGCGGAGGACCTCCCGCTCGTCGACGTGGTCCGGCAGCGGCATCTGAACGAGGATGCCGTGGACCTCGGGGTCCGCGTTCAGCTCGTCGATGGTGTCGAACAGCTCTTCTGCGGGCGTCTCGGGATCGAGTTCGATGTCGCGCGTGGCGATGCCGACCTCCTCGCAGTCTTTGTGCTTCATCGAGACGTACGTCGCGCTCGCGGGGTCCTCGTTCATCAGGACGGTCGCGAGACACGGCGTCGTCCCGGCGTCTGTCAGCGTGTCGATGCCGTCGAGCAGGCCGTTTCGGATGTCGGAAGCGACCTCGTTCCCGTCGATAATCTCCGTCATACGCTACCCTAACGGGAGTCGGTAGCACACTTGAAACGTGTGGGTTTGCCCGCGCGTTCGAGAGGGCATCGCGTCCGAAGATCCAGTCGCAGGTACCGCTCTCCGGCGGTTCGCCTATTCGTACAGAGTGTACTCGTCGGTGAGTTCGTCGACGCGCTCGGCGACGTCCTCGACGACGCTTTCGTCGTCGTAGTCGTCGATCACGCGGACGATGAGGTCTGCGACCTCGCGGGTGGCCTCCTCGTCGAACCCGCGCGTCGTGATCGCGGGGGTGCCGAGGCGGATGCCGCTGGGGTCGAACGCCGATCGGGTCTCGCCCGGGACGGTGTTCGCGTTCATCACGATGCCGGCCGTCTCGAGCGCCGCTTCGACGTCCTTGCCGGTCGTGTCCGGATGCGACGGGCGCAGGTCGGCGAGCACCAGGTGGTTGTCGGTGCCGCCGGAGACCAGACTGAGCCCGTGCTCTTCGAGTCGGTCCGCGAGCGCCTTCGCGTTCTCGACGGTCTGTTCGGCGTACGCCTCGAACTCCTCGGAGAGCGCCTCGCCGAAGCCGACCGCCTTGCCCGCGATGTTGTGCATCAGGGGGCCGCCCTGCGCGCCCGGGAAGACCGCCTTGTCGATGGCGTCGGCGTGCTCCTCTTCGCACATGATGATCCCGCCGCGGCCGGCGCGGATCGTCTTGTGCGTCGATCCCGTCACGAAGTCGGCGACGCCGACGGGCGAGGAGTGGACGCCCGCGGCGACGAGACCGGTGATGTGGGCGATGTCCGCGAGGTGGTAGGCGTCGGCGGCCTCGGCGATCTCTTGGACGCGTTCCCACTCGACCTCCCGCGGGTACGCGGAGTAGCCCGAGACGATGATGTCGGGGTCGAACGACTCCGCGAGGTCTTCGAGGCCGTCGTAGTCGACGTACCCCGTTTCCGCGTCCACTTCGTACTGTTCGACCTCGTAGGTCTGGCCCGCGAAGTTCGCGGGGTGCCCGTGGCTGAGGTGCCCGCCGTGGGTGAGATCCAGCGAGAGGATCTTGTCGCCGGGGTCGAGCACGGCCAGGTACACGCCCATATTCGCCTGCGAACCCGAGTGGGGTTGGACGTTGACGTGTGCCGCACCCCACAGTTCCTTGGCCCGCTCGATCGCCAGTTCCTCGACGGCGTCGGCGTACTCACAGCCCGCGTAGTACCGTTCTCCCGGGTATCCCTCGGCGTACTTGTTCGTGAGCGCGCTGCCCTGCGCTTCGAGCACCGCGCGGCTCGCGTGGTTCTCGCTCGCGATCATCGCCAGCGTGTCCTGCTGGCGCTGTACTTCGCCGGAGAGCGCGTCTGCGACGGCTGGGTCGACGTCACGGACGTGGCTGTCGTCCATACGAGTTACCGCGTTCGTCCATCCAATAAGTGTGTTTACTTTGCCGCTGCCATCCCTCGATTCGACCGCGATACCGACGTCGAACCCGCGACGTTGCCACAGCTAGTCCGATATGTTACACGTTGTGCGAGCAGTTCAGCGCGGGGGAACTACTCGCCGCCGCGGCCCAGGACCTCACCGGCGACGGCGGCGAGATCGGTCGAGTCGGCCCTCGTGAGCCGTTCGTCGCCGAGTCGCAGTCGGAGCCGCGGGCGACCGACGTCGATGGGGACTTTCTCCGTCTCGATCACGCCCGCGTCCTCGAGTTCGGTCTTCGTCCGAGAGAACGTTGCCTTGCTCGCGATGCCGACGTCCTCGCCCCACCGCGAGATGTCGTACAGGAGCAGTTCGTTCCGCGCGGCGACCAACAGGCTGATCTCCACCTCGTCGAGGTCGGCACTCGCGGGGCGTCGGGATCGGAGCGATTCGAGGACCACGTCGAAATCAGCGCGGACGGCAGCGTCGAACTCGCTTTCGAGCGACTCGCGGACCTCCGAGATGGCCGGCGTCCGGAGGGTGTACTCCTCGGCCGCATCGAAGGCGTCCCGGTAAGTCGCGCTCGCGCTCTCGACGAACGAGGATTCCTCGGTTCCCAGTCCGGCGACGTGATCGCCGGCCGTGACGACCGCGAGAACCGACTCGCCGGTCACGACGAGCGTGTTCTCGGGTCGGTGGTCGGTGACGCGGAGTTCGAGTGCGCCGCTCGCGACGAGGTCGGCCGCGTCGGTCGCGGTCGGAAAGTCCTCGAAAACACCTTTCAGAAGCTGTTCGTCGGCGATCAGTCGGATCGGCGGACGGTCCGCGGCCTCGGAGCCGACGCTGACGAGCGATTCGACGACGGCCGGAGTGGGATCGACGACGTACACCGTCGCCGTCGCGGTTTGGAGGGCCGACGAGATAACGTGCTCGACGGACGTACCGTGCACGTTCGTACGGGAAGACATACGCTGGATAACTCGCCAGCGGATATTTAATTTTACCGCACATCACGAGCGTATTTTTCTCGATTCGTCCGCACAGACGTCGCTCAGTCGCCGACGGTGACGCATCGAACGCCAACGTCGGTCCGGCACATTTAATACTAAAACGGGAGGCGCTTGGGGTATGAGCGGACGACCCCTCGACGTTCTCGAAGCCGCACTCGAAGACGTCGTCACGGTCACGTTGAAGGACGGCACCGCGTACTACGGGACGCTTTCCGGGTACGACCAGCATATGAACGCGGTCCTCGAACCGTCCGGAGACGCCGAGAACGCCGCGGGCGAACTCGACGCCACGGCGGTCGAAGACACAACGATTATACGCGGCGACAACGTCGTCACGATACAAACATGACGGGCGCAGGCACCCCCAGTCAAGGAAAGAAGAACAAGACGACGCACGTCAAGTGCCGCCGCTGCGGCGAGAAATCCTACCACGTGAAGAAGAAGCAGTGCTCCTCGTGCGGCTTCGGCAAGTCCGCGAAGCGCCGCAGCTACGAGTGGCAGTCGAAGTCGGGCGACAACTGAGCGGCGTTTCGACGTCGCTCCATCAGTTTTCTGCGTCAGCACTCTGCGGCTCCGGGCTCTCTTTTCGGCCTGTGAGATACTCTCACGCGGGTGTCGATGGAGTGGATCTTTGTCCGCGGAACTGCTCGGGTCAGATATGAGCGACGAGCACACCGCAGACGACCACCGGGACCACGAGCACGACCACGGACACAGTCACGACGATCACGGCCACGATGACGACGGCCATCGTCACGCGCACGACGAGCACCACGCTCACGACGTCCGCTCGCTGAGCGCGGCGGTCTTCACGATCTCGACGTCGCGGTCGCTCGAGGAGGACCCCGCGGGCGACGTCATCGCGTCGGCGTTCGAGGCGGCAGACCACGAGATCGCCGTCCGAGAGGTCCTCCCCGACGACTACGACACGCTCCAGTCGCAGATCAACCAAGTCGTCGAGCGCGACGACGTCGAGGTGGTGGTCACGACCGGCGGGACGGGCGTCACGCCCGACGACGTGACCGTCGAGGCGGTCGGCGACCTCTTCGAGAAGACGCTCCCGGGTTTCGGCGAGTTGTTCAGGCGGTACTCCGAGGACGAGATCGGAACCCGCGTGGTCGGGACGCGCGCGACCGCCGGGGTCGTCCAAGGCGTCCCGGTGTTCTGCCTGCCCGGCAGCGAGAACGCCGCACGACTGGGTAGCGAGGAGATCATCGTCCCCGAAGCGCCGCACTTGGCCGGTCTAGCGACGCGGTCCGAAGAGTGAGAACGGGGTAACAGGTGAGTGCGGACGGGTCGATACCGGCGTACGTTCGGCCGGGCAATTGCTCTCGATACCGGCGGATGGCGGATAGTCGGCACCCGTTCGCCGCCGTGCGTTCCGCACGAGCGGCCGATCAACCCACGTCGGCGTGCCGAGCAACCGCGACCCACGCGGGGTTCGAGTCAGCGCACGCAGTCGCTGGCCGCCCGTTCGTACATAAACTCTCGCGCCGCCGCCGTCGAAACAGTTCGCAGTGCGGCTATGCGTGGCCTTTTAATGCCGCTGCGACTACGTCTCAGATATGAGCCAGCAGGAACCACGCGATCGAGAAGACGGCGACGAGGAGCCGTTCTCTCACGGGAAGGACCCGGATCTCCCCAGCAACGACGTCACCGAGGGGCCGGACAAAGCGCCGCACCGCGCGATGTTCCGCGCGATGGGTTTCGACGACGAGGACCTCGGCTCCCCGATGGTCGGCGTCGCCAACCCCGCGGCGGACATCACGCCGTGTAACGTCCACCTCGACGACGTCGCCGACGCCGCCATCGAGGGCATCGACGAGGCCGGCGGGATGCCGATCGAGTTCGGCACGATAACGATCTCCGACGCCATCTCGATGGGCACCGAGGGGATGAAGGCGTCGCTGATCTCCCGGGAGGTCATCGCCGACTCCGTCGAACTCGTCGCCTTCGGCGAGCGGATGGACGCGCTCGTGACCGTCGCCGGCTGTGACAAGAACCTCCCGGGCATGATGATGGCCTCGATCAGGACGGACCTCCCCTCGGTGTTCCTCTACGGCGGGTCGATCATGCCCGGCCAGCACGAGGGACGCGACGTCACCATCCAGAACGTCTTCGAGGGCGTCGGCACCTACGCCGAGGGCGAGATGAGCGCCGAGGAACTCGACGACCTCGAGCGCCACGCCTGCCCCGGCGCGGGCTCCTGCGGCGGGATGTTCACCGCGAACACGATGGCCTCCATCTCCGAGGCGCTCGGGATGGCCCCGCTCGGAACCGCCGACGCGCCCGCGGAGTCGCCCGAGCGCTACGACGTCGCCCGCCGCTCCGGCGAGGCCGTCCTCAACGCCGTGGCGAACGAAATCCGCCCCTCCGACATCCTCTCGAAGAAGTCCTTCGAGAACGCCATCGCGCTGCAGGTCGCGATCGGCGGCTCGACCAACGCCGTCCTCCACCTGCTCGCGCTGGCCGCCGAGGCGGGCATCGACCTCTCCATCGAGGAGTTCGACGAGATCTCCAAGAAAACGCCGAAGATCGCGAACCTCCAGCCCGGCGGGACGAAGACGATGAACGACCTCCACGAGGAGGGCGGCGTCCCGGTCGTGATCCGCCGCCTCCTCGACGCCGGCCTGTTCCACGGCGACGCGATGACGGTCACCGGTCGGACGATCGAAGAGGAACTGGCGGAACTGGACCTGCCCGCCGACGAGGAGATCACCGGCGACTTCATCTACACGGTCGACGACCCCTACCAGGAGGAGGGCGCGATCAAGATCCTCACCGGGAACCTCGCTCCGGACGGCGCGGTGCTGAAGGTCACCGGCGACGACAAGTTCCACCACCAAGGTCCCGCGCGCGTCTTCGAGGGCGAGGAGGAGGCGATGCGCTACGTCCAGGAGGGCAACCTCGAATCGGGCGACGTCATCGTCATCAGAAACGAGGGGCCGCAGGGCGGCCCCGGGATGCGCGAGATGCTCGGCGTCACCGCGGCCGTCGTCGGACAGGGCCACGAGGACGACGTCGCGCTCCTGACTGACGGCCGCTTCTCCGGTGCCACCCGCGGCCCGATGGTCGGCCACGTCGCCCCCGAGGCCGCCGTCGGCGGCGCGATCGGTCTCGTTGAGGACGGCGACGAGATCACGGTCGACATCCCCGAGCGCGAACTCTCCGTCGACCTCTCGGAGTCCGAACTCGAGGCCCGCCGCGAGGACTGGGAACCGTCCGAACCGCAGTACACCTCCGGCGTGCTGGCGAAGTACGGCAACGACTTCGGCTCCGCCGCCAACGGGGCGGTGACGAACCCCGGCGCGAAGGGGAACTGAGGCCTTCGTTCACCTGTTTTCGTCCTCGGTGCTCTCTCGCCACCCTCGCTGGTGTCGGCCGCCGACGGCTGTCGCGAGGATGACCCACGATAGCATTGCACCCACCACCTTTTGGTCGGTGGCGACCGAACTCTCTGGCTGCAATGACGGGATCACCGACCATCGGCGACGAAGCACCGAACTTCCGCGCGACGCTCGCGGACGGCGACCTCTCGAAGTTCGAGTTCGACGACGCGTTGGGCGACGGCCCGATCGTCCTCGCCTTCTTCCCCGGAGCGTACACCCCGCCGTGTACGAACGAGATGGTCGCCCTGCAGGAACACCTCGCCGACTTCGAGGCCGCGGGCGCGGCCGTCTACGGCGTGAGCGCGGACTCGGCGTTCTCGCAGAACGCCTTCCGCGAGGAGCACGGCATCGAGTTCGGCCTGCTCAGCGATATGGCACGCAGCGCGATCGACAAGTACGGACTGGAGATCGACATCGACGAACTCGGGCTCTTCGGGGTCGCGAACCGCGCGGTGTTCATCGTCGACGAGGACGGCATCGTCGCGTACGACTGGATCTCGGAGGACCCGACGAACGAACCCGACTACGAGGAACTGCTCAACGAAGTGCGGGAGCTGTGAGCCGGCCCGCGGTCAGCACCCAAGTTTCGACCCCCGCACAGCACTTCGAAACGCTCGTCTCTGACCCGCGCGTAGCGCCGGTATGAGCGAGGAATCCGTCCGGGCCGTCTTCCCGGAACTGGACGCGATCGCGGACGACGACCTGCGTTCGGGCGTCGTCGAGGCGTGGACGACCGCGATGGCTGAACAGGGCGTCGACGACCTCGCCGCGGTGCCGTGGCTGCCGCCGACGCAGCGGGAGTTGGGCATCGAGGACGAGACGCTCGTCGGCCACGTGCGCGACGTGACAGCCGGCGCGCTCGCCCTCGCGGAGCTACTCACCGAGCGGCGGGGCGACCGGCTCGATCTGGACCTCGACGTCGTCGTCGCGGGCGCGCTCGTCCACGACGTGAGCAAGCTGGCGGAGTTCGACGGAATGGACGACACGCCCGTCTACGACCTCCTCGGTCACCCCTATTACGGCGTCTACGTCGTCGCCGGGGTCGGCCTGCCCGTCGAACTCGCCCATATCGTTCTCTCGCACACGAGCCGGACGAACGTCGAACCGGCGACGATCGAGGCCGAGATCGTTCGACGGGCCGACGAGGTCGCCGCCGCGGCGATCCGGTGGCGCGCGACCGACGACCTGCGGACAGTATAGCCGAGGAGGGGCGTCGCGGTCGCTACTAGGAGAAGTGCGGTATAAGAATTAGTACCGCGAGGCGAGCGGAGCGAGCCGAGCGGCGTTTTTCCCTCCAGGTTTTTGTCGGGGGTTCGAGGCGGCGAAGCGCCGAGGACCCCCGAATAAAAAGGTGGGTTCTATACCCAGCCCTCTTCGACGAGCAGTTCGCCGTTGAGGACCGAGGCACCGGCCGCGCCGCGGATCGTGTTGTGCGCGAGGCAGTTGTACTTCACGCCGTTCGTCGTCTCCTGCAGGCCGCCGGCGGAGATCTGCATCCCGTCGCCGCGCTCGCGGT
>NZ_BBJO01000038.1 GCF_000739575.1 Halobellus rufus | reverse complement strand
TGTGCTGCCGATGGACGCGAAACTGCGCGTGAGTACGTCTCAATTCGACACGTCTACCTCGACCGTGGATTCTACCGTCCACGTCGTTGCGGAATTAGAGCAGCTGGGTGTTGACTACATCGTTCGTGCGCGACCGAGTAGCGGAATGAAAGACCGTCTCAGCGCCGGCGCTGAGACGGTTACAGACGAGTATACGATGCAACGAAAACGAAAACCAACTGCATCGATAGACGTCACAGTCTTCGCAGTTCCGCACCGCACAATCGAAGACGAGTACGTCTGGTTCGTAACAAGCTTAGATATAGATCCGGCGACAGCGAAGGCGTACGCGGCGGCGTTCCGCCGCCGCTGGGGCATCGAAACCTCGTATCGGTAGATCGGTGACTTCCTCCCGAGAACGTCGTCGCCGACGTTCTCGGTGTGATTGTTCTACTTTCTGTTCGCGGTTTCCCTGTACAATCTCTGGGTGCTCACCAACGTGTTAGCTTCAGCTGACACAGTTCCAAAGACACCGCAGACCTCAACACGAATCTTCCGTATATTCGTTCTCTCAACAGATTGCGGCTGAATACGCATTCGAGTCCGACCGGGATGACCGGTGAGTGTGTCCTGTTGTGGAGAGGCATCGCTCCCTCGATCCTTCAGAGAATCTGTCATAGCGCAATTCGACACGACGGCAAGATCTCCGATCTCAACCGCTTGCTCAGCGCGGAATAGAATCTGATTCGGCAACTACTGTGAAGCGCGGGTTTTAGCCTTGAAACTTCCATACCTGTTAATGTCGTCGCTGATCTGCGACTTCCTCTGCCACTTCTTCAGGATGGTCCATCGCGACACGGAGCACGGCTTCGTGGAGTTCACGACCGGCTTCGTTCCGGATATCGCGATCACGAAGCAACCGCTTTAGGTCGATATCGAGGAAATCCTGGAATTCCTCGTGCGTTGTTTGTCTGGGGTAAATCTGTGCCTGTACCGAATCATCAAACGGAAAAGCCGGCTCGGAGAGGTCCGGCTCCGTCTCAGAATCATCCTCTGTCGGCTGATCCCCACTATCAACGGAACCCGCAGCCGACTCGTCGCTCGAAACTTTCGTTTGTTCTTTTCCTGCCTCGTTGAGATCATCGAACCCAGTCATTGCTGGATCCCTCCTTGCTCGACAATATGGGCCAGCTCAGCATAGTTCTCGAGTTGGTCACAGTCCGGATCATAATCTCGAACAGGCAACCCAGCGTCGTGGGCACTGTCAATAGATCCACGGAACCGAATGCCTGGTAACTCACCATCGTATTCACCGGCATCGATCGCAGCCCACTCATCATCCATAATTCGAGCGTACTTCGGGATGATATCGTCGGCAATATCTAGAGAATTGAGCTGTTCGAGCAGGCCACGGTCGCGTGTATCTTGGTCAATCCGACTATTCAGCGCTGTCGGCGTGACTGCAAGGATGTTGAGCTCAAAGTATTCTCGTGCGTCTTCGACAAGTCGTTGAATCGTGTTTGAGAGCCCGGAGTCATACCCGCTTTCAGGCTTCAGTGGGATGATGATATTCTGCGTTGCATACATTGCATTGTCGTTGAGTTTGCCGCGATTCGCCGGGCAATCGACGACGATGTACTCATACTGTTCACCGAGCAGTGGGTCGACAAGGTGTTTCTTCAGGCGAGCACTACCCATCGTCGCGTTGCGGAGTTCATTCTCAACGGATTCGAGTTCCGTGTGCGCTGGGAAGAGGTCAAGTCCCTCAACGACAGTCACTGTGTATTGCGTGGGGTCATCTCCCTCCACCAGGACTTGCTTCGTATGGTTGGTCTCGCTGGTAAATTCGCCTTCAAACCCAAGTTGGCGAGTCATATGCCCGTTGTCGTCAAGATCGACAACGAGCGCACGGCCATTCCGGTGAGCTAATTCACGGGCGATATTGATCGCAGTAGTCGTCTTGCCGAATCCCCCTTTCAGTACCCCAACACTGACAGCGCGTGGTTCGTTAGTGGACATTGTTATCTAGAGTAGCTACGGTAGCTGCGGCACCTTAGGTGCCTGTTGTTGGTGAGGTGCATTAGGCATCTTAGTAGCTACCTGTTCAGTACAACCCACCAGCGGAGCATACTTCAAGGTAACTACTGTAGCTAACTTAGCCATCACAGTCAAAGTAGTTACCTTAGGTGGCTCAGTTGAAGTAGCTAGCTTAACTAAAAAAAGCTAGCTCAGAAAGTGTTTTCAAAACAGTAACACCGGCCCCGTTAAAATCGGTCAGCGTTAACATTGAGGAGAGAATCCTAACCAAATAACACGGATCCGGTGAAAATTACCCACCACCAAACCGCAAGACAAAAAGAGGATTCCAACGAGACCAATTTCCGGAATTGGTCCTAATTATTTTGTAGTCGTGAGTTAAACACAAGACAATGGCGACTTCCGAACAACTGACTGACTCCGCTCATTTCTCTGCCGAGAACATCGGCGGTATCGACGACACTGAAGTAGACATTCCGCCCGGCGTAACCGTCCTCACAGGCAAGAACGCGACCAACCGGACCTCGTTCCTCCGATCGATTATGGGTGCGATGGGAAGCCAGCGCGTCTCGCTGAAGGGCGACGCCGACACCGGTCGGATCGAACTCACGCTCGGCGGGACAACGTACGAGCGCACCCTCACCCGCGCGGGCGACAGCATCAGCTTCGAGGGCGACGCCTACCTCGACGACCCCGAGGTCGCGGATCTCTTCGCGTTCCTCTTAGAGACCAACGACGCCCGCCAAGCGGCCGCCCGCGGCGAACAGCTCCGAGACGTCATTATGCGTCCCGTCGACGTCGACGCCATCCGCTCGGAGATCCGCCGCCTCGAAGAAGAAAAAGGCGACATCAACGACGAACTCGCGCGCATCGAATCGAAGAAACGCGAACTCCCCGAACTCGAACAGCGCCGGACACAACTCCGCGAGAAGATCGAGGACAAGCGCGAGGAACTCGCAGACCTCGAAGCGGACATCGACGACAGCAGCCGCGACGTCGAGGAGGGCCGCAAAGAGCAAGCGGAACTCGAAGAGAAACTCCAAGAACTGCGCGAGACCCGCTCGGAGCTGGAATCCGTCCGCCGAAAGATCGAGCGCCAGGAGGAGAGCATCTCCTCGCTGAAGCGCGAGCAGAACGAACTCGAAGCCGACCTCGAAGAGCTTCCGGACGCTCCGATGGGCGAACACCGCGATCTCGAATCGGAGATCGAGCGCCTCCGCGGCGAACGACAGGACCTGAACTCCGAGATCAACGAGCTCCGCAGCCTCATCCAGTACAACGAGGAACGGCTCGAAGCCGAAGACTACGAGCTCCTCGAGGACGGCGGCGCGGTCACCGAGAGCAGTGGCAATTCGGTAACCGACCAACTCGTCGACTCGGACGCGGAGACCGTGGTCTGTTGGACCTGCGGCTCCTCAGTCGAGCGCGAACAGATCGAGTCGACGATCGAGCGGCTGAAGTCGATCCGTACGGAGAAAGTCGAGGAGCTGAACGAGGTCAAAAGCGCCCTCGAAGAAAAGAAACAGGAGCAACAAGCGGCGAGAAAGAAACAACAGCGGCGCTCCGAAATCGAACGGAAGCTCGAGGATATCGATGCGGAACTCGACCGCCGCGACGAGCAGATCGACGCGCTGAAAGCGAACCGCGAATCGCTCACTGCGGACGTCGAGTCGCTGGAGTCGGAAGTCGAAAGCCTCGAATCGGCGGACTTCGACGAAATCCTCTCGCTGCACAAGGAAGCGAATCAACTGGAGTTCGAGATCGACAGCCTCGAATCCGACCTCGACGAGGTCACCGCGGAGATCGAGGAGATCGAGGACGACGTCGAACGCGCCGAGGAACTCCGCGAGAAGCGCGCGGAACTGGTCGACGAACTCACGGATCAACGGACGAAGATCGATCAAATCGAGGCCGAGGCCGTCGACTCCTTTAATGACCATATGGAGTCGATCCTGGACCTCCTCGGCTACGAGAATATCGAGCGGATCTGGATCGAGCGGATCGAGGGCACCGGCGCAAGCGAGGGCCAGACGCGCTTCGAGCTCCACATCGTGCGGACGACCGAAAACGGCGCGGCCTACGAGGACACGATCGACCACCTTTCGGAAAGCGAACGAGAGGTCACGGGACTGATCTTCGCGCTGGCCGGCTACCTCGTCCACGACCTCCACGAGACGGTTCCGTTCATGCTGTTGGACTCGCTGGAAGCGATCGACTCCGACCGAATCGCCGCGTTGGTCGAGTACTTCGCCGACTACGCCGACTTCCTCGTCGTCGCGTTGCTGCCCGAAGACGCGCAGGCGCTCGACGACGACTTCGCTCGTGTGACGTCTATCTGATCGATTGACTCGATCATTTCAGGGAATGTTCGGATTAGCGATGGCTGACCTGTCAGACACGGTGAATGAATGAATGTAAAAGGGCTGTATTCTCGGCAAAACCCAATGATGCAAGGATCGCAGGACGGAATCTAAGAACCACAGCAAGCCGCAGGAGTTGATATCTCCTAGGCTATCTGGGTGCTGACCGTTGCTGTCTCATTACTCCCAGTCGGCTCTGTTGAAGTCCTATTGTATCGACACTTTCCCGCTAAAGCAGTTGTTGGGTAGAACTGCGAACCAATCGCCGACTGGTCGTGTTTAGTTAAGTATGAAGAGTGAGGCGGGAGAATTTCTTGCTGATCTATGGCAGAAATCGGCCGCCTCAGCGGATGTACAGACTTGATTGATTTGGATTTTGTGGAGCGACAGTGGACACCCGAGCGTGCGATGAAGCTCGGTATTCAACTGCAGTTAGCGGGCTTGTCGCTGTCGAATACCGTCTCTATTCTCGAAGAGTGGGGTGTCGAGCGATCTCGCAAGGCAATCCACGATTGGGTGCAGTAGGCCGATCTACAGCCTGCAGACGGCCGAAGCCCGAATTATGTTGCGCTCTATGAAACCGTGATTCGAATCAATGACGAGCAATGCTGGCTGTACGCCGTCCTCAGAACGGCGTCGCCGTTCTGATGGGCTGCGCAAGAGCTTTGCTCTTGCGAAGGCCCGCTGATCCCGACACAAACGATCTGCTACATCTCCGGCTGTTTTCGACGACAACGACCGCGTTAAACGAGATTTTTTGCGAGAACTCCGCCAGAAACACGATGTCGAATCTGTAATGTTTCTGGTCGATGGCGCTCAACACCTCCAAACCGCGCTGGCCAGAGCTTCGCTCTGATTTCAAACTGAACGGACTGGAAATCGGAATGCCATCGAGCGAATTTTCCGAGAAGTCAAACGCCGAACATCCTCGTTCTCAAACTGTTTCAGCCACGTTAAGCCGCAAACCGCCGAAAATTGGCCCCAAGCATTTGCTGCTTGGCTCAATGCTCCTAACTAAACACTACCACACCTTTCCAGCATAATTTTAAGTTGTCTCACAGAAATCTGATAGCGATGCACGAAATTATAGACGCGACCTCGCACATTATGTCGTACGAGGCGCTCGACGAACTGGAGAAAGTGTATCCGAGCTCCGAACTGGATAGCCTCCGGAACGCACCACGGATGTTCGAGATAGACGGGCGACTCGAGTACCTCGACAAGAATGGGATCGATAAACAGGTGATCAATCTCGCCGCACCGATGCTGTGGCAGGGGGCCGATCCAGACGACGTCCTAGAAGCCACCCGTGTCGCGAATAATGAAATCCGACGGATCGCCGACGAGAACCCCGATCGGTTCATCGCGACCGGCACAGTCCCGTTTCTCACCGACGAATACGTCGACGAAGCCCGCCGCTGCGTCGAAGACCTCGGTATGCACGGCATTCAAATTTTCTCGAATATTGACGGTAAAATGCTCGATGACGACGATTTCGAGGAGTTCTACGCCACCGTCGACGACCTCGACGTCCCCATTTGGATTCACCCGCAGTTGACTGATTGGCACGACTACGACCAGTCTCACACGTGGATATATAAGATGCTAGCGTGGCCGTTCGACACCAACATAGCGCTAGCACGGCTCATTTTTTCCGGCGTGCTCGACCGTCACGAGAACCTAGAGATCATCTCACACCACCTCGGTGGATCGTTTCCCTACCTCGTCGGTCGGATCCGATCGTGGTACCAGTCGCGGAGCGAAGAGCCGGAACTGTATCAGAATCCCGCGATCGCCGACCTTTCCGAGCCGCTTGACGCATACTTCGATCGAATCTACGGAGACACGGCTGTCAGCAGCCAAGGGGAGTCCTACCCGCTGGAGTGCGGTCTGGAGTTCTTCGGCGCGGAGAACGTCGTCTACAGCGCCGATTACCCGTTCGGCCCTGACAAGGGACAGTACTGGGCGACCGAAATCACCCCGTTGATCGAGGACCTAGACATCTCGGAGGCTGACAAGGAGAAAATTTTCTCCGGGAATATGAAACGTCTTCTCGACCTGTAGCGCCCCGCCGAATCGATCATCTCCTGATTGCGGTGTCTACCATCGGATTCACACCGCGTCAGCGAACTTGAGTCTTCCGAGAATTTTTTCAGCTATTTCCGCGTAGGGTATATTTAAGTATATGGGATGACCCTCTCGGTGTATGGACCCCGAAGCCATTCAGGCGTCAGGCGATCCTGTCGAAGTACTGCGCCAGAAAGGTGGCGACTACACAGATAATTTCCCAGTCGTCCCGAACGAGATAACGAACTGGTTAGACGAACAGCGGGCGGTCACAGAGTCGGTGTCCTTGGCTAATCTCTCACACCATATGACGGCTCTGCGTGTCACCGGTCCGGATGCAGAGGATTTACTGCACGACCTCAGCATCAACAGCTTTGAGAACTATGACATCGGCCGCGCCAAGCAACTCGTGATGTGTAATCAGAATGGGCACATCATCGGTGACGGCCCGATGCTTCGGCTCGACGACGAGGAGTACTACAGCGCAGGGATGCTCTCGGCAAACTGGGTTCGATACAACCTCGAAATTGGAGATTACGATGCCACTGTCGAGACCGAACCCCGAACATCGGCCCACAAGGGTGATCCCGAGAACTTCGTGTTCCAAGTCCAAGGCCCGAACGCGCGACCGGTTCTCGAACAGGTCACAGACGCGGATTTGGATTCAATCCCCTTCTATCACTTCGAGACGGTCGATCTCGCGGGCGTCGAGACCATTGCGCTCGGACACGGGATGTCGACGGAGTTCGGATTCGAGTTCATCGGCCCATTCGAGCACGCCGATCAGGTCCGCGATGCCATCGTCGAAGCAGGCAAAGAGCACGGTATCAAGCAGCTCGGGTCAAAAGCCTACCACACCCTCTCGGTAAAACTCGGCTGGGTCCCCCCCGGCGTCCCGCCAATCTACGACGTCAACGAGATGAGCAGTTACCGCGAGTGGCTCGACGCCGACAGCCGCGAAGCGACGTACTCGATCGACGGTAGCTTCGTTGCTGACGACATCTCCGCGTACTACATGGATCCGTTCGAGCTTGGCTACGGGAAGCTCATCAGCTTCGATCACGAGTTCGTCGGTCGCCAGGCGCTCGAAAAGATGGCAGATGATCCAGACCGGACACTGGTCTCGCTGGCGTGGGACGAAGATGACGTGATCGACGTCTACGCCTCGCTGTTCCGTGCCGGTGAGACGAAGAAGTTTATCGATCTTCCACGCATCGGGTGGGGACGAGCGAATTACGACGAAGTACGTATCGATGGCGAACGGGTCGGGCTGTCGCACTCGCGCTCGTACGAGTACGACGCCGGCACCGTTATTTCGCTGTGTAGTCTCGACACCGAATATGCCGAACCAGGGACCGAGGTCACGTTAATCTGGGGAGAAGACGACTCGCCGAACCCGAAGGTCGAACGGCACGAACAGTGCGAAATTACTGCCACAGTCGGTGAGGTTCCGTACTCCCCCGACCGACGCAAGAAGGAGTAACCGTAATCTGATGCTCAAGGACCTTTTACTACCATACGGGTATTGTTCGGATAAGGGGGTAGTTGCTTAGTAGTGTTTCGGTAGAAGTGTTCTGCCGAATCCACAAAACGCGACGGAATAGCGTTACTCTGGTAGAAGCAAAGCGGAGAGAGTGAATGTACCTAAGACACTCTTCCATTTCTCCGAACAATCCACGTCGTAGGCTCGGAAAGGCTGTGCCGCCGGTCCAACGGCGGTAGGTGATCTGACTGGCAACAGAGTTCCTGACTGGAAGCAGATTATCATCATTTTTTGCAGGTTCACATAGATGCGACGTCCACGAAATTGTATTGACCGCCGCAATCTACAGTTTCAAACGGGCTCTGAAGCAGTGACCCCGACGGCATTAGCAGATTCGACAAAACAACCCGTAGGATAAACTACTGTTCTGCATAGAAGAACATTGGTGGGTGTTGACCTTTCACTTCTGAAACTCCTGTATAGGCTAATAGTTTAGATAGTCGATTCAGAATTACAAACGTAGTATTGTAATTTTAGGCCAACGTTCATATTGGACCAGAGTAGTCATACTGACGATCTTGTCATCTAATTGCCGCCGAGTAGAATGAGGCTCAATAAGATTCTCAAAGGTGTTCATCAATAAAGAACAAGAACTAATACAAAGTAAGTGAAAGTCCAAGGTATGCCAAAGGAAGCTAATTACCCAATCCGGTCCGTTGAGAACTCCCTCGACATAATTCAGGTACTCCAAGAATCGAACGGGGCGCGAATACGGGACCTCGAACGCGAACTAGATATGAGTAAAAGTGCGATTCATAATCACTTGAGCACATTGAGAGCAAATGAATACGTGAACAAAGAGGGCGAAACATATCGTCTCGGTCTGAAATTCCTCGATCACGGCGGATACGTCAGAGATAATCTGAAATTGTACACAGCCGGGAAATCAGAGGTAGACCGATTAGCAGAGGAAACAGGTGCCTCGGCTAGCCTACTTACTGAGGAATACGGCAAAGGAGTAACACTATACAATTCGAGCGGCGAGAATGCTGTGAATCTTCCAATTCGGACTGGACGTCGAATCCACTTGCATAATATCGGACTCGGTAAAGCAGTCCTTGCCCATCTTCCTGAGTCCCGGATCTGGGAGATTATTGAAAGACATGGTCTCCCGAAGACGACAGAGAATACAATTACTACTCCTGAGGAACTATTTGAGGAAGTTAAGAGAATCCGTGAACAAGGTTATTCACTAGACATTGAAGAGCGTGAAATGGGATTACAGTGTATCGCTGCTCCCATCCGCCAAGAGGAAAAAGTCGTTGGGGCAATTAGTGCTTCCTTCCCTGCCGGAAAGATTGATAATGGGTTTAACGAAGAGACCAAAGAGGCTGTTCAACGTGCATCAAATCAAGTTGGTCTCGAAATAAAGTACTCCTGAAGAGCGTTCATTATTACAGAACAATCTCTAGGCCATAATTCAAAGAATGACCTGACATCAATTCACGTATAAGATTTAAATACGTTATGTGCTTTGTTATGAATTATGCCTGCGATCACAGGTGGCGAGTTCATAGAACGCCTTCGTGACGACAGAACAGTTTACTACAAAGGAGAGGTGATTGATGACGTAACGGTTCATCCTGCCACCCGGGAAATGATAGCTACGCAGGCTGAACTCTTTGATCTCCAGCACGATGAAGAGTCTAGGGAGCAGCTCACGTACGAGTCCCCCTCGACGAGCGATCGAGTTTCGATATTTTACAAAAGGCCACAGTCGAGGGAGGACCTCAAAGCGAGACGAAGGGCATCAACGATATGGCAACAGTACACTTCCGGTGTAGGGGGGAGATCAAGCGACTTCCTCGCCGCCGGCATTACTGGACTCGCAATCACCCACGATGTGTTCGACAAGGCGGATCAAGAGCGTGGCTCGACTATTACAGACTACTACGAATACTGCCGGGAAAATGATATGTGTCTCTCCCACGCCCTAATCGACCCACAAATCGATCGATCCGAGACCTCATCGTTCAGAACAGACGATGGGGATTCCGAACGGCCAGGATCCATCAGAATGGTCGAAGATCGCAGCGACGGGATGGTCGTCAGCGGTGCACGTATGTTAGCGACTCTCGGCCCACAAGCGGATGAATTGCTTGTATTCCCTTCGGCTTCTACGGGGAGGATGAGAGCGAACAGGCCGTCGCATTTGCCATCCCCGTCGAGGCTGACGGCCTACGACTAATCTGTCGTCCGTCGTTATCCCACAATGATCAGCGAAACCATCCGCTTACAAGTCGATTTGACGAGATGGACGTGTTTGTAGTCTTCGACAACGTATTCGTTCCAGAAGATCGCATCTTCGTCAAGGGGAATGTGGAAGCGGCGAACGTATGGCGCCAGACTGCCCAGCCGAGTTTTGCGATGCACCAGACGCTCACGAAGGACATCGCCAAGTCGGAGTTCGTCTTCGGCGTCGCACTGCTCCTTGCGGAGAGCACCGGCATCAACGAGCACTTCCACGTGCAATCGAAGCTTGGAGAAATCGGAGAGATTGTTCAACTGCTCCGTAACTCCGTAGAGAGTATGGAACGCCACGCCGAAGAATACAAAAATACGGGCTATCTTATTCCGGATTACACAGCTGGATCAAGTGCTGTCAGCCACTTCGCAGACCTCTACCAGCGGGCGATGGAGATACTTATGGATCTCGGAGGAAGCGGCTTGGTTGGCGTGCCTGCCTATGAAGATCTTGAGGCAGACGACCCCCTCGGTGGCGACGTCAAAACGTACTTCCGCGGAAAAGAGATGAATGCACGTGAGCGGATCGGTGTCCAGAAACTTGCACGCGATCTCACTATCTCTGGATTCGGTCGCCGAGAAGAACTCTACGAACGATTTCACGTCGGGGGCCCAATGCGAGTTAAGTCAAACCTGTATAAAGGATTCCCCGACAAAGACGGCCTAAAGGAGCGAGCCCGAGAACACGGATTAAGAACTATCGACAAATTGGAGTCAGATTAAAGTCCTCAGACCGGTCGTTCGGCGTCATTTACCGTGTATGTCTGGAGAAGGATTCATTATCGTAAAGACGAATTACCCTACACAATGTTTACCGTTGACGCGGAGTGGCCGGGACCATATATTGACGGGGAATGGCGAACGGATGGCCGCAAGACAGTAACAGTTGAGAATCCAGCGACACGTGAACAAGTCACAGAGGTCACCTTCGCAACGGCAGGGGACGTTGACGATGCCTATGAGGCAATCGAACGAGCGCAGTCATCGTGGGCTGACTCGCCGACTCAGCGCGTTCAGGTGTTTGAGAACGCAATGGACCTCTTGGCAGAACACCGGGATAACATCGTCGAGCTTCTCGCGGTCGAGTCTGGTAGTGCAGCGAGCAAAGGCCACCAAGAAGTTACCAAATCGATCGATCTCCTCGATACAGCGACGCAGTTGCCGTTCAGGACGACCAATACGGTTGCGGCCTCTCGGGTTCCGGGTAAGCGAAATGAGGTGCACCGGGATCCAGTCGGGTCAGTAGGAGTTATCACGCCATGGAACGTCCCGTTGAAGCTGGCAGTACAGTCGATTGCACCAGCGCTCGCACTTGGAAACGGTGTCGTATTGAAGCCTGCTCCTGACACACCCATTTCTGGTGGACTCGTACTCGCACGGCTCTTTGAGGAGGCCGGGGTGCCAGATGGTATCTTCAACGTCGTGCCGGGGTACGGGGAGGATATTGGAGCGCGCGTAGTCGAACATCCATCCCCCAAAGCCGTCTCTTTCACCGGGTCGACAACCGTTGGACAACAGGTCGGACACGCCGCGGTTGACGGATTCAAATCAGCGATGTTGGAACTAGGTGGCAACAATCCACATATTGTGACTGAGGACGCGGATCTCGACCGGGCAATTGACGGGGGACTGTTCGCTACATTCTCTCATCAGGGGCAAGCGTGTATTTCGATCAACCGTCACCTCGTCCACGAGTCGGTGTACGACGAGTATGTGGACCGGTTCGCAGCCCGAGCGGCTGATTTGCCTATCGGCGATCCTCGCGACGTGGACACGGTCATCGGGCCAATCATCAACGAGACGCAGCGAGACAAGATTGTCGGTTACATTCAAGAGACCGTCGAGCAAGGAGCGACGGTAGAACTCGGAGGAGAGTACGACGATCTGTTCGTGGAACCAACTGTGATTTCTGGCGTAACAAACGATATGGCGGCGGCTTGCAACGAACACTTCGGTCCTATCGCCCCAGTTATCCCCTTTTCAACAGACGAGGAGGCGGTCAAAATCGCTAACGATACAGAGTATGGGCTCACAGCATCAGTCCACGCCGGTACAGAAGACCGCGCACGTCGAATCGTCGCCAAACTCGAAACGGGGATGGCCCACATCAATGATCAAACGGTAAATAGTGAACCAGATATGCCATTTGGCGGCGTGGGAGCTTCCGGCATCGGTCGTCATAACGGAGAGTGGATAATCGAGAAATTCACAACCACACGGTGGGTTTCTGTGCAGGAAGAATCACGAGACTATCCATTGTAGTCCGTCCGTTAGTGTTAGACCATTAGAAATTGTATACGCCGTAGACGATTCAGTAGAGCTACTTAGACGGCGTCGATTCCTGGCCAGGGGTGTTGCCGAACCAAGTCAGACCGACCTCTGCCTCATCTGCGTCCCACTCTATCGGTTCCCAGTCGGGATTGAAAATCTGGTAGCCACCGTTGAACAGTTCGATTCGGTGGCCGCTTCCGGGGTCTCGAATATACAGAAAGTTTGCCTGGGTGATTCCATGCTTACCCGGTCCTCCTTCGATTTCTACGCCGTGTTCTCGAACCACGTCAGCCGCGTTCATCAGATCACCAAGACTATCGAGGTAATACGATAGGTGATGGAGAGTTGCATCCTCATCGCCCTTTTCCCCGCCATATGCCAGAGTGTGGACAAGCGAATTCGTACTCAACCAACCACCACGTACGTTACCCTCCTCGTCTAGGACGTACTCATTCATTTGGAAGCCGAGGACGTCCTGAAGCCAATTATGCACCTCTTCGATATTACTACCGTGGAGGTTGACGTGATCGACCCGACGCGGAATAGATGCAGTGGCATCGGCCAAACTGTGAACGCGGTTTTTGAGTCGAGAACGTTTCTCGCTCGGGGGGACCGGCTTGTCGACCTCGTAGTATAACTCGAAGCGGTGGCCGTTGGGTGTCCGGAATCTGACTGTGTCGCCATGACCGACCATCTCATCGTCGTCAATGTATTCAACGTTGGTGCCACTGTCTTCGAGTCGATCGGCGAAGGCTTGTACGTGCGCGGGGTCCCTGACCTGCCAGCCGATGTGATCGAGTTCGGCCCGTTCGCCTGCTGTCAAAGATAGCGTGTGGTGTTCCCAGTCGCGTTGAGCCCGTAGGTAGACGGTATTGTCGACACGTTCGGTTTCCTTGAGTCCGATTACGTCCCGGAAAAACCAGGTTGATTCTTCTAAATCAGGGGTAACAAGCGCTACGTGACCGAGCTTCGCAATATTCGGCGTCATACAAATAGGAGCAGGAAATACGCTCGCATAAAGGTTAGGAGTAGCCAGAAACTGTTGAATCGTGGTTCCCCAACGCAGGCGACGGCACCACCACAAGAGAGAGACTGTCACGCATACGATCGAAAACTTAAAGCAGGATCCTGCTCCAGAGAGTGCTGTACTATGAGTAGCCGAAGCCTCCAGCAGGCTCTACAAGAGACGGATAACGTAGTGAAACGGTTCCGCAAGGAGAGCGGTATCGTCGCATTCCCGAATCTGGCAAGCGAATACACAAACTGGATCAACGAGCAACGGGCGTGGCGTGAGACGTGCTGCCTAGCAGATCTCACCCACCACCAGATGGACCAAGTCATTGAGGGTCCAGATGCGATTGAACTATTCTCCAAGCTCTGCGTGAACAGTTTCGAGGATTTCGAGGTCGGCGATGCGAAGCAGGCCGTGATGTGCAATCCGGACGGAAAGCTCATCGGGGATGGCATCCTCCAGTACATCGACAATGAAAAATTCGTGCTGAGCGGTTCACCGTCGCCAGCGAATTGGTTGGCATATCACGCTGAAACGGGCGATTACGACGTCGATCAGAAGATCTATCCAATGTCGGTGATGACCGACGACGATCCCCACTACTACACATATCAGGTCCAAGGTCCTAATGCCCTAGACGTGATGGAGGACGTCACTGACGAGCCACTACCCGACATTCCTTTTTTCAAGTGGGATACTCTTTCCATCAACGGCCACGAGGTCCGCGCCCTGCGGCACGGGATGGCTGGAGAGGTTGGCTTCGAGATGCAAGGGCCGTTCGAGCACGGAGAAGAGATCAAGAACGCCCTTATGGACGCGGGTGAGAACCACGGCATTCGACACCTCGGAACCCGAGCGTACAAATCCACTCCCGTCATCGTCGGCTGGGTCGACGTCTACGCGAAGGCACTCTACGAACATCCGGAACTCGAGGACTACCGCGAATGGCTGCCCGTGGACGGCTTCGAGGGGACGCTCTCGATCTTCGGAAGTTTCAATTCGGACGACATCACCGATTACTACCTGAGCCCTGTCGAGGCCGGCCTCAAGAACGTCATCAACTTCGACCATGACTTTATCGGCCGCGAGGCACTTGAAGAAGAGGTAGCAAATCCGGATCGAACTCTCGTCACGCTGGTCTGGAACAGCCTTGACGCCTCCGACATCTATGATTCCCTCTTTCAAGAAGGAGAGACCCTCAAGTTCGCCGACTTACCGCGCGCGAGAATGCGCGCGCACTACGACAGGGTACTCAACAAGGACGGCGACCTGATCGGCCTTTCGCGCCATCCCGCGTACACGTACAACGAGCGTCAGATGCTCTCACTGTGTACAGTCGACGTTGAGTACGCTGAACCCGGTACGGAAGTCGCACTGGTCTGGGGCGAGGAGGGCGATCAGAGCAGTCCAGCGATCGAACCCCACCGACAGACGAAGATTCGAGCGACAGTCCAGCCCGCGCCATACGTCACCGACCGTCGGAAATCGGACTGGTAATCCGACGCGCCAGCACGCGGTTTTTTCGCTGAAGGATGATGAATCGGTTGTAACTTTCGGCTGTAAAGGGAACCGTGACGAAAACTTGCAGATCGCTCTTGCTACTGGTCGACAGACCGTGAGACTCCACCTTCGTCAGACTCCTCCTCGTAGAAAGTTGGAAGGTCCGGGAGATCAATATCGAAGTCGAACTCGTCCCACCGATCCGCAACGCGTTCATATGTTTCTCGTCGGAGTGCCAACCGTTCCGGAAACTCCCCCTCATCGTAGTGCTTGTAGTTCTTCGTGGCGTCGAGCCAGAGTTTCGCTCCGTACATCCGTTCGTCTTCGGGCAGAGAGGGATCCAGCGGATATCCCCACGTGTCCTCAATGACTTCGATGTCTTCTCTCGGGTGGAAGCGTGTCGAAATCGCCCACAGTACCTGATTTAGATCAGTTGGGTCGACGTCCTCGTCGACGACCACGATCAGCTTCTGGAAGTACGCCGATACCGGTGCACCCGAGATAACTGACGCGACTTGGTTGACGTGGCCGGGATACTGTTGCTCTATGGAAACGAAGGTCATCCCACCGCCGCCGGCGGCCGCGGGCGGATTGTAGACTCCCTCGATACCCGGGACGCCGAGGTCGCGCTCCAAAGAATTCCAGATTCTTGAACCCCGCATCGCCGTGGCTTTGACCCCGTTATCGCCCCCCGGATAGTCAGCTTCAACGGCCACTGTCAGAATCGGATCATCGCGATAGTGGACTGCGTCAAAGGTCGCCAACGGCGACTGCTCAACCCGCTCACCGTAGTAGCCAGTGAACTCACCGAAGGGACCCTCCGATTCGTAGTCGTCGGGAAGGAACCGACCCTCGGCAACAATCTCGGCGTTAGCCGGAATCGGCAGATCGGTCGTTTCACCCTCAACGAGTTCTATCGGATTCCCCCGAACTCCTCCGGCGTACTCGAATTCGTTGTCGGCCTCCCCGTACTTCGATCCAGAGACCAAGAGAAGTTCGGGGAGCGTCCCATACACAATGGCAACTTCAAGCGGTTCGCCGCGTTCCCACTGTGTCTCGACGTGCGCCCGCATATCTTTCCCCTTGACGGCGTTAACCGTCGCGGTGTTCTCCGATTGAAGCATCCCGCGGTACGTCCCGACGTTTACGGTACCTGTTTCCGGATTCTTCGAGATGACTGCGCACGCGGTGCCAATGTATTGGCCCCCATCCTTTGGCCACGTGATGGGCGACGGGAACTTACTGAGGTCGACATCAGCGCCGTACTCGGAATTCTCGAAAACGGGGCCGTTGTCCACGAACACAGGATCAATTTGCGTCCCAAATTTGTCCCGGCCGAGGGAGATAAGTTCCTTGATCCCAAGGCTCGGATCCTCGTTCATTGCGAGAGCGAGGCGAGTGGTATCGGATCCGAAGAGATTCCAAAGTGATCTGAAGCCCGTCTCGTGGCCGGTAATATTCTCAAACAGCAATGCGGGGGCACCGAGTTCTTGGTTCACGCAGTAGGAGATGGCACCCATTTCCTCCTCCCAGTGGACCTCCTCCTGAATTCGTTCGAGGGATCCGTGCGCTTCCACCTTGTCCATCCATTCGCGAAGATCTCGACCCATACTACGGCATAGACGGGTGATAGCATCAAACTTGGGGACAGCTTTTGCGTTCGGATTCGACCATAAGTACTGGTGAGCCGAATAATCCGTCAGATAAAGTTATTAGAGTTCGGCAAAATCCCCTAATATATGACGCCAGCCATTGGTGAGCCTGCGCAGTCCGAATTCAGAGAGGGATTCGCTGAAGCAGACGGTATCGAAACGCATTATTGGAAATACGGCGATCCAAAAGATCAACCGCTCGTGCTCGTCCACGGTGGCGGGTCCGGTGCAGATTCGTGGGGGAACTGGAAGTACGCGATGCCGCTTCTCGCCGCTGCCGGATTCCACGTTTATGCGATGGATATGGTCGGATTCGGAAAATCAGCGACTCCTGATCCAGATACATTCGATTACACTAACCAGACCCGGATCGATCAAATCGTCGGATTTCTCGAAGAGATGGATGTCGACGGCGATGCGAGTCTCATCGGAAACTCGATGGGAGGTGCTGCCTCGATGGGCGTCGCTATGCAGCGGCCTGACATCGTCGACAAACTCGTCCTTGTCGGTGGCGCGGGACTTCTCACGCCCGAGGAGCGACCCCAGAGCTGCCGCGACGCGATCGACACGCTGTCTTCCTTCGACGGCTCTCGAAAACGAATGCACAACGTGATCGACGTTCTGTCGGTTACGGACTGGTACGACCGCGAGGCTATGGTGGACCACCGCTTGGAGAACTACGAACGCGAGGGGATCCAGAAAGCCTTCGGCGCGACGATGAAGAACAGCGGTACAATGTACTACGACAACGAGGAAATCGCCAGCATCGATACGCAGACTTTGATTATCAACGGTCGTGAGGACCGCGTCATTCCCCCCGAAGGAGGATGGGGTCTCTTTGAACTCATCGACGATTCGAGTCTTCACATCCTTCCGGAGTGCGGCCACTGGATTATGGTTGATCAGGTGGAGTGGGCAACGAACATCATCTCAGAGTTTTTCAAAAACAGCTAAACTCGGACAGACAGGGTCAGATACTGGTAGCGTTGCGTAACTTTACTCCCCGCATCCCGAGATGAGGCCAACTTCACTACTTGAATGCACAGCATCGGCCACTGCTTCGAGCGTGTGGAGACCGTGTTCGTGGCTCTCGGTCGATGAAGCCGCTATACAGTCTTCAAGCACCGTGACCTCGTACCCGCGACTTTTCAGACCGAAAGCGGTAGCCGTGACACAGATATTGGTGACGACTCCACATACGAGCACGTGTGAACCATCGGCTGTCGATAGTAACGCGTCAAGGTCGGTCTCGTGAAACGGATCGTATCCCAATTTCGTGACGACAAAGTCATCGTCCTGAATGTCAAGTTCGTCAATGAACTCGGCGGCTTCCGTTCCCGGGAGGCACAGCGGCGGTGCATCCGAGGAAGACGGATCAGTCGATCGACGTGTCCTACCCGGCGAGTGGTGGGTTCGAACGAATACAGGCGCGTGGTCAGCTTCACGGTAGCGATTCAAGATTGTGCTGGTTCGCGCCCGCACCTCGTGCATACGTTCGATTGCCAGATCACTTTCAAGTACTGGATTGAGAGCCGGATCACAGAATCCCCGTTGGAAGTCCACGAGGAGAAGGATTGGATCGGCAAGCATCAGTTTCACCGTCAACGGGCAGAAGTATAGGTTTCCCGGTGTAACTCGCCAAGTCAAGCCGCATAAGTGATCACCATCCGTCGGCTAGAGATTGACCCTCAAACTTATGTCAAGTCCCTCGGTAATTTATTTGTATGATTTCGAAGGGCGGTGACTGTGAGTGGCGTGAGCAGATTAGCCAACCAGAGTACCAAATCGCCGAGGAACGAGACGTCTACGTAGATGTTCGAGACGGTGTCGAAATCGCAGTAAACGTGTTTCGGCCGGACGCTGAAGGAACATTTCCTGCTCTCTTCGCGATGGCGGGCTACGGAAAGGAAACTCAGGATTTAGATTATCCTCCCCAGCCCCTCGGAGAGAGTGCAATGTGGGACGGCACTATCGAGGCTGGTGATCCCCGAGAGATTGTTCCCCGCGGATACGTTCACGTGGTCGCAGATGTTCGAGGCACCGGAGATTCCGGCGGTGAGTACACTGGGATGATGGCCTCAAAGGAGGGGAAAGACGGACACGACGTCATCGAGTGGATCGCCGAACAGCCGTGGTGCGACGGAAACGTCGGTATGAGCGGCTATTCATACTTCTCGTTCACGACATTGAAGACGGCGATAGAGCAACCTGAGCACCTCAAGGCGATTTACGTCTCACATGCCCTCGCCGACTTCTACCGAGAGTCAGTATATCCGGGCGGGGTTCTCAATATGTTTTATTACGGGCTCTGGGATGGACGGAACGGATCTAGCGGCATCGCCGCGAATAATCCGGCGTCGGTGATGCTACAAGAACTCTCCGAACAGGAACTCGAGCGGCGAAAAGAAGAGTTGCTGGAGGACCCGGCAATCCGAAATCGTCCGAACCTCTATCACACTCTAAAGTATCCTTTTATGAACCCCCCATTCTTTGACTTCCTACTCAATCCGTACGACGGGGAGTTCTGGGAGGAGCGGTCTATTTACCCTTTCTTTGATCAGATCGATGTTCCGGTGCACGTCATCGGAAAATCACCGCACAGTCTGACTGGATATTGGGGTTTGTACCAGGGTATAGAAGCTCCAAAAAAGCTGACAGTAAAACCGCCGGGGCCTGAAGAGCGACCGTGGCGCGAGGACGGCGAGATGTTCATCCGGTGGTGGGATCACTGGCTGAAGGGCAACGATACGGGCGTGATGGGCGAGGCACCGATCGACCTCTTCGTCGCAGGCGCCAACGAATGGCGTAAGTACGACGAGTGGCCACTACCCGACATTCAGTGGGAAGAACTCTACCTCCGGCGGCGCGGAAAACTCCTGTTCAGACCCGAGATGCACCAGAAGGAACCGGATGCGTTCGTACAGGAACCCCTACACGTCACGAGTGAACGGAAATCCGTCAAGTACGTAAGCCCTGCTGTACCAGGCGATCTGGAGGTGATTGGTCCAGTAGCGCTGAACTTCTACGCCTCGATCGATCAGGACGACACAACTTGGGTCATTTCGCTCTCCGACGTTTCCCCCAGTGGTGAAGAGACTCGGCTCGCGAAGGCCTACTTCAGAGCGTCGCACCGGGCGCTTGACCACGATCGGTCAGAGAAGGGCCGACCGTATCATCCCCACACGCTCGAGGCGGCCGAACCAGTCGAACCTGGTGAGGTCACCGAATACAACGTCGGGCTTGACCCCATCACTCACGTATTTAACCCGGGCCATCGAGTCAAGTTGACAATAGAGAATATGGAGTCACCTCTCGACGAAGAGATGCACGTACATTACCATCCTCACGTCACGAGCGGGAGGACTACGGTGCACAGAATTTATCGAAATGACAATTATCAATCACATCTCGAAATTCCGACGCATAACACCGACGAGTCCGTGATCGCTATGCTAGGAGATGATAACTTGATGCGCGGACACTGACGGATTAATCGCCTGGCGAATCAGTTCGAGGATCCGATTGAATGATTTTCGTCCGTCAAACTCTTTCGGTGAGGTTTCCAGGGGACCGTACAACGTCACACCAGTGACTAGGCGGTACTCTACGATACATCTCAGACCTCCATCTGAGAATCCGCCGGAGGAACAATTATATCTTCCCGTACGTGAGATGTGTAGCAGAAGGATGAGCCCAAAGTACCCCAATGAGGAGCCTGACCGCTCCGTCCCAGGGACTGCCACGAGGGACGACTCCACTACCGTGGCAGCAGAGCGGCTTCTCACGTCGCTGCGTGCGCACGGTGTGAGCCACATTTTTGCCAACTTCGGAACCGATCACGGACCACTACTGGAAGCAGCGGCGAGGCTCCAAGCGGCCGGTCGCGGAGACGAACTTCCGGAATTCGTCCTATGTCCGCACGAGTTCGCCGCGATGAGCGCCGCGCACGGATACGCCGTGGCCACCGGACGTCCACAGGCGGTATTCGTCCATGTAGACGTCGGCACCCAAAACTTGGGAGCAGCGATGCACAACGCGCACAAGGGACGTGCACCAGTGCTCCTGTTCGCAGGATTGGCTCCCGTCACAGACACTGGATACGTCGGTTCTAGGGATAACGTCGTCCAGTACTTCCAAGACGTCTTCGATCAACCTGGCATCGTGAGAGAGTACTGCCGCTGGACGGGCGAGTACAAACCCCCCGCGGATCCAGACGCAACAGTCGTCAGAGGGCTCGAACGGGCGATCGATGTGCCGCGAGGACCCGCCTACGTCACGGCGACGCGCGAAGCCCTTGAGACGCCGGTGGCCGTTGATGAAGGAGCCGAGCGGTCGGTCCGGAACCTCGAACGCCTACCGGCGGACGACGCAACTGTCGACGACCTAACCACGTTAGTCGAGGCAGCGGAACGGCCGGTCGTACTGACCAGTGGCTACACAGTTGAGTCGGAGGCGGCGGTGGAAGACCTCGTGGCGTTCGCAGAGGCGGCGGGCGCCGGCGTCGTCGAGCAGTCACCGACGCGACTCTGTTTTCCCCGCACCCACGAACTCCACGCGGGTTTTCGCCCGGAGATTGCTTTCGAGTTCGCCGATCTGGTGCTGGCGGTCGACGCAGATATTCCGTGGACGCCCTACAAAGGTGAACCACTAGATAGCGCGACTGTCGTCCAGATCGATCCGGTGCCGACGAAGCCAAGCTATCCACACTGGGATTTCCAGTTCGATGAGACGGTAACGGCAGATCCGATGGGGACGTTAGCCGCAGTCGCGGACCGCCTTGATTCGGAGGACGCGGGAAGTGCGGAGACGTGGCGAGAGGCTCATCGGACCCGTCGCGAGAACGCTGCGAAGACGCTTTCCGAACACCGGGACGCCGATCACCTCACACCCGCAATCCTTTCAGCTGCCGTCGACGAATTTGCCAGTGAGAATACAACGGTGGTTGCAGACGCAACAACGAGCACAGGATCAGTTCTCCAACATATTGAGCTAACTACACCGGGCAGTTTTTTGGCGTGCACGGGATCCGGGTTAGGGTGGGGAGCGAGCGCCGCTGTCGGTGTTAAACTCGCACATCCCGAGAAGCGTGTTATATCTCTTGTCGGGGACGGTTCATACGTGTTTTCGAATCCAGCAGCGTGCGCGTGGTTGGCTGACTCTCACGATGCCCCTACGCTAACAATCATATACAACAACGGAGGGTGGAACGCGGTATCGCTGGCCACACTTCATCAGCACCCTGAGGGTGTTGTAAGCGAGAAGGGAGTTCCAGGAAGTACATTCGAGCCTCGTCTTAACCTCTCCGCTCCGGCCAACGTCGTCGACGCTTACACGGCGACAGTCACCTCACGGGAAAACCTGAAGCCGAAACTTCAGACGGCCGTTGATGCGGTCGATTCAGGTACACCAGCCGTCCTTGACGTACACTTGGAGCAAGTGTAAGAAAACTAAGATTTGGTGGTTCAAATCGATCCGAGTAACAAGGTGGACCCTACTACAACCCCGAATGGGGGATTCTTTGAACTCGTTAGAGAGGTTGTGAGACCTCTACAACGTACCCATCAGGATCTTCCACAAGGAACAGTCTCCGCCCCCAGTTTGCCTTTTTAAGTTCACATAGAATCTTCTCTTCAGCGTTCGACACCGCCTCGTATTTTCTTTGAATATTATCTACCTCAACGACGAATATCGCACCATCCCCTCGATTGTCACCTGGAGAGTCCAATCCAAACGAAGAGAGCTGTTCCTCGGTGAAATCCTCTTCAAGGACTAATTGAGGGTGTGTTTCTCCAAACTTCGCTCGTCTATCTGCTTGTTCCAGCAATGAGAGGCCGATAGTGTCCTGATAAAATCGGATCGAGGCTTCGATATCAGTCACCATCAGATACGTTTGGTGAATCCGAGCCATAGGAGCAGATAGGTAGGATTTTACTTAATTTCTGCGCGAACAGCGTGATGATGACCAAAGATGGTGTATACGCAATTATGAAACGATAATGGTTTCTAGGTACATTTCTATTAATAGATATGGCACGACGTGTCGTGGTGGCGATGACTGGATCAACAGGCCAAATTTACGGGGTAAGGGTTTTAGAGATTCTCCAAGAGACGGAGTACGAATCTCACCTGATTATTTCTGATGCGGCGAAAATTAACTTGAAACAAGAGTTTGGTCCGGAAGTAAGCGATGTAGAAGAATTGGCTGATGAGGTCTACAATAGTAAGAACGTGGGAGCGGCAGTTGCTAGTGGATCATTCCAGACTGCGGGGATGATAATTGCTCCTTGTTCGATGAAGACGCTCTCGAATATAGCTCATGGAAACAGTGGGTCTTTGATCACCCGCGCAGCCGACGTGATGCTTAAGGAACGACGGCCGCTGGTGATTATGCCGCGGGAAAAACCGTTTAATCGAATCCACCTCCAGAATATGCTCAAAGTGACCGATGCAGGGGGGATTATTATGCCACCATTCCCCTCGTTCTATCAGAACACAGATGACCTCGATGTAATGATCTCACGGACAGTATCACGGACGCTTCGATTACTGAACATTGAAGTCGAGGTCGATGAGTGGACGGGGCTCTCAGGCTGAGTTTCTGTTAGCCTTCAACGGTGACCGTTAGTTTCCAACATACGACACTTTTGGTGAATTAGTACTGTCCGGGTTCCTCTGAAATGTTGTTGCAGATTCTAAAATGGCCGGAGGAAGAGTCCTTCTCTTAGTGAAGCACTCGAAATGCTAAGTTATAACGGACCACAATGATTAAGTTCTACGTCATAGAACGTGAACGATAGGGTACGCCTATGACTAATAAAAGCAGGCATCTTCCCACCCGGCGAGACAGTCTTAAGATCCTCGGCGTGAGCATAGCTGGTCTTGCAGGCTGTACTAGCGGTAATGGGGGAAGTAATGGTGACAGTAGTGCTGACTCCAGTTCCGACGGTAGCGAACCCACAACCTCTCAGGGGACGACGGCTGGTAGTAGTGGATCCGATCTCGAAGATGAGATGACGATCTACACGACGACAGATTACAGTCCCGTCATCGAGGCTTTCGAGAACGAGTACGACGTCACTGTTAATGCGTCCGTGTACTCTGGTCCGCAAACCACAACCCGGTTCCGAACCGAGGAGGAAGCAGGGAATCATAACGCATCAGCGGTTATCGGATCTGCTGACGGACTTGCTTGGCCCAGCGTCCGTCAATACCTTACCGAAGTAGATCTACCCGAAGAAAACAGGAATATCTCACTAAACGACGCGAGAGAAGAGCAGCTCAGTCAACAGGATGCAGTGGGTAAATCTTGGCCAATCCTCTCAATTCTTCGGGGCACGCCGTACAGCACGACAAACGTCGACACGCCACCGATCGAATGGGGAGAATTTACCAATTCCGAGTGGGAAAACCGGTTAATTAATCCGCCGTACAATATGAGGCGGATTTACCTAACTCTCCAACTCCAAGGTTGGGATGACCAACGGGTAGAGGACTATATGATTGCTCTGGATGAGAATATGTCGAGTTACCCGACCCCAGCCCCAGCAAACGTTCAGCAAATAATTGGAGGTCAATCGGATGTCGGTGTGCAGATTCTAACCCACTTCCTTGGTGGACCAATGAACGACGGAGCTCCCGTAGATGTCGCGTATCCGTCTTTCACCTCTGAGCATTACAATGCTGTCGGTGTTTCAGCGAATGCACCCTCACCGAATGCAGCAAAGGCATTCGCTAAGTTCGCAACTACTGAAGCAGGCCAACGGCCTATTCAAGAGGGTATGGGTCTTAATCCGGTGGCTCCGAATTTAGATCACGGGAACTCCGCAATACAAGAACGTATTGACGAGTACGATCCAACAATTATTCCACTTATTCCCACAGAACAGCAGGTGAATGACTCTACAGAATATCTTAATGAAATCCTCTCAATAGAGGTTGGATAGAGCTCGTTTATACGGGAAACACTTTGTAAGATACTCAAGCCCAAATGCTTAGTTCCATATTTACCAGATTACGTAAACAGAGTTTTGATAGTTGGCAGAAAAATCTCAACAATCGAACTGGATTATTTTGGATTGCAGTCGGCTTAGTAGTCCTTTACCTCTATCTACTCGGCATTCCCCTCCTTGCCGTCATTGTCGGGAGTTTCGTCTCCCAAGGAACCTCGTTACTTGGACCTGTACAGCTACAAAATTGGGTTGAGACCTACCAAACTACTCAGCCAGTTTTCGTAACTACGTTAATTTATTCGTTTGGTACAGCGACATTAACCACAGCACTGGCCTGTGGACTCGCTTGGTCGATTGCCCGGACAAATATGCCCTTAGGGAGAGTCTTCTACCTCCTGAGTTTCATAGGATTTCTGTTTCCTCCGGTTGCTTGGGAGATCGTCTGGGTTCGCCTCTTAGGTAACAACGGTGTTTATGCCCAGCTCCTTGGGTTAGAGAGTCTTGGCGTTGGTTCAATACCAGGAATGATTCTTGTTTCGTCAATCCGATTCTTCCCACTTGGGATGGTACTCTTAGTCCCCTTGTTCTCTAGTATGGATAAGACGCTCGAAGAAGCCTCCGAAATATCTGGAGCGGGGACGTTGCGCACCCTTAAAGAGATCACCCTCAAAATGTTACGACCAGGGATTTTTGCGGTGTACTTGCTTGTGTTCATCATCTCACTTGGTTCGTTCCGAGTGCCGCTACTCATAGGCGCACCGAACGGAATCGAAGTTCTCTCACTTACCATCTATCAGAACGTCTCTTCGGATCCTCTCCAATACGGACAGGCGATGACTCAGTCTGTAATATTAGTCGGTATCGCCATTCCCGGTCTTTATATGTACAAGCGATCTCTTGGAAAGACCAAAAAGTTCGCGACGATATCCGGCCGCGGATATACCCGGAATCCCATTGATATCGGGAATTGGCGATATATGCTCTGCGGGCTACTTGCACTGTTCTTCGCCTTCGCAATCATCGTGCCGACTATTATGATAATTTACACATCACTCTTGCCATACTATATCCCTCCCCTCAATTTCCCAGGGATAGACCTCTTTACGCTCGAGGCCTACACTACCGTTATTTCGAATCCCCGCATCCAAAATAGTCTTGGAAATAGCTTAATCGTCGCCGTTGCTGCCACCACATTGTTGGTTATCGGCTCAGTCCTCAATGCGTGGATCGTTCAAAAGACAGATATCAGCTTCCGGCACAAACTCGATTACCTCTCCTTCGCCTCAATCGGTATCCCACCAATACCCCTCGCCGTGGGAATCCTATTTATTTACTTACTCTACATCCCAGGTGGCGACCTTATTTACAACTCGCTGTTAATACTCGTCATCGCGATGTATACTCGATTTATCGCGGGGACAATTCGGGTCATCGAGCCCGGCGTGATCCAGCTCTCATCCGAACTGCTCGAAGCAGGTGAAATCTCTGGTGACTCAGTGATTTCCCGCCTTCGGTACATCGTTCTTCCACTCATCAAGGAGAATATGCAGGCTGCGTGGGGAATGCGCTTTGCAGTTATATTTCTAGAACTTCCAGTGGTTATGCTTCTCGGCTCCCGGAAAACCGAAATGGTTGCACCGGTACTGGTCACGTTACAGAACCAAGCGCAGTTCAGCCAAGTAGCCGCATTTGGAGTTCTTATTATGATTAGTCTCGGGGCGATCATCGTCACAGTCCATCGGCTATAACTTTAGCCAAATTCCTCCGATATATTCTGTTTCACCTATGAGCGAATAAGGTTGTACGACAGTGAAGACGTTCTCTCCCGAAGATATACGTACTTGAAGAAATATTACTACTCTGGGCGAACCACTATGGGATCAGATATCACGCTTCAAGTTGAAAATTTGACAAAATCGTATGGCGACGAAGTAGCTGTCAATAATCTTTCAATGAGTATCGAGGACGGGAATTTAAAATCTCTCCTCGGCCCCTCCGGATGTGGAAAAACCACCACGCTTCGTTGTATCGCAGGCCTCGAAACGCCAGATAGTGGCCAGATATACATCAACGACGAACTCGTCGCAGCGCCCGAAGAGGGCGTGAATATCCCGGCAAAAAATCGCGGCATTGGGATGGTGTTTCAATCCTACGCAGTCTGGCCCCATATGACGGTCGAGCAAAACGTCAGGTACCCTCTGAAAGTGAAAGGCATCGGAACGAAATCTGAACGAGCAGAGAAAGTCGAAAGCATCCTCGAACGAGTAGGACTCGAAGCACACACGGACAATTTAGCCACTAATTTATCAGGAGGTCAACAGCAACGAGTATCGCTCGCTCGCGCACTCGTCGTCGAACCGGACATTCTCCTATTTGACGAACCGCTATCGAACCTAGACGCAAAATTACGGCGAGATATGCGTACCGAAATAAAAGGCCTGCACGAAGAGTTCAACACGACAATCCTCTACGTCACGCATGCCCAAGACGAAGCGATGTTCCTCTCAGATAAGATCGCGCTGATGAACGACGGATCAATCGTTGAAGAGGGTGATCCAATCCATCTCCATACGGAACCCAGGACCTTCTTTGGAATGAACTTTATGGGCCAGTGTAACACCTACAATGGAACCGTGAGGGGTCTGAGAAATGGAATCGCAACAATTGAAAGTGAACTCGGAGAAAACCAAGTTCCAATCAATAATCAAGACGTTAACGACGACGACAGTATCTATCTCTGCTTTCGACCGAAATCGTGTCGAATACTTACTGACGAAGATGAAATCGGCGATACTGAGCCTGTTTTCGACGGAAGAGTACGAATGCGCTCGGCCACCCGAGATTTCGTTGAGTATCGTATCAGCGTTGGGGATTCCAATCTACTTATTCGGACTCTAGACCCTGTTCCAGCCACGGAAGGGGACAGCATCCAGTTCACCGTCGATAAGAGCGATTTCAAGATATTTTTGAGAGAGACCGACGGATCAGCATCAGCAGCCAACACGACTCGAGCAGCGACGGCAGATACCAAAGAATCGGAGAAACCGTCAGTAGCGCAGTGATCATAGAAGTTGTTAATAAGCGAGCGCCGTCTTCTGCTGAATCAAAAGAACACTCCAGAGTCAAAAACCTGCTAGCTTGGTGAGAAAAACACAGTTACGGCAAATTATGATTAACCCGTTGGTCCGTATTTGAGAGTGCTTCAGTCGCCATATCGGCCCGTTCAGCGGCCTCAATGTGCTGGTAAGCTTGTCGAACCTGTTCCTCAGAGTTATCGAGATAGCGGGCTGCAGCAGCGTAGCCGAACTCTCGGACCAGTACCTCACCCATTCCACGACGGCCGCCGTGAGGAGCGAGGTAGTCGTGACGATCGTCATTAACATCGATGTCAGCGGCGTCAGTGAGTCGCTGAAGAACCCGTCGGGCCCCGTCAGTCGTCAATGCTGGTGGGGCCGCAAGTTCCTGTTCGGCCGACACAAGGAGATCGGGCCAAGTTGATCGAACACTTTCAATCGTGTCCTGATCAAGACCACGTTGAGCAAGCCCAGATTGGACGTGCGAAGATAGCGTCGGCCGGTGGAGGGTCGTGAATACTGGCCACTCTTCGGGCGGATCTAATAGTTGCTTGTACCGACGAAGGGGCCCAAGAACGGGTTCCGGAAGTGAGGCTTCTTTCCACTGTTGGTTTTTCCGGTAGACCGTTGCACTGCGGTCCTTGAGTGAGATGTCGCGCCAGCGTAACCCGTCCCGTCCTGGTCGGTCGTCATTCGGATCACGAAGGAACTCTGCCGCCCGCAAGCCCGTGTACGCTAACAGATACGCGAGCGCGCGGTCGCGACACAATTTGATTGCCTCGAAGCGAGCTCGGATTTTCTCGTTCCACAGCTCACTCTCTGGGTCCTCGGCTTCATCGTATGGAACCTCGATATCACCGAAAGTATCGATCGCAGCGCTGGCTTCTGCGTCGACGAATCGCGTAAGGAGGTCTCGATCTGTCGAGTCCCACGCCTGTTGGTCACCTGGACGACGGTTATCACTGTCTGGAAGGGGGTCTTCGGCATCTGACTCCCGGGCGTAGTGCCGTGAGATGTACCCTTGTCCGTGCGCCCACCCACACCACGAAGCCACGTACGCGTAGTAGGTGTTGATTGTCGAGTGGGAGTAGCCCGATCCGCGAAGGTATCGAGCGTAGTCGCCGAACACGGTTGCGTCGAGATCAGCGAAGGTTACGGGTTCCGCCTCTACGATCCCGTTCCACGACGTCGCTGGATCTGCGTTGGCTGGATCGGCTGTCTTCCCGAGTGCCCAGCTGTGGAAGCGGTCGAGTTCTCGCTCTGTGTTGCGACGGTAGTTGCCGCTCTCACCCGTGTCGCCTTTGCCCTTGTCTGTGAGGAACTTTTGGAAGGTCTCGTGGATTGGTGTCTCGGGACTTCGTCGGCCGCTCATAGTTGAGAGAAGGGTTCGCGCATAGTTTCTGATTTGGCTCGGTTGGGTGTACGGGTAGGTTCTACAAAAAGTTACTCGTGATTACTCAACTAAGCACGAGTAATTGAGGTATCGAGATATCCACTAGAGAAGACCTACATTCGGGCTATAAGCGTCTAAGAAGGACTATGTCGGCGCTTCTCGAAGTTATAAATTTTATAATGCTATATAAAAACTAAGAAGTGGCGCAGCAGATGATTTTTGGATATATTCGTTATCCCCACCAAAGTAACACATAAGTATGATTTTTAAGCCTATAAATATTAGATTGGAAGAGGTATTTAGGATTGTTTTGTAGATTTGTCTATATACATTATCATAAAATAATCCGCCCCCCACTGATGGCACTCACAAACCAGCTCAATAGACACCAAAGTGGTGTTGGTAGAGAGCGCAGTCCCCACACGCATATCTTCGGGATGTCTCAGCGGCTTTGTTGAAACTCTCTTGCAGTCTGGCGATTTCCTGAAAAGCCAGTTTATGACCGGAACCGTGTGCTCGAACGACGGCTGTTGGGTCGGTGAGTATCAAGCCGACGTGAACGGGGCGATAAACATTGCAGACCGCTACCGTAGTGGAGAGAGTCACCGCCGAAGCGACCGGACTTCCCGACAGAAGGCCGGTGACGATGACTCGGCTACGGATGGGGCCTCTTTGACCGGGCCACAAGACAGCCACGCCGATGCTGAAAACCAGCAGACGACGCGTGGAACGTATGCGTCTTGAAAACAACAGGCCGCTTCGCTCGGCCTGAAATCCCGTGGTGGGATTCCTCCGCGTGAACGCGGAGGAGGAGGTCAAACGGACGAGGATCAGCAAACCCTCGCTGGCGACGATGCAGCCGCTCGCTGTCTCTTCGAAGAATAGACTTGCCTCTATCGATTGGTTGTCTGATGAATTGTTATAGTCTGAACTATAATAGTCTGAATTCTAACTTTGAAGCGACGCTGAGGGGCTAATAGCCGGTGGTGGTTTTTCGACCCCCAGCAGGGGTGCGGGGAATCCGAACGCCCGCATTCAACCGATGGAGACGAATTCGACTACCGACCCACGAACAGTCGTACAGGATGCGAGTGAGCGATGGCAGGCGAGTACAGACCGCGTTGAGTACGTCGGGATGCGTGTCGACGGAACGCCAGTTGTCCTGAAACTCACCGCACACGAACGCCTCACCCCCAATCGAAGTCACAATCTCGTGCGGCATAGCCCGGCAGAATTCGACTGGGGCTACGTTGGGAGCGGACCGGCACAGCTCGCCTGTGCGCTCCTCCTCGATTACACCGACAACGAAACTGTCGCCCAGCAACACTACATCCAGTTCCGCAACGACGTGGTCAGTCAGCTGGTGTGTGATGGCCCGGCCGACTGCTGGCACCTCACCGGGGAGGATATCGAGGCGGTACTCGCCGAATTCGAAGAGTACCGAGCACTCACGCCAGATGGTGGGACGCCGTCATCGTCACTGCCGGCGAATTGGAGTGCGGTGAGCCGGACAGATCGGACAGTCTTCCAACGTCGGGATATCGACCACTACGTCGTCCTCGCCGAAGGGAGCAAGGAGTGGTTGATCATACTTTGCGCGCAGGGCGACCGGGCGTATCCCGCCCCGCTTGACCATCGAACACTTCCGGTCGAGAACGATCCTGCTTCAGCCGTGCAGGCACTCGTCGCTGAGAGTAACGACCTCGTCGAACCAGAGGAGGCCAACTGATGGAGAACATCCGACTCTCGCGGGCCACGTACCAGCTCATCGAACGCGCCATCACAGCGCTGGAGTGCATCGGCCGAGAACTCGAGCGATACAACGACCGGCACGAGCGAACAGCTGGGAAAGACACAGACGAGACGAATCCCAGCGAATCATGACTGACGAAGCGACGCTTGACTACTTCGAGGGCGAGACATCATCCGGAGAGTCCAGCTCGCTCACACTGGAAGAGCGACTCCTCACCCCGATCTCTCCGTCCATCGGTCTGCGGGTGATTGCCGGGCGCGGCGATCCGCTCTATCTCCAAAATCGGGGAACAGAACGGTATCTTTTCCGCGACGATCACGACCGGTGGTTCATTCTTCAACCCTCGGCGAAGGACTCAGAAGAGGCGTTCGTCCGCTGGGTGTATCTCCCAGCAGACCGGCCCGAACGGCTGGCGCAGTCGGCGCTTCGTCGACGGACAGTGATCGGCTATGATTATGTTCAGCGGTCGGCTGCACCAGATCCAGTCAGGTCGACGGTGACGGCGATGTTCGTCACGGAACGCTGGCCCGAGACGGCCTACGAATGTGGGTCGTGCGAGGCGCTGTTCGACACGGCACAAGAGCACGCCCTCCACTGCTGGGACGCACATCCGTGGGTGCCGAATCCTGAACAGGTGCGCCGTCGACGCCACGCCGACGAGTGAATTCAAGGACCGAAGCCAGGTATCGGGACCGTCCAGATGATTAACCAACATTGCTGGATTTTTGGTAGAATGTTGGTTAAGAGTGGTTGTTTTTGCGCCCGTGAGAGGGGCGCAGGGCGCGTGATGAGAGCGCCGGTGCGGATGACGAATTCGATTTCGAGGTGACTGCAATGAAAGACCCAGAATCCAGAACCGTGTTCGCTGGCGTCGACGGACGAACCGATACAGAACTACCCGACTGGTACCGCCGGAAGAAAACGGTCGACGAACCGAAATCCTTCGCCGAGACGATTCGTGACCTCCCGCAGGCCGTCGAGACGACAGTCGCATACCGGAATCCCTACTCCGACGAGTGGGTCGAAACGGAGCGCTTCAACGCCTTAGTCGAGCCGACGAGAGCGCGCGACCACGCGACAGACGATGAGCCCGACGCAGACCCACTATTTCACGTCCCTACGGACAGTTACGCGATCATTAATCCGGTCGACGTGTACAGGCCCTTGGAAGAGGTTCTTCGCGAGAAGACCATCGACGGGACGCCGCTCGGCGATGTGATGTTCGGCGAGATCCGGCGCTACCGGGGCGGGGGCGAAGTCCATATGGACGTGATGTTCGACGGTCTCGAAGTCCGGCTGCCGGGGCGATCGGACCCGATCACGATGGGCGTGACCTCCGGCTACGACTTCTTCGGTGAGCACGCCGTCTACGTAGAGGGATTCGCTCAGGACGGGTACTGCTCGAATTCGATGCGCTCGCTCACCGACAAGGAAGTCATCAAGCACGTCGGGGACGTTCGGGACTTTCGGACCTGGTGGGAGGAGATTCTCGCCCAGGTCGAACTCGTCGCCGACGATCTCTTCGAGTTCATCCGAGATGCGCAGGAGATTGATCTCGAGTTCTCCGAGCTCCCGTTTACCGTCACCGAGTTTTACAGCCTGCTGGGATTCCCGGACTATCTCGCAGAGCGTGCTGCCGAGGATGCCGAGGCGAACGCTGCGTCGCCGTTCGAGATCGATATGTGGACGCTGCACTCCGGCGCGACGTACGCGCTCACTCACTTCTTCCAGGGCAAGGAGGGTGCGTCGCTGGACGGCTACGTCCGCACGGCCAACGACATCCTGTTCAACCCCGAGGTACCATCGAGCGCGTCGAGCGAGCCTACGAGGAGCAGCTCGAGGCGGACGGCGACGACGGGTCGCAGGCGTCGCTCGCCGGCGAGCGTGCGCTCGCGAGCATCGAGCGCGTCAGCGACGATCTACAGGAGAAGGTCGACCAGTTCGAGGAGCGTGAAGATGCGCTGCGTGAGCGGTTCCAAGAGGCGATGGGCTGATTGTCGGAGCGGCGTTCACTGAAACTGTCCTCAAACAGCCGTTTACGTGAGCGGTTCCGGTTCCTCGTTATATTCGACGACTAATTCGACATCATCAGGACCGAATTCATCGCGTTCCGCTTCCAGCGTATCAAGAGCGTCTTTAACCGGGAAGAAATCCGGCTTCTCGAGTGCATCTTCTGTGGCCCAAGCGTATCGAATCGTTTGCTCCGAATCGATGAGGAACACAGCACGCTGTGGAACGCGCTCGTGGTTCTCCCATTCGTCATAACAGACATCATACGACTCGGCAACCCGCCCGGAGCTATCACTAAGTAACGGAAAATTGAGGCCGTATTCCTCGGCGAATGCTCGGTGGGCGTAGACGCTGTCCCCAGAAATTGCCCAGACATCGAGCGCCGGCGTCAGCTGAAACCACTCTGCATCGCGGATCGCACACAGTTCGTTGGTACAAACAGGACTGAAATCAAATGGGTAAAAAACTAGCAACGCAGCCCGATCATCCGCAGTTGTCTCATCCAAGCTGTACTCGGTTTGTTCTCCGTCACGGAGACCTGGAAGAGTGAATGACGGTGCAGAGGCTCCCTCGTTTATCATGCGTCACAGTAGCATATGAAGAAAGGATAGTCTTGGGGCTAACACCCCCACCTGAATGGAGTAGCCTCAAATGTGGGATGAAATTCACTGGAATCCGTACGTCAGGAGTTCGCCGTCGCCCACTCAAGAAGGGGTTCTAATCTCGAACGAATCTCATCCCCCTCGTCAGTTAGCGCGTATTCGACGCGTGGCGGAATTTCGTTGTACTGCGTCCGTGAGACGAGTCCTGCCTCCTCAAACTCGTCGAGGCGTTTCGAGATTGTCGACGTGCTCGCCGTCGGGAGATGCGCCTCGATCTCCGCGAACCGCAGTGAATCGTGTGCGCCGATGATGCTGACGAGTTGCATCGCGTATTTCCGGCTCAACGTGTCGATGACACCCGTGAGCGGACAGTAGCACGTGCCGTCGACATCGCACGCTGGCGCCGATGAGGTAGTATCTGCCATAGCTTCGTGGCCTCCAACCTACTCTATAGCTTCGGACTCTGGAGTATAAGAACTTCCTGTCGTAAAGTATCGGTATAGATGACTCACACCTCCGACTATGATCTCGTGATTCTCGGTGGTGGCGCCGCAGCCTTCGCCGCGATCACCGAAGCGAGCCGGCGGGATCTCTCGACGGCGATGGTGAACACCGGCTTGCCCATCGGCGGGACCTGCGTGAACGTCGGCTGTGTCCCGAGTAAACATCTACTTGCCGTCGCCGAGAGCGGCGCTGCAGCGTTGGAGAATCCCTTCGACGCCGTTCGATACCCCGAGGAACCGACTGTCGACTGGGCCGACGCCCTTGACGGTACCGAGGAACTCGTCGAGCGGTTCCGGCAGGAGAACTACGTCGATGTTGCCGAGCATTTCGAGACCGACATCTACGAGGCTACGGCCAGCTGGTCGACGACACGACCATCGAGGTCATCGACGGCGCCGACGAGGGGGCGCACATCACTGGGGAGAAGGCACTCGTTGCGACCGGAAGTTCGCCCTGGGCGCCACCGATCGACGGGCTCAACGAAGTCGAGTACTACACGAGCGAGACCATCCTCGAGGAGCGCGACCTTCCCGAGAGTATTCTGATAGTCGGCGGCGGGTACATCGCGCTGGAGTGGGGCCAGATCCTCCACCGTGTCGGCGTCGACGTGAAGGTTCTCCAGCGCTCCGGTCACGTGCTCTCAGGAATGGAAGGCCAGCTCGGCCGGGAGATGCAACGAGCCTTCCGCGAGGAGGGAATCAACATCGTGACCAGTAACGACTTCCAGCAGGTTCAGGATGTGGCTACCGACAGTGGTGCTGACCCTGGTCAGAAGGGCGTCGCTGTGGAGACTGTCATCGAGGACGAGGAGCGAGCGTTCACCGCAGAGGCGTTATTCGTCGCGACCGGCGTCCAGCCCAACAGCGAGGACATCGGCTTGGAAGCAGTCGGCGTCGAGACCGAATCCGATGGCGCGATCCGTGTCGACGAGCATTTCCAGACGACGAGTCCCGACATCTACGCAGCGGGTGACGTGATCGGCGAGCCCGAACTGGAGACGGTCGCCGCCAAGGAGGGCAATCACGCCGTCAAGAACGCCTTCGGGGACGAGGGCGTCAGCATCGACTTCGACGCGGTGCCAGCAGTCGTGTTCACCAGCCCGGAAGTCGCCGCGGTCGGGACGACCGAACTGGAGTACAAGGACGAGCACGGTACCTGTTCGTGCCGAACCGTCCAGATGGCGGATGTTCCGCGAGCAAAAGCCGTCGAAAACACGGATGGCCTCGTCCAGGTCGTCAAACACCACGAGACTGACGAAATCGTCGGCGTCCATATGGTTGGCCCCCGTGCCGCCGACATGATCATGGAAGCGACGCTGGCGGTGAGGTTCGGCCTCACCGTCGACGACATCATCGACACGATCCACCCGTTCCCCACATTCAGCGAGGCGTTCAAACACGCCTGTCAGGCGTTTCGGCGGGATACGTCGACGATGAGCTGCTGTATCGAATGAAACGGGCTCATAGCCCCTGGTAGCGATATAAAGTGGTTCGAAGTTGCGTAGGAGGAGGAGATTCTGGTCTGGGATTCCATCTGAGTATCATCGCTCGGCAGCCACCTTTTTGGAAAACCAGCCGTCGCTGTATAGAGTATCGTTTTTGTTGGCCCTCAAGGGGTGGAGGGCACCGATATGGAGAGAGCAAACGACGCCGAAAATGACGAATTCCCGCCAGAAAAGCGGCTTGAAGCATCGAACACGCGCCTGATCAAAGCAGGAATCGCGACGATTCCGGATATGGAAACCCTCCAGCAGTGTGTCGCTTACGAGAACGCCCACCAGAATCGGACGCAGATTCTTCGCCGGCTCAAGTGGAAGGCAGAAGAGCTGCGTGAGAACGAAGAGTAAGCTCTATTCTTAACCAACACACTTCGCGTGGATTCCCTCTATTGTTGGTTAATCCGCTGTGCCTCGGTTTTTCCGGCCCCTGAAAGGGTGCGGGGCAGTCAGCAGCGGCCTCGCGAGCCTAATCATGTCCCTCGAGCTGAGCTCCAAAGCCAACACGGCGAGTGAAATCGCTGCCGCCAGACAAACAGAGTTCGTGGCGTTCCTCCACCGAGCTCCCTTCGCCGGCGATGCTCTCGCCCTCGGATTTCTCCCCGGGTTTCGGGAAGACTGCGGGTATCAGACGGATCAGTACCTGAATCTCGAGATTCCCGTTGGGATGCTCGACAACGATTTCCGGAATCCCGATCTGGAGCGGTTCGTCGACCGCTTCTTCGAGTACGAACCAGAAGTCGGGGTCATCGGGGACGTCGACGAAATCGACGACATCGACGCCCACGTCGCTGCCGCTCGTGAGATTCAAGCGAGCTACCCAGAGGCCGATCTCATCATCGTCCCAAAGTCCCGAGCGGTGATCGACGCGATTCCCGAGGACCTCATCCTCGGGTATTCACGGGGATACGCCGACCGCCTGGCCCACGAATTCTCCGACCCAGCGGATTGGAGAGGGCGACGCGTCCACATCCTCGGCGGAAGTCCGCCCAAGCAGCTCAATGCCATTCGACAGCTGACCAGACCGACACTCACCGATGTGCCACCGGCAGACATCGTCGGGGTCGACTGGAATGGGCTCCATCGCGGCGCACAGTTCGGTGAGTTCTGGACGGCCGACGGCTGGGACGACAGCGGTCGCGACGCCGACCATGTCACCGTCCGAAAGACGGTGCGTCACAGCCTCGTCCGCGTCCGCGAGTTCTGGCAGCAACACGGGGTCTGGCCTGAGTCGACACCGGAAGACGAGGGGCTGACCGTCGAGTACGAGGGCCCGAGTCCTGCCGATCTCGAGGACGCCGCCTGTACCGAGTGCGGGACGAACGTCTGGCAAACTCGCCGCGGCCCGTACGTCGCCGAATACGACACCGGCGCAATCTGTGGATACTGCAGCTACGAGTGCTACTTCAGCCACCGTCATCGGAACAACCTGGAGGAGATCGCTGGCGAACAGAGTGTCTACATCCCTCCAGCGTGACGCAGCGTGCTGTTTTTCGAGCCCGGGTAGAGGGCGGAGGCTCGGTCGTGAGCCTTCGTCCAGAGGTGACTTTCCGTGAGCCAGCAACAACCTGTAGACGACGTTTCAGTCGATGAGATTCCGATCGAGATCTCGAACACCCATTCCGGGGAGATAGAACCAGCCGACGTGCCCGGAGAAATCGAGTCGATAACCCGTGGTTTAGCAAGCGAACAGCCGCCGACGAACCCACTGGTCGTGCTGAAAGCGGCCCGGTGGTGGTACATTCACGGCAAGGGCGGTACGGATCCCGCCTTCCGGTGGGCCATCGAGTGGGCGCGCCACCTTGCGACCGACACGCCTAGCGACGTCGAGCGGTTCGACGAGTTCCTCAAGTACCTCGTTACGGTCGGCTTCGCTGACGAGACCCACGAACTCCGATAACCGAGAGGGTAGTTTTTCTTCGCCCCCTGAGGGGTGCGGCGCGTTCTGAACTGCTGCAGTCGCGGTGAACTCGATTCGGTGAACACAATGGCTACGACCAGTAATCCGTCGGTTTCCTTCGAGGAGACCGACACGCGAGACGACGAGATGCACAGTACCATCGAACAGTGGATCGACGAGCTCGTCGCAGACGTCGACGAGGCAAAAGCCAGCCAACAGTTTCAAGAGTGGCTCGATGTCCAGTCCCGATTCCACGACTACTCCCATCGCAACACCCTCTTGATCAAGCTCCAGTGTCCCGAGGCAACCCGCGTGGCGGGCTACAATACGTGGCGGTCGGAGTTCGACCGGCACGTCCAAGAGGGCGAACAGGCGATCTGGATTTGGGCACCCATTATTACAAAGCAGTGCCCTGAGTGCGAGAACTCGCCGAGCTACCACGAGCAAAGCGACTGTGACTACGACGAGACACCGCCCGAGGAGTGGTCCAAAGGACTGGTTGGATTCAAACCAACGGCAGTCTTCGATGTGTCTCAAACCGAGGGCGAACCGCTCCCCGAGCTGGAAACCGAGGCAGCTGGAGACGCCGACGGCCTGGTGCCAGCACTCCTCGATGCAGCAACTACGCTCGATATAGACGTCCGTGTCGTCGACGCTGCTGAGTGGGAGCATGGCGACGCAAAAGGCGTCTGCAAACACCGGAATCTCCACGAATGCCAACCCGTCGTCGAAGCGAAAGCCCGAGCGAACCAGGCCGACCTCGCGGTGACGCTGATTCACGAGTACGCCCACGCACTGCTCCATTTCGATGGCGACGACGAACCCGAACGCGCGAAACGCGAGGTCGAAGCCGAAGCCGTTGCGTACATCGTCGGGCGGTATTTCGACCTGGATACGAGTGGTTCAGCGTTCTATCTTGCCGCGTGGCAGGACGACGATGCGGAGAGCATTCAGGAGCGACTCGGCCGGATCAGTTCGACCGCGCAGGAGATCATCGGGACGGTCGCCGAGAGCTGAACACGCCTTCCCCGGCTGTTAACCAACGCCTTGGGGTATCTTGTCCACTCTGTTGGTTAATTCGTTCGGCGTCCGCTCCTGCGTGTTTCGATCGGTCCCAAGACATACCCACCGGCAGTCGATGTTATAGTTCAGAATCGATTCGGCGCTGCTGGTCACGAAGGAACTCAACGACTGCATCGATATCCTGTTCGGGAACCGTTTGCTGTTCGAAGACCCCTTTGAACGCGTCCGCAAAATCCTCCGACGTGAGTCGGTCGAGGACAGTCTCGATGCGACCAGCGAGCTTCTCGGACTCCCCGCGATGCAGATGAGTCGCGATCCGGTCGAAATCCGCGCCAGCAGCAAGCACCACCAGATCCCGGGAGTCTGCCTTGCGACCACTGTGAAGTTTCACCGCGAACAGCAGTTCCCGTTCCGGAATCCTGGCTGTTATTGGTCGACCGGTTCGCAGTTCCTCCGTGACTGAGTGCTGTGCTAGATAGCGATATGACCACTCGGCTTCCGTCTGGCGACAGCCCAGCGCGTCGACCATCGCGTCGAACCGAACCGGATTCCCGATGTCTTTCGTAAACCGGATAGTTCGGCCCTCGTAGAGTTCGTTTCGCTCGACATCGGCCGTTTTCTCGTAGCCGCGGCCGGTGAGAAGCGCGGTGTAGTCGTCGACCGCCTGCGCCGGAATGACGACGTCGACGTCAGTAGTGAACCGTTGATTGAACGCCGCGATCGCCCATCCACCGACGAGCACGTACGGCAGGTCAGCGTCAATGACTGCCGCCAGGGTGTCCAACAATTCGTCTTCGCGTTCACCGAGGCTCATGCATTGAGACGCGGATCCTCGTGGGACGCGTCGATATCGCGGTCGTACTCGTCGGCGATCATCTCCAACGCTGGCTCGTAGTTCACCCGGTACTCCAACATGTGCTCGATTGTCTCGTCCAACGGAATGACCGGATTGCCGTCGACCCACTCGCGAGTGATCTCCCCACTCGTCGGGAACAACACGTACGAGACGGCCGCGTCGGAGTCGGTCGCGTCCGGCCGCTCTTCGATCCGGCTCGGAATCCCGAACTCATCAAAGAACGCTGTCCACCGTTCGACGTCCTGGTCGGCGACCTGGATGAAGATCGGATAATCGTCGTGGCCGCGAGCGATCTGATAGCCGCCGTGGGTCCAGACGTAGACGCCGTCGATTTTCGTGTACGCAAAGGGCATCCCGGCGAAGTGTGGAATGACGTAGCCGTCGTCGATCGAAGGGGGAACAGCGCGAGAGATGGCCGCGACGAGGTCGTAGTAGCGATCCCTGACAGCGTAATTCTCGATGTAGATGCCGTCCTCACGCCGGATGAAGCCTGCGTCCTCCAACCGCTCGATCCAGTCGTAGACCCACGAGTAGGAGCCGTCGATCTTCTGGGCGATCCGACGAATCGAGTCGCCCGGCCGGGCCGCGACCATGATCTTCGCCGCGGTCTCGTCGACGTACTCCATCATCGTTAGTTATCGGTATCGCATCTAACTGTATTAGTCTTGTCCCCCGTATTCCCTATAAAATTATCTCTATACAAATATACCATTCTTGGCTCCGGTAATCCGATCCGGCTCAGAATTTGAGCGGAGATGAATTAACCAACAGAGGATACGATGGATCGCTATTTGTTGGTTAAGTTTTTCAGCGCCCGCCAAGGGGCGGAGGCGCACTCCCGTCTTCACCGACCCATGATTGACCGATATCTAACGACCGTTCTCGACGAGGCAGAGCGAGTCGCAGAGCACCACGAGCAGGTCGCCCAATCTTCGGACCATCCGGAACACGAGTATCTCCGGTACGCCGTCCTTCGGCTGCTCGAAGGAGAGGCTGACGACACATCGGTGGAAGTACCGCAGGTTGACGGCGTGACTGTCGGCTACGGAGAGGACGACGCGATGTGCAACAGTTGGGACGACGACGTCGAGTGGTGGGAGACGGTTCCGCCGCAGGAGGAGTGTACTCGCTTCCGGGTGTTCTACCCCGACGAGTACGACGCTGTTCCGCGAGTCATCGTCGACGTGATGGCAGCACTCGGGGCGTGGCGTGTCTGGATCGGGAGCGCAGCCGCCTGTGGCTCCTACGACCATCGCGAGCGCCGTGAGATCCACTACCTGTGGCCGGAAGGCCATCCGGTGGAGGAAGTGCTCCACGAGCGGCTCAGTGGCCCTGCGGAAGCCGTCGCTCCGGACGGGGGTCGAACGGGCGACGTTCGCGACCGACTGGTCGTCGACGAGAACACACAGTCGCAGGACGATCTCGAGCCCCGCACGGCGCGTGCCGTCGCTGAAGCGATGGACGTCTCGCTCCTCTCGAAAGGTGGCCGCTACGAAGTACAGTCCGCGTCCGGAAACCGGTACGAAGTTGACGTCGTCGACGAGTCGTGTTCCTGTCCCGACTGGCAGCAGCGCTCACCCGAAGGCGGCTGTAAGCATCTGCGTCGCGTCGATCACGAGATCAAACAGGGTCGTGTTCCACGTCCGGATGGTCGGCTCCCAACGACCTCAGGGTAAATCGCCATCTTTCTCGTCGGAATCGCTCTTATGCGACTGAGTAGTGTGGCGGCACACTAGACTTTTCACGGCCGGTCACCTACCGTGAGGTATGAGTAGCGACAGAATCGACGCCGAAAGCAAGGTGTCTGGAAACCAGGCAAACATCCCCGCCCGGATTCGGCGGGAACTCGATATTGACGATGGTGACCAGCTCCGGTGGCAGCTCGAAGACGACGGGAGCATTCGGGTCCACGTCATCCAACAGCAAACGGGCACGTTCGCCGACTTCGACGGCTACGCTGGTGAAGAGCCGACCGATGTAACGAGCGATCACGACGACTGGGGCGTCGACGAGAGCCGACGGCTCTCGTCTGCCAACCAGAACGCTTCGCGTTCTGGTGACGTCGACGTCGAGTAAATGCCCCGTGCACTCATCGATACGACGGTCCTCTTTGCCGCCACATATCGGCGGGATGGATCTCACGATGCCGCACTCCCAGTGCTCCACGGCATCGACGATGGAACGCTCCCGGAGGCAGTCGTCCTCGACTACGTGCTCGCGGAAACGCTCAACGGCCTCACGACCCACGCCGGCCACGACGCAGCCGTCGATCTCCTCGATCGCATCGAAGAAAACGCCCGCTTCCACATCGACTCCCTCACCACCGATGCCCTCGCGACCGGGAAGGCCCTCTTTCGCCAACACGAACCCCTCTCCTTCGTCGATGCCTGCATTGTCGCGTATATGCAAACCGAAGGGCTCGGCTACCTGTATGCGTTTGACGACGATTTTGACGCCGTCGAGGATGTCTATCGGCTCGATACAGCAACGAATCCCTACGATCCGAACTGACGCTGGCAGACGACACGGCTGGTGGCGATGTTCACGCTCAGGCTAGTCGTACCTCGTAGTCAGCCGCCAGCTCCTGGAACTCGTCCCACTCCGGGAGCCGGTCGTCGTCGACCTCGCCGTGCGTCTCGAGGTAGCGGAGCAAGGCGTCGATTTCGTCTTCGAGACCATACTTCGCCGCCTGCTCTCGGAGGTCCGCCTCGTCGACGTCGACGTGGCTGAGCAGGAGGAGACAGTACGAGCGGTGGCGGCTGCCGTCGTCGATCAATAGCGTGTGACAGCAAAGTTCCGCCGGCGAGACTGCGTCGAGATCCTCGGAGTAGAAGTAGTAGCGATGGCCGGTGAGCAGGAACTGGAGGTCGAAGGCCGCGAACCGAGCGAGGCCGGTTTCGTGGAACGCCTCCGCGTCGATCTCCGTCTCGGCCTGCGCGAGGAATTCGTCGTAGTCCGCCCAGAGAATCGTGCCCTTCAGGGCGACGGCTTCGAGGTGCTGGCGATGCAGATGGTGTGCAAGTTCACGTGCGAACGCGTGGAGGCGGCCGAAGTCGGCGTTGAACTCGTAGTGGCCGTCGACGGTCCCGACGAGCCCGCGGTCACGAAACCGCTTGAGGACGCGGTTGACCGTGTTGCGGTAGTTGTCGCTCCGGTCGGCGATCTCGGAGACGGTCAGCGGCTGGTCAAGGTAGTACAGCACTTCGAGTGCCTTCCCGGTTAGCAGCTCGGGGAAGTCGATGTGGGAGTGCTGGCGAACGAGGTCCTGGTAGAGTTCGACGGCACGAGCATTCGATGGGACGACTCGTTTTCGGCGGCCGTCACGTTCCGTATAGACGAGCCCCTTCTCGACGAGGTCGCCGACGGCACGGGAGAGGTAGCTCTCGCTGTGGTCAAGCTTCGTCGCGAGCTCGGAGATCGTGTCGCCGCGGTCGACCGTGGCGAGGACCTCAAGCTCGATGCGCCGGAGCACGGCGTAACATAGTACGAAACTTATTTATAAAGAAGTTTCGAGTAGTGTTACAGACAGCCATTATGAGAACCGTCTCCATCGTATTAACCAACAAAACTATGGAGTCGCGGGTAGTGTTGGTTAACACGAGAGCAGCCGATGTCCTACGAACCC
>NZ_BBJO01000039.1 GCF_000739575.1 Halobellus rufus | reverse complement strand
CGAAATCACCAAATTCTTAGATTCAATAGGGGCCGAAGCATACCCGACGCTAATCATCGTCGATTCACTGTCGGTTATACTCCAGTATCTCTCGCTCGATAGTACTGTTCGCTTTACCCGTCAATGTATCTCACTTTTCGAGCAGTATAGGACAATCGGTCGGTTCTCTATTTGTCCTCACGCCCATACTGAGGAGACGGTTAATACGATCAAATCCCTCTTCTCTTAGCTACATTAAGGCGCTAAGCCCTCTTCCTGATCGCGCCTCCTGTTCGGTTGACGCTCGCTGAGGAAGGGGGTTAGTGATATTGTTTTGCAGAGAGTAGCAGAGTATCTGCAAAGCTCGTTGTAGAAAAGGAAGTCCTACCCTCACGGAGCGAATGGCGTCAGCCGTGAGCGAGTAGGATCCTAGCTCACTCTCCTCGTTCGAAAGTTACGGTACTGTTGTCGGTGGCATCGCTGACAACGACTGTATTGGATCCATCACTCTGTTCGATCGATATTTTTGTCCACGTGTTGAGGACGGTTTCAGACTCAAGATTGACTCTCGTGATGACTGTGTGCCCCTCGATAGTGGGGTCGGTCAACTTCACCTCGATCACACCGTCGTTTGTCGCCTTGAGCACAGTTGCATTCAGTTGGGAGGACGTATCAAATTCGGTTTGAATGGTATAGCTGGCGTACGTGTTCGATTCAAGAAGCTGTTCGAGTAACTTCCGCTCCGTATCGTCAAGGACACCCATAGTGTCAGTGACATTCAACTCGAGATCCTCGATCTCCGGGTGGGCCGCGCGCACGTCCACCGACTGGTTGTCGAGCATCACCTCGGCTTCAACCGTTGGGAGGCAGTCATCGACTGGCCGAACACGAACACCGACAGTATCTCTCGGTTCTTCCCGGGCAACAGTTTCGTAATACTGGTTGACCCGAATTTCGACGTGGTCGTAATTCTCGAATCCGGCAGTTGCAGAGACTTCATCCCACACTAACTCTGCGAACTGTTCCCGGTTGATCTCGTCGAATGGCTCGTCGTGGTCTTCGACCAATGTGACCGTCACACCTTCAAGTTCGACATCCGTTCGGGTCTGATCAGGATCGTCGACGCGGAGGTTGCCTCGACAGGTGCGCTCACCTTGATCAAAGGCAACGGTACTGTTGCTGTCGGCCACCGAAATATCGATCCGATTCGCTTCGTCGATGGTCACGTTCTGATCGGTTCTATCCGTCGAGGACGGCGAGGAATCCGGTGGGGCGTCACCCGCGACGACAATTGCACCGCTAATAGCGAGCACGGCCAACGATACTGCGACTGCGTACGCTGCGAGGCGATATTCGTCGTTCATTTGTTTCTGTACCTCTCCGATTGCGGGGATTTTGTTGGGGACATCTGTAGTGGGCGGCGATCTTGGCCATCTCTCCGAACGAGACGGTACACCGGAGGCGTGTGACAAGGTCGGAAATGACCGTGGTTCGCCCGGATAGTGGCCTGATCGCGGCGAGTGGGAGTTAGACGAAAGAGTTGGTAAACCCCCGTTGGAAACGGGCGTGAAACGCGTTTCGACGCCCGTTTCATTCGTTTCAAAGTGTTGAAAATCAGCACTTTCATACCACAAACCGTCGGTCACAGAAATGTGAAGTCGGATGCCCTCCCCCGCATCGTGCTGCTCGTTGCACTTGCCGGTCTTGCCGGCAGCTTTGCCGTCCTCGTGAACGTGTCCGGTGTGATATCTGCACCACCATCAGACACGACCCACGAGTTCACGATCGAAGACGGACAGCTCATCGACGTACGCGATGGAACGAGTCAACCGCTACGAACGGATCTGAGTACCGTCGAACGGATCACAATCACTGATCTTGAGACTACCCCTGTCGTTACAATTACGCCCCGTGACCCGCCCCAGTTGAGCCTCGCAGAGCGGAAACGTGCAAAACAGATTGTGACGGCAAACGGAACGCTTGCTACTCCAGATGACGCCATCTATACGATGCGACCGATTCCGGTCGGCACTCGTAGTGATCGGGCCGCCATCGTTGGCGCGGATCCTGAGATGACGTGGAGCCAACTCGAGACGGTCAATGAGACCGAATTCACTATTCGAGATGGAACCCCTGAGGATACGGTCGTTCTCGAACGAAAAGACAAACAGATGAGCACTCAACGGGTGCTTGTCGTCGTCGACCCACTCGAGGGGAATGTCAGATACAGCGCGATTGTGAACTTAGAAACCGAGACGGTCGAAGCCTTCGTCCGACTGAGAGGCGTGACCGGAGAATCAGTTCCAAATTGAGATGATGGCTGATACGTCACTTCGGCCCAAAGCGCTGCTCGCTGCAGGTATTTTCGTCCTTACAACCACTGTGCTTCTCGTACTGGTCGTCCGCCTCGTGACACCGCCCTCGATCGTAGTTCGGCTTGGTGGCGATCCTGTCTACACGGGGGCGATCCGGCCAAGCCTCACATTCGCCGAGGCAGCCGTTCTCATCACGACCGCGTTCACCGCTGGTGTAAGCGCAGCAGTACTCTATCTCGAAGGCCGTCATACTCCCAGTTCTGCGGAGCGATCTATCGAGTCGAATCCCAAGGGCCCTTCTCACCGTGGCTCCGATCCAAAGCCCACAGACGAACTACTTGAGGCTCGTCGACGTGACTGGGAGGAGACTGCAGACCGGCTCGCCGATACTGAGCTGGCCGTCTACGAGGTCATACTTGAGGCAGATGGAGTGCTCCCGCAAAGTGAGATCGTCGAGGAGACAGAGTTCTCGAAGGCAACGGTGAGTCGAACGCTAGACACACTCGAGGCCAAAGAACTCATAGAACGCAAACGCCGTGGCGTAGGAAACGTGGTCTTGTTACGGTAAGAGGTTTCTTTTGCCCGCTCGAACCCCCACGGCTAGCCGGCCGTGGAGGTGATCATCCTGTGGTCATCCACGAAGCGCTTCGACGGGCGGATCGTTCGCTGCTTTCCACGCTGGGTAGAGCCCACTCAACATACTCGCCACGACAGCGAACCCGAACCCCAGAAGTAAATATCGAAGGCTGGGCCAGCTGAAGATGAGCATCGGATCGTTCGTCACCAACTGGAAGATGACGAGGCCAACCCCAACTGAGGCAAGTGCACCGCCGAAACCTCCAATGATGCCAAGGAAGGTTGCCTCTGCCAGAATCATCCGAAGGATCTCACCACGTCGAATCCCCACCGCTCGAAGGACGCCAATTTCGCCGCGGCGTTCAATTGTACTCATCAACATCACGTTGAGGATGGCCACGCTAGCGACAACGAGCGAAATCGAACCGATGCCAAGTAATGCGAGGTTGAGCGTATTCATAAATGACCCAACATTCTCCCGTGCAGCGGCGAAGCTGGTGACACTCAGTACCTCGTCATCGCCCTCGTTGAACCGAGCTTCGAGTGCATTTGCAACTTCTTGGGCTTGGTCACCGTCTTCGGTGATGATCGTTACTGAACCGTAGTATTCCTGCTCTGAGAGTGCTGACACTGGAAGGACGAGTTCCCGTCCACCACGGCCAAATCCACCTTGTGATTCGACGAAACCTCGAATTCGGTAGAGTTGTCCGTCATACTCGACGGGATCGCCCAGTTCGAGATCCAGTTGCTGAGCAGTGCTATTGCTCAGCAGCGCCCCCGACTGGAGACGATCTGGATTCTCACCTTCTGAGACGGTATACATCGCACTGGCTTGGGTCAATCCGGTGACGCCGACGAACACCTCTCGTCCGTCCCTTGTCTCTAGGGTTGTGTGATTAGTCTTCTCTGGGACCACCGTCGCATCACCAGCGACAGAACGGATGTCAGTGACCTGCTCCTCAGTAATTCCATCTTCAGGACTGTCAGGACCAGCGGAGATCATCACTTCATCCGTGAGGCTACCAAGATTCGCTGTGGCCTGCTGTTGGATTGCGACACCGGCGATCCCAAGCGAGGCAATCGCGACGACGCCGATGACGATACCCAGCATTGCGAGCGCGGTTCGAACTCGGTTACGTCCGAGGTTTCGCCACGCCATCTGGACACTTGGAAAGCGCCACAGAAGCTCAGTAATGCTCATTGCTCGATCACTCCATCGACGAGGCGGACGATCCGATCTGAGTAATCGACTAATTGTTCGTCGTGGGTGACTGATACAATCGCAATGTTCTCATCTTCTTTGAGCCGCGTCAGTTCATCGAGTATCGTGCGGCCTGTATCTTGATCGAGATTCCCTGTCGGTTCGTCTGCAAGCAAGATATCTGGCTCGTTAATGAGCGCGCGGGCGATCGCGACACGTTGTTGTTGACCGCCCGACAGCTGGTTTGGTGTATGATCGAGTCGATCACCAAGGCCAACGCGTTGCAGGAGATCTATGGCTCGATCGCGACGATCGCGAGAGGTGTCCCACATCGACGGGAGTTCTACGTTCTCGGTTGCAGTGAGCATTGGCAAGAGATGAAATGCCTGAAAGACAAACCCAATTCCCGATCGCCGTTCCTCTGTGAGTTCGTCTTCGGAGAAGTCGGTCACATCTTGTCCATCTAGTCGAACCGTGCCTTCCGTCGGCGTGTCAAGCAGTCCGACGAGATTCAGCATCGTACTCTTTCCGGATCCAGATGGACCGATCACTGTCACCATCTCGCCACGCTCGGCGTGGAAGTCAACACGCTTCAGCGCCTCAATTAACTCCTGCCCGTTGCGATACCGTTTCACCACATCGCTGAGTTCGACAACGCTCATTGACTGCGCCAGCGATAGACACCGAAGCCGATCACGAGGACCGATACCGCTGCGATTCCAATTATCGTGAGGGAGAGACCCCCTGAACTATGGGAGTTTCCAGGCCCACCAGTATGTCCAGCTCCGGGATTGTTACTGCCAGGCATTTGTTCGGCACCGACACCCATTGATGGACCGGTCCCACCGAGCTCGATTTCCTGAGTTTTCGTCACTCGTTCGTTATCGACGATATAGGTGATTTCAACCGGGACAGTCGACACGTTTGATTCTGTTTGCGCTGTAAGCTCGAACGTGGCAAACTCACTGCCATCGATAGCACCAATAAAGTACTCTCCTGTCGGTGCGGTGGGGCTTACTTTCTCAGTTTGCGGAACTCGAACAAGGACCGACTGAGTATCCGTCCCACCAAGATTCGCAGCATCACCCTGGATTTGCACTCCAGTACCTGTCTGTATTGTTTCGACACCGGTGAGACGAATTTCTCCGAGCGGGGTTGTTTGGTCATCTAGATCCACAGTAAAGGATGTTGAGTGACGGTCACCGGCTGCTGTGTAGTTTGCAGTAACCTGTATCGTTTCTGCAGACACACTACTCGTATCGAATACGGTCGATCGATTCGAATTCGGGTGAATTTCTAAGAGGTAGTTCTGATCGATAACTTCACCGTTGGATACCGCAGTAATCTCGATGTTTGAAAGGTCGGTATTCCCGAAATTAGTCAACGAGACCTTTGTCGTATCTGTTCGGTTATTCGACAACTCAGTCGAGAGATCTGCCCGAACAGTTGGTTCGGTCACATCAACGTACATCGGGTAGGTGTAGGAGTGGAAGTTCCCGTTCTCGTCTTGGACCACGAGATGCAGATTTAACCGTTTCTCACCCGACTGATCAAATGTTGTCGAGATCGGGATAGAGAGTGAACCACCGGGTGCAATCGATCCGACATCTTCGACTCGGGCATAATCACTGGCACTACCCGGCGATCGGACGTACACATCCGTGATTTCGGCAACTGAATCACTGTTCTCTAGGTTCGCGATCGTTGCGTTAAACGTAACTCGCTCTCCAGTATTCGGCTCGTTTGGTGTTACTGAAACGGAGGATAGCTGTACTGCTGGCTCTGCTGCCGTTGCAGTCATTGTCACAGCACCGGTGCTGCTTAGGAGGACTACGACCACAACGGCCAATCGTTTCGATTGGGACCAATTCACGGCCCAAATATGTCTTATTGTGTTACTAAATCTTGCTGTCTGCGGTCAGACATTCCGAATGGATCGTGTCAGCGTTGTCGGATTCATTCCCGGCGTAAACGCCGGGATTCTCTCCTCGTAGAAAGATAGATCCCCGAGACTAGGTATGTACTCGTCGCAATACCAGAAGCCCCACGATTGCGAATGCGGCAATAGTCGTAAGCGGTGAGAGCGGCAAACTCGACTTCGTAGTTCCAGAGGGTGGTAATGGCGTCCGAGTTACAACAGGATAGGGTGTTGAAGTTGGGGTCACCGTCACCGTTGGTGTCATTGTTGCCGTTTCTGTCGGTTGCTTAGGGACCTCTATGCGAGCAGTATCGTTAACAACCGACTCGTTCTGTAAATAGAATGAGGCGTCAGGATCATAGGATTGTTCCTCGCCGGAGCGGATTACCTTCGCGCGGAGTTGTTGTGATTCTAACAGGGGTGTATTCAGCTCCGCAGAAATATTCGCGTGTTCACCAGCGGCCAGATATTCACTCCGTCCAACAACTGTGTTATCCTCACTTTCAATCTGGATGAATCCACCTTCTGAAAGCTCTGCACGAGAAACCGTGACCGATGTTCCGTTCAGTTGTTGTGATTCAAATTCGACGTATGGATCGGAGGCAACCAGGTGAATTTGTTCAGCAGTCTCGGAGCGATAGGGACGGAGCCACAACGTGGCGTTCGTTCCCCGCGGTACTGAACGCACATCAAGGGTGGTCTCGAATGTTCCGTCATCACCGATCTCCGCATCACCCAACTCAAGGAATGAGTCCGATCCAGAACCACGAAGGCCCACTTCGAGTGTTGTACCAGCAACACGGTTCGTCTCCCCAGACACAGAGAAGGCATCACCATCCCACGGTTGGTGTATCGAACCGTTCGTCGGCTCCAGTGATACCGATGCTTCACGGAGATCAAACGTAGTTGTCGCAAGCGTTGTCTTCTCGTCGACAAACGAACTCTCTTCGGTTAGAACGACCTTTGCACGGTACCGGTTTGACTCTGATCGGGCCGTAAGGTCTGTGGCAGTGGTATCCCAAAGAAGATAGATTTCATCGTCTGCGAAGTTGGGTAGAACCGTGACAGCATCAGTCTCGGTAGCGACGTATGTCCGTACCTCCTGGTTGGGATGTGGGACGGCTTGCTCAAGGACTATTCGGAGGCCATTTGCTGTGGCGCTTCCGGTAAGATCATCTCGATTTAGCGTCGTTTCGAGGCCGCTTTCAGAGAATCGTGCGACCGCGTAGTCACGGTAGGTAACGTTTCTACTGGCAACCATCGACTCTTCAATCGGCTCGACATTCGCATCCCCATTATCAGACCCTCCAAGGTACTCATCAGGCGTAAGCGATCGTGGCGCGCTGAAGGCCTCTCCTGTCATCTCATCACGCGCCTCGACAGACAGCGTAGTGACGTCGCGTTCGATCCCACCGATGATCAGCCGCAACGGGTACTTTGCGGGCTTTATTGGTTGTTCAAGCGGCTTGTGGTGGATAGTCGCTGATCCCCCCTCAATGAATGCGCCTGCATTTTCTGCCGTCGTTTGTCGTGTGTCAATCGTAATCTCATCAGTACCATCGCCATTGAGTTTGACAGTCGTGTTGAATCCGTAATCGTCACCGCCGATCACGAGCGTTGCCGTCTCAGAATGTGAGATTGAAATTGTTGTGTCATCGCCGCGGGTGACGGTCAGTCCGTTCTCATCGATCGATCCAGATGCATCTTGTATATTGCTTCTAGCACTTCCCCCTGATTTTACACTGTGGGAAACAGCATCACCTTCCACTGAAGGTGAGTTCGCTGATGAGATCTCCTCGGAGACGACAGTCCCTGGACCGACGATTAAAAGGGTACACACGATAGCGACTGTCAAAAAGACGTGATGAGGGGCCATACAGAGCAGTGTTGGCCCCAGATACCATACGGAGTTTATAAAGCAGTTCGGTCAAAATATCACAGGAGATAACAGCGGAGATGTTGGTGTGCCAATCGAGAAGTTGATGAGTTGGTCTGTAGCCCGCACGTCCACGGTTTTTGAAACTCGTGCGCGCTGACGAGACTGGGGCTCTCTCGTTCGCATACGAGAATAAACGCTGAACGCCCTCTCTACTGCTCTACCCGGTCGCTTCGACTCTGGGTTATCTCTGAAATAGAGGACTTAGCATCTAATTTCGGGTAACGGACTGCCCGTATACTCGCGTTTTCAGGTATGTCTCAATCTCAGTTTGGGCTTGGTTTTTCCACGCTTCGTTTGGGTTAACTGCACACCTGAGTAAGGCACCATCAAGAAAGAGAAGGATCGTTGTCGAAACGGCTTGAGGATCCAGGTCACGGAAGGTACCTGATTCTACTCCTGCATTGAGTAGTTCCGAAAGATAGTCTTTGAACACCTGATCGCTTCGCTCAAAGTGACGACGGTATCGTTCATCGTGTGCTGCTCGAGCCCGCAACTCCAGTAGGGTTCGGGGTCGAGTCGATTCGGTCAGCGTGGCAAACGTCTGTGCGAGAAACTCCTCTAACCGTTCTCGTGGGTCAGTGACATCACTCTCAGTAAATTCCGTTTCGAATGCATCCAGAAGGTATTCTAACGTCTCGATGACCAACTCATCTTTGTTCTCGTAATGATAATACAACAGACTCGTACTTTTATCGAATTCATCACCGATTCGCTGAATCGTCAGATCTGAGTACCCATACTTATCGAGTGCACGGTAGGTTGCCGCGAGAATTTCTTCACGCGTGCCCTCGGGATCATCAAACGTATCGGTGTTCACTGATCCGACACCCTAACCGTTCGGTCCCATTGCTGACCGTATCTTCCGGTTATTGTGGCCCCGAATCTGGTGTACTGGCCAGTCATACTGGTGTACCTTCGGTGCAGGGGGTTAAGCCATTTGATTGAACGAACAATCAAAAAGAGTATAACCTGAGCGTTAAACTACGAAGTAATGAGTGCCCCCACTGCCTTGAAATCCCCTCCAGTACGGTACCTGCAACTGCAGGTCACCCTCATCACAACTATAGATGTGAATGAGTATGGGGGAGCGAAATGAGTCGTCGAAAAAGTATTTCCGTTGTAGTGCTCGGCTTGTTAGTGATAATCGGCACTGTCGGGTTACCGCCCCTTGCCGCAGCACAAAGTAGCGGCATCACAGCCGGTGAACCGGATCTCGATGTGTATCTCCCCGACAACGAACTCGCTCCAGGAACCGAAGAGACCGTTGCCTTCCAGATTGCAAACGATGGGGAGGTTGATTTCGGCTCGGACGTCGAACAGGTCACGACCGCCCGTGGTGTGAGCCTCGAAATTGTTGACGGTGGCCCGTTTGAGGTGAAAACTGGAGAAACACCAATCGGCCCGATTCCAGATGGACAGGTTGGTGAGGCCACCCAACGGCTTGCTGTGCCCGAAGACATCGAACCAGGAACATATGATATCGATGTCCGAGTTCGGTATGACTACACCAACCGTGTCACTTCGGGTGATACCCAACGACTTTCAGAAAGTGAGCGGCAGACAATCACTGTAAGAATTCCAGATGAACCGCAGTTCGAGGTCTCTGATGTCGAAACCGACGTCGCTCCCGGATCTGACGGAGACGCAACCCTTGAAATCGAAAATGTTGGGACTCAGACGGCTTTCGGTGCCCAAGCGACGATCAACGGCGGTGGCGGTGTCACCGTTGACGGTGGGACTGCCGAAGAGGTACTCGGTGATCTCGAACCTGGTGAATCGAGGAACGTGACAGTCCGTGCTGCAATCGATGAGTCTGTTGGCGATGATGGGGCCAAACCTCTCTCGGTCGCATTCACCTATGACGACGAGAACGGTATCGAACGCGAAGGCGAGACACTCACTGCAAGTCTTGCGCCTGCTCAGGAATTGACATTCTCCGTTGACGATATCAATAGCGCACTCCGGGTCGGTGAAACTCAGACACTCACCGGGACGGTCACAAATGAGGGCCCACGCACTGCTGATAATGCTGTGGTTACCCTTACGGATCCGGGTCCAACAATCACTCCTGTCGAGACATCTGTCGCCGTTGGCTCACTGGATTCGGGCGAGTCAGCGTCATTCGAGTTTGACGTTGAGGTGACAAGCAGTGCGGCCGCCGGCCCGAGACAATTCGAGTTCGCTGTCGATTACTGGAATCAAGAAGATACTGAACTGCAATCGAACACGCTTCCCGCTCGCGTAGATATCGGAGAGGGCACCTCCGAATTCGAGGTTGAACCAGTCAACGGTACGTTTGCAGCGGGTTCAGATGACACGTTCGAGGTCACTGTAACGAACACACGCGAGTATGTGGTTTCTGATGTCTCCGCAAAAATCTATATGGACTCGCCACTGTCGTCCTCGGACGACGAAGCATTCATTGAGGAACTTCAGCCAGGAGAATCCCGGACGATTCGCTTCCAACTGAGCGCAGGTAACGACGCTACTGCAAAAGTGTATCCTGTGAAGATGGACTTCCAGTACGATGAGCCCGATGGAGATACGATCATCTCCGATACGTATCAGGTTCCGGTTGAAGTGACAGAAGGGTCTGGCAGCGGCGGATTGCCACTTGTTCCCATTGGGGGCGTCCTCGTGTTAGTACTCGCCGCTGGAGGATATCTGTACTATCGTCGGCAGGGCTAAATCGATGCGGCTTGACTTCCAGCGCTTCGTCGACTGGGCAGACGATCATATCGTTAATCGCCCAAAGAAGGTGATGCTAGCGTTCCTCATCGTTACACTTGTGTTCGCCGGCGGGCTGGGGAACGTCTCTACGGAAGCAGGGACCCAACAATTCGCCGAGGATATTCCCGCAGCGAATGCGCTCGAACAAGTCGAAAACGAGTTCCTGCCGGTATTCGATGAAGACGGTGGTAGCACCCAACTCGTTCAGCGGGATGCAAACGTCCTCTCGAAGGACTCGATGATCGCAATGTTGCGAGCGCAGGAGACGCTTGCAGATCGGGACGATATGTATGTTTCGAGCACCTCCTCTGCAGCGAGGATTGTCGCACAGACGATTGATCCAGAAGCGACGACGCTTGAACAGCAAATCACTGCTCTCGAACGTGCACCGCGGACAGACGTCCGTCGGGCGATAGAAGAGAATGCAAATAATCCGGCGTTTACAGGGACGCTGAGCAACGATTTTAATCGTCGGTCGGCTTCAGCGTCAGCAACGATCGGTGTTGTATCCCACGACCTCCCGCAGGGAGCAGGCGGTGGGACTGCTGGGCAGTCCGGCGAGAGCCACTGACTCCAATTCAGACGGATGCACAGCGAATTATTGATACGGAACTCGACACCGATATCACTGTCTTTGGTAGCGGTATCATCGCTGATGAGTTCGGGACCGTCATTACCGATTCGCTGTTGATCGTCACGCCCGCAGCGGTCCTTCTTATCGTGGGATTTCTCATAATTGCCTACCGCGACCTCTTGGACCTTCTGTTAGGTGTTACCGCGCTCGGAATGGCTGTGATTTGGACGTTTGGTTTCCTTGGGCTTGCTGGGATCCCGTTCAACCAGATAATGATCTCTGTTCCGCCACTGCTCTTAGCAGTTGGAATCGACTTCGGAATCCACGCGATCAATCGCTACCGTGAGGATAGAGCCACTGGATTAGACATTGAGTCGGCGATGACCGTCGCAACAGATCAACTGTTGGTCGCCTTCTTTATTGTCACCGGGACGACAGTCATCGGCTTCCTCGCGAATCTTGCTTCGAGTCTGCCCCCAATCCGTGACTTTGGAATCGTTGCTGGCGTCGGAATCGTCTTTACGTTCTTTATTTTCGGTATTTTCCTGCCCGCGGCAAAGGTATGGCTTGACCGTCGACGCGGAAGCTGGCCAATTCCGACCTTTAGTCAAAGCCCACTCGGTAAGGAGGGGTCACGCCTCGGTCAGGTCCTCTCAATTGGTGTCTGGTTCTCGCGGAAGATCCCTGCTCTCATTCTCATTTTTGCACTCGTGTTTAGCGCGGGAGCTGGTGCGTATGCTACGGGTGTCGACACATCGTTCTCACAAGAGGACTTTCTCCCGCCAGAGGAGGTCTCACCACTTCTGAAGTCGCTTCCTGAACCGTTTGCACCAAGTGATTACGGCGTGGTGGGGACGCTGAATTTCCTCGAAGACAAATTCACTAGCACACAGGGGGGGTCAGTCACCATATACGTCGAAGGGAGGATGGAAAATGACGCTGCTTTAGAGCAGATCTATCGCGCGGGTGAGGACCCACCGGATGCGTTTGTTGATGACGGCGATCGACGTGCAGAGTCGACAAGCATTGTGACGGTCATCCAGGATCATGCCGAACAGGATCCCGAATTCGCCGAGCTCGTCGAACGGAATGACCGCAACGACAATGGTGTCCCCGACGATAACCTCCCGACAATCTACCGTGAACTCGAACAGTCATCTGCGGGTGGGCAGGCCTCAGAGTATCTCTCAGAGGATCATCGAAGTGCACGAATCGTGTACTCAACTACCGCGGATGCCTCCAATAGCGAAGCCACCACTGCAGCCCGTGAGATCGCGTCTGAACGCTTCCGGATGGATGCGACAGCAACGGGTAACACTGTAGTCTTTCAGCAGGTTTCTGATCTCATCTTTGAATCCGCAATCACAAGCCTCGCAATTGCACTCGGAGCGACCGTGATCTTCTTGATTGTCGTCTACTGGATTCTTGAGGGATTACCGTCGCTTGGCATCGCCAACCTCGTTCCGATTGTTGTCGCGGTTGCAGCAGTCGCAGGGACGATGCGCGTTCTCGGAATCTCATTTAATGCGTTTACCGCGACGATCCTTTCGTTGACCATCGGTCTCGGGATCGATTACTCTGTGCACGTCGTACATCGGTTCATCGACGAGCGTAGAGAGCGCCCGCTGTATGAGGCCTTAGAACGAACAGTCATTGGAACTGGTGGAGCACTTCTTGGGAGTATGGCCACTACGGCGTTCGGCATTGGCGTGCTCGTACTTGCGGTTCTGACCGTGTTAGGTCAGTTCGGGACTCTGACAGCGATTTCGATCGTCTATTCGTTCCTCGCATCGCTGCTCGTCCTCCCATCGGCACTGGTGATTTGGGACCGCATTATTAACGGAGATCCCGCTGAACCGATGGGGCATCCAGACAGGTGAATCGCCTCGGAGTCAAGCCCCGAGGCTTTCGTGTGGATTCCTGTTCTAACTGCGTAGCGTAGGACAGTAGACGAATATTTGCCGTTCACGTTCAGCGTCCCACGATTCAAGTGCATATCTACGGGTGCGCCTCTGTCGGCTGCATTTTGCCGACGACGGAGATACTGCAAATCGATGTTCTTCGAGGTGTTGTAGTCGGCGTGGTTCTTGTCCCCGCACTTCTGAGACGAAAACGTTTCACCCGACCGGTTGTCGCTATGGGTGGACCACACGCTGAACACCGCTTCGAGATATTCCGAGGGTCAACCTGCACAACTTCCACGCCATACACTTCGGCCTTGTACTCGACGTATTCGTAGAGGTGCCGGAACGCCCAGACGTGTTGTTACGTTGCCTTCGGAATGTTCCCGAATATGGGTCAAGTCCTCGAACACGATGTGCGAACAGTCGTTTTCACCGGCCTGCGCGATGATCTCCTTCGTGTATCCAGTTGATCTCGGAGAGGCTTTGAGAATATCCCCGGCCACAGTTTTCCCTGCGTCCGGGCACGGGTCGTGCCATCGGCCTGCTTGTGCTGCCCTGTATGCTATGCTGGGCAGGCACAAACGGGCGAGAGTCGCTTTTTGTCTGCCGTGTCACCACGGCTTCGAAGATGTCCTCTCCGGAATGGTGTGATGGCCTTCATCCTCCGAGTGGATCTCAACCCAACCGCCAATTTTTGCCCCGTTGTGCTTGACCACGGATACGCTGCCGAGAAGTTGACATCCTCCCCGCCCTGAAGGGCGAGGATTCCAACGCGGGACAGCGGGCCGGCCCCACGTCCCCGTTGGCAACTTCTCGCCTGCCGAACGGGGTCCGGCGAGGCGATACCGGGTTTGTGCGCGATACGTCGGCCCCGCGAGGGGTGTGGCGTGTTCGGCGTCCGGTCGGACGCGGTATCCGCTTGCACCGTACATCCCGTTCGTCTCGGAGAGACGGCGGGGATGCCCCCGGTCGCAGGTTTCCCCGCGTCCGGGCACGGGCCGTGCCATCGGCCTGCCTGCCCTTCGCGCCACGGTGGGCAGGCACAATCGAGCAAGGGTCGCTTTTTGCCTGCCGTGTCGCCACGGCCTCGGTGACGCCCTTGCGGGAACGGTATGATGTCCTTCGTCAGCCGGGCGGACCCCAATCCAACCGCCAGTTTTTGCCCGTTGTGCTTACCCACGGATACGCTGTCTGGGGGCTTAATACGGCTGTTGTAGGCCTGTTGTCGGATTCCTCCCCGCCGTGAACGGCGGGGCTTTCTCCTCGCACTTCCGTAATTCGGCGGATGAAAGCTCGTCACTCAGGTATAGCTCACTGGTTCCGTCCGCTTGAGTACCTCCAAACCCTCGATTTGGAAGCTCCAAAGAAGTAATTAATCTGGTATTTTGTGGGTAATTCATCTCTGAGATATTATCTAACTACCGGATAATTACCGGATTAATCCATTAGATAGTGCTTACTGAGAACAACGACCAGTTAACAATTCATTTAACCCAGAAGACATTTACCGGGATGTCACGATCATCTATTCGCCCCTACCCACACCAACTTCAGTATGGAGTATTCAGTCGATCTCAACTCTCAGAACCGCTGAAACAGCCATTCAAGGCGGTTGAGAGTATGAGTACTGCTCGAAACTGCTGAAGTTGCAGACAACTGGGATCCAAACTCACCAACGAGACACACTATGACAACACGAAACTATCGAATCAAGACACGCGCTGTGTTCCTCGCAGCGTTGATGGTCTTCAGCGTCTTCGCTGGGACTGTCGCGTTTGCGGGCTCGGCGAGTGCTGACGCAACTGATGTTGCTGTTGATGATGCAGAACTCGACGGCACGACCGAAATCACAGTAACGACGAGCGACACAAACGACGACGAAGCATATGTCGTTATTGACGTGAACAGAAACGGCGAATACGATGCGGGAACAGACGTCCTTTTGAACCCTGGAAACGCTGCTGCAGGCGCTGAAGACGAAATTGTATTCAGTGACGTCTCTCTTGAAGGCGCTCCTGGGGGAGATCACACCGCATATGCGACCGCTGGAATCTCTGGTGGGGCTGATGCAGCCCCAACCCCAAATGACGGAGATACACTCGGTACCGACGCCGATTGGGGTGAAGCTGAGGGAACATTCACCATCTCAGCTGAGGGGGATCGAGATGTTGATTTGTACTTCGAAACCTATCAAGACCTCCTTGATGAGCAACTGCTGTGGGGACAAGAGGTCGCTGTCGCGGGATTCACCGCTGGAGAGACGGTTGTTCTCCGTGAATGGCAAGGCGATGAAGACGGTTCCCGGACCGCAGAGCAGTTGACTGCTGATGACGACGGTGTCATCACCTTCGACAGTGCACAGCTTGAGAGCGGTGATTACTATATTGGTGAGCAGGTCGCGGCGGGCGAACCTGCCCCTGAGACGTTCGAGGTTCTGCCGCAAACGCTTGATGTTACCTTCGATGACGACGAAGTGAACAATCAGGAGTCCACGAGTGTTGAGTTCGACTCCAACCGTGGTGACTATGCAATCAATGTCAGTGCGGAGGGCCTCGACGCCGAAGAGCTCGCAACGATCTTCGGCGACGGAGCAGATCAGAACGGTGAACTCGAAATAGAAACAGTCGATGACGATGAAGATCGTATCACGCTTGCCACGCTGTCAGATGGTGAATACGACATCGGTTTCGACGGCATTGACGCTGGTGAATACGATTTCGAGTTCGAGGTGACCGACACCTCAGCGTCCGATAGCGCATCGATTACGGTGACCGAAGAGGATGTCGACTCCGCGTTTAGCGAGGGTGTGTCTTCGGATACAGCTGGGGACATTGCAGAATTCACCATTGAGCTCGACGATACCGACAGCACGTACATACAGTTCGGTGACTCCGATGTCGGCTTCGTTGACGTGCTCTATCTCGAAGATGACGATGATGATGAGGAAGTCACCTTCCGAGTGAACACTCGAACACTCGGTACCCCTGGTGCTGAAACCGACAACGTGTATGACTCCGACGATGACATCGTCGAGAGCGAGGTTCACGGCGACGACACCGGTGCCACCTTCTGGGATGAAGATGTGAGTGACGGCAACCCAGATTACACCTTCGAGGGATATCTTCAAGAACTCGATCTGATAGACAGCGGTGATAGCGCAGAAGACCAACTAACGCGGCCACTACAGCCAGCCGATTATGAACTGACCGCCGCAGCAAACGGTGAGTTCATCATCAACAGCGAGGGTGAATCTGAAGCTAATGACGAAGTCGACTCGGCACTCTTCGAGTTGATGGCACCGAGCCTCGGTGAGATAACCACACACGTCGCCCCCGAAGATCCTGCTGATGCGGATGACGAACTCGATGATCTCTTAGACACGGTGACTCAACGCGAAGAGATAGCCGAGGATGATCGTCTCATCATCCAAGTCGAAGCGACCGGTCTCTACGGGGCGATCGTTGAAGCGAACGGTGGTGATTTCGACGTCCTCGAGGATGGAACATCGCTCGCTTCACTCGGTGTCCTTACCGGTGAATCGACAGAGGCCCAAGATTGGACCGGTGAGGGGATCAACTTCGAGGTCGAAGCTGATGATGCCACCGGTAATCAAGAAGCGACCTCGCTCGACCTTGCGAACGACAATACGGATGACGGGTACATACTCTATGATGAAGAGAACGGCCAGTTCTTTGTCGTACTCGATACGACTGGTGATGGCTTCAGCCAAGACATCGAAGCTGGTGACGAATTCGAGGTGATGATGGAGTATGAAACCGATTCGGAGGACCTCTATGAGTTCGATACGACGGCCAATGCGTACCCGGCTCCGTACGCGGGTGGCGCTGGTGGTGATTCCAGTGAGGCCGCATACCCCTACTTCGAAGCTGACGCAACCGAGGACAGTACCGGCACGATCTCAATTATCGAGCGATCGGTTAGCTTCGATAACGTGAACAACGGCGTCCTCGAAGTTGAAGCAATCGACGAGGCTACGATCACTGGAGAGACTACTGTCGCGCCTGGGTCAGACGCTCAAGTGCGCGTCTCCTCGACGGATGCTGATCCGTCGTTCCGCAGCTCGACAAGAGTAGATATCGCTTCGGACGGATCCTTCGAGGCGACATTTGACTTCAGTGAGCAGTCTGCTGGTGATCTCGCTGAAACCAGCTTCCGCATCGGTGGTAGCGACGTCGATACGATCGACACCGAACTGGTCGAACAGGTGGATGAAGAAACGGATACACCGACGCCGGACACTGAAACACCCACTGAGACCGACACACCAGAGCCGGAGACAGACACACCGGAACCGGAAACAGCGACTCCCACACCAGAAACCGAAACTCCCTCTGAGACGGATACTGGTACGCCCGGCTTCGGTATCGTCGTCGCGCTGATCGCGCTCACTGCAATAGCCCTCCTCGCGATCCGCCGCGAACACTAATCGTTCGAATGGCTGGATTTCTATCCAGCTTCTCCATTCTTATTTTTCGAGGTCCTCACGGTTTACGCGTGTGCGCAGAAGACAGTGAAACTATTAGCAGGCGACGAGGCAGAAGACCAACCGGGGACCACGTTGGCAGACGGCAGGCGAAAAAAAGGCCCTACCCGATTTTTCAGCCTGCCGTACTGGGAGGGCACCCTCCACAGTAGTTTAGATAATTTATTTGATTTAGACGTTTCGTTCTGTTGGTAATTCACACACGAATACCAATACACAAAGCACTTAATGGAGAAGGTATGAATGGCAAGACGCCCCTACCTCCAAGTCGGTTGCAGTAAGGAGTATTCAGTCGCCCCGTTGGTCCGCCCGTGAGATAGTTGGTACGTGATGAGCGCCCTGGGGAATGACTGATCGAAACTACTGCGGCTGCACTGCGATGCGGATGCGATGCGACCCAAACGACAACACAAACCAAATATGACAGACGGAAACTATAGATCCAAGGCACGCGCTGTATTCCTCGCAGCGCTGATGGTCCTCAGCGTCTTCGCTGGGACTGTCGCGTTTGCAGGTTCGGCGAGTGCTGCGGCTACTGACCTTACGGTTAGTCCCGGTTCCGTTGACTTGTCTGCCGAAGACACGTCAGTGGATGTTACAGTAACGACCGAAGGAGCCACTGAAGAGGTCTCTTGGGCTCTAGCAGATAGTAGTGGAACCGTCGTAGCAAACAGTGGCGGCACTTCAGCGGCTGCCAACAGTGAAGTTACCTTCAACCCAGATCTTGGTGATCTGAGTTCGGGGACATACACTCTTGCTGTCGCCGGTGACGGCACAGCTGCACCAGCTGTGGACGACGACATCGGTGACTACGGTGACCAAGAAACCACTCTCAGCGTCTACGACTCTGGCGCTGACGAGTACGACGACGTTGATGCCTTCTACAGCGATACCGGTGCCCTGCTTGAAGAGGGTCTCCTCTGGGGTCAGGAAGTCGCTGTCGGTGGCTATGATGCTGGCGAAAGCGTCGTCCTCAGCGAATGGCAAAGTGACGAAGACGGTGCTCGGACCGCCGAGCAGCTGACCGCAGACGACAGCGGTGTCATTGTCTTCGACAGTTCTCAGCTCGAAGACGGTGATTACTTCCTCGAACCGCCCGCAGAGGGCTACGACTCGGACAACCCGCCGGAAACCTTCGAGGTCCTCCCGCAGAACCTCGATGTTGAATTCGACGATGAGGAAGTCTCCACGGGAGGCACCACTGACATCACGTTCGACTCCAACCGCGGAACCTACAACGTGGACGTCAGTGCTGACGGCCTTGACCTAGACGACCTCGAGACGATCTTCACGAATGGTGACTGGACTGACGGCGACATCACTCAAGATGACGATGATGACCACATCACCATCGATGCCGTTTCTGACGGTGACTACGAAGTCGGGTTCTCTGAGATCGATCCCGGTGAGTACAACTTTGAATTCAACGTGAGCGACACGTCTGCCTCGGACACTGCAAACATCAACGTGACCGAAGAGGACGTTGACGCCTCCTTCGCGGAGGGTGTCTCCTCGGACACGGCCGGTGACATCGCTGAGTTCACTATCGAACTCTCCGACACCGATCACACCTACGTGCAGTTCGGTGACTCCGATGTCGGCTTCGTTGACGTGCTCTACCTCGAGGACGACAACGATGACGACGAAGTCACCTTCGAGGTCAACACGCGTGCACTCGGGACCACTAACCCTGAAAACGTCTACGACTCCGAGGACGACATCGTCGAGAGCCAGATCTACGACGGCGGCGCCATCGGTGACGGTGCTGCCTACTATGATGAGGACACCGACACGCCGATCGGCAATGCAGAAACTGGCGACGATGCGTTCAACGCCTACCTCGAAGAACTTGACCTCATTGACGACGCCGATACTGAAGATGGCACGGATCAGCTGACGCGGCCGCTGCAAGCGGCTGATTACGAACTCACCGCTGCCGCAGATGGTGAGTTCATCATCAACAGTGACGGTAACACTGAAGCCGACGAGGAACTCGACTCCGCGCTCTTTGAGCTGACGCAGCCGAGCCTCGACGGCATCACGATCCACAAGGCACCCGAAGACAACGCTGACCAGGACGACGAACTGCAGGACGTCCTCGACGCTGCAACCGCTATCGACGAGGGTGGCGAAGTCGCCCTCGATGACCGTGTGATCATCCAGGCTGAAGCCTCTGGTCTCTACGGTGCGATGGTCGAAGAAAACGAAGGCGACTTCAGCACGCTCGAAGACGGCACGGCACTCGCTAACGTCGCGCCCGTCTTCGCGAATGCTGGTGATGACTGGGACGGCGAAGGGATCAACTTCGTCGTTGAAGCCGATGACGCGACCGGTAACCAGGACGCTACTGAACTTGACTACACTGGCGCAGGCGAGTCTGACGCTACGTAGTCTTCGACGAGCAGAACAGTACGTTCTTCGTGATCGTCGACACGAGCTCCGACGGTGCTTTCGCTGGTGAGGTAGACGACGGCTCCGAATTCGAGGCCTCCCTCGAATACGAGACCGACAGCGACAACCTCTACGAGTTCGATACCTCCGACAACAACGCAGGTGACGCAGGTCCGCACAGCCCGTACGATGGTGGCGCTGACGGTTCGCCCGACGAAGCCGCCTACCCGTACTTCCAGGCAGACAGCACGCAATCTGTGAGCGCTTCGTTCACAATGGCTGAAGCGTCGGTCACCTTCGACAACGTGAACGACGGTACGCTGGAGATTGAAGCGAGCGACGAAGCGACGATCTCGGGTACGACCAACATCGCACCCGGATCGGACGCAGAACTCCGTGTCTCCTCGACGGACGCTGATCCGTCCTTCCGCAGTACGTCTAGCGTGGACATTGCTGAGGACGGTTCCTTCGAGGCGACCTTCGACTTCAGCGACTACTCCGCTGGCGACCTCGCGGACACGACGCTCCGCGTGGGTGGCTCCTCGATCGATACCGTCGAGTCCGAACTCGTCGACCAGGTAAGCGAGCCTGGCACGGACGAGCCGACGGATGAGCCGACGGATGAGCCGACGGACGAGCCGACGGATGAGCCGACGGATGAGCCGACGGATGAGCCGACGGATGAGCCGACGGATGAACCCACCGAGGGCGACTCCGGAACGGACACTGGCACGCCCGGATTCGGTGTTGTCGTCGCACTGACGGCACTGCTGGCCGCGGCGCTGCTGGCTACCCGTCGCAACTAAACGGCTGAATCACCGGACCTAGTCCGGCCCTTTCGACTTTCCTTTCTTTCGGATGCTACACCTGCGAGCAACAGCTATCGGTAGTGAAGAGCACTGAGCTGGAATACAGAATACACAGACGTTACTCTGGCGTGTCGTGTTCAGCTCCACGCACAAATTACAGTTGTTATCGAACCTCATCGAAAACAAACGTACCAGTTGTTGTTCCATACAAATACGACCAGATACCGTTCGTATACCCGATTTGGCAGTGGTTTCTAAATAAATCAACATAAAAACTCGCCGCACTCTTTTCCGAACCAGTTCAGTACACAAAGCATTTAATAGATGGTTACCGACGTATAGGCGCCCCTACCCGAAAGTCGGCTTCGACGGAGTATGCAGTCGCTCTCAGTCGGTCGAATGACATCATCGTCGGACGACTATGAGACGTGACTGTTAGAAACGAATGAAGCTACAAGCGGACAGAGATAAATATGACAGAACGAAACTATAGATCCAAGGCACGCGCTGTATTCCTCGCAGCGCTGATGGTCCTCAGCGTCTTCGCTGGGACTGTCGCGTTTGCGGGCTCGGCGAGTGCTGCGGCTACTGGCGTCACCCTTGCAGGTGACGCTGTCGACCTCGGAGGAGGAGAGTACGCTGTTGCTGTAGACAGCGAGAATGTACCGGTTGATATCACAGTAAACACAGACGATACAGCTGGTGACTATTCCTACGCTATCGTCGATAGTGAGGGAACTGTCGTAGCGTCTGATTCCGTCTCTGGGGAGGCTACTGACGGATACACATTCAATGCCGACCTCAGTGGCGTCGATGAAGAAGAACACACTGTTTACGTCCAGAACAGTGGCGACGAATCCGCCCCAGCTGTAGGCGAACAACTGCCTAACGATTACAGTACTGGCACCTCTGCAACCCTTTACGCGTACGATGTTGACCGTGTCTTCGCAGACTCGGCAGACATCTCCGGAACGCTACTTTGGGGTGAAGATGTGGCTGTTGGTGGCTTCGCTTCGGATTCCGTCACACTGACCGAGCAGGTCGATGACGAGAACACCCGAACTGCTGAACAGCTTGCTGTTGACGACAACGACTTTATCAGCTTCAACAGTGCGCAGCTTGAGGACGGCGATTACTACCTTAACGGTAACACCAACGACCTATTCGAGGTCTTGCCGCAGAACCTCGACGTCAGCTTCGACGACGAGGAAGTCTCCACGGGAGACACCTCGACCGTTGAGTTTGACTCCAACCGCGGATCCTACAGCGTTGAAGTCAGTGCTGACGGTCTCGATCAGAGCGAAGTAGAGACGGTCTTCGACGATGGATTCGAGGGTGACATCACCCAGCCCGACGGCGAAGACTACATCATCGTCAGCGACATCTCCGACGGTGAGTACGACGTCGGCTTCGATGAAGTCGACCCTGGTGAGTACAACTTCGAGTTCAACGTGACGGACACGTCTGCTTCGGACAGTGCATCGATCACGGTCACCGAAGAAGACGTTGACGCCTCCTTCGCGGAGGGCGTCTCCTCGGACACAGCCGGTGACATCGCTGAGTTCACCGTCGAACTCTCCGACACCGACAGCACGTACGTGCAGTTCGGTGACGAGGACGTCGGCTTCGTTGACGTGCTCTACCTCGAGGACGACGACGATGACGACGAAGTCACCTTCCAAGTGAACACTCGGACGCTCGGCACCCCTGGTGCTGTAACCGACGATGTGTACAACTCCGAAGATGACATCGTCGAGAGTGAGGTTCACGGCGACGACACCGGTGCCACTTTCTCCGACGAGGAAGTTGGACAGAACATCGGCGATGGTCAGACCATTGAGGATTACCTCGCAGAACTCGATCTGATCGAGGATGATGACGCTGAGGCAGACTCGCAGCTGACGCGGCCGCTGCAGCCCGCAGACTACGAGCTGACCGCCGCAGCAGACGGTGAATTCCTCATCAACGCTGACGGCGAGAGCGAGGCTAACGAGGAACTCGATGCTGCACTGTTCGAGCTGACGGCACCGAGCCTCGGCGAGATCACCACGCACGCGGCACCCGCAGACGCGGCTGACGCGGACGATGAACTCGACGACCTCCTTGAGACTGTTTCCCCGCGAGAGGAAATCGCTGAGGGCGACCGTCTCATCATTCAGGTTGAAGCCACTGGCCTGTACGGTGCAATCGCCCAGAAGGGCGGTAGCTTCGACACGCTTGAGGATGGCTCCGATCTGCAGGTCCTGAACGATGTCGTTAACGAGGATGGCGAAGGCATCAACTTCAACGTTGAAGCCGACGATGCAACGGGCAATCAGGAAGCCACCTCGCTTGACCTGAACACCGATAGTGAGAGTGACGGCTACGTGGTCTACGACGAGGAGAACGGACAGTTCTTCGTCGTTGTCGACACCTCGGGTGATGCCTTCAGTCAAGATATCGAAGACGGTGACGAATTCGACGTGACGATGGAGTACGAAACGGACAGTGAAGACCGCTACGCGTTCTCCACGAACGATAACGCTGGAAACGGCGATGCGGCCGGTCCGTTCGACGGTGGCGCTAACGGCGACAACACCGAGGCTGCGTACCCGTACTTCCAGGCTGACTCCACCGAGGAGATCACTGGAACGTTCTCCATCGCAGAGCAGTCGGTCACCTTCGATAACGTGAACGACGGCGTCCTCGAGATTGCAGCGAGCGGCGACGCGACCATCTCGGGTACGACGAACGTTGCGCCCGGCTCGGACGCTGAGATCCGTGTTGCATCGACGGATGCTGATCCGTCCTTCCGCAGCACGAGTGAAGTTGACATCGAAGGCGACGGTTCCTTCGAGGCAACCTTCGACTTCAGTGAGTACTCCGCTGGCGACCTCGCGGACACCACGCTCCGTGTGGGTGGCAGCGAAGTCGACACCATCGAGTCCGAACTCGTCGACTCTGTCAGTGACGGAACGACGACCGAAGAACCCACTGAAGAGCCGACTGAAGAGCCGACTGAGGAGCCCACCGAGGAACCCACTGAGGAACCCACTGAAGAACCCACCGAAGAGCCTGCTGACGGCGACGGTGACGGTGACAGTGACGGTGACTCCGATACGTCCACGCCCGGATTCGGTGTGGTCGTTGCGCTGACGGCACTGCTGGCCGCGGCGCTGCTGGCTACCCGTCGCAACTAAGCGACTGAATCACCGGACCTAGTCCGGCCCTTCGATTCGACTTTCCTTTCTTTCGGATGCTACACTACACCTGCGAGCAACAGCAATCGTTTTCGAAGCGGAGCGCTTACGCAGATTCATCCTGCTCGGAATCCCCATCAGCGTTCGCAACTGCTCGCAGATCCGCTAGCCGGTCAGCCGGTGAGATGCCACCAAGCAGTATCAACACTTCAACCTGCTCGGCTTCTCCCCGCGGGAAATCCCCACCGCGAATCGCTTGCGACTCCGTTTGTTCTTGTACCCAGGTTCGGCTCTGCTCAATCGCGTCACGATTGAGCCAAGCAGGGGGGCCACTCACAACGACGAGGCCACGGGATGCTGACTGGATCGCACACGGGGCTGTAAGGTGCCCCAATAGTGCCTCTCGTGTTTGTGTCGTAATCCGACTCTGTGCTTCGATCGGATCGACGTCAGCGGTCGATTGCCCCCCAAAGAATCGCTTGAGACCGAACCATCCACCGTCGTCTTGTGCAGGAAGTTCACGCGAGGCGTATCCGATCGCGCCCACGCCACCACCGTGAAGGGTGTTGATAATTTCGGAGGCATCAACAACGCTCTCGCCGACGGCATCATCACGTGTTTCGCCGGCGGCAAAGAGCACGCCGAGGCGACGGGCAAGCTCAGTATTGACGGTTGCATACTCCTCAGCTGTGGGTTGTCCATCGGAGATCCAACTCTCGTTGTCGCAGATGAGGACGTGATCTGTGGTTGAGACAAACCGCCTGAGGGCCTGCACAGCCCGCTGCGCGTGTTGTGGGCCTTCCTGCGTAGCTGGGAGGACCCCCACGCCATAGACGGGTTGTTGATAGACACGGTTGAGATGCTTTGCGAGTACCGGTGCTGCACCCCCGCCTGTACTCCCACCGAGGCCCGCACAAATGAGGAAGGCATCTGCCTGTGAGACAGGTGCATTATCAGTCCCACGAAGGAGTTGGCGGTGGTGCTCCTCGGCGTGCGCTGCGATTTGATTTATGTCGGAATTCCCAGATTCATCGAACTCCTCCGCTAGGAACTGAATCTGGTTTGCTGGTGGAATCGTCGAGAGATGGTTGAAACTTGCGGCAGCTGTATCACACGCGACCGCATCGACGATGTATTCTGCTTTGCGGGTTTGCTCGTCTGCTTGGAGGGCATCAGCGATGGCACTGCCGGCTTTGCCAACGCCGAAACAGAACACCTTCATCGTGGCTGGGTTGGAATCGATACATCCTGTATGTTCCGGAGATTGATCAATAGCAGATCGGCTCTGCTGATATCCTCTTTTTCAAAGGATTTCTCGTCTGATGACGGCGGCGAATTCCCCTCCTAAGATCGCTAATTGTTCCTTTGATATTCTATCTGGCAATTAGCTATGGAATGTCCGTATCTGCGTCTTAGCGAGCCCGTTCCGGTTTCCCGGGCGGGTGGTCCAACCGATGACAGACGAGAAATTCGAACTGTCCCGCCGGCAGATGCTTGCTGGAGTCGGCACCATTGGTGCAGTCTCTGCGGGCGCTGGTCTCGGGACTACGGCGCTGTTCAGCGACGAAGAATCGTTTGAAGACAACTCGATCACTGCGGGCACGCTCGATATGAAGGTGCAAGCGCAGTTAGTCGCGGCAAGTAGTGAGTACGAGTCCGCTATTGGCGACCTTGTCTATGATGAAACCGCAGATGGTGAGCCAGAAGAAGGAGTGACCCTCGGTTACTCTCTGAGTGATTTCAAGCCGGGCGATTGGGTGATCATTTGTTATGAGATCTCCATCAATGACAACCCAGGGTACGTCGCGATCCACGGCGGGGAGTTCTCACAAGGTGGAGGGACGACCACGGAGCCAGAACCAACGCCTGATAATGGTGAGCTCGCCGATAACCTCCTGTTAACCCACTGGAATGGGGCTTCAGTGTCGACGTCGGATATCTCTTCACGCGAAGACCTAGTCGAACTAAGCCAGACGACGAACCTCAACAGTACCGAACCGATGGGCGGATCGTGGGGCGAACCCGACATCGATGGGAACGCAACGCTGGGTGGCGGTGACGAAGCCCAGTACACGGACGTCCTTGAGTTCCTTTTCGGAGCCGATCAAAACCCCAATAATGTGGGTGGGGTTCCGAACGAGACGACGCAACTTGGGAACGGATACGGTAGCACTGATGGTGTTGTCATTCGGAATCCGACTGATGGAAGTGAAGGAGGGATCGGTGGACCCGGGACCGATGTCAGAGAAGTCGGTGACTCTGAGAACTCAGAGAATCCGGATTCGGTGACCTTCTGTCAGTTACTCGAGCTCCCCCGCGAAGTCGGCAACGAAGTGCAGGGCGATTCCCTGGAGTTTGATCTGGCGTTCAAGACGGTGCAGACCCGACACGTCGGGACCACCTACAGTGATCTGAGCGACAATATTCGTGAGTACCCCTTCGAGAACCAAGTCGATGGGACTAACGAGGAGAACAATATTCCGTCGTCAACCTAACGTGGAGGACCCGATAGCTCTGTTTGATTCGGCTGCTGCTAGGTTCGTTGGATAATTACCTAGCACAGAAGAGCAGCAAATTAGTTTGTGCTCCCCTTTTGCATCCTCCATTCTTCTTGTTGAGGGTTGTCACTATCTGCTCAAAATCATTTTTAAACATTCCTAAGTATTACAACATATGAGCAAAAACCCGAGGATGGATAGTCGGTGCAGACTATCCGTAGCCCCCATTCCCCCTCTCTGTTTTCTATCTTTCTACGAGGAGAGAATCCCGCCCTTTGGGGCGGGCGTGAAGCCGACAACTCCTACACGAACCACCATCGGTTGTAGGCCGAATACCACACGACTGCAAACCTATATTAGAATTGGGTGTGTAGAAATCAGTATGGCCAAATGAAGTACAACCTCGAAACCGGGTCGCACACGGTCTACGCACTCCAATATCACTTCGTGACCGTCACGAAGTACCGCGCAGACCTCCTCACCGACGAAATCGCAGAACGCATCGGTGAGATTGCCAGCGACATCTCCGAGGACTTCGGCGTGAACATCCAGAACGTCAACGGCGGAAGCGACCACGTTCACATTCTGTTCACAGCGAAGCCAACGACTGACCTCACTAAGTTCATCAACTCGCTCAAGGGCGTCACGTCCCGCAAAATCCGTAACGAGAATCCCGAATTTCGGCAGGCACTCGACGAGGCGTTCTGGCAACCGGGATACTTTCTTGCCACCACCGGCCAAGTGAGCATCGACGTGCTGATGGAGTATGTGGAGGAACAGTAGCGATGTCCACGACCGTCACGAAGACGTTGCAGGCGACGTTCGCGCCACCCACCGCGCACAAGCAGTCGAAACTCAACGACCTGCTCGACACCTACCGTGACGGTCTGCAAGAGGCGTTCGACGCCGGGGCGAGTACGATGTCGGCAGTCAGCGACATCGTGACGCCTTACGACCTGCCGTATCAGGCGAAGGCCGCCCTCTGCAACTACGTCCCGAAACTCCGCACGACGTACAACGCCAAGGAGTTGGACGACGGTCATCCCATACGGCTCACGAATCAGGCTGCAAAGTTCGACCATTCCGAAGAACGTGACTATGGGTTCACGTGGTGGGTGCCGCGTCCTGGTCGGGGAACGAACTTCTGGATACCGCTCCGCATCAACCCCGAACAGGAATACCTCTGGCACGACCTCGTATCGGAAGACGCAAACGCAGGCGAGATACGGCTTCAACAACACCGAAAGAACTGGGTATTGCACGTCACCGTCGAGTACTCGGTCGAAGAACCAACGACTGACGGTGACGCCACGCACATCGGCTTAGATATCGGAGAAACCGCCCTCATCACGGGCTGTGCCCTCAAGGACGGTTCTCCGACTGACCCGTTCGTGTGTAGCGGAAGCAGCGCGAAGCATCTCCGCAAAGAGATGCACACCACCTTGAAACGACTCCAAGAGCGTGACGCATCCGAGTGGCGGATTGAAGACCGCTTCTCGCATTATCAGAACGCACTCACCAACATCGTAGAAAAGGCGTCTCGACAGGCCGTCGAGTACGCGAAACAGTATGAGAATCCGGTGTTGGTGATGGAGGATTTGACGTTCATTCGTGAGCGTCTCGACTACGGGAAGTATATGAATCGTCGATTGCACTCGTGGGCGTTCGCCCGACTGCAAGGGCGCATCGAGGACAAGGCGAGAGAAGCAGGCATTCCTGTCGAGTACGTGAATCCAGCGTACACCTCGCAGACGTGCCACTCGTGTCAGCGTATCGGTCGGCGGGATTCACAAGCCGAGTTCCGGTGTCCACACGACGACTGCCACGTTTCGACGTTTCAGGCCGACATCAACGCTTCTGCGAATATCGCACGACGGGTTGACCCGTGGGGAGAGAGCGTCCCGCTTGACAAGGCGGAACGCGATGACTCGCCTCGGGATGGGAGCGGTTGTGACACCGCCACGACTCACCGTGAGAAGAGCGTACCAGCGCAGATGACGCTCACGGCCTACGAAGAGTCGAAACCCTCTGCCAGCGTTCACGAGACAAAGTCTCGTGAGCCCACCAGAACCTCCGGTTCTGGGGACGACGACTGACTGGTATTCCCCATGCGTGGGAAGCCTCGCCGTTTACGGCGAGGAGGATGTCACACTGGCGATATTGCTGGCCCATTCACGATTGGTAGTGAATTTCTCTCCTACGTTATTGCAATCTTCATCGGATTCGTAATTATTACGCCAATTTTGAACAAGGTATTCGGGAGCAGTACAACGTGACCTCACGGTGATGAAATCGTCGCTTCCAAAGTATGGCTTTGGCACTCTCAGGGAATGTTGATCTCGAAACGAGCACCGCCACGTTCGTTTGTGGCTGTGATGTCCCAGTTATGGCGATCCCCAATTTCCTCTACGATACTGAGTCCAAACCCGGTTCCATCATCAGCAGTTGTATACCCTGATTCGAACACTTTGTTCGTTCCTTCGTCGGGGAGTCCTGTTCCATCGTCGGCAATATAGAACCCCGTGTCCGTTTCACCGATCGTTACTGTTACATTTGGACCGCCGTGTTCGATGGCGTTTTGCAAGAGGTTCGAGAGAAGTTGCTGGAGTTGATCGCGATCTGCACGCACCGTCTGTTCGGTCTCTATCGAGAGTGTTGCATCTGCCGTCGCCAGATCTTCCCAACAGCTCCGAGCAAGCTTCGCTATTGAGACTGCTTCGAGTTCTATTGCCTCTTCACCGGCATACGCCAGTGCCAACAAGTCCTCGATCAACCCGTCCATTTTAGCTAATGCATCCTCGATTTTGTCGAGGTGGGCGCTGTTGTAGTCTTCTCGGAGTAAGTCGACATACCCGTCTGCAATTTGTAACGGATTCCGCAGGTCGTGACTTACGACGCTCGTGAACCGTTCCAATCGCTCGTTCTGCTGGATAAGCTCTTGCTCCCGTTGTTTTTGCTCGCTGATATCGCGTTGCATCGCCACAAACCAATCTTTCCCATCGAAATTGAGCCGGATCAGATTGATTTCGATGGGGAACGTAGATCCATCGGCTCGTTTGAGCTTCCCCTCGAAGCGTCGTGGCGTGTTCACTGTGAGATCATCCCAAAACGACGTCGCGTGATCGGGGTCTGCTGCCACGTCGATATCCCAGATGTGCTGACTGTGGAGTTCCTCTTCTGTGTATCCGAGCTCCTCACACAACCGCTTGTTCACGTCTCGAATGACACCGTCAATGTCGTGGACGACGATCATATCCGGCGAGTAATCAAAGAGAGCTTCCAGTTGTGTGGTTTGAGCCTGTAACTGCTGTTCGTACTGTTTATGGTTCGTGACGTCATCTTGGAACCCGACAAATAGGTTGAGCTCACCGCTGTCGTCGAACAGTGGAGCAATACGGACGCGGTTCCAGAATTCGGTGCCGTCTTTTCGGTAATTTCGTAACTCAACAGTCGCTGAGTCGTGGTTTTCGATTGCAGAGCGGAGTTTTGCAACCGGCTCTTTTGCAGTCTGTGCTCCCTGGAGGAACCGACAGTTCCGACCGATGGCTTCGTGTCGTTCATAGCCAGTGAGGGTGGTGAATTCGTCGTTTGCGAAAATTATCGGGTTGTCCTCTTGGTGTGGATCCGTCAAGACGATGCCTACCGGCGCTTCATTGATCGCTTGCTCTTTGGCCGACAGACTCGATGTGTCTGCAGGAGTGTCTGCTATCGGGGTGATCGTACAAATGAGCGATCCATCATCCGTGTACGAGAGCGTGTGTTTGACCTCAATTTCTTCGTTGTCCTTCCGAACGAATGTCGTGGTCCCGTGCCACTGATCATCGTGTGCTTCTGGAAGCAGATTGTCATAGACAAATGGAACGTCCTCCTCGTGATAGAGTGTCTCCCAGTGTAGACCAATGAGTTCCTCACGGTCATAGCCGAGTAAGTCAGCCCAGGCGGCGTTTGCATACTCGATCTCTCCAGTCTCACTAAGGATGCTGATTCCATCTTGTGCGGTTTCGATGGCCTCGAACCCGCGGTCCATATACCGTTGCGCCCAGTAGCCTTCGACGGCATTCTGGATTCGATTGGCAAGTACACTGTATTGGTCGGTTCCCCCGGTCTTTTGAAGGTAATCAGTAACGCCCGCGGAGATCGCCTCACTGGCGATTTCTTCGCTGCCCTTGCCTGTAAAGAGAATAAATGGGAGGTCAGGATACGTTTCACGAACGCGCTCTAACACGCTGAGACCGTCTAATCCAGGCATATCGTAATCGCAGACGATACAATCGACGGTGATTTCACCCTCGGTGAGTACCTCGAGTGCCTCTTCTGGATCCGTCTTGCTATGTATGTTGAATGAGTCGTGTTCTCGTTCGAGAACGGTTGCGACGAGGTCGGCGATACTGGGATCGTCGTCGATATGCATAATTTCGATGGGTTTCGAATCAGGCGGTACTGTTGTGGTAGTCCGGCGATCCCAGTCGTCCATACTTGTGATGTTATCTGAAGTGTTATTGGCCTTATTAATTCTGTGTCATAGATGAGTTATCACTCTTGTATGGGATTCGAGCAGGACTGGTATGGTGTTACTCGTACCGATCGGTGTCGAGTGTTGTTCTCGCTACTCGATTGACTTACCATACGAGATCTCGTCTTTGAAGAAGCAGCGAAGGCATTTCCACTCTTCCTCATCTGCAGAATCTGCGACACCGATAATGCGTTTCCCAACACTTTCGGAGACACGTCGATATTCAGCAGTAGGTTTGCACGCAGGTGTGTGTGGTTTTGACTCCGATAGTGGTTTGTGCAGTTTTGTCTTCGACGTATCGCCTGTTGCGACGAGGTACCAGTTTTCAATCCCCACAGATACCATAGAATCTGGCTCGTAATGCAATAAACATATGTCCATTTGATCGAGGATCGGAGATCTTTCGACGGGCAGTGAGAGATAGGGAATTCTCTAACGTGGTACACGTGCCCAACCCCCTTCATTTCCCGTGGAAGTTTACTCGGAAACAGGAACTAATAATTCCTGTTGATTCATAACAATTTCAACCCATCGTTGCTAACAGACGAGTGGATAGTCGGTCCAGACGATCTTCTCCATCCACCCAATCTCCCTTTGACTAATCCGTTCAGTTAGGGGCACGCTGATTTTCTCAGCTGACTCACGGAAATGAACGAGAATAGTATGGTTGGTAAATCGTATACGATACCCACACAGCCACTGTTATTGTTGAGTGGTGACATTGGAAATTAAATGACTGCAGATTTAACGAGAGACGAAATCGATACATTGCTACGAGAATCGGGATCTGGAGTATTAGCGCTTACCGACGGGGAAGAGGCCTACTCAATTCCGGAGTCGTTTGGGTATGACGGTAACAGATTGTACTTTCAGTTTGCCAGTACAGCAGATTCCAAGAAAATGGATTTTCTCGAAACAACAGAGACAGCAACCCTTACAGTCTACAGTGAGGAGCCAGCCAAGAGTGTCCTCGTACAGGGAGCTGTTGATCCGGTCCCCGACGACGAAGAGATACGCGCAACCACTTCGATTGCGGAAAACGCCTCTATCCCTACCCTGAACGTATACCCGGAAACGGCCCTCCAAGATCTGACGATGGATTACTATCAATTGACTCCGGACACAATCACTGGCCGGTCGTTTAACGCATTCACTCCCGCATCAACCAAGCGATAACGATACTACATCCGATATACAATAGGCTTCGATTTCCGATTACTCTGAGCTATCCCTCCCCTCGAGGACGTCGTGGAGATGAGCGGTATCGATGTTTCGACCGGAGATCGGGAAGACGACAGTTTTCCCACGAATCCGCTCGCGCGTCTCCCGAAGCGCGGCCAGACTCGTTGCGCTGGCTCCCTCCGCAACGATAGACTCCGAAACGAGCAACTCACGAATTCCATCTCGGATTGTATCTTCGCTGACGAGGTGGAACTCATCGAGTCGCTCACGCAAGAGACCCATCGTGAGCGCGAAGGGAACGCGTGTTGCGACACCCTCGGCGAACGTCTCCATTCGGTCGTGTGCCTTCAGATGACCTTCACTCCAGGCGGTATGGAGCGCGGGCGCGGCTTCGGATTGGACACCGATCACCGTTGCATCTGTAAGCTCACCAACAGTGAGACAGTGACATCCTCCTCGTCGTAAACGACGAGGCTTCCCGTACCGCAGGTGGGATATTTGCTGGTTTACGACACGGCCTGTTCTCTCGAGTGAAACGTCCCGCTCTCGCGGTCGAACAAGTATGTCGATGGCTGTGCCACACAGCCGTTACTCCTATCCTCCCCGTGAGGACTCGGAGTTATCTTCTGTCGCATATTCTCCGCCCCGTTGCAATCCGCATTGGCTACCAACTCGCACGATGAGCAGACGTACAGGCCACGGTGTTTCCGGTTTGACTTCGTGTCGTCGCCACACGCCGAACACGTCTTCGAGGTGTTCCACTCGTTCTTTTTCAGTACCTCGACACCACGGATCTCGCCCTTGTATTCGAGATACTGGTAGAGACGATCAAACGCCCACGAGTGCAACTTCTTGTTGTTGGTCTTCCCCCAGTCGGACTCGCGCACGTCTTCAGGCCAGCTCACCGCGAGCGTTCCAACACCACGCTCAACACACTCCGTGATGATGGAGTCCGTAAGCGTGTGGTAAAAGTGGGTTTCGCGCTCTGCGAGTTTTCGACGTGCCCACTTCGATTTCTCGGATGGGCCATCCTCACCCTCGGTACCGTACTCTGTACGCTTGAAGTAGTGCTTGTCCTGTTTGAGCGAGTTGCCGGGATATAGGACGTACTCGTCGGGGAAGGCGACCGTGGCGATGTTCTTAATGCCAAGGTCGATGCCTGCCACGCCGTCGCCCGCTGAGTCGTTCGTTTCGAGACTGACCTTGCAGACGAAGTGCAGTTCCCACTCCTCACCAGTCCAAACGGTGCGGACGTTCTGTACGCTGTTGACTCCCGAGAGGTCAACGTCGGGGCGAGTCTGATACTCACAGAGCAGGAAATCAGACCAATACTCTTTGAGATTCGAGCCCTTGCTGAGTCGGACGCGGTTGTTCTCGGGGTCGTGTTTGAACCCGTCTTCTTTGAACGTGACCGTACTCTTGGGTCGTCTGTCCCCGTGTTTTCGGTAGCCGGGCGGATTTGCCTTGTCGTCTTTGTGTCGCAGGTCGAACCACGAGTGGAAAGCGTCGGAAAGTTCTTCAATGACTTTCTGACTGGATTGTGCGTTCAGGTCTTTCCAGCACGACTGGTTCTTCATATACGATTTCAGCACGCCCCCGTCTGGGATTTTGCCGGTCTCATCCCAGATGCGGTCGGCTGTCCATCGTGCGACGTTCCAGATGGTTGAGGCGGAATCGCCAAGCGAGTCGAGGCCATCGCAGACCTGTCGGTGATTCTGAATGGAACCAACGTAGGTGCGTGTGACCTCAATCGCCATACATAGCGTATGTAAACAATACTACTTAATGAGTCGGATTAGCGTTGAATATCCGGGCAGCCATCGACTGTGGGTTGTGCAGGAGTTGTCGGATTCACTCCCACCGTAAACGGCGAGATTCTCTCCTCGAAGAAAGATAGCCCGCAGCACTCGACCCACCCCCGATTGGGCAGACAAGATAATCGATGTCGGGAAGATCTTCCACAACTTCGAGCCCTGCCGTTCCCACACCGGCGACGAGCGCGGGTTCGTTCGCTGAATGCACGTATCGATATCCCTCCTCTGCAGCCAGCTCCTCGGCGTGTTCACGGGCTGTATCAAAGTCTGAGCCGTGGAATACGACGGTCGCACCGAGACGTTCCATCGCTGTCACTTTCGATGGATTCGCTTCTTCTGGTACGACAATCGTGACTGGGACGTCAAATTCGCGGCCGGCGTACGCAATTGATTGGCCGTGATTACCTGTACTCGCTGCGATCAATCCCGGGTCCCGAAAGCGCTCATCGAGCTGGGAGACTAGCGTGACACCACCACGAACTTTGAACGCACCCGTCGGAAGCGTATCTTCGCGTTTGATGTAAATATCAGCATCGAGCTCCGCAGAGAGGGTTTCGTGACTGTTACAAAAATCAGAATTGTTAAGCAGCGAAAAGCAGTAAATAGTAGTAATGACAAAGGTGTACTCCGTCGGAGAGTTCGCAGACGAACTTGGAGTCCACCGTGAAACCGTGAAAAAGTGGTGTCGTGAAGACCAAATCCAGTATTCTCGAACCCCTGGTGGACACCGACGGATTCCACACACCGAACTTCAACGACTCACAGGAAAACCGTCGCGGAGAAGCGATAAAGTCGCCATTTACGGGCGTGTTTCAGGCCACGCTCAGAAACAAGATGGCGACCTCGACCGACAACTCGAATCGCTCACTGAGTACGTACACAACCATGGTTGGAGTATTGAAACAAATACTCCGACGTAGGGAGTGGTCTCAACGAGAACCGTCGTGGACTGAACAAACTCTTAGACGATGCTGAGAACGCCGACTACGGACGCGTCCTCGTTACCTATCAAGACCGCCTAACCCGATTCGGATTCTCCTACCTTGAACGCCTCCTCGACCAGTACGGCGTCAAAATCACGGTCATTAACGATGAAACTGATAAGACTGCACACGAAGAACTCGTTGACGACCTCCTACAACTCGTTGCCAGTTTCGCAGGCAAACTGTACGGGATGCGCTCCTCAAAACGCAAGCGGATAGTCGAAACCGTGGAAGCGGAGGTGGAAACCAATGAGTAGTCACCTCGCACTCCCGATCCGACTCCCGTTCGAAGAGAAAGAGCGCCACGCTCGATTAGACACACTCACGAAGAGCGTAGCAAATACGCTTATCCAGCGATACTGGACGCCCGAACACCTCACCGGGGTTGCCGATTACTCGTATCAAGCGTGGAAATACTTCGACGAGGGCGAAGCGTTCGCTGACGTTGATCTGTACCTCCCGTCACGGTACAAACGCTGTGTGATGCAGAAAGTCGGTGAGACACTCCGCAGTCACGCCGACAAACGTGAAGCCTTCCAGTCAATCCAAGGTGTCCTCCCTGACCACAAAATTCGCCGCATCCATACCCGGCGAATCAAAGAACAGCTGTGGAACGCAGAGGAATACATCAAATCTGGGTACGTTGACCTGCTCATCGGGCAACTCAATTCCCACTACGACAAACACGGTCGATTCCCTGAGTCGTACTTTGAGATGCAGGACTGTCCATCGTACTCAAAAGGCGTTCTTCCGTACTCCGCAGACGACGGCCCGACGAGCGGGCAGGCGGTCAAATACGAGTACGACGAAGACACGCAGACACTCACGGTCAAACTCAAAACGCCCGATACGCTCGAACCTGAGACTCGTGGTGGTTGGACGTGGACAGAACACGAACTGGAAGGTTACGAAGCGTTCCAGAAACTCCTCGAACACGGCAGTCTCTCCGCACCCTCCTTCCACCCGACACAGACGAAAACCGGAGACAACTACTACGAGCTCTCGTTCCCCCTCGAAGTTGAACACCAAGAGAAATCAGGCGACGTTGAAACCGTTTTAGCAATTGACGGTGGGATCCGTAAAGACGCTACCGCCGTTGTTGTGAACAAGAATGGAGAACAACTCTCTGTCCCGTACTTCATCCAGAATACAGAGCGCGAACGGATGAAACGGCTTGATCGGGAACGCAATCAACTCAACTCCAAGTTAGCATATCTACGCCGAGAAGGGCGTGACCACACGGATTCGTTCAGGCACGTTCAGGCAGAGTACGAGCGAGTCAACAACAAGATTCGGCACAAGCGCGAACAACTCGTTCACGATGTAGCCAACCAAGTCTTTGCACTCGCGTTGGTGTATGACGTGGATGCAATTGTTCACGAAGACTTGCGGAGTCTGTCACCGCCTCGTGGGGAAGGCCAACTCTCGTGGGAATTGTCGTCTTGGGCACGCCGAGAGATTATCTCGAAAATCGAGTATCGAGCGGACATCGCCGGACTGCACGTGGAGAAAGTGCATCCGGGTAACACGTCTCAGTCGTGTCCACGGTGCGGTTCCACGGGCCACACCACGAAGTCCCCAGACCACTTCCACGAAGTATGGCATGGTGGTCACTTCCGTTGTGACAACGCTCGGTGTGAGTTTCAAGCCGATCGGGACTATGTTGGTGCAGTCAACGTGGCTCGTGTGTTCTTCAGCGAGACGGCGTCGCTAGACCACGGTTTCACGTCCTCGTATACCGGGGGTTCTGAAATCGTGCTAGCAAGCCGTTCCGCTGGCACGCGTCTCGTGTTCGGTGAAGCGCCTGTTGCGTTTACTGGACAGTCGAAAGCGGTGGCTGCTGGTGGCGGGTCGTGCTTCATAGCGCCCGCTGTCACCCCGATAGAGACGAAAAACAATAGCAGTAACAACGATTCAGTGTCAAGACCAGCGACACACAGCACCTCTCAATTCACGAGAGAGACTGCTGTTTACTGCCGAAAATAGGAACGGTCTCACTCCGCACGAGCGGCGTCCGCGGAAGGTACTCAGAGACGACTCGGCGTGCCCGATACACGTCTGCGGGTGTCGGTGGCGTGAGCTCGTGATACGGGAAAAGCGTGGTCTCATCCGGTGATTCCACTGGTTCGAATTCTTGGGCCATATTTTACCCTTCAGTGGAATCCATATAATGACGTTGAAACGACAGAACGCTCTTCAGGACGAACGGGCGGTATTAGTCGAGGAACAGGGATGATGCTGCTGGTTTGCCATCCGGTCAACTATCGAATCCCTGTTCCTCACCAAAGTATTCAATTCAAGCACATATGTCTTTTCACAGCCGAGTGAACTCGGATGCCTCGAGGTTTGACCTCGGGGCAGAAGCTGACAGCAATAGCTGTCCGACTCCTCAGAAGATATACAAATGCGATCACAAAGCACTCAAATCCTTGCGAAACAAACGCTCACTGCCGATTGCGAGATCGGCACACAGGAGAGGAGAAGGTAGGTCAGAGCACCCTTCCTCTCCTACGTACCATTCATCGCTCTTTGTTGTCAACACAAAAAGACCATCATCTCACTCATTACGGTCAGCCCCCTAAGCTGTGATCTGGGATCCGACCTCGGCGAGCACTTCAGGGCGGGCGCCTACAGCACCGAGGAAGCCGACCTGTATCCCGGCAACCGCTTGAAACAGGATGGCTACTACTTCCAGAAAGAAATCGCCAAATGTGACGACTCAGGTGGCGAACGGGCTACTCGGTTACACGCGAAGTGGTCGGAGCGCCGCACCCACTTCTTCCACTCCTTAGCGAAGCACATCAAAGGTTGAGTCGCTCGTTGATCGCACCCAAGAGAGCGGTCTCGACATCGACGAACAGGAGGTGTGGGATGTGATCGACGACCGGGCAGATGCGGGTGAAGAGCCAGCAACGTACAGTTGGGTCCATCTCAACAAGTTCCGCAAATTCGAACTCTATGATCGGTGCTTCCCGTGGACGACAGCGGACGAACTTCGAGCTGTGGTTGACGAACTTCCGTCCCCGACACCCCGTCCGGGATGGGAAGCAAGTGGGGAACGGTCATCGACCGACGACTTCAGTCGTGGGTGACTGACGATTCGGTAGGCTCGTGGGCGAGTGAGTAGCTACCCACACGGAGTGTTTGCAGTGCCCCATCGAAGCCGGGGCCGGGAACGAGCAGCTCTTGCGCGGAACTTTCCCACTCGATGATCCCGGCTTCGAGGAGGGCAGGCAGATGTGAGCGTTTGAGGTTCGTCCGGGTGTTCGTCACCTGGCGTGTCGAGACGGTGTTGCCTTCGGCATCGGCTTCGAGGAGAGCGAGCACTTCCGCGAGCTGGCGGAGGTGAACCCGTCCCCACGGAGCCATCGCGAGTGTGAGGATGACCGCACGCTTTCGATGCTGGCTGAGCAGATGGAAGACGTCATTGTCGCGATACAGTGGGAGATCCTCCGGGTTCCCGGGACCATCATATGGCTCATCACTCATTATGGTTCGCCCCCTGAGCCGTGATCTGGAGTTCGACCTCGGCGAGCACTTCACGGCCGACAGGACGCCACTGACAGCCGGTCCATTCGTCTTCGAAGCGCCACCACCCGGGGCCGGTATGCCGTGGTTCGAATCGGTAGCGACGACGTGACTCCCGCTGGACCGTGAACCGAAGCTCCAGGCTGAACGGCTGTGCTGCGGCGGGATTCTCGTGGCCGTGGGTGTCGCAGTGACGATCTTGGTGAGTGAGTAGACGATACAACGCTTCGAGATCCACGATGAGCGTGGATGTGTCTCGTGGGGAATTCATCGGTGGCAGGCCGGGATTTCACCCAGCCCTCACCTCCATCGGGTGATACAAATCAATCCATACGGCGATGACCCGGCTACGGATGGGGCCTCGTTGACCGGGCCACAAGACATTGACCTCCTCCCGCGCCTAAAGACGGGAGGTATGCGCTCGTATCTTTATCACACAACTGTTAGGCGCGGGAGGAGCTCAATTGAGCATTCACACTGAGATTGAAACCCGTCCGTCCGCATCGAACTCGATCACGACATCGAACAGCGGATCAAGAGTAGTAATCGTCCGCTCAGCAACGACCGATGCATCACACTGCACCTGCAAGAGTGTGTCAGTGCCAGCAACCCGGCCGATGAGCAGGTGGAAAAACTGAAACAGCTGGGAACGTGCTGTCGCATCGAGAAACGGCGCAAGCGAGTGGATCCGTACGACCGAATTCGCGCCGATCTGCTCCCAGACGGCCAGTTGGTCGTTCACTCGCTGGCCGAGCGTCGAGAGGTCCCCACAGTCGGGGATGCTCACGATCTGTGCTTCGGTCAGCGAGTGATCGTGATCAGAGTCACGTCCGAGTCTGTGCTGGGCGCCGAGTTGTCCAAACTCATCACTCGCTCCACAGACGACGATCGTTCGTCGTCTGCCAGCCGCTGTACGGTCCAGTTCTGATTCCGGGTTCGGTTCCAATATCGGTTCTGCCCCCGGCTCCGATCCTGATTCATCGGCGGTCCCCGCATCCATTGCAAGCACCTCCAGCCACGCGCGATGATCGGCGGGACCAGCGACCGTATACGTCGGCCACGCGATGTGCTCAGCGCTCTCGTCTGCGGATCGGACACACAGGATGCTCGTTCCGGGGGCAACCGTTCCATCAGTCGACGTCGGCGTTCCGTCGATGGTGATTGTCCCGTCACTGCCGAAATCGATACGATATCCCTCGTATTCGAAGCCCGCTGTCACCGAGGGTCGTTCCGGATCGGCGAGCAGTTCCTGCAGCGCATCGACATCGATGACGTCCTGCAGCGGTGTGAGCACACGCTGGTCGACTCCCTCGAGCCACGCAACCGTCGTCGTGACTCGAGTACTCAACGGGGCGTCTCGTCCGGAGGGGCTAAGAACAGGCACAGGTTGTGAATCCATCGTCTATCTCTGGTGGGAGTGTCTGATCAAGTGCCGAAGGCGCCGGCCAGATAGACACACTGACATCGGATCGGCGCTGGTATACATCACTCTACTTGATTCGTTGACTTGTTTGTTTCTACTGAGCGGTCAGCATCTTCTATTATATATGTTTCCCCTGATGGGTCCGAACCTGCCGTGTGATGGGCGGATTGATCAGCGACACCAAGTTGCGAATCTTACGGCAACTGCGAACGGAACCGCTGCACGGCTACGCGCTCGCAGCCGAGTTAGATCTCAGCCACGGGTATATCTACACACACTTGCGCGAACTCCGGGATGCGGGAATGATCGAAATCGCCGCCGAACGCGACGGGAAGAAAATCTACCAGCTTTCGGAGAACGGCCAGTATCTCGTGAAAGCCTTCGAAGACGAGGTGATACCGGAGTCGTAGGTACTCTCTTCCTGAAACAGAGACTGGATATCGATCGCATACGAGTTGCTAGACGCGATACCGTATTATTTGCACTTCCTGCAAGCCACAAGGAGACACCAGAGTCACTGGAACGATCTCTCGGTCGGATGTTTTTGCGCACGTTGGGGCTTGAGCTGTGCGAGACGTGCAGAAACACCGTTGTCTAGGGCTACAGACAGCAAACACCGGACGGCAGTGCCGTGCAGGAAGTGCAAATAACTCCACTCTATGCCATATTTCGGTGATGACAGATCGAAGCTTTCGACAGAAAGTCATCGACGAATACGGCAACGCGTGTCTGCTCTGTGGTCGCTCGCCATCGGATGGGTACGACCGCCGCCAGGGACTCTCGACGCATCACGTGAACGGTGATGAATCAGATAATCGCCTCGAAAACGTCATTCCTGTCTGTCAAAGCTGTCATATCTATATCCATCGTTCGGACAAGCCGCCCTACCGAAAGTGGCATCGACAGTTGCCTCTGGAGGCTCGGAACTACTGGAATCAGTTCACCGAACGACCGTATACGGGTCCACAACTCACGCGGGAGGAAGCCGAACGTCGCTTTGGTGATGACGGTGAACCGCCACGCGGAACGCGATACTTCGACGCTGATGATGAACGTGGTCCGTGAGGATACACACGAGACCGATCATATCGACGTTCCCTCAAGCACACAAATCAGATCAAAGACGAAATTGACAACCGAGACGCCGCTGACCTGCTATATCTGTGGTGAGACCAGCGAAGAGTGGATAGCGGTGGATATGATCAGATTGTTCAGAGACCAAGCGGCCGCGCGTGACCGATTTGAAGAAAAGCACGGCCGCGAACCCGAGAGCGATCTGTTCGTCTGTCCCGACTGTGAAGCTGAAAATCCTTATACAGACTCAAGGAGAATACCTGCGCCTTTAGGCGCAGGATGAATCCGACAATATTCTACACCAGCCACACTTCGATGGCAAGGCCGGATGTTCCACGCCAACCGACACTATTAACAAAACAGCATTCATAACCAGTTATGAAGCCAGAAAATGAGTCGAACCGTCCGAACCTTCGAGGCCACGATTACGAACCAGCGACAGGTTCGTAACGACCTCGACCAACTCGGATGGGCCGCCTCAAAACTCTGGAACGTTGGTCGCTACTACACACAAGAACAGTGGGACGAAACGGGCGAGATTCCCGATGACGGGGAACTCAAAGCCGAACTGAAAGGCCACGAACGCTACACGGACTTACATTCTCAATCCAGTCAGCGCGTTCTCGAAGAACTCGCTGAAGCGTTCAACGGCTGGTTCGGCAAGCGTCGGAACGGCGACGACCGTGCCCGACCGCCCGGCTACCGCAAAAACGGAGATTCCCACCCGCGTTCAACCGTGTCGTTCAAAGCGGCTGGATTCAAGCACGATGCACAGTTCACCCGTGTCCGCCTCTCGAAAGGCCGGAACCTCAAAAAACACCGTTCGGACTTCATCTTGTGCGAGTGCCAGACTCGCCCGGATGTTGACCTGACCGAGTGGGACGTTCAACAGGTTCGCGCTGTTTACAAGCGCGATGAGTGGCGTTTACAATTCGTCTGTCGAACCACTATCGACCCGGAAACGCCCGGCGACGAGGTGGCAGGTGTTGACCTTGGGATTTGCAACTTCGCCGCCGTCTCGTTCGGCGGTGAATCGGTGTTGTACCCCGGTGGCGCACTCAAAGAGGACGAATACTACTTCACGAAGAAGAAAGCAAAGTGCGACGATTCCTCGTCCCGAGAGGCCACTCGTCTTGACCGAAAGCGAACGGGTCGTCGGACGCACTTCTTGCACGCACTCTCGAAAGCAATCGTAGAGGAGTGCGTGGAACGAGGCGTCGGAACCCTTGTCGTTGGCGACCTTGGCGGTATCCGAGAAGACGACGAGAACGGCGAACCTCAGAATTGGGGCGACCACGGCAATCTAGACTTGCACGGGTGGGCGTTCGACCGCTTCACGACGCTACTTGATTACAAGGCGGAAGCCGAGGGCATCGACGTGGAGTTGGTGTCCGAACACGATACGTCGAAGTCGTGTTCGGCGTGCGGTCAGACGGACAACAATCAGCGCGTTGAACGCGGGCTGTACGTGTGTGAGGAGTGCGACACGGTGGCGAATGCGGACGTGAATGGTGCGGAGAATATTCGGCAAAAGGTACTCCCGAGTCTCGCCACGGACGGCGGTGATAGGGATAACGGCTGGTTGGCACAGCCAGCGGTTCACCTGTTCGACCGTAGTGAGGGCCGTTTCGCCCCACGAGAACAGGTCGTGAACCGCGAACCTTAATATCCCAACTCAGCGGTGCGGTGCCGTGGGAGTCCCGCGTCTTCAGGCGCGGGAGGATGTCAACACGCCGAGAACAGTCGCGAAAAGTACGGAAGGTACTGATCAGGAGAGCCGAGAATGGGACTATTCGATCGAGTGACGTTTGAGGATGGACTCGATGTTGCATTTCCAGAGATTGCTGCGGATCCCTTTGAGATCACTTGGCAGACGAAATCCATTCAGGTCTCTGAGTTCCCGCAACGTCTCCTCGGTCACCGGGATTCGGCTGTCTCTCGACATCGTTCTACGCAGATGCGGCCGACTCTGACCCTTCACGACGGGGCAGGCCGAACTCGACCTCGATTCGGACCGTGTCGTAGGGAACGTACGGCTTCTTCGCGCGGCCGTCCTCTTCGAAGTGGATGATGTCGTACTCGGCCAGCAGGTGAAGATCGTCGTGCACGTCGTGCACGTCACGGTCGAGGCGGTCGGCCAACGCACGGATACTCTCGGGCGGGTGCTCCATCACCGCTTCGAGCAGCTCCATCCGCCGGTCGGTGAGCAGCTGGCGGAGCCGCGCACGATCTTCGAAGTTGACGACGTGCGGTACTTCCTCGCCTTGTTCCCACTGTTCGGCGCGCTCGATGGCGGCCGCCTGCGCCTGCTCCGCTGGGAGTGACGTGATACGTAGCGTCGAAGGGTACTCGACCTCGTCCGGGTCGGGCGTGAATTCGTCGTGGGTGGGTTCGGTGTCAGTGGGTTCGTTGCTCATAGATTTCGGTCACCTCGTTCTGGAAGTCCTCGATCAGGTCGGAGAGGCCTGTGAACTCCAGTTTCGTGATGTCGCCCTCAGGTGGGTGTCGATGATGCCGACCGACATCCAAGTGGTAGGGCGCGTTGTCGTACCGCAGGAGCGTGTCGCCGTCAGCGTCCATATACTGGAAGCTGTACTTCAACCCCTGCGGGAAGTCCTCGCTCACCGGGACCTGCCACGCGACCATCTCGTATCGGCTCCCGTCCGGTTTCTCGTCTTCTTCCCGGTACACGACCGTTGCAGGCATCGGTCTCCTATGTTGGGGAACAACCCCAACAGAGATAAAACTTGTTGTTGGACGGTGAATTGATCGGAGACGTAGCCGAGGGGCAGCTACGCGAATTAATCACTCCAAACGAGTAGCCGATGACGGACGCGCCCTCTGGTTATCGACGACGAGTATGTGAGTCTCGAAGCGAGGTTTAGTGATGGAAAATATTTGATATGACATTTTCTTCCTAGCAGCGAAGATGAGGCTATAGTGGATCTAACTGGCCTGTGATGTGTGGTTTCGGCCGAATCAACAAGTGGAATTTGCGTCAGATCGCTTTCTGAACGGCCGCTCTTGTTTCGCAGGCAACTATTCCAGAGATCTTGAGTAGTTTTGACACCCACCCACGACTAAAGTCGTGGGATTCCTCTCGTGGGAGTCTCAGTCGTCTGAGTCCCCGAGGGCGATATTCTCACTCGTTGTGGTACTCTGGTCTGTGTATTCCTCGTTGGCTGTTGTCTCCACCGCAACAGAGGGCGGGTTGTGGTGTTCCCGCCATTCGTTATTGTTCCACTTGAGGTACACGGGCCGTGCCATCGGCCTTACTGCGTTGTTCTGCTGTCTCAGGAACGACTCACTCGCCACGAGGTCGGCGTGTCCTTCAAACCCGCACGGACACGTTAGCGAATCCTCTTGTCGAATCGTTTCTTCTCGTTCGCCACACTTCGGGCACTCCTGACTCGTCCACGCTTCAGATTCTCCTTCGACCGTGATTCCGTATTCTTCGCACACGTCTTCGAGACGGTCGATGAACCGTCGATAAGCCCAGAAGTTGTGCGTCTTCTCGTTCACATGCGGCGACCAGTGCGTCGAGAGAACACCCTTGATGTCGCCAACGTACAGCGTTGAGACACCTTCGTCGTACAGGCGCTCAACGAGTTCCCGAACGAGTGAATCTTGAGCGTGGTCGCGTCGGTTCGTGCGCTTTCGATACAAGCGGTCGATTCGCTTGCTGGATTCGCGTTGGTTTTCGAGAAGCGACTGGTAGTACGCGATGCGCTCCGTGGTTTCACGGAACTGCTCGAATAGGCTGCGTCCTTCGTACAAGAGTTGTGAGCCGGTCGATACTGTGCAGGCGACGAGGTTGTTCGCGCCAACGTCCAAGGCGGCTTCTTCCGAAGCCAGTGGTGAATCCAGTCGAGAATCATCAACAGTGACTGGTTGGAAAGCCCTGAACGTTTCAGCGAGTTCGTCGTACACAATCTCAAGCCGGTTCTGCTCGCCGCTCCACTTCGGGTCGCCCGCAACTTCAACGCGAAGGCGCTGGTTCCGATTCAGTCCGAGTTCGTCTTTGAGTTCGGAGCCAATTGGGACCTCGAGCCGGGAACGTTTTCCGTACTCGATGGTGTACTGGTCGTTCCGCACGTAGGTTCGGAGAACGCGCCCGTCTTCTTCGTTGCCCCAGTATCCCGGCGGTGACGGTTTTTCATCGAGTTTTCCGGCGTGGTACTTGTTACTTGAGAAGAACGACCGCCACGCTTCCGAGTTTTTGCGGATGATTTGCTGGACGACACTACTGCTGAGGACGCCCTTGTACTTGCCTTCGAGACTGCCGGTGTCGGCGTCCCAGACGTTCTTGTCGTCTTCGAGGAAATTTTGGCGGCGAGCGTAGTTTGTCTCGTTCCAGAGACTCGCAGAAGCATCCAACCAGCGTTTGAACACCTCTCGCTCTTTCTCGGAGCGAGGGCGAACATCGAACTGGTTGACTCGCTTCATCAACTCGGGATACGAAGTGTTGGTTTGTAAAGGTCTGGATCGGCGTTGGAGACTCAGGTTGGCTATCGCTCGTGGTTCGTGTCGTGTATGGTCGGATTCATCCCACGACTAAAGTCGTGGGCTTTCTCCTTGAATCTCTGTAGTCGAGTCTCACAATACGGAAGGTCTCACCGGGGCGTGTCGGGTTGGACAGGTCGAGACCACTGTTCGAAGTCGGCGATGAGGGTCCGATCGCACGTGTTCCAGCCGGTATCGCCCCAAACTTCCTCGATTCGCCACCAGCCGGCCGTTTCTCGGGGGACGAACCGGAGTCGACGACGCGAACGGGCGCCCCCGAATTCGATGATGTGCTCACGAGGTGTGTTCGTCGTCATCGGCTGGGCGGTGGTTGCAGTGCTCTGTGGTTCGATACACCGTGTCGTCTCCGAGGGTTGCTCGGAATTCGTCTGCGAGTTCGTCATTTTCTGTGGGGCCACCTCCGAAGTGACCTCCACTTTCTTGGGGTGATAGAAATCAATCTAGAGCAACTCAGAAACGTCTCGATAGTGGTTTCAGCTCATATTCACAGCGAGTGTCGCGGTGACAGGCACGGTGTGACCCACGGTTCGATGCACGCTCAACCAGTATGGGGCAGCGATCCAGAAAACCGCAATACAGAAGCTGGTTACAGGTCAAACGCAACGACTGATATAATAATCAATATGGGGATCCCAGTGGGGGACGAGTGTGTGAGATACCGGTCAGGAGGGACCCGAGAGGGAGAGAAACAGACATCCATCACCCAGAGAAGTACCCCTCCCCGCTGGAGACAGTACATCGACATCCATCCAGATGCCGACTGTACGGAAACTGCACACGCGGATCGATACGTGGAATACACCGAGCAACCGGAATCGACAGCGATGGCGAGACTCCCTCTGCGGAACTGTCCCTCATTGGATATGGGCGTCCGCTCACTCCACAGATTGAGGGGTCCCCAAGACGGGAACGAATACACACAGACGATGATGCACTCTCGTCGGGCCACTCTCCAAGAGTACACGTATTAGACAAACGACAGTAGCTCAACTCCCATTCACGTAGGGGCTAGTTGCAACTCGACAGCAGGTGTTCTTGATGAGTTCTATCGATGAGTCACTGTTTCGTTGTCCGTATCTGGACCACTGGATGGGCGTTCCGGAACTCTCACACTCAAGACTCCTCGCTAATCCAGGACTGCAGAATGGCTGTTCCACACTGAGATGATCCACCGCTGACCGGAAGAGTTCCACCAAGCAGATCCCACAAACCGCCCCCAGTTATCACGACAGCTTTTCGGACAGGACACGCGAACTTGCCGGAGATATTTCTTCCTTTGAGCAACTCACTTGCTGTGCTTTCTCGTGTCAACACCCAGAGAACAGACGTCGCCACCGAACAGAAAACCCTAGAGAGAACACCTGTTGTTCTTGTACTGTCCGTCTACTTACTGCATCCTCGACAGCGAAACCGCCCCGCACTCTTTGCAGCACTTGTTTCGGACGAATTTGAGAGAAATACTCTTGAACAGCGACGTCGCGCCGCAACAGCAACGATTCTCCACTCCGAACGGAGAGGGTGTCACAACAGCAACGCTTCGAGTGGGGATTACTACGACATCCACGATCACGCTATCTTCTCTCTCCTCTGGATGACTCATCCCCCAAGCGTACGCTCCTTGAGAGGGATACTTCTCTCTCAACAATGCTGCTGAGAGTCACCACTCGATTCGAGAGGTGCCACTCTTTTGATCCGACACGACCGGTGGTGGCACTGGTATACTCCGTCGTAAACTGTTCGAGAGACACCACCCCTTCGAACAGACACTCTCGTTCCGATCGCAACAGTCCTTCCGTGAACCGCCTCGGGGTCAAGCCCCGAGGCACTCGGCCTGTTCCGCCGGTAGATCGACACCACGGAAAACAATCCTCCGATGGGAACGACCTGGTCGAAGAATAGTGTTTTTCTCAGAGAGTACTCCTCCGTCCACCCCCGATTGCCACCTGCTCGCCCCCCATTCGAGGCGGCGGTTGCCACCCAGTTCCCCCCACCAATCTTCGAGTCTCTTCCTACCAAACTTGGGTCTCTACCTGGAAAGACACGACGTATATCCCGTACGATCTGTTCGAACATCCTCCACTGTGTGTCCCCCTGGTAGGTGACACTGTTTCCCCGAGGAGACGATGCTTGTGCGTGGCTCCGTCCCGGGTTGTGTCTGTCTGTTAGTCATTCCCGTTGGATCCCCATATTAGTATTATATTCAGTCGCGAATTCCTCCCTGTAACCTGCTTCCGTCTGGCGATTATTCGAGGAGTGCCCGGCATCCAGATGAGTGCCTCTCAGTAGGGGCATCACCGTGGGGTGCACCCTCACTACTGGCTCACAGCCCTTGAGATCGGCATCAAGGTGGTCGTCTGCGACACGGCCTGATTCCCGTGGTGGGATTCCTCCGTTTACGCGGAGGAGGGGGTCAATCCGAGCAAAGCAGTTATACTAATTCCCACTCTACGTGGGAATATGGCTAAAGTAGACTCGAAGGGGCGGATTGTGCTCCCGCAGCGCGTTCGGGAACGGCTCGGGATTGAGCCTGGGACTGAGGTGGAGGTACACGAAGAAGATGGGAAGGCCGTCGTCAAGCCGGAGGACAACCCCGAAGCAATTATCGAACGGATGGAAGCACTCATCGACGAGACGTCGCCGGCGAGTAGGGAGACGAGGCCACTAGACGCCGACGTCGATCCAGTCGCCCAGAAGCACAGAGACGCTGTTCGTCGCGGCGCAGAGCAGGAATCAGATGCCTGAGACGGAGGGCCCGTATCTGTTCGACGTTGGCGTAATCGCCCTCGCCCACACGGATGCGCCCGTTCGCGACGCTGCACTCGAGTACGTCAAAGCCGGGATCGCGGGCGACATCGACGCCGTCGTCCCCTACCCGGCTGTGATCGGCGCCCACAACGTCCTCACGACGTACTATGGGCGTTCGAGTGCGGAGGTCTCTCGACTCCTCCAGAACTTCTTGGATGCCCAGCGGATCCACTGGTGCGACGACGTCTCTCAGGATGTCGTTCGGGATGGATTCTCGCAGGCAAGCGAGGTCAACGTCGGCGGATGGGATGGCTACTACGCACAGATAGCGATCACCGAAGGGGTGAACACCGTATTGACGATCGACGACGACTTCGAGCGATTCGATGCGTTCGACACCGAGATCATTCTCTCTGCGGAGCAATTCCAAGAGCTGAACGAGTTCTTGGACAGCTGTTGACCTCCTCCCGCGCCTGAAGACGCGGGAATCCCACCATGGGATTTCAGGCCGAGCGTGGCCCTCTGGTTTCAAGACGCATACGTTCCACGCGTCTCTTGCTGGGTCTCAGCATCGGCGTGGGTGTCTTGTGGGGCGGTCAAACGCCCCCCGTCCTCAGCCGAGTCATCGCCATCCGTGTGTTCTCTTGAATAGCTCTCTCCGCTGAGGTAGCGGTCTGCGATGTTTATCGCCCCGTTCACGTCCGCTTGGTACTCACCCATCCAGCAAGTGTCGTTCGTACACTTGAACGTCGCCTGCTGTGAACGGTATCCTATTTCACCGCACGCGTGGCACTCCTTCGATGTGTTGCACGGGTTCACCGTCTCAATGGGGATTCCCTTCTCGACGGCCTTGTAGCGTATCTGTGCGTTGAGTTTGGCGAATCCCCATCCGTGGAGGCGTCGGTTCATATACTCGCCGTAGTCCATTGACTCCCGTATGTAGGTCAAGTCTTCCAGAACAAGAACGGGGTTCTCGACGGATTCGGCGTACTCCACGACCTCGCGGGTGACCCGGTGGAACACGTCGTCGATCTGGTTCCACAGGTCGTCACCGAAGGACTCCGCGATACGCTCGCTTCCGCGCGTCTGGAGTCGGCGCTTGGCGGTGAAGTAGGTCTTGCGGAGCCGACGGACAGTCTTGCCCTCGTCGGCCCACAGTTGGGGCGTTGTCGGAGAACCGTGGTCGTCGCGGTGACACACCGTGACGAGTGACGCTTCCCCGATGTCCACTCCGATAGGTGTCCGTTTCTCGGCAGACGCCCCGGAGCGTTTCTTTACCTCGCGAGTAGCGGTGACGTGGAGGAACCACGTCCCCTCTCGCTCGAACAACCGACTCTCTCCCATCTCCGCGTCGCCAGCGTTCACCGCTTCGAGCCAGTCTCGTTGTTCGGGATTCGGCTGTGCTGGCAGCCAGAGGTGGTAGTCCTCGTGATGCGGGATCTTGACGTACCACTCGATAGCGTTCTCGGGCTTGTGGTCGAGCCGTAGCCCCTCGTTGGTGAACCGAACAGGGTGGTCGTCGTGTAGGTCGCCCGCATTGTAGGTCGTCGTGAGTTGCGGGACGTACTTCTTGAGCGCGTTCTTCGCGTACCCGCTCAGATTGTAGGTGACCACCACGTCGTTCGCTTCGGTCTGTGTGGTACAGTTCTGGTTGAAGGCGTCTTGGAGGGCGTGCCGGTATGCCTTTCGTGTCTCTCGGAGTTTCCGCCGCTTGTGGGCGTTCGGGTCCACAAGCTTGAGTTCGAGCGTCTTCGTGAGTTCGGTCACGAATCGCCCTCCTTGTGTTGCTGGATGTAGTTCTCGACAGTCTCGCTGGAAACGTGTCCAGCGGTTCCTGCGTAATACCCTCGCGCCCATCCGATTTTCTCACCATCGTAGTCGGCGTATCGGTGGTTGTACTTGCGCGAGGAGATACCCTTGAACCAGTTGGCGAGGAGTGCCGGTTCGTTCTTGGGTGGACTACTGACGAACAGGTGAACGTGATCAGACTGGACGGTGAGGTCAAGAATTTCGACGCCCTTGTTGTCGGCGATTTCGTGGAGGATGGTCCGCACACGGTCAGCGACCTCGTTGACGAGTACCGAGTTGCGGTACTTCGGCAACCACACTATGTGGTAGTTGAGGTTGTAGGTCGTATGCCGTGTGGTCTTCATCCGTATCACACACTATAGTCTGCTGACGTATTAATACTACTGATAGAACGGTAGGAAATCCAGCCATCGCGTCGTCGGTGGGTGTGTCGGCTATTGTCCGCTTGACCCCCGCCTAAAGACGGGGGTATGCGCTCGTATCTTTATCAATCGTTCTGAGTTGGGTTCTCCGTGTTAGCCCGCGTAGTTGGTGGAAATATCTTGCGCAATGTACGTCAGTCACCTTGCGTCGCGGGTGGGAACGTTCCTGTGTAGTTGGTCGTAGTCACCTCGTGTAGTTGCTGTCACTCTCCGCGCAAAGGGTGGTCACTCGCCTCGCGTCGGTGGTGTAACCTGTGTGTTTGCCTCGAAACGTTTGGAAGTCGCCAGCGCGGCAGCATTTACGCCTGCAAGCGGCGACCGGCAAGATGGTGATTCCGATGCCATAGGATGCGCACGCCGCTCAATCCACAGCTGAGCACGATCGCACCGCTGCGATATCAGCGGGACAACTCTGCTCGTAGTGGACACACGGTGTCTCCTCAGGAGCATTGGTTCCCCACCGCTTCGAGGAAACACGGAGACCCGAACAACGACCGGCGGTTCACGCTCTCACCAATAGACGGCACGAACCACATCCACACACCCACACCCACACCTGACAGATGTCAATCCACCCCTCATCCACACCCACGGATCGACTGCAACTGCCCATCAGGCGACAGACATCGACACGGTTCGACCGCGATAACGTAGCCTTCGTCGACGTCGACGCGTCAATGGCTGATCGACTCACGACAGGCCCGAATCGAATGACACTGGCCATCCGAGACCTCTACAGCAGCCAGTTACCGATCGACCACCTGGGATATTTTATGTATAACCACCCGGAGGGGGTTATCGTCGGCCTTCATCCGCATTCGCCGAAACTGCTCGAAGAGCAACAAGCGGGGCTGAACGACGTCAGTGCCGACGGCGAGTGGCTTTCGGAACCGCTGAAAACGACTGTCAAGGCACTCGAAGAACACCTGCCGGACTCGCTGTCACCGACGGTTGGGACGTTTTCCTTCGGTGGGTTCGGCACCGAGCCCGTGACGACGTTCCGGCTCGTTATGGAAAACAAACAGACCGTCGCCCCGCGTGAGAACGTTTCGAACGCGGATGTACTGGCATTCCTCGAGGAGTTTCGGAACGAACCCTTCCTGTATTACTGTCATATCCGACGCCAACCAACGAAACTGCCGGAAGCATACGAGTATCAGGTCGTCGTCCGGATCGCACTGTTCGATCCGGACTATCAGCTTACGACAACTGCCGATCTCAAACGCCTCGTCGAAGATGGCCATCCGCACGATCCGACCGATGTCTTCTCGGAGTTGGGTGTCGCCTCGAATATTTCGGTCTTCCGCGAGACGGTCGGCATCAGCCCGTGGGACGGCCAGCTGCTCGTGCGGGGAGATGCGCCGGTGGAGACACTCGAGGAGATTCGGCCGCTGCTCTCGGGCAACCAGGAATATATCGAACTCCTGCGCGGACGGTATGGGGCCGACGACCTCTATGATCACACCTGTGCGTACACGAGTCTGATGCTTCGTGAACGCGATCTCGGCCATTTCGTCGGCCTCGGAGGTGTCCAGCCGACTGTGGATATGTGGCAACGAGTTCCCGGCAAAACCGTCATGGATCTCGAGACGCTCACACAGCAGCCGGAGTATCTCGAACCCAAACCGCTGGAGGTCTCGATCGATTCCGATCCCGAGGAGGACGATGCCATCGCGACCGCGACGCGGAGTACGGCCAACGACGGGACAGCCCGCCACTGGGGGATCATCAAAATCGCCGCCCGGACGTTCCGCGAACAGGGCTGTAACGTCTATATTCCCAGAGAAAACACCGAGTCACGTCCGGATCTATGGATTCAAACGCCCTCAGGTGAGATCCTCGCGGTCGAAGTCGAGTCATCCACGAAATCGAAAGCGGCGAATCTCTTTACGAACGTGACGCGGCAGGCGATGTGGGGCTATCAGACGATCGTCGTGATGGATCCGGGTCTCGACGACGATGGGACGCCCAAGTCTGCGACGACTGCCGTCAACTGGGCGGTCAACAAACTCGCAAAGCCGATGAAACAGCTCGGCGAGACGGAGACGCTAGTACATAACACCACGAGCACGATCACCGTCGATGGGGCGACGCTGTTGCTCCCGGAGGGTATCTCAGAAGCACGCTGGTGGCTCACGTGGGATAACGAGTATGTCCTCCGTCACGACGGGGAGGTGTTAGCGCGGGGGCCGGCCACGGCACCCCTTAGCGAGTTCGAGTTCAATCTTCCGCGACTCTATACGATCGAAGAGGCCGGCGAGAAAACGTATGTTGTCGAAGCCGCCGATGGAGCGCGACTCCACACGTATGCGAGCGCCGATGACCTCACGCGAACCAAACTCAAAGCACCGCATCGCCCGGTAGATCTCGCACACCTGCAGTTCGTCGATTCGATCTACTCGTATGATGATGCGGACCACCAGCTCGTCCACCACGAAATCACGGCGAAATGGGACAGCCCACAGGCGACCGAACGCCACGAGCGAAGCCACGAAGACGCCTTTAGCACCTTTACGATCTCGAAACAGGGCGAACGCATCTGGGAAGATGAGTGTCGGCCCTTCATCCGGCAGTGGATCGGCTCGCTGAGTTCCTTCGGCCCGCCCGCAAAGAACATCTACGGGGAACACAGACAGGATTATACGACCCGGCGGGCGAATTCGACGGACACCGGCAAAGAAAAGTTCTATGATAATCTCACGTTCCGGTATGATCGGGGACTCATCGCGCCCACAACGCCGGGGCTGGAGACCACACCGCAGTTCCCCGAGGAATTCGACGTCGAGCCCGCAGACGTGCTCAAAGAGCCGCTGATCTACGGGCTGGAGGATCGTGCGATGGCGCTGAACGAGACGCCGGGTGAACCCGAATCGGGAGACAATCCAGATCCGGACGCCGACGAGTAACGACCGAGATCCACATCGATTCCACGCCGATGCGCTCACACAGACAGGTCACCGACGACCGCGTTTCGATCGCTCCGGACGGAACGGTTCGGCCGAATGAGCCGGTTGTGAGCCAGCACTTCGATACCGGCGTCGAAACGAGCGACCCACAGGCGGGTGTGGTTTTGCTGTGGGCCGACGCAATACAGGCGCTCATCCTCACCCCGGTTTCACAGACAGGTCGAATAACGGCTGCGGAGGCCGGTCTCTCATTCGAGCAGTTCGCTCCAGAGGAACTCGTCTATGCGTATCGGTTCCAGCGAGAGCGAAGTGGCGGTCGATTCAGTTGTAAGCGCATGTTGCGTTCGTGGGGTCTTCTTCCGGAGCAGACGATCCAGTATGAAGCTGAGTGGTCCGATGAGTACGCGTGTGTATTCGTCGATCTCGAAGCGCCGATCGAAACAGCGTGAGCGTGATCACGCAGGGCGCTCTCGATTGCCGTAGAGGAAGTCCGTGAGAACGACTGTATACACATTGTTCGAGCAGCTCAAAGGCATCCGAGAGCGCCTACCGCACGCGAAAGCAGTTGACTGACATACCCATGTAGGAGCGATTCTATGCGCTCGCCGGCGCACTGTCGCCATCGATGTCGACGCCTTCGACGAGTGGGTAATCGATGTGCATCTCGATCCGGTCAAACGGGACGACAGGCTGCATCGCGCCACCGGACCCGCCCGCTTCGAGTTCGAGGATGCCGAGCACCTCTAGTTGTTTCAGATCCGAGTGGACGTCGGAGATATCACGATCCACGAGGCGGGCGGCCTCCCGCATACTCTCGGGGCCGTGCTCGGCAATCGCTTGGATGAGTTCCAAGCGCAGCGGTGTGAGACTTTCAACGAGATCGTCGTAGCTCCCGAACTGCAGCGTCACCTTCCTCTCCTGTTCGTCGAGACCGCCGTCCTCGGCGGCCTGGACGAACTGTAGTGCGTCCTCACGGAGCTGTTCTCGATCGCCGACGGTGATGTGGAGTGTGGTCATAGTCGCGTTGAGGTGGTCGTGATGTTGGTTGGTGTGCGTTAGTAGGGCCGTGGTGGTTCGCCGCCAGCGGCGTCCCAGTACTCGTCTGCGCTCGCCCAGAAATCCACGAGCAACTCCTCCATCCCCGAGAAATCGACGTCATCGATCCCACCGGCAGCGGTGTGGAGTTCGTGGCCTTTCGTGTCTTCGTGAGCGTTGTCGTAGCGGATGAGAGTTAGGTCCTCGAGGGTTCCCAAATGAAGCGTGTACTTCCAGCCCGATGGGTAGGTCTCGGTGGTCTCAGTCGCTCGGAGCACAACGTTCTCGACGAGACCGGCCTCAACGTGGGTGTACTGGAAGACAGGCTTTTGGGCCATCCCTTACGTGTTGGGTCAACGCCCAACGTCATAATACCAGCGGAGAGTTTCGATTTCCTGTTACACTTCGCTCGCTCGCAGAATTCAGACAATCGGTTCGACGATAACCGTCTCGTGCTTCAGGTGTAGAGGAGGTATACGGAACGAAATTCACCGAATCTGTCGGTGAATAGGAGTAACGGCTGGTTGGCACAGCCTTCGACGTTCCTGTTTGACAATGAAACTGGTGCGTTCGCACCTCAAGAACAGGTCACGTCGTAAACCACATTATCCCAAATCGCCGGTGCGATACCGTGGGATTCCCGCGTCTTCAGGCGCGGGAGGATGTCAAGTGGCCACCACTGAGAAAACCAGCTCCAATATGCTGCCGTGGTGAGAGGCTCGTCCTCAAGAACACCTACATATAACCGTCACTCGACTGTCACGCTTTTCGCGAGATTCCGTGGTTTATCGATTGCCCGATCTTTCGCATCGGCTACGTAGTATGCGAACAGTTGAAGAGCGACGTTCGCGACGACGGGCTCGAGTGGCCCACACTCGGGAATGTCAAACGTCGTGTCGACGTGACTCGTCGCTGCCGGATCACTCGTTACCCCGATGACGGGCGCCCCACGGGATTCGACCTCATTAACATTATTCAGCGTCTTCTCGGCGGCGCTCGCGTTCGTGAGAAGTGCAATAACGGGCGTCTCAGGGGTGACGAGCGCCAATGGCCCGTGCTTTAATTCACCAGCAGCAAAGCCTTCGGCGTGATCATACGAGATCTCTTTGAGTTTGAGCGCGCTTTCGAGCGCTACGGGATACCCTGCCTGCCGACCAATATAAAAGAAGGACTCACTATCGGCGTACGTCTCGGCCGCGTCCTTGATCGTAGCTTCCCGATCGAGAATTTGTTGGACAGCCCCTGGAAGATCACGCAAGCTTTCGAGTAGTTCTGTCGTCGTTTGGGACGTAATGGATTGACGGACTTGTCCCAGATGCACAGTCAGCAGCGTCGCTGTCGCCACTTGGGAGACAAACGTTTTCGTCGCGGCGACCCCAATTTCGGGCCCGGCACGAATAAACACCGTATCGTCCGCATCCCGCGTCACCGTACTTCCTAACGTGTTCGTCACGGCGAGCGTTCGCGCCCCGGCGCGCTTTGCGTTCCGCAGGGCAGAGAGCGTATCGGCAGTCTCGCCACTTTGGGTGATCGCAACGACCATCGTACGCCACGGATCACGATCCCCACCGAACTCATACTCGCTTGCGATATGCACCGTCACGCGAACGCCGGCGTGTGCTTCGAGGAGTTCCTTCGCATACAAGCCGGCGTGATACGACGTCCCGCACGCTACGATCTGGATTTCTTCGATCGAGCGCAGATATTCCGCTGGAAGGTCGATATCGAGATCGACGCTCGTGGCGAGTTCGTCGATGCGCCCGGAGATCGCCTGCCGGAGCGCCCGTGGCTGTTCGTGTATCTCCTTGAGCATATAATGCTCATAGCCGCTCTTGCCGGCCGCTTCGGCGTCCCACTCGAGGGTTTCGATTTCTCGCGTAACCGGTTCGCCGGCGTTGTAGATCTCGATGTCCTCGCGTGTCAGCCGAGCAATGTCCCCAGATTCAAGGTAGGTTACTTGATCTGTGTGCTCGATGAACGCGGTTGCGTCGCTTCCGATGAATGTCGCGTTCTCGCCGTGGCCGACCAGCAGTGGGCTGTCCTCTCGTGCGACGACGACGCCGTCGTGACCGGCAGCAGTCACCGCGATCGCGAAGCTCCCCTCGAGTTGGGCAGTCGTTCGCTGGACGGCCGTGAGCAGTGAGACGTCATCGGCGAGGTGATTTTCGATGAGATGGGGGATGACCTCGGTGTCGGTGTCACTTTTGAAGATGTGTTGGTCGCGGAGAGCAGCTTTCAGTTCTTCGTAGTTTTCAATGATCCCATTGTGGACGACCGCGACGTCACCCGAGCAGTCGGTATGCGGATGGGCGTTCGTCTCGGTCGGTTCCCCGTGGGTACTCCAGCGGGTATGGCCGATTCCGCAGGCGACGTCGTTTTGGGCGGGAACTGGCAGTTCGTCCACCTCGCCTTCGGTCTTATAGACCGATACTGTCTCGCCGGCCAGCGCAATCCCTGCAGAGTCGTAGCCTCTGTATTCGAGGTTTTTGAGTCCTTGATGGACGATGCGACCGGCCGGTTCAGTACCAATATAACCAGTAATTCCACACATACGTTAGCCCCGTTCGACGTGCGTACTGTCGTCGATGCGCCCCGATACCAACGCTGCACTCCCGATGTGTGCATCGTTGCCGACGATGGATCCCGGCGTGATGGTGACGTTGCCACCGACGTCGACATTATCACCCAGCAGTCCCCCGAAGGTGACGTCGTGATATACCCTCTCGTTGAGGACGACGTCTGTACTGCCGCCTTCGACGGTGGTGTTGGGTCCAATAGTGGTGTTGGCGCCGACGATACAGTCTGTCACTACTGCTCCAGCCTTTAGTGTCACGTCAGATAAAATTACTGCATTTTCTAACACGACGCCCGGCCCGACGCTGACGTTGTCCCCGAGTGTGACGCCGCGGAGGACAGCTGCCTGCGGATGAACAGAGACGCCCTCGCCCACAATTGCGGCCTCTGCGACGACCGCAGAGTCGTCGACTCTCGCAGGGTCAGTTCCCGATGGACCCTCATAAGCGATCAGCGAGTCGTTCATTTCGAGTAGATCCCACGGCTCGGAGACGTCGAGCCACATCCCACGGTAGGTGACTGCACGGAGTCGCTGGTCGTCGATGTATCTAGTGAGTGTATCGGTGAGTGCCTGTTCGCCCGTTCCTTCGGTCTGTCGAATCGCCGCGAAGATGTCGGGCTCGAACGCGTACACGCCGGTGTTGATATATTCAGACGTCGTAAGCTGTGGAAGTGGTTTCTCTTCGAGACTCGAGACCATCTCACCGTCGAGTTCGACGACGCCGTAGCGGCTCGGCTCCTCAACCCGCGTGACGCTCAAGACGGGGTCGCCGGTTTCTTGATGACGGTCCCAGACGCGCTCGATAAGCGCCGCGTCAATGATCCGATCACCATTCATCGCAATGAAGGAATCGCCGATCTGTGCTTCTGCTTGAAGCAACGCGTGCCCCGTCCCGAGTTGTTGCTCTTGGACCACATACGAGATGTCGAGCTCCCAGTCTTGGCCGTCCTGGAAGTAATTTTGAATCCGTTCGCGGTTCGATCCGACGACGAGAATGACTTCGTCGACGGCTGCGCCGTCGAGTGCGTCGATGACGTGTTCTAAAATTGGGCGATTCGCGACGGGAATCATCGGCTTCGGGCGATTCTCTGTAAGTGGCCACAACCGTCTGCCCTTGCCGGCCGCCAGCACGACAGCTTTCATTGCTGAGTCGAACTCGGGCGGGATGCATAGCTCTTGGGTCACCGGGGCACTCCGACGGAGTCACGGTGATGAGAATGACATCGTAACGATTTCGAGGTCTTCGCCATCCCGACAGCTGCGATTCACTTCCTCACGGTCACATACCTCTGTCTACAGGGACGTCGATCGCGTGTGAAGCGTTACCGGTGCCGATAACTGCATTCCCCGAGGCGTCCACTTTCATTAGTCGGCGTCGACGATATCGGCTATGCTTCCGTTGGAGCATTTCATCGTCGCCGTGCTTCCGCTGTTGGTGATCGTTTTCGTAGTGGAGCAACGGCTCCCGAGTCTGCTCTTCGTCAGCTGTCGTCTTAACCCTCGTCCTGTACGTGTTGCGACTCGACATCCGCGAACAGTGGGGCAGATAGCGATCTGCAGCTTACATCCAGCGGTGATCGACGAGTGTCAGTCCAAGGACGATGACAACTGCGACGACAGCTGGCCACACGTCGGTGCTCAAGTATAGCCCAGGGGTTCGCGGGGCGACTGTCGACACCGGCCACAACAAAGGATAAGAATGTCCCGACGCTTTGAGCAAAGCGGCATCAGCGACTAGGTGTGTTGCCGCACCGAGCCCGAGTAGCCCGCCGACGCGTCGCCGATACGGGATGTCGACGATGAAGACACCGATGAGTACTGCCAAAAACGCCCCACCCGCAGTATGGAGCCCGCTCCAACTGAATGGCACTGCCCACAGAGCGGTTATGGCTTCGCCCGGAACCACGAGCGCGATTTTCGCGAGATCCGGAACGAACGTCCCCGTCATCACGACAGTCACATAGCGAGCATCAAGCCACGCGTATCGCCACGAGAGCACGAGTCCGACCGCATAGCCGAGCAACGCGTGGGTCAACAGGTCAGGCATCCCGGTCCTCCATCTCGCGTCCATTGCGCACGTGGTTCAGTCGGTCTCGGAGTCTGAGCGGGGAAGTTCGAGGGATTAGCGCCTGTTGGGCTCGATCGAATCGCCAGTGTCGGACGATTCGTGACAGCGTCCAGAGTCCAGCGAGGAAGGATATTGCGTACATATAACCGATATTTCGCGATGGTACCGTCACCATTCGAGTGACGCGAACGGTCCGATCGTCAGTGAGGGTTCCGAACACTTGGACCCGGTCACCCTCCCGAATTGACTGTGGGAGGTCACGAAGGGTGATCGTGATCGTTCGATCGAGAACGTCCCCATTCGAAACGGTCGTATACGGAACGGTAAGACGACCCGGCGCAGTGTTCACCACTGTCCCTGTGACCATCACGTCTTGGTGTAGCACTTGGTCGGGGTGCTCGCCAACCATCGCCACGTCAGGGTACCGGCCCTCGCTCGGATTCGGCTCCAGCGCGCCGAACCCAATGCAAACACCGAGTAACCCGACAACGAGAATACCTAGTGTGAGGAATCGAAGCCACTGTCTCCTCTCCATTGTGTTCCTGCTTCGAGTTTCACGCTATTAGTTGGTTAGCAACGTTATGACACAATTCTATCAGAGAAATTATGTACTGATGAGAGAACGCTGTCCATCTTATCACAACATCATCTATGGGGTAGAGAAACTGTGTGGTGAGTCGTTGTGATCGTTTGTCCGGAGTCTGCTGCCGAATATCGTCCGATCAAGGCTGACCGAAGCGCTTTACAGTCCTCGGTAAATGGTCCTGAATTCTCAAATTCAGATTTGAATTTGGTCATTCATTTTAGTAGTCACCGCCGAGTAATTCAGTCTCTATTTCGGCCGGTTTATATGACATATGAAAACCGTCCGCAGATCCCTAACTGGTTTGAGGTCAGATGGACCGTGAACTATGCCTACGTCGTTCACGGCTTTGGAGACTTCCCAAAGAATAATTGTAACTGAATTCTTTGCTCCATCCAAGAATGAGCACTCGTATCGGACCGGATTCGCTTCTTAAGAACTTACCGCAGTCTGTGAAGATTAGTGGACGAGAATATATTATCAGTCGGAACCCCGATGGTGATCCAATTATTTTCTCATCAGAGTGTCCCCACCAAGGAAGTGTTGTTGAAGTGGCCAATGAAGAGTGTCTTCGTTGTCCACGACATCAGTGGGAGTTCGATCCTGAGACAGGAGACTCGACGACAGTCCCAAACGAGTCATTATCTACTTATGATTTGAATCATCAAGATGGTCACCTCTATGCTGACCTTCCTCAAGTAGACGCAACATTAGATTTCAACGTATCGAATGATAAATCTCTACCCCCAAGAATCAATCTACTATCACACGCTACATTATCAATAGAATACAACGGATTCAGACTCGTAACTGACCCTTGGCTTGATGGTCCAGCGTTTCTTGACTCTTGGACTCAATACCCTCCCCCTACTTGTGATATCACCGCTGTAACATCAGAAACAGACGCCATTTGGATTACTCACGAGCATCCAGATCATCTCCACCCTCGAACTCTTGACCACTTCCATAATGAGACACCGATTTATGTCCCTGAGCTTAATTATAGGCGTTTGTCTACCCGACTCCACGATATAGGTTTTGAGAACGTCCATAGCTTACCGACGGACACGCCGTATGAACTTGCAGATGATGTGGAAGCCGTCTGTTTCAAATCGAATTCAACATGGAACGACAGCATTCTCGCACTGAATTGTGGCGGGTTCAAGATTCTAAATTTTAATGACGCAGGAGTCAACTGGAAAGTTAATAGAGCGATTCCAGACGCCGATCTAATAGCTGCTGGATTTGCTTTTGGTGCGTCAGGATATCCAATTACGTGGAGTCACCTTGATGTAGAACATAAGAAGCAGATGATTAAGGAGCGAAATGAACAGTGCCTCCGACAGTGTGAACAGCTGGTAGATATGTTTGATGCCGACTATTTCCTTCCCTTTGCCAAATTCTTTGAGCTCATTCAACCCAAGCATAATCGGTATCGGGATCTGATGGAAAAGAACCGACCATCCGACGTTGTGGAATATCTTGATGACCACAAAGTGACTGTCCTAGATCTCCTACCGGGAGAAGTTTGGTATGGCCAAAATGACAGGGTTGACCGGCGACCGAACCGAGAACAGTTCTTTGACGAGGAATTCAAAGAACAGTACCTTCAAAACACCTTTGAATCGCAGGAACCCGTTGTGAATAAATCGATTGATTTGACACATAATGAGCTGGAAGCATACTTCGAATCGTTAAATGATTCCGAATTAGTGTCTAAAATTGAAGATTTCGCACTAACCCTCTCACTAACTGGTGAGGACAAGAATCTAAACTCAATAATTCATATTACCAATGGTGATGTTGAATATCTGATAACTGATGGACCTGTCTCAATTGGAGAATTTGAGGCAGAAAACCACGTCAGTATGTCGTGTCCAGTCGAACTGGTGCAGTATGTAGTCCGAAATGACCGATCGTGGGATGATATACATATCGGATATTGGTGTGATTTTGACCGTCATCCCGATGAGTACAACCTTGAGTTTTGGCGTCTTCTACACGCACCTTGGGAAGCACGTAATGACACTATGCGTATCGCTGATCGATACGATATTGAGACTGAACTCACAGGCACGACGATAGCTGACTTAGTGGAAAAAGAAGATATTCAAGATATTCTCGCAACATATGGCCTGCACTGTGCCGGTTGCCCGCAGGGAATTGGAGAAGACATCATCGAGGCTGCTCGAATCCATGGTCTAAATCCTGACCAAGCCCAACAACTCGTTGATGAATTGGAAGCGAGAGTGTCAAATTCACATATTGTTAGCTATTAATACCAAACAGTTATCAAATTGTTTCAGCACCGCCGAAGCAAACACCGTCGAAAATTAGCTCCAAGCGTTTGTCTTCGTATGGAATCATCTAGTAATCCTTTTGTGTTCACCCCTACTATATTACTAAAATATTCACACTAATGTTACAACGTCTTCAAGCAATAGTTAAACTCGCGCTTCACTAAGCAAAAATTAATATGGTATGCAAATCATAGCGCCGTTAACTGGTAAGTCGTTACCATACAACCTGTCTGAACAATATTCTACACTATGAAAAATAATTCAACTAGAATATTTAATAAAAAGCCCAAGCCTTCTAGCTCAAGAATTGATAATTTATTTATATTAACAATACTGGCTGTATCAGTCACTGGGATTATACTATCTTTTTATATCACAAATCCATATACTCTTACAATCCCCAGTGCAATATTGGTCGGCATTCTATCATCATATGTATTGGTATATAATGAGCCAGATCGGGGTCTTAATTCGAGGGATATAATAGGTGAACTTAGGATTTCGCGTTTTAGATTAAAATGCTTGGTTACATTATATATACTTATCCACATATGTATCATAAATATTTACTACATAAACGGATTATCAAGGGGATTCCTCATACACATACTGACGGCTGGGGTGTATATTATCCCGGGAATTATTACAATAACATATCACCCACTGTTTGGTATCATCTTATCCTCAGTAACATCAATTTCGCATTACAGTCAGATAATTTATTCGAGCGAATTCCTCATAGGAAATGACATTTTTTGGCACCAAAGAGTCACTCAATCTGTATTGAATAGTGGGACTATCTCTACTGAAATACTACTAACAAACAGATACTGGTATACACCTTTACACTACGTCAATATGGCCTCGGTCAGCAACATTCTAAATGTCACCGTTCATAATTCTCTACTCATATATTATTTACCCGTTACTGTGATATTAGCCTCCCTCCTTTTGTACTCGGTGTCGAAATTGTGGGTTGATAAGGTATCTGCTGGTTTGGCTGTGACACTGTTGCTGACTTCAAGCGAATTTATATTTTATGGCGTTCAGCCCCAACCAACCCTGATGGGGTTACTATTGTTTATTATTTTCTTATATTCATTGTCAGCATACTTCACTTCCGGTCTTAGTAAGTACTTGCCAATATTGGGAATATCATTCATTGCTATCTTATTAGCGCATCAGATTACACCATTTATCGTTGTGATATCTACACTGTGTATATTTTTGGGTGTTGCCGTAAGTATGTGGAAATTTTCCACAACTAAAATTGTAATGAAGTCTGCATATGTATGTTTATCTTTATATATATTATATATAACATACTTTAGTACGATGAAATATCTTGGACCCAATTCCTCTAGAACATTCTTTGAATTCGCTGTGAACCGCATCTACACCACTTTACTAGTAGATTCCGCCAAAAGACCCGAAATTGCACTAGATATTTCGGAACTGGGCTTCGCCGTGACTGGGGCTCCATCGCATTCCATTATTACTGTATTTGGCACAGCTGTACTATTTGCGTTAGCAACTACTGGATCCGTGACCTTACTCAGAGGCAATAATCACCAATCGACGCTAATTGCCCTTGGAACTGGCATTCCGATCGCCGTATTATCTGGATTCACGTTTGTAGCTCCTTTAGTTGATGCAGATCTGTTTATATCTACAAGGTGGCTTCCGTTTTTGTACGTTGTTTTGGTTATCCCAGGTGGACTTGGTGTAAGCATATTATATACAGGTATAATTTCCAAGAGTAGTAAATCAAATATCGGAATTGCTGTGTTAATTTTAATTCTCATCCCATATATAACAGTAATGGGGGGTACCGATCGAGGTGCACCTGATGGTCCCCTATCCAATGCACCAACCGATGAAAGGTTCACCATAGAACAGTCAGAAGAACAGATGATTGACTTTGTGGTGAGATATGCCAATTCAAGGGTACTGTATGGCGATAACCGAATTATACCCATATTTGAACGAAAGTATGGACTAAATGCCTCTGCACAGAGGCTAGAATATCAGTCTGGAGAGCTTGTGGTAAATATGAGAAGTGGTTTACACATATCTAGGGAATACATATACACAGAAAGTAACCTAATATTGCTTCAGTATAACGATGCCGAAGTGACGATTCGAGGTCCGTTTCCCAAGGAGTCGATTCCAGTAAGATCACAATCTAGTATTTATACTAATGGAAAGGACACGATCACCACATACCATAACACTCTATGATTAAATACCTAGAACTATGCCAAATTTGAATATAAGGGATACAATAAGATATGGTTATGAAGAGTCAAGAAATTCGGACTGTTATTATAACATTCATAAAATATGTGTATAATGCAATTATGAACAAACGAAGGAAGGCTATCAAACTATACTACACCACTCTAATTAAGCTAACCGCAGAGGAGGTAAAAGATGGTCTAATGGTGAATCATAAAAGCTACGTATCATCAAACACACATATTGGGAGCAATGTCCATTTTAACGGAATGAACATCTCTGGGGGTGGTAAAGTTACAATCGGAGACAATTTCCATTCAGGCCCTTCGTGCCGGATAATTGCACAAAATCATAATTTTGATCGGGGAGATGCAATTCCGTATGGCAATACTTACATAAATAAAGATGTACATATCGGGGACAATGTATGGTTTGGCGCCGAAGTAACTGTAATTCCTGGTGTGAAGGTTGAGGAAGGGGCAATTATCCAAGCAGGTGCTACAGTCGTTTCTGATGTTCCTAAGGGCGCGATCGTAGGTGGAAATCCGGCTGAAATAATTCGGTACCGGGATATGGAACATTACAACAAACTAAAATCGGAAGGGAGTTTCCACTAATATTATGAGGGGTATATCAAATATAACTCGAAGTAGAGTTAGATTACAGTTTAACAACTATAACATAGTCCGGCTTTCTACTGTAGGTCGGTTGTGGGTCAGCCTATTATATTGACTAGCGGGCAGTTGCTCAGTGCCGGCTAACACTCAGTAGTATGTCGAATCGAATACAGCAGCTGAATATCGCTAAATCAATGGAGTTGATGCGAGAGACTTCAGTTGTATACGACCCAAATATCCTGCTTACTCGGCGAATTTGTGCCGGTTGCTCAAAGAGTTACTGGCGATCGAGGCAAATCCTCCGCCTTCCGGGGCAGCAGATCCACCGACTACGCCCTCGTTTCTCTCCATAGTCTCCGGGTTTCTCCACACATCTTATTAGATGACGATTGACCTGCTCAAACAGATACTGGAAATAACCGAGGGGATTGGCTTCAGCCGCCTATCATTGTCGCCGTCCAGTCGTCTAAGGCGTTCGACCGAATCAGTATGAGCGTCTGTCGAGTGCTGCCGCGTCAGTCGGCGCAGCTGTACGATCTTCCTGAGCACGGCGCAATCGACATCACGTTCTACGAACGCTTGGCAGCGATCACACCACTACTGCCAGCGATTCAGCTACCGTGTTCAGAAGCTCGATCAACTCATCGGGAAAAAGCGACGCTGATCTTGCCGAGTAGATCGACCACTAAAATGCGGGCGATGTGATCTTTCGCCGTCAATAACGGCTATGACAAGCAATCTCTTCGTAAAAGATTACGAGACTTCAGGATCAGACCACTGATCAACCGCCGTGTCTTCCTCCGTACGACCACACGCACAACGTCAGAATCGACGATACCCTCTATAATCATTCCTCTATGACCGAACTTTGAATTTGGTTGTGAAGCGCTCACTCTGCTTCGCTGTACGAGCGCAGTCGTGGTTGGAGATTGGTACGGCGAGGGGTAGAAAACTATATCTTTGGTGTCGGAATTTCAACTGTGACGTAGTGAACGTTGATATTTATCATTTAGAGCGTGAAAAACTGCGAAAGCATTTTGTTGACCGAAACAAAATGATCCTTGTCAAGAGCTATCCAGATCCTCAGATGTGATCAATGAGACTAACAGAGCATTTCCGGAAACGGGGTTAATGTACTATTCATCGAGGGTGATGACCCTTGCGACGGCGTAAAAAAGGATTTTCAAAACTATGCTGAATTTTCAGCGGACGAAGCTGTCGTCAATTTCTAAGATAAAATGTCATCCAATAAGTAATTAAATTTTGATAAGTAAAAGCACTTGTAATATATGGAAACACAAGACCATTTTCCGATGTTCGGAGTATTCTTTCTAACGGGTTAAATTCAGAAACGGCTGATCCATAATGGCTCAAAGTTACAATATGACTATGGGCAGGACCATTCCTGCAGTAACATACGTCTAGAGTGTGATACTACAATTTATAATGACTTCTGGATAGAATTACGTGTGATAACTCTTCCTAGAGTTAGAATCAAAGATAAGGTTATTCTTCAGACCAGCTCAACATTACCTCGTGATGTCTCGAAGGAATCGATCGCAGGAATTCATCCCACAGAGGTATTCACAAACGAGACATAGAAAACTATGAAAAACATAAAAGAGCACAATTTCCCTCGGATACCAACTAGTAAATGTAAGTGGTCATATGAATATTAAATATAAATTCGAGTTGCTTGAAAAAGAACTAGACCTATTTTCAGTACAGATCAATCAGACATTCCTCTGGGAACGAATACGCATCAGCGTATTCCGAGAGATCGCCCAAAAAAAAGGCCGCGGCCAAGCACACACACAGAAAGACAAATTGAAAGACTACGTCCACGGCTTCGGATTATGGCTGAAAAACATCATTCACAGAAATCCGTATTTCACTGGCGAACATAACTTCCTCTTTATTGGTCATCAACGCAGAAAACTCGAGGAGGACGGATATTGGTGGGATATCTACTGCGATCCGATCCACGAACAGGGCAAACTCGACTACATCCACTTGGAGATGCCATACCTCCTGTCCCACCGGATTCCTGCCAAGACGGAAAACCTCCGCTATCTTGAACTCATAAAATATGGAGGAACTCTCCAACAGAAACTCGGTCTTCGCTCTCCATCGCTCCCCGACGACATCATCTCCCAACTTCGAGATGTCGAAGCGGAGATTCGGCGACGCTTCGACGTCGAGGTCGATATCGTCTTAGAAGCTCGAGAAGCACTCCATATCCGGAACATAACGCTTCCATGGTACGAACGACTATTGGAACGAGTTAATCCAGAGGTGGTGGTCGTCCTCGTCTCATATGAAAATAAAACGCTCATCGAGGCCTGTAAACGAAAGGAAATTCCAGTCGTCGAACTCCAGCACGGCGTAATCCACGATCACCACTTCGGATACTCCTATCCAGACGACAAGATCAAGACAACGTTTCCCGATTACCTCCTCACGTTTGGCGCGTTCTGGAACGAGAACACTCGGTTTCCGATTCCCGACGACCGCATAATCCCTGTCGGCTACCCGTATCTTGAAGAGCAACTTGACAGATACGACGATATAGAACCGTCTGAACAGCTCCTGTTCATTTCACAGGGAACGATCGGTCGCGAACTCTCGCAGTTCGCCTTGAAGGTTCACGAAGACGATAGGGTCGATCACGAGGTTGTCTACAAACTGCATCCGGGCGAGTACGATCGGTGGGAGATTGAATATCCTTGGCTTGTAGAGTCAGATATACAGATAATCGACGAGTCCGAGCCGCCACTCTACCGGCTCTTCGCGGAATCGAGCGCACAGATCGGCGTCGGATCGACGGCGGTGTACGAAGGGCTCTGTTTCGATCTCCAGACGTTCGTGTTCGAGGCGGACGACGCAGACGTGCTCCAGCCCCTCGTGGAAGATGGGACAGCTTCGATGGTCAGGGACATTGACGAGCTGGCCAGACAGTTGGGGTCGAGCGCCACGAACCAATTTGATCACGAGCGGTTTTTCAAGTCGGATTCAGTTGCGAATATTCTCGAGGAGTTGGTTCGAATTCGTGACACACAGCGAGTAAAGCGATGAAGGTCTTGATTCGTGGGACACAGCGGTGAGAAAGCAATCGATTTACTAGGACGGATATACATCGGATTGATGGCGAACGGTTACATCTATTCATAGACAGAGTAGTATATAAAAAAGCCTACAGCTAGTGTTAGACGGTACCTGCTAACCCATCCTCGAGATTTCAACCCGGTTCTCATCTCAGCGATCAAATTGTGGTCGCATCTGATGTAGTGAATAGCGATCTTATCTCACGAGATCACCAGTTTAGAAGGGTGAAGTCGAAGAGACCGAATATTGCATAGAGATCGTACCCTTGACTTCGTTGAGCAGTGTCAGGTCGAGCCCGCCAGCGGTGAGTTTGTCCGCTGGATTTATGCCGTCATCCATTTTTTCGGACCGAAGACGTCCACAGCTCCCTGAAACCCCGAATTGACTGGAGTTCATAGTTGACGGTTGTGACACTTCGGCTTTGATCGGGACAATTTCTCCGATCACAGGCAGTGTAGAGATAAGGTCGAAGGATGAGGCGGTCAAAAGATCGGGTGGTTTATACTCACTTTTCCCCGCTTCACCGGTGATAGCGGTTGTAGAGAGTTAGTTCCTCTGGAGCGGGAGAAGACACTCGAGTCAGTGATGAAACTCGGTATCCAGCACCATCTACCTTGATTATCACTTTCAGATACTGTCTCGGTATACGTTCATCTATATTGAGCCGAGTACCGCTGAAAATTGGTTGCAAGCGTTCGCCTTCCCATAGAATCAGTTTATTTATCTACCGATTCGGCTGTACAATCGTCTCAACCGGCGCAAAGATTCTGGCGACAAATTTCACACTAGCCAAGCAGACATCTCAAGAGACGGCGATGCGCGTCCGAGTGACGTGCTTGACGTTAAAACGCTAATCTGGATGCTTGGAGGCCAGCCTACGACATTTTTGCTGACACGACTCTGTATCCAGCAGGAGGCCGTGCGAGTCGCCCAATATAACTCGCGCAACACTAACGAACGGAAAGATATCAAGTACAGAGTCAAAGACCGTGTTGAGAAACATAGAAAAGACGTTCAAATCGGGCAATCCATCCTAGAAGAGACATACGACCGGTATACAGGAGTCAAGCGAACCAACGATTCCTGCAAGGGCTGCGACCTCGGGCGCGTTCACGTACGAACAGAAGTGTGCATTGGGCTGTGTCTCTGGGTCGTCATTGCAATCACTAACTACGAACGAAGAGACAATCCAAGACGTTGGAAGCTCAAGCTATGAGTTGGGTATATGACACGCTCAGTCCCACCTAATATCCTCGTTGTTAATTACGACATCACCCGAAATCGATGTTTCCACCTGTTTCCCTAACACGTTAAAGAACTCATCTGCAGGAACCCCTGTACCAGGTCGTTTCGTAGTGATATTTTCTTTTGTCAGTTGTTCACCCTGTTCAATATATTGTGTCGTAACAATACTATGCTGAGCCCACTGCTTTATTTCAACTTCTTCGTCATCCAATTCGTCCTTCTTGCTTGAAGTCCAATCATACAATCTGGCAAATTCACACAAGTCGCTCAATTCCTTGGGTTCGATAGAGACTTCTTGATCAGGTCCAGGGAGGCGTCGATCAAGCGTGAAGTGCTTCTCGATAAGCGCTGCACCGTTCCCGATAGCTACTTTTGCTGCTTCAACCCCAGTCGAGTGATCCGAAAATCCAACAGGCACATTTCCCATCTCTTCCAAAGTCTCGATTGTTTTAAAATCAAAATCGGCAGCCGTTGTCGGATATGCTGAAACACAATAAAAAAGTGCATACTGACTTGCTACGTTATCCAAAAACTCACAAGTTGCTTTGATCTCATCAAGAGTATTCATACCTGTTGAGACTAACAACGGCTTGCCTGTACTGGCAGCATATTCCAGCAACTCCCGGTTATTCATTTCACCTGATCCAATCTTAATCGCCGGAACGTCAATTTCGTCCAGTATATCGACCGCCTCTGTCGAAAACGATGTGGAAAGGAACGTCACATTATGCATTTCTGCGTGAGACTGAAGTTCTTGATGCTCGTCAATTGACCATTCACAGTCCGCTACTGTATCATATACTTCACCTGCATCGATTGTTCTCATCTCCGACTCAACCATCTCTGCGTCTGCGATGTGCGTCTGGAATTTAACCGCATCTGCGCCAGCATCTGCAGCTATCTCTATGAACCGTTTCGCAAGTGTCAGATCGTTTCGAGCGTTAATCCCAACTTCAGCAATAATATACGGACGGTGTCCGGTTCCGATCTTCGTGCCTTCAATTTCAATCATATGTCGTCCACTCCGTTAGAATTTGTTCGGCCAACCATAGATCAAACGGTGTGTCAATATCTACTGACTCTCGTTCCGTCATCTCGTACATTTTCGTTATGCCTGCGATCGTCTCCTTTGTCTGAAGAAATTGTTCAACACCGTTTACGTATATCGCGCCGTTAATCACGTATTCTGGGGCTCGATCCTGTCTTCGTTTGGCTGCGTCAGTATAATTCAACTTCTTGGCACCCTCGGGCGTGCGTTCCAGACGGATATCGTACGTCGGATACACTGAAATTACAGAGTCTGCGTCAGATTCTTCGTAAAGCGAGTATGATTCGTCAATATGGGTTGCTGTCCGAAGCGGTGACGTTGGCTGGAGTAACACAAACGCATCGTACTCTTCACCCGCGTCGTGAAGTGTTTCCAAGGTATGGGTGATTACAGGTGCTGTCGGAGCCTCATCAGTTGCCAATTCATCCGGACGCATAAAGGGGACTCTCGCCCCGTGCGATTCTGCTACTGCGGCAATATCTTCGTCATCAGTAGAAACAACTACTGAATCGATTGCAGTAGCCTCACGTCCTGCTTGGATTGAGTGAGTAATAAGCGGGGTCCCAGCTAATTCAGAGATGTTCTTACGTGGAACTCCTTTCGACCCACCGCGAGCGGGGATTAGCCCGAGAACGTTTGATTCTGTCATTAGTATCACTCTCCGTGGTATCCCAGTAAATCTGGCGTCATTGGGGGCTTCAACTCAGGTTCGAGCTCAGCAATTGTATCTGTTATTTTCTGTGCAGCATTCCCATTTCCGTAGATTGTCGATTGAGGATACGACCCCTGCTGTAGTTGAGTTCTGATCCCGGCAGCGATCTCATTGGCATTGCAGTCAACGTCCAAAACATTCGGGCCACGCTCACGTGATTGCTGTCTTTCCCCAATGTTGACTGTCGAGACACCGAAGTAAGAGCACTCTCGTATACCGACACTCGAATTCCCCACCATACACGTAGCGTTCTTAACCAGCGTCAGGTAATCATTCGGATCGAGGCTAATGAAAAATCGAACCCCCTCAGGATTTTGCTGTTCACGGTACTCTCGCATAGCTTTCGATACCTGATCAGTACCAGCATCCATATTGGGCCAGAACCAGAATGCTTGTACATCTAATTGCTCGTAAGCCCGGATCAGTTCTTGCGTCTTATCATAGTTTGATTCATACTCTGTGGGTAGTGGATGATACTGAACAACAATATAATCTTGAGAAACATCAACCGTATCTCCTACCCCACCATACTCAGTTTGCGGGTCATACGAATCTCTTCCTTCTTGGATGATCTGTTCAGCTAATTCTATCGACGGACACCCAGTCCGATAAATTCGATTAGCAGGTTCACCGAGCTGTCGGACAATTTTTTTACTCCGATCAGTTGAAACCAGATGGTAATCAGCCATCTTCGTAGTAGCGTGGCGAACTTTATCATCAATGGATCCGGTGACCTCTCCCCCCTCTAAGTGAACTACAGGGATGTTCAGATACGATGCCGCAAGTGTACTCGCCATTGTTTCGTGCCGATCACCGCTGGTCAACATCACATCTGGATTAAACTCTTCAAACGCTGTCGCATACTCAACAAGCCCCATTCCCGTTGTTTTTGCTTGAGCGACGGGTTCACCAGCTTCTAACAGCGTGTGAATTTTTTTATCGATCTCCAATCCCGCATCTTCCATAATGTCTGATATATCCCCGAAACGGTGAACCAAAGCCCCCCCGGAGACAATTAGATAAAAGTCAATCCGGTCATCGTCATTTAGTGCTTGAAGCGCAGTTTTCACCCGCGCGTATTGTGATCGAGATGTAACGACTGCAGCTACGCGGTTAGACATTACCGAAGAGTCAAAAGTAGAGAATACTAAAAGTTGCCATAACGTCCAACGAAGGAAAACATTAGATGACGGATACGCCAACCCAATTGAACGTTTTAGCCTTCATAATAGCAACAGCGCTGGTCTAGCCAAACGATAGTAGGATAGGTAATTATCCGACAAATTGACCATATATGATGATTACTTATGAATCTAATTAATCAACTATAGAATTACTAATAATGAGACAGATCCTCGTCTAATAGGGTTAATTAAACACAATAACATTAGTAAATACCGTCTAAATGTCCTGATCTTAAATCTTCGGACATATACAGAAGAATAGTAAAATAAATTAAGGCCCCAACTAAAACCAACGCAATTATATTCAGAAGATTATTGTTGGTAATCTCGCTAACAAAATTAGAAATACTTAGGATATAAACAACAGCCCCCATTATAACTGAAGAAATTATCTGTTTCATAATAATTCGAGATGGGAAACTGATTCTTACTATTTTAGAAAGTGTCCAATAGGCGAATAGAAGTCCGATAAGTATCGAAATCAGAGATGCCGTGGCAACGCCGATCATCCCAAATTTCCATCCCAAAATGAGATTGAGAATTATATTTGAGGTAATAAACACAGCATTCGAGTTGAAAGAGAGATCTGGGCGGTTGATACCTGCTAATCCGTTTACACACTGGGTATAGAAGCTATATAGAAGAACAGACCCAATCAAGATAACAAGAACTTCTGAAGCGTTAACAAATTCAGCCCCATATACCTGTAAAAGCTTATGCCGCAGAATAAATCCACCAACTAAACCAGGAAATGCAAATAACCCAGAGTATCCCATCGAAAGTGTGATTATGTCCGCTGAAGAGTTTACCGATCCATTGCTGGAAATATTACTTAATCTAGGGAATACAGATTTACTTATCGAGGAACTGAAAAAGTGGAAAAAAGCAGCCACCGTCCACCCAATTGAATAGATTCCGACTGTCTCCGATGATGCAAACATACCTAGAATAATTATGTCTGATTGTCTAAACGATTTAGATTTAATTCGCCCGAGCCAAGAATACTTAGCATAGTCGACTAAGCTGTATATATGGCGTTTTCTTGGCATTTCTAACCTAAATTTTAGGAAGTATAATCCCAACGGTATAGTAATCACCAGAGATAGTAATATGCCATATAATAAGCCAAGAAGACCAATCCCCAGTATTATGAAGAGCAACTGTATGACTGTTTGGGCCGCTTGACGAAACGATTGTAGTATCCCTGAAATATGTACTAGATCCTGACCATCTAGCGCAACCTGTATGAATGAACCCATTAATCTGAAAAACACTAATATAGTCAGGAGATATGTAACATTACTTCCAACGTAACGATTAATTAGATCTCGAAATATAATTAATATTACTGCAGTTGATATAGAAATAACCGTGACAATGATTATACCTGCGGTGATGTAGGCGTATTGTCCTTGCCTCTCACTTACCCTCTTTCGAATTGCGTTTAATATTCCACTCTCACCAACAAGTGTTAGCCAAGCTAGCAACGCTATTATTGTATAATACTGGCCTAATATGCTAGCCCCTAGGCGACGAGCAAAATAAATAGTGGCAATGAATGTAAATATAGAGCCAAAGATTTTGGATATAAATACAATAAGGGTCGTTTTACGAAGTTCCATACTAAATATCGTATTTCTAAGATACTAAGGGTGCGTATGAGATCATCATCATATTGTGTGAGCTTGCTCTTCATCAATTACCTAAACTTGGATTCTTAAATACCTTCCAGTCGAACTGGATAATACCCGAGCGGCGACACCAAGGTGGGCGATGAAGCTAATATTCGGCCACATTTTACTGATCTATACTTTCGAATACCACCACAGGACTTGAGAGATTCGGTGTCGATTGGCTGTCTACAACTGCTACAAAAAGCAGGAATTAAGCCAACTAGGAGCAAGAGCCGGATCACGTTGCGTTTGATGAAGCAATGATCTAGATCGATGATTAATACTACTGTCTGTGCGCTTCTGTCAGTACCAAGACACATATTTTATTGAATCTGCAGAAATCGAGAGGATAGTGTCGCTCTGAAGTTGAAAGCAAATGGAAAGAGCCGAACGTAACTAACTTTTCCCTTCCGCTTCGTTATACAAGTCGTGTTTCTGGCTCAAAAGCACTGTTCGCTAGTCCAACAGCGGTAAGTGATTTGACTGGTGACCGATTTTCCCAGCTAGAAGTATGTCACGCTGCTTTTTGAGTGTTCATAAGGGTGTGACGTACTGCAAAAACGTAGCTAGTTGAGTGAGATGAATAGCTTTTGTGGCTTGTTACAGCTGGAAAGAACGACATTTCCTGCATCCCCAAGCTGTATCAGTCGTTCGAAAGAATTCCCATATCGATAGCGTGGATTGCTCTTTTGAATCTGTAGAAGGCATAGGATTGGTCGCCATAGTGAGGGGAGAACGGCTACTCTGGTGAGTTTCTCATATTGGGTTTCTTCTAGATTATTTCTGGCAGCAAGTACTGGCTGAGAAAGCTCATTTAAAGGGCGTCAGTTTCGGAAGAGTTGGGGAGCGGTCTCTCAAGAACTCCCGTGTCGTCATCAGATTCAACAAATCAGTCAAATGTAGTACTGTGAGTCTGTAAAAAGACATCACAAGCAGCCTTTATGTCCTTCCAAAGATATTCAAAATATATTAATTATAGTTCCGGTAGATTTGTTTCAGTTTGTATACTGTCTCAAACTTTCTCGACAAATTCTCCCCGATTTGTTCTAACCGTTCGACAGTAGAGTTCGGTGGATTAATTGGCTCAGACAAAAGCCTATCGTCAACCAGCCCCACAATATCTTGGCAGAGCTGGTAGTCCGGGGGCTCTCGCTCCTCACGGGCTGTTGAAAGTCCGAATAATAACAAATTGATATTATTAAATGGGGATATCTCCTCAATCGAGATATCTTTTTCATAGGACGATCTCGCGCCCCAACTACCCATCTTTATCTCCCAGTAGAGAAGGTCAAGCAATGGGATCCCATACTCTTGTGCGTACCCGTTCGCGTCCCCGAGCCACTCTGTTAGCGCATCAATGGCAAGCGGTTGGTCTTGGAGAGATAACAGACCTGCCATCGATGGCGGAGTTGTTCGCTCACTCGGAAGGGCGTAGTATCCACGCAAAATTTCTCCGACGTTCCCAGTAATGTCAACGCCCTCTTGTACACTGCTGTAATAGTGATTTTGGATATTCCGGGTTTGAGGACGAAATCGTGGACGGAGATAAGACTGTTCCATCTCACTCTTAAACTCATCAGTTAACTCACACGGACGGACAATCTGGTAATTGAGATCAAACATCCGCGAGAACTGGAGTGGGACATCAAAGTCACAGTGAGTTAATGAATAGTCACGGATAAATGTGTAATATAATGGTTCATCTGTTAAATTAAGGCTTGCCGCTAACAAGAGCCTCGAGTCCCATCCGGCAGTTAGTGGAATAGAAAGGTCATATCTATTTGAGATAGCTTGGAAACTCCCACGCAGTGATTCAAGTATCATCTCTGGTACGTCGCCTCTCGTAACATTTGGTAACGAAAGCGGCCGTCTAATTGCCGATTGTTCAGAGATGTTCAAATAATAGTTCGGGAGCAGTTGGGTTAACCGTGAGTCAATCGTCTGCGTGCCAATAAATTTGTTTCGTGCTGCGTCGAATTCCTCTACCGAGACGAACTCGCGGACCTGATCGGATATCGATGGTTCAAGCCCGAAACCTTCCAAGAATAGCTTTGGTGATGACGTAAACGTAGTACAGTCATCGGTATACAGTACACGCCGCATACAACAGGCATCCGGTATGACGACTGTACGGCTGGGCGTCAGCGAAATAACGACATATCTACCAGTGTATCGTTGCAGTTCGGTTAATAGATCCTCAAAATCCTCTATCCTCGATAACTGATATGCAATTTGTTTGTTGCTATCTGAGGGAGAGTCCGGATCAAATATATCCCCAATGATCCCAATCATTCGTGTATTTTCTGCAACGGAGACGGGTAGTACTGGTGACGTGTAACTGACGTAATTTCCAATATCATTGCTTTTGAATCCCTCTAGCGGCGAAATTACATCGCTTTCCGTGGTCAGGATGTATTGATTCCTAAAATTGTACATATATCAAATGTTTGTACAACTACCACACAAATCTTGTGGTTGAGTTACGCGTAGTGTAGCGATAAAGTTAAACGATGAGGCGGTCAAAAGATTGGGTGATTTATACTCTAATTTACCCGCTTCAGGGGTGATAGCTGTTGTGGAGAATTACCTAAATCTTTGAGCTGGTCAGCAGCCTACAAAATAAATATCAATTATTATATATGATGGTCGAAGATGATGTTTTTGCATAGTTAAAAATACCGGGGGTAACTCGAAGAACTCACGAATCTGGATTTGGGAATTTAGGATCCAATATTCAAGGACTGTCTAGCTACAGTATTGGTACTGTCTATTGATTTACCAATTACCATACATCTAAACGATAACTGTTTTTGTACGGCATCCTCTCTTTTCAAGATATGTCACCCCCATTCGTGTCCATCATTATCCCTGTATATAACGGAGCAGATAGACTAGAAAAGGTTCTCGAGGCTCTTCAACGGCAGACGTACCCCGACGAGCATTACGAAGTTCTCATTGTCGATAACGGGTCGACGGACCGAACTCCTGAAGTGATCGCAGACTCTCCGTTCCAAGGGTACGAGGAGACCGATATTCAAAGTCCCTATGCCGCTCGAAACACTGGTATCAAACAGTCTCAAGGGAATATTATTGCTTTATTAGATGCGACGTGTATTCCGGTCGATAATTGGCTTGAAGCGGGTATCGAATGTTTTGATGACGAAATGACCGACCTCGTCGGAGGACAAGTGACGTTCGAGTTGGGAGACGATCCTACTCCTGCCGAGATTTATGATTCAAAAGGGAATGTCCAAATGAAGCAGAACATTCGTGAAAGAGATGTAGCAAAGACTGGAAATCTATTTTTCAAAAGAGAAGTAATTGATTCAATTGGGATGTTTTCAGAGAACGTCCGTTCAGGAGGCGACGTTCTCTGGACTGGGAAGGCTACCAAAAAAGGTTTTAAACTTATATACTGCGCGAACGCGGAAGTTTATTATCCTGCCAAACGGTTTCAATCTTTGGTCCGAAAACAGTATCGTGTTGGCAAAGGACGGCCAAAAATCTGGAAAGTAAATGGTAAGAATACGTTAGAGGCCATTCTTTCAGGACTACTTGCGTTCCCAATGAAGATCGTAAAAACATTTGGCACAGATAGTGCGAGCGTCGATTCCAGCACGAACGATAACGAGTCGGTCTCGACAACAATAGTTGCAGTAGGTGCGATTTGTTACCTAGCTCAAATTTTAGGTACTCTTGTAGGACTGATTACAATGCTTCGAGATCAGTAGCATCTGTCATACCGTACTATCGGTAACGATTGGGCCTTCACTATCTCCTTCTGACGTTAAGTTGACTTCGATATCAGGAAGGTAAGTTAGTTCATAAATTCGAGCAGCATGGGTGGCTGGATCTGGTGTCTTGTTAGTCATTAATCTCTTTCCAGTATTATAACATTCTCTCAGTTGTTTTTCCAGCCACAATCGCTGATGATTACGATTTTCATTTTCTCCGAACGCCTCTAGAGCGTATGCATTTTCGATTCCTGTAGGATTATACGAATACCCATACTTATTGTAATATACTTTTGTTTGGTATTTTTTAGTTAAGATTAGATTTACTGTTTGACGTATCATATTTGAGTCCCAAATAGGCGAAGAGGGATAATGTTCCGCAAGAATAGCGAGAGCGTGAAGATTGAACGAATGATATCCCCAAGCCTTCTCAAGTAAATTCTCACGTCGAGTTTTAGCAATCATAGATAACGCGTGTAACACAGTTGGAGCGAATAGCCAAAAGCGTTCAGGTGAATTTAGATAGGAAAAATACTCTGAAGCACTATATTTGGGACGTAGTGGGTGTCGAATCCTTCCCTCAGAATTCACATCTGTGAGTTCTTCAATTCGCTCAACAAACCTCTGAACCTGTTTGTTTACCACTGTTATGCCTGCATCAGCTAGCTGAGCACCAGCAGCAGCGAACCAAAGCTGGTGGTTATATGTCAAATCAAATCGTTTTATTTCACCAGTCGGTTCAACTGTTCTCCATAAACCAACGTCAGTATGGAATGGATGGGCAGTGAATACTTCCTTAGCAACTTCAAGAGCACGGTCCGGCTTAATTCCTTGATTTGCCGCGGCGACCAGTCCTTCGATCGCCCAAGCTTGGCCAATTAATCCGTTACACGAATCCTTCCCATCAGCACTTCGACAATGATAGGTACACTCATTTGGTCTAATGTTTTCAGAAAGTAAATAGCCAATCGCATCCGCTATAGCGTCCCGAAATACACTGTCTCCTGTGATGTCATAAGCTTTTGAAAACGTGACCACCCAATGTGAGGTATTTCTCACGGGTGATTCAGGATCGTTGTATGGACCATTGTGTCCAGCCGGTGCTGCACCTTGCTTATTCAAAAGTGAAATTCCTTCGTAAGCCGTCTCAACAATTAAATCGTATGTTCCTTTCATATTTTTATTAATAGATTATAATACTTTTTCTACCTCAGTATCTGAAATGGCCATTCAGGCGAATACGGCTACCACTTCATCAGTGAATGGATTACCACTTCTTAACCTGCTCAAGGATAAAATCACTAGTATCGATTTTTTCATCAAGTATTTCATTTCTCTTTTTCTTCCATTGTTTATCGTCTGTCTGTCGAAGAAGTTCTACAGCCTTCACGATTCCTTTTATGTGCCGGTCATCATCCGAATAAGTAAACACCATCCGGTATTTGTCCTCCAACTCATTGGTATAGCCACGTCTTGTAGAAGAGACAAAAATCGCTGGTGTCCCAAGTACAGCACTTTCGGTAGCCATTGTCGCACTTTCCCCAACAAAGAGATTCGAGTAGTAAAGCACGTGATGAATGTTTTCTGGAGAGATATCTAATCTGTATGAGTCCAACTGATCGGCAACGTCGGTCTCAGCAGTGACCAGTACACGGGCACCAGTGGATTCTAGTTGATCAACCACTTCTTGAGGGTCAGAAAAACCGCTATGACCGACGTCGTGTGCAGCGTTCCACGCTACTAATCGAAGTACAACGAACTTTTCGTTAGGATCAATTCCAAGTCCCTCTACAACTGAGGGATCAGGCGTAAAGCGATTGGGATGCAGATATGCAAGCTCGTGATATCCAGGATAGCGGACTTGTTTCGGTCCGATATTGTCTTGATAGCAGTCGGGAGTATAGATCCGATCTGCGAAAGGAAACGCGAGCTTGTTCTGGAGAGTCCCAATTTCCGTATCAGTGAAGATGAGGCTACGAGCGCCAACAAGTTTAGCGATATGTGCGACGGCGGGCTCACCCATTGCAACCATCACATTAGGTTTGATACGCCAAGCTTCCTTAGCCAATCGAAATTCGTATTTTGCTTGCACAGCTGCCAGTTTGCCTAAGGAGTCAGCATCACCAGCAAGTACAGTGTAGTCAATGTCATAAGCCTTGAGAAGTTCGATCGCGATGTCCTTGTTACGCGCGTATACAGAGACTTGGTGTCCCTCTTCCTTGAGTTCCTGAATAGCGTTCCTGAATAGATGGACATGAGCAGGGTGCTGGATTGTGAATATAATCTCCATATTCTACTCTCGTCCTGCACCTCTTGACTCTCATTCACCTGCATATCGAACAGCATCGCGAACATAATGAACATACTCCCGACGCTGAACAGCAACAGACTTGATGTCGCCCGCACGAACAGCGGGTCACCGAGAACGACCTTCGCGAACAGCGACCAGCCACCTCCAAGCAGTCCCAGTCCAGCCATCGCTGCGCCAAACAAGTAGAACAGTGCCAGCGGGTGGAAATCCAACATAAGGTACTTCATCTTTAACCGCCACAGGAAGTTCTGCAGCAGCATCGCGCTCACCTTCCGTATGTATGTCGAGTACTGGATACTGCTGGCCTCGTTACCGTACACGGCGGGCATCGCAACGTCGGCAACGCGCATTCCCTTCGTGTTCAGTTTCACTAAGAGATCGTTACAGTAGCCGTAGTATTCGTACATCGTCTCAATTCCCACGTTATTCAATGCGTATCCGGAGATTGCGGTGTACCCGTTCTGTGGATCCATCGTCTTCCAGTACCCACTAGCGATCTTCGTGAGGAACGTCAGGATGGAGTTCCCCAGAAAGCGGAACTTCGGCATTTCTTTCCGATACTCCTTGTACAGGAGCCGGTTCCCTTTCGCGTAATCGGCGTTACCTTCAACGATGGGGTTGAGCAACTTCTTCATCTGGGACAGATCCATTTGGCCATCGCCGTCGACAGTTGCCGTCACGTCCATCTCTTCCTCACGCGCAGCCAAATACCCCGTTTTGATCGCCCCACCAGCGCCAAGGTTCTGCTTGTGCTTGATGGGTACAACTCGACCAATCATATTATGACATATAGCGCGGTCTGCAAGCGATTCACCGCCGTCGGTGACGGCGATGCGTCCCTTTTCAGCGGGTTCGTCAAGGCCGAGCGCCTCACGATCAGTGCGAGCAGCTTCTATCACTTCTGTCCACGTGCCGTCCGTGGAGCAGTCGTCGACGACATACATCCGATCGACGTACTCCGGCATCTCCCGGATCACGTCACCGATGAAACCCTCTTCGTTGTACGCGGGGATAACGACGCCGACCGTATGATCACGGTACATCTAAATCCTGTCGTAATACACGTCGAAGTCCCTTGCCTCTCTTTCGAAGGCTCCCTCCGTGTCGATCACAACGGGTTCACCCGCAAGCTCCGACGTGAGTTCCTCGAAATCGATCTCGTCATACTCATCATGCCCAGCGCCCAGAATCACCGCGTCATACTCCTCGAAGGTGAGTTCACTGGCGACCTCAATCTCGAACTCGCCACGGAGCGCGTCATCTCGCGCATACGGGTCGTGGCCGACCACTTCGATATCGTACTCTTCCAAGTGCTCAATTGTTCCGTCAATCGCCGACGTCCGAATATCTTCGACGTTCGGCTTGTACGTTAAGCCAAGTACTAGAACCCGACTCTCTTTGAGCACCTTCCCAGCTTGGTTGAGACCCTTAACCGTCTTCTTCGCGACGTGTTTGGGCATATACTCGTTCACGTCGCGCGCAGTCTCGATTAACTCCGGGTCGAAGCCGTTCTTCTTCGACTGGTAGATGAAGAAGAACGGATCGACAGGAATGCAGTGACCACCTACGAGCCCCGGACGGTAATCGTGGAAGTTCCACTTCGTCCCAGCCGCCTCCAGCACCGCGTTCGAGTCGATACCGAGCCGGTCGCACGCAACCGACAGCTCGTTGATTAGCGCGATATTTACGTCACGTTGAACATTTTCGATACACTTGGCCGCTTCCGCGACTTCCAGCGACGCCGCTTTGTGCACGCCAGCGTCGACGATGGACTCGTAGAGTTTGACGAGCTCAGCTAGTGTTTCGTCGTCATACCCACTGACGATCTTAACGACTTTTTCGAGGCTGTGTTTATCGTCACCGGGAACGAGTCGCTCAGGTGAGTACCCAACTGAGAACTCTTGGCCGAGTGTGAATCCCGATGCTTTCTCGATAGTCGGAGCAAAGACCTCACGTGTCGCACCTGGGAACACCGTCGATTCGAGAACGACGATGGTATCCGCAGTCATATGTTGCCCGACCGTTTCAGCAGCTGCCTCAACGAAATCGAGGTTCGGGTCGTTCTCGTCTGTGATCGGCGTCGGGACCGTAACTACGACGAAGTCAGCGCCGTCAATTAGCGATGGGTCCGTTCCGAATGTGATATCGCTTTCCTGAATAGGTCTATCGCCGACGTCTTTCGTTGGATCCACCCCGCGCTGAAGGCGATCGACTGTTGACTGTGAGATGTCGTAGCCCCGAACCTCGTGACCGGCACGATCAAAGCCGACAGCAAGAGGGAGACCAACATACCCGAGGCCGACCACTGAAACCCTGAATTGTGCCCCCTTCGATTCGTCCCGTGATCGAGTATTTATTGAATTATATGACATACAATCGATACCGATAGACGAACACTCTCGCATCTACCTGAAAGTGGTAGCCACCTCACGGGTGGGAGTTGTTAGCCTACCAATTCTTCTGTCTAATAGATGGTTTGAGTAATTGCTGATAAAGGTAGCGGATTATTAACAATAGAGAGTTGTGTAAAAATGAGCTCGTTTATACGATTGTTGAATCACTATCTTAAGCGGTGAAATAAGGTATAGACTGTTCAAGACGCGATTCTCGCCGATAGTGCCTACGACGGGGTTAATGAGACCCCTTGCAGTACGAGTGGTAACACGGGATGAGCGTCGATCCACATATCGCCCTGCACATTAGGGGGCGACTTAGGGAGCCTCGCCGCCGAAAAGGGCTACGATGATATGGGCTTCCACGAAGAATTCTGCGCTGAAAGTATCATATCGATAATTAAATTTTACGCCTTCCCAGCCATCACGCACTCAACGCGCGAATCAAAAATAACCCTACATAATCTCTACAATCAGGTTTCTATCTGCGAAACAGTGAATTCGGGAATCGAGCACTCTTTCGCTCGAACGCGAGGTTGGGATCGTCAGTCCAGGGACATTATGCTCGCTGAAGACGTCGACAACGTCGAACAAGCCGTCAAACAATGAGGCCCACCGCTATACGAATTCAATTGGACCATTCCTCTCACCCCCCATAGAAGTACAGGTGGCTGCTTGATCAGCACCACGAGATCTCCAAATTGTTTGAGAGGATATTCATTCTTAACGTGTTTTTCACAAATGAGATTCTATTGAAGAGTAGAATAACAGAGGTACAACCGTTATCCACCCGGTACAAGTACTAACTACTAATCTTGATATCATCTCATATAATGACAAGTAACTGGATACTGGCTGAACGAGTACGGCTACAACTCCGCATCGCGACTGTGTACGACCCATCACCACGACGAAGTGCCTCAGGACCTCGATTGGAAGGAACCACGGAGAACGCCGTAGATGACTCCAAAGACGACCCCATACCCGAGGAGTGCGATGAGGCTCCCCAGATGAAGTAACGGGAAGCCGACGTCCGTAAGCAGCGGCATCACACCCACAACGCCGAGAAGCCACGCGATGACGCCTTCAACGCTTCCGAGTTTCGCGGTTTCGAGGGGATCCCGAACAGCGGTCTCACTTAGCGCTATTTCGAGACCGAGGCCCCACACAACGCCGCCAGCAAGTCCATAGGCGATGACAATGATTCCGCCGGCGAGGACTCCTGATGTGGTATGCAAGAGTGCCACAGTCGACAACAGCTCCTGCACACTCACTAGCACACCGAGCGTGAGGGTGGCCATTCCAGCAGCACCGACAGTTGCAATGCCACGGGTTCGCAGTCGATTGGAATTGCTCGCAGCCCCATCTCCAGCAGTTCGGACTGATTCAGAGAACCACACGGCCCCAATCGCGATGAGAAACAACGCAATCGCGGCGAAAATGCTCTCGTGATACAACAACCGAATCGTCGTCCGATCGAGGGTGTAGTGAAGCGCGAATAGCTCGACCCACGAGGAGTTGTGGAACGCATACAGCGTCTCGCGTCCGAACGGTGCGATATGATGGAAGTCGGGGGCGATCCCCCAGATCCCACCGACTGGAATCACCCAGAGCATATACGCGCGGTCGATTCCATACCGGAGGATGAACGGGGCAATACCGAATAATAGGAGGGACGCACCGACGAGGAAATGCGCGATTGCGGGGGCCATTCACGTATTGATACGCCCGAGCACCCCAAAAAGCGTTGCTCGGTGGGTGCACCCATTGAGCGAAACCACGACGGATGGCTGATTGTGAGTCAGTCTCTGCACCTCGAACTGAGATGCCTCGGTGCTTGTCTGGATGGTGAAGAACCCGAGAGCGGTGCTCCTCAGGAGGTCTGTGTCCACGATTACGACACTTGCCCAACCAAAGAATCGAGAGACCGTCACGGGCACCCGTGACGATTGTACGTTCCGCTACTCGCTCACGTTCGTGGTGGTTTGACGAGGAGGTACTCCTGTTTTGATTTGATTCGGTGTGCAGGCACGAGCAAATTGCCCTCTTCGATCCGATGGAAGCCACCAGTTTCCTCACCATCAAGATCAATGTGGAGGTGTTTGAGCTCACCTGTGTCTGTGTCCATCGAGATCTGCTCGAGTGTCCCGAGCCCGACCCCGTCGGTTGTCATTACATAGCAGTCTTGGAGGGTAGATGCGAGGACCGAATCCATACGGTGACCCATCTGTGTTGACACTAGTAAATGTTACCGGAAGCTCCAAACTGATTCGTATGTACAGAAGCCAGCAGCGGCCTCCGGCTTTTCATAGCGCTATGTGGAACGTGGCTCGCCTTTCATCTCACACGTGCCGATCGCTCAACAGATTCCAAAAAAGGTTTATTACTGCTCTTGCATCGATCAACTGAGGATCGGGATCACACCGAGTGCGATCTGGTGTTCGTAGGTCCCCGTTCCTCTACCCTTTCCCCCCCCCTCGCCTTTTACAAGTAGAGCTGCTGGGCTATCACGCTGTGGGCGGTCTGTTTGTGTCTCTCAATAGTGCTTGAACAGCAGTTGGCGCACATCGTCTTTTGTGCGAGCAGCGACGGCGGTCCCATCCGGGAGCTCTACCTCATACGGTTCCTCAGAACCAGAGGCTTCACGCCACTTCTTACTGTGTGTTTCGAGTAACTGATTTGCAGCCGAGAGTATCGAATCGGATTCACCTGCGGGCTCACTGCTGGTATCCTCCGGATCCGATTCTGCCGCGGAATCGGTCGTCTCTTCGTGGGCGCCACCCGATTCATCATCCGATTCGGTCTCGCCGTCGGCCGTCGCGTGGTTCTGCAACCGGGCGGCGAATTCGTCGACGCCGAGCGTCGTAAGTAACATTCCACGCATTGTTGCACTCTCGATCCCACTCCCAGGAACCTCATCGACGTCGGCTGCGACGCGTTGAAGTTGGGGGAACTCCGCTTCGGCGATGATCTCATACGCGTTCGTGTCCGTTTGGTGTTGTTCTGCTGGTGGCGTGTAGGTATCGAGTAAATATTGCATCGCATCTTGCGGTCTGATATGCCCGTACGTGTCAATGTATGCCGCTTCGAGATCCCCCTGAATATCCTCAAGTGCAGCGAGTTGGGCGTCGGTAATCGTAACAGTTGGCATACCTTGACTCATATCGCCACCATCCTGTATTTTACGCGGGGGGCCTCGCGTTCTTGTCACGACAGATTCTCACACACTGACCGAACCACCCGCGTAAACTTTCGCGCACACACTGGACAGAAGACACTTATGACATATCCTGTGAGAGTCCGGATATGCCGGAAGTCACTCAGAGAGTGGCAACTTCGCCGGTAAGGGCTACTTGAACGACTTCATCCGCGTCGTCGGCGAGCATGTGGAGGTCAACACCAATACGATCACTGCCGAAGATGAAACGTCGAAAGTCAACGACACAGGGACACGGATGATCGAAAACGGATGGGGGGAGAACGCAGGCGATCCGAACAGCACTGGGGCTTGGAACGGTTCCGGTTACGAAGGGGCAGCAGTTGTGGACACCACGAACAACGTGAAGTATGTGTTCCGTAGCGGGGCGTGGGTATAGTGACCGATGCGTTTTTTTTCAATTCGACCGTTGGATCAGGTAATGGTAAAATACTCTGTCTGCGTTTGTAATTATAATATGGCGGATACGGTTGAGGAGTCGTTGCGCTCCATTCTGAACCAACTTGACGACCGATTCGAGATGGTGGTCGTTGATGACGGGTCGACCGATGGTTCACTTTCAATTTTGAATCGTCTTGAATCCGAATACGAAAAGCTCAGGGTTGTCATCGGTGACAACAGCAATCTTGCCGAGGCGAGAAATCAAAGTTTTGAGGTGGCGAAAGGTGATTATATTTTGGAGTCGTTAGATACCGATGACGTGTATGGAGACGGCATTCAAGATTTTGTGTTCATTTTTAAGGAATTGGATAGTCAAATAGATAGACAATTCTATCTCAAAGGAAACTCAATCAATATCGCGCCGAGAGAGTTGTTATTGTCTATCCCGTACCGGTCGCTAGGATGGGGAGAGGATCAAGACTTTTGGCGCCGGCTGTTTGCCAACGATGCAATCATCTGGCTTGATCATAAACCGTTCTACGAGTCAATCGGATACAACTACACTTCGGTCGACCAAGTGAAGTTGATGTACGAGAATCAGATTGTAGACCTTCGAGCTGGTATCTCATTTTGGAGTTTAGCACAGTACATTTGGGATAATTGGAGTCTACCTGCCGCCGTTCTCTATTCACTTATGTTGGTTCCGGCGTATTTTAAATCTCTAAATCAAGAGCGATACGACGCTCCTTCAGGGTTTGAGCGGAAACAAGATCTCCACAACGCGATTGATCGATGTTCAATGAGTCTATCCGAGATAGAGGATTACTACAACATCACGGTTGACCGTAGCGAATTGAGTCAATTTGGACAACGAGTGTTTGTCAATAATGACTTCATATGATGCACCGATCGCCCGGCAAGTCGATAAGGGGGGTGTTGATATGATTCTCGTAGGGGATGGTGCCGGCGACAAACACTTAGGATATGATGACACGATACCGGTTACGCTTCAAGAAGCGTTGTCGAATACAGCGGCAGTTGACCGGGCGGTAGAGGATGCTATGGTAATTGGCGATATGCAATTCTTATCATATGGAACCTCGGTCGAAGAATCGGTCAAGAATGCAGGCAAATTTATGAAGGAAGCAGGGGCAAATGCCGTGAAATTACGTGGGAACGACAGGAGCGGTGTCGGAAGAAGTAGTTGAACGGTATATCGAGGAGACAGAATATTAGGCCGGGTGTCGGGCTTCACCCCCGACCCCGGTGGGTCGGGGAACTCGCCCTCGAAGGTTTTAGAATGCGCTGCCATCACTAGCTTCGCAACCCTCATCAGCCGGCTGTCTCAGGTGGGAATCTATGTGAACACAGCAACTACTCAGCTCAAAAAAGCACTTCAGGTGCAACGATAGTCAGGCTCAGGAGCCCGAGTAACAGGAGAATCGCAGAGACACGCAATCCGCCTGCAATCCGTCGTTGATCCGTTGGAAGCGATTCAGCGAGTCCTGACAGCGCGAATCCGATCGCCATAATTAGCGAACTGATGGCGGACCCATCGCGTAGCAAGTCGTAGTAGATGAAAATACTCATCATAACAAGTGCGCCAGCGAACATTACAATTGCGTGAGTCCTCCCAGAGGGCTCAGTGAACTACCCTCCCCTACTCGCTCACGGCTGACGCCGTTCGCTCCTTGAGGGAAGGGCTTCCTGTTTCCACGACGCGCTTTGCAGATACAGACGTATCCACAGGGAATGCAGTCTCCACAGGCGTTGACGAATCGCTACGCGATTCGTCCGCACACCAGAAATCTTCGATTTCTGGGGACGTTGATTCGGAGTGTCCCACTCCTACATCTTCGAGGCCGCGAGAGAGAATGTTCCACGCCGCGTTCGCGTCCCTGTCCGCCTCAAACCCGCAGGCGGGACAGGAGTGTTCACGGACCCACAGCGGTTTGTCCGTCTTGACACCGCAGGACGCACACTCTTTCGTCGTCCCTCTCGGGTCTACGGCGACAAAGTGCGTCCCTTCACGGTCGCACTTGTATTCGAGCAACGAGAGAAACGTCCGCCACGCGGCGGACGCCGTGTTGCGGCTGTTCGACGGCGACCTCATCATTTCCTTCACGTTCAGTCTTCGACGGCTACGAGGTCGTACTCCCGAGCGTAGTAGTTCGAGAGTTTGTGGAGGAAGTCGCGGCGCTTCCGTCGGAGGTCGGCGTGACATTCTGCGACTCGACGCCGTTGATTCTCGTAGTTGTTTGACCCGTGTTCCTTCCGCGAGAGCTTCCGTTGCTCGCGTTCCAAGCGTTCGCGTTCGGCGGAGAGGTCGAGCGACCCGACCGCCGTGCCGTCGGTGTCGTGGGCGTACTTGAGAATCCCCACGTCAATACCGACGCAATTCTCGGGATTCTCAGGCGGTTCGGGCGGTTCACGGTCCATTTGGACGCCGAAGGTGGCGAACCACTCGCCCGTCGGTTCCTTCTTGACCGTGACCTGTTTGAGCTTCGCGTCGTCGGGGATGGCGCGGTGGAGCCGAATCGGTATGTCTGCGAGTTTCGAGAGAGACAGGACAGTCTGACCGCCCTTCTTGTCGAGCTTGAAGCCAGACTGACTGTACGTGAAACTGCGGAACTCCCGTGGCGGCTTCCACTTGAGTTGACCGACGCCGTAGCCGTTCTTCTTGAGTTTGGAGAGAGCGTTGAGGTTGTCGAACAGGCGTTCTACGACGGTTTGGAGAACCTTCGAGTACACGTCGGAGAGGCCATCCCACCACTTCTTCAGGTCGGGGATTTTCGACCGAAGCGTGGTCATAGACGGCAGTTCGCCGTGCTCGTCTTGGTACTCGTTGAGACGGTAGAGCGTGTGGTTGTAGAGTTGTCGACAAATATCGCGGTGGCGGTCCAACTCCTCGCGATGGGCGTCGGACGGCTTGAGGCGGTACTTGTAGGCGTAGTACATCAGCTATCCCGCTGGTCTTCGACGTACTGTTTCAGCACATCCAGCGACACCTGCCCTGTCGAGATGAGGCAATACGAGTCGTTCCAGAACGAGTCGCCCCACAGTTCGGTCTTGAGTTCGTCCGCGTACTCGTTACGGATACGGCGGGCGGTCGCGCCCTTGACCGTGTTGATGAATTTCACGAGGTCTGTGGTCGGCTTCGCTCGGAAGAGGATGTGTACGTGGTCGTCCTCTCCGTCAAGGTTCGTCAGTTCGACGCCGTAGTTGTCCGTGAACCCGCTGATGACCTCGTGAATGAATTGGGTTCGTTCCTCGGTTAGCACTCCGCGCCGATACTTCGTGGTGAGTATCAGGTGGTAGTGCAGGGAGTACGTCGAATGTGCTCCCGAATCGAGGTCGTATTCCATTGGGTTCGGTTAATTCTATGCCACCCTACTGCAAAACCGTTGTGATTGCGTGGGTCTGTGGGACTGCCATCGAATCGTGTATGAGAACTGTGCGGCGTTCACGAGAGCAAAGCTCTCGTGTGCGGACGAGACGCGAAGCGTCTCGTCAACGCTGTATCCCCTCCCTGCTCGCGCCTCCCGTTAGGTCGGCGCTCGCTGAGGAAGGGGGCTTAGCGCCTCAATTCAGCTATAGACAGTGTCTTTGATCGTGGAGGGCATCGACAAGCCAATTCTCACGACAATGTAAATAGATGGCTTTGTCAAAACCCGATTTGTTCGGCGCTACTCAAAGGGCCGACAGCGACCACAGAAAGCGGGAACGTTCAAGATGATCGCTATCGAAGGGCCGCTATGGATTGTCCGCGCTGTGAGACAGAACTCACTGCGTATGCCCTCCCCGATACCAAATCAGTCGCTGTCGTGTGTGAAAACTGCGGGTATGCTGATGTGCCCGCCTCACACCGCGACGACCTGCCACCTGTGGAGTCGTGGGATCACGCCTTTGAGCGGTTCGAGCGCGTTGTGGGCTCGCTCCGTGATGGAACGACGAACGTGCGAACTGCGAGTGTGGAGGTACCCACCGAACGCGACGGGAGTGCTGAGATCTCACTGGAGGAGAGTGGGGTATCTGTGAGTACTGTTCTTCGTAGTCACTCGCAAACCGAGACTGAGAACGACCAAACCGCCAGGAAATCCACTGTGGCGGATTCGAACGATCAAAATGACGATGACGATAGCGATGATGATACCGATACCGCTGAAAATAGTGAGTGAGCAGGCCTAGTCCGTTTGGGCTTCCTCCTCGGCGGCGTCCTCTGTCACTTGCGCTTGAGCGGATCGTTGTTCTTCAGAGCGGGCTGCAACGAGTGCCCCTTGTGCAACACTGTAGAGTGGATTCTCTGCTTGTCGAACGTCACTAATCGAGAAGGGGATGTTCGCTTCGTTGAGTCGTTCCTCAAAGAGCGCCTCGAAGCCGTCAGGACTCGAGGTCCCACCCGTCACAACAACAGGGACATCAAGACCTTCTTCGACGTCTTCCTCATCCACCTCTTTGATGAGGTTCTCGATCACGTAATCGAGCAGGTTGTCATAATAAATGCTGAGTGCGCCTTCGACACCGCCGACGTCGGTCTCGAAGTCTAATGAGAAGTCTTCTTCTTTCACAGAGGTGACCTTATCCACTGGCGTCCCCGTGGCTTTCGCGGCCTGTTCGTCAATCCAGTCACCGCCCCGTGCAATCGAGAATTTCATCACGGGGACCGCATAGTATGACAGACACACGTTCGTCATTCCCGCACCGAAACTAATTCCGAGTCCGGTGAACTCCCGGTTTGCGAGTTCAGAGTAAATGACTGCCATTCCTTCGTTGATCGGCTCGGGTTGATAGCCCATATCTGCAAGGAGGGATTCAATCGTCTTCTGGTGGTATAACGTCGAGGTATCGTCATCGATTGGATCCGCAGGAACGGAGAAATAGAGGAGTTCATCGTTGTATTTTGGGTCGCCAACGACTTGTTCCGTGATGAGTTTGATCATCGGAATGGCAGACTGTTCGTCGCTGGAGAGGATTCCCGCTTGCATCGGGCGGCGCGTCTCTTCGTTGAAGATGTTCGCGAAGTTTAGCGCGTCATCGCCGACAATATACACTTGATTGTCCTTTCGGATGTGAAGGACATCGCTCCGCGAGAGCATTTGCTCGGCCATATCGCTGTACTCGATTTCAACGAAGGAGTTCCGTTGTTGAACGAAAACGGTCTCGTCGCCATCCTGTCGTGCGGAAAGAAGGTTCATCGTCCCTACGTCTAGCCCTTGTGCCATAGGCGTCCCCTCACACTCAGTGGAAAAAAATCTACCCGTAACTTTAACGCAGATTTGTGCTATGATTACCCCTGTGAATTAACACACATCTCTCTTCGTTGTGTTGGACACACCCCAGCTGTTGGTGTCTCTCACGCTGGCCACTCGCTCTGAACCAAGCTCTGCGGGACTCGTCTAGATTCGCTGGTGACATCCTCCTCGCCGTAAACGGCGAGGCTTCCCGTACCGCAGGTGGGATATTTGCTGGTCTACGACACGGCCTGTTCTCTCGTTTTGAACGTCCCGTTCTCGCGGTCGAACAAGTATGTCGATGGCTGTGCCACACAGCCGTTACTCCTATCCTCACCGTGAGGACTCGGAGTTATCTTCTGACGCATATTCTCCGCCCCGTTACAATCCGCGTTCCCGACCAACCCACACGACGAGCAGACGTACAGCCCACGTTCGACGCGGTTCGATCTCGTGTCGTCTCCACACGCCGAACACGTTTTCGAGGTGTTCCACTCGTTTTCTTTCAGTACCTCGACACCGCGCATCTCGCCTTTGTATTCGAGGTACTGGTAGATGCGGTCGAACGCCCACGAGTGTAGTTTCTTATTCCCCGTTGTACCCCAGTCTGACTCTCGAACGTCTTCAGGCCAACTCACCGCGAGCGTGCCAACACCGCGTTCGACACACTCCGTGATGATGGTGTCCGTCAGTGTGTGGTAGAAGTGTGTCTCACGATCGGAGAGTTTCCGACGTGCCCACCTCGACTTCTCTGAGGGGCCATTCTCTCCCTCGGTGTCGTACTCGGCTCTGGTGAAGTAGTGTTTGTCTTCTTTGAGCGAGTTGCCGGGGTACAGCACGTATTCGTCGGGGAACGCGACTGTAGCAACGTTAGTGATGCCGAGGTCGATCCCCGCGACCTCGTCGCCAGCCGAATCCGCTGTTTCGAGTTCGACTTTACAGACGAAGTGGAGTTCCCATCTCTCACCAGTCCAGACGGCACGAACATTCTGGACGCTGTTGACTTCTGAGAGGTCAACGTCTGGACGAGTCTGGTACTCACAGAGCAGGAAGTCAGAGAAGTGTTCTTTCAGATTCGACCCCTTTGAGAGTCGGACGCGGTTGTTCTCAGGGTCGTGTTCGAACCCATCTTCTTTGAACGTCACCGTACTCTTGGGCCGAGTGGCGCCGTGCTTGCGGTAGCCGGGCGGATTCGCCTCATCGAACTTGTGTCGCAGATCGAACCACGAGTGGAAAGCGTCGGAAAGTTCTTCGATGACTTTCTGACTGGATTGTGCGTTCAAATCTTTCCAGCACGGCTGGTTCTTCATATACGATTTCAGCACACTCCCGTTCGGGATCTCGCCGCTTGCGTCCCAGATGCGGTCAGCTGTCCATCGCGCGACGTTCCAAATTTTGGAGGCGGAGTCTCCGAGCGAATCAAGGCCATCGCAAACCTGTTGGTGGTTCTTGATGGAACCAACGTAGGTGCGTGTGGCCTTAATCGCCATACATAGGCTATGTAAATACGCTTACTTAATGGTATAGATTAGCGTGGAATATCCAGTCTGCCATCGGTGAGAGGCCTGTGTCAGCGTTGTCGGATTCACCCCCGGCGTAAACGCCGGGATTCTCTCCTCGTAGAAAGATAGACAAGGTGGAAGCCCACGACGTCAGTCGTGGGTTACTGACACTCAAAAAGCAACGAAACCTCAAAAGAAGAACTTCCGAATACGACCGGTTAGACCGCTCGATTCGTCCACTCCAGTTTCGACAGCCTCTGTTTCTTGTTCCTCGCGGAACTCAGTGAGTGCTGCCACTTGATCCTCAGTACTCGTTCCTCGCTGGGTGTTCGTCTCTCCACCTTGGAGGCGTCGTAATCCATCCACGGCATCATCGACACTATCTCCTTTCGACCGTGTCGTCGTGGCCTCCACATTACGTGGGTCTGCACGCTCAATTTCCGCGTCTGTCCCCGTTGAGGTATTAAGTTTCAGTCGTTTCGTATTCGGCTGTTTCTCGACTCCACCCCACGACAGTTCAGTATCGTCGAGCGCTGCAGAGATGTCGGCTTCAACCTGGTCATCGGTAACGTCGGAGTCGGTGGCTGTGTTGGCTTCCGTTGTGGTGTCTCCTCCGTCTACGGTTTCTGATTGTGGTGCTGCACGTTCAATATACTGTGCAACGAGCGCCGTTCCTGTTGCGACCGATAACAAGATCAAGCCAAACGCATAGACGGAGATCATCCGAACACCCCCGTCAATCGTGGCTTCAGTTGACCACTGAGACGGATATGCGTTGATCAGAATGCCTGCTGCAATGACGCAGAAGATGGCCCCGACAATACCAGTGATGAGTGTTTGCCGACCAACGGGGAGCAACACGACGATGCTCAAGATTGCAGCTGGCAAGCCGAGCGTCCCAGCAACAAACGCCATAGTTCGTGACTGCCAGAATAACTCTGAGCCGGGGGGTTGAGAGCTACTGTGGACGTACAGTGCGAGTCCGACTATGCCGAGTGTGACACCGGCGAAAAACAATCCGAATCCAAGATAGATATCACGCTCTTGGTTTGGTTCACCGATGTATGTCCGGTAGATGCTAAGCATTCGGTCGCGCACACCGGATGGCTCGGGTGTGTCTTCGGAGTGTGACTCCGAGTTGGAGGGTGCTTCGGAGGGTGATGCATTGACCATTTGGTTGCTCCCACGAACTACTACGTGTTAAATGATAGAGATACGAGCGCATACCCCACCCTGCCTGTCAGTGATCCACGTACGCTCAGCTTGTCAGTTCTGCTGTGTTGACTTCTGGGACGGGTACTGTCGAGATGAGTTCTTCAAGGAGGCTTGCAACGGGTTGTTCGCTCAGTTCTGCTTCAGTCGTCAACACAAGCCGATGTTGGAGGACAGACACAGCTAACTCCAAGACATCGTCAGGAATTACGTAATCGCGCTCGTGAATCGCCGCATAGGCCTTACTTGCATTCATCAGCGCAAGCGACGCACGCGTCGACGCACCGTGGGCGATCTCTGAAGCCTCTCGTGTTTCAGCTACGATGTCAAGCAGATACTGTTTGACCGGCTCGCTTATGTAGACTGCTCGGACAGTCTCCCGAGCGGTCGTGAGCTGTTCTTGGGTGATGACTTGCTCGAGCGCTTCGGGCGTTAGGTCTGGCTCTGTGTCGAATCGATCGAGCACTTGCTTTTCGAGATCACGTGGAAGGACGTCGATATTGTATTTAAGCATAAATCGGTCTTTCTGGGCCTCCGGTAGCTCGTAGGTGCCTTCCATTTCGATTGGGTTCTGTGTGGCAACCACGATGAATGGGTCTGGCAACGAGAGTGTACGTCCATTGATCGTCACTTGTCGTTCCTGCATCGCCTCCAGCAGTGCACTCTGGGTTTTCGGCGTCGCCCGATTGATTTCGTCAGCTACCACAACGTTCGCAAAAACTGGCCCACGCTGGAGTTCAAACTCCCCAGTCGGCTGTCGATACACTTCTGTTCCGGTAATGTCCGCAGGGAGAATATCGGGTGTCATCTGCACGCGTGAGTACTCCAACCCGCTCGCTCGCGCGAAAATATTGGCCACCGTCGTCTTTGCCACCCCTGGAACTCCCTCTAAGAGCACGTGCCCACGCGTTAACAATGCAATCGTGAGCCCCTCAATGACTTCATCATTGCCGATCAGAAGTTTCTCAACTTCGTCTTGAATTGCCGTATGAACATCCGCGGGCGCTGTCATTGGGGCTATCGAAGAGACTCTAGAATGTCAATCCCCCGGAAATGCCACTCCAACTTGAGGCGGCTTCGAGTCACCGAAAAGCGCGAGATACCGTGGGGAGCAGATATCCCACCACACCCAACAGCAGGAGAAGGGCCCCTTGGAGCAGTGTACTCGAACGAAGGGCCAACAGTGCGGCGTGCAGCGGTGGCGTTGCAGATGTATGAGTGGTGTCGAGTACGACAAGTGATGATTCCGTAAGGAGGCCTCGAGTGAAGGCGTCGTTGTCAGCGCGCTCAAGCATTGCATTGATGAAGAGGCTGCCATCGCTGACTGTGATGACCGCTCCAGTACCGAATTCCTCACGGACGGCAACCGGATACGACTCAATCGATTCGGTCTCATCGATTTCCCCGTCGCGATCACTATCTAGATAGGAGAATTCCGAACTTCGGGCGAGAACGGTTCCAGTCGGTTCCTCAACGACAGTTCCGTGATTCAACTGAACTGACTCAGCTACCGACACAGCAGAGTCATTTGTGACGACTGTCGCAATCGGCATCGCAGTCGTACCTTCATAATTCCGGGGATCCCGGAGGAGTCGACCATCCAATCGTGCTTCGACACCAACTCCACTGAGAAGTTGGTTCCCGTCGCCGAAATCATCGGCAACAATGAGCGTCCCACCCTGATCAACGAATGCTCGAATGGAGGCGAGTTCCGCTGGCGTATACCGCTCTTGAGGCCCGATCACAACAGCGACGGTTTCGTTGGGCTCGACCTCGTCATAGACGGCCGTTGACTGCGCAACCTGCGTTTCGATTCCCTCCTCTTCGGCCGCTGTTTGGACGCCGGAGGCCCCATCCCACGAGGGATTGAACACGCTGAATGCAGCCGTCGACGTACTCGCAGTCACCAACAAGACCACACACAAGACAGCGACGAGTGTCCACAGGAGGGCACGTGGAGTGAGGAGTGTTCGAAGATCCATTTAGCCGATCACTCCCGGAGGGAGGATTTCGAGGATGCGTCGCACAACAATATATCCAAAGACCGCAAGGCCAAGGACGATTACATACAGGAGTCGGCGGCGCCACGCTGGTGAAATCGAAAATGGGGCGGTCAGTTCCGTAATCACGAGAAATCCGATGAGCGTCGTCACAAACAGGAGTTCATACGAAAGTGCCTCTAAGAGAGTTAAAATGAGCACGGCACCGAGTCCCCACGCCACCGTCGCGTGAACGAACCGTAATCGGTGCGCAATGGCCATACACACGATACCTCACCCGTCCCTTACCAAGGTATCGGATGCAAAAGAAATGGAGAAAAAGAAAGAAAACGAGAGCTCGAACGACGGGCCTATATGTTCACATAGCCACACATCAATCGATGTTACCGTGGGGACACGCTGCGTTTGGGTATCTATTGTACTCACTGTATTCGCGGCACGCTGTTGGTCGGCCGCCAGTGGGGTTGTCGGTTTTCGCCCTTGGATTCGGCACGCAGTTTCCGGATCTGATCGATAAACCACTCTCGTGGACGGTCTCGATCCTCCCCTATGGCCGAAGTCTCAGTCATTCGCTTTTTACATTGATACTGCTAGTGGGCGTGCTCTGGGTACTGTTTCAGTATCCCGATCAGCGGGCGCTGACCACCGCGTTTGGAATCGGATATCTTTCTCACGTGATTGGCGATGGAATCGGGCCGGCAATAACTGGGGACTATGTCGGATTGGGCTATCTGCTCTGGCCGCTGACGCCCGTTCCAACTGGAGACTCACGAAGTTTCATCGAGTTTTTCCTCACACTCGAACTCACGCCACAGGTATTCGCCGGACTCATCCTCGCAGTGATATCCATCCTCGTGTGGGTGTATGATGGGATGCCAGGGATCAAAGATCTCCTCTTCGAGTCAGAGCCAGCCCAAGATCCACCAGTATCCGACGATCTCTAGGTCCCTCACCCAAGTTGTTCGAGTGGGGAGAGCCGCGATACGCGCCAGCCAGCCACGAGTGCGCCGACAATACCGATTCCGAGCGCGATGGCAATTCCACCGAGAAGGATCCACGGTTGGATGCTCACGACATCTTCGAATCCGACTACCGTTTCGGCAACGATATTGAGGACGTTGATCGCCGGAATCGTCACCACTGCCCCAAGGACCCCACCGACGAGGCCGAGTAAGATCGCTTGGGTACCGATCACGCCGACGAGCGTAGATGCCGCAGCACCCTGTGCACGGAGCGCGGCGAGCGTGCGTCGTTGTTGATACACCAATGAGAGCAGCAGGTTCGTCGTGAGTGCGATGCCGGCGATGGCAGCAAGGACGACGAGACTCCCGCCAGCTGCGATTAAGACCGCTTGCCGTTCAAGCGTCGCTTGCAGTTGCTCGCGATTCGTCCGCACGTCGTATTCCGGATAGGTCTCTTGAAGCTCCGCTTCAACTTCAGCGATTGATGCATCATCACTGACGTCGACGGTGATCATCGTCGCTTGATCATTGCTGGTGGTTCCGGTAAGTTCCTGTAGCTCACTTAGATGCGTCACGACGGTTGGTGTCCCAAGGAACTGTGAGAACGTCGGTGAGATGCCAACGACGCGGAATTCATTGCGCTCGGCACCTCGGATTGAGCCGCCAATATAGAGCGTATCGTTGACGCCGACGTCATACTGTTCGGCAGTTTGTGGTGAGATGACGACCTCGTAGGTCATCGATCCATTATATGCTCCCCCCGCGTAATGCGTATCTCGTGCGGAGAACGGTTCTCCTTCGGTGATTTGCACAGACCCACCACGGGCTGGAGCCCCGGTTCCGATAAGGGTATCAAATTCCGAACCGTTCGCAGAGACATATACGGTTTGGAATGCCATCGGAACCGCTGTTTTGACATCCTCACGCTGTTCGATATCTCTAGAGATTTCGTGTGCGTCATATACTGTATTCTCGAATCCGCCGACACTCCCCGGTGCGAGCTGTACTGGTCCACCGGTAATCCAGAGATCTCGTCCAGAGGCATCGAATTTCTCCTCACCGGTTTCGATCACCCCGAGTCCAACACTCCCAAGCAGCGTCATCGAGAGGACAGCCAAACAGATTCCCAACACCGCAAGTACCGTTCGGCCCCGATCGTGTCGTAACTGCTGTATCGCAATTCCGATGACCGCACGAAGTTTCCGAAGCAACCGCATTAGCCGAGCACCTCCAACACATCCGTCCGCCGTGTCAACCAGACCGGATACAGGGAGGCTGAGACAGCAATGATCGTGGCGACGATGCCGGCTGCAAGTACCAGCCGTAGATCGAATAGTGCCACCGACTGGACGCCGAGGTACTGTTCGGCGAGGAGATTGGTGAGCTGAATCCCTCCAATCCCAAGCAGGATGCCACACACGGTTCCACACAGCGTCAAAATAAATGTTTCAGCCACGACGAGGAAGGCCCGCGAGCGAGTTTGATAGCCGATCGTTGTGAGCACTGCAAGGCGACGTCGGTTCGCGTGTAACTCCAAGCCCATCATCGTCGCGACAAAGAGCGTCCCGACAACCACCGCTGTAAGCAGGGCGGTCACCGCGATCGCAACTGGAAGACTTGACGTCGAGACTTCTTGGCCAGCCACCCCGCCTTTCGCGATAACGGTCGTTCGTGGATACAGGTCTTCAAGCTGTGATTTCACTCCGGCCCTCGTCGTACTCACGAGGATCTGATCGGCCGGATCACCGTTCGTACTGTCCGTCATCGTCTGCAGTTCGCTCTGATGCATCAACACGACCGGGAGTGGACCTGCGCCGGTCGTGTAACTGCCAGCTGAGACATTTTCTACGTGGAGTGTTCGATTCGACTGTTGTCGAGGGAACGTGACTGCATCTCCTTCCTCCAGTTCTAACAACTCAGCAGCTGCCCCACTGGCGACGACTTCCCCAGTCCACGGCCCATCGTAGGAACCGTTCGCATAATGGGGATCGCCAGGCGTCAACGGCGCAGTAGAAGTCCCTAAGATCTCGCGATCTTCTTCACCAGGAATGACTCCAGCAACGATGAGATATTCAGAGGTATTCGATGTGGGCGCGTTCACTTGGAGTACCTGCAATAATACGGGGGTTGCGTACGCAACTTCCGGATTGCGATTCAGCCGTTCTGACACAGCGTGTGTCCCACCTAACTGTGCGCTATCAACTGATACTGCAATCGACGATGCGGTGCGATCTTCGGGGACAATCCAGTAATCGACGTCTTCACCTTGGATTGCCGATTGTGAGGTCAGCCCTAACGCGACGCCGCCGACTGTGACCATCACCATAATCGCAATGGCCACTCCGAGGATGCTCACGAGGAGTTGCCGTCCATCGCCTTGACGGAGCCGTCCCCAGAGGCGACTAACAGCTAACCGGAGTATCCCCACGTACCGGTGGCGCCTACCCATCGTTTTCAACTTGGCCGTCCCGCAGTCGAATTACACGGTCCGTCTGTTCGAGCACTTGTTCGTCGTGGGAGGCGACGATGACAGCTCGCCCATCAGTATGTCTGTTCAGCATCCGAATGATCTGCTCGCCCGTTGCGGTATCGAGTTCGCCTGTTGGCTCGTCTGCAATCAATACGGATGGATCAGTTACGAGCGCACGAGCAATCGCAACCCGTTGTTGCTCTCCACCACTCAACTGGCCTGGCTTGTGCTCGGTGCGGTCGGCTAACCCGACCTCTTCGAGTAGTTCAACGGCCTTCTCACGACGCGTTGCCGTCCCGATTCCCTCTTCGACGAGTGGGAGTGCAACGTTGCTCCGAGCGGAAATCGACGGCAGGAGGTAGAAGTGTTGGAAGACGATGCCGACGTGAGCCAATCTGAGGCGAGCGCGACGCTGTTCGGAGAGGCCTGTCGTTTCTGTCCCAGCAAGCGTGACGTCCCCACCAGTCGGTGTATCCAAGCCCGCCAACAGATGCAGCAAAGTTGATTTCCCGCTGCCGCTTGGCCCAGCGATTCCGACGAACTCTCCGGGGTAGATATCTACTGAGACCTCATCAAGTGCCGTCACTGTCGGATGTGAACGGCGTGAAAACCGGGAGCTGGACCCGCGTGTGTATTGTCGGGTTACATCAGCACAGGAAACCACCGGTGTTTGTGTGGAGGGCGACATCTGGGTGGCTTCTTCCATCGTGTCTGAATCAAGTGAGTGACAGGATCTATTTAACTGTTTTCAGCATAGGCCACAGCCAGTGAGCTACTCTGTCTGACTCGTTACGTTCACCCACAAGTGAACTTCCCGATATGCGGACTCAACGGACGGATTTTGCGGTGGCTCACCTTGATACAGCAGGTATGTTAAGCGAAGTCGCTCGCCGGTCATCGTTGGTGAGACAGTATGTGGGTTGTGCCACGTGGTATTGTGCGCAACCGCAGGGTCAAACCGATTCAGTCGCTCTCGTTCAAGAACTGTCGTGGAATTATTCGTCGTTTCGACTCGATGGAGTTCGACCAACACGGTGTATTCAGCGCGTTCGTGTTCCTGATTGCCGATCCCGACGATCAGTGAGCGAGATTCTCCAACCGTGAAGTTTGTTGGATAACCATCTGCGACTAATTCGCCGTCTTCATCTTCAGTGAGCAAGTAAAACTCCGAGAAACTCTCACCTTGCTGTGGGACTGCGACGGCGTACCCGACGCTCCCAACGGCGAGCAGAATACTGATGACAAGTAAGATATTGAGTGCTGCATCACCACGAGTATCTGGTTCAAGTAATTCGCTTCGAGCGGCTGCAATCCACTCTGTGTATGGGACGTGGAATTGCTCATCAGCCGGGAGTTCCCAGCGTCGTTGAGCAGCAATCGCCGTCAGCAGAAGCGTGAACCCACTGACCGACACCATAATCGGAACTAATCGGATGCCGAATGGCGTGAAATTCAGTATCAGTCCCAATAAGGGAACAACGGCGATACTGAGGCCGAAGGATAACGCGACGCGTTCGATCCCATCGATCCCACTGTCTCGGAGTCCCGTATTCTCGGCGTCTGTGTTGGATGTCTCCTCTTGGTCGTCGATCGGTGTGGAGGATTCTGGAAAGAGCGCAGCAATCAACGCATATCCCGGCACGAAGAGGACCAACGGCAACCCGACGATGATCCGAAGTGGCGTCTCTTGAAGTCCTGGCGTGAACACCGCAATGTTCGTCACGAGCACCCAAATGAGGACCGCACTGAGATCTGCGGGCAACTGACGAAGTTGCTTCGGAAGTAAGAGTCGCCAATCGTGCCCGGAAGCCATACTCACACCCAACTGATCGGGGACAAAAAGTCAGTCGGTTCGCAACTCCGCCACCGAACCGTCAGCTCTCGACGTATCTGCGTTGCTGGTTTGTGGGTCAAGACCGTCGGCGATATTCGCTGCCGTCTCAATTGTTGTCTCTGCCGTTGCTGTAGAAACTGGCTCCGGTGCATACTGTGCCTGCTCATACCGGGTGGTGAGCTCCTCGAACTCAGCGCGAACTGGGAGGTCTTTGTCGACAGCAGCAGTATAGAACTGCCAGTGCGTTGCCTGCGTTGGCACCGAATAGTGATCGGCGATTTGGGCACGAATTGCTGTGTAAGCCATCACGACAGCCTGATCGGTTTCACCGCGATCTAACGCCGCAGTCGCTGACGAAAGCGCGACGTCCGTGTCTGCGTCGGTGGGTTGATCGGCTGTTGTGTCATCTTCGTGGGACGTCGTCGTCTGCTCTGATTCCGCAGTTTGTGACTGAGTCGTCCGCCGCTGCCGATATGCATAGACGCCACCCCCGGAGAGGCTGAGCAGTGTCCCAACGATCACGAGTACAGGCAGTGGTTGTTGGAGCGTCGTCAGGATACCACTCTCCGATGCTGTCATTCTGTGCGGGACTGTCGCGGTTGCAGAAGCCGAATTGAGATTCGAGTCCGTCGCTGCATACTGAACGGTAAGTGTCGAAGCGTTTTCTGGTAACCTGGAGAGTGCAATCGAACGTTCATATGTGCCGTCTGCACCGGTAGACAGCTCTGTGACGGTTTCGTTGTGTGCCTGTACGGTCAGGGTCTTCTCCGGCAATGATCGATTCTCAGGCCCACTCAGCCGCCCAGACAGCAGCATGGATTCGTTGCCGTCCGGAGATGTAGTCGCTGTCAGCGTCGATTCGTATTGCACAATATCGAGTGTCGTATTGGCAGATGAGACAGCAATACTCCGATTTTGCTGTGACGACGTAATCGTGAGCGGCTGTGCTCCTACAGCAGGCGACTCATCAACTCGGCCATCAATTACAAACGAACCATTAGGCATCGTTGTGCCCGTACTGAGAGTTTCCTCGTCGAGCTGAACCTCCAACGGGAGATTTCCTACTGGTGTCCCGTTCACGCTGACGGAACCACGGACTGTAACACGATCGTTGAACCCGGCGCTGTCGGACACATTCTGTAATTGGACCGTCGCAGTAGTTTGTGATACGGAGACGTTGATTGTGTCGTTCGCCCCGAGATACAGCGAGGCGTTGGATGGTTCATACGCCACTGTGACCGTCTCGAGGTCCACGGGGTGTGTAACTGGCCGATACGAAAGGGTAAATGAGCCACGCTCAGTCGTTTGGACTGAGTGTGTCTGCTCGCCTACTGAAATGGCGACTGTGCTCGATTCGATTGGCTCTCCATCAGCTGTTCGAAGTGCTCCGGTGATCTCGATCGGCTCAATAAACGAGCCGTGTGGCTCTTCTGTGCGCACAGACAGTTGTGTCGACGTGAATTCAGCCGATCTGATTTCTGTGCTCGTCTCTGAGACGTTCTGTGATACCGACTGGAGACGGTCGCGTTCCGTTGAGACGTCTACTTCAGTGGAGGTTTGAATTTCGGTATAGGTGCCATTCAGTTCCGATACGTTTTCTTCGAGTCCGTTCTGTAACGCAAGCAGTTCCCGAGCCAGTGCACGTGTTCGTGTCTCATTCCCGGCTGCTTTCGCCTCACGATACGCTTGGTACGTACGTTGGTATTCAGAGAGTTCCTCAGAAACAGTTTGTTGTTGGGTACGAGCTTGCTCGAACGATTCTGCAGAGGAGGTTCCATCTCCATCCTCAGAAACGTCAGCATATTGGCTGAGTAGTTGTGTGTACTCATCGCCAAGTGCCGCTTCTGCTTGCTCATACTGTCCTTCACTCAAATTGATGCTACTCCGTTCCAGCCGTTGGCCAAGCCGTGATGCAAGCGCCTCTTGCAGTGCAGCCGTCGAATCATCCTCGGTCGCGTTCTCGGGATTTTCGTGACGGATCGGCGTCGTCTCAGGAGTGTTCTGCTGGAACTGTGGTCCCTGTCCCTGTCTCTGATCAACAACCACCCCATCACCCTGAGGTGCCGAAGGGTCTGCGACCAACCCGGTAACGCTTCCGCTGCAAATGAGACAGATACCTACGAGAAGACAAACGTCCACAGCCGACGGTGTACGCACAATCGTCACATTACTCCGGTGATATAAATGTCCTTCTCAAACCCAAGAAGCCGAGAGAGCAGAATATTCAATGGGTGGGGTGCAGAAGGGCTTGTAATGCTCCCCACACGGCGGTTGCGATCGGTCGGTGGTCTCCTCCTCGCATTGCTCTGTGGGGCCGCACTTACTGCACGGCCAGTCGTCCTCGTGGGAACAACGACGATTCTGGCAGGCGGTATCGTTATTCAGTGGCAAGCAACATCCGAGTTCACCTCTGTCAAAGACAACCTCAACATCGATGTCGGCGCTGCGGAAAACCGGACTCTTCGTGGCGGTACCCTCCCAGTGACAATCACAGCAACACGTGAGGAAACGACAGAGGCAACGGTCTCTCTTTCGATCTCATATGGACCTGGACTTGAGGGACCAGAGGAAACGCTCACACTCGAGTCGGGGACGACACGTACGGATGTGCTCCACGAGGTCGAGTGTCCGATTGCCGGGCGGTTTTCGCTTCCAGCAATCAATTGCACAGTAACGGATTCAAGCGGCTCAGTGACCGAAACGTTCGAGATCGACCAACGTGTGACGGTGACAGTCCAGACACCCGCTCCCACGGACCTCCATATCGGACAGTATGGCGAGCGCTACGGTGGTCAATATGGTGAGCACCGCTCTGCACAGATCGGCAGTGGAACCGAAGTAGCAGAGTTGCGTGAGTATCGCCCCGGAGACAGTGTTGGGCGGATCGACTGGAAGGCCACTGCTCGGTTGAATGACCCCTACGTGCGGGAGTTTGAAGCTGAAACGACTCAAGATATCGCATTGCTCGTCGATGCTCGTGAATCGCTCTGGGTAGGACCTCGTGGCCGTTCAAAACTCGCGTATCTCCGTGAAGTTGCACTTGGATTTGTTACACTGGCTGAGTCTGCTTCTGACCCACTCTCGCTGACGGTACTCAACGACCAAGGACTCCATATCCAACACACTGCAGCAGAGACGGTCTCACAGTATCATCGAATTCGTTGGACCCTTCAGAACCTGACACCAGAGCAGTCATCTCCCACACCATCCCCACGAACCGCGCCTCGAGGTCCAGCAGAGGCTAGCCATCTTGCACAACGACTTGAAGGGAGAACATCCTCCCTTGGGAGGACACTACGGCCGTATTTTGCTGAACCGGGATCGTATATCGAGCGACTGGCTGAAGATCCGTTATTCGAGGCGGTGCGTCGGTCGGTCGATACAAACAATCGACATAGTTGGACCATTCTGTTCACTGACGATACGGATCCACGTCGAACGATCGAAGCCGCGAAGATGGCAGCCAAAAACGATGGGGTCGTGACCGTGTTCGTCACTCCGTCATCGTTTTTCACACCGCAGACACAACAGACGGACCAATCGATGTATGACGAGTATCTCGATTTCGAGGACTTCCGTCGTGAACTCGATTCGATTCCACAGGTTGCTGCGTATGAAGTCACCCCACGAGAGCGAATGCAGGCTGTTTTCGCTGCCGGGCGAACTTCCAGTCCCCAGCCTCTCGATGGGAGGGATGCATAATGCAGCGTCCGACGCTTCAGCGCCTCACTGTCGGCGCTCAGGAACGGCTCACAGGAGCCACAACCGCACTGATCGGCGGCACGCTTTTTGCTGTCATCGGCCTGAGCGTGGTACTAGGTCCACTCGGTAGTCTCGTGGCTCTATCTGGACTCGTTGTGGGAGTCCGAGGCAGCGGAGTACTCGGTATATTGCTACTCCACGTGGGGGCGATCCTTACCCCGGAGCCGTTCCCCCTCTGGGCGATTGGTTTCCTTGAAGCAGCATCCATCCTCTTTCTCGCTGCGGACTTTCGAACGCTGCGTCAATGGCGTGCACTGTTCGGAGTCGGGGGCTTGGTTGCCGTCGGTTCGAGTGGCATCTTCCTACTTGTCCAAACCAACGGAATCATCCTCGCAACTGTGGGTGTCGCAGCCACCGCAGGCGTCCTTCTGTACCTTGGGCACCGATACGAACAACTCAGCCTTGGATTACTCACAGCCGACCAATGAGTCACCATCACTCTCACCAAACGGCCGAACGCGACGAGACAGAATCGGATTCCGAAGAAGTAGCGGATGCTGAAACACTCACTGAACGGGTTGCATCGCTCAAAGCGGAAAATCAACGCCTCCGAGAGCAGTATCAAACCACACGGCAGAACACCTATCGTCGAACAGCAATGGGCCTTGCAGGCGTTAGCATCGTGGCTGGCGGCGCGGGGGTGGTCATCACGGCAGCCCAGCAACTCCTGTTTGCGCTCGCCGGAATCGGAGCCTTTGCAGCAGTACTGACCTGGTATCTCACCCCAGAGCAGTTCATTCCCGTTGAGATCGGTGAAGCGATCTATGAGCCCCTTGCGGCGAATCTCACCGAGATTTCGGGAGAACTCGGCCTCTCCGGAACCCGAATCTACGTAGAAACCGAAGAGGGTAGCCGACTCTACATTCCCGAAGGCAGCACAACTGATCTTCCGGAGTCGCTCACGAACGTATTTGTCGTTGGGGATTCACCTCAAACAACGGGAATCGCACTACAGCCAAGTGGCTCTCAGCTCGTCGACGAATTTGTACAGACTCATACCGGGACGTTACCCGAGACACCAGCGGCACTGAGTGCCCATCTTGTTGAGGGACTTGTTGAGGGGTTCGAGCTCGCGACAGCAATCGAGACGGACATAACCGCCGAACAACATCAACTCATATTCGAGATCACCGACGCACAGTTCGGTCCAGTATCTCGGTTTGATCACCCGATCCAATCATTCCTTGCTGTTGGCCTCGCCCGTGGACTCGATACGCCAGTGATCGTCGAGCAGGTGAGGACCGACGCGGACACAGCAACCATCGCCATCGAGTGGGCCGAATTCGCCGATACCGAGAATCAAGCCACGTAGCTGAACTATCGTCTCTGGAAGAGCAGCACGAACCCTACGACTCCAAGCATCGCAGCCAAGAATCCGAATCCAGGTGTTGCATTTTCCGTTGAATCTTCGGGTGACGTTTCTGAGGAGGCAGTGATCACACTGCTTTCAGTCGATGTTGAGGTTGTGGTAGTGGCGTTTGTTTCAGAATCAGTTGGTGTTTCCGAATCCGTCGTGTCGGTACTAGTGGTTGTAGTCGTTTCAGGCGTTACTGTGGACGTCGATGGGGTCTCAGTTGTCGTTGACTCCGGTCCAGTTTGGCCTCCCCCTGAGCCCTGACTTGGGCCTTGCCCATTCGATCCAGACTCCTCAGTGGTTTCTGCATCGGTAACGATCTCGATCGGATGTGAGTCAGAAACACCGACAACTTCGTGTCGATCTTCAACCATCGTCGTGTTTCGGACATTCGCATACACCTGATATGATCCAGTGTCACGATCCGAATCAAGTGTTGCTTCATATTCGCCGTCACCGGTACTTTCGGCATCCGTTCTGGAAACGACCTCGTCATCTCGGGTGAAGACCACTTCAACGGCTTCTGGAGAGGGCATCGATTCGTGTTCCTCACTCGATACCGTCACAGACAGCGTCTCTCCCTGTCCGATTTCATTCTCGGCGTTCGTCGAGGCAGATAACGACACATCCCAGCCAGCAACAACCACCGGCTGGATCGATTCAATCGCGCCGTCATCTTCGTTTTGGAGGACAAGAACGTATGATCCCGGAGTCAAGCCGTCCATCTCGAACGTCACATCTCCGCTTCCAGATTGTTCTTTGAACTCCACGATGTCTCGATCGCTATTGTATAGATTCACCTGCACAGGGGTGTCTTCTGGGGCTTCGACATCGACAGAAAGTGAGCCGTCTACAGGCACCGTTCCAACAGACCCGACTTGGTAGTCAGTTCCATCGACGGTGACCGTTCGCTCTTCGGTATCTGTCGAATCCGATGCAGCGATACTATACTGCTGAGCAGCTCCACCGAATGGCACGATAGCGATGGACAGTACAACAAGTAAAACCAACAAAAACGCAGGGACGCGATGGGCCATCCGTATTTCCTCAACCTCTGGTCACTCATATAGAGTTTGTGCCTTTGGAAAGATCGATCTCCCAGTTAGGCGAAAATATTATACGATATGAATATCTCGTGTATCATATGCCAAATAGATTAAGCAGTAGCTTACGGAGTCTAGCTGCTGTTCTGGTCATAATATTGATGTGTACATCCGTGGCAGGGGCTGCAGTGGTTGGGGCCGATTCCTCACCTGACCCAGCCAGCCTCTCCTCGGATGAGACGATCCACGCGACCGAAAACGTTGATGTCTGGGAAGAAGCGATCTTTCCGCTTCGAACGAACCAGAGCCAATCTGGGACCGTCGTAGAAAACAAAGAGGTCTTCGTGAATGCGGATGAGTCGCCCGGGGACGTGATGTTAAATAAGGATTACCTCTCGGTCTTCGACCGTGAGGAACAGATTGAGTTAACCTTTGATCCAACCTCAAACCAATTCGATACTGATGCAGATCTAATTATCGCGAAACTCGAACCAGATACCGCAACTAGTGACAGTGTCTCTGCGTCAATGGGTGATGTTGGTGAACTCACCGAGCTCTTAACCTCAGAGAACGCCAACGAAAACGCGACATTCGAAGAGAAATCAGTCGAACTTGAGTCGGATGGCAGTCTCACATACGAATATGACCCCCCGAGCTCCGGACACTATGTGTTTATGCTGGCAGAGCCGGAGACAAACGGAGGGTTAGAAGTCGATAACCAGGAGATCTCAGTCGCAGGCGAAGCGAATATCATCGGGCTTGAGGCAGCTACGGTTCAAGCTTCTGCCGCTGACGTCGACGCCCCCGAGAGCAGTGAACGTGGCGAAGATATCGACTTCGAGGTCGGGTCTAACCTTGATGCTGGCCAAACTAATCACTCGCTCGTCCTCTATGATAAAGAGGCCTTCACGGAGTCAAAAACAACGTTGACCCTAGAGGGAGAACTCGACGAAGATCAATCGACGGATAATCTCGATATTGAGCACGATCTCGAGTATGTCAACGGGGTTGCTGAGGCAGATGGCAGTGTGACAGTGGCCGGGACAACCATTGGCGACGAGCGTCGATCCGGCAATTTCACGGCTGCGAGTGTCATCGAATTCGTGGCTGACGAAACGAATCAACCGGTACCAGATACGGAGCCCACAGAATCGGAAACGCTTGATGCTTCTGTGGTCGCTGTCGAAAGTGATGAGGATACTACGACGCTCACAGTAGAGACATACAGTAATTGGTCCACTGGAGAGTACCAATACATCTACGCCTCACAAGGGGATGGAGTCGATGATTTCAGCACTGCCACTGGAACGATTGAGATCGTCGAAGCAGACGATGACGATGACGATGATGATGACCCACCAAGTTCAGGTGGCGGTGGGAGTGCTGACCCATCTGAGCCAGATACGCCGACCCGAGTAACGACTCAGATTGGAGACGATGGGACTGCAACAGCCCAGCTCTCTGGTGGAACGAGTGTCAGTCAGGTCGAGATTACGAATCCCGGTGTCAGCGGTGAGGTGACCGTCGAAGAACTGACTGACCTCCCCGAAGGGACACCGGAACCCACACGTCCGCGTGTTGCCGCGGTCGACATTTCGGCCCCCGACCCGGCTGAAGGTTCGACTGCGACAGTTCGGGTTTCAGTCCAATCCTCTGCATTGCCTGATGATGTGAGTCCCAACGAGTTGGTTATTGAGCACTACATCGACGGTCAGTGGCGGGATCTTGAGACTTCGGTCGTCTCGGATAACGGTGAGGTTGTCGTCGAAGCCCAGACTGACAGTTTCTCACCATTCGCAGTGACGTACCAACAGCAAACTCCAACTACGGAGGACCCAACGACTGACCAACCAACTACTGAGCAGCCGACTACCGAGCCGGAGCCAACCACGTCGACTCCCCAGCCTGAGGATGATGATGGGATGAGCCCGGTGTTGCTTATCGGCGTCCTCATCCTGATCATCGCCCTTGGTGGGGGTGCATACTGGTACCAACAAAATCAGTGAAGTAGGAGTAGGAGGAGGATACTCCGAATCAGCGTCCACAGAAACCTTCGGTTTCTGGTGTGTGAACGAACTATACGGCTGAACGATTCACGCAGTAATTCTTCCTGCCTCTGGAGACTGCGCTCTCAGTGGACACTCTGGCGTCTGGACTCAGGACGCCCTCCTCTCAAAAAATAACTGACGTTAGCTGAGCGAGTAGGACAAGCAGAGTGATTCATCGCCTCTTCTAGATAACCCCACAGGGATGCCTCTTGGGTCTCTATAACAATAGCTGAGAATCCTGATGTATGCTGTGAGTATGTCTTTGAAACGGCTCACTGCTTTCGTGGTTCTTGTGGAGTTAATTGGTCTCGGTGTTATGTTTAGTTTCTTACTTGGCGTCGCTATTACTCACGGCGGGATAATCACACTAGATACAACACAATTTGGTGAAATGTGGATCGAGTATTTCGTTATTCTTGGTGTCCTCGCTGTGACACCATACGCATTATACATCACTGATCAAAATATCACTAGAGAGTAATTCTATGCGGGCCTCGAATATTCCTAAGAAATTCACGGCAGAATTTCCGAAAGCACCGCAACAAAGAGCCGCGCAATAACGGTCTCAGCAGACCACAGTGCAGTGTCGGGAGTCGTTGTTTCTGCTGTCGTTGTCGACACTAAAAACGCCTGATTATCGACGAGGACGACACAGCCGACACCATCGAATATCGCTGCATCGATCGAGGGATCGACGACAAGAGCATCCAGCTCTCGAAGCACAGTTGCAACCGATTCGTTTGGACAGAGAACACGAACAGCGGTTTCAGTATTGGATTGCTGTTCTAACTGAGACACAATGGGTTCGGACAGGGCTGTTGGATCAAAGAACGCACAGACAATGGACTCCTCAGCCCCTTCAAGCAGCTCAACAACCCGATTTTGAATCGGAACACGTCCCCGTATAAGCCAGACGTCTTCATCGGTATTCTCCGCCGACCGGTTATGTTGGTTGGTCTCGAGAAATGAAAAGGCACGATCGGCTTCTGATTCGAGGGCATCAAGCAGTTGCTGGCGCGCAGCTGAGAGATCTACCGCCCGATATTTCTTCGGTGTTGATTGTTGTAACTCCACGAGACCGCGATTGATCAACTCTTCAGCTGCGCCATACACTTGTGATCGGGGGACGGCCGTTTCTTCTGTGAGTTGCTTCGTCGTTCCTGGGCCGAACAACTGCAGTGCAACGAACACCTGCGCAGCATAGTTCGAGAGACCAAGCCGTTCTAACGACTCAACAACCTCGTGTTCCGTCAGCGAGTGGGTGTCCTCAGAGCTCACACTGACGTGCTCTTATAGCTCAATGTGAATCGGTCTGTCGATGCCCACCTCAACAATTCGAACGCAGACTCTTCAGATGAATCGGTGTACTATCTGAAGTCAGGCCGGTCGTGGCCGCAAGTTACGAGCCCACTGTGGTGATGAACGGAGCCCGATATGGCTCGTGATGATGCCTTCGCGGCCACGAATCCAAGCAAACGGCGTCGGGGGCCGATTGCTCGGGTCGGACACGGGTGTCGTGCCCGCTTCTGTAATTTGCTTCGATCATTAAATAATTTCACCCTGCAGGTAGCTCCCACTTCTCGCCATCTGGGGTGTCCAAGCAAGGTTGGTGATGCTGACGATCGCAGCCACGACACGAAAGGACGGAACTGATAACCGATTGCCCGGTCGGACACGAGGTGGCGTGTCCTATCCGGATCTCTTTGCTTCAAGTGTGAAATCGCTTAAAAAGAGTTTCCCACACCTACAGGAAATCGATCAGGACAGAGTGTTCACGTATCAACAGAATCAAAAATTCTTCTATTAGATCTCTAACTGATTCACGATGTCACAACTGACCACGGCTTTCACTGATGCTCTCGGTCTTGACGTTCCCATCGTTCAAGCGCCGATTGGAAGCGCGACCTGCCCCGCACTGGCAGCTACTGTCGCTGACGCTGGCGCACTCGGAATGCTCGCTGTCACATGGCGAGACGAAGAGGCGACTCGCAAGATTCTCACCGATACGAAGCACAGAACGGATGGTATTTTCGGGGTGAACATTGTTGCGGATTCAGACGCAAAAGACATTCCGACGGAAAGACACGTTCAGGTCTGTCTTGACGAAGGAATTGATGTCTTCTCCTTTTCATTCGGGGATGCCGCGCCCTATATTGAGCAAATACACTCGCACGACGGGACTATTCTTCAGACGGTAGGGAATGCGTCAGAGGCGAAAGCCGCCGTTGATGCGGGTGTCGATATTCTCGTTGCACAGGGGTGGGAAGCAGGTGGTCACGTGCAGAGTACGGTTGCAACACTGCCACTGGTGCCACGTATAGTTGATGCAGTTCCTGACACACCAGTTATTGCGGCTGGCGGAATCGCAGACGGGCGTGGGATTGCCGCTGTACTCACGCTCGGGGCCGCTGGTGCGTGGCTCGGCACGCGGTTTCTCGCAACGGAGGAAGCCCACGTCCACCGACTATATCGACAGCGGGTACTCGAAGCGGATGAGACCGAAACGGTCTACTCGTCTCTCTTCGACGAAGGCTGGCCGGATGTGCCGCATCGAGTACTTGAAAACGCGACTGTCGCGGACTGGAAAGCGGCAGGACAGCCAGAAGCCGATCGCCCGGGAGAGGGTGAGATTGTCGCAGAAACGGATGATGGCACACCGATACGTCGGTATGAAGATTCGCTTGCAGTCCCTAGTATAGATGGGGCCGTCGAAGAATTGCCGCTTTATGCAGGACAGAGCGCAGGATTAACCCAGAAAGAGCAACCAGCAGATGAACTTGTGGTAACCCTCGCTGAAGAAACAATCGAGGCACTGGAACGGGCTAACTGATGGATATGCAGGTGGAACCTCACGAGTAAACTACCCCACCCTACTCCCTCGGCGCATACGCGCCTCGGTCCTTGAGGGTGTCGTCAGAAGCGGAGCTTCTGACTGCTAACCAGAAATCTTCGATTTCTGGTGATGGGGCTTTGATGTGGACTCCCGGCAATTAGTCGCCAGCAATAGGCTGGTGACTCTCACCGTTCAACGTCCCACCATTCACACGCACGTCTACTAGTGCGTCTCCGCTCCCCGACTTGGGCGAGGAACGGAGTCTGTGTGTTCGCTTCCGGGCGTATCGCACGCCAATGTTCTTCGCGCCGTTGTAGTCCGCGTTCACTTCATAACCACACTTCTGGCACTCGAAGTGTTCTCCCTGACGGTTGTTCTCGTGCGTGAACCCACAGTCTGTTCGAGAACAGCGTTGGGACGTGTGGTTCGGCTCGACTTGCTCTACGGAGACCCCCTGTTCAGGGGCTTTGTAGGAGACGTACTCGTAGAGGCGTCGGAACGCCCAAACG
>NZ_BBJO01000040.1 GCF_000739575.1 Halobellus rufus | reverse complement strand
GGGTCCTATGGACCTCGGCAGAGCCGACCGCGACGGACGTGGTTGCGTCGCGGCGAACGGGGAATGCGCTGGCCGCTCGCTCCGGGCGGGTCGGCGCGCGGTGCTGGATGGTCGTCCGCCTCGGGCGCGCTCTCGCTCGCGCCCACAGGGCGCTCGCGAAGGCGCGAGCGAGAGCGCGCAGACGAGTCTGTCGGGTTGTCGTCGAGGAAATCCGCGATGTAGCAGCATCGCGGTGTCGGGCGCGTGAGCGCCTTCAGGTCTAAGACCAATGTCGAGTACCAACGCGAGCGAAAAGACGGTTTCGGACGAACAGTATTCAACCACCAAGCTGGACGGCCTCGAGGCGACAGTCGAGCGAGAGCCAGCGACCCGGTCGGCGTGCCCGGAGTGTGAGGGACGAGTTGTGACCCACGATGAGGAGTCGTTCTGTACGGACTGTGGCCTGGTCGTCGCGGCCGAGTGGGTCGATCGGAGCCCGACGCTGGGCGATCTGGGGATGGTCGGGAACGCTGAGCAGAGCATCGAGACGGTGGACCCGCTGCGGACGGACAAGGGCCTCCACACGAAGATAACGAAGAGTACTGACGGACACGGAAATCCGCTCAGTAACAAGCAGTGGAAGAAGTTTCAGCGTCTCCGGAAGTGGCACAAGCGCTACCAGTTCGGTGAGGGTCGCAAGCGGACGAAGCGGCTCAACGAGGGGCTGCGCGATATCGAGATGATCGGCGGAAACCTGGGGATGCCGGGGCACGTCGTCAAGACGGCGGCACGATACCTCCGACGCGCCTCAGAGGCGCGGTTGGCCGGCGGGCGGATGGCCTGGGAGGCACTCGCGGGCGGGGCCATGCTCCTCGCAGCGCGCGAGTCGCGGATTGAGCGCGAGGCAATCGACGTCGACGTGGCGACCTACACGAAGGCACCTCACGAGCGGGTGTGTGCTGCGGCGCGGAAGATTCGGTGTGAACTCGGGGTCGACACTGTCCCCGTTACCCGACCGAACGCGGTGATGGCGGTCGTGGACGCACTCGATGACGACGCCATTCCGGCGAGTGCAGCCGTGCGGACGTGGCGGCTGGCACACCACCTCATGAAGCTGGGCGATCAAGAGCCGGTCGGGCCGGGGACGTCGCGGCTCACTATCGCGGCGGCGGCACTCTATGGTGCGGATCGGTTGACGCCCCAGAAGCATCTCACCCAGGGGCAGGTCGCGGAGGCGACCAGTACGGTCCTAGAGACATCGATGAGCCGGATCAGTCGGTACAACTGCGAGCTCGTCGACGCCTACGAGGCCCGACACGGAACCAAAGACCCGGGTGTTATCCTCGACCAGGAGCCGGACACCCTGCACTGAGCGAACTCCTCCCTCGTTTTTTCTTGCGACCACCGCCCAGTGGACGCCCCACCTCCCCACCCTCCGCTCCCGGCCTCCCTCCGGTCGGCCGGCAGCCACAACCTGATAGCAGCATACTGTGATTCTAATACCGATTCTTTTCTACGCCTGCATCGGTTAATACAGAGCGTGCGTCTCACAGAGCATTCATTCATAAGATCCGCCAATCAACGCTTGCATAGACTGGAATCACGTTTCAATAAGTAGGTTATTGAGTCGCTATATCTAACAATTCGACCCCACATTGGTGAGATATGACTTCCGACCTGCCGGACGACCGATGCGGTTTCACTCTGGAACCTTCAAAAGTAACCGATGAGGGCGTCATAGGAGGCAAAGAGGCTTGGTATGAGGACAAGCGAGTCACCAGCTGCTGGCGAGAAGTATGGAAGGATGGACGCTGTATCTGGCATGCTGATGTAGAAAATAAACCGATAGATGAACTCAAGGATTCGCTTGATAATGAAACGAAATCCCTACATGGGGCCGTCCTCCGTCATATCGATCTCAACGACCAACTCTCATTTAGTGGTGTAAGGCTTATTGGGGCCGATTTAGAACGGTCAGAACTACGTGACGCGGATTTCACCGGAGCTGATCTTCGGTTTGCCAATCTCGCATATACACATTTCAACAACGCGGAAATGGTCGGAACAAACTTCACCCGCGCTCATTTGGAACATACGTTCTTCTGGGGTGCTACCCTCAACAAGGCAATTTTTCGTTTTGCTAACCACGGCCTTATTGATTCCCCAGAGACAGAGTTTTGGCAGGCTGAACTCCAAAACGCATATCTCAACCGATCTAAATTTTCCGAATCCAATTTCCAAGGTGCAGATCTATCTGAAGCCGAAATGCCACACGCGAATTTCCAGGGAACAGATTTTTCTACCGCAGATCTCCCATCAGCAGATTTGAAGGACGCCGATCTATCTAACGCCGATTTTTCAAACGTGGTGTTGTCGGGAACGGACATGACAGACGTCACTATCTCAGATACCGTGTTCCATGGAGCTGATCTCTCGAAAGCTGACTTCTTTGGCTTGGATCTTTCCCGTATTGAGATCGATCAAGGGACTTCGTTCGGTACGACTCTTCTATATGAGGATCAAGCCAAGGACGCAGAAGGATCTGATGAGAAAGCGGGACAGTGGAACAAGGATGCACGTTCACACCATGATCTCAAAATAATGTTTGCCGAGAATGGATTTTCTGCAAAAGCGCGGCGTCACTACATTGCCCAACGGAGAGCGAGAAGAAAAGAGGCCGCCGCTGCTGGAGATTACTACACTGCTTTCGCATCATGGATCTCTTGGCAGGGGACTGGGTATGGAACGAGTATCCGGAGAGTCTCCAGGAACATCGCCGCGGTGCTTCTTTTATCGACTGGCATCTACCCTTTCCTTGATGTCGGTACTCACAATCTCTGGATCTACACCCCGATTAGTGAGTTAATTCCTCGGTTCATAGAAGCCATTCCCGAAAGCGTCTATTTCAGCATTATCACGTTTACAACAGTAGGGTTTGGAACGATTCCTCCAAGTTCCGAACTTGCCCGTTACTTCTCTGGCATTGAGGCCTTCCTCGGGACACTTCTCATGGTGCTACTTGGTTTTGTGCTTGGGAATCGAGAATTTTGATAGCTGGAGGATACACAATCACCCCCAGACAAATCGCGTAATACACCAGTCTGTATTGCTACCGTTGTCGTGAGCACTGTGCTGAATCTGCGCACCCACGTAGCGGTAGGTTCGACTCTGATATCCTGAAACAAACAGCTGTACGCCCATTCAACGGCATCCTACAACCTCACTACCACTACTGTCACTCGTCGGTTGATGGATAGCGGGTGAGCGCTGGTTTGTCGTTCCCAAGGGGGATGGAGCGAGTCACTGATGTCACCAACCCCATCGTTTACGCTCGACGTTGAGACAGCAACCGCTTTTCGCGACTGGTTGTTCGAGACAGGTGTAGAGAACCACAACGACCCACAGATCGCGAATCCCCTCGCTGAACTCGCCGCTGCAATCGATGGCGAACTCCACGACAGCACGGAGTACGTCGCAATCAGCGCGTCGACGACAGCTTTCCCACCGACTGACCATTCTGCTGGTGTCGACGATTCCGGGTCAACAACACACGAGGCGTCAGCGGACCCGACACGACCAACTGACGCTGTCCCCGTCGACGACACTGACAGCGACCCTGCCCGACTCTACGACAGTCTCCCCGACGGGGTGTGGCACGGTTCACTCGATCAGCACGATCCTGGCCAAGCGGAGACGGCATCCGGACATCGCCAAAAGCCATCGTCGACGGCAGTGCCCCACACGCAAGGAAGAGATAGCCGAATACCGGTTCGATATCGGACCTCGTACGAGTGTTCGGTGTGTGGCAGCATCCGAGAGTTAGAGACCTCGCTGAAGGTCTGTGCGTTCGTCGACGATTGCGCTGGCTGTGGAGCCGTCGACGTCCGGTTCAGCGCGGTCGGCATCCCCGAGCCAGTCCAGGACTCGTCGTAATTCCGGCTGCATCGTTTCAAGCACCCGACCTTACCCGGTCGATTCTCAACCCAGGTGCCGCGCTTCCATTTCTCTACTCGTGTCGCTATCCACAAACTCTTACTTTGTAAGTTCGTAGAAAGTCTTATGGAGTCCAAATACATACGTAGCCTGTATGAGTAAGGAAGAGCCAGAAATGGCGACGCTCAACGAGCGTGATTACGAGGTTCTTCGGACGATGCGGGAGGGCAGGGTGAACCCTCTCCTAGTTCGCGAACGAACCGCATTAGACAAAGGGGACGTGAACACAGTTCTCGTCCGCCTCGGTCGAAGCGGGTACATCGAGCAGATCACACGTGGACTCTACGAAATCACCGACAAGGGTCGGGCGGAGCTCCGAGCGGTACGACAAAAACGGGAGTCCTGGATCTTCCATGATGAGGTGACCGAATCGGACCTCGAGAGCTTCCCCGAACAAGCCGGCAAACTCGACCAGGAGAATGAGTACTACGCGTGGCTTTTGCTGGGCGTGACGGACGATGGCCGGGCGTACTATTTCGACAAGGTTGAGGAGGAGATCGTGGAGGTAGTCTCGGACGATGACGAGCTGGTAGAAGTGGAGTCACTCGCGCTTGAGGAGGTTACTCATGGCGAATCGTTCGCCGATCGGGTGATGAACTACATGCTCGTCCAGAAGGATCAGCGCGAGTGGGATCGTTGGTCCCGATACTCGCTTGCCCTTTCGTTCGCTCACGAGATGGGCGGGGTGGCTCGAAACTTCCTGACGAACGAGGAACGAATCGGGTACTCATTCAGAGTCGTTTTCGACCTTGACTTCTTCGCCGTCATGGCCTTCTTGGGACTCGGCTCAGCAACGACCGACGAGTTCAGTCGCGCCGCACTGGACAAGATGGAGAATAGCCAAGAACTCCGGGAGTGGATTGATGACTTCGGACTCCCTCGGGAAGCCGAAGAGAAGGAATCAATTAGATAAATATATTTATAATTTGACTATATGAGCTCCCGTGCTGTCGTGTTTCGAGTTGATAATACACCGGAGAGACTGATGTTTCGGTCTCGAGTTTCAACCCGTGCTGACACCGTCGCGCCCGTTTGCGGGACTTGCGCCTTGTATCTTGCACGGTAGCGAGAACACCATCTGAAACTGGTAGGAAGCTCAGCGGTCAGTTCGCATACCTACCTAATGGCTTTTTCAGTGACGAGGTTGTCGAACTAATAGGATTTCAAGGGCCTGTGTTAGTGGATTTTAATTGACTGTGACACGAAGCACTAGGCACCTGAGAACCGACGATGTGGTCAAACGAACCCCGGTCGCTGCCTGATTGGATCGAGGATGCCTACCAGATCCTCGTATCGGGGACGCCGGATCAGCAGACGGAGCTCTCGCACGACCAGGCCCAGAGCCTCCTGCTCGCCGCTGAGGAATTCCCAGCTGAACCGGCTGACGCGGAGTACGCTATCGAACGGCTGCTTGACTCCGGCTGGCTCTACGCGGTCGATGGCGAGCTGCGGATCACTGATCCAGAGCGTTAACCAACATCCTACCTATTATCCCCGCTCCTGTTGGTTAAGAGTGCTGAGGAAGGGCATCCGACCAGCTGACACAGTAGCAGGGGAGACGTCGACGCGATGGTACGACGTGATCGGTATCCAGACGGGTGGAGCTCCCCCGACTGTCGATTAGATCTCATTCTTCGAAGCTGCCCGAGACCGCCCCGCCTCCCCACCCTCCGCTCCCGGCCTCCCTCCGGTCGGCCGGCAGCCACAACCTCGGGGACGATATCTGAATGACTGTTGTACGCCCTGTTCAGGAGATTGAGATTTTGAGTCCAGTACCCCTCTACTTCGGATTACTCCGTCCCACGCTTCAGTGCTCGCTCAAGTTCGGTTTGCACAGTCTCAAAGCGGGCGATCAGGCCGCGCAGCCAGCCGTCGGGGACGACGACGATCGCCTCGCCGTCGTTGAGCCGTTCGAGGTCGCTTTCGACGATCGGATGGGTTTCGTCCTGGAGTTCCTGGCGGCCAACCGAGCGGCCGTCGCGGTCGTGGACGGGGACGGACCGGCGCTGTTCCTCGCGGCCGATCTGTGACTGGGCGTACTCGACGCTCGCCGAATCGCCAACGCGCATGATGACTGATTGGACAAGACCACTCAACAGCGCGTTCGCCCGGTCTTTTCCATAGGTGTCGTGGAGTTGTGCGACCGACTGCACACCGAGCAAGAGTTGGGTGTTTCGGCCCCGGCCTGCGTTGATCAGGTCGCCAATCTTCCGGAGGCCGGGAAGGCGCGCGAACTCGTCGAGGACGAAGTACGTGTCTTGATCGTCTGCGAGTGCAAACCGTGCCGCCCAGTCGATGAAGAACCGAAACGCGGGTTGGACTGCGTCGCCCTCCGTAATCGGGAAATCCAACAGCAACGTCCGTCCCTGGGGATCCTGCATATACTCTCGGATCGAGAACTCACCTGCCTCGGCGAAGTCGCCGCGGAACAGGTCAGCGATGACTTGCTGGAAGTTCGCGTAGACGCCAGCCGCCTGTCGTTCCGAATCCGGATCGATTGCCGATGCCGCCGCGGTGAGATCCGAATGGTCTGTGAGCCGCTCGTGCATCTCTTGCTTATCCGTCGACTGGACGAACGCGACGAGGTCGGCGTTCGTCGGTGTCGTATCGCTTGCCTGGGCTTCTCGATGAAGATACGTCACGACGGCAACGAACAGCTGGCGGCCAGCTTGGCTGAAGAACTCCGCGCCATCTGTCTGGGGGAAGAGTGCGCGGCCGATTTCGTCGATATCGGCTTCCCGTTCGATTTCGGCGAAGAGATTCCAGTATTCGGTTGCGTCCGTCGACGAGAGGTAGATCATGTCCTCGTGCTCGTGGTCGTGTTCGAAGCTCTCCTGATATTCGCCTTTGTAGTCGAAGACGACGAACGGATCGTCAGTTCCAGCCTGCATCTGGTGGGTGAGGAGCTTGATCGTCTCCGTCTTCCCGGCGCCCGTTTCCCCGAGGACGAGAATCGACCGGTCCTTGCGGAGCGGAACAAATCGCGAGAGACTCATACGATCACTCGCTGCAGAGAGGCTTCGAAACGGGAGGACATAGTTCCCGTCATCGATAATTCGACGGAATTCACGCTCCGTATCCCAGGTCCGCAGTCGCTGGCCTGCATACACTGCGCTCCCGAGTGCGACGACGAAGCCACCCACACGGAGCGGCGTGAACTGCTCGATGAGCGGCAGCGACATGGCGGTCAGATAGCCGGCCTGATGCAGGAAGACTTCAGCGATCTGTGCGAGCAGCAGGACGTGAAACGCCCAGAACAGCTGGAGGTGCGCTGGAAACAGTAGGACAGTGCCGACTGCGGCCACCAGATAGAACAGAGGGACGAGCCAGAGTGCGCGACTCCGATGTAACCCATCGAATTTGAAGTCGTGGAAATTCGCGCGCTCGAGGATGGCATACACCCAGGGCAACAGCAGTGCAGCCGTCATCACGGCCGCGATCTGGAAGAAGATCTCAACCTCGTCTTCTTGCCGGTAGTCCTTGCTCTGGGACTCGGAATCAGTACGGGCGCTCACGAGTCAGGCCCCTGTGCTTGTGCCTGCTCGGGCTCTGGTCCGGAGTCTTGTTCGTGGTCCAGGTCCCGATCGGATTCTGTCTCCAGTTCGTGTGTGGTCTCGTGCTGCAACGTCTGTTCGAACTGGTGCGAGAGCTCCTTGGTGAGTTCGCGATGCTGGTCGTGGAACTGCTCTTGGGCGCGCTCGCGGAGTTGTTCACAGTCCTCTTTGTCCATCCAGAGGTCGCGTTTCGTCCCCGTCAGTGCAACTTGGGCGTGTGGATGATCAGTATCGCGATGGATTGCATAACAGTACGTCGCTGTATTGCGGTCCTTGCAAAACTCGCTCATCACCTGCCGAGTGTACAGACTGAATTGGTCGTCAGAGAGGTCGGTGCCGTTCTGCGGCGAGATGATGACCTCTCGCTCGAACTCGTATTCTTCGGACTTCTCGATGAACGCCTCGATCTCCTCGTCGGACATCTCCTCGCCAGCGCGGTTCTCAAGCCCCTTCTCCTTATCCAGATACTCGACGAGGTTCCGCGCACCGTGCTCGCGGTAGTTAGTGTCCGTGAAGACCTTCATTCGCGATCACTCCGAAGCTTATCGAAGAGATCGCTGCCATCGTCCTCATCGCTTTCAGCATCGCCGGAGCCGTCTGTCGTCTCGTCGACGTCGTCCGGCGTGTCGTCGGTGGCCGCGTCAGGCGAGTCGGGCTCTTCATCGTTGGTGGGATGCTGCGTTGTGGACGACTCGGTCGTGGTTTCAGCACTCGCCTTCGTGGCCGACGTGTCCTCACCCACTTCTTGGATACTCGTCTCGAGATCTTGGCGCATCCGGCGAGCCCCAGTATCGAGTGCCTCTTGCCGGACGTGATCTGACCGATCCTGTTTCATCAGTTCGAAGTTGGCGATTGTGTAGGCGCCGAACTTCGCATTCATATCGCGGATTTCCTTGGCGGTCTCGACCATTTGCTCGGTGCCGACTGAGATGAGTTCTTGAATGCGTTCTTCAGCGCGCGCTTCTGAGGCAATCGCGTCTTGGGCGTCCTGCTGGAGCTGGCGGTCGATCATGTCGTTGATGACCCCGGACATGGAGGTGTCTTCCTCAGCGGCGCGCTGTTTGAGTTCGGCCTTGCGTTCGTCAGTGACGTACACCGTGATTTGCGTGTCGCGCCCACCCATTTCAGACGCTCCGAGCGAGACTCGCCGTGGTTGGTGTGAGCGATGCGATGGGGAAATCGGCAGTCGGTGGATGCGGAAGGTCGGTGTGTGGCGGTAGAGGGCAAGCCAAAGCTGCACATTGGTCTGTGAAAAATCGCTGGACTGCAGTTCGTGGGGACCACATTGGTAACGTCTATTCCCACATTGGATTCCACCTTAATTATTACGCCCACAGTCGAGCTGCGAGTAACACAGATACTGTAGATCGAGTGCTTCGAATACAACCGGAGCGTGACTCTATTAACCAACAACGGCCGGTATAATCGGACTTGTTGGTTAAGGCGATACTCCACCTGGTGTTGAAACCAATGACTGAGTTGATTCGCTAACTACCCAACCCAGCGCTAGTCTTTTGTATGACTGGACTAAAGTAATGATAGAGAATAGTATGAGTAAGACAGAGTCTGAAAAAGTTGTGTCCGTATCGTCGCGCGGGCAAGCCACCATCCCGAAGGAGTTCCGTGAGGAGTTGGGTATCGACACGCCCGGTCGTGTGAAGTTCGTCCGGACCGAGGAGGGTGACATCGTCGTTCGCCCCATCCACTCAGTGACGGATTTGCGTGGGATTCTGAAAGGGAAAACCGACGAGCAGGGGCGCTCGGCAACCGAGCGCCTACGGAAGGAACGTGCAGCGGACAAAGCCAGTGAAGAGGAGTTGCGGCAGCGCTACGCCGGCGACGACGAGGCTGACGCATGACGGACGGGGCAGAGATTCCCGAAACGATCGTCTTCGACGCCGAACCACTCATCGCCTACTTCTGTAACGAACCGGGGAGCGACACCGTCGAAACGTACGTCGACGCCGTTGAAGGCGCAGCAGACGGCTACATCTCGGCGATCAACCTCGCCGAGGTCCACTATATCGTCCGTGCGATTGACGGCGAGGAGCGCGCTGATGCTGTCGTCGACGTCCTCGAGGAAAGCGGCATCCGTCGCGTCGACACCGAACAGACCTGGGCGTCAGCAGCTGACTTCAAATTCCGCTACTCGCCGGCGCTTGGCGATGCCTTCGCACTCGGGACCGCAGCACACGTCGACGGGATGCTCCTGGTCGGTGCCGATGATGATTACGACGACGTCACCGATGTCCCAATCGAACGGTTCCGAGAGGAACCGGCATAGATTCTGTTTCTCGTCTCACAGTGGTCGCTATCGATGATCTTCTGTCCGCTCTTCGAGGAATTCTCGCAGTCTCGATTCAAAAGACGGTGGCGTAGCTCCGAACGTTGACGTTGCAGACTCAACAACTTCGTCAATCTCGGCTTCCTCTTGTACTGTTCCCAGTCCGTAGAGTGCTGTGCGAACCACCTCACTGTAGAAATCGTCTTCGTCGTAGCAGAACTGACAGTCCTGTCGCCAGTAGTCCGGGACGAACTGCACACCGAGTGCCTGATGCCTGGGACAGATCCCTTTCCGAACCTGCCCGATATTTCGGAAATCGACCTGCCACGTACCGTCAGATGCAATCTCGACAACGAAGTACGCGCCGAAAAGAGCATCCGCGCCATGATCAGCCGTCCGGTAGAGGAATGCGGTGTTGAGAGCCTTGTTCTTGTACCGGCCGGTGTGTATATGACCAGAGAAGTAGGCCTTCCCCGCAAAGTGTTCCAGCAACTCGGGGTGCCAGTAGTGGTTCACGAGGATTGTCTCGTCCTCGACTAACTCGGGATTTTGTGTGAACGTCTCTCCAGCAACGGTAATTGTGTCATCTTCGGGGATGAACGTCCCCGGGAGGTCGTAGGCCTGGAATGGCTGTTCCGGGCCGATTGCTCCGTCTCGATTCCCCCAGATATAGAGAAATTCTCCGCGCTCGTGGAGCGTCTCGAAATACGGGGTGACCGCATCGAGCTGTTCCCGGCCTTCGTCGACGCCATCGAACCACGCATTCGTGATATCGCCGACGTGAATGACGAAGTCGAATTCTTCGCCTTCAGTTCCGTCGACGACCCGTTCCAGAGAGTCAACGTCCCCGTGGTTGTCTCCCATACAGAGAAGTCGGAGCGTCTCAACATCGTCAGCCGCCATTGTTGGCTCTCCATAATCACCCAAGTGTATAGAAGACCACGCTCATCGTCAGAGGGAGATATATCACAACAGTGGTAATCGGTCTGAATCACCAACTTCCGCGTAGCCGTCCACAGGCTTATTACAGAGGAGCACCGATATTTCATCAATGAGTCTCCACCCCGCTGGCGACGACCGCGAGGGCGACGCCGAGGACGGAGATCGGCCTGAAGTTCCTGAGGGCGTTCTTCGCGGCATTGAGGATATCGCTGACGGGAATACAGCGAGCAAAGAAGACCTCGAGTCTCTGCTGAAGTACTAACCGGCTTTTCTTGAGGCAGATGTGAGCTACGTATCACTGTCGGACGAAGAGACGAGGGTCATCTTTGCTGGAGAAGCCGCTGCAGATTTTGCTGCACTCGATGCCTCGGAACAGGAAGAAGTCATCACCCGGCTCCTGAACATCGTCACGAGCGAGGCGCCACCCAGCTCGTTCATCTATGAGCGTATCGCCAACCTCGATATCATCACCGTCGGTGATCAGGGCCGATTGTACACCAAGGTCGTTGACGAAATCCCACGTGGAGACACGGAGTATCATGTCATCTATCTCTTCTTCATCGATCCGTACCACGACTACCCTCACAAGGCGCTGGCAGCGTACAGCCCAAGTGCAGAGGCGAAAGCTGAGGAGGTCACTGCGCTGGAGCAGGTGTCCGATGTTGAGCAATACTTCACGGATCACGATGCGCTCGACGAGGACGATCTCCGTGATTTGCTCCCATAGCGTGCTCTGGAACCTGGTTCTCTCTGGTTCAACTCTTACCCTCGTGCCCGGGAAACCGCTTCTCTCGCCGGCGTATTCTTCAGTTCACCGATTTTCGCTACGTGTGGTCAGTGAACCATCGGGGGGACCGTAGGCGTCAGCCCAGCAGCGACGATGGCGTACGCCTGCTCCTGTCCACAGTCTTAACCAACAACTGCCGGTCTTCTGGGCCGTATGTTGGTTAAGTACTGAGCGCGAGCCCGCCGGCAACCGCCACACCGGCGACCACGGCGCCGATCACGAGCAGGGCGTAGTTCGCTATCGGGTTCGCAGCCGTGACGACGTCGAGCGTGTACTTCTCGCCACGCACGGGCGCGAACGGACGGACACCGGTCGGTGTGAGTACGTCGGCGAGGATGTGAGCCACCACGGTGAGGGTCCCGACGACGGCGCCGAACAGTCCCGTCCCGAGTGCGGCCAGCACCCCACGGGACGCCCCCAGTAGTAGGCCACCGACACCGACGACCGTGCCGACAGCGAGCGCGAACCACACGGTATGTGTCGGTCCTCGGTGTTTCACGCCGGGGATTCGTTGATCGACGTCGGGAAGCATGGCCCCGCCAACAACGACAGCACCACCGAGCACTCCGAGCGTGGTGTAGCCGAGCGCAGTCAGGATGAACACAATGGGCGCGTAGGCGACCAACGCCGCGCCGTAGTGGCCTTTTTGATGCATGGGTTAGTAGTCCTGGAGCCACTCTGGCCCGCCGTAGGCGTCGACGTAACACTGTTTGTGTGCCGGCTTGCTCCTGGGGTTCGGGACAGCATTCTCGAGCGGGACGGATTCACCGCAGAGGTCGCACTCACCTGTATGCCCAGCCTGCCGGGCGTTCGGTGAGAGGTTCTTTGTCTCGACGTAGAGCTCGTGGAGCGAGCGTGGCGTCAGCCGGACAAGGACTTTCTCGCGGTCATTCTCGTCTGGTTTCTCCGGCGTGTACGTGAGTACCCAATCTTGGCCCTCTTCACCGTTACCTCCCGGCCCCAGCGAAATTGTCTGCGCAAGGTCGTCCGAAACGTAATGCCACTCGTTGTCTGCAAACCGCGGGTAGTGCCCCGCTGGTCGCGGGTTCTCGGGATCGATGTCGTCCTCAGTCATGCAAGCCCTGCCTCCTCGAAGGCATCGTTGACGACCTCGGCCGTTGGCGCGTTCAGGTATGGTTCGATGGCCTGGAAGGAGTCCCAGCCACCGACAGCCATCACGACCCGAGGATTCATCTGCCGGTCGACGAGAAGGCGCTGCGCGAAGCGCCGCCGGAGGTCGTGGGAACTCACGTACTGGTAGTCGTCGTCGCTGGTCTCGTCGGCCGCACGCTCGGCGGTGCGTTTCACGACGTCGCGGACGCCTCGCTCGGTGAGAGCAGTAGTTGAGACTGGCTGTCTCAATGCATACGGCTCCGATCGGCTTTGTAGCCATAGTCGAAGTAACTCCTTCGGGATTTTCGTAGCTTTCACACCTAACACTCTTTGCAGTGGATGACGTACCTCCATTCAACGATGTCAATCGACCGGGATACCTTCGAGAACACGAGCGAGGACGAACTCGAGGAACTTTCCGTCCCGGATCAGGTCCTCGGATTTCTTGCCGCCAACGATGATCGCGCGTTCAAGGCCCGCGAAATCGCCTCTCAGATCGGTCTCGATGAGGGCGCGGTCAGCACCGCGCTCTCGAGACTGAAGGACCGCGATCTCGTCGAACACAAAGCGACGTACTGGGCCGTGACCGACGACACAGAGCGACTCGACGGATACAACGGGTACGAACGAGCGACCGCCCTGTTCAACCAGCGACTCGGTACAGAGGACAAGGAGTCGTGGCGCGAACACGCACCCGAGGAACCGCATCCGAGCGTCGAGGACGAACAGTGACCGACGAAAAGAGACCGATTTTCGAGCGTGGCGACGTCGTCTACGGGGATGATCCGTTCAAAGGCGAGGAAGATGCTCGGCCCTGGCTCATTCTCTCTAATCATGAAGGCCGTCCGTTCCACGGCGAGCAGTATATTGCGCTCACGTTGACGTCGAAATCCTGGATGGACGGCCTGATCGACATCCCCGAAGAGAAATGGCTGCGTGGTGGGACGCCCGACGAGAGTCGAATCGTCCCATGGGGCGTCCAATCGATCGACCACGAGGATATCGACTTCTGGCAAGGACAGGTGGAGAGCGAGCTTGTCGACGAAGCGGTCGCTGCCCTCGCCGAAGAGTTGCAGTAGCTGATCTGTACGAGACCAACCGGAATCTACAGGCATAGCAGGACGAGTGCCTCGGGGCTTGACCCGAGGATGAAGGCTTGCTAACGCTGTTGTCTGTTACTGTAGTATCTCGCGTTATGATGGCTGAGTGAGAGCGTATAGAGTACCGTTGGTTGTTTGTGCAAACACTTGTTCGTCACCGGCACCGAGGAGAAATGTCTCACTGGAAATCGTCGTCTGAGCTTGCTCAAATGAAGAGAGTCTATCGACCCACGTGACCCGTCCGGCATCTGTTCCGACAATGAACCTGTCCAAGGTCGAAGTTGTTTGTGTTACGGGCGTCTCAAAGCGTCTCTCATAGCGTTCCGTGCCGTTCTGAAGTGAGAGCTCATATAATGTCCCAAAAGTTCCAGAAGGTGCTTGCGCTGTCGACTCTGCAACTAAAAGAGACGATTCAGTTTTGTGGAACCCTTGGACTCGGGCATCCATTCCAAATGACGATCGCCACTGGAGCTGGCCGGTTGTCCGATCAAGTGCGGCGACGTTACCGTCTGCTCCAACATAGACATGAGTATCGACAGGAAGAGGGCCGACAGTTGTTGACGGCCAGTTTTCCGGCTGCCACGCCCACAGAAGTGTTCCGTTACTGGGTGAGAGTGCGACGACGCCTCCTTGGTTGCCGAAGTAGACCGCCGTATCATCAGCTGCAAGTTGATCGTCTGGTGCGGCAATCACAGTGAAGTCGATTCCATCGATCGACGACTGCTCCCAGCGAAGTGTTCCGTCACTCGTCTCAAGTGCTGCAAGGGAGCCGTTCGCCGCGTAGAGGGTTTCATCCGAAACAGTGAGCGCTGAAGCGAGGTTATTCACGGCCTGTGTCCACAATTGCTCACCACTCGATGCATCGAACGCGTAGATTTGTGCTTGTGCACCACGGGGGGCGCCTCTCTCGCCGGCGTAGATGCGGCCATCTGAAGCAGTAAGGCCAGTTATTCGTTCTAGATCAATATCCCATTGTCGTGCCCCGTCTGTTGCATCAAAAACTGCGAGCTGGCTATTCCCAGATTGACTGCTATGATACCCACCAACTGCAAGCCATCCGTTCGTTACACAGGGTGGTGACAGTGATGTTGGTTCGGGAACTGATGCGGTCCATTGCGTCCCATCTGGCGATTGTGAAAGAATTGTTCCCGAGCAGCCAGCGAGAACACCTGCCAAGAGCGTACCACTAGTGGCGAGGAACGAACGGCGGGAGGGCATACAGAAATCCACCCACCCGAATCATATAGACATTCTGGAAGCTATATCTAGAACCCACTCTGTTACATCTCACTCTACATCTAACGATTAGCTGCATCAGTCCTGTTCGCGACTGAGAAATCCAATAGAGCTACTGAAACCACTATACAGGTCAGTTAGACGGACTCTTGGGCATGTCCTGGCTATCTATTCGTAGTGGTCGCGACTCGCGAGTCTCCATGCAGTGTCTTTCGACGAATCGCACACCACCAGCACGTCGAGTGGCCCACATATGACTCGACGCCGCTGTACGATCGAACCTCGCTCGCCGGGTTAGAATCGGACGTTCGAGTCGTCTCGAGTGCCTGGTTTACGCACCCTGATCATGACTCACTCGAACAGTTGGTCTGCTCGATTCCTTTGGCCTACTTCCGCTTCGAGGCCCACGACTGCTACGGAAGTTCCACACGCTACGAGATGGATACCCTCTTTCGCGTGTTCGTGCTGAAAGAACTCCACGGATGGCAGCACGAAACATCTCTCGTCGAGTACCTCGATAGCCACCCCGCACTCTGCGAACGCCTTGAGTTGGAGACGGCGCCCGATCAATCGACACTGTGGCGCACATGGAACGAGCGCTTCACGCGGGATCTCCGCGAGACGATCCAGAAAGCAGCTCGAACGATCCTCGTCAAAGCACAAAATGCGGATGTTGCTGTACCACGCGACCCAGAACGAAACCTTCCGGATCGAGGCCACGACGCTACTGAATCGGACCCTGACGACCAGGCCATCCTCGACGAGGCAGGGAAGATCACCGACCACGTCAGTCGCGTCGTGTTCCCCGCGTTCTCGCTCAATCGTGGCGAGGGCTGTGAGATTCCCGAAAACGCCTACTGGGGCCTACAGACCTATCTCGGGCTCCGCGAGAACTTAGCTGTCAACGAGGGCGCTCGCAGCTTCATCCACGAGTCGACGCGTGATCGAACACCACTTGGACACGGCCATCGCGACCAGATTCGCGATCTCTCCATCGAGCAGCTCCGCGAGATGTACCGACAGGCAATCCGGCAACTCATCAACGAACTCGCGGGGACGGAGGAGTTCTTCCGCGCAGGCATCGTCGCCATCGACATCACCGAGGACGACCCCTTTACGGGCGACCGCACCGGCCACGAGGACGAGATTATCGGGACGAAGGAGAAGAACGACGAATACGCCTACCAGTGGGCGACAGTCCAGCTGGTCGGTAACGCTGTCCCGCTCGTCCTTGATGCCCATCCAGTTCGACGAGGCGAGTCACGCAAGGAGATCGTCAAGGACCTGCTTGACTCCGCTGAGGACCTCGTTCACGTCGATAACGTGCTGATGGACCGAGAATTCGATAGTCAGCACGTCTTGGAGATGATCAGCCAACGGGGACTGTCGTACGTCGTTCCGAAACGGATGCAGACGAGTGAGAAAGCCCAGGCCAAGCGGTTGCTTCAGCGCGATCAAGACCGGTACGAGACCGACCGCAAACTCCATCTCGGCAAGAATGAATGGCACGGAACGACGCTGATCTACCGGCGGAAAGAGAACACTGAGCACGATGATCACCGGCAGTACTCGGTGTTTATGACGAATCGCGGTAGTGGGATTCTTACTGAGTACGGCTATCGGTGGGAGATCGAGAGTGGCTACAAGTCGATCAAGCGATTCATGGCCGCGACAACCTCGAAGGATTTTGGGCTACGGTTCTTCTACTTCGTGTTCGCGTGTCTGCTGTACTCGATTTGGCGAGCGATAGACCTGCTCGTGCAGGTCGAATTGACTGATGAGTACGAACACGCACCGATCGTGACGGCCGATAATACGCTGACGCTGCTGAAGAAGGAGACAGGAATCGGATAGTGAGGTACTTTATTCGGGTTAGCGCTCCGTCTGAGTGGCTACACTGCTGGTAGTCGCGAAAATTCGTTCATATGCTTGGAAGTGTAACAAGAATGCCCGTTTGGAAAGCGATCTGAATCAGTTTTCGCTCGTCGGTTCGGCTGAAATCATGCATTACAGGCCCGCTATACCCACTGTAGTCTCAACTTCCAGGCCCGAGAATTTTGTATAGCAATATACGATATACAATTTCCTGTAGTGCGGAATTTTGGCGCTAGGAGACTCTATATGCCCGATTTCTCCCGATGAGCCGAATACAAAAAGTGGTCCTGATTATGCCCGTAATCACGACCACTTTGAA
>NZ_BBJO01000041.1 GCF_000739575.1 Halobellus rufus | reverse complement strand
CGCCGTGGAGCCACGTCGACTCCTCGTCTGGATCGAGGACGACCGCCATCCGGTGGTGGAGGTCGGAGACGAGGCCGTTCGGCTCGGTCGTGAGAACCGTGAACGACTCGACGACGTCGGCGTCGCCGGCGTCCGACCGGCCGCTCCCGCCGCCGAAGTCGCCGAGCCCCGTCTGCGTGTGTGTCGGCTCCCAGCGCTCCCAGAGCCCGGCCATCGCGAAGGGACGGTCGTCCGCGAACGCGACTCGATAGGGCTGTTTTCCGCCGTCCTCCTGCACCCACTCGTAAAAGCCGTCGGCGGGGACCAGACAGCGCCGGCGTTCGTACGCCTCGGCGAAACTCGGCTTCTCGTCGACCGTCTCCGCGCGGGCGTTGATCAGGTCGCTGCCGACCGACTCGTCGTCGGCCCACGAGGGGATCAGCCCCCAGCGGAACCGACGGAAGGAGTCGGGGTCCTCGTTCGTGACCACCGGGAGCGACTGCCCGGGCGCGCAGTTGTAGCGGGGGTCCGGCGGCTCGGCGAAGTCGGCGTCGAAGCGGGACTCCAACTCCTCCGCGGGCGTGAAGAGCGTGTATCGTCCGCACATACGCGCCGTTCGGGCCGCGCGAGCAAAACCTCCGCGGCCGACGGGAACCGTTCGAGGGCGAGACCGACGATGCGCCTCGAAGGGTTTAGGCCGCCGCCGCCCGCCCGTACGGATATGCGAATCGAGAACAGCTTCGTTCCCGCGGAGGGGATCGGCGAGGGCCGCGAGCGGTCGCTGTGGGAGTCGGGCATCCTCACGTGGGAGGAGTTCGATCCCTCGCGCGCGCCGCTCGGCCCGAAGACAGGCGAGCGAGTCGAGTCCTTCGTCGCCGAAGCGCTAGAGCGCCTCGACGACGGCGACGCGCGGTACTTCGGCGAGCGGTTCCCCTCCGGGGAGGTCTGGCGCTTCTACGAGAACTTCCGCGAGGAGGCGGTCTTCTTCGACATCGAGACGACCGGCCTCGACTCCGCCCGCGAGGACGTCACCACCGTCTCGCTCACGCGCGGCGGCGACACGACGACGCTGATCCGCGGCGAGGACCTCACCGACGCGCGGCTCCGCGAGCAGTTCCGCTACGCCCCGCTCGTGGTCTCGTTCAACGGGAAGCAGTTCGACGTGCCGTTCCTCGAGGACAACTTCGACGTCTCGATCGACGCCCCCCACCTGGATCTGATGTTCCCCTGCCGACGTGTCGATCTGACCGGCGGCTTGAAGTCGATAGAGAAGGAGGTCGGCATCGACCGCGACCGACCGGACCTCTCCGGTCGCGACGCCGTTCGGCTCTGGTACCAGTACGAACGCGACGGCGACGACGACGCGCTGGAGACGCTCGTCTCGTACAACCGCGACGACACCGAGAACCTCAGGAACCTCGCGGACGTCGTCGCCAGACGACTTCACGACGACTCGCTGGGCGCGGTCTGCGGCGAGCCGTGCGGGATCCCAGACCCGACCGCGTAGCGACCTATATATCCAACGACATTATTTTTGGCGAACCTAAAACACAAATACCCCCGCCGGCAACGACGGGTAATGAGCGAGTACACCTTCGACGACCTCGCGGTCGTGATGGGCACGTACAACGAGGAGGCGGCCATCGAGAAAGTCCTCACGGACATCGAGGAGGTCACGGACGGCCGCGCGGAGGTCGTCTGCGTCGACAGTTCCAGCGACCGGACGCCCGAGATCGCGCGCGAACACGGCGCGACGGTCATCGAGCAGCCGCCGATGGGCTACGGCTACGCGGTCCGAGAGGCCGTCCTCGCGCCCGACCGGCCGGTCGTCGTCACTACCGACTGCGACGACACGTACCCGATGGAGAAGCTCCCGCAGTTCCTCGAACTGATCAACGAGGGCTACGACGTCGTCTCCGGCGACCGGCTCTACCACGGCGCGGAGGCGATGCCCGGCCTGAACCGCCTCGGCAACGCCGCGTTCGCCCTCCTCGCCTCGGGACTGATGGGCGAGCGCGTCCACGACACCACGACCGGAATGCGGGCGTACCGCCGCGAACTCCTCCACGACATCGAGTGGACGGAAAACACCGGGCTATCGGCGGAACTGCTGATCAGGCCGCTGATGCGCGGCTACGAGATCCGCGAGGAGCCGATCCCCTACCGCGAGCGCGCCGGCGAGACGAAGCTGGACCCCTTCGGCGGCGGGGCCGCCATCGCGAAGTCGATCGTGAAGGTGTGTCTCGAAGAGCGGTTCGACTGAGTCGACGCATCGCGTCGGCGGCGGGCCGTTACCGGATGATGTCCGCGATCTGTCGCGGCTCGCCGCTCAGCGACGGATCCTTCTCGACGATCTTCAGCACCTCGTGGTCGGTCACGTCGGGGTACGCCTTCTCGGTCGCCTCTTCGATGAGTTCTTTCTCCAGCCGAAACTCGGTGCCCTCGTAGACGACGTCGACGCCGTTCTCGTCGAACGAAAGTGCGGTCATACGCCCGGATAGGCAGCCACGGAGTAAAAGGACATCAGTATCGAGTCGGTCGAAAGTATTGCCGAAATCGGTGACCCCCGGAACGACTCGCCTCCCGGTCCGTCGGGACTGCGTACCAGCCGTAGGACGGACTCTCGCCGCCACCGCCGGAGGTTCCGACTGGCGAAACCGCCTCGAACGGCACTTTCGGGCGTCCTACCCCGTCATACACGTCGGAAAGAACTGTCGTAGAGGGCAGGGTGAATATCCGGTGTACACACTGTCCAGATATCCGATCCACAGATGACGACACCGACTCGAACCCACGATCGACGACTCGGGAGGCGTCACCGACGATGACGTCCGACGACCGGCCGAACGACGGTTCCCGTTCGGCGAGGAGCAGACGCGAGGTACTCGGAGCGACGTCCGGCGCGGTTCTCGCCGGCCTGACAGGCTGTCTCGGCGGCGGGACCGCCGTTTCGGGCGGCGGTGGCGGCGGGGACAGCGGCACCACCACGGCACGCTGGGCGGGCACCCAGAACCCGGAGACGTCCTGCTGGGACTACGAGGACGACTCCTCGGAGGGGGCAGATCAGTGCGGGCTGGTGTACCCCGTCTTCGAGCTAAAGCGGCGTCTCGAAGAGCGCTCTGCGGACCTCGAACTGACGTTGGTCGACAGCAAGGAGCTCTGCAGCGAGCAGTCCTGTATGACGAAGATGGACTCGCGGGTCATCGAACTCGGCAGCAGCTCCGTCGCGAACTCCGCGAAGGTCTGGCCCGAGAACGAGATCTGGAGCATCCCCTACCTGTTCCCCACCCACAGCCGGGCCTCGATCGGCTACGCCTTCACTCACCCGACAGTCTGGGAGGAGTACTGGGTTCCCTTCGGGCGCAAGTACGGCGCGATCCCGATCGGCTTCGACCCGCCGGGCTACAGGGCGCACTTCGTGGGCGTCGGCAGCGATCCCGAGGAGCCGATGACGTCGCCGGCGGACTTCGAGGGCCTGAAGATCCGGACGACCCAGAGCGAGGTGATCTCCGTCGCCTTCGACGAACTCGGGATGAACCCGACGACGGTCTCGTTCGCGGACACGCTGCAGGGGATGAAGTCCGGCGTCGTCGACGGGATGGAGATCATCCCGCAGTACGCCGTTTCCGCGGGGATCACGGACGTGACCGCACAGGCGACGCTGACGCAGTGGGCACCGGGGCTCGATCCGATCTGGTGCAGCGTGGACTTCCTGAAGGGGCTCTCCGACGGGGAGCGCGAGACGTTCGCCTCCGTCACCGCGGAACTCGCCGAGGAGAGCGTCCGCCGCTCGGACGACGTCTACGAGTCGTTCCAGGGACTGAGCCCGGACGCGCCCGTGGAGGGATCGAACTACCAGACGGAGGGCCCCGACGGCGAGCCGGTCCGCGTGAACTGGCTGGAGGAGGATCAGCTCGCGGAGTGGCGAGAGCCCGTCGACCCGGCGACCAACCCGGACCTCTACCGAGACGCGATAGACCGGGTCCACGGCGAGTTCACCGACGGGTTCTTCGACCGCGTGTACGACGTCGCCCGCGAGTCGGGCGTTCCGGACCGGTCGGCGGACTTCTCGCTGGACGCGTGGTGGGACGACTACCTGGAGCGGATCTGAGCTCGCTTCCGATGGTCTCGAAACTCAGACAGACGCTCGGGGCGGCTCTTGATCCGGATCGGGAACCGGACACGAGACTCGGCCGGGTCGAGCGCGACCTCGAACTATACGTCGCGGGCGCGCTCCTCGTCACGTACGGCCTCGTGATCGGGTTCTCGGTGCTCCAGCGGACGCTGACCGGCGATCAGGTCCTGTGGGCACAGGAGGTCACGATCGGGATGTTCGTCTGGGTCGCGTGGTTCTCCGTCGCGTACGTGATCCGCAACGAGGACCACCTGCGCTTCACGCTCGTCCTCTCGAAGCTTTCGAGCCGCAGTCGGTACCTCGTCTACTGGGTCGAGTGGCTGCTCTGGGTCGGCTTCGCGGGCACGGTGTTCGTCTACTCGGTCCCGGTCCTCGGTGACTTCGCCGCCAGGGGAACGACGATAACCGGAACCTCGATCCCGGACGCGATGACGTATCTGGCCGTCACCGTCGGGTTCGGCTTCGTGCTCCTGCGAGTCGCCCAGCAGGCGGTGGCCGTGACGCTCGCGTACCGCCGGGGCGAGGACGTCGCCCACACCGGGGGCGAGGTGGTCGGGGAATGACCGACGCGGTCGTCCTCGCGAGCGCGCTGGGGCTCGACCCCGGAACGGCACTCGCGTTACTCACAGTGGCCGTCGCCGGTCTGTTCGTGCTCGGCGTCCCGATACTGCTCGTCTTCTCGACGTGGGCGCTCGGCTTCGCGGTCCTCTTTCCGGCCTTCGGCCCGCAGAACATGGCGGTGGCGTCCTACTATCAGCTCTGGACGTTCCCGCTGACGGCCGTCCCGCTCTTCATCCTCGTCGGCGCGCTCATCAACCAACTCCGGATCGCCCGCGACATCATCGACCTCTCGCGGTCGCTGGCCGGCTGGCTCCCCGGGAGCGCCGCCAACACCGCACTGCTCACCTCGGGGGTGTTCTCCGCGATCACCGGCTCGAACGCCGCGACGACGGCCTCGGTCGGCGAGGCGTTCACCGGCGAACTCGAGGAGGAGGGGTACGATCCGGTGTTCAGCGCGGCCACCATCGCCGCCGGCGGCACGCTGGGCATCGTCATCCCCCCGAGCGTCCTCTTCATCCTCTACGGCGTGACGTTCAACCTCCCGGTCTCGGATCTGTTCATCGCGGGAACGCTGCCGGGGCTGTTGATGCTGGGCGGGCTGATCGCGACCGCGACCGTCATCTCCCACCGCAACGGCTACGGGTCCGACGAGTACTCCTTCGACGTCCGGGCGATCCTCCGGTCGGTCCTCCGGGCGCGGAACTCGCTTCTGGCGATCGTCGTGCTCTTGGGGGGCATCTTCACCGGCGTGTTCACGCCCTCCGAGTCGGCCTCGATCGCGATCCTGTTCGTCGTCACCGCAGAGTTCCTCTCCGGGAACATCCGCGGGACGGCGTTTCTCACCGAGTCGGTCAGGCTGACGGTCTACCTCGTCGGCATCATCATCCCCGTACTGGTCACGTCGATCCTGATCCAGCAGAGCCTGTCGTTTCTCGGCCTCCAAGACGTCGTCTCCGCCGCCATCCTGACGCTGAACTCGCCGGTTCTGATCGGGATCACGCTGATCGCCGTGATGCTCCTGAGCGGCTCGGTGCTCGCCTCGATTCCGAACATGATCTTGGTCGCGCCGCTTCTGGCTCCGGCGGCGTTCTCGCTGGGGATCTCCCCGCTGATGTGGGGCGTGATCTTCATGATCAGCGACGCGATCGGATTCATCACCCCGCCGTACGGGCTGAACCTCTACATCATCAGCAGCATCACCGACATCGATTACATGCGGATCGCGTGGGCGGCCCTCCCGTACCTCGGGGTCCTGACCTCGATCCTCGTGCTGTTCTTCGTCTTCCCGGAGCTGAACGTGCTCGCGCCGTGACCGCTGTATCGACTCTCGACGACCTTCACTCATCGACGGACGACAACGACACTCGAAAACAGATGACCACGACACTCGACAATCCGACGACCACGACACTCGAACTCGACGAGACGCGACCGATCCGGAGGCACAGCCGATGTTCATACTGATAACGGCCGGACCCGACGACCCCGGTGCGGCGCTGCCGTTCGTCGCCGCGAAGGGGGCGATGGAGAATGGAGAGGCGGTGTCGATCGCGGCGATGGCCGACGCCGTCTCGCTGCTGCGGCGGGACGTCGACCTCCGAACGCTGGAGGCGTCGGGACTCCCGACCGTCGCGGCAGCGATCGAGGCGCTCCGCGAGCGCGACGCGCTCGCGGACGCGGTCGCCCTGCGGCCCTGCTGTGAGGCCCGCGACGTCGCCGCCGCTGACCTCCGCGAGTGGGCCTCGGTGGGTGAACCGAGCGCGATATCGAGACTCGCGGCGAAACACGAGACGACGCTGACGTTCTGAGCGGGGGTATCGTCGCCTCGCGGCCCTCCGGTCCGCTAGCGGTCCCCCGCTCCGCTCGGCGCGTCCGACGATCGTCTGACGCGCCGTTTATTACGCCGCACGTGTTGCTCCGGAGTGTGGCACTCGGTCAGGACCGACTCGACGCCCTAGAGATCCCCGACGGGACGACCGTCGAGGAGCACGACCTCGTGACCGACGGGGACATCGTCGTCGGCGGGCAGAGCACCGTCGAGTTCGGCGTCCGCGGGCGGAACGTCCTCGCCGGCGAGCGCGTCACCTTCGGCGGCGACATCGAGGCCGAGGGCGACTGCCGACTCGACGTCTGGTGCGACGTCGCGGGGAACGTCCTCGTCGGCGACGACGCCTACCTCGGCGAGCGCGTCCACATCGGCGGGCGGCTGATGGTCTCCGGCGACCTCGACATCGGCGACGACGTCGACATCGAGGAGGGCTTCGAGGCCAACGGCTGGATCGTCATTCGGAACCCGGTGCCGACGCTCGTGTTCTACTTCGTGGTGCTCTCGCAACTGCTGCACCTCGGCGAGAACGAGAGCGCAGAGGAACTCGCGGGCGCGCTCTCCGGGGAGAGCGAGCACGATCCGCTCGTGATCCCGCGGGGATCGACCGTCTCCGACGACGCGTGGCAAGCATCCGCGCCGGCGACGATCGGCGACGAGTGCCGGCTCCACGGCAACGTCCGCGCGGAGACCATCGAGGTCGGCGCGGACAACAACATCTTCGGGAGCCTCCGCGCCCGCGGCGACGTCGCCGTCGGCGAGGGGACGCGCGTCCACGGCGACGTGACCACTCGCGACGGCACGGTCACCATCGCCGCCGGGGCCGAGATCCTCGGCGACGTCTCCTGTTCGGACCTCGAACTCCACGACGACGCCGACGTCGACGGCACGATCCGCGCGTCGGGCGACATGCGGCTCGTACGCTCGAAGGCGGCTCGCGAGACGGAGTAGCCCTGCGCCCGCGGCCGTCGGGACGACGTAACTCAAAGGCGCGTTTGTGTCACCAACGTGATTTTCCCGGACGCTGTCGTTGGTGGGACCGAGATGGTATCGAGACGCACGCTCGCGATCGTCGGGCTGGTCGCGCTCGTCGCGCTGGCCGGTTGCGGGATGACCGGGAGCGGCAGCGACGGCGGCAGCGCCGGCGGGTACGAGGCAGCGACCGAAGCCGCAGTGAACGATCGGCCGCAAGCGACTGGTGAACCGACCCAGGCTCCCTCCGACGGCTCCGGCGGCGAGTCCGCCGACGACGTCTCCGGCGACGTCGTGAACGTCGACCAGCGGGCGATCATCCGGACCGGAACCGTCCACGTCGAGGTCGAAGACTACGAGTCGGCGCAGTCGGAGCTGACGTCGAGCGTCGAGGGCTACGGCGGCTACGTCAGCGACAGCCGGCAGGATCGGCGTCAGATCGACAACGAGACGTGGGTCCGCGGCGAGTTGGTGCTTCGCGTCCCCCGCGAGAACTTCGACGCGCTCGTCAACGACACCCGCGCGCTCGGGGAGGTGCAGTCCGTCGAGGTGAACTCCCAGGACGTGACCGATCAGCTCGTCGACATCGAGGCCCGCCTGGAGAACCTCCGCGCCGAGCGCGACCGACTCCGCGAGCTCTACGATCAGGCCAACACCACCGAGGACGTCCTCGCCGTCCAGCGGGAGCTCTCGGACGTGCAGGGCGAGATCGAACGGCTCGAGGCCAGACAGCAGTCGCTCGAGGACCGCGTCGCCTACTCGACGCTGACCGTCAGGCTGGAGGAACCGCGGCCGACGCCGGACCGCGTCGCCCCCGACCGCTGGTACGACACGCCGGTGCTCTCGGCGTTTATGGAGTCCGTCGACGGCGTGGTCGTCGTCGCCCGCGCGGCCGTCGTCGCGTTCGCCTTCGCGCTCCCGTACTTCCTCGCGTTCGCCGTGCCGGTCCTCGTCGTGAGCGCGGTGCTCTGGCAGGTCGCGCGGCGGTGGCGGTCGGGGTAGTGAAGCGGCGGGTGCGCCCCGCGTTGCGCTCGGCGGAAAATCAGGAGTCGTCGCCGTCGCTTCCCTCGCCCGTGCTGACGGTCACCTGCGCCTCCCGGAGGACCGACCCGGCCATCTCGTAGCCGGGCTGGAAGACGTCCACGACGGTCCCCTCGGGCTGGTCGTCGTCGACGCGCATCAGCACCTCGTGGCGCGTCGGATCGACGTCCTCGCCGGACTCGGGATCGATCGCCGAGACGTTCTCGTCGTCGAGGATCCGGTCGAACTCCTCTAAGGTCGACTCGATGCCCGGTCGGATGTCGGCGTCCTCGTCCTGTTCGAGCGCGCGCACGAGGTTGTCGCGGACGCTGACGACGCGCCCGACGAAGTCCTCCGTCGCCCGCTCTCGGATCTCCTCTTGGCGCTTCTTCGCGCGCTGTTTGTAGTTCTTGAAGTCCGCCTTCGAGCGCTTCAGCGCGGATTCGAGCTCCTCGATCCGCTCCTCGCGCGCGGCGAGTTCGGATTCGGCCGTCGCGACCCGCGACTCCAGGTCCGAGACTGCGTCGGCGAGGTCGTCGTCGTACTCGGCGACCCGCGAGGAGAGGTCCGGGACGTCCGCGGCCGCGTCTCCGTCTGCGTCGGCCGCTGCGCCCGCGGTCTCCGCACCGGTTTCGGTGCCGTTCGTCGCCGGGTCGGTTCCGTCCTGCTCGCGGTCGACGTCCTCGGCGTCCGTCTCGTCGGACTCGACCGTCGCAGCGCGCTCGGGGGACTCCTCGGTCATACCCGTGAGAAGTGGTCGACGAGCCTTAAGGATGTAGAAAAGTCGCGGTGATCGGGGGTGCCGGGGGCGCGGGACCGACGCCTACTGGTACATCCCGATCGGTCGCGCCTGCGTGCTCTCCTCGCCCGCCTCCTGCATCCGCTTCGCGAGGCGCTCTTTCGCCTGCCGGATCTGTTCGGCGTGGTCGACGAGGTCGTCGACCGAGACCTCGACGCCGGTGAGCGGTTCGATTCCGCGCTTGATCAGCACGCGCGAGGCCTCGGGGTCCGGGAACCGGGGGTCCGACTCGACGACGAGGCCGACCGCCGTCCGATCGGCCTCGACCGCCGCGTTCAGGAGCACGCCCGTCGGCCCCGAGACGAGGCCGGTCTCGTCGGGCGCTTCGATCCCCGCCCGATCGACGAGGTCGACGCCGTCGCCGACGCCCAGCCCGTACAGCGCCGGGACGCCCTCGCCCTTCTCGTGCGGGATCCCCGAGAGGTAGATCGGCGTCACCGAGTGCTCGTCGAACCACCCCGAGAGACAGCCCGCCAGTTCGGTCGCGGCCTGCGGCTGGATGGGAACGTCGCTCTGCAGGACCACGAGGTCGGTCTCCTCGTCGGCGTACAGCCTGACGGGCGGGTGCAGTTCGGCGTCGCCCTCCTGGTAGACGGCCACCTTCGGGATCCCCTCGCAGTGGACGTTCGCGTGGTGCGTCATCTCGAACTCCTCGACGAGGTGGTCGGCGGCGATCTTCCCGACGAGGCCGACGCCGGGGAAGCCCTCGACGAGGGTCGGGTCCGTGAGATCGACGGCGGATTTGGGATCGATCCGAGCCATACGCGCCGCTACGCCGAGCACCGTGGTAAAAGTGCGGGCGGCGCGGCGGTGGACGGCGCGGTCGACGATGGGGGGCGACCCCGCACGCGGAACCGACACCCACAAGCGGCCGCGACGAGTCCCGACGCGTATGGAACCACTGGAGCGCTACGCGTCGCTTCTCTCGGATTTCGACGCGTTCCGCGCGGCGTGCGAGCGGCCGCTGCCGTCGGTCGTCCGCGTCAACACGCTGAAGGCGTCGGTCGAGCGCGCTCGGGAGGCGCTCGACGCCGAGGGAGTCGCCTACGAGGCGGCCGACTGGCATCCCGGCATCTTCCGCCTGGAGGAACGGGGCCCGGGGACGTCGTGGCCGTACTTCCACGGCTGGCTGCACGGACAAGAGGAGGTCTCGGCGCTGCCCGCCCTAGCGCTGGACCCCCGACCGGGAGAAGTCGTCTGGGACGCCTGCGCCGCGCCGGGGAGCAAGACGACGCAGATCGCGGACCTGATGGACGACACCGGCGTCCTCGTCGGCAACGACAACAACCTCGGACGGCTGTCGGCGCTGCGGCACAACGCCGAGCGACTCGGCGTCACGAACCTCGCGGTGACGAATCAGGACGCGCGCAACTTCTCCTTCAAGCCGTTCGGCGACCGGACCGACGCGGACGACAGGATCGAAGCGTTCGACCGCGCGCTCGTCGACGCGCCCTGCTCGTGCGAGGGGACGATCCGCAAGAACCCCGACGCCCTGGACCGCTGGTCGCTGGAGCAGATCAAGGGCATCGTCGGCATTCAGAAGGGGATCCTCCGGCGGGCGATTCAAGCGACCAAGCCCGGCGGCACCGTCGTCTACTCGACCTGTACGTTCGCGCCCGAGGAGAACGAGGCGGTGCTGGATCACGTCCTCGAAGAGGAGGACTGCGAGATGCGCCCGTGGGACGCTCCGGACGGCTTCGAGACGGACCCCGGGATCACCGAGTGGGACGGCGAGCGGTTCGACTCCGCCGTGGAACTGGCCCACCGCGTCTACCCGCACCGGAACGACACGGGCGGGTTCTTCTGCGCCAAACTGGAGGTGACCGCATGAGCGACCGCGAACGCGACGCGGGCGACGACGGCGACGTCGGTGCCGGGACCCCGTCAGAGGACCCGCCGACGAACGACGGCCAGCGCTTCGATCGGCTCCCGGAGACCGCGGACGACCGCGTCGTCCCCGGGCGACCGACCCGCGAGGAGGTCGTCGGCTGGTGGGAACAGCGCTACGAGGTCCCGCCGGAGACGTGGGACGGCCACACCTTCTGGGAGAAGGGCAACGGGAAGATCTGGGCGTTCGCCGCCGAGGTCGTCACCCCGATCGACGTCGAGGGGCTCGGAATGCGGATCCTCCGCGCCCGCCAGGAGCACTGGAAGCCGTCGACGAACGCCGTCCAGCGCTTCGGCCGCGAGGCGACGAAGAACGTCGTCGTCCTCGACGCCGAGGAGGCGACGACGTTCGCGAAGGGAGAGGACCAGGAACTCCCGCGCTGGGAGGGCGACTGGGGGTACGTGATCGCCGCCCACGATATCGCGGGCGAGGTCGAACCAATCGGCGTCGGCCTCTACCTCCACGGCGAACTCCGCTCGACCGTCCCGAAGGGGCGGCGAGAGGACCTCTCGTAGTACTCGCGACGCCGAACATCACTTCTCCTCGACGGTCCCGCCGGAGAGCCCTTCCCACGCGACCCGGTAGCCGAGCCGCGACAGCCCCGCGGAGGCGTCGTCGACGCCGTGGTCGTCGAGCACCGACTCCGCCTCCGACAGCGACATCCCCGGTTCGATCGCCGTCGCCAGCGCCTCCAGCACCGCCGGACGGACCAGCGCGCCGCCGACGCGCTCGTGCTCCGGGAACGAGACCGCATCGAGCGCGTCGACGCTCACGCCGCGCTCCGCGGCCAGTGCGTCGAGGTCGACGACGTCCGCGTCCGGGATCAGCTCTCCCGGGAGCGACTCGGCGGCGTCAGCGACGAGGTCGGCCTCGTACTCCCCGAGCGCGTCGACGACGTCCTTCACGCGCACGGTGCCCGAATACGTGACCACCCGGTGATCCAGCGCCGCGACCTCCTCGCCGACGCCGAGCGAGTCGTCGACCGCGACCAGCAGTTCGACGTCGTCGGCGACGCTGCCGAACTGCTCCAGTTTCTTCTCGACGTACTCGGGCGTCCAAAAGCCCATCACCTCGAAGTACACGCGGAACGGCGGGGCCGGATCGGAATCCGAGCCGGCTCCGGCCGGCCGGTAGTCGAACGCGAAGTCGGGGATCATCGCTCGCGCGCCCGCCGCGAGCGGTTCCGGTTCCCGAGACAGCTCCCAGTCGAGATCGAGGTTCGAGAAGCGCGCCGCGAAGTCGGCCTCGACGCCGCTGTCGTACGTCGGCTCGGCGACCGGCTCGACGTCGGGGACGGAGACGTCGTCGGGACCGAGGTGCAGTTCGCGGTCGGTCCCACGGTCGTCGATCGTCGCCGACAGCGACCACTCGGCGGTGGCCGCGACGCTGCGGAGCAGGCGGGCGAACGCGGTCCCGTAGCGGCGCGTCCGACGGAACAGCGCGTCGGGGCCGGTGACGACGAGGACGCGCTCTTCGGTCGCGGGGTCGTCGCTGTCCCTTCCTCCCTTCCGGCGAATCTCGTAGAGCAGCCCCAGCCGCTTGACCGCGGAGACGAGTCGCTTCGGATCGGAGCTTCTGATCCGGACCTCGGTCGCGTCGAACAGCGCCGTCTGCGCCAGCGAGAGGTTGTACTGCTCGATGAGGTCGTCGGGGTCCCAGCGCGCGTCGAACGACGCGAGCACCTCGTTGACGTCGCGGTCGGCGTACAGCGACCGCTCGACGGCCTCGGCGTCGCTGCCGAGGCGGTCGGCCGCGGACTCGATCGCCCGCGCCCGCGTCGCGTCGTCGACGACCGCGCCGACGGCCTCGGCGGACTCGAAGGCGACGCGTCGGACGCGCTCGGGGGGCAGCGGCGAGCGCGTCTCGAAGACGGCCTCCCGTTCGAGGAGGGCGGCGAAGCCCCTGACCAGTTTGAAGTCGTCGGCCTCGCGTTCGAGGTCGGCGAGCGCGTCGTCGAGGCGGTGCCGGGGCTCCCCGACGTGGCCCTGGAAGACGCCGATCGTCCGGGCGGCGAGCGGGCGGTCCGCCCGACCGGCGAACTGCGGGTGGTAGCCGCCGCCCGCCCGCGAGACGCGGAGGAGGTCCTTCGTCAGCACGGCCGCGACTTCGCGGGGGCGGCCCAAGAGGCTGCCGCTGATCGAGCGGCGACGGTCTCCGCGCCGATCGACGCACCGAAAGACCGATACGCGCCGCCGACGCTCTGGCGCACGATGGAGCGACGACGCGCCCTCCGCGCCGCCGGCGTCTCGCTGACGGCGCTCCTCGGCGGGTGTCTCGGCGCGTGGCCGCGGGCGACGGGGCCCCGCAATCCCCCCGGTCCGCCCGCCGATCAGCCGCGGCGGACGCCCGAGCGCCCGACCTCGTCGTCGGGACGTTCGACTTCGAAGCCGACGACGAGGGCGCGCTGCGCGTGTTCGGAACCGTCGAGAACCGCGGCGACGCCGAGCGGACGGGGACCGTCGTCGTCACCGTCGAGACCGACGGCGGGAGCGAGACCCGCGAGGTCGACATCGCCGTCGACCCCGGCGAGACCGTCGAGTGGTCGGTGACGTTCGAGGTCGCCTACGAGGAGTTCTCCGCCGGCGGTGATCTCAACGTCGACCTGGCGTGAGCGGAGTGTTGGGAAGCGTCGCTGACGTGCCAACGGAGCGATATCGGCCCTATCGCCGCCGGTCCGCCACGCGCTCCTCGGCGGTCTCCTCGCTGATGACCTCGTAGAGCAGCGCGTTCCCGCCGTCCGCCTTCGGTCGCAGCACCCGACCGAGCCGCTGGGTGAACTCCCGCTCCGAGCCGGAGCCGGCGAGGACGACGGCCACGTTGGCGTCGGGGACGTCGACGCCCTCGTCGAGGACGTTCGCGGTCACGACCCGCGAGTACGTCCCCTCGCGGAAGCGTTCGAGGATCTCTCGGCGCTCCTCGGCCCCCGTCTCGCTCGTGATCGCCGGGAGGAGGTACCGTTCGGACAACCGATACACGAGGTCGGTGTGGGCGGTGAAGACGATTACGCGGTCGTCGCGGTGGCGATCGAGCAGCCGACCGAGCGTCTCGACCTTCGCGTCGGCGTTCATCATAATCCGCCGCGCGCGCTGCTTCGCCAGCAGCGCCTCGCGCGCTTTCGGGTCCGTCCCCGACCGCATCACCAACTTCCTGTAGTCCGAGCCGCTCCGCAGCGAGAGGTTCGAGCGCTTCAGGTAGTCGACGAAGGTTCCCTGCGCCTCCTCGTAGGCCTCCCGCTCCTCGGGGCCGAGTTTGACTTCGATCCGCCGGACCTCGTAGTCGGCGAGGTGCTCGCCCGCGAGGTCGTCGACGTCGGCCTCGTAGACCTTCGGCCCGACGAGGTCGGCGACGACCTCGTGCGCGCCGTCCGGGCGCTCGAAGGTGGCCGTCAGCCCCAGTCTGGCCGGCGCGGCGAGGAGGCGCGCGGCGTCGCGGTACCCCTCCCCGCCGAGGTGGTGCACCTCGTCGAAGACGACGAGCCCGAAGTCGCCGCCGACGTCCTCCGCGCGCAGGTACGCGGAGTCGTACGTCGACACCGTGATGGCCTCCTGCACCTGTTCGCCCCCGCCGAACTGCCCGATCGGGACCCCGAACTCCGTTTCAAGTTCGCGTCGCCACTGTTCGAGGAGGTCGATCGTCGGCACGACGACGAGCGTCGGGACCCCGAGCCGGGCGATGGCGTCGACCGCGAGGACCGTCTTCCCCGCGCCGGTCGGCAGTTCGACGACGCCGCGGTCGCCGTTCGCGCGCCACGCCTCGACCGCCTCGCGCTGGTAGGACCGCAGGTCGTAGGCGTGCGACAGCGACAGCTCCTCGTCGGCGAGGACGCGGTCCTCGAACGCCGCGCCCTCGCGTTCGAGCGCCGCGCGGAGGTCGGCGTAGCGGTGCGCCGGCGCGCGGGCGACGAGCCCCCGTTCGTCCCACGCGACGCCCGGCAGCGACTCGACGGCCGAGTCCGACTCCTCCACCCCATCGAGCCGGATCGTGCCGTCCTCGAACCGCAGCGTGATCACACTCCCGTCTGCGTCGCGATCGTATATATACTGTCGGCCCGCCGAGGCCGGTCCGGGAAACGGGCCGCCGGTCGAAGGACGCGGCGCTTTTGTCGCTCGCCGCGCGAGGTGGGGTATGAGCGACGACGCTGCAGAACGTTCGGACTCGAACGCCGACCTCGACGACGTGATCGAACAGTTCCTCCGGGACGTCGACGCCGCCCACGACGACTACGACCGCGGGTACACCGACGCGGACGCGACGCTCGGCGTCGTGATGAACCACGTCGAGACACTCCGCGAGGTTCACGAAAATAGCGACTGAGCAGCGATAGACTGCGTTCCGAGCGGCGCTATTCGCCGATGAGCCCGCGGACGCGGTCGACGTACTCCGCGAACGCGGGATCGGTCCGCTCGCGCGGGCGGTCGACGTCGACGTCGACGACCTCGCGGACCCGACCCGGATCGGCGGCCATCACGACCACCCGATCGGAGAGCTTCACGGCCTCCTCGACGTCGTGCGTGACGAACAGGACGGTCTTTCCCGTCTCCGACCAGATCCGCAGTAGCTCCTCGTGGAGCATATCCCGGGTCTGGGCGTCGACGCTGCCGAACGGCTCGTCGGCGAGCAGGATCTCGGGGGCGACCGCGAGCGCGCGGGCGATGCCGACGCGCTGTTTCATCCCGCCGGAGAGTTCCTTAGGGTACGCGTCGGCGAACTCGCCGAGGCCGACGAGGTCGAGCATCTCCTCGACCCGCCGAGCCCGCTCGGCGCCGTCGACGCCCTGCTCTTCGAGCCCGAACGCGACGTTTTCGCGGACGGTCCGCCACGGGAACAGCCCGTACTCCTGAAACACCATTCCGCGGTCCGTCCCCGGGCCGGTGACGGCCTCGCCGTCGAGCCGGATCTCGCCGCCGGTCGGCGCTTCCAGCCCGGCGATCGTCCGGAAGAGCGTCGTCTTCCCACAGCCCGAGGGGCCGACGAGACAGACGAACTCGCCCTCCGAGACCGAGAAGTTCACGTCCGCTAGCGCCTCGACGCGCTGTCGATCGGATTCGTACACCTTGTCGACGCCGTCGACGACGACCTTGGGCGTCGCGTTCGGAGACTGCGTCGCACTCGCCGCGTCGCTCAGTCCCGCCACGCCAACACCCTCCGTTCGACCCGCCGGAACGCCCCGTCGCTCACCAGGAAGACGAGGCTGATGACGGCCATGTACGCAACGCTGACGTCGGTCGCGAGGTTCTGCGCGGCGTTGATGATCTGGAAGCCGACGCCGGGCGCGCCGAACAGCTCGGCGGCGACGACGATCATCCAGCACTGCCCGATGCTCGTTCGGATCCCCGTCGCGATCGACGGCGTCGCCGCCGGGAGGATGACCTTCCGGATCATCGTCAGGTCGTCGTCGACGCCCAGGGTCGCCGCGACCTCGCGCAGGTGCGTCGAGACGCCCTCGACGCCGGCGTAGGCGTTGTAGAAGTTGATCCAGAACGCGCCGATGCCGACGATGAACGCCGCGCCGCCGTGGCCGATCCCGATCCAGACGATCGCGAAGACGATCCACGCCAGCGGCGGGATCGGGCGCAGGAATCTCGTGACCGGCGTGAGCGCGTCGTCGAGGCGGCCGCTCCAGCCCATCGCGACGCCGAGAGAGATGCCGAGGACGCTCCCGACGACGAGCCCCGGGAAGTAGTGCAGGAGGCTCTGGAGAAGGTTCGCGAGGAGTCGCGTCGCGGGCACCGAAACCTCGACGAGCGGAACCGTGAACGTCGTCGGCGCGGTCAGTTCGACGAGGAACGCGCTCGCGACCTCGACGGGCGAGGGGAGCAGGTACGTCCGCCCGACGGCCATCGCGGCCGCCTGCCAGATCGCGAGGAATACCGCGCTGCCGACGGCTCCGTACGCGAGGCCGACGACGTCGAGGTCCGAGAACGACCCGGCACCGGTCGACAGTTTCGCGTCGGAGTCATCGGAGTCGGCCGCGGCGACGCCGCCCGACCCGCCCTCGGCGGTCGTCCGCGGCGACGCCGAGCCGGTTTCGAGGCTCATAGTGAGTCGTACACCCCGAAGTCGAACATAGCGTCGTTCGAGAGCGCCTCGTCGATCTTCCCCGACTGAGCGGCGTACTCCGAGAAGATCTGCGCGCCGTCTTCGATCTTGTGCGGATCGGTGATGAAGTCCGACGCACGCGAGTCCATCGCCGCCCGGGCGGTCTCGACCGGCAGCGACGACTCACCGATGACCGTGCTGGCGTGCTGCGCCGCCGCGTCGGGGCTCTCGTTGGCGAACGTCGTCGCGCGCTGGTGCTGTTCGACGAACGCCGCCGCCTGCTCGGGGTTGTCCTCGCGGAGGCGGTCGTGCATCAGCGCGACCGCCGCGGGCTGGCCGGGCATGAAGTCGCCCGCCCACGCGATCGACTGGTAGGGCGCGTCCTCCCGCTCGACGACCGTCGGGACCGGCTCCATAATCGACGTGCCGTCGATCTCGCCGGCGAGGAGCGCCTGTCGGACCGGCCCGGCACCGCCGAGGGCGGTGATGTTCACGTCCGAGTCGGGGTCGACGCCGACGGTCTCCGCGAGCCAGTAGCGAAGCAGGATCTCCGGGACGGACCCGGGCGGGAAGGTTCCGAAGGTGAACTTTCGTCCCTTCTCCTCTTCGAACTGTGCGAACGCCTCGGCGCCCGAGTCAGCAGACTCCCAGATCGACGCGAAGTCGTCGTGTGCGAGGATCTTCATCGCGTTCTGGATGTTCGCCGCGGTGATCTTCGCGGGGATGTCCTTGTCCATCACGATCATCGCGGGCACGATTCCGAACAGCATCACGTCGAAGTCGCCGGTCGCGGAGGCCTGCACGATGCTCGGCCCGTCCGAGAAGACCTCGCCCTCGACCGTCGCCGAGAGCTCGTCGAAGTACCCCTCCTCCTGCATAACGAAGTACTGCATATCGGGGTAGATCGGCATGTACGCGACGCGGATCTCGTCGAGGCCGCCGCTTCCGCCGCCCGTCGCACCGGAACAGCCGGCGAGCCCCGCGAGCCCCGCCGCCGAGGCGGCGGCCGTCGTTCGGAGGAAGCGTCGCCGCGAAACTGCCGATCGCTCGTCTGTCGGATTCCTCATTCTCTGGATTCCCGTTAGTCCCCTACGTATATTTGAACCGCGTACGCGGCGAAGGTCGCACCGAGTATTGACGCCTGAGAACACCGAATTCGCGGAGTTTTGGTGCGTGAGACACCGCCCAGCAGTCCCCCGCAACGAACGCCGATTGTCGGAGATGTAGGCAACATTTTCTTGTAACTCCGCGTGCGATCGACCGATGAAGCAAAACCTAACCCGTTGGCCCGCCCGAGCGAGCGTATGGTACACTTTTCGGAACGAGTCGAGCAGGTGTCCATCAGCGGAATCCGCGAGGTGTTCGAGGCCGCGGGTGAGGACGCGATCAACCTCGGACTGGGACAGCCGGACTTTTCGGCTCCCGCGCACGCCCGCCGGGCGGCCGCCGAGGCCATCACCGAGGGACGCGCGGACGGCTACACGGAGAACAAGGGGATGGAGTCGCTCCGCGAGGCGATCGCCGACAAGCACGCCCGCGACCAGGGCGTCGACGTCGACCCCGGCGACGTCATCGCCACCGCCGGCGGATCGGAGGCGCTGCACATCGCCCTAGAGGCCCACGTCGACGCCGGCGACGAGGTCATCATCCCGGACCCGGGGTTCGTCTCCTACGACGCGCTCACGAAACTCACGGGCGGGACGCCCGTTCCGGTGCCGCTCCGCGACGATCTGACGATCGATCCCGCGGCGGTCGAGGAGGCGATCACCGACGACACCGTCGCCTTCGTCGTCAACAGCCCCGGCAACCCGACCGGAGCGGTCTCCCCGCCCGAGGACGTCCGCGAGTTCGCCCGCATCGCCGACGAACACGACGTCCTCTGCATCTCCGACGAGGTCTACGAGTACACCGTCTTCGACGGCGAGTTCCGCTCGCCGATCGAGTTCGCCGACACCGACAACGTGGTCGTCGTCAACTCGGCGTCCAAACTCTACTCGATGACCGGCTGGCGGCTCGGCTGGGTGGTCTCCTCGACGCGACGGATCGAACGGATGCTCCGCGTCCACCAGTACGCGCAGGCTTGCGCGTCGGCTCCCTCGCAGTTCGCCGCCGAGGCGGCCCTCACGGGCCCGCAGGATCAGGTCGACGAGATGACCGACTCCTTCCAGCGCCGCCGCGACATCGTCGTCGACGGCCTCGTCGACATCGGCCTCGACGTGCCGGTCCCCGGCGGGGCGTTCTACTGTATGCCGGAGGTCCCCGAGGGCTTCGTCGACGAGTGTCTCGACCGCGGCGTCGTGATCGTCCCCGGCGAGGCGTTCGGCGAGCACGGGAAGGGATACGCTCGACTGTCCTACGCGACCGACGAGGAGTCGCTGTACGAGGCGCTCGACGTGATGGCTGAGGCGCACGACGCCGTCGTGTGATGGGCCGTTAGACGACGCCAAGCCGGAAGCGTGAGTGCGTCATAGATATTTCAGCCGGGACGTTCGGTGATTTTACGACGCTGCCTTGTTAGATCAAGGAAAAAAAAAACATAATGAACCATAACAATTTTATCAACTAAACAGAATCACCGGATATGGTATTTGCTTTACAGTTGGTGGCTGCCATCGCCCTCATCGTGGGGCCAGCAGTGATGATCAAAAACGCCAGAAGCACGGACCTCCTGTCCGGTGGAGCGAAAACCCAACTGGGAGTGCTGAAGGTTCCGATGGGACTGTATACCCTCGGAGCCGTCCTGATACTGGTCGATATCGTCCTCGTCGCTGGGTCGGAAAATATGGCGGCACATCTACTCCCGTTACTCGGGTTGGGGCTCCTCGGGCTAGTCTCCGGTGCGCTCATCTTTGCGACGTATGTGCAGACGATCAAAGGTCAAGCAACGACCAATGCGGTAGAAAGCCTGCTAAACGTCGTGAGAAGCGACTGAGTGGATCAATGTCTCCGGACGGCCGAGTGTAACAGCGTGGGTTCGACTGACGTCGACCGCTACGACGCCGTGCTCACGATCTTGATCACGTCGCCCTCGTCGAGTTCGTAATCCTCGGCGATCCGGCGCTTCGAGCGGGCGTCGACCGCGTGGAGGTAGCCCTCGCCGATGTCGGAGTGGACCGCGAAGGCGAGGTCCTTCGGCGTCGACCCGCGGGCGAGCAAGAAGGCGTCGGGCAGCATTTCACCCGTGCCGTCGGTCCACTTCGTCTCGTTCTGGACCGGATACGCCGTGACCATATCGAGGACGTCGTAGACGGCGGTGTTGATCGCCTGCTGGACCCCGGTGCCGCCGTGCTCGGCTAACACCTCGCGGATCTTCTCGAGCCCCTGCCTCTGCGCGTCGGAGACCTCGCCGACGACGTCGAAGTCCTCGTCGCCGGGGAGGTAGTCGACGACGCCCGCCTCGGCCGCGTTCCGCAGCGCGAGTTCGCCGTCCGCGGTCGTCGGGACGACGGGCTTGTCCGACTCGGCGAGGCGTCGGAGGTTCTCAGGCGGGGCGACGTCGGCCTTGTTGGCGACGAGGACGATGGGTTTCGTCCGCTGTCGGATGTCGCGAGCGAGTCGCTCCTTGTCCTCGTCGGCCCACTGCTGGGGGTCGTCGGGGTAATCGAGCGCGCGCAGCGACGCCGCGACGTCGTATTCGGTCGCGCCGAAGCCGGTCAGCATCTCTGTCAAAGCCTCGTCGATGTCGAAATCGGGCGAGCGCGACTTCCGGACGACGCTCTCCCAGTTGCGCTCGATGATGCCGACGAGCCACTGTTCGAGCTCCTCCTCGACGAAGTCGGCCTCCTCGACGGGGTCGTAGGTGCCCACCTCGACGGGCTCGCCCTCCTCGTTCGTCCCGCCCGCGGCGTCGACGACCGCGAGGATCACGTCGGCGTCGGTGAGCGCGTCGAGGAACTGGTTGCCGAGCCCCCGCCCCTCGTGCGCGCCGGGGACGAGCCCCGCCACGTCGAGCAGTTCGACCGGGACGTAGCGGACGCCGTCCTCGCAGTTGCCGCAGCGCTCCTCGCGATCGAGGCAGGGACAGCGCGTCCGCGCGTGGGTCACGCCACGGTTTGGGTCGATCGTCGTGAACGGGTAGTTGCCGACGTCGACGTCGGCCATCGTCGCGGCCTTGTAGAAGGTAGACTTGCCCGCGTTGGGCTTGCCGGCGAGCGCAACCGAGAGCATACCGGGACCCACGGCCGAGTCCCGGAAGTACGTTTCCGTCTTTGCGCTCGACGGTCGGGGTCGCTGGAGCGACGCCCCCGAGATGCGGGACGACGGATAGGTATTTATCACATACGACCGTTATATTTATGTGAGGGATGTGGATGGTCGCACCGGAGCCCACACGGGGCGATCGCCGTCCGCGAGGCGGTCTCGAAGCGGACGCCGAGCGCAACACGCTTTCGACGTACTTGGAGTTCCTCCTCGGAGGACTCCTCGTTACCGTCGGATTCGCCGTCTCGTTTCCAGCACTGATCGATCTGACCCACGGGTTCGGCGTGCTCTCGACGACCGCACTCGTCTTCCTGTTCATCTTCGCGTGGTACGTCGCGTGGGTCGGCATCTGCGTTACCTACCCGCGGCTCAAGCGGTGGGTGGGCCACGCTTAGCGTCCGCTTCGAAACGTCGAGGCCCGCCGAGACGACCAGATCAGACCAGCGATTCGTAGACGATGCCGTCCCGGCGGGTCACGATCCGGCGACCGTCGACGACGACCGGCGTCGACATCGAGTCGAACGCAGAGTCGAGGTCGGCGAACTCCGGCCAGTCGGTGACGACGAGCGCGGCGTCGGCGCCGTCGAGCGCCGACTCGGCCGAGTCTGCGTAGTCGATGCCGGGGAACGTCTCGCGGAAGTTCTCCGTGGCGACGGGGTCGTAACCGACGACGTCGGCGTTCGCGTCGAGGAGCGCCTCGACCAGCGGGATGGCTCGGGAGTTCCGGACGTCGTCGGTGCCGGGCTTGAACGCGAGGCCGAGCACCGCGACCCGCGCGCCGTCGGGGTCGACGTGGTCGCGGAGTCGTTCGAGCAACCGCACCGGCTGGCGGTCGTTGACCTCGACGGCCGCCTCGAGCATCGCGGGGTCGTAGCCGACGTCCCGGGCCGCGGCGATGATCGCGGCGACGTCCTTCGGGAAGCAGCTCCCGCCCCAACCGACGCCCGCGCCGAGGAACGACGAGCCGATGCGGTGATCGAGGCCGATGGCCGAGAGGACCTCCTCGGAATCGATTCCGTACTCCTTACAGATGTTCGCGATGTCGTTCGCCAGCGAGATCTTCGCCGCGAGAAAGCCGTTGTTCGCGTACTTGATCATCTCGGCCTCGGCGACGCCCGTCTCGACGACCGGCGGGTCGTCGGCCTGCGCGACGAGCGGGTCGAACACGTCGCGGAGGAGGCTAGCCCCGCGCTCGGTCTCGGAGCCGAGGACGACCTTGTCGGGGTCGAGGAAGTCCTCGACCGCGCTGCCCTCGCGCAGGAACTCGGGATTCATCCCGACGTCGAGATCACCGCCGAGCGTCTTCCCCGACTCCGCGGCGAGAATCGGCGCGATCACCTCCTCGGTCGTCGTCGGGACGACGGTGCTCTTCGTGACGACGAGGTGGTGTCCGTCCTTCTCCGCGAGCGCCGCGCCGAGCGAGCGCGCGCCGGCTTTCATAATCGAGAGGTCGATGTGCCCGTCTGCCTCGGAGGGTGTCGGAAGCGCGAGGAACGTGACGTCGGTGTCGCGGACGGCCCCGTAGTCGGTCGTAGCGCGCAGGCGGTCGCCGGCGTGTTCGGCGACGAGGTCGTCGAGGCCGGGTTCGTGGATCGGCGCGTCGCCCGCGTTGAGCGAGGCGACGATCTCCTCGTCGATGTCGACGTTGACCACGTCGTGGCCGACCTCCGCGAAGCAGGCCGCGATCGTCGTGCCGACGTAGCCGCTGCCGACGATGCTCAGTTGCATACGCGAACCGTCGCCGTCCTCCCGTTTCAATTTTCGCGTCCGCGTCGTCGTCGACGGCGGTGGTTCGCAGCCGCTGGTTCGCAGGTGACAGTGCTGTCGGTTCTGTGACGACTCGGAACCGGAAGCGAAAACCCGGAGTAGGGGGGCGACGAACGGTAGGCTATGTCGAAAGACGGAGACGACGCCCGCGGGACCGTAGACCTGTCTCGCGAGGCCGCGACGACCCGCGAATCCGCCGTCGGGACGACGTGGCTGATCGTCTATCTGAAGGGGATCTGTATGGGCGCGGCGGACGCCGTCCCCGGCGTCTCGGGAGGGACAATCGCGCTCGTCGTGGGTATCTAGAGCGGCTGATCGGTGCGATCACGGCCGTCTCGCCCGCGCGGATCGTCGCCGTGCTGCTCGCTCCGCTCCCCGGCCGTCGCGACGATGCCGCCGACGCGCTCCGCGCGGTCGACGCCGGGTTCCTGCTCGCGCTCGGCGCTGGCATCGCGACCGCGATCGTGACCGTCACGCGGGTCGTCCACGTCGGGATCGTAACCCGGCCGGTCCTCACGTTCGGCTTCTTCTTCGGGCTGATCGCCGCGTCCGCGTGGGTGCTCTTCTCGGAGGTCGAGGTCGACACCCGGCCCCGCGCCGCCGCGGCAGTCCTCGGGTTCTCGCTCGCGTTCGTCGTCTCCGGTCGCGCGGCCGCGACGCTGACCGACGGACTCGCCGTGACCGTCTTCGCCGGCGCGGTCGCCGTCAGCGCGATGATCCTGCCGGGTATCTCGGGATCGCTCCTGCTCATCATCCTCGGCCAGTACGAGTACATGACCGGCACGCTGTCGTCGTTCGTCGACGGGCTGCTCGGACTCGTGACAGGCGGGCCGTTCGCGCCGGTACGCGAGAACGGCGTCGTCGTGATCGCGTTCGTCGCGGGCGCGTTCGTCGGCCTGTTCACCGTCGCGCACGCGGTCCGCTGGGCGCTGGAGCGCGCCCGGCAGGCGACGCTCGTGTTCCTCGTCGCCTTGATCGTCGGCGCGCTCCGCGCCCCCGTCGTCAGAACCGGCGACCAGCTGGCGGAGCTCGGCCGCGCGTGGACGCCGACCGCAGTCGCCGTGTTCGCCGCGGCCGCGGTCGTCGGCGCGCTCCTCGTGTGGCTACTGGATCGCTACACCGGGATCGCCGACATCGACGGCGAGGAGTCTGGAGAACGGGACTGATCCGGAACGCAGACGGGCTAGGAGAACAGCCGCAGGATGGCCGACCGTGACGGTGACCTGCCCCGACGGACGAACCAGGCGGTCCGTCCCCCGGCGACACGGCCGGTCGGACGCTCAGATACGTCGTGTCGGCGAACGCGGGGCGTACACGGTCACTCGGTCACGGGTGACGCCGCCGTCCGGTCCGCCGATGGTTGCCGTTCGCCGCTCGATCACTCCCGCGGGACGGCGATGTTCACGAGCGACTCGCTGTCGCAGTTCTCACAGCGGCCGCCGCTGTCGGTGCGCGCACCGCAGGAGAGACACTCGTAGCGGCTCTCTTCGGGGGAGTATGGGTCGACACGTCCGTTGTATATCACCATACCTGCTAGCGATGTACAAGCACGGTTAACCGTTGTCCTGATATACCAAAATGAGACCCTGATGCTCCAATGTTCCTAATATTCTGGACAGATGCAGAATAATATTGCTCTTATCTGGTGCAGACGTGAACGAACGTTTCTTTTCTGGTCTCCCCACGGACGGTCGTGAAGCCGGCCGACTCGAACGCGTCGACGGCGTCGCCGAGCGCGAAGCGCTCGTCCATCGGCGGGCCGTCGTCGCCCGTCCCCGACCGCGACCAATCGAGCGTGACCACGCGGCCGCCGGGTCGGACCACGCGCGCGAGCTCTTCGAGAGCCGCGTCGTCGGCGAACTCGTGGTAGGTCATCGTCGAGAACGCTGCGTCGAGTTCGTCGTCCGAAAGCGGGAGCGACGTGGCCCCGGCGGTCACGAACTCGACGTTCTCTGGCGCGCCCTTCTCCCGGTAGTGTTCGTGCATCTCGGGCTGCACGTCGACGGCGTACATCCGCTCGACGAACGGCGCGACCTCGTCGGTGTAGAACCCGGTCCCGCTGCCGACGTCGGCGACGACGTCGTCCGCCGACGGGTCGATCGCACCGAGCAGTTCCTCGCGGGAGCAGAAGCGGTATCTCCCCGCGTCTTCGAGCGCTTCAGCCCGTTCGACGTCGAACGTGTGGAATCCCATAGGACGGCTACGAACGGTACGGCCAAAAGACGCACGCAATGGACGGGAGACACACTGCCGCGTCAGTCAAGGTTATCCGGGTCGGCCACGAGGATGGAATCGAGATGGCACCGACACTCCGATTCCCGACTGAGCGGACCTGTGAGCGCTGCGGTCGCACCGAAGTCTGGGCCGAGGACGTCGGATCGTGGCAGCTCGCCGCCGAGGACGACGCGTCCGTCGGCAGCCCCTACTGCATCCACGAGTGGGACATCAACGGCACGTTCGTGCCGTTCGAGCCCGACAGCGTCGAGGTCTGACCGAGGTCGCCCGGGTCAGCTCTCGGCGACCTACTCCCCGGCGAGCGATTCCAACACCGACGCCGTCCCGTCGAAGTAGGACTTCTCGACGACGACGTCGGCCGCCTCGCGCGCGGCCGGGTCGGCGTTCGCGACGGCGAAGGACCGACCGGCGACCGAGAAGGTCGACACGTCGTTCTCGCTGTCGCCGATCGCGACGAAGTCCTCGGGCTCGTATCCGATCGCGGTGGCGACGGCCTTCAGCCCCGTCCCCTTCTCGACGCCCGGCGTCTTGACGTGGTACGCGTAGCCCGTGTCGAAGACGTCGAGGTCGAACTCCGCGGCGACCGACCGGAGCAGGTCCTCGTCGGCGTCGAGGTTCACCGCGATCTCGGTCCGACGCCACTCGTTGATCGCGTCGAACTCGCCCCATCCGAGGTCGCCGCCGCGCTCGACGAAGGCGTCCGCCGCCGCCTGCGCGCGCTCTCTGTCGCCCTGATAGGAGACCGCACCGTCGGCGAGGACGACGCCGCCGTTCTCGGCGATCACGTTCTGTTCGAGGCCGAGGTAATGCGAGAGGCTCACCGGGTAGGGGAACGCCTTCCCGGTCGCGAGGACGACCGGCGCGTTCCACGCTTGGAGGTACTCGAACGTGCGCGGGTCGAGGCGGCCCGTTCCGTCGGTGAGCGTTCCGTCGATGTCGAGTGCGAGCGGGGGCGTCTCGGCAGTCATCGCCGCGGGTTAGAGACGCGGAACCAAAGACCCACCGCTCGACGCGGACCGGTTACGCGGCCGGAGCCCGGCCGGATATATTCTGACTGGTGCCGGCAGCGCTACAGTAAAGTATGTGCTGACAAACTTCGAAACGTGAATGAGTGAAACGCCGAGCGTCCTCGTGCTCGGCGGGGGCTCGACCGGTTGCGGCATCGCGCGGGACCTCGCGATGCGCGGCGTCGACGTCACCCTCGTCGAGAAGGGGAACCTGACTCACGGGACGACCGGGCGGATGCACGGCCTCCTCCACAGCGGGGGCCGCTACGCCGTCTCCGATCAGGCGTCCGCCGAGGAGTGCATCGAGGAGAACCGCGTGCTCCGACGGATCGCGAGCCACTGCGTCGAGATGACCGGCGGCCTGTTCGTCCAGCGCCCCGAGGACGACGACGAGTACTTCGAGGAGAAACTGCAGGGCTGCCGCGAGTGCGGCATCCCCGCGGAGGTCCTGTCAGCCGAGGAGGCCCGCGAGATCGAGCCGTATCTCGCCGAGGACATCCAGCGGGCGATCCGCGTGCCCGACGGCGCGGTCGACCCGTTCCGGCTCTGCGTCGCCAACGCGGCCGACGCGATCGAACACGGGGCGCGCGTCGAGACGCACGCCGAGGTGACAGACGTCCTCGTCGAGGACGGCGAGGTCGTCGGCGTCGAGGTCGAACACGCCTCCACCGGGGGATCCGCCGACGGCCTCGATTCGTTCGTCCACGGCGAGCCCGGGGAGACCTCGGAGCTGTACGCCGACTACGTCGTCAACGCGACCGGCGCGTGGGCGGGACAGATCGGCGAGATGGCCGGCGTCGAGGTCGCCGTCCGGCCCTCGAAGGGGGTGATGACGATCATGAACGTCCGGCAGGTCGACACCGTCATCAACCGCTGTCGGCCGAAGGGCGACGCCGACATCGTCGTCCCCCACGAGACGACCTGCATCCTCGGGACGACAGACGAGGAGGTCGAGGACCCCGAGGACTACCCCGAGGAGGGCTGGGAGGTCGACCTGATGATCGACACCCTTTCGGAACTCGTGCCGATGCTCGCGGACGCCCGGACGATCCGCTCCTTCTGGGGCGTCCGCCCGCTGTACGAGCCCCCCGAAGTCGGAAGCGCGGACCCGACCGACATCACCCGCGATTTCTTCCTGCTGGACCACGACGAGCGCGACGGCCTGCCCGGGATGGCCTCCATCGTCGGCGGGAAGCTCACCACCTACCGGATGATGGCCGAGGACATCGCCGACCACGTCTGCGAGAAACTCGGCGTCGACGCCGAGTGCCGCACGGCCGAGGAACCGTTGCCCGGCTCGGAAGACTTCTCGGTCCTCCGCGATTGGATGGACGAGTTCGGCCTCCGCTCGCCGGTCGGGCTTCGCAGCGCCGAACGGCTCGGCTCCCGCGTCGACGACGTGCTCGGCGAGTGGGACGGTCCGAACCCGACGGTCTGCGAGTGCGAGGCCGTCACCCGCGCGGAGATCAACGACGCCATCTCCCAGTCGGGGACGGAACTCAACGCCGTCCGAATCCGCACCCGAGCGTCGATGGGGAACTGTCAGGGCGCGTTCTGCTGTCATCGCATCGCGAACGAACTGGTGCCTGAGTACGACGAACCGACCGCCCGCGAGGCGCTCGACGACCTCTATCAGGAGCGCTGGAAGGGAGAGCGCCACGCGCTGTGGGGCGAACAGCTCTCCCAAGCGATGCTGAAACACCACCTGCACGCGACGACGATGAACCGCGACGGCGACCCCGCGGCGAGCGAGGAGACGGTCGATTTCGGCGCGTTCGACGCGGGCGCGGACGAGGAGCACGGAGACGCGAGAGCCGCGGGAGCGCGAACGGGAGTCGCCGATGGCGATTCGTGAGGACGTCCTCGTCGTCGGCGGCGGCATCGCCGGGGCGACCGCGGCGCTCGCGGCCGCCGAGACCGGCGCGCAGGTCCGGCTGATCTCGCACAAGAAGAGCACGCTGCGGCAGGCGAGCGGTCTGATCGACCTCCTCGGTGCGGTCGTCGAGGACGACCCCGCGAGCGAGCCGTCCGGACCGGTCGCCGACCCGTTCGAGGCGGTCGATCGGCTGCCCGGGGCGCACCCGTACAACGTCGTCGGCGTCGAGGGGATCCGCGAGGGGCTCCGTATCTTCGACGGAGCCGTCGGCGACGCGTACGCCGGAGCCCACACCGACCGCAACGCCTTGGTGCTCACCCACGGCGGGACGGTCAAGCCGACCGCGCGCTACCCCGAGTCGGTCGCGCCTGGCCTCGCGAGCGTCGAAGAAAAGACGCTGCTGGTCGGCTTCGCGGGACTCACCGACTTCGACGCGACCGCGGCCGCGGCGCACCTCGACGCCACGGGCGTGCCCTTCGACGTCGACGGCGCGACCGTCTCTTTCCCCGTCGAGTTCCGCGACGACGCGCTGACGACGCGCCTCGCGAAGGCGCTCGACACGGACGAGTCGAACGCGCGGGAGCGACTCGCCGAGGCGGTCGACGACCACCTCGACGGCCACGAGCGGGTCGGATTCCCGGCGATGCTCGGCGACGACGAGCGACGCGAGGTCCGCGCGGAACTGGAAGACCGCCTCGGCGCGGCGGTGTTCGAGATCCCGACCGGGCCGCCGAGCCTCCTCGGTCTGCGTCTCGAAGACCTGCTTTTCGACGCGCTCGACGAGGCGGGCGTCCGGATCGCCTCGGGGAACCCCGCGGTCGGTTACGAGACCGACGGCGGGCGCATCGAGTCGGTCCTCGTCGACCGCCGCGGCAGCGAGGTCCCGTATTCGGCCGACGAGTTCGTCCTCGCCACGGGCGGGCTCGTGGGCAAGGGGATCGACTCCGACCGGGAGTCGGTCACCGAACCGATCTTCGGCTGTCACGTTCCCCACCCCGAGGACCGCTACGACTGGTCGTACCCGGAGGCCTTCGGCGCGCACGCGTTCGCGCGCTTCGGCGTCGTCCCCGACGACGACCTGCGGCCGACAGACGCGTCCGGCGAGGCGGAGTTCGCGAATCTCCGCGCCGCGGGCGGCGTCCTCGGCGGTGCCGACACCGCGCGGGAGAAGTCCGCCGCGGGCGTGTCGCTCGCGACGGGCGCGTACGCGGGTCGGCGAGCGGGCGAGAACGCGACCGGCGAAACGGCGGTCGAGGAGGCGACGCGATGAGCGACGCGGAGACGCGGACGGAGGACCCCAGATGAGGATGGAGGAACCCAGATGAGCGACGCAGAGACCCCACCGACGACGGAACCGACGGAACCGAACGAACAGCAGCCGACGTCGAAGCCGGAGTTCGAGCCGGTGTCCGTCTTCGACGACGGCGCGACGATGGACCTCCGCCCCGGCGCGGACAACTGCTACAAGTGCTCGGTCTGCGATACGGCCTGCCCGGTCGCGGAGGTCGACGACGACTTCCCCGGGCCGAAGTTCCAGGGGCCCGAGCAGTGGCGCCTCAAGCGCAAAGAGGGATCGGAGATCGACGACTCGATCATGTCCTGTTCGAACTGTATGCGCTGCGACGACGCCTGCCCGTCGAGCGTGCCGCTCTCGCAGATGCACAACACCGCCCGCGGCGAGTACGTCGAGGAGCAGATGGACAAACTGTCCGTCGAGTACGTCCGTAACCGAATCCTCGCGAACTACCGCACGTCCGCGTGGTTCGCGAGCAAGCTCCCGCGACTCGCGAACTTCGCGATGAACTTCGGACCCGCGCGCTGGCTGATGGAGAAGGCGATGGGCGTCACCAGCGAGCGGGAGTTCCCCGCGTTCGCGACGCAGACCTTCCGCGAGTGGTGGCGCGAGCGCGGCGGCGCCGACGCCTCCCGGGAGAACGCGCGAACGGCCCGCGAGCGCCGCGGCGAGGCCGTCGATGCGGAGAAAAAGGTCGCGTACTTCCACGGCTGCTACTCGAACTACAACACGCCCGAGGTCGCGAAGGCGCTCGTGCGCGTCTTCGAGTCGTTCGGCTACGAGATCGTCGCACCCGAGCAGCGCTGTTCCGGCACGCCGATGTTCGCCAACGGGATGCTCGCGGACGCCGAGCGCGCGGCGGAGGTGAACGTCTCTTCCTTTGCGGACCTCGTCAGCGAGGGCTACGACGCCGTCGCCTCCTGCACCTCCTGTTCGATGGCGCTCCGACAGGAGTACCCCGAGCTGTTCGACATCGACGGCATCGAGGACGTCGCCGAGAACACCTTCGAGGCCCTCGAATACCTCCGGATCCAGGAGGACCTCGAGGGCGCGATCGCCGATGCCAGCGTCGAGGAGCAGGCGTTCGCCTACCACGCGCCGTGTCACGCCCGCAATCAGGGGCTCGACCGCCAGGCGCTCGAACTGTTCCGCGAACTCGACGGCGTCGTCGTCGAGGACGTCGGCGACTCCTGTTCGGGGATCTCGGGCACCTACGGTTGGAAGGAAGAGAAGTACGAGACGTCGATGAAGATCGGCGGCGATATGTTCGAGCACATGCACGACGCCGCGGGCGACGTCGGGATGACCGAGTGTCCGACCTGCGCGATGCAGATGGAACACGGCACGGGCTACGAGATCAAACACCCGCTGCAGTTGCTCGAAGAGGCGATCTGTTAGGCGCTCGGCGGCCGTTCAGGTTCAACGTAACGACGGTGATCCGGCGGCGTCGGTCCGGAAAAGAAACCGGTGCGATAGCAGCTAGTCGTCCGCTGCTAACTGTTCTTGCAGATGTCCGCCGATCTGGTGGACCTTGTCTTTGAACTCGTCGAGATCGTACTCTTGCGCGTGGAGCATACTGCTGTAGCGCGCGGTGAAACTCGCCAAGAAATACACTTCTTCGAGCTCCGCTTCCGTCGCGCCGTGTAACTCCGCGGCCCCACCGTGGAAGTGGGCACAGTACGGGCACTTGATGTTCGCCGCGATCGCGAGCCCGATCAGTTCACGATACTTCGGCGGAATCTCCGATTCCCCGACGGTGTACTTCTTGAACGTCGGCCACTCTTGGACGGCATCCTCCTCGGGAATCGTGTCCAACGGTGGTGGGACCATCCCGAACGTCTCTTCGAGATCTGCTTTCGCCTCGGAATACCCCTGTGCGGTTGCCATAATCTCCCCGTTCTGGGGAGTGTTATCGTACGTCAAGCGGAGGGATGGTCGTTTTTACGGCATCGTTAGGCGATGCCGTTCGTTAGTATCTCTGTAGTTCCGAGATACTTTCGCGATACCGACGCGTAGGGACCGTCACCGGTATTAACGGCGACTGACGGGGCTCAGCCGATCGCTTACGCGTCGACTGGACCGACGCCGATCGTGACGCGCACGTCCTCGACTTCCCACTCCTCGACGAGCGCCCACTCGTCTTCGCTCCCAACGTCGCCGGTCGTGAACTCGCGGGTCCGCGTCTCCTCGGCGACGACGTCGCGGTGGCGGTCGACGAACTCGGCGATGCGGTCGTCGGCGACGTCGACGGCGGTGTCGATCACGCTGTCGACGTCCAGATCGAGTTGCTTGCGCATCTCTTGGATCCGCCGGATCACGTCGCGGGCGTAGCCCTCGGCCTCGATTTCGTCGGTCAGTTCGGTGTCGACGTAGACGGTGCCGCCCTCGAAGTCGGCGCCGGAGATGTGCGCCGGAGGCTCGGCCTCGTAGGAGATCATCTCGTCGTCGAGGTCGTAGGTCTCGCCGTCGACCTCGATGCCGCTCTCGACCTCGGCGCGGGTCTTGCCCTGCACGGCCTCCATCACCTTCTGTGCATCCGCGCCGAAGGCGGGGCCGATGACGCCCATCTCGGGGTTCGCGCGCTCGAGGAGTTCGTCGAACTCGCCGACGACGTCGATCGCACGGGCGTTGACGCGCTCGGCGAGGAGATCCGCGAGCGACTCGACCGCGTCTGCGACCTCGTCGTCGTCGCTGGCGACGACGACCCGCTGGACGGGCCAGCGGAGCTTTCGCCCGCCCTGCTGGCGCGCGTTCGCCGCGGCTTCCTCGACGTCGCGGAGGACGGCCATATTCCGTTCCAGTTCCTCGTTCCGGAGCGTCTCGTCCGGCTCGGGGTACGACAGCGCGTGGACCGTCGTCGCGCTCCCGTCGAGGTGCTGGTACATCCGCTCTGCGAGGTAGGGCGTGAAGGGCGCGAGCAGTCGGATCGTCTCTTCGAGGACCGTCGACAGGGTCGCGTACGCGCCGCGCTTGGAGGCGGAGTCTTCCTCCTCCCACATCCGCTCGCGGATCGCCTTCACGTAGAAGCGCGAGACGTCCTCGGTGAGGAAGTCCAGCACCGCGTTGAGCGCGTCGCTGACCTCGTAGTTCTCCCACGCGTCGGCCGCCTCCGCCTCGACGGTCTGCAGTCGCGAGAGCACCCACTCGTCGACGACCGTCAGATCGCCGTCATCGAGGTCCGCGTCGGCGGGGTCGTAGCCGTCCAGTTCCATGTACGGCAGCGGGAACCGGAAGACGTTCCAGAAGATGTTGAGCGTCGACTGCATCTCTCCCAAGCCGTTCCACTCGAAGGAGAGGTCGACCCCCTGCTGGTCGTGGCTGAGCAGGTACGCCCGCAGCGGATCGCGGCCCGCGCGGTCGATGGCCTCCTCGGGCGTGACGATGTTCCCGAGCGACTTCGACATTTTTCGTCCATCTTCGTCGTTGACGAAGCCGTGCATCATCACCTCCTCGTAGGGGGCCTGCCCGACCGCCGCGGTTCCCATCCCGAGTTGGGACCAGAACCAACCGCGGGTCTGGTCGTGCGCCTCGACGATCCAGTCGGCGGGCCACAGTTCGTCGTGCGCGTCGGTCTCGGAGGGGTAGTCGATCGTCCCCCAGGTCGCGACCGAGGAGTCGATCCAGACGTCGAAGACGTCCGGGACGCGCTCGTACGTTTTTCCGTCCTCGGTGATCGTCAGCGGATCCACAGAGGGACGGTGCAGGTCGATCTCGTCGGGGTCGACGTCCTGATCGACGCGCTCGGCGAGTTCCTCGCGGGTGCCGACCACGATCCACTCGCCGTCGTCGGCCTGCCAGATCGGGAGCGGGATCCCCCAGTAGCGCTGCCGGGAGATGTTCCAGTCCGGCGCGTCGGAGACGAAGTCGCGGAAGCGGTTGTCGCGGGCCCACTGCGGGTACCACTCGGTCTCCTCGATGTTCTCCAGTAACTCGTCTTTGATGTCGGTGACCGTGATGAACCACTGATCGGTGGCGAGGAAGATGATGTCCGTGTCGCAGCGCCAGCAGTGCCCGTATCGGTGGTCGTGTTCCCCGGAGGCGAGCAGCGCGCCCGACTCGTCGAGATCCGCGATGATGTCGTCGTTGGCGTCGCGGACGAAGGTACCCGCGTAGTCGCCAGCGTCCGCCGTGAACTCGCCGCGGCCGTCGACGGGGACGTACACGTCGAGCCCGAGTTCCTCGCCGCGGGCGAAGTCCTCTTGACCGTGCCCGGGCGCGGAGTGGACAAGCCCCGTCCGGTCGGCCTCGACGTAGTCGGCAGTGTAGACCTCGCCCGCGCCCTCGAAGTCCGCGACCTCGTTCAGGTGCGGTCCGAGCGGGTTGTCGTAGGTCCAGCCGACCAGTTCCTCGCCGGAGAACTCGTCGACGACTTCGTAGTCCTCGTAGCGGCCCTTCTTCAGGACGTCCTCGACGCAGGGCTCGGCGACGTAGAGCACTTCCTCCTCGCCGCCCTTCTCGGCGCGAACGGCCTGATACGTCATCTCACCGTCGACGGCGACGAAGGTGTTGGCCGGGATCGTCCACGGCGTCGTCGTCCAGATGACGAGGCTGCCCTCCTTCTCTCGCAGCGGAAACTTCACGTAGATCGACGGCGAGGTGATCTCGTCGTACTCGACCTCGTTGGCCGCGATGGCGGTCTGACACCGCGGGCAGTAGTTGACCGAGCGCTTGCCCTGCTCGACGAGACCGCGCTCGTCGACCCGCTGGAAGGCCCACCACGCGGCCTCCATGTACTCCGGCGAGATGGTCTCGTAGGGGTCGTCCCAGTCCATCCAGACGCCGATCGACTGGAAGTCCTCGTCCATCGCCTCGCGGTTCTCCTCGGCGAAGCGCTTGCACTCGTCGATGAACGCCTCCATCCCGTACTCCTCGATGTCGCGCTTCGACTCGAAGCCGAGCTCCTCCTCGACTTTCACCTCGATCGGCAGCCCGTGCATGTCGTAGCCCGGGCGGTCGGTGACGCGGTGGCCGGTCATCCGCTTGTGTCGGATGACGGCGTCTTTCAGCGTCTTGTTCCACGCGGTGCCGAGGTGCATCTGCCCGGAGGTGTACGGCGGCCCGTCGACGAAGAAGAAGGCGGGGTCGTCGGCGTGCGCCTCCTTCGTCGCCTCGTAGGCGTCTGCGTCGTCCCAGTACGTCTCGACCGCGGACTCGACGTCCCCGGGCGTGTACTGGTCGTCGACTTCGTCCATACTGGTGGAGTACCAGCGGACGTATATGAAATCCGTGGAACTGCGGCGTGCGTCGTCGCAACCGGAGCGTCGGCGGAGCGGTGGCAGCGCGGCTGTTGCTGTACGGAGCGGTAGCGGTGCGGGGCTGTCACTGTGCGGTCGCGGTTAACAAGCGTTTGTACCGCGAGGCGAGCGGATGCGAGCCGAGCGGCCTTTTTCCCTCTAGGGTTTTGCGTCGAGTGGTGCGCGAAGCGCACCCGAGGCGCAAAAAGGTAGCTCAGAAATCCGGGAGGTCCTCGGGCGCTTCGTACTCGGACTCCCACGTGATGTAGTCGTCTTTCAGCACCTCACAGACGAGTTGGCCGAGTTCCGTCAGCCCGGCGTTGATGCTCGAAACGGTCTTCCACGAGTCGACGTCGGGGTGGATCTCGCGTTCCTTCCAGTCCTCGGGGATGCCCGGCGCGTGGTAGCCGACCCGGTCGGCGAAGTCGTCCCAGAAGAAGTCGAAGTGGGCGAGCAAGTCGAGATCGAGGACGACCTCCCACTCGTCGGCCGTGACGTCGGTGTCGGAGCACCACTGCTCGAAGGCGTCTTCCCACGCGCCGTCGCGGAGCAGCCCTTCGAGTTCGTCGCGGCGGTAGTCGGTGTCGCCCATAATCTCGGCGTCGTCGTACTCGTTGGGATCGACGACGTCTTCCAGTTCCGGGACCGGCGGCGTCTCGACGGAGAGCGTCATAGGAGGGCGTTCGAGCGGCGGGGGGATAAGCGATGCGCGCTGAACTGCAAAGCGTGCCGGAGCCGACCCCTATGGCTGCGGTCGGCCGTCAGGTCTCGTCGCCGAACTCGCTGAAGTCGTCGAGGTCGTCCGGCCCCTCGTCGACCCCTTCCGGGCCGGTCCCGCCGCCGAAGTCGAACCGCTCGGGGGGCTGGCCGGCCTCGTCGAGCACGGAGTCGGAGACCTCGATCGGGCAGTCGACGCGGACCGCGAGCGCGACGGCGTCACTCGGGCGCGCGTCGAAGACGAACTGTTGGGGTTCGCCGTTCTCGTACCGCTCGGCGTCGACTTTCGCGTAGAAGGTCCCGTCGGCGATGTCGTCGATGCGGACCTTGTCGATCGCGCCGCCGAACTCCGTGAGCATCTCCACGAGCAGGTCGTGGGTCAGCGGGCGCTCGAAGGCGTCGCCGCTGATCGCCAGTTGGATCGCCCGGGCCTGATCGGCCGTGACGACGATCGGAAGCAACTCCGCTCTGGCGGCGACGACGACCGCGGGGATGTTCTCGCCGTCCGCGTCCACGCCGACGGCGATGCCCTCGACCTCGCCCGGATGGTTCATACGCGTACGTACTCCGTCCGGGTACGAATACTTACGGGAGGGCTCGAGCGGACGCCGAGGGGAACGTGACTACCGCTGGCGGACGAACCAGACGCCGAACCACACGAGGAGGACGGTCAGCCCCCCGAGGAACACCAGCAGCCCCGGCGGCGGCCCGGTCGCGGCCGCACCGGCGGCCGTGTCGGCGGCGAGCTGCACCGACTCGGTCGTCGCGCCGCCGTCGGCTCCGCCGGTCTGCGCGGCGAAGGGGAACCCTTCGATCGCGAACTGCGCGAGCAGGCTGACGACGCCGACGATTCCCACGCCCGCGAGCAGGCGCTTGAGCGCGGTGGCGAGCCCCGTGGTCTCGTCGTTGTCGGCGGCGACGACGACCAGCGGGCGGTCGGCGGGCGCGTACACCTTCATCTCCCGGCCCTTCTCGGAGTAGACGGTGTCGACCACCTCGACCGCACCGGCGGACTCCAGCCGCCCGAGGTGGTACTGGACGTTCTGCAGGGACGTGTCGACCGACTCCGCGAGGGCGGCGGGGTTCGTCGGCTCCTCGTGTAACGCCGCGAGGACGCGACGGGCGGTCGCCGAGGAGAGCGCCGACAGGAGGTCGTCGGCGTCGTCGTCGTCGAGTCCGACGACGCGCGGGGAGGCGTCGACGTCGGGCTCGGATTGGGAGGGCAAGAGGCGAGCCATCGACGTCCCGTAGAACGCAGACCGATACAAACCTGTTGCCTGCCCGCCGTCGACACGACGACTCGACGACGGCTCCGCAATACACTTGCGTCCCGCTATCATAGACGAGGATATGTACGTCCGGGACGCGAAAAACCGCGACGAGGTCTGGTTACTCGACAGAATCGAGGAGGCGGACATCGACGACCCCGCGTTCCGGTCTCGGGACTACGTGATCGCGCTCGACGAGGAGACCTCTCGGAAGGCCGGGTTCGGCCGGATCCGCGTGCACAAGACCGACGCGGGCGAGTTCTGCGAGCTCGCGTTCGTCTACACGCTGCCCCCGTGGCGACAGCAGGGCGTCGGCGCGCACGTGATCGAGCGCCTCGTCGACCGGGCCGAGGCCGAGGATTACGACGTCTTGTACACCTTCACGCGCCAGCCCGAGTACTTCACGCCGTTCGGCTTCGAGCCGCAGGACACCGGCTCGCTGCCGGAGCCCGTCGCATCGCGACTCGAGGAAGTCCGCGAGGAGCGCGGCGAGGACGTCATCGCGATGGCCGTCGACGCGGACGAGTTCACCGTGCCCGACGCGTTCCGCGAGCGGTTCAAGGAGGCGTCGCCGGCCGACAGATCCGAGTCCGACACCCCGGAGGAGACCGCCGAGGACTTCGGCATCGACCCCTCGAAGGCGACCTACAAGTACGACACCGGGAACTAAGTACGACACCGGAAACGAGGGCACGGTTCGCGTCCTGCGCACCGATCTCGCCGGTCAGGTCCGGTCCTCGAAGAAGTCCGTACTGAAGACGATGTACGCGAGGACGCTGCAAAAGAGGATCGGCGGCAGGATCGCGAACGCCCACAGCGGCTCGATCCCCCACCCGAGCAGCAGGACCACGTCCGCCAGCCCGACCGCGAGGAACGGTGCGACTGCCAACGCGGCCCGTTTGCGGTTTCTCCCGCTGGAGTCGGACTCGAGGGGCGCGTTCGGGTCGAACTCCTCGTCGGCGACGTCCGAGGGGCTCTCGGCCGACGTGGATGAGGCCATACCTGACGTTGGAAAGCGATCGATAAAAGCGCCGCGCTGTCAGTCGTCGGTGAGTGCCACTCTGGGCGGGCGTCGCAGAGAGCCGACCGACGCCTCAGGGCCGCGGTTCCGAGCCCGCGTTCTCGCCTTCGAGCCGCGAGGCGAGTTCGACGAGGCCGAAGAGCACCCCGAGCAGGAGCACCGAGACGGCGACGCCGTAGAGCGCGACCGCCGCTGGCGTCACCGGAATCGTCACCCCGGTTCCGAGGATCGCCGCCTCCGAGATCTCGATGGAGCCGTTGCTCCCGACGAGCCAGCCGATCCCCGCGGAGAGCACAACCACGATCGCCCCGACCCACAGCATGATCCGACGCCCGAGTCCGGGGCGTCCCGCGTCGGTACCCGAGTTCATAGCGGCGATACGGCGGCGAGCGGCTTTGGCCTTGTCATTGCTGACGGGGGCGCACATTCGAGAGTTCGTGCCGCGACGGCAACGTACAAACCCACGCCGGCCGAACCCACAGCCGATGACCGACGAACTCCTCGAGCGCGCTCGCGAGGCGCTCGACGACGCCTACGTCCCGTACTCCGAGTACCGCGTCGGCGCGGCGCTGCGGACCGCCGACGGCTCGGTGTACGTCGGCTGCAACATCGAGAACGCCAACTACTCCAACAGCCTCCACGCCGAGGAGGTCGCGATCGCCTCGGCGGTCCGAGACGGGCACCGCGAGTTCGATCGCATCGCGGTCAGTTCGGGCGCGCGCGACGGCGTGACGCCCTGCGGGATGTGCCGACAGACGCTCGCGGAGTTCGCCGGGGCCGATCTGGACGTCGTCTGCGACGAGGGTGACGGCGAGACGTCGACGTACACGCTCGGGGAACTGCTCCCCAACACGATCTCGCTGGAGACGCTGTCGGCGGCGGAAGCCAAGCGGGAGGCCGCCGCGGACGACGAGGGTCAGCGGGACGCCTGATCGACGCAGCGGCCCACCGCCCCCGGATCAGCCCGGACCAGCCGACAGGCTATTTTCGCTGCGCGCGGGAGAGGTCGTATGAGCGACAGCGAGGACCCCAACGACGACGTGCAGTACCACCTCGACGTCGGCCCCGAGGACGTCGCGGACAGCGTGCTCCTCCCCGGGAACCCGGAGCGCGTCGACAAGATCACCGCGCTGTGGGACGACCACGAGGAGAAAGCGCACCACCGGGAGTACCGGACGGCGACGGGCACCTACGAGGGCACGCCCATCTCGGTGACGTCGACCGGGATCGGCAGCCCCTCGGCCGCTATCGCGATCGAGGAACTCGCCCGCGTCGAGGCGGAGACGTTCATCCGCGTCGGCTCCTGCGGGGCGATCCAGCCCGAGATGGACGTCGGCGATCTGGTCATCACCTCCGGGGCCGTCCGCCAGGAGGGGACCTCGAAGGAGTACGTCCGCGAGGATTACCCCGCCGTCGCGGACCACGAGGTCGTCGCCGCGCTCGTCGCCGCCGCCGAGCGGCTCGGCCACGACTACCACGTCGGGCTGACGATGAGCGCCGACTCCTTCTACGCGGGACAGGGCCGACCGGGATTCGAGGGCTTCCGCGCCGCCGGCTCGGAGTCGCTCGTCGAGGAACTCCGCGAGGCGAACGTCAAGAACATCGAGATGGAGGCCGCCGCGCTTCTGACGGTGGCGAACGTCTACGGGCTCCGAGCGGGCGCGGTCTGCTCCGTCTACGCGAACCGAATCACGGGCGAGTTCCGAGCAGAGGGGGAGTCGCGGGCGGCGGAGACGGCGAGTCTGGCCGTCCACCTGCTCGCGAAGATGGACGAGGCGAAGCGTGCGGCCGGCGTCGATCACTGGCATCCCGGGCTCTCGATCGAGTAGCGCGGTCGAGGTGGCAGGTGGTCTCCGACGGAAATCCAACGACGTCTGTCGTACACCGCTTTCGGCGGCGTTTCGCAGTTCCTTTATCCGATGCGGTATCAGCAATCAGTATGAGTACACAGGTCGTCGTCGTTGGCTCCGGCTACGCGGGCGCCGGTGCCGTCAAACGACTCGAAGAAGAACTCGACGCGGGCGCAGAGCTCACGTGGATCTCCGAGACCGACTATCACCTCGTCCTCCACGAGGTCCACCGCTGCATCCGCGATCCGAGCGTCGAATCGAAGATCACGATCCCGATCGACGACATCAAATCCGACTCCACGGAGTTCGTCAAGGGCCACGTCACGGACGTCGACGTCGACGAGCGCGTCGTCGAACTCCCGGACGACGAGATCGAGTACGACTACCTGCTGCTCGCGATCGGTTCCGGAACCGCGTTCTTCGGCATCGAGGGGCTGCAGGAGTACTCCTACGAGTTGAAGGGCCTCGACGACGCCCGCGCCATACACGGCGAAATCAAGTCGGCCGCCGAGGACGCCTCCCGCGACGACCCCGCGCAGGTCATCGTCGGCGGCGCGGGCCTCTCGGGCATCCAGACCGCCGGCGAGATCGCCGAGTACCGCGACGAGCACCGCGCGCCGATCGACATCACGCTCGTCGAGGGACTCGACGAGGTCTTCCCGAACAACGACCCCGAACTGCAGGGTGCCCTCCGCAAGCGGCTGGAGGCGCTCGACATCGAGATCCTCACCGGCGACTTCATCTCGAAGGTCGACGAGGACACCGTCTACCTCGGCGGGGGCGAGGACGACCCAGAACTCGCCTACGACTCGCTGATCTGGACCGGCGGCATCACCGGTCACGAGGAGGTCCACGAGATGGACCTCGATCAGGACGAGCGCTCCCACCGCGTCTTCGCCGACGCCGACTTCCAGACCTCCGACGAGCGCGTGTTCGCCCTCGGCGACACCGCCTTGGTCGAGCAGGGCCCCGACGCCGTCGCGCCGCCGACGGCGCAGGCCGCCTGGCAGGCCGCTGACGTCGCGGGCGAGAACGTCGCGCGCGCGGTCGCCGGCAAGCCGCTGAAGACGTGGCGGCACGAGGACAAGGGGACGGTCGTCTCCGTCGGCGACGACGCCGTCGCCCACGACGTCAAGCTCCCGGTGCTCGGCTCGTTCCCGATGAACGTCTTCGGCGGCCCGGCGGCGCGCAACCTGAAGAAGGTCATCGCCGCCCGCTGGATCGCCGACGTCGCCTCGAAGAAGGACGCCCTCGACGCCTGGGACAGCCTGTAGGCAGACTGTAGGCGGCGCGAGCGGGTCGACTACCCGAAACAGGACGATTCTCCGAGGAAACCCGACGCTTTTCCTTAGAAACGGTGCGTAGCCGCGGCGCTCGCGTGTCGCCGCCGAAGTGAGAAGAGCGGAGAGACGGAGTCGTCTGCGTCGGCTGCCGTTTCAGTGTGCGGACTCGCCGACCGGCGCGCGCATATCCATAATCCGGAGGATGAGAATGTTCCCCGTATCGTCCTTGCCGTCGACGGTCCCCTCGATCACCAGCTTCGAGAGCGGCGTCGGTCCAACGGTCACCTCGTCGCCTTCGTGGAAGTCGCGGACCGAACCCTGAATGTGGATCTCCGCGCGGCACAGCTCGGGGTGGTGGACGGACGAGAGGTCGATCTCGTCGACGTTGGCGTTCTCGACCTCCTCGCCGTCGTGGTAGAGCGGAACGAACGCGGGTTCGTCCATCTGGTTGACGTCCAGCGCCTCGTAGGCGTTGGCCGTCGGCTTGTAGCCGCCCTTCGGGCCGGGGACGCCCTCGACGAGCTGGAGCGCTTTGAGACTCTGCATCTGGTTGCGGATCGTGCCGGGGTTGCGGTCTACTTCGGCGGCGATGTCCTCGCCTTTGACCGCGTCCTCGCTCTCGCGGTGGAGGTTGATGAGTGCGGTCAGAATAGTTTTCTGACTGGACGTGAGCTCGATGGATGACATAGCCAATCGTTGGCCGCATACGGTCTTAAATCCGGTGGATGGATACATACAGTGTGAATGAGTGTCGCTGTTTTCTTTCGATTCGGCGTCATTCGTTTCATTTCCTTCCCGGAACAGCCGCCGCATCCCGGATGATTTTTCGATATATTCGACGGACGGGCCGGCAGCGTGATACCCGTCCGTCGCACCCGCCGTTGGCCGCCCGCTTCCGGTACCGATTTGTGGGCGCTCGCTCGTGTGGCAGATATGCAGAACAAGCGCGTCCTCGTCACCGGTGGCGCGGGATTCATCGGCTCGAACCTCGCGAACCACCTGGCGGCGGACAACGACGTCGTCGCCGTCGACGACTTGCACCTCGGAACGCCCGAAAACCTCGACTCCGACGTCGAGTTCGTCGACGCCAGCGTCCTCGACGACGACCTCCCGACGGAGGGCGTCGACGTGCTGTTTCACCTCGCTGCGTACTCCTCCTATACGATGGCAGAGGAGCACAAGCGCGAGGCCACCCGCGTCAACGTAGAGGGGTTCGTCAACGCCGTCGAACAGGCCCGCGAGGACGGCTGCGACACCGTCGTCTACGCGTCGACGTCGTCGATCTACGGGTCCAGAACGGAGCCCTCGCCGGAGGACCTCCCGGTCGAGGCCCGGACGTGCTACGAGGCCTCGAAACTCGCCAGAGAGCAGTACGGCGAGTACTTCCACCACCACTACGAGATGACGCTCGCGGGGCTGCGCTTTTTCTCGGTGTATCAGGGCTACGGCGGCGCGGAGGAGCACAAAGGCGAGTACGCAAACACCGTCGCGCAGTTCACCGACAAGATCGCGAACGGCGAGGCACCCGAGGTCTTCGGCGACGGCACTCAAACCCGTGATTTCACCCACGTCGACGACATCGTCCGCGGGATCGAACTCGCCGCCGACCACCGGCTGCAGGGGATCTACAACCTCGGGACGGGCGAGAGCTACACGTTCAACGAGATGATCGAGATGATCAACGCGGAGTTGGGCACCGACGTCGACCCCGAGTACGTCGAGAACCCGCTCGACGTGTACGTCCACGACACGATGGCCGACGCCACGAAGATGCGGGAAGCGACCGGGTGGGAGCCGGAGATCCCCTTCGAGGAGGGTGTCGCCCGCGTCTGTGCGCCGTACAAGCAGTGACAAAAGGCCGCAAACCGAAGAGTGTGATATGACCCGAACCGTCCGCGTCATCGGCGCGCCGACCGACTACGGGGCGAACCGCCGCGGCGTCGATATGGGACCGTCGGCCATCCGCTATGCGGGCCTGGCCGAGCAACTGGAACGGGCGGCCGTCGAAGTCGTCGACGACGGCGACGTGCGCGCTCCCCGCGCCGAAGAGCGCGATCCGGAGGCCGAGCGGTTCGCCTCCGGACGCGCGAAGTTCCTCCGGGAGACCCGCGAAGTCGCGACCGGCCTCGCCGACCGCGTCGAGCGCGCGCTCGGGGACGGTGAAGTCCCGCTCGTCCTCGGCGGCGACCACTCGGTCGCCATCGGGTCCGTGACCGGCTCGGCCCGAAACGCCGAGATCGGCGCGATCTGGTTCGACGCCCACGGCGACTTCAACACCCCGGCGACGTCGCCCTCGGGGAACGTTCACGGGATGCCGCTGGCGGCCGTGCTCGGCGTCGGCGAGTTCGCGGACGTCGAGTGGGCGAGGGCCGCGGGACTCGACCCCGGGCGCGTCGCGCTCGTCGGCCTCCGCGACGTCGACGCCGAGGAGCGAGCGGCCATCGCCGACAGCGACGTGACCACGTTCACGATGTCCGACATCGACGAACGGGGAATCGCCAGCGTCGCCGAGGACGCCCTCGACGTGGCCACCGACGGGACCGAAGGCGTCCACGTGAGCCTCGATCTCGACTGGCTCGATCCGCGGGAGGCCCCCGGCGTCGGGACGCCCGTCCGCGGCGGCGTCACCTACCGCGAGGCGCACGCGGCGCTGGAAACCGTCGCAGAGCGCGACTGCCTCCGCTCGATGGAACTCGTCGAGGTCAACCCGATCCTCGACGAGGGCAACGAGACGGCGTCGCTCGCGACGGAGTTGGCCGCGAGCGCGCTCGGAACGAAGATTCTGTAACGCCGGTGTCGACAGCGGGCCCGCGTGCGAGGTGACCCCACACCGGGTTTCCGGTGAAACGAGCCGGTTCGTCGGGCGGGTTACTCGGCGTCCGCAGGGTCGTCTGCAGCCGTCGAACCGTCGTTCGCCTCGTCGTCGGCGTCGTCGTTGGCACCGGATTCGTCCGCATTCGCCGCCGTTTCGGCGTCGGCGCCAGCGGAGTGTACGTCGACGCTAGTGACGCTGTCGCCCGCGTCGAGGTCCATCACGATGACGCCCATCGTGTTCCGCCCGACCGTCGAGAGGTCCTCGACCGGCGTCCGGAGGATCTGCCCGTCGCCGCTCATCACGAAGAGGTGGTCGTCGGGGCCGACCGTCTCCAGTTCGCAGACGTGGCCGTTACGCTCGTTCGTCTTGATGTCGATGAGCCCCTTTCCGTTCCGGGACTGCCGGCGGTACTCATCGATGTCGGTGCGCTTCCCGTAGCCGTTCTCGGTGACGGTGAGAACCCACTGGTGGCGGTCGGGATCGATCGCCGCGAGGGCGGCGACCTCGTCGTCGCCCTCGAGTTTGATCCCGCGGACGCCGCGCGCCGAGCGGCCCATCGCGCGGACCTCGCTCTCGGCGAACCGGATGGCCATCCCGCCGCGGCTCGCGAGGACCAGATCCTGCGAGCCGTCGGTGACTTCGACGTCGGCGAGCGCGTCGTCCTCGTCGAGTTTCGTCGCGATGATCCCCGTCGAGCGGATGTTCTGGAAGTTCTCCACGTTCGTCCGCTTGATGTAGCCGTTCGTCGTGACCATCGTGAGGAACTGCTCTTCCTCAGACTCCATCTCGGCGGTGTTGACGACGGCGGTGATCTCCTCGCCGTCGTCCAAATCGAGGAGGTTGACCGCGGACTTCCCGCGGGCCGTCCGCGACATCTCCGGCACCTGGTAGGTCTTCAGCTGATAGACCTGGCCGTGGTTCGTGAAGTACAGGAGGTAATCGTGCGTGCTCGCGACGTAGACCGAGGAGACGCGGTCGCCCTCCTTCAACTCGGTGCCGATGATGCCCTTGCCGCCGCGGTGCTGCGCGCGGAAGTTGTCGAGCGGCATCCGCTTGATGTAGTCGTCCTCGGTGACGACGACGACGACGTCCTCCTCGGCGATGAGGTCCTCGTGGGTGACCGTCCCCGTGTCCTCGATGATCGAGGTGCGGCGGTCGTCGTCGTACTCGTCTTTGATCTCCAGCAGTTCCTCGCGGACGACGTCGTCGAGTTCGTCGGCGTCGGCGAGGATGGTCTCGAGGCGGTCGATCCGGTCGGTGACGTCCTCGTACTCCGATTCGATCTCCTCGGCCTCCATCGCGGTGAGCGACCCCAACTGCATCGCGACGATGTGGTCGGCCTGCGCCTCCGAGAAGTCGAAGGTGGGGAGCTCCTCTCCGTCGGCCTCGACGACGTGCTCGCCGCGCAGCGCCGCCTTCGCGTCGTCGCGGCTCGCGGAGTTCCGGATGACCTCGACGACATCGTCGACGTGTTCGAGGGCGGTCAACCGGCCTTCGAGGATGTGCGCGCGGTCTTCCTTCTCTTCGAGTTCGTACGCCGAGCGGCGGCGGACCACGTCGCGTCGGTGTTCGAGATACTCGACGAGCGTCTCCTTCAGCGTGAGCACCTTCGGCTGCCCGTCGACGAGCGCGAGGTTGATGACGCCGAACGTCGATTCGAGGTGGTGTTCGAGCAGTTGGTTCTTGACGACCTCGGCGTTCGCGCCGCGTTTGAGTTCGACGACGACGCGGATGCCGTCGCGGTCGGACTCGTCGCGCAGGTCGCGGATGCCCTCGATCTTCCCCTCGTTGACGTTGTCGGCGATGCGCTCGACGAGCCGAGCCTTGTTCTCTTGGAACGGAAGCTCCGTGATGACGATGCGGTCTTCCTCTTCGATCTCGAACTCCGCGCGGACGCGGATCCGCCCGCGACCCGTCTTGTACGCCTTGTGGATCGCGTTGCGGCCGACGATGTTCGCGCCGGTCGGGAAGTCCGGCCCCTTGACGTGCTCCATCAGGTCCTCGACGGTCGCGTCGGGATCCTCGATGAGGTGGACCGTCGCGTCGATCACTTCTCCCAAATTGTGCGGCGGGATGTTCGTCGACATCCCGACGGCGATGCCCGAGGAGCCGTTGACGAGGAGGTTCGGGAAGGCGGCCGGGAGGACCTCGGGCTCTTCGAGGCGGTCGTCGTAGTTCGACTGGAAGTCGACGGTGTCCATCTCGATGTCGTCGAGCAGTTCCTCGGCGATGGGGGCCATCCGCGCCTCCGTGTAGCGCATCGCGGCCGGCGGGTCGCCGTCGACGGAGCCGAAGTTCCCCTGGCCGTCGACGAGCGGGTAGCGCATCGAGAAGTCCTGGGCCATCCGCGCGAGCGTGTCGTAGATCGCGCTGTCGCCGTGCGGGTGGTAATCACCCATCGTCTCGCCGACGATCGAGGAGGACTTCCGGTGGGAGGAGCGCGAGGTGACGCCCGCCTCGTGCATCGCATAGAGGATGCGCCGGTGGACCGGCTTGAGGCCGTCGCGGACGTCAGGCAGCGCTCGACCCGCGATGACCGACATCGCGTAGTCGATGTAGGACTGCTCCATCTCCTGTTCGATTCGTGCGGTCTCGACGCTGGCGGCGATGCCCGCCCCGGGGTCGAATTTGTCAGGTGCGTCAGAACTCATATCAGATATCCACCCATTCTGCGTCGGTCGCTCGGTCCTTGATGAACTGCTTTCGCGGTTCGACGGCGTCGCCCATCAGGACTGAGAACATCTTGTCGGCCGCGGCGGCGTCCTCGACGGTGATCTGCTTCAACACCCGGTTCTCGGGGTTCATCGTGGTGTCCCAGAGCTGATCGGGGTTCATCTCGCCGAGGCCCTTGAACCGCTGGACCTGCGTGGGGTTGCCGTCGCACTTCTCCTCGATGATGCGGTCGCGCTCGGCTTCCGTCATCGCGTCGTAGGTGTTTCCGCGGTAGCGGACCCGATACAGCGGCGGCTTCGCCGCGTAGACGTATCCCGCTTCGACCAGCGGGCGCATGTGCCGGTAGAACAGCGTCAGCAGGAGGGTTCTGATGTGCGCGCCGTCGACGTCGGCGTCGGTCATCAGGATGATGCGCTCGTAGCGCACGTCGTCGATGTCGAACTCCTCGCCGACGCCCGCGCCGATCGCGGTGATGAGCGCGCGGACCTCGTCGTTCTCCAGCACGCGGTCGAGGCGGTGTTTCTCGACGTTGAGGATCTTCCCCTTGAGCGGCAAGATCGCCTGGAACCGTCGGTCGCGGCCCTGTTTGGCCGATCCGCCCGCGGAGTCGCCCTCGACGACGAACAGTTCGGATTCGCTCGAGTCCCGGCTCTGACAGTCCGCGAGCTTCCCCGGAAGCGACGTCGATTCGAGCGCCGACTTGCGACGGGTGAGCTCCTCGGCCTGCTTCGCGGCCTTCCGGGCCTTCGCGGCCTCGACGGCCTTCATCACGATGGCTTGGGCGGTGTCGGGGTGCTCCTCGAGGTAGGTGCCGAGCTTCTCGTGGGTGACCGACTCGGCGATGCCGCGTACCTCGCTGTTGCCGAGTTTCGTCTTCGTCTGGCCCTCGAACTGCGGGTCGGGGTGTTTGATCGAGATGACCGCCGTGAGCCCCTCGCGGACGTCCTCGCCCTTCAGCGAATCGAGATCGTCGAGCAGGCCGTGTTCGCGTGCATAGTCGTTGACGACGCGCGTGAGCGCCGTCTTGAACCCGGTGAGGTGGGTGCCGCCCTCGCGGGTGTTGATGTTGTTCGCGAACGCGTGAATCGACCCCTGTAGTTCCTCGGTCGCCTGCATCGCCACCTCGATCTCGATGTCGTCGACGCTGTCGGCGTAGTAGATGACGTCGTCGTGGATGACGGTCTTCGTCTCGTCGAGGTAGCGGACGAACTCGCGGATGCCGCCCTCGTAGAGGAAGGTGCGCTCGCGACGTCCCGACTCGTCGGAGTCCTCGTCGACGCCCGCAGCGCCTTCCTCGACGAGGTTGATCTCGACCCCGGAGTTGAGGAAGGCGAGCTCTCGGAGTCGGTTTTCGAGCGTCGAGAACTCGAAGTCGACGGTCTCGAAGATGTCGCCGTCGGGCCAAAAGCGGATCGTCGACCCGGTCTCCTCGTCGTCAGCGAGGTCGCGGACGCGCTCGAAGGCCCCCTCCTCCGGCTCGCCGTGGTCGAAGCTGTCGCGCCAGAGCGCGCCGTCGCGCTTGATCTCGACGTCGAGGCGCTCCGAGAGCGCGTTGACGACGCTCACGCCGACGCCGTGGAGGCCGCCGGAGACCTGATAGGACTTGTTGTCGAACTTCCCGCCCGCGTGGAGGACGGTCATGATGACCTCGACGGCGGGCAGGTCGTACTGCTCGTGGGTGTCGACGGGGATCCCGCGGCCGTTGTCGGAGACCGACACCGAGCCGTCGTCGTGGATCGTGACCTCGATGCGGTCGCAGTGGCCCGCGAGCGCCTCGTCGATCGCGTTGTCGACGACCTCGTAGACGAGGTGGTGTAACCCGCGGGAGTCCGTCGATCCGATGTACATCGCCGGGCGCTTTCGAACGGCCTCTAGGCCTTCGAGGACCTGGATCTGCCCGGCCCCGTACTCAGTATCGCGTGACATTGATCGTACCTCCGTTAGACCACCTCGGTTCTTAAACCCTCGCACGCGCGGGCGCGTAACTACGTATAAACCCCTGTGTGCCCGGAAAACGGGCTCTCGCGGGCGCAATTCGGCCGCGTCAACGACGCCTCGCTGGCGACGCCACCGCCGCACTACCACGGAACCGACAGCGCAAAGACGCCGCCGCCGTTACGACCGTGTATGAGCGACGCCGAAGGCGAGGAGGCGTTCAAGCCGAGCGACGTCGGCGACGACGACAACGCTCCGCCGGTCGACGAGAAGCCCTACAAGATCATCTTCGAGGGGAACAAGTGCATCGGCGCGGGTCGCTGCGCGGAGGTCGCGGCCAACTGGGAGATGGACATCACCTCGGGGCTCGCCCGACCGAAGTCGTACTTCATCGGGGAGGACGAACTGGAGGAAAACGTCCGCGCGGCCGAGGTCTGTCCGGCGAAGAAGGACCGCGGCGTGATCCACGTCGTCGACCGCCGGACGGACGAGGAGATCGCGCCGGACCCGCACGGGGACGGGACGCTGAGCGTCGACTGGTAGGGAGAAACGAAACCACTAACCGATCGTCCGCGGAACTTTCGTCTGCGCGGGGGTGGCTGAGCCAGGCCAAAGGCGGCGGACTTAAGATCCGCTCCCGTAGGGGTTCGTGGGTTCAAATCCCATCCCCCGCATTAATTGCGCGAGCGACAGCGAGCGCTATTTCTCGCACGATGGGATTTGAATCAGGGAGCAGCTTCGCTGCGACCGTGGTTCAACATCCCATCCCCCGCATTAATTGCGCGAGCGACAGCGAGCAGTTCGGTTCTCCGGATGGATTTGAACCCTACCAGTCGCGCACAGCGAACGAAGTGAGCGAGCACGTCTGGTTTCGGTTCAACATCCCGTCCCCCGCACTCGAATCCGTGAGCGAAGCGAACGCGACGCCGATCGTCAGATAATCACTTTCGCGGCCGGGAGATACCGCTCTTTCGTCCGCTCGGCTTCCGTCCCCGCAGGCACCAACGTCGACTCCGTCACCGGCTCGGAAAACCGATCCGGGTCCGGTTGCACGGGCGCGAGCATCTCCGTGAACTCCGATTCGCGTCGCCCCCCGGCGGAGACGACCCCGCCGTACTTTCGTTCGTCGAAGGGGACGTCGTCGGGATGCGGGAACTGCTCGCGGATGATCTGCGCCGTCTCCCGAAGGTACTCCGCGGCGCGCTCCTGTTCGTACTGGCTCTCGTCGAAGTACTGCTGGGTGTGCGGGGCGTCGTCGTCGACGTCGGCGTGCTGCGGCGACTCGAAGGGAACCGAGTCGGCCGTCGAGTGCGGCCCGGCGAACCGGAGGTTCATCGTGAAACTGTCCGGGTATCGGAGGATCAACGGGAAGAAGAGCATCTCCGAGATCGTCGACCGCTGTTGGATCCGCCACAGTCCCTCGATGTAGTACGCCGCGAGCTCGCCCGTCCGATCCGTGCGGTCGCCGCGGAGATACGCCCGCGCGATCTCCTCGTACTCCTCGCCCGCGATGTGGCGGAGTCGCCGTCTGAACGTCTCCGCGACCCGCTCGAACTCCGTCTCGTAGGCCTTCGCGACCGATATCGTCGGGTCCTCCAGAAGTTCCGCCTTCCGTTCGCGACCCTCCGCGACGGCCGTCATGTTCTCGTGAAAGAGCGTTTCGGCCCGGCGGTCCTGAAGCGGCGTTCTGACCGCGTTCCCGAACAGCACGTCCGACCCGCCGTCCGGACGCGCCCCGGTGTGTCCCATACCACGTACACTCCGTGCCGCGGATATAATTTCAACGATCCAATCAATACAGGAGCCGCCGGCCGGAAGAACGTCCCGCAATTCTCCGACAGGGGTAAAAACCACGGTGCGGTAGGAGGCACAATGAGTCAGGAAGCGGCCGAAGAGGGTCGCGTCCGGGTCGTCGGCACCGCACACGTCTCCGAGGAGAGCGTGCGGGAGGTCGAGGAGGCGATCGAGGCCGAGCGGCCAGACGTCGTCGCCGTCGAACTCGACGAGGGGCGGTACCGACAGCTGAAGGGCGGAGAACCGGACGACATCGAGCCGGGCGATCTGCTCCGCGGCAACACCGTCTTCCAGTTCATCGCCTACTGGATGCTGTCGTACGTGCAGGCCCGCCTCGGCGAGAAGTTCGACGTGACTCCCGGCGCGGACATGCTCGCTGCGGTCGAGACCGCCGAGGGGTTGGGCATCGACGTCGCGCTCGTCGACCGCGACATCAACGAGACGATGCAGCGCTTCTGGTCGCAGATGGGGATCGTCGAGAAGTTCCGGATGATCGGCGGTCTGGCCTTCGGCGTCGGCGACAGCCGCGGCGTCGGACTCGCGTTCGGCGTCTTCTTGGGCGTCGTGCTCGGACCGCTCGTGGCTATCTTCGGCGGGAGCGTGGGACTCGGACTTCCGGTGCTCTCGCTGATCGCCGGGAGCGCGGTGCTGGCTGTCGCGACCGCCGCTGCCGTCTGGGTGTTCGGCGCATCGTTGCTCTCGACCGAGGACCGCCTGCTGGCGGCGCTCGGGTTGGGCGTCGCGGTCGGTGGGATCGCGGGCGTCGGCCTCGGCTTCGCCGCACCCGTCGCCGATCTACTGGGGGACTTCACCGCCCGCGTGGTCGGGAGTATGACGGTCGGCATCCTCGCCGGAATCATCGTCGGCGGCGTCCTCGGACAGTTCGCCTCGACGCTCGGCGTCGCGGAGGTCGAGGACGCCGAGGAGTTCGATATGTCGCAGATGACCGACACCGACGTCGTCAGCGCGATGATGGAGGAGTTCCGGCAGTTCTCCCCGGGCGGTGCGGCGGCGCTCATCGACGAGCGCGACGCCTTCATCGCGCACAAGCTGGTGGCGCTCCGACAGTCCGGCGCTGACGTCGTCGCCGTCGTCGGAGCGGGGCACCGAGAGGGGATCGAGCGCTACCTCGAACACCCCGAGGAACTCCCGCCGATGTCCTCGATCACCGGCACCTCCGGCGGGAGGATCCCGTGGGCGAAGCTGGTCGGGACGGCGATCTCGGTGGTCGTGATCGGCTTCTTCGTGCTGCTGGCGCTCTCGTCGGCCGGCGACGACACGCTGCTGCGACTGTTCGGTGCGTGGTTCCTCGTCAACGGGCTCTTCGCGGCCGGGCTGGCGAAGGCGGCGGGCGCGCGGTGGACCTCCTCGCTGGTCGGCGGCGCGGTCGCGTGGATGACGTCGATCAACCCGTTCCTCGCGCCCGGGTGGTTCACGGGCTACATCGAACTGCAGTACGACCCGGTCAACGTCTCCGACATCGGTACCCTCAACGAATTGCTGGCGGACGAGGAGAAGCCGATCCCCGACCTCGTCAACGAACTGTTCGCGGTCCCGCTCTTTCGGCTCATCGTCGTCGTGGCGGCGACGAACATCGGGAGCGTGATCGCGTCGGCGCTGTTCGTCGCGTACCTGCTCCCGCTGTTCGCGCTCGACCTCGGCGGCGCGGCGGGCGTGACGCGGTTGCTCTTCGAGGGCGCGGAGAACGGCTGGGAGATCCTCTGGGGGGCGGTCCGATGAGCGTCTCGCGGCTCTCCTTCAGCGCGCAGGAGATTCAGGACCTCGTGGTCGCGTGGGTCGCCCTCGGCGTCGCGTTCGCCATCTTCTTCGCCGGCGGCGGCCAGCGCGCCGTGACCGCGATCCTCGACGGCGGCGTCCTGGGTCCGGTGCTTCTCAGTCTCCTGACGGCCGGGATCGGCTTCCTGCTGCACGAGGTCGCCCACAAGGTCGTCGCCGTCCGCTACGGACAGGTCGCGGAGTTCCGCGCGGACTACGGGATGCTCTTTCTGGCCGTCGTGAGTTCGCTCGCGGGGTTCATCTTCGCGGCCCCCGGCGCGGTGTATCACCGCGGGCGACTCACGCCGCGCGAACACGGGCTGATCGCGCTGGCGGGTCCCGCGACCAACGTCGCGCTCGCGGTCGTGTTCCTCCCGCTGTTCTTCGTCGGGGTCCTCGTCGGCTCGGACTTCCTCGCGCTCGCGGGATCGCGCGGGCTGATGATCAACCTCTTCCTGGCGGCGTTCAATATGCTCCCGTTCGGGCCGCTCGACGGCAAGACGGTCCTCGGGTGGAGCAAGACGGTGTTCGTCGCGTTCTTCGTTCCCGCGCTCGCGCTGACGGTCGGCGCGTTCGTCCTCGGATTCGGGTTCTGAACCCGGGCGTCCGAGACTCGGACGTAGAGGTGCTAGTCGGTGCAGGGCGCTATCGAGCTCGCCGCGCGCGACGCTCCTACTGTGAGCCCGCGGGCTCGTAGCCGTGGCCGGCGACGAACGCGAGGGCGTTGACGGCGACGAGACCGGCGAAGAGGAGGGCTTCGCCGCCGGTCAGTCCGCCGGCGAGCAGCGGGACGTAGGTGAATGGGAGCACGATCGCCGCCCAGAAGCTCGCGGCCTTGGCGTTTCGGAGCCCGGTTCTGACTGCGGCGCTGGCGAGGCCGGCACCGCGACGGAGGGAGTCGCGTTCGAGAGGGAGGTCGGGGGTGTGGGGGACACTTGACATCTGTTTCGCCTCACTTCCGAATAGGGCGGGGACCCCCATATAATGCGACGAGCGTTCAGTCGTTTCGCGACGGTTTACGCCGCGTCGACGACGTTTCACCGACGTTTTACGAGGCGTTCTGATCGCCCTAAATCGTTCAAAACGGATTTTGAAGACGTTTCTCGTCATCGGAGAATATGTCGCCACGAAGTCGACGGAACACGGTGCGAACCCCTGAATCGAGTCGAGGACGGGGACACCTCGGAAGACGACCGACACGCGAGCGGGAGACCGGACGTATTTTCTCCCCCCGAGACGGGGATTCCGGTATGACCGACGACGATCGCGGGGGCTCGGGCGCGAACGGATCCGAGGAGCCAGAGGAACTGACCTACGCGGACGCGGGCGTCGACATCGACGCGAGCGAGGCGGCGACGGCGGCGCTGATCGGGGCCGTCGGCGAGAGCGAGGGCGACTACGCGGGCCTGCTCGACATCGGCGACCGCTACCTGGCGCTCGCGACCGACGGCGTCGGGACGAAGCTCCTCGTCGCCGAGGCGCTCGCGGACTACTCGACGATCGGCATCGACTGCATCGCGATGAACGCGAACGACCTCGTCGCCGCGGGCGTCCGCCCGGTCGCCTTCGTCGACTACCTCGCCGTCGACGAGCCCGACGAGACCTTCGCCGAGCAGGTCGGCCAGGGGCTGCGCGCCGGCTCCGAGGAGGCGAACCTCGAACTCGTCGGCGGGGAGACGGCCGTGATGCCCGAAGTGATCAACGGCCTCGACCTCGCGGGGACCTGCGCGGGACTCGCCGCGAAAGACGCCATCTTCGCCGGCGAGGCCGAGCCGGGCGACGCCCTCGTCGGCTTCGAGTCCTCGGGGATCCACTCCAACGGCCTGACGCTGGCGCGGACCGCCGTCACCCGTGACCACGAGTACACCGACCCCTGCCCGTTCGGCGACTACGACACGCTCGGCGACGCGCTGCTCGAACCGACGCGCCTGTACACGCACCTGCTCGATCCGATGCGCGCCCACGGCGTTCACGCGGCGGCCCACGTCACCGGCGGCGGGTGGACGAACCTCGAACGCCTCGGCGAGAACCGCTACGTCGTCGAAGACGCGTTCGATCCGCAGCCCGTCTTCGAGTTCGTGCAGGCTGAGGGCAACGTCACGGACGAGGAGATGCACCGGACGTTCAATATGGGCACCGGGTTCGTCTGCGCGCTCGCTCCCGACGACGCCGAGGCGCTCGCCGACGCGACCGAGGGGCGCGTGATCGGACACGTCGAGGCGGGAGACGGCGTCGCGATCCGCGGCCTGGAGCTCTGAGCAGCGGCCGCCGATGACCGACGCTGACCAGTCGACGCCGGAGCGTCGAGCGCCGACGTCGACGGAGAATCGGACCCCACCGGCACCCAGCGGGCTGCCGCTGCTCGGCAACGCCGTCGCGTTCGCCCGCGATCCGCTGACGTTCACGACCGACGCGGTCGAGGACGTCGGGGACGTGTTCCGCATCGACCTCCCCGTCGGCGATCGGTACGTGGTGGCGCACCCGGAGTACGCGGCGCGCGTGCTCGTCTCCGAGCGCGACGCCTTCGAGAAGACCGACGACTTCGCGCTGGCGTTCGGCGAGAGCGTCGTCGCCGTCGAGGGCGAAGACTGGCGCGAACAGCGGCAGTTCCTCAACCCGTTCTTCTTCGGGCCGCAGATCCGCTCGTTCCTCCCGACGATGCGTCGACGAGCGGTCGAACGGGCGGAGTCGTGGGACGACGGCGAGTCCATCGCGACGCTCTCGGAGATGCAGGCGCTGACGTTCGACGTGCTGGCGACGACCGTCCTCGACTTCGACCCGGAGTCGAACCGCGCGGAACTCCGGCGCGCCGCCGACGACCTGAACGCCTACTTCGATCCGCTGACGTGGGCGCTTCCGAACTGGGTTCCGACGCCGAGCAGACGGCGGTTCGAGGAAGCGAAGGAGACGCTCCGGCGGGAGCTTCGCGCGCTACTCGCGGACGCGGAGACCGGACCGGGATCCGAGGACAGCCTCGTCTCCGCGTTGTCGGCGGCGATGGGGCCGGACGCCGGCGGCAGTGTCGCTGCCGACGACTCCGGTGACGCCGACGGGGAGAACGGGCAGTACGCGCCGGACGCCGACGGCGCGGTCGATCAGCTCATCGGCCTCGTCTTCGCCGGTCACGAGACCACGGCGCTGGCGCTGACGTTCACGCTACACTGCCTCGCGACGCATCCAGCGGTGTACGACCGGGTCGAGGCCGAAGTCGACGACGTCGTCGGCGACGAGCCGGTCGGCTGGGAGCACCTCGAAGGCCTCGACGTCCTCGAACGCGTCGTCGACGAGAGCCTCCGGCTGTATCCGCCGGTGCACGCGCTGCCGCGGGAGGCGACCCGCACTGTCGAGTTCGACGGCGACGTGATTCCGGCGGGCGGGGAACTGCTGGTGTCGGTGTTCGCGCTGCATCGCGACTCCCGCTTTTGGGACGATCCGGCGACGTTCGACCCCTCGCGCTGGCACGAGCGGGAGCGCTCCGACGACGCGTACCTGCCGTTCGGTGCGGGGGCGAGGCGGTGCGTCGGCGAGACGTTCGCGCGCGTCGAGGCGCAGGTCGTACTCGCGGCGCTGCTCCGTCGCTTCCGCTTCGAGCGGGTCGGCGACGGCGACCTGTCGCTCTCGCCGGCGATGACGAACCAGCCGGCGGGCGACGTGCCGATGCGGGTGCACCGACGGTAGCGGCGACGCCGCTTACAGATGCGCCGCGACGTCGGCCTCGGTGATTATCCCGGTCGTCTCGCCGCTCTCGACGACGAGGACCGCGGAGTGGTGATCCAAGGCGGCGTCGATCTCTTCGAGAGTCGCCGACGGCTCGACGGTCGTCACCGACTCGCGCATCACGTCGGCGACGGGGAGGGTGCCGACGTCGTCTTCCTCCTGGGCGTGACGGATGTCGCTGTTCGAGATGATCCCGACCGGGCGGCCGTCGCGGATCACCGGGAGCTGTGAGAACCCCTCGTCCAGCATCACGTCGCGCGCGAAGCGCACGGAGTCGTCGGGAGCGACGCTCACGACGTTCTCGTTCATCAGATCCGCCGCGCGGACCACGCTACCCTCAGCCTCTTCGAGCGCGTTGACGATCCGGCGCAGCGTCGAGAGACGGGGGTCGACGTCGCCGCCCTCGATGCGGGCGATCAGGGGCTGGGAGACCTCGGCCATCTCCGCGAGCGTGCTCTGGGTGAGATCCAACTCCGTCCGTCGCTGGCGCAGATCCTGCGGGGTCGGAAGTTCCATACGCCTAATTACTTGAAGTTATACGAAAAGGTTTCGGGGCGGAGCCGGTGTGC
>NZ_BBJO01000042.1 GCF_000739575.1 Halobellus rufus | reverse complement strand
TACAAAACCCCTCCGGTACCAACCGGAGTGCGTGTCGGATCCATCGGGAACCCCCGGTCTGAGCGCGCCGGCTTCTACGTATCGGCACTCCCGCCATCCACATCGACCCACCAAGGTGACCGATTCGTGAACAGCCTGTACTGAGCATCCGCGAGCGAAGCGAGCGGTTCACCGCCGACGAGCGGCCGCAGGCCGCGAGTTTAGCGGCCTTTTTCCTCCAGGTTTTTGCGCCGAGGGGTCCGCAGGACCCCTCCGTGGAAAAGGTGGATGGCAAGCTTCATGCGCTCGCCCACCGCACAGAGCAGTAATGAGTACGCAGGACGTCACGAAGCGGCAGGCGTGGGTGATGGCCGCCCGGCCGCAGACGCTCCCGGCGGCCGCGTCGCCGGTGATCGTCGGCACCGGCCTGGCGATCCACGACGGCGTGTTCGCCGCCCTGCCGGCGCTCGCGGCGCTCGTCGGTGCCGGCCTCATCCAGATCGGAACCAACTTCGCTAACGACTATTACGACCACGTGCAGGGCGCGGACACGGAGGCGCGCGAGGGGTTCACTCGAGTCACTTCGGGAGGCCTCATCGACCCCGAGACGGTCAAGCGCGCGATGTATCTCACGTTCGCGGCGTCGATTCTCTTGGGAACCTACCTCGTCTACGTCGGCGGCGCGCCTATCGTCGTGATCGGCCTGCTCTCGGTCGCATCGGGCATCGCCTACACCGGCGGGCCGTACCCGCTGGGCTACCACGGCCTCGGCGACCTGTTCGTGTTCGTCTTCTTCGGCCTCGTCGCGGTCGCGGGGACGTACTACGTCCAAGCAGCGGCGGTCCTCGCGGAACCGCTCGCGGTCGGAATTCCCGCGGGAACGCTCCCGACGGTCGCGCTGATCGCGGCGCTGCCGATCGCCGCGCTCTCGACGGACATCCTCGTCGTCAACAACGTCCGCGACAAGGAGGAGGACGCGACCACGGGCAAGCGGACGCTCGCCGTCCGGTTCGGATACGGCGTCGCCCGCGCGGAGTTCGTCGCGATGCTGGTGCTGGCGTACGCCGTGCCCGCGTGGTTCCTCCAGCAGCCCGAATACACCGTCGCGGTCGCGCTCCCGTACCTCACGCTTCCGTACGCCGTCGAGATCACGCGGACGATGCTCGAAGAGACGGCCGGAGACGTGTTGAACCCGGCGCTCGAACGGATGGGACGACTGCTCGCCGCCTACGCCGCCCTGTTCGCCGTGGGCCTCTCGTTCACGTCGCTCCCGCTGTGATGCAGTACGAGCGTTTCTCTCTCGGACTGACGTCGCCGCTGTCGACTGCCCGAGGAGACGTCGATCGCCGCGATGGATTCCTGATCCGCGTCGAACGCGACGGAGTCGTCGGCCTCGGCGAGTCCACGCCGCTGCCCGGGTGGACAGAGTCGATCGACGAGTGCGAAGCGGCGTTGTCCGACTGGTCGCGAGAGCGCGCCGCGGACCGCGCCGCGCTGCCGGACAGCCCGGCCGCCCGCCACGGAATCGAACTCGCCCTCGCGGACGCCGACGCGCGCGCTGCCGACGAGCCGCTCGCGGCGATCCTCTCGGATGGCCCCTCGGCGGACGTCGTCCCGATGAATGCCACCGTCGGCGACGGCTCCGTCGAGGTGACCGCGAGCGCGACGCGCGAAGCCGTCGAATCGGGATACCGCGCGGTGAAAGTGAAGGTCGGGGCGCGCGAACCCGACGTCGATGCCGACAGGTTACGCGCTGCGAGAGACGCCGCGGGGGAGGACGTGGAGCTTCGGGCGGACGCGAACGGGGCGTGGGACGTTCCGACCGCGGAACGCCTGCTCGACGTCGCCGCCGACCTCGACTTCGCGTACGTCGAACAGCCGCTCGGGGCGGCGGACCTCGACGGACACGCAGCACTCCGCGGACGGGGCGTGGGTGTCGCACTCGACGAATCGCTCGCTCGCTCGGGTGCGGACGAGGTGCTTGCTGCGGAGGCGGCCGACGTCCTCGTCTGCAAGCCGATGGCGCTCGGCGGGCCGCGGCAGACGCTCGACGTGGCGCGTCGGGCCTCGGAACGCGGCGTCGACGTCGTCGTGACCACCACCGTCGACGCCGTCGTCGCCCGCGTCGGCGCGGTGCACGTCGCAGCCGCGCTTCCCGACGTCTCGGCCTGCGGGCTGGCGACCGGATCGATCCTCGCGGCGGATTTGGCCCCCGATCCCGCACCGATCGAAGGCGGCGCGATCCGCGTTCCGTCGGGGCCGGGGATCGCCGGCGAGGCGTTCGATGCGCTCCGAAGAGAGCGGTGAGCAGTGGAGGAAACCTGAAAACCGAGCTATTCGACCGCCTACGGGCCGTTTCGGTTCGGCGCCAGCGAGTATTTGTGCGGTCGAGCCATACGAGGGCGTATGGCACAGCCGACCCCGAAACAGCGCCGTCTGATGGCCGGGCTGTTCGTCTTCGCCGCGCTCGTGTTCGTCGGCGGGATCGCCGTCGTGGCGTTTCTCGCCGGGGCGCTCTGAGTCTCGCCGACCGACCTGCGCGTCAGGCTGATGCGGCCCGAGAGCCACGTTCAGCGGCAGTCGGTCCTCAGCTCTCCGGGCGGTGGGTGACGCCCGACCGCTCGTCGGCGTCCTTCCGTCGGACCGCCGCCGCGGCGTTCGAGGCGTCGTAGCCGAAGTAGACGTTCTCGGCGTACGTTTCGGCGACCTCGGTCGCTCCGATGAGGGCGTCGACGTCGACGTCGACGGCGTACAGTTCGACCGAGAAGGCGGCGTCGAGGGGGTCGAGCAGACTCTCGAATCCCTTCGCGATGGTCTCCAGCCAGTACGTCGTCGCGTACTCGGTGTCGTACAGCGGCACGACGAACTCGTCGACGTGTTCGGCGAGCCGTTCGACGTCGATGCCGGCGCGTTCGTAGAGGTGGCCGGGGTACGGGTCCGGGTACAGCGTCAGATACGTTCGTCCCGGGATCCGCTCCGCCGCGCGGCCGACGAAGTCGGTGATCTCCGCGGCGCGCCACGCCCCGCGGTCCTCGTACTCGCTCTCGGCGAACCGGCGGTCGCACCGATCGCAGCGGCAGTACCCCTCGCGGGGGAACCCGACGTCGTCGAGGCGGACGTCGTCGTTCTCAGCGGCAGCGTCGGCGACGATTTCGAGGAGTCCCTCGCGGTAGCGCTCGTGCGTCGGGCAGACGTGCGACCAGTCGAAATACGGCTGCTCGCGGGTCGCCGGATTCCCGTCCGCGTCGACGGCGGCGAGGTCCGGGTCGGAGCTCACGCCGGCGGTGTCCCCGAAGCACGAGATCATATTGATCGCCTCCGGGAGCGGCTCTGCTGCCCGTCCGGTCACGTCCTTGACCTCGTAGAAGCCGACTTCGAACTCCGGCCACTCGACCTCCTCGGCGTTGCGCGTGACGACACCGTACATACTCGGGCTTCCGGCCCGAGCGGCATCAGTCGTTCGCTCCGCCGTTCGGGAGTCGGAGGCCCTGTCCGAGAGCGAGACGTGCCGCTCGACTGTCTCTCGCGGCCCGAAAAAACCGGCAGTAAGCGGGGGTTACTCGTCGTCGACTTCGACTTCGACGGGGTCCTCGCCGCCGGAGACGACGAAGTAGACGAGGGCGATCAGCGACAGTACCAGGATGAATTTCGCTTTTCCGGACATACCCGAAGGTACTCCCTCTCGGTACAAAGTGGTTTCCCTCCTTCGACGTGCGGCGGGCGGGGTAGGTATCGATTAGGTGGGGTCGAGGCACCGGTTAGGCGACGTCGAGGTACGACGGGACCTCCTCCTCGCGGACGATCTCGCCGCAGTAATCGCAGCGGAGGCCGTCCTCGAGGACGCTGAATCGGGTCCGGATCGGCTCCTCGGCGTTGGTGATGCAGTTTCGGTTCGGACACGAGAGGACGTCTTCGACGAAGTCGGGGCGGTCGATCCGCTTCTTCTCGACCACCTCGTACTCGCGGACGATGTTGATCGTCGCCTCCGGGGAGATCACCGAGAGCACGTCGACCTCAGATTGGCTCAGCTCTCGGTCTTCGACCTTCACGATGTCTTTCTTCGCGAGCTTGTCCGAGGGGACGTTCATCCCGACGGAGACGCTCTCGCCGCCGGAGCCGTCGATGTCGAGCAGCGCGAGTACGTTCAGCGCCTGGCCGGCGGCGAGGTGGTCGATGACGGTGCCGTTTCGGATCTTCGAGACGCGGAGCTCTCTGTCGGTGTCGGTCATTGGTCTCCCCCCTCGGACAGCAGCATATCTAGCAGCGCCATCCGGACGGGCACGCCGTTGTGCGCCTGTTGGAAGTACTTGGCGTGGTCGGTGTCGTCGACGTCCGGTGCGATCTCGTCGACGCGCGGCAGCGGGTGCATCACCGTCAGGGAGTCTTTCGCCGACGCGAGGTCCTCGGCGCTGACCTGGTACTCGCCGGCGACTTTCAGGTACTCGTTCTCGTCGGGGAAGCGCTCCCGCTGGATTCGGGTGACGTACAGGATGTCCAACTCGTCGAGCACCTCGTCGAGGGACGTGTGCTCTCGGACCTGCGCGCCCGACTCGTGGAGGTCGTAGCGGACGCTCCGGGGGAGCCGCAGGCTCTCTGGGCTGATGAAGTGCTGTCTGGTGTCGAAGTTCGTCAGCGCCGACGCGAGCGAGTGGACCGTCCGGCCGTACTTGAGATCGCCCATGATACCGACGGTGACGTCGTCGAGGCCGACGTTCTGCCGCATCGTGTACAGGTCCAAGAGCGTCTGCGTGGGGTGTTGTCCAGCGCCGTCCCCTGCGTTGACGAGCGGGACGTCGACGAACTCCGTCGCCATCTTCGCCGAGCCCTCGGAGGGGTGTCGCAGGACGAGCGCGTCGGCGTAGCCCTCCAGGACGCGCATCGTGTCGGCCAGCGTTTCGCCCTTCTTGACCGAGGAGGACTCGACGGAGCCCATGTCGATCGTCCGGCCGCCGAGTCGTTTCATCGCGGTGTCGAAGCTCATCCGCGTGCGGGTGCTCGGCTCGAAGAAACAGAGGCCGAGGATCGATCCGTCGTGTCGCCCCTGCCACGCGCCGGGGTCGGCGTCGATCTCCGCCGCGCGGTCGAGCACCGCCTCGATGTCGGCCCGCGACAGTTGCGTCGCGGAGATGAGGTGGTCCTGACGCATTGTGTGTACTCGCGCCCGGAACCGACTTGAATCGCTCGGGTCCGTAGCGATCGAACCGGGCGGCGACTCACTCGAAAAAAGCGGGAGAACGGCGACGGTCCGACCCCGCCGGTCTCAGGGCCAGTTGCCGCTCTCGGCGTAGGCGTCGGCGATCCGCTGGGCGGCGACGACGTAGGCGGCGGTTCGGAAGTTCGGGAGGCCCTTCGACTCGTAGGCGTCGACGAGGTCGTCGAAGGCGCTCGTGATCACCGTTTCGAGTTCGTCGTTGACGCGCTCTTCGGACCAGGAGAAGCGCTGTCGGTTCTGCACCCACTCGAAGTACGAGACGGTGACGCCGCCCGCGTTCGCGAGGATGTCCGGAACCACCAGGACGTCCCGGTCGGTGAGCACGTCGTCGGCGTCCGGCGTCAGCGGGCCGTTCGCCGCTTCCGCGATGACGTCGGCCTCGACGTCCTCGGCGAGGTCGGCGTCGATCGCGTTTTCGAGCGCGGCCGGAACGAGGAGGTCGACGTCGAGGGTGAGCAGTTCCTCGTTGGTCAGCTCCTCGGTGCCCTCGTACCCGGTCACCGACCCGGTCTCGTTCTTGTGGGACTTCACCGCGCGGGCGTCGATGCCGTCGGGATCGTAGACGCCGCCGGAGGAGTCCGAGACGGCGACGACCGTCGCGCCGAGGTCCTCGATGAGACGCGCCGCGATGGAACCGGCGTTCCCGTACCCCTGAACGGCGACGGTCGCGTCGCTGATGTCCTGTCCGAGGTAGTCGAACGCCTCTCGGGCGGCGAACATCGTCGAGCGGCCGGTGGCCTCGACGCGACCCTCGCTCCCGCCGGAGGCGATGGCCTTTCCGGTGATGACGCCCGGTGCGGTCGTCCGTTCGAGCGTCTCGTAGGTGTCTTTGAACCAGTTCATCTCCCGCTGGCCGGTGTTGACGTCCGGGGCGGGGATGTCGCGGTCGGGACCGACGAGCGGCCGGAGTTCGGTCGCGTACGCGCGAGTCAGTCGTTCGAGTTCGGCCTCGGAGTACTCCGTGGGATCGATGATGATACCGCCCTTGCCGCCGCCGAGCGGGATGTCGACGATCGCACACTTGTAGGCCATCCACCCGGAGAGCGCCTTGACCTCGTCGCGCGAGACGTTCGGGTGATAACGAATACCGCCCTTGTACGGGCCGCGGTCGCCGTTGAACTGCGATCTGAAGCCCTTGAACCGGGCGAGAGACCCGTCGTCGAGTTCGACGGTCAGGTTCAGTTCGAGAACGCGCTCGGGGTGCTTCAGTCGCTCGATGACGTCGCTCTCGACGTCGAGGTACGCGGCCGCGTCGTCTACCTGTTCTTGGAGACTCTCGAAGGGGTTAGCGTCCGACATACCCTTCGATTTCGCTGGGGGGAATTTAAAAACTGCTGTCCATAGTTGACAAACCCCAATTTATCCGGAACGATAGCCAAGGAAATCGTCTAAAACTCAATATAATAGAATAGCTAGAAACTGCTATATAGTTTATTAAAACCGGATTTGGAACGTCATATCGACGAAGAGGCGCTAGTTGAGGCTATGAATCAAAATAACGAACTCAATTCAAAAACTTTAGTAAGTTTTGAATAAATTCTTCTATACTATATAGTGAGTTTTCATACCGAAAATGTATACGTCGCCGATGTAATCTCTCTGCAATGACAAAGAAGGCGAACCACCCCGTCCGGACGACCGAGAAGACGCTGGCGCTGATCGAGACGCTCGACACCGGTGAAGGGTTCCGACTCACGGAACTGGAGGACCGCCTCGATATGAGCAAAAGCGGCATTCACAATCATCTCAGCACGCTCAGAGAGCACGGATACGTCGAGAAGTCGGGGGACGAGTACTCGCTCAGTCTGAAGTTTCTCTCCCTCGGCGGGCACGTCCGGAGCCGGTCGCCGCTGTATCAGTACGGCCGATCGAAGATCGATCAGCTAGCGAGCGACACAGGAATGCTGGCGAACCTCGCGACCGAGGAGGGCGGCCGCGCGGTGTATCTGTACCAGTCTCGCGGGAACTACGCCGTCAACCTCGACACCCACGTCGGATACCGCCTCCCGCTGCACAACATCGGGATCGGGAAGGCGATCCTCGCGTCGCTCCCGGAGGAGCGCGTCGAGGCCATCGTCGAGGAGTGGGGGCTGCCGAAAGCGACCGAGAACACGATCACCGAGCGGGAGGCGCTGTTCGAGGAACTGGCGGAGATCCGCGAGCGCGGCTACGCGACCGACGACGAGGAGCGGACCGAGGGGCTGACCTGCATCGGTGCGCCGGTCAAACTCGGCGGTGACGTCCTCGGCGCGATCAGCATCTCGGCCCCGACGAAGCGGTTGGGTAACGCCGGCTTCGACGACGACATCACCGCCGAAGTCGAGAGCACGGCGCACGAACTCGCCTTAGACATCAAGTACGCGCGCCAGTGACCGGCGGTCGACTCGAAAGGGTGGCGGCCCTCGAGCGCCAGTGAGAACTATTATCACCACGCTCGCGAGTAGTACTGACATATGCCGGAAATCGTCGACGGCTACACGCACGTGTTGACAGAGCGGTTCTTCGAGGACCTGACGGACAAGTTCGGCTTCCAGGGGCTCTCGGGCCGACCTGAGTTCCTCTGGGATCACGACCAGCGGAAGCAGGACATGGCCGACTACGGCGTCGACAAACAGGTCATCACCCTGGCGCTACCGACGATGTTTCAGGGGATGGACCACGATCTCGCGCTCGACATCACGCGGCTCGCGAACGACGAGATCCGACGGCTGGCCGACGAGCATCCGGACGACTTCATCCCGGTCGGAACGATCCCGAAAGTGAGCGAGGAGTTCCTCGCGGAGTTCGACCGCTGCGTCGACGACCTCGATATGGCCGGCGTGCAGATATTCTCGAACGTCGACGGTCGACCGCTCGACGACGACCGGTTCTGGCCGCTGTTCGAGCGGGCCGAGGCGACCGACACGCCGCTGTGGATGCATCCCCAACTCTGGGAGTGGTACGACTGGGCCTCCGAGTACATGGAGCACCGGCTCTTCGGCTGGCCGTTCGACACGACGCTCGCGCTCTCGCGGCTGGTGTTCGGCGGCGTGATGGAGGAGTACCCCGACCTCGAGATCGTCTCTCACCACGGCGGCGGGATGGTCCCCTTCTACGGCCGCCGCATCGAGATGTTCTACGAGCAGCGGATGACCTACCCGGAGAACTACAAGGGCTACCACGAGCACGCGGCCGAGCTCTCGCAACCGGCCGAGGAGTACTTCAAGAAGTTCAACGCGGACACGGCGGTGTCGGGGTCGACTCCGGCAATCGACTGTGCGGCCTCGTTCTTCAACGAGGGCAACGTCGTCTTCGGTACCGACTACCCCTTCAGCCCCGAGCGCGGCCGGCAGACGATCGAGTACACCATCGACGCCGTCGATCGGATGAACGCCGACGAAGACGCCAAAGCAGACGTCTTCGCCGGTAACCTCTACGATCTGATCTCCTGAGCCGGCCCGTTTTCAATTTCGGAATCCATTCTCGGACGATCCTCGGGGAGAGCCCGGTTGCTTACGTCGAAAAACAGGCGTACATATGTTACGAAATGTGGCGGGGTAGTCGAAAATGGCCGAAGGAGCGTTCTAAGCGACGTTTTTCTTCGATCGGAGTGTAATTTTCTATACGAAAACTCAGAGGGTGCGTTACTCGGCGCGGACTTCCATCGTGCCGAGGTTCGCGAACTCGATGGTGTAGACGTCGCCGGGTTCGATGTCGATGGCCGCGGTGATCCCGCCGCTCATCACGAGTTCGCCCTCGCGCAGGCCGTCGTCGACGTCGTCGAGGCGCTCTGCGAGCCACGCGACCGGCCGGGCGGGGTTGCCCATGATGTCGCCGCCGACGCCGGTCGACTCCAGTTCGCCGTTGACAGAGACCGCGACGCTCTCCATCTTCAGGTCGACGTCGGTGACGTCGCGGTACTGCTCGCCGACGATGACCTTCCCGGCGGAGGTGAGGTCGGCGATGACGTCTTGGGCGGAGGGGATCGACCAGCCCTGGAACCGGCTCTCTAAGATCTCGACGACGGGGACGACCGCGCGGGTCGCCGTGAGGACGTCCGTCACCGAGACGGGCGCGGTGAGGTCCTCGTCGAGGATGAAGCCGATCTCGGCCTCGATTCGGGGCGCGATCATCTCGTCGGTCGGGACGGGCTCGTTCTCCAGTACGGTCTCGTGGGCGACGTAGCCGAAGATGGGCTCCGGAATGCCGAGCTGTTCCTGCTTGGCCTCGCTGACGAGTCCGAGCTTGTGGCCGACGACGTCCTCGCGGCCGCCGGCGCTGAGGCGGTCGAACACCTCGAACTGGATTCGGTAGGCGTCCTCCGTCGAGAACTCGACGTCGTCGGTCAGCGGGGCGATCGGCTCTTTCTGATCGTAGGCGTCGTAGAGCTTCGTCGCGAGGTCGTCGACCTCGTCCTGACTGAGTGGCATACACTCGCTACGTTCGCTGGTGCACTCATTATACTTTCGACAGGCGGATTCGGGCGGGTGACACGAGAATAACGGGGTAACGAACACGTAACCGAAATAAATTACCCGAACCCGTTCGATATTTAATGACAGACCGTTTCCGGGGTCGACATTATTTTACACGTGTGGTCCGTTACTCCGCGTGTATGTCCGAAGCAGCACCCGGTCAGGAGATCTCGATCGACGCGCCCTGGAACGGGCTCTACATCGGCGGCGAGTGGATCGCCCCCGGAGACAGAGAGGCGATCGACGTCCGGAACCCGGCGACGGGCGAATCGATCACCTCGGTCCCCGCGGCGACGACCGAAGACGTTGACCGCGCGTTCGAGGCGGCGACGCGCGCCCAGGAAGAGTGGGCGGAGACGACGCCCGACGAGCGCGCCGCGGTCGTCCGCCGCACGGCGAACCTGATCGAGGAGTACGAGGAGGAAATCCGGGAGATCCTCGCGGTCGAGACCGGCGCGGCGAAGCCGCGACAGGACATCGAACACGGCGGGACCGTGACGTTCGTCCACGACGCCGCGTCCTTCGCGTTCCGCGCCTCCGGCGGTCACAACCAGTCGAAGATCCCCGGCAAGGAGAACATCATCAAGAGAGACCCCGTCGGCGTCGTCGGCGTGATCTCCCCGTGGAACGTCCCCCTGAAGCTCTCGATCCGGGCGGTCGCGCCCGCGATCGCGCTCGGTAACAGTGTCGTCCTCAAGCCCGCCCAAGAGTCGTCGATCTCGGGCGGCTTGCTGCTCGCGCGGCTCTTCGAGGAGGCGGGGCTCCCCGAGGGCGTGCTCAACGTCGTCACCGGCAGAGGCTCGGTCGCGGGCGACCGGACCGCCTCGCACCCCGACTGCGACGTCGTCGCCTTCACCGGATCGACCGCGGCCGGTCGCTCCGTGGGCGAGAGCGCCATCGAGCACTTCGCGTTCCCAGCCTTGGAACTCGGCGGCAACAACCCCCACGTCGTCCTCGAAGACGCCGACCTCGATCAGGCGGTCGCCGCCGGGACGTTCGGCTCCTTCTGGAACCAGGGGCAGGTGTGCATCTCGATCAACCGGCACCTCGTCCACGAGTCGATCTACGACGAGTACGCCGAGCGGCTCGCCGAGCGCGCCTCGGAGCTGAAGATCGGCGACCCGACCGACGACGACGTCGTGATCGGTCCGATCATCAACGAGGACCAGCGCGACGAGATGATGGAGTACATCGAGCAGACCGTCGAGGCGGGCGGGACCGTCCTCACCGGCGGTGAGGCCGACGGCCTGTTCGTCGAGCCGACGGTCATCACCGACGTGACCAACGATATGGCCGCCGCCTGCAACGAGCACTTCGGCCCGGTCGCGCCGATCATCCCCTTCGGCGACGACGAGGAGGCCATCGCCCTCGCTAACGACACCGAGTACGGCCTCGCTGGCTCCGTTCACTCGGCGGATCGCGGGCACGCGCGCGACGTCGCAGACCAGATCGACGTCGGGATGATGCACGTCAACGACCAGCCGGTCAACGTCGAACCCCACGTCCCGTTCGGCGGTGTGAAGGAGTCCGGGCTGGGCCGCTACAACGGCAAGTGGATCATCGACGAGTTCACCGAGACCACGTGGACGTCCGTCCAGCGCGAACCCAGAGAGTACCTGTTCTAGGGCGCGCAGATACGTACCAGCGGACGGATTTTCGGCTCGAAAACGCCTCTCTGAGCGGGACTCGGCCCGCCTCTCGCACGCGCAAGCGAAGTTATTTGTACGATAGATTCATATACCAATATATGTCGTTAGATGCGGCGATCGTCGGTCCGGGTAACATCGGAACCGACCTGATGTACAAGATACTCGACCGCGGGGAGGAGATCGACCTCCAGCGGATGATCGGCATCTTCCCGGTCGAGGAGTCGGAGGGCCTCCAAGCGGCCGTCGACGAGGGCGTCGACGTCGGCACCGACGGCATCGACAGCGTCAAAGAGCACGCCGACGAGTTCGACCTCGTCTTCGAGGCGACCAGCGCGGGCATCCACGAGCAGCACGCGCCGGTGTACGAGGACTTGGACCTGTTCGCGGTCGACCTCACCCCGGCGGCGATCGGCCCCTACACCGTCCCGGTCGTCAACGCCGACGAGGTCGTCGCCGGCGGGCACGAGAACATCAATATGGTCACCTGCGGCGGGCAGGCGACGATCCCGCTCGTCCACGCGGTCGACCGCGTCGCCGACGTCAGCTACGCGGAGATGGTCTCGCACATCTCCTCGGAGAGCGCCGGTCCGGGGACGCGAGGTAACATCGACAAGTTCACGCAGACGACCGCCGCGGGTCTCGAAGAGGTCGGCGGAGCCGACGAGGGGAAGGCGATCATCACGCTCAACCCCGCGGAACCGCCGATCATGATGCGGAACACGGTCTACACGATGATCCACGAGGACTCCGACGTCGACGAGATCCGCGACTCCGTCTCGCGGATCGAAGCGTCGGTCCAGGAGTACGTCCCCGGCTACGACGTCACCCTCGAACCGACCGTCAAAGACCAAGACGACGTCGCCTTCGACCTCGGCGACTCGATCATCCTCACGACGATGCTCGAAGTCGAGGGCGAAGGGCAGTATCTCCCCCCGTATGCGGGCAATCTCGACATTATGACAAGCGCAGCACTCGGCGCGGCCGAACGAGTCGCACAGCAGAGAGCCGACGCGGACGCCATCGGAGGTGTGAGCGATGACTGACGCGGACGTCCGCGTGGTCGACATGACGCTCCGCGACGGGATGCACGCCGTCGACCACCAGTTCACCCCCGAGGAGATGGCCGAGGTCGCCGCCGCGCTCGACGCCGCGAACATGGACGTCGTCGAAGTCTCCCACGGCGACGGGATGGGCGGCTCCTCGATCAACTACGGCTTCGCCGCGGCCGACACCGAGGAGTACCTCGACGCGGTCGTCCCCGAACTCACGGACACGCAGCTCTCGGTCCTGCTCCTGCCGGGGATCGGCACGGTCGAGGAACTGGATATGGCGGTCGACCGCGGGGCCGACATCTGTCGGATCGCGACGCACGTCACCGAGGCCGACATCTCCGAGGACCACTTCGGCTACGTGAAAGACCGCGGGCTGGAGGCCAACGGCCTGCTGATGCTCTCGCACATGGCCGAACCCGAGCGGATCCTCGAGGAGGCGAAGCTGATGGAGGAGTACGGCGCGGACGCCGTCTACCTGATGGACTCCGCGGGCGCGCTGCTCCCCAACGACGTCCGCGAGCGCGTCAGTCTGCTCGTCGACGAACTCTCGATCGACGTCGGCTTCCACGCGCACAACAACCTCGGCCTCGGCATCGGCAACACCCTGGCCGCGCTCGAAGAGGGCGCGGTGACCACCGACGGCTGTCTCCGCGGCCTCGGTGCAGGCTCCGGAAACGCCCAGATCGAGGTGCTCGTCGGCGTCTTGGAGAAGGCCGGCTACGACGTCAACCCGGACTTCTTCGGCGTGATGGACGCCGCCGAGGACGTCCTCGTCCCGATGATCGACGACGACGAGATGCCGAAACTGGACAACGACTCGCTGATGCTCGGCTACGCGGGCGTGTACTCCTCGTTCCTGCGTCACACCCGCCGCGCGGGCCAGAAGTACGACATCGACCCCCGCGAGATCCTCGTCGAACTCGGCGAGATGGAGGTCGTCGGTGGGCAGGAGGACCTGATCACCGACGTCGCCTCCCGACTCGCCGAGGAGCGTGACGCGGGCGCGGCCGCCGAGGCCGCCTCCGACGACTGAGAACAGCCGCAGAACTCCGCTTCTTACTTACAGATCGTCGCGCGGTTCGATCAGTTCGATCACGTACCCGTCGGGATCGGTGACGAACGCGATCCGCCCGCTGACGCCCGTGGAGTCGAGCGGGCCACGGACGAGTTCGCTGTCGGTCTCCTCGGTCAGTCGCTCGACGAGGGCGTCGGTGTCGTCGACCTCCAGCGCGAGGTGATCGAACCGCTGGGTCTGCGGCTCGCCGAGGTCGTGCTCGGGGTTGTGCTTGAACTGGATCTCCGTGTCGCTCTCCCCGCGGACGTAGACGTTGCGGGCGTCGTCGCCGCCGACGAAGTCGTTCGTCTTCTCCAAGCCGAGTTCGTCGACGTAGAACGCGAGCGTCGCTTCGATGTCGGACACCCAGATGGCGCTGTGGATGACGTCCATAGTCGTGCTTCCGGGAGGGCTGAGCATAAAGGCCAGGGATCGGCGGCGAGCTTCCGGCGGCCGTCGACGCGGTCGGCCGGATCACCAACCTATTTGACGTCGCCGGCGGTAAGGCGCGTATGGCAGTCGAAGACGACACCCGCGAGGAGTTGGCCGAGGCGCTGTACTCGGCGCTTCGGACGCAGGAACCGATCGACCGGCTCACCGCCGAGCACGACCTGACGATGGAGGACGCCTACGACGTCCAGACCCGCTTCGTCGATCGACGGATCGACGACGGCGCGGAGATCGTCGGCCACAAGATCGGCCTGACCAGCGACGGCATCCAAGAGCAACTCGGCGTCGACGAACCCGACTTCGGTCGGCTCCTCGATACGATGTTCGTCGAGGGGCGAGAGATCCCCGGCGGGGACCTGATCGCCCCGCGGATCGAACCCGAGATCGGCTTCGTGATGGAGGAGTCGCTGGAGACCCCGGTGACGTATCTCGACGTGTTGGACGCGACGAGCGCGGTGCTCCCCGTCGTCGAGGTCATCGACAGCCGCGTGCGCGACTGGGACATCCGCATTCAGGACACCATCGCCGACAACGCCTCCTCGGCGCTGTACCTCGCGGGCGAGCGGACGAGCCCCGTCGACACGGACCTCTCGCTGGAGGGCGTCAAACTCTACAAGAACGGCACGCTCGAATCTTCGGGCGTCGGTGCGGCGGTGCTGGACCACCCCGCACGCTCGGTCGCGTGGCTCGCGAACACGCTCGCAGACCTCGACGAGCAGATCGAGGCCGGCCACGTCGTCCTCAGCGGGTCGCTGACGCCCGCGGTCGACCTTGCACCGGGCGACGTGGTGTCCGTGGAGTTCACGTCGATCGGGACGGTGAACGCCCGACTCGTGGAAGAATAGTCCCGAAAATCCCTTTCGTCGCGCGCTGACTCAGCGGTCCGTGTACGGGATCCCGCCGAGGCTGTACTGCGTCCCGAACCACTGGTGGTCGTCCTCGGAGCCGATGTTCTCCTCCCAGACGACGGTCTCCCAGTCCGGCTCGAAGTTGAGATAGCCCGGCCCGGCGAACAGCTCGAGTCGGATGCCGCTTGCGGGGTCGTTCACGTAGAGGTAGTTCGCGTTCGTGATGGCGTGCTTGCCCGGTCCGCCGTCGATCTCGACGTTGTTCTCCGCGAGGATGTCGGCGGCGTCCCAGAGGTCCTGGAGGTGATCGAGGTGGTAGGCGATGTGGTGGAACTCGGTCTTGTCCTCCTCGAGCCGGTGGACGGCGATGTCGTGCGGCAGCGGCGTGGTCGCGTGCCACCAGCCCCACGTGGTGCCGTCCGCGGACTTGAAGACCTCGTTGAGGCCCATCCCGAACTCCTCCTCGAAGAGCCGCGAGGTCTCCTCGGGATTGCCGTCCTGCACGTGCGTGTGGTCGATGCGCTGGGGGTACACCCGGTTCGCGTACTCCGGGCTGTACCGGCGCATCGGGATGTTCGAGCGCTGCTCGCCGTCGATGTCGGGCTTCTCCATCTCGTAGTAGATCTCGAATCGGTGCCCCGACGCCGACTCGAACATGATCGAGTCGCCGATCCCCGCTTCGTGGTCGTCCTCGGTCCACCAGACGTCCCGGCCGAGTTCCTCGAACCGGTCGTAGTACTCCTCGACGGACTCGGGGTCGGCCGCCCGGAAGCCGATGTGATCGACCGCGCCGCGCTCGCCCTCCGTGAGGCTCATCGTGTGGTGCTCGTAGTCGCGGAGCGCACAGAGGTACGCTGTGTCGTCGTCGCGCTCGACGACCTTCATACCCATCAGGTCCCGGAAGAACCACAGCGACTCCTCGAGATCGGGCGTCTCGAACGCTATGTGTCCAAGTTTGGCAAGTTCTGCCATACAGAATTCGTTGGTAGTTCTCTTATATACATTTAGCGATCCCTCCGAGTTCCCCACCGTCGGAGGCCCACAGAACAGATCCGGGCCGAAGCCGTGGATCCGTCGGAAAACGTGCCGACGCGTTCAGTCGTCGGCGGCCTGGGCGAAGTCGGCGACGCTGTCGTCGGGAACGATCCCGTCGTCGGTCCACCCGCGGGCCTCGTAGTACTCCTGAATGGAGGATTCGAGGTCGGGCAGATCGTATGGGAGGCGGTCGTCGTCGGTGTCGCGGCCGCGCTGGTTGTTGAAGTGCCGTTCGAGGGTGACGACGCGGTCGCCGACCGCGAGGATGTCCTCGTAGTCCTCGTCGAACAGCGCCTCGAAGACCTCCTCCTCGATGACGCGTCCCAGTCCGAACTGACAGAGGACGGCGCTGTCGCGGACCGCGTTGCGGTTCTCCTGATCGATGAGGAAGTCGGCCTTTCCGGCCGTCCCCTCCGCGGGGATGACGTCGTTGTACTCGGGGATCATCATCGTCGAGTACATGTGGTCGGCACCGCGGTTGCCGACGGCGTAGGAGAGGCCCTGTCCGTGGACGACGCGGCCGTCGTGGGCGGCGAAGTCCAGTCCCTTGACCGTCCAGTTCTCGACGCCGAGGTCCTCGTGGATGCGGTCGATGCCCTCCGCGAGTTTGTCGCCGACGCCCTCGCGGTGGGCGATCTTCTCGATGAGTTCGTGGATCAACTCGACGTTGCCGAACTCGTCCTCGCTGGCGAGGTAGGCGGCGATGGTGTTGCCGCAGGAGATGGTGTCCATCCCGAGGTCGTCGCAGAGCTCGTTGGACTTCATGATGTCGACGATGTCGTCGACCAGCGAGTTGCTGCCGAAGGCCATGACGGTCTCGAACTCGGGGCCCTCGGTCTCCAGCCCGCTCGCCTCGTCGCGAGTCGGGAGCTTACAGGCGAAGGCGCAGACCGAGCAGGCCGCCTTCTTGTACTTCTTCTCCTCGACGCGGTCGCCGTTGATCTTCTCGGCGTGCTCGAAGGACATCTCCGAGAAGTACTTCGTCGGCAGCGAGAAGTTGTCGTTGAGGATCTGCACGAGGTGGGTCGTCCCCTGTCGGCGGAAGATGTCGTCGCTCGTGGCGGCCTGTCGGTGGACGTCCATCTGTACGTCCTCGTTGGGGAGTTCGATCTCGGGTGGGGAGTCGCCCGCGAAGGAGACGCACTTGACGTTCTTCGAGCCGAGGATCGCACCGAGGCCGCCGCGCCCGAAGGCGCGTTCGTCGTAGGTCATCGCCGACGCGAAGCGGACCTCGTTCTCGCCCGCGGGACCGATCGAGACGAGGTTCTCGCTCTCGAGGCCGTGACGGTCGTTCATCGCTTCGGTGACCTCGGGAACGGTCGCGCCCGCGAGTTCGGGGACCGCCTCGAACTCGACGCCCTCGTCGGTGACGTGGACCGCCAGCAGTTCGTCGCTCTCGCCCGCGAGCTCGACCACCGAGTGGCCAGTACCGACGAAGTTACGTGAGAGGTAGCCCCCGGCGTTCGAGGAGAGCAGTCCGCCCGTCAGCGGCGAGACGCCCGTCATGTTCATCCGACCGGTGAAGCTCATCGAGGACTGCTGGAGCGGACCCGACGCGAGGTAGACGCGGTTCTCCGGGCCGAGCGGGTCGGCGTCGAACGGGATCCGGTCGTGCGCGAGTTTCGTCGAGACGCCCCGACCGCCGATGAACGCGTCCAGTTCATCGTCGATGTTCGTCGTCTCTGCTGTCCGGTCTCCCACGTCGACCGTCAGCAGCGATCCGTTGGCGTGTAGCATCGTTCATAAATACGTAACCGAATACAAAAACTCGTCGGAGATACGTAACGAGAAGTCGACACGACTCTGCGCCCCTCGACTCCGCTCGGACTCCTCGGCCCGCGTCCGACCTATCCCACGGCCGCGAGTACGCCGAGTTGGATCGGAACCAAGAGGAGGCCCGTCGCGATCGTGACCGCCGAGACCACCCGAATCAACTGGTCGGCCTCGACGATCTCGTAGGCCAAGATCACCACGAGCACCGCGGACTGGTAGGGGAAGAACGGCATCGAGAGCGCGGCGGCCTCCGTGAGCGCGATCGAGAGTGGCGGGAGCCCCGCGTCGGCGGCGAACGCGAGGAGGACCGGGGTCACGACGCTCGCGGCAGCCAGTCCGCTGACGACGAACATCAGGGCGACCGTGAACAGGAACACGACGCCGAGAACGACGAGCAGCGGCGCGTCGGTGGGCACGACCCCCAACAGTTGCTCGGCCAGCGCCGACGCGACGTTCGTCCGGGTCAACCCCTCGCCGATCGCGAGCACGGCGGCGACGAAAAACAGGATCGAGAAGTCGACGTCGCCGACGGTGTCCTCGAAGTCGGCGACGCCGACGGCCGGGAGCGACGCCAGTACCGCCACCAGCATCGCCCCGTAGACCGGGTGTAGCCCGTGGACGACGTCGGTCACCCAGACGGCCACGCCCGCAGTCAGGAAGAGCAGCATTCGCCGCGCTTCTCGGCCCATCGCGGTCGACGTCCCGGATACAGGCGTGACGTTCAGGCCCTCTGGTGGTCTAAACAGCGCGTAGACCACGCCGACAGTGACGAGTAGCCGGCCGATCCCCATCACTGGGAACATCAGGATGAACCACTCTGACCACGCGATCGACGTACCGGTGACGGACTCGAAGATCCCCAGGATCACGACGTTCGGCGATCCACCGGTGAGCACGGCGTAGCTCCCGAGATAGGTCACGAGCACGGGGGCGAAGAACAGGCCGAGCCGCACGCGATGGGAGTCGAACCGTTCGCCGACTTCCAGCGCGACCGGCGCGAGGACGAGCACCCGGACGATGCCGACGGGAATCACCAACACGAGCAACAGGCCGGCCGTCGACAGCCCGAGGAGGAGTCGTCGGTAGGTGCGCGCCGGCGCGTCGTCCGTCGGTGGCGTGACGCGCGCTACGATCCACTGCCCGGACCACTCCGCGAGTCCGCTTCGGCGGGTCGCTTCGCCCATCACCAGCCCGAACGCGATGAGCCACGTCGCCGGGGAGCGAAACCCAGAGAGCGCCAGATCCAGCGAGAACGCGAGTCCGATCAGACCGAGACACAGGACCCCGGTGTAGGCGGGCGATACGACGTTACTGACCCACAGTGCGATACAGAACGCGGTGATCGCGAGCATCGTCGCGCTCGCGGGATCGAACGGCGCGCCGAACCGCACCGCTACGGCCGTGATCGCGCCGGTCGGAATCACGAACCGCGGCCGGTTGAGCAGACGAGAGGCCTCACCGATCATCGTCCGTCTCCTGTCGTCGGCCGGTCACCTGTGTCGACACGTCTGTCGTCTCGGATATCTATTATATAGATATTCGGAATACGATGGGAAACCTTGGGGAGGCCGAAACCGAAAATCGCATATTCGGTTGCGACTCCTCGGCAGGCGGGCGAATTTAGATTCCGAACAGCTTTTTCGCGTTAGTTTCGAATATTTTCAACTTCTGCTCGTCAGATAATTTTTCAATATTATCAACAGCAGCTGGAGCATCGAAATCTTGATGCGGCCGGTCAGAACAATAGACGATTTGATCTTCGAGATCCGCACGTTCGATCAATTCGACAACGTCCACCATTTTTGTCGCTTCTTCAGGAAGAGGCTGCGTTCCGTAGTAGAACTCTGAAAGATACTCGCTGGGCAACTGAGAGAGGTCGGCGAATTCGCTCGAACGTTCTAGATACTCGCGATCGAGACGCTCACCCAGCGCTGGTATCCACGAGAGGCCGCCTTCCCAGAACCCGAAGTCGACGTCGTATTTTTCGACGATTCCGCGTACAATCAGGCTGTTCGCGTGCCACATCTTGGGTATCGTGTGTCCCAATGTGTGAAACTCTGCGAAGTTTTTCGGCTGCATACCAGCGATCGGGAACCCGGGAACGATTCCGGTCGTCGAGTGGAGGATGATCGGAAGATCGTGTTTCTCAGCAGCCTCGTAAATCGGCTCGTAGCTTTTGTGCCCCATCGGGAACGTGGGGCCGACGTCGGTAATCATCGCGCCAACGATTCCGTCTTCATCTCCGTACCGTTCGATCTCCGCCGCACTCTCCTCGGGATGGTCACCGAAAATGTAGAGTTTCGCGTAGTAGGTTCCATCTCCCCGGGCGAACCGATCGACGGTGAGATCGTTGAACGCCCGCATATATGGGACCTGTTTGTCTTGGGCCGGAATTGTGGTCATTCGGAACTGGCCGGGTGAGAAGACCACGGTATCGATTCCTAACTGCTCTCGAATGGCGTCTACGTCTTCTGCGTCATCGATACCCGGCGAGTGAATGTTTATCTGGGTGCGTCCACCAGCACTACGGTCCCAGCCGTCCCACTGAACTGGCCCCCACTCTTCCGGACCGGCAAGATACCCCTCTTTTTCGTTCTTTTTGAACTCCGAATCGGACAGATACTCCCGGATGTCGGCGCCCGACTCACCGCTGTGCCACTCGCCATCAATGACCGTGTGGTCCATACACACGCCAAAGGAGACCCAGAACTTAATAGTCTCGATTCAAACGGTCGACCACTCGAAATTCATCTCGAACCTCACTATACAATTTCATTTCCGTACATAGACTCGTCCGTCCGTGACGAAAGTTTCGTACGTGGGGACGGCATCGTCACCCTGAACGTGCTCGCCGGTCTCGATATCGAACTGCCATCCGTGCCACGGGCAGTACACACAACCGTTCTCGACGCGACCCTGACCGAGAGGCCCCCCTTGGTGCGGACAGACGTTACTCATCGCGAAGTACTCGCCGTCCAGTTCGAAAACCGCGATCTGTTCGCCATCGACGTCCAGAACAGAAACGTCGTCATTTTCTAGCTCATCTACGCTCGCAACGTCGTGTACTGACGACTCATTCGCGGGAGCTTTTCCCATACGCAGAGTTAGTGCACCGAGTTTAATATTTTTCTTTTCAGGAATTCTGGACACACCTAATCGGGAAATCGAGCGGGACCGTCGGTACCGGTACATCCGTATCGAGCTCTTCGCTACTCCGAGGATAGTGGTCTCTCAGACCGATGCAGTATGGGATCGATAGCCGGTCCACGCGAAACTCGACATCAAACGGCGGTAGATGCTGCTTCGTCAGCTGATGCCCTCGTAAGCTCGACTGCCGTGATCTCTCGCTCTATCGCTTCCCGTAGGTCGTAGACGATTCATTCTGTGACTCTCACCCCCTCGGCCTCGGGTCGCCACTCCATCACTCGCTCGTGGAGCGGTGCGAGAACGCCGTACTCGACGACGATCAGAAAGACGACGAAAATGATGAGCCAACTCATCATCGTCGGGAGGTCGTACTGATCGAAGTACCGTCGAAACATGAATCCGACACCGCGCGTGAGCAGGAACGCTTCGACGAGCAGCGTTATTTTCCAGCCGATGGAGAGTCCGGAACGGAAGCTGGCGAACAGGAACGGCGCCAGTTGCGGAACGACGACGTCTTTGAACGTTTGGATCCGTCCGGCACCGAAGAACTCCGCCATCTCGGCGAGGTCGGTGTCGAGATTCCGAGTACCCTCCCACATATTTAGCCCCACGAACGGCGTAATCACGAGGGGGATAGCGAAGTATCCGCTGCTGGCGTCGAAGCCGATCCAGATGGCCGAGACGAACACGATCACGAGCGAGGGGATCGCAAGCCACGCGTAGATCCACGTCGCGAGCGTGCTTTCGAGCGTTTCGTTGCGGCCGAGCGCGACGCCCAAGACCGTGCCTGCGATCATCGAGACGAAGAGCGACGCGAAGAGCATCTCGATGGTCTTCCAGACGTGGAAGTAGAACATATTACCGTACGGTCCCGGGGTGGTGAGCACGACGACGAGCGCGGCGTAGGTCTCGGGAAGCCCGGGAATCACCTCGGGGAGGGTAACGCCGCCGACGTACCACAACGCCAACAGCGCGATGATCGATGCGACGGTGTACAGATACCGAGTCAACCGGTCCATATCAATCCACCACGTGCTCGTGGAACTCCCTGTAGAGTTCGGCCTCGCGCTTCGCGATGTCCGGATCGTCGTACTGTCGCGGTCTGTCGATGTCCACCTCGCGTCGAGCGAACATCTCCCCGTCGGTGTTCATCATATAGATGTAATCGGAGAGGAACACCGCCTCGTTGATGTCGTGCGTGACGAACACGATCGTCTTCTCTTCACGCTTCCAGATGTCGAGTAACTCCTCGCGGAGGTCGCGGGCGGTGATCTCGTCGAGGCTGCTGAACGGTTCGTCCATCAGCATAATCTCGGGTTCGATCGCGAGCGCGCGGGCGATCGATACCCGCTGTTTCATCCCGCCGGAGAGCCGCGTCGGGTAGTTGTCGTGTTCGTCGCCGAGATTCACCATATCGAGGTACCGATCGATTCGGCCGTCCCACTCCCCTTCTGGGACGTCGCGTGCCTCGAGCGCGAATTCGATGTTCCCTCGAACCGTTTTCCAGTTGAGGAGCCGCGGCTCTTGGAAAATGTATCCGAGCGAGAGGTCGTCCGGTGAGACGTCTCTGCCTCCCCGACGCATCGTTCCGCGATCCGGTTCGATCAGACCGGATATCACGTTCATCAGCGTCGTCTTCCCGCACCCCGACGGGCCGAGCAGCGAGACGAACGCGCCCGCCTCGACGTCGAGATCGACCTCGTCGAGGACGAGTATCTCACCCTGTCCGGGTTTCTCGAACCGCTTGACGATGTCTCGGAGTTCCAACATTCCTGTCGACGAATCGGCGTGGTCCGATTTTGCCGAACGCTCTTCAGTGGCCATCAAAGCACCCTCCATCGATGCGTGCAGAGAATCCCCCGCAGAGATCGTCTTGATGCATAAATCGTGTGAACGTGTCTCATAACACAACGGGTAGTTAATAATCTTACTATGGAGAGCATCCACCGACGCCTCGCGGGCGACCACTAATACTAATTATACACCATTTTCCCGGTATTTTTATAATGCACGAAAAACTCCACGGACGTATGCAACGTGTTACCAGAAGACGGTTCATCGTTGGATCGGGCGCTACTGGCATTGCCGGACTAGCGGGCTGTAGTAGTGGCGGTGACAGCGGTGGTGGCGACGGCGGTGACAGTGGTGGAGGCGGCGATAGCGGGGGCTCCGACGGGACTACGGCCGGCTCCAGCGGGGACGGGCTGACTGCCGTCAGAATTCAACTCCCAGAGGGGACGATCCACACCCGATGTACGAGGCCGCGACCGACGCGGGCGTCTTCGAGGAAGAGGGGATCGATCTGACTGTCGATTACGCCCCGTTCAGCGCACAGGTGCAGTCGCTCACCAGCGGGGAAGTCGACGTCAATATGGTCTCGATGATCCCCTATATGGGTAACTACATTCAGGGCGAAGACCTCGTCACCTTCGGCTGGGACGGTTGTCTCCAGAGCATCAACGCGCTCTATACGCGGGCGGCGAGCGACTACGAGTCGATCAGTGATCTCGAAGGCCAGCGGATCGGCGTGTGGTCGTGGGGCTCGTCGACGGTCCAAGCGTTCCAGGCCGTCGTCGCCGAGGAGTCCGGCCTTCGACTCCGACAGGACTTCGGCACGACGACCGCCGCTCCGCCCGCGTTGCTCGGCCTCCTGCAGGACGAGGAGATAGACGGAGTCATCAACGTGAGTGGACTCACGATTACGATGGAGTCTGATCCCGACACCTACCGTCGGTTGACACAACTGAACGAGATGTGGCGCGAACGGACCGGGTACACTCTGCCGCTCACGTCGTGGTGGAGCTACTCCGATTGGTACGAGAACAACACCGAAACCGCTGCTGCGCTCCTCCGCGGCGGGCAGAGCGCGACGGAACACTGGCGAGAAAACACCGTTTCGATACTCGATGAGTACGGTGAAACCGCCTCGATCGACAACCAAGCGAAGGTCGACGTGGTCGAGGAGTGGGCCAACGACGGGCAGATATTCCGTGACACCACAAGCGATGATTACCGAGACGCCACGTGGGAGTTCGTCGAACTGATGAGTAGCTACGAGTTCCTCGAAGAGACGCCATCGCAGGACGAAGTCCTCCGGAGCCCCCAGTAACGGCTGCAACGACGCTAGACTCCCTATGTATTCCTACGTTCAAGCCCGGAATCTCGAAAAGAAGGCGGTCGTAGCCGTCGTGCTACTCGCCGCTTGGCAGCTCGGATCGCAGTTTTTCCCCTCGTACGTCCTCCCCGGAGTCGTCGAACTTCTCACGGCGACGCAAACAGTCATCGTCGACCCGCAGTTCGGGACGTATCAGAGCAACATTCTCGATACGTTCCAGCGCCTGCTAGCGGGGTTCGTGATCTCGGTGGTCGTCGGAACCGTCGTCGGGACGGCGATGGGGCTCCGAAAAGAGGCGGAGGCGTTTCTCCGAGCGTGGATCGTCATCGGGCTTTCCGTTCCGTCGATCGCTGTTGCGTTCGCCCTCATCATCGCCCTCGGCATCTCCGAGTGGGTCCCCGTGCTGACGGTCGTGATCGTCGGCGTCCCGTTCGTCATTCTGAATATGTGGGAAGGCACCCAAGAGCTCGATCCGGAGATCACGGAAATGGCCGACTTTTTCGGCGCGACCCGTCTGCAGCGATACCGGGATATCCTCCTTCCGCAGGTTCTGCAGTACCTCTTTCCCTCGATGTACTGGGGACTGGTCGTCTCGTGGAAGGTGCTTTTCATCGCCGAGGTGTTCGGCGCGGGCTCCGGCGTCGGCTATATGGTCAACTACTGGTTCCAACAGCAGCGAGTCGACCTCCTGCTCGGTTGGATCGTAATCCCCGTCATCCTAATAATCGTTGGACAGGAAGGGCTACGAGCCGCCGAACATCGTCTTATGCGGTGGCGGTAAGTCGATCACCGCTTCTCGACGACGGCCGTTTCTACCCGCGGACGCCTGTGATAGCCCCCGAATGCCAACTATTATATTACGACGCGGTGACGTCGGATTCGATGCATCGCAGCACTGTGGGTAGTCCCTACCTTTCGAGATGTGGTCGTCCCGGTACCGATCCAGGAGCGATGGGATGATTCCCGGAGGTGAGGTCCTTTCTCTCGGTATCTTTTTGGCAGTTCTCGGCGCTATCGCACTCGCAGTACAGTCGCTGTCGATCCGATACGGGACGATCACCAGCGATTCTTCGGACGCACTCGTCGTCGTTCTCGCAGTGAATATTCTCGTCCTCGTGCCGGCGGCGTTTCTTCTCGGCTCCCCGATCCAAGACCTGACTCTCAGATCTCTGGCAGCGTTCTCCGCTGCAGGTTTACTGGGGACGATGGTCGGACGAGCGATGCACTTCGAGGGTATCAAGCGAATTGGCTCCAGTCGGTCCGAACCGATCAAGGCCTCCCAACCGCTGCACGCGTCGCTCATCGCCGTGGTTGTGCTCGGAGAGGTTGTCACCGGTGGCCACTTCCTCTCGATGGTCGCCATCGTCCTCGGCATCGCGATAATCACGTACGAACACGGTCGGTCCGAGCGAAGCGACGCCGAAAGCGGGTACGTTGGCCTCGCCTTTCCCTTCACGGCCGCGTTCTTTTACGGGATCGAGCCGACGTTCGCCAAACTGGGGTTCGCTGAGGGCGCGACGGTGCTCACGGGGCTGACGGTCAAGACGGTCAGCGCCGGCCTCGGATTTATTGTCTACCTTTGGTGGACTCGAGGGCTTCCAGATCCCCGGGGCATCGAGACGCGCGAGCTCCCATGGTTGGTCGGTGCGGGACTCTCGAATACGGTCTTCCTGCTCGGCTACTACGGGGCGCTGGAGTTAGAACCGGTGTCGCTTGTCGTCCCGCTCGTGCAGTCGAGCCCGCTCGTGGTCATCCTTCTCTCGGTGCTCTTCGTGAGCGACAACCTCGAACGAATCACCCCGCGGCTGGTGGTCGGTGCGCTCGTCGCCGTCGCGGGTGCGATCGGTGTGACGCTTCTGAGCTGAAGTCGATGTCGAGTGCAATTCGATCCCGGTAGTCTCCCGAGTCAGTAGTACGAAAGCCCAGGGTCCGCGTTGACCGCCTGTCCTGTCATAATGCCGCTGTCGGGACCGGCGAGAAACGAGACGACGCTCGCGATGTCCTCGGGTTCGACCACGCGATCGAGGTCCTGTTTGTCGACGTACTCTTCGAGGTACTCGTCACCGGCCTGCTGGGACGCCTCAGACCACGTGAATCCCGGCATCACGGCGTTCACGCGAACGCCGATATCGCCGACTTCGGCCGCCATCGCGCGCGTCATCGCGAGCACCGCGCCCTTCGAGGCGACGTAGTGCAGAAAGCCCGGTACGCCCATCGTGACAACTGACGAGGAGATGTTGACGATGCTCCCGCCGTCGTCGAACGCGTCGAGCGCGTGTTTCGATGCGAGGAAAGTCCCTTTGGTGTTCACCGCGAGCACCGTGTCCCACTCCTCGCTAGTGATTTCGTCGAAGCGTTTCTTGTCCGTGACAAGCGGCGCGTAGTAAGCGGCGTTATTGACCAGTACGTCGAGTTCGAGCCCCTCGAAAAGCGACTGCATCGCGGATTCGTCGGTTACGTCGGCCTCGCGGAACTCGGCGCTGCCGCCCGCGCCCTCGATCCGCGAGACGGTTTCAGCCCCGTCCGCGACGTCAGCGACGACGACGTGCGCCCCGTCGGCCGCGAGACGTTCTGCGATCGCCTGTCCGATTCCGGTCGCCGCTCCTGTCACCACTGCAGTCGTCTCGTTCATCTCGGACGCGGAGTTTGCGCCGGGTGGCTATAATCGTTCGGTCGGCGCGGGTCGACCGCACGCAGTATCGTCACTCGTCGGACATCACCGAGACCACTGGGCGGTCGGCTTCGAGCAGGACGGACTGGGTGACGCTCCCGAAGATCGCCTTCCCCACGGGTGTCCGTCTTCGCCCGCCGACGACCAGGTACCGCGGGTCCTCCTCGCTCGCCACGTTGAGTATCTCCTCGGTGACGTTACCAACTCGCCCCCGATACGAGGCCGCTTCGACGTCTTCGACGGTCCCGTTCGTCACGTCCTCTGCGACGCCCGCCGCGTCGCGCTGGGCGTGTTCCAGCGAGTACCGTTTGTCGCTACCGCCGGGCGTTCCGGTCTGATCGCCGAGTTCGCGGTAGGTGATCTCCGGGGCGAAGGTCAGCGCGAGATCGGAGGTGCTCTCGACCGACGACTTCCGCTGCTCCTCGAAGACGTCTGTCGGGATTACGTGCAGGACGATTAGCTCCTCCCCGTGCGCTGCTGCGAGTTCGGCGGCCACCTCAACGACGCGGTCCGGCACCGACGATCCGTCGGTTGCTGCGAGAACGGACATACTTTCGGTTTTCTCCGGCCACGTATTTAATACCCCCCTCTGACTGAGGTCGAGCGCCGTCGATTGGGCTGAGAGCACGACGGATAACGAGTGCGAAAGTCAGTAGAAGCGAACGCCGGCGTTCAGAGGACGCCGAAGTCCGCCTCTTTCCGGTAGGCGAACACCTTCCGTTCGAGAGGCCGTAAAACCGCCATCTCGAGGAGGAAGACGATGACGACGAACACGGCGGCCCACGCCATCGCAGTGTCGTACTGATATCGCGAGAACGCCTCGATCGCTCGGTAGCCGACGCCCGAGTTCGAGGCGAATATCTCCGCCTGCGTCTCGATCTTCCACGAGATCGCCAGTCCGAACCGGACGGCGGTGAAGAGCGCCGGCGCGATGCTGGGAAGGATCATCCGGCGGAGCAGGCGCGCCTTCGAGATATCGAAGGACCGACTCATCCGAATGAGGTTAGGATCGATGTCCTCGACCCCCTTCCAGATTCGAAGCGAGATGTACGGGAACACGGTGACGGCAGTGGCGACGACCGGGGCAGCCACGCCGAACCCAAAAATGATCGTGGTGATCGCCGCCCACGCGATGCCGGGGATCGAGAGGGCGATAATGATGATCGGTGTCGAGAAGTGTTCGCCGAAGTTGTTGATCCCCATCGCGACGCCGAGTGCCCCACCCACGAAGAACGCACCGATGAACCCGAGGAACGTCCGGAAGAACGTGGCCTCCATATGGGTCCAGACGATGCCCGATGCGAGCAGTTCTACCGAGGCGTTCACCGTCTCTACCGGTCCGGGAAAGAGTCCGCGGGGGAAAATTACGGTAACTAACCACCAAGCGGCCAAACCGAGTATACCGCTGATGAGCGCCGCAGCCCACTTATCACCGAGAGTCGAGCGTAGCGGCGTCGGCAGCGAACGATTACTTGTCGACATTGGGTGTCACTCCACCGGTCCGATCGATGATCTGTCGGCACCGCCGCCGGTCGATGCCCGCTCTCGAAGTAACTGTGTGTCTCTCACACGCATACGATCACGAATTACGCTTATAGACTTAATACTTTGCTTCAAACCCGTCGATGCACATCTCATTGACGTCTCACTTTACCGAGTGGAACCGGTTGATCGCGTCCTGTCGAACCTTCAGGAACTCCTCGGAGTCGACGTCGCGAGGGCGTTCGAGATCGATCGACATGTCGTCGAAGATCGTTCCGTTACCGAGCATCAGGATTCGATCGGAGAGCTCGATCGCCTCGGTGATATCGTGAGTGACGAAGAACACGGTTTTCCCGAGCTTCTGCCAGATGCTGATGAGTTCCTCGCGGAGCGACTCGGCCGTGATCTCGTCGAGGTTACTGAACGGTTCGTCCATAATCAGAATCTCTGGATCGATGCTCAGCGCCCGAGTGATCCCGACGCGTTGGCGCTGTCCGCCCGACAGCTGAGACGGGTATTTGTCGTAGTGATTCGAGAGGCCAACGAGATCGAGATACTCTTCGGCTAACTCCCTAGTGTACTCGGGGTTATTCTCGTGAACGTACTCGATGTTCTCGACGCAGGTGTTCCACGGCAGTAGCCGCGGTGATTGGAAGACGTGGCCCAGCGTCACGTCGCTGTCCTGGGTCGCCTCGAAGTCGACGCGTCCTGCAGTCGGTTCGAGGACCCCGCTGATGATGTTCAGCATCGTCGACTTCCCGCTTCCCGAGCGGCCGATGAGCGTCACGAACGAACCCGGTTCGATGTCGAAGCTAACGTCCTCGAAGACCCGCTCGACTCCCTCCTCGGTGTCGAACTCCTTCGTGAGGTTTCTGACGTGGATCGCTCCGGCCGTCGAGGTTCCGTGAGCGATCCCCGCTGAATCGTCTGATTCGGTCGATTGCTGTACTTCAGACGCCATCAGCGTCACCTCTACTACCCGAGGCCTCAGAAGACGGTCGAATACGGGTTGTGTGAGAGTTGCTCTCTTTCATAGCTGTGATCGCCTATAGTTAGTCGGTGTACTTTAGATTTGCTACGCGATATCATCCCAAGGCACTGGATTTTGAAACCCGATTGACCTTTCGCATCTGAGTGGGGTTCGCACCTTGTCGCTCCGTCCGTTTCTTATTCACGTGCTCGAGTGATTACTCTCCACATCGGAGGCGAGTCCCTTACCCACGCACGCACCCGAGCGTCGACAAGAAAACCGGCACGACGGTGTGAGGACAGAGGCGAATCTGAACGAACTTCGTTTCGTGGGACCTCGACGGCATTCGACAGAAGGCCCCGTGGCCACGCTCCTGTCAGCGGTCGCGGTACTGTGGTGTCCGTACCCACAATCGATGGGTTTATAATGATCGATACTGACTTGCTACCGTATGCCACGGGATGACCAGTCGTTTCAATCAGTCGGTCGTATAAACAGACGGAAATTCATCAAAGCCACAGGTGCCGGTGCGGTCGCAGCGACGCTCGCCGGCTGTACGAGTGGTGGAGACGGTGGCGGTGACAGCGGCGGAGACAGCGGCGGTGACGGTGGCGGCGGTGACAGCGGCGGTGACGGTGGCGGCGGTGACAGCGGCGGCGACGGTGGCGGTGATCTGACCACCGTATCGTTCGCGACGCCACCCGTCGGGATGCCGGTCAACATCGTGATGGAGTACTACCTCGCGGAGAACGACCTCATTCAGCCCCGCTTCGAGGAAGACGGGTACCAGCTCGATTACGAACTCACCTTCGAGGACGCGACGCTTTTCGCCTCCGGGCAGATCGATATGGGGACTGTGAGTTGGGTCGAGGACGCACGGCTCGGCGTCGAACAGGACCAGCAGTTGGTCACGTTCGGAAACATCGAGGGCGTCGTCTCGACCCCGTGGGTGGAGGTGGGTGGACCGTACGACCCCGACGAGACCGGGAGCGTTCAGGCGTCGCTCGACAAGATCGTCGAGGAAGAGGCCCGATTCGGCATCCCCGGCTGGGCGGCCGGTGCCGTACCGCACCTCCAGAACATCATCCAGGAGAAGTACGGGTACAACCTCGCGCAGGACGGCGGGGATTTCAACGTCCAGACCGCTGACCGCGGAACGATGCCGCAACTCACGCTCCGCGGCGACCTCGCGACGGCGGTTCACTCGGCTTCGTCCGCCGGGCTCACCGAAATCGTCAACGGCGAACTCAAGCCGCTGCTGTGGATCTGGAACGACTACCTCGAACAGGACTGGGGACGGCCGCCGCTCGTCAGCCTCTCGACGCGGCTCGACTTCGCCGAGGAAAACCCCGAGGTCCTCCTGAATATGATCAATATGTGGAGCGAGGGCCTCAATTACGTCCAAGAGAACATTCCGGAGATCGCTGAAGACCCGGCCGGACAGGAAACCCTCGAAGCAGAGAGCCAAGAGGAAGCGCGGTTCCTGATGGACCTGTTCTCCGGTAACGAGGTCGAACAGATCCAGAGCCTCTCGCGGTCCGCTCTGTACTCCGAAGTCGGGCTGGACGACGAATCCGTCGAGGACGCTCGGAGCGTTATGAACGTGATGGAAGAACTCGGTCAAGTCCCCTCCGGTTGGGAAGACCACCTCACGTTTATGACGGTTTCCGACCTCGAAGAGATGGTCTGAGGTCAGATGAGCACTTCACAGTTACGTGGGACGGTCGAAGGTGTCCTCCTAGGCAACCGGAGAGTCGTTTTCGTCGAGTCCATCCTCCTGCTCGTCCTCGTCTGGGAGCTGGGCGCTCGCGTCTTCGGAATCACCGACCTCATCGCCTCTCCGCTTCTCGTCGGCTCGTCGATGTACGGAATGCTCCAGACCGGCGATTGGGTGATGCACTTCGTCGCCTCGATGAAGCGGATTCTCTACGGGTTCGTGGCAGCCCTCGTCGTCGGCGTTATCGGCGGAATCGTCCTCGGCGTGAGCAGCTTCTGGGGACGAGTGCTCCGATACTACGTTCTCGTTGGGATGGCCGTGCCGGGGTTGTTCGTCGTCATCTTCACCGCGATGGCGTTCGGTATCAGCGACACGACGCCGATGCTCGCAACGGCGATCATCACGGCACCGTTCGTCGTGGATATGATCCAAAGCGGCGTCGAAAACGTCAACTCGGACCTGCTCGATATGTCGAGCGCGTTCGACGTTTCGCGAGCACGCGTGTACAGGCGAGTCCTGTTCTCGTCGATCCTCCCCGAGGTGTTCTCGAGCATTCGATTCACGTTCTCGGTCGCGTGGAAGGTGACCATCCTCGCGGAAGTCGTCATCTCGAACGTCGGAATCGGATTCCTCATTCGGGACAATATGAGTCGATTCTCGATGGTCGGCGTACTCCAGTACGTGGTACTCTTCGTTATCGTGATGATGCTCATCGAGTACGGAGTCTTCAGCAAGCTGGAGAAGTACCTCTTCCACTGGCGCGAGAACGTGAAATCCTCTATGGGCACCGGTCCACGGTAATCGCGAGCTGTCAGGCACCTCTTCTCCGGGCATTTAATATCGCTCGTTCCGTTGGCGACATAGTTATATCCGGGTCGACTGTGGATATCTCACGTTGGAGTGACCAATCCCGTGTCAGAACCCGATTCAAATCCGACGGCAGTCGACCGTACCGCCGCAGAGCGATTCCTTCGCGCGTTTCACAGCTACGGCGTGGACCGCGTCTTCGCGAACCTCGGGACCGATCACACGCCGCTCTTGGAGGCGGCGGCTGCCGTCCGCCGAGCCGGCGATGAGGACGAAATCCCCGATATCGTCTCCAGTCCGCACGAGTTCGCCGCGATGAGCGCGGCGCACGGATACGCGGCCGTGACGGGCGAACCACAGGTCGTGCTCGTTCACGTCGACGTCGGGACCCAGAACCTCGGAGCCGCGATGCACAACGCTCACCGTGCAGGGGCCCCCGTCTTCGTCCTCGCCGGTCTCGCGCCGGTGACGGACGCCGGCCACTCGGGATCCCGCGACCATCCGGTCCACTACTTCCAAGACGTGTTTGACCAGCCGGGAATCGTGCGCGAGTACTGCCGGTGGAGTGACCAGTACCGACCGCCCGCAGATCCCGCTGAAACCGTCCGCCGCGGATTGGAACGCGCAGTCTCTCACCCGCCGGGTCCGGTCTACGTCACGGCGACGAGAGAGGCGCTCAGTGAGACGGTGAACGCCGCCCCCGTCACCACTTCTCGACGGCGTGTCGGGCCGGGAGGTGCCGACGCAAGCGAAATCGAACGGCTCCTCTCGTACGTGCGAGACGCCGACAGACCGGCAGTGATCACGAGCGACATCGGACGGGCTCCGGCCGACGACCGCGTTGGAGCAGTCGTCGCGTTCGCCGAGGCTGCTGGTGCTGGGGTGGTCGAGCAGACTCCGACGACGCTGTGTTTCCCACGGGACCACGACCACCACATCGGATACGACCCGGAAGTGGCCTTGGATCGCGCGGATCTCGTGATCCTCGCGGAGACGGACGTTCCGTGGATACCCGACGAGCGCGAGTCACCGACGGACGCGACCGTCGTCCAGATCGATCCCGCCCCGACGAAACCTACCTACCCCCGTTGGCCGTTCGCGATCGACGAGACGATCCAAGCCGATGCGGCGACGACGCTCGAAGCCGTCGCCGACCGACTGAGTCAGACGACGGAAACGAGCGGGTCCTTCTGGCGCGACGTGGCCGCCGAGCGACGTGCAGACGCTGCCGACCGGCTTTCCGCGGATGAGTCGGCAGGGCGGCTCACCCCGACCGTACTCTCCGCCGCCGTCTCCTCGATCGTCGACGACGACACGATCGTCGTCGAGGACGCGGTGACCAGCCGCCCCGCGATCATGTCTCAGATCCGGCTCTCGGAGCCGGGGAGTTACTTCTGGAAGGGCGGTGCCGGACTCGGCTGGGCCGGCGGGGCGGGGGTCGGTGCGAAACTCGCGTCGCCGGACAGCCGTGTGATCTCCCTCGTCGGCGACGGCTCCTATCTGTTCGCGAACCCGTCGGCGTGTGCGCTGCTGGCGGCCGAATACGACGCCCCGACGCTCACCGTCGTGTACGACAACCAAGGGTGGAACGCGGTCGAAGGTGCGACGAAGGCGCAGTACCCCGAGGGGGCGGCGGCCGCGGACGCGGTTCCCGAGAGTCACATCGAGACGCGCGTCGACCTCTCAGCGCCGGCGACGCTCGTCGACGCGCACACGCGAACCGTCGACGACCCTGACGAACTCCCTCAGGCGCTGGAGGCGGCCGCCGCCGCGGTGGACAGCGGAACGCCCGCCGTTCTCGACGTCACGGTCGAACGGCCGTAACACGCGAGCGAACTCGTCACCGCCTGGTCCCTCCGACGACAGCGCCTACTCGTCGCCGCCGATCTCGATGTTGATCGTTTTCTGTTGAGTGTAGTGTTCGACGGCCTGCATCCCCTTCTCTCGACCGAGACCGCTCTTCTTGTAGCCGCCGAAGGGAGTTTGCGGGCGCGAGCCGGCGTACTGGTTGACCATCACGCTCCCGGCCTCGATACCGTTGGCGACGCGGTGGGCCCTGTCGAGCGTGTTCGTCCATACTGTCGCGTAGAGACCGAACTCCGTGTCGTTCGCACGGCGGATTGCCTCCTCCTCGTCGGAGAACGAGTAGAGGTTGATGACCGGGCCGAACACCTCCTCACAGGAGATGGGCGCGTCGTCCGCCGCCCCCTCGATGACGGTCGGTTCGTAGAAGTTGCCCGCGCGGTCCGCCGGCCTGCCGCCGGTGAGGGCACGCGCGCCCCCCTCGATGGCGCTCTGGACGTAGCTGTCGATCTCTTCGACGGCGTCGGCGGAGATCACGGGGCCCAGATCGGGGTCCTCCGATCCGGGACCAAGCGTGATGGATTCAACGGCGTCGACGTAGCGCTGCTTGAACTCGTCGTAGACGTCCTCGTGGACGAAGATCCGCGTCGTCGCGAAGCACACCTGACCGTTGACGAGCGTGATGGCCTTCATCGCACCGTCGAGTGCGGCCTCCAGATCGGCGTCGTCGAAGACGACCGCGGGGCTCTTTCCACCCAGTTCCAGCACCGTCGGAACGACCTGGTCGAGCGCTGTCTTTCCGACGATCTGTCCGGTCGAGACAGAGCCGGTGAAGGTTATCTGTCCGATCCGAGAGTCCGTCGTCAGCGCTTTGCTGGTTTCGACGAGCCCCGGGACCACGTTGAACAGGCCGTCGGGCAGGCTCGCCTCGCTCGCGATCTCCGCCAGTTTGAGGATGATCCCCGGAGCGAACGGAGACGGTTTGACCACGACCGCGTTTCCGGCGGCCAGCGCCGGAGCGACGCCACGGAAACAGAGCAGGACCGGGGCGTTCCACGGGACGATCTGCGCGCTAATCCCGATGGGTTCCCTCCGACTGAAAGCCTGATTCGACTGCGTTAACGGATACGTCTCTCCCTCGATCTTGTCGGTCATCCCCGCGTAGTAGTCGACGTAGTCGACCGCGTTGGCGACTAGTCCCTTCGACTGGCCGATCGGGCGACCGATCTCTCGGGTCGCGAGTTCGGCTAACTCGTCGACGTGGGATTCCAGCCCCCGGGCGACGTCACGGAGTATCCGACCGCGCTCGACGGGGTCCATCGCGACCCATTCCGAGTGGGCGCGTTCCGCGGATTCGAGCGCGGCGTCCACGCCGGCCTCGCCCGCGTCCGTCACTGATGCGATCGTCTCGCCCGTCGACGGATCGTCGACCGAGAACGTTTCGTCGGTGTGGTGGTACTCGCCGTCGATAAACATCCCACGCTGCTCGGCGCGCTCCTGAGACATATCTTGCAGTATCCGGCTATTGGTATTAGGCTTTGCGACCAATCCGCATAGTGGACTGCCTCGAGATCGTGGATCGAAATTCCCCGAGCACGGACCGAACCGTCGTCACTGGAAGGAGGATTCACCCCAGGCACACAATAATTTAAGTATTATTACTCCAATCGGCGAACGATGCCCGAGATCATAGACGCGACCTCGCACATTATGTCGTACGAGGCGCTCGACGAACTGGAGAAAGTGCATCCGAGCTCAGAACTGGATAGCCTCCGGAACGCGCCGCGGATGTTCAAGGTAGACGGGCGACTCGAGTACCTCGACAAGAACGGGATCGACAAACAGGTGATCAACCTCGCCGCACCGATGCTGTGGCAGGGGGCCGATCCCGACGACGCCCTCGAAGCGACCCGCGTCGCGAACAACGAGATCCGACGGATCGCCGACGAGCACCCCGACCGGTTCATCGCGACCGGAACGGTCCCGTTCCTCACCGACGAGTACGTCGACGAAGCCCGCCGATGCGTCGAGGACCTCGGAATGCACGGCATCCAGATCTTCTCGAACATCGACGGAAAAATGCTCGACGACGACGATTTCGAGGAGTTCTACGCCACCGTCGACGACCTCGACGTCCCCATTTGGATTCACCCGCAACTCGCCGATTGGCACGATTACGACCAGTCTCACACGTGGATCTACAAGATGCTCGCGTGGCCGTTCGACACCAACATCGCGCTGGCACGGCTCATCTTCTCCGGCGTGCTCGACCGCCACGAGAACCTGGAGATCATCTCACACCACCTCGGTGGGTCGTTCCCCTACCTCGTCGGTCGGATCCGATCGTGGTACCAAACGCGGAGCGAAGAGCCCGAACTGTATCAAAACCCCGCGATCGCTGATCTGTCAGAGCCGCTGGACGCCTATTTCGACCGGATCTACGGGGACACGGCGGTCAGCAGTCAGGGGGAGTCCTACCCGCTTGAGTGCGGTCTGGAGTTCTTCGGCGCGGACAACGTCGTCTACAGCGCCGATTACCCGTTCGGTCCCGACAAGGGACAGTACTGGGCGACCGAAATCATCCCGTTGATCGAGGAACTCGACGTCTCTGAGACAGACAAGGAGAAGATCTTCTCCGGGAATATACGACGCCTCCTCGACCTGTAGCGCTCCGTCGAACGGATCGTCTGTCGGATTGCCGTGTCTCCCGTCGGATCCATCCTGGGTCAGCCAAGCCGAGTCATTCGGGGAATTCCAGCTATTTCCTCCTAAGATATATTTAAGTATATGGGGTGACCCTCTCGCTGTATGGACCCCGAAGCCATTCAGGCGTCAGGCGATCCTGTCGAGGTACTTCGCCAGAAGGGCGGCGACTACACGGACAACTTCCCGGTCGTCCCGAACGAGATAACGAACTGGCTGGACGAACAGCGGGCGGTCACGGAGTCGGTCTCGCTCGCGAACCTCTCACACCACATGACGGCGCTCCGTGTTACCGGGCCCGACGCGGAGGATCTACTGCGCGATCTCAGCGTCAACAGCTTCGAGAACTACGACGTCGGCCGCGCCAAGCAACTCGTGATGTGTAATCAAAACGGACACATCATCGGCGACGGTCCGATGCTTCGGCTCGACGACGAGGAGTACTACAGCGCCGGGATGCTCTCGGCGAACTGGGTTCGATACAACCTCGAAACGGGGGATTACGACGCTACCGTCGAGACCGAACCCCGAACGTCGGCGCACGAGGGCGATCCCGAGAACTTCGTGTTTCAAGTGCAGGGACCGAACGCGCGACCGGTACTCGAACAGGTCACGGACGCGGACTTGGACTCGATTCCCTTCTATCACTTCGAGACGATCGATCTCGCGGGTGTCGAGACCATCGCCCTCGGACACGGGATGTCGACGGAGTTCGGATTCGAGTTCATCGGTCCGTTCGAGCACGCCGATCAGGTACGCGACGCCATCGTCGAAGCAGGTGAAGAACACGGTCTCAAGCAGCTCGGGTCGAAAGCCTACCACACCCTCTCGGTGAAACTCGGCTGGGTCCCCCCTGGCGTCCCGCCGATCTACGACGTCGACGAGATGGGCGGTTACCGCGAGTGGCTCGACGCCGACAGCCGCGAAGCGACGTACTCGATCGACGGGAGCTTCGTTGCCGACGGCATCTCCGCGTACTATATGGACCCGTTCGAGCTCGGCTACGGGAAGCTCATCAGCTTCGATCACGAGTTCGTCGGTCGCGAGGCGCTCGAAGAGATGGCAGACGATCCAGACCGAACGTTGGTGTCGCTGGCGTGGGACGAAGACGACGTGATCGACGTCTACGCCTCGCTGTTCCGCGCCGGCGAGACGAAGAAATTCATGGAACTCCCGCGAATCGGGTGGGGACGGGCGAATTACGACGAAGTGCGCATCGATGGCGAACGGGTCGGCCTGTCGCACTCGCGCTCGTACGAGTACGACGCAGGCACCGTCATCTCGCTGTGCAGTCTCGATACCGAGTACGCCGAGCCCGGAACCGAGGTCACGTTGATCTGGGGCGAGGACGACTCGCCGAACCCGAAGGTCGAACGGCACGAACAGTGCGAGATCACCGCTACTGTCGGCGATGTCCCGTACTCCGCGGACCGCCGGAAAGGCGAGTAAATCCGCACCCGCATCTTCCGTTTTTCACCCGCATAGCGATGCGACCGCGTTTCGGTGTAAAATCGCGCTGCATCCATCTTCCGACAGTCTCGGAAGATTTGACCTGAACGATAGTGATAGAACTTTATATACCCGAGACGCGAATAACAGATGTACTCTTGTCAGTTTCCCTCGTTGACGGACTCAGACGAGGGGCAGATCCCGAAAAATGATGATGAATTATTCCGAGATGGTCGGATTCCAAACCCTAGATTTGACCAAACAAATATGCTATGCCGTGAAATCGGGTTCGTACCGATTGTGGTCTTACTTTGTCAGTCCCGAAAATACCAGGCACGAGGCGACTTGTGACGGCGATCTTCCACGCAGAGGTGCATCCTATCCGATCATTTCGATACCGATATCTGTTATCCGAGACCGCAACAGTAAGGGTGTGTGACTACAAACCCCTCGTATGACAATGACAGACGAACCCGTCAAATTACAATCTGTCGAGCGGGTATCCGAGATTATCGAATTGCTACAGCGGAACGGACCGCTCGGCGCCACGGAGATCACCGAGGCGCTCGATATCCCGACGAGCACCGCACACGACTACCTCTCGTCGTTGCACAACCTCGAGTATCTGGTAAAGACCGATCGGAAGTACGATTTGGGACTCAGACTACTCGATCACGGGATGGCCGCTCGGGACCGTCACCCGATCGCGTCGATCGGTAAGCAGACACTCGCTTCGCTGGCACAAGGTACCGGCGAGGCGACGTATCTCGTGACTGAAGAGCACGGCCGGGCCGTCTACCTCGATTACGCGCACGGCGAGCACGCCGTGCAAACACACGCACGTATCGGCACTCGATCGTATCTCCACCAGCTCGCTTCGGGCAAGAGCATCCTCGCGTACCTCTCCGAAGAACGAGTCAACGAAATCGTCGACAGACACGGCCTGCCGCAGCGTACCTCCCGAACGATCGACACTCGAGAGGCGTTGTTCGAGGAACTCGAAGCGACGCGTGAACGAGGATACGCGATCAACGATCAAGAGGCGGTGGAGGGAGCGCGAGCGATCGGAAAAGCGGTCGTCGTCGCGGGTGAGGTCGTCGGAGCTATAAGCGTCGTCGGGCCGGCGAACCGGCTGACGGACCACCAACTCGCAGATGGTATCGTCGATCAGATCCGCGGGGCCGCGAACGAACTGGAGCTAAAGCTGAGCCAGAGTTGAGCCCGGATCGAGAGGCCTGGCAAAACACGTCGGAAACGCGCTAAAACGTATCTGCTACAATACACGATCTACACCGAGCCAAAGCGATGTCACGCCTGCTGGCAGTCACACCCGCGGTTTTCGAGAAATTCGGCGACTGAGTACTGTGCACCGCACCGCTGACACAACACCTGCAGGTCGAGCAGCACTTCGAACTCCTCGACGTCGATACGGTCCGTCTCTCTGAGCTTTTCGATCCGCTCTTCGGTCACAGAGAGCGTTCGCGTCATCAGTCGCTGAATGCTCTGAAGGTCCTTCTCGACTTTCTCTTCGTCGGAGAGTCGCCGGTACTCCGCGTCGCGATACTCGGTCAGATACGAGCGGATCGCCTGATAGCTGACGAAGTCCGATTCGAGCGCGTCGACGTCGACGCCGTTCTGTTCGAGTCGACTCCGCGCGTCGGTTCGGACACCCGTACTCACGTCGTCGTCGGTGAGGTTCTGGTAGGTCGTCGAGACGTCACTCTCCAGTGCGCTCATTCCGGCGTCGATGAGCGTCTGTTCGAGCAGGCGCTCGTTGAAGTAGTCGGCGAGGTCGCGGAGGCTCGTTCGTTCGACGCCGTCGCCCGTCCACCGAGCCTCCAGTTCGTCGCCGAGCCCGTCGAGTTCGTACTGGTCGATCAGCCGCGCCACCTTGCTCGACGGCCGATTGTCGGTCGCATCTGTCATTGCCACCTCTTCGCCGAAGAGGCTGAAAAATGTACTGGGGTTCGTCGGCGAGGAATTGGGAGACGACCGATCCGGATTAGATCGACGTCACACGCGTGAAGTCGTCGTCGAGCGCTTGGGCGTCCTCGGGCAGCAGTGCCACGACGAGGTAGTCCGCGTAGTCGGCGAAGTACTCGACGAGTCTGGCGATCCGGTCGGAGTCGATCGCCTCCAGCGAGTCCAACAGCATGAACGGCACCGTCTCGTGGAGGTCGTGGACGAGATAGCCAGCCAGCGCGAAGATCAGCCCCGTGACCTCCCGTTCGCTTTCCGAGAGGTGGTCGATCGTGTCTTCGTAGGCCGCGCCGTTTTCGGTCGTCCGCACGATGTGGAGCTCGAAGCGCGTCTGCCCCTCGCTCGCGCCGGTGCCCTCGATCCGCTCGATCCAGATCCGTTCGATGTTCTCGTAGCCCAGCAGATCGAGGATCGACTCCATGTGTTCGTTGAACGAGTCGACCGCTTCCGCCTCGATCTGATCGATCTTCGTCCGCTGGTCGGTGAGTTCGTCGACTAACTCCGCGCGCTTCTCGCGGAGGTCTTCGGCGCGTTCGACGTCGTCTTCGATCTCCTCGATCTCCTCGGTCACCTCGTCGAGGTCGGATTCGAGGCTGTCGATCTCGAACTCCAGTTGGTTCGCCTCCTTGTGCAGCGAGAGGATCTCGTCGAAGTCCGCCGATTCGAGGCTGTCTACCTCGGATTCGAGGTCTTCGACTTCCTCAGTCAGGGATTCGCGGTTCGCTTTCAGCGCGTCGATCTGTTCGTCGCGGCGGTCCAGCTCCCCGTCGATGTCGTCGAGTTTCCGCTCGATCTCGGTGCGCTGGCGCTGCTTTTTCGTCGCCTCTTGTTGCTCCTGTTTCTTCTCTTCGAGGGCGCTCTTGACCTCGTTGAGCTCCTCGACTTTCTCCGTGCGGATCGACTTCAGCCGCTCGATCGTCGACTCGATCTGTTCGCGCTCGACCGAGGAGCCGCAGGTCCAACAGACCACGGTCTCCGCGTCCGAGTCGACGAGCTGGTCCGTGAGCGAGCCCTCGCTTTCGGCGGCCGCGCCGCCGTCTTCGAGGAGTTCGTAGTCTTCGGCTTCGAGCCGCTCCTCGTTGTACTGGATGAGGCTGCGGAGCTCGTTGATCTCGGAGTTCAGGTCCTGTCGTTCGCCGCGGAGGCGCTCGATCTCCGATTCGAGATCGCGGTGCTCGCCCATCGGGGCGTCCGGAAGCTCCTCGAGGTCGGCTTCGAGTTCGTTCTGCTCGCGCTTCAGCGAGGAGATGCTCTCCTCCTGTCGCTCGATCTTCCGGCGGACGGACTCCAGCTCCGAGCGGGTCTCGCGCAGCTCCTGAAGTTTCTCTTCGAGTTCCGCTTGCTCTTTGCGGCCCTCCTCGACGTCGCGGCTGCTGTCGTCGATGTCCGTTTCGAGGTCTGCGAGTTCCTCGCGCTTGTCCTCGATCTTCTCGCGGAGTTGCGTCCGGCGCTGTTCGAGTTCGGGGAGCTCGCGTTTCTTCGATTCGATGCGCGCGAGTTCGTCGTTGATGTCGCCTTTCTCTTCTTCGAGGCGGCGGATCTCCGAGCGGATGGCGTCGACGTCGACGGGACGCATAATGACGTCTCGGAGCTGTTCGCCGCGAGCGGCCGCTTGGCGGGCGTCGTTGGTCTCTAAGAGAAACGCGAACAGATCCGCGACCTCGGGGTCGTCGAGGTAGGCGTCGCCCTCGAAGCTGACGCCGTCGCCCGCGCGGGTGAGCGTACGCTCGTACGTCGTCCCGTCGAGCGTGAGTTCGATCCGGCCGGTGTCGGCGTCGCCCTTCAGCGAGACGCGTTGGCTACCCATCGCGCCCATAATCGACCGGAGGAACGAGGTACGGTTGGTCGCGTTCTTGCCCGTGAGGACCGTCACGCCGGGTGGGATGTCTACTTCAGTGTCGTCGATACCGCCGATATTCTCGACAGAGAAATGAGCGGAGTCAGTCAGTTGTTCGGAAGTCGCCATACATGTTGTATCCGGTCTTGTGTATATATGCTTTGTGCAGGATACTCACCAGCGAGTAAACACTTCCTCGCCGCCCGATCCGTCCGAAATCGCCGTACGGTGCGTCGTCTCCGCGGACTGTCTCCGTCCATCCGGGCCCGCCTCACGAAGAATAATATGATTTCTGAGATGTATTGGTACTTTTCTGTGGCGTCTACACAGTCGGTAGAACTGTTCCAACGTGTTTTGGAAAAAATCCTATAAGTATAATTATGAATGTTTGTGTAGTGGGGACAGATATCACGCCATCGGCGACGTCGAGGGCGATAGCACCAACGCTGACGCAACCGGTTCGAATCCCCACAGAACGAAGTCGCATCGGGGATCTCCTGCAGTGCGAACCCCTGTGTCGTCTACCACGAAGTACGTTCTCATAACAATCGTACTTCCGTTATTTCGAGGCAACGCTGCGGGCAACCACGTGCTAAAGGCCATCGAGAGACGCAAACGGTCTCAGCCTCGTCCGTGAGTCGGTGGCGCTACGCTGCATACACCCGCCGAGTCGACGGGAGTTCCCAGGGCTGACGACGGTGTCTCGAACGACTGTTCGATTTACCCGTAGCGTACTGTCGGGGGCGGGACCGGGGTCAACTCACAACTGTGTGTTCGAGAGTCGGACGCGCGTAGCGCACGATATAGTGCAGTGAACGGCACGATTCGGCCCTTTCGACGAGCGAGCCCCACCGTCGAGGTCTGGCAAGCATCGAACGGGAAGAACGACGACCGTCGGGTTCGACCCCGGTGGATATATTTCACTACTGACCGCCTGACGGTTCCTAGTGTGTCTCTACTGGCACCTCACGCGCCGACGGCTGAGCCAGTACGGTACCTTCGATCGTTCGAGATGACCGCAGTATTTACGTTGGTTCGATAACACCCTCTACGTAGCCATGACCGACAGCACGACGCCGCTGAAAACGATACAACGGGCGTTCGAGATAATGGACGTGCTCAAAGAGCAGAAACAGGTCGGCGTCGCGGAGCTCGCGCGTCGACTCGACCTGCCGAAGAGCACCGTCCACGACTACCTCCGGACGCTGCGGACGATGGGCTACGTCATCAACGACGACGGGACCTACCGACTCGGGTTTCAACTGTTGGAGTTGGGCGGACAGGTCAAGTACCGAAATCGTCTGTTTCACGTCGCGAAACCCGAACTGGAGCGGTTAGTGGAGAGCACGGGCGAACTGGTCAGTGTCAACGTCGAAGAGCGGGGACAGTTCGTCATCCTCCACACGGAGTTCGGCTCCGAGTCGCTCCGGTTGGGAATCTACCCCGGGCTGAAGACGCCGATACACACGCACGCCGGGGGCAAGGCGATACTGGCATTCCTCGGCGAGGAGCGCATCGAATCGATTATCGACGAACACGGGCTCACGCCGCGCACGGAGCACACGATCACCGACCGCGAGCGACTCGAAGCCGAACTGGAGGCGATCCGCGAGAAGGGATACGGGATCGACCGCAACGAACAGGTCGTCGGGATGGGAACGGTCGCCGCACCGGTCCGCGTCGGCGACGAGGTGCTCGGCTCGATCGGTATCGTCTGCCCCTCGGACCGGCTGCGCGACGAGGACTACAGACAGGAACTCGCCGACGAGGTCCAGAAATCTGCCAACATCATCTCTGTCAACTACCAGTACGCGCCGTAACGGGCCCATATCGGATGTTTTCTGTTTGAATATCCGCTCGGGATCCGGCACGTTCTCTCCGCGCAGTCACGCCGGTGGATCGTCCGACGACGGCACCGCGACCAGACTGTATTTTTAATATCGATCGTTATGAAGACGCAGACGATGACCGTACCCGCAGAACTGGAGAACTACTACTTCCACCAGCAGGGGTTCGAGAGCCTCGACGAGATCGACGAGTGGTTCTCGTGGGAGGTTCCAGACACGTTCAACATCGCCGAGTACACCTGCGAGCGCTGGGCGAGAGCGGAACCGGACCGCGTCGCGCTGTCGCTCGACCGCCTCGACGGCGAACGCTCGGAGTACACCTACGAGGAACTGAACCGGCTGGCGAACAAGCTCGCGACGTACCTCTCCGAACAGGGCGTCGGCGCGGGTGACCACGTCGCGATCAACGGGACGCAGTGCGTCGAGTCCCTCGCCGGCAACCTCGCCGCGTTCAAACTCGGGGCGGTGTCGGTCCCGCTGACAGTTCTGCTCGGCTCAGACGGCCTCAGATACCGGCTTCGTGACTGCGACGCGACCGTGTTCCTCGCGGACGAGGCCGCCATCGACGCCCTCCGAACGGTCCGAGACGACGTCGACTCGTTGGAACTGACCGTCACCTACGACGACTTCGACCGCGGCGAAGAGGTCAACTTCCACGATGCGATCGACGGCGTCTCGGGCGCTTTCGAGGGACCCACCACCGACGCCGACGACGAGGCGTTCATCATCTACACGAGCGGGACGACCGGCAAGCCCAAGGGCGTCGTCCACGCGCACCGGCACCTTCTGGGAGAACTGCCGCAGTTCCTCAGCCTGCAGTGTCACCGGACCGGCGAGGGGCAGGTCCTCCGCACGGTCTCGGAGTGGTCGTGGATTATGTCGCTTCCCGGCGTGGTCCTCCCGGCGATGTTCTACGGGATCCCCGTGGTCGGGTACGCCGGGAAGGAGTTCGACCCCGAGCGGGAGTTCGAGTTGATCGAGCACTACGAGGTCACGCACCTCAACCTCCCGCCGACGGCCGTCCGGATGATGATGCAGGTCGACGACCCCGCCGAGACGTACGACCTCACCAGCCTCCAATCGCTCACGACCGGCGGGGAAGCCGCGGACGAGCGCATCATCGAGTGGGTGACGGACACGTTCGAGAACGCCGCCTTCCTCGAAGGCTACGGGACTTCCGAGATCGGCGGGCTCGTCTGCGACGATCCGGCCGTCGGGTTCGACCACCGACTCGGTTACTTCGGGATCCCCTCCGTGGGTCACGAGGTCGCCATCCTCGACCCCGAGACCCGCGAGCGGATCGACGAACCGCACGAGATCGGCGAACTCGCAGTCCGCTACGGCGACGACCCGATGCTCTTTCTACACTACCACGAGCTCCCGGAGAAGACGGCGGAGACGATCCGAGACGGGTGGTTGCTGTCGGACGACCTCGTCTCGATGGACGAGGACGGGTACTTCCGCTTTCACTCGCGCTCGGACGACATCATCATCAGCTCCGGCTACCGCATCGCCCCCAAAGAGATCGAGGAGGCGATGCTGACGCATCCGGCGGTCCAGCACGTGGGCGTCGTCGGCGTGCCCCACGACACCCGAGGTGAGATCCCGAAGGCGTTCGTGGTTCTCGCAGACGGGTACGACGCCGGGGCGGAGCTGAAAGAACAACTCCAGACACACGTCAAAGACCGGCTCGCGAAGTACGAGTACCCCCGAGAGATCGAGTTCACCGACGAGATCCCGACGACGACGACGGGGAAGGTCCGCCGACAGTCGCTCCGCGCCCGGGAGGGGATCGACGAGGAGTGAGGCGCAAGAGAGTCGAGAGCGGGAGGGGGAGACCCCACCGGCTGACCCGCGTAGTAGAAAAATATAAATATTGACGATTATGATTGACCAGTATGCCATCTGGTAACACCAGTGAGCGGAGTGCGACTGACAGGCGGAACTTCCTGAAACTGACGGGGGCGACGGTCGTTGCCGGGTCGCTCGCCGGCTGTATGAACAACGGCGGTGGCGACGGCGGTGGCGACGGCGGCGGCGACGGCGGCGGAGACAGCGGTGGCGACGGCAACGGCGCGACCGCCGGAGACAGCGGCGGTGAGGGGGACATCGTCATCGGCGGACTCCAGCCCTACACGGGTCCGTACGCCCAGACGACCCAGCAGTTCGTCGACGGGCTCAACTTCCGGATCGACGAGATCAACGCCGACGGCGGCGTCTTGGACCGCGAGCTCTCGTTCGTGGACCGCGACACCCAACTCGACCCGGCCGAGGCGACGAGCATCGCCACTGAGCTGATCGAGGCGGAGGACGCCGTGGTGCTGACCGGATCGATCTCCAGCGACATCGGGCTCACTGTCGCGCCGATCGCCGAAGACAATCAGGTTCCGCACATCCCGCAGTTCGTCGGGAGCTCCGAATTCCTCTCGCGGGAGTCCCGCTACAACTTCCGGATGGGACTCGCTCCCGCTCCGACCAACGCTCGCGCGGTGAGTCAGTTCATCGAGGACCAGGCTTCCAGAGCGTCGGCGCGATCATCGCCGACTACTCGTACGGCCGCGCCTGGGAGCAGAGCATCAACGCAGTCTTCCCGGACGACGTCGACGTGCATATGGAGGTCGCTCCGTTCGGCGAGAGCTCCTTCACGACCTACCTCCGCTCGATGCCGGAGGACCTCGATCTGCTCATCACCGCCAGCCACCCGCCGGGCGTGTTCACGATCTACAACCAGCTTCAGGACCTCTCTGACGTCAACCCCGACTACGTCATCGGGCGCAGCGACGCGAAGCTCTCGGCGAACGCCCTGGGCGATTCGGTCACGGAAGGCTTCATCGCGCAGACCCAGCCCGATCCGTTCTCCGATCGGTACGCCGAGGTCGGACAGCGGTACTACGACGAGACGGGCGAGTGGTTCGGCGTCCTCAACGCCGTCGGGTACGTCGTCGGCGACCTCGTCGGTGCCGCCATCGAAGACGCCGGCGAGGCGAACCCGGTCTCGGTCGCCGAGTCGATCCGGAACATCGAACTCGACACGCTGTTCGCCTCGCCGATCCAGTACACCGAGTGGGGCGAACTGGAGAACCTCGTTCAGCTTATGGTCGGCTTCGAGTCGGGGACGCCTGAGTACTACCCCGACGGGAGCGTCCAGTTGACCGAGCAGTTCCGCTCGGAGCCGCTGCCGGCGTACGACCCCTCCAGCGACATCCTCTCCTAAGCAGCGCCCGCACGCTGTTCTCGCATTTTTGTCGTCGGCTGTTGCCCATACCATCACTCGCAACCGGTAGCGTCGGCGCTTCGAGGTGTCCAGTCAGCGCGGAAAAGAGACGCGGGGCGACCAAGAGAAGAGAGCACGACCCGCGGCGAGACGAGCGTTTTCGTTACCCGCGCAGGTAGCCTTCTCTGATCGCGTCGCTCTCGAGCAGTTCCTGCCCGGTTCCCTCGGTCTCGATCCGCCCGTTTTCGAGCAGGTAGCCGCGGTCTGCGAGGCCGAGCGCTCTGTCGACGTGCTGTTCGACCAGCACGACCGTCACGTCGTCGGAGATCTCCTCGATGGTTCGGAACACCTGCTCGGCGAGTTGCGGCGCGAGCGCGTTCGAGGGTTCGTCCAGCGCGAGCACCTCGGGTTCGGCCATCAGCCCGCGGCCGATCGCGAGCATCTGCTGTTCCCCGCCGCTGAGCGTCGAGGCGTTCTTGTCGCGTCGGTCCTCGAGGACGGGGAACATCTCGAAGACGTCGTCGCGTTTCTCCTCGAACGTCTCCCGTTTGGTGTACGATCCCATCTGGAGGTTCTTCTCGACGGAGAGGTCGCCGAAGAGGTTCCGCTCCTCGGAGACGTGGACGAACCCGCGGTCGACGATCTCGCTGGCGGGGACGCTCGCGACGTCCGCGCCCAGGACTTCGACGCTCCCGCTCGTCGGGGTGAGGATCCCGGAGAGCGTCTTGAGTATGGTCGTCTTCCCGGCCCCGTTCGGCCCGACGATGGTGACGACCGAATCGTCCTCGCGGACCTCGAAGGAGACGTCCCACAGCACCTGGAGGTCGCCGTAGTGGACGTTCAACCCGTCGACGTCGATCAGGCTCACGACTCGACCTCCCCGAGGTAGGCCTCGGTGACGCGGTCGTCGTTTTGGATCTCCGCGGGCGTTCCGTCCGCGATCTTCTCGCCCTGGTTGAGCACGATGATCCGGTCGGTGACGCTCATGATCGCCTCCATGATGTGTTCGATCCAGAACACCGAGACGCCGCGGTCGTCGCGTGCGCGTTCGAGCGTTCTGGTGATTTCGTCGATCTCGGTCGGGGTCAGCCCCGCGCCGATCTCGTCGACGAGGATGAGATCGGGCCCGGCGGCGAGCGCCTTCGCGAGTTCGAGCTGCTTCCGATCGGCGATCGTCAACCCGCCGGCCTCCTCGTCCCGTCTGTCGTCGAGCCCGACGAACGCGAGCGCATCGCGGGCGCGGTCGGTCGCTTCGTCCTTCGAGATCGACTCGTCGTTGCCGAAGATGGCACCGATCATCGCGTTGTCGAGGACGGTCGACTCGTTGAACGTCCGAACTGCCTGGAACGTGCGGGCGATGCCGAGCTGGGCGACCTCGTTGGGCGACTTCCCGACCAGTTCCGTGCCCTCGAACGTGATCGAACCGGTGTTCGGCGGGTGGACGCCGGTGATCGTGTTGAACAGGGTGGTCTTGCCGGCCCCGTTCGGACCGATCAGCCCGACGATCTCCCCGTCGTCGATGGAGAAGTCGACGTCGTCGACGGCGACCAGACCGCCGAACTTCTTGGTGACGTTGGTGGCGGTTAACACGATCCGAGGTTGCTGACGATTCTACATAAATAATTCGGTGGCGACAGCGCGGAACGTGCGTCGGTGAGACGACACCGGAACTATCCACAATATTTATGAATACCCTCAAACGATGCAGGAGTATGTTAGCACAGGGGTTAGAACTGCTTATCGACGGCCTCGCCAGAGGCGTGATCCTGTCGCTGTTCGGACTGGGAATCACGTTGGTGTTCGGATTGGGTGAGATCCTCAATCTGCTCCTCGGCGTCTTCGCCGTCGTCGCCGTCATCGCGTGTTCGCTGCTGTTGAGAGCGGTCCCGGGAGTAGTGTTCGCGGGGTTGATCGCCGTCGCATTGGTCGCGCTCTTCGCGTTGGTACTGGATCGGACGGTCATCTCCTTGGTGTACAGAGAGGATGGGGAAGACCGGATCCTGCTGGGGATCTTCGTGACGCTCGGACTGTCGCTGTTCTTCGAAGGACTGCTCTTCATCTACTACCCGGGGAGCGTGTTCCTCGACGTCGCCGTGCCGTCGATCAGCGTCGCGGGCGCGAACCTCACCGGCTCGTCGGTCGCAGTGATCGGGGCCGCGGCCGTGCTGTTCGGACTCATCTACTACTTCTTCAATCACACGTATCTGGGAATCGGTACCCAGACGGTGATCCAAGACGAGACGGGCGCGGTGCTCTGCGGGATTCCGCCCCGTCGCGTGCAGGCGATCATCTTCGTGTTGAGCGCCGCTATCGCGGGCGTCGCGGGCGTGTTCTACGCGCTCGACGCGGAAGTCACCCCGGCGAGTTCCTTCACGCTGACGTCGTTCGCGATCATGGTCTCGATCGTCGGCGGCGTCGATAGCATCTCGGGGACCGTGGCGGCCGGAATCGTGCTCGGAATCATCATGACGGTCGCCGGATCGCTGTTCGGATCGTACTTGGCGACTGTCACGCTGTTCGCGGCTGCGATCGCCGTGCTGATTTACAAACCGGAGCAGATCTCATGAACGTCGACAACACCCTCTCGTCGCTGCGTGGTCAACTGCCGGTCGTCGCGGTGTTCGCCGCACTCCTACTGGTGCCGCCGCTGTTCTTCGACCCGTCGACCACGTACCTGTCGCGTCGGTTCATCACCGTGATGATCTTCGCCATCTTCGCGATGGCGCTCAACATCATCTTCGGCGAGACCGATCAGCTGATCCTCTTCATGGGCGGCATCGCCGCGGTGGGGTCGTACACGACCGTCCTGACGGCCGAGTACTTCGCCGTCTCTCCGTGGCTCACGCTCTTCGTGGGGGCGCTCGTCTCCGGCGCGTTCGGCGGGCTGATCTGTTACGTGGCCGCCCGCAGGCAGTTCACCGTCATCGTCCTCGCGATCGTGACCTTCGCGTTCCAGATGATCATTATGGAGGTGATCGTCGGGCTTCGAGACGTCACCGGCGGCACGACGGGGATCCCGTTCCGCGACCTCGCTCTGCCCGCCGTCGAGAATCTGACCGGGATGGGCGCGTTCGCCATCCAGTTCTACGTCCTCGTCGGCGTCTTCGCGGTCGTGTTTGGCGTCTACACCTGGCTGACCAACTCGAAGTACGGGCTGGCGTTCGCCGCGATCAGGCAGGACGAGTTCGCCGCCCGCGCGACCGGGATCGACGTCATCAAACTGAAGGTGTTCGCCGGGTTCCTCGCGACGGCCATCATCGGCTTCGTCGGTCCCTTCTACGCGCAGGCGACGGGGATCGTGATTCCGGGGCTGTTCAGCTTCAACGGCGTCGACGTCCTCGTGCTGATCATCCTCGTCCTCGGTGGGCTTCGATCGCGGTTCGGCCCGCTCGTCGGCGCGGCGATCGTGATCTACCTCGACAACCTGCTCTCGCAGTTCGGCCAGTGGCGGACGGTCACGTTCGGACTGCTGCTCACGATACTGTTCATCTACTTCCAAGACGGCGTGCTGCCGATGGCGAAGTCGGTGTACGAGGAACGAGGTATCCGCGACCGTCTCGCGGGACTCCGAAGCGGCGAGTGAGGCGGCACTTACCGCCTGTCGCCCGATAGCGATCCGGCGTCCGACCCCGCTTACGGCCCACTGAACGCGCGTGTGGTTGCCGCTGTCACACCGGTACTTTCTTTACCTGTTGTTCGAATTTTACAGTGATGACCGCTGATATCGATAGCGTTGCGGTTCTCGGAGCCGGCAGTATGGGCCACGGCATCGCGGAAGTGGCCGCCATCGCCGGCTACGACGTCGTGATGCGAGACATCGAGGAGGAACTGGTCGAAGACGGGTACGACCAGATCGAGTGGAGTCTCGGCAAGCTGGCGGAGAAAGGCCAGATCGACGAGGACCCCGAGGACGTGTTGGCCCGGGTTTCGACGACGGTCGACCTCGCCGACGCCGTTTCCGACGTCGACCTCGTAATCGAGGCCGCGCCGGAGAATCTCGACCTCAAGCGCGACATCTTCGCCGAGGTCGACGCCGCGTCCGGCGACGAGACGATCATGGCGACGAACACCTCCAGCCTCCGCGTGAGCGACATCGCGGAGGCGACCGACCAGCCCGAGTACGTCTGCGGGATGCACTTTTTCAACCCGCCGGTGAAGATGGACCTCGTCGAGGTCGCCTCCGGCGAAGCGACCCGCGAGGACGTCGTCGACGCCGCCGTCGAGTTCGTCGAGTCGCTGGACAAGACGCCGATTAGAGTCCGAAAGGACGTCCCGCAGTTCGTCGTCAACAACGTCCTGACGCCGCTGATGGGCGAGGCGGGCTTCATGCTCGACGAGGGCGACGTCACGATTCAGGACGTCGACGCCGCGATGGTGTTCCAGCGGGGCTACCCGATGGGACCGTTCGAGCTCAACGACTTCGGGGGACTGGACATCTTCACGCACTCGCGGGACCAGTGGGACCTGCCCGTGCCGGACTCGATTCGCTCGCGGGTCGAGAACGACGAGTTGGGCCGCAAGACCGGCAAGGGGTTCTACGACTACGAGGACGGCGAGGGCGTCAACTACGAGCCGACAGACGGCGAGGGGATCGACACCCTCCGTATCGAGGCGCGGATGATCAACGAGGCGGCGAAGCTGATCGGCGACGACGTCGCCGATCCAGAGGACATCGACATCGGGATGCGCCTCGGCGGCGGTCTGCCCGAGGGGACCTGTCGGACCGGCGATAAGCTCGGTCTCGACAACGTCTTAGAAAAACTCCGCGACCTCCACGAGCGGACGGGCGCGGAGCGCTACGAACCCGCCGACTACCTCGTCGACCTGGTCGAGGAGGGCCACACCGGCGAGAAGGCCGGTCGCGGCTTCTACGACTACAGCGACGGCGGCCCCTACCACTACATCAGCCACGACCTGAGCGACGACGGCGTCCTCACCGTGCTCTTCGACCGCGAGGAGCGGCTCAACGCCTTCTCGACGGATATGTTCGACGAGGTCACGCGCGTGCTCGAAACCGTCGACGACGAGGAGGTCGCCTGCGTCGTCTTCGAGGGCGCGGGCGACCGCGCGTTCAGCGCGGGCGCGGACATCACCGGCTTCACGACTGCGGACCCGACTGACCTCGCGAAGGTCGATCAAACCGTGCAGACGATCTACGAGTACCCGCGGCCGACCATCGCGAAGATCGACGGCTTCTGTCTCGGGGCGGGACTGGAGATCACGCTCGCCTGCGACCTCCGCTACGCGACCGAGGGTTCGACGCTCGGCAGCCCCGAGATCGATCTCGGCCTGATCCCCGGCGGCGGCGGCACCCAGCGGCTGGTCCGCCTCGTCGGCGAGCCGCGGACGAAGGAGATGGTCTACCGCGGGATGCAACTGTCCGCCGAGCGCGCCGAGGAGTGGGGCATCCTCAACCGCGCGGTCGAGGAAGCGGAGTTCGAGGAGCTGATCGACGACGTGACGAGCGACCTCGCCAACGGGCCCCAGACCGCCCTGGAAGTCGCGAAGAAGGTTATCCAGCAGGGGCAGAACGCGAGCCTCGACACGGGTCTCACGCTGGAGAGTCAGGGCTTCGGACTGTTGGCGACGACCGACGACATGCTCGAAGGCGTCGCGGCGTTCAACCAGGACCGCGAAGCCGACTTCGGGGGCGAGTGAGATGACGCGGAACGTCGGCATCGTCGGCGGCGGCCACACGAAGTGGGGCGTCCGCGAGGCCAGCTACAAGGATCTGATCCAGGAGGCCGGCAAGGCGGCCTTCGAGGACGTCTCCGACGTCACGCCCGACGACATCGAGGGGCTGTTCGTCGGGTCGGTCCAGCCCGAGCGGTTCGCCTTCCAGACGCACGTCGCGCCGATGGTCGCGGAGCTTCTCGGCATCGACGTCGACAGCATGATCGCGCGGACGGAACTGGCGTGTGCGAGCGGGCAGGCCGCGCTGCGGTACGCGTGGCTCGCGATCGCCGCCGGACAGATCGACACCGCCCTCGTGCTCGGCGTCGAGAAGATGAACCTCCCGCGGCAGTACGACGCCGAGGCCCAGACGAGTATGGCCAACGTGATGGACCGGGAGTTCGACGGCGTCAACGGCTTCAACGCGCCGCCGTACTTCGCGATGATCGCCCAGCGGCATATGCACGAGTACGACACCACGCGCGAACAGCTCGCGCTCGTCGCCGCGAAGAACAAGACCCACGCGGCGAACAACGCGTTCGCGCAGTTCCAGAAGGAGGTCTCCGTCGACGACGTCGTCGAGTCGTTCCCGCTGTCGCCCCCGCTGTGTCTGTACGACTGCAGCGGCGTCACCGACGGCGCGGCCGGGCTGATCCTGATGAGCGAGGAGAAAGCGAGAGAAGTGACCGACGAGGTCGCGTGGGTCACCGGCAGCGGGCAGACCTGCCTCGCGAGCAACTCCATCAACAACCTCCCGTCGTTCTCGGCGTGGCCGCAGGCGACGAAGGCCGCCGAGCAGGCCTACGAGCAGGCCGGGATCGACGACCCCCTGAAGGAACTCGACGTCGCCGAGGTCCACGACTGCTTCTCGATCAGCGAGATCGTCGAGTACGAGGACCTCGGCTGGGTCGAGAAGGGAGAAGGCGGGAAATTCATCGAGGAGGGACGCAGCGAACTCGACGGCGACATCGCCGTCAACCCTCGCGGCGGGCTGCTCGGCTGCGGGCACCCGCTGGGTGCGACCGGCGTCTCCCAAGCGCTGGAGGTGTTCAACCAGTTCCGCGGGACGGTCGAACCCGAACGACAGGTGCCGGACCCCGAGACGGGGCTGATCCACAACCTCAGCGGCAGCGCCTCGGTGCACAGCGTGATGACTCTCGCGCGAGGACGACCATGAACGAGCACAACGACGAGACGACGAAGGAGACGGGTGGATCGGACATCGCGACCGACGGCGGCACCGACAGGGACGTCGTCGAACTGCCGGACCAGGTCGAACTCCCTCGGATGCTGGACTTCTACGAGCTCCAGACCGAGGAGACGACCCAGATCAGCGAGTTCTACGACAACCTCGCCGACGGGCAGTTGACGACGACGCGGTGCACCGAGTGCGACGAACTGCACTTCCCGCCGCGGATCGTCTGTCCGGAGTGCCACAGCGACGAGTTGGAGTACGTGGACCTGCCGCACGAGGGCGAGCTGTTCGCCTTCTCGACGGTCCGTGCGGGCGCGCCGATGGGGATGGAAGACGAGGTGCCGTTCGTGCTCGGCATCGTCGACCTCGGGCCGGTCAAGCTGTCGGCGCACCTCGACGACGCGGAGTACGACGACCTCGAGATCGGCGACCCCGTCGAGATGAAGGTCGTCGAAATCGACGGTCCGGTCGACCACGAGCGGGTTTTTTACCGGTTCGAACCACAGGAGTAGACAAGAAACGAGACATGAAGGACTACGAACTCACGATCACGAAGTTCCTGCAACGGGCGGTCGATCTCTTCGACCACAAGGAGATCGTCTCGAAGCTCTCGGACGGGTCCGTCCACCGCTACACGTACGGCGACGCCTACGAGCGGATCTGTCAGCTCGCCCACGCCCTCGACGACTACGGGCTGGAGATGGGCGACCGCGTGTCGGTGATGGCGGTCAACCACTACCGTCACTACGAGCTGTACTTCGGCCCCTCCTGCAGCGGCCGGAGCATCCACACGACGAACCACCGACTGCCGGAACACCACCTCACGGAGATCATCAACGAGGCCGAGGACCGCCTGCTGTTCGTCGACCCCGAGTTCGTCGAGACGGCCGAGGCCGTCGCCGACGACCTCGAAACCGTCGAGCAGTACGTCGTCCTCGACGACGAGGTGCCGGAGACGAGCCTCGACCCCGTCGTCGACTACGAGTCGTTCATCTCGGGCTACGACACCGAGTACGACTGGCCCGAACTCGACGAGGAACGGGAGTTCGCGCTGTGTTACACCTCGGGGACCACCGGCCTGCCGAAGGGCGTGCAGTACCGCCACCGGCGGATGTTCCTGCACACGCTGGTCCACGGCCACGTCGACGTCTTCGGCGTCAGCGAGAACGACACGGTGATGCCGGTCGTGCCGATGTTCCACGTCAACGGGTGGGGCTTCCCCTACTCGGGGACGTTCTACGGCTCGAAGCTCGTGTTGCCGGGGCAACACACCTCCCCGCAGGACGTCGCCGACCTCATCGACGCCGAGGACGTCACCGTCGCCGCGGCGGTCCCGACCGTCTGGATCGATATGGACGGCTACCTCGAATCCGTCGAGGGCGAGCCGTTGGAGAGCCTCGACCGCGTTCTCACCGGCGGCAGCGCGCCGCCCGCGTCGCTGATGCAGAAGTTCGAGGAGGTGTACGAGGCACCGATCTATCAGGGCTACGGGATGACCGAGGCCTCCCCGCACCTGGCGAACACCTTCGAGACGACGGAGATGCAGGGGCTCGACGAGGAGCGGCGCTACGAACTCAAGCGGAAGGCGGGCATCCCCGCGCCCGGCGCGCGGATCCGCCTGCGCGACACCGACGGCGAGCCGGTCCCGCACGACGGCGAGACGCCCGGCGAGATCCACGCGCGTTCGCCGTGGCTCACGGACGGCTACTTCAAGCGCCCGGAGGCGAACGAGGAGTCGTTCACCGACGACGGCTGGTTCAAGACCGGCGACGTCGCCACCATCGACGAGTTCGGCTACCTCGACATCGTCGACCGCATCGACGACGCGATCAAGAGCGGCGGCGAGTGGATCTCCTCGGTCGAACTGGAGAACTCGATCATCGACGCCGACGGCGTCGCCGAGGCGGCCGTCGTCAGCGTCCCCCACGAGAAGTGGCAGGAACGACCCGTCGCGTTCGTCGTGGTCGACGACCCCAGCGTCGACGAGGAGGCCCTGCGCGAGCACCTCCTGGAGACGTTCCCGAAGTGGTGGCTTCCGGACGTATTCCGGTTCGTCGACGAGATCCCGAAGACGACGACGCACAAGTTCAACAAGAAGGATCTGAGAGAGCAGTTCATCGACGAACACGGCGAACTTCCGCTGGAAGACTGAACCGTCCGTCGGCGAGAAGACCTCTCCGCATTCGATAGTAACCGAGAAGACATATGGAATCCGACATACTCACCCACACCGTCGTCCCCGAGGAAGCGCACGACCTGAAAGACCGCGCGCGATCGTTCGCGCGCGAGGAGATGCAACCGGTCGCGGCCGAGTACTTCGGCTCGGGGGAGTACCCCGACGAGGTAGTCGAGGCCGCTCACGACGCCGGACTGGTGGCCCAGGAGATCGACGCCGAGTACGGCGGTCCCGGTCGGTCGCTCGACGAGATCGTCGCGACCGTCGAGGAGTTCTTCCGCGCGGACGCCGGCCTCGGACTCGGCGTCGTCAGTCAGAGCTTCGGCACCGAGATCCTCCAGAAGTTCGGCAGCGAGGAGCAGAAGGGACGTACCTCGCCGCCGTCGCCAGCGGCGAGAAGCGGACCGGAATGGCCATCTCCGAACCCGACACGGGGAGCGACCTCGCGGGGATGGAGACGGAGGCGACGCTCGAGGCCGGCGAGTGGGTCCTGAACGGCGAGAAGTACTGGATCGGCAACGGCGTCTCCGGCGACTACATCACCGTCTACGCGAAGACCGAGGACACCGACGACCGCCACGGCAATCACTCGCTCATCCTCGTCCCCACCGACGCGCCGGGCTACGAGGCCGAGCCGATCCCAGAGAAGATGGCCTACCGGGCCTCAGAGCAGGCGCACATCGTCTTCGACGACTGCCGCGTGCCGGCGGAGAACCTCGTGGGCGAGCGCGGGAACGGCTTCAAGATGGTCGCGGAGTTCTTCAACGCCGGGCGGGTCCGGGTGGCCGCCCACGGCATCGGCCTCGCGGCCGCCGCCATCGAGGAGGCGTGGGACTTCGTCCACGAGCGCGAGGAGTTCGGCCGGGACGTGGCGGACTTCCAGTCGGTCCAACACGACCTCGCGGAGATGCGGATGGAGTTCGAGAGCGCCCGCGCGCTGCTGTGGCAGGCGGTCGACCACGTCCAGCGCGGCGAGGACGCCGAGCGCTGGGCCGCGATGGCGAAAGCGAAGGCGACGGAGGTCGCCGCCGAGTGCGCCGAGGCGTCGATCAAACTCCACGGCGGACGGGCGCTCTTGAACGACGAGCGGATCACCCGCGTCTACCGGGACGTCCGGATGCCGATGACCTACGAGGGCGTCGGTGCGGTGCAGCGCGACCTGATCTACCGGAACTTCTGAAGGCGAGCTGGCCGGTTTTCCGATCTCGGGGCTGTGTCGTCTCGGACCTGCCGCTGCCTCCTGGGAGAAAAACGATGAGAGCGCGACCGCGGGTTCAGTAGTTGCCGGTCGCCGCGATCGGCGGCGCGTCGTGCGGGCCGTACGGGGCGTCGTCGAGGTACTCGCCGGCGGGCTCGAAGTAGTCCGCGAGCGACGCGGCGACTTCCTTACGGAGCACGGTGACCGGGGTGTCGCCCTGAAGGTAATCGAGGGCCTGCCCGGCGGCGTCGATGTTGTACTCGGCGGCGCGCTCGCGGCGTGCCGCGTACAGTTCGACCTCGTTGCGGGCGACGGCGGGCTGTTCGGCCCGCGCGGCGACCGCGATCGCGGAGGCCGCCTCGTCGGCGTCGGCGACGCAGGAGTTCATCCCGCGCGCGCCGAACGGTGCGAGTAGGTGGGCCGCCTCACCCGCCAGCAGGACGCGGCGGTGCTCGTCGACGAAGGAGTCGGCGATCACCTGCAGGAACTTGTACGTCGAGGTCCACTGAATGTTGTCGACGTACTCCTCGCCCATAATCTCGCGGACGAACTTACGCATCTCCGCGTCGCTGGCGATCTCCTCGGGGTCGTCGTCGCCGAGGCACTGGATGTCGAGTCGCCATCCGCCGGAGAAGGGCACGAGCATCACGTTGCGGCCGCCCGCGGCCGGATCGTCGTAGTGGAAGAGCCGCTCGAACGGGATCGGCTCCTCCTCGATCGTGTTGCCCTCGAGGGTCTCGACGTCGACGATGATGAAGGAGTTCTCCGACTGATCGCCCTCGAACTGCGAGCCGATCTCCTTTCGGACCTGCGAGCCGCCGCCGTCCGCGCCGATGAGGTACGGCGTCTCCCACTCCTGCCCGTCCGTCGTCTCGACGTGGACGCCGTCCGGGGTGGACTCGACGGACTCGACGCCGGCGTCCCAGTGGATCTCGACGCCGAGTTCGTCCAGCGCCTCGTGCATGTACTTCTCCGTGGTGACCTGCGGGAGGCTGGAGAAGTGGGGGAACTCGCCGCTGCCGCCGGGGTTGTCATAGGTGCGTCGGAACACCGTCTTGCCGCGCCACATCGTGTGGCGGGTGGGCCAGACGAGCCCCTCGTCGACGAGGTCCTTCCCGAGTCCGGGGTAGTTGCGTTCGAGCGTCTTCAACGTCGAGCCGTGGACGTAGATCGCGCGGCTCCCGGCGCGGTCGCGGTCCTCGGAGTCCGCCTCGAGGATCGCCGCGGGGATCCCGCGTGCGCGGAGCGCGAGCGCGGCGGTCATCCCCGTCGGTCCGGCACCGGCGATCAGCACTGGGTCGATGTCAGTTGAACTCATCGTGTCTGTCTGACTGTTACCACACGTCCCTCATAATCGTTGTGGTTGCATCGACGCGAGAGCGCCGGAAACGGCCATTTCCGTCGGATAGCGGCAACGCTCAGACGACCGCAAATCACGGGGCCAGGCGACCGTCAGTCGGGTTCGCCGTGGTGGCGCGCCCGGTTCAGTTCAGTCCGAGCTTCTTGCCGACCCAGTGGTCCCGACCGGCGAAGACGAACTCCTCCTCGTCGGCGAAGACCGTCGTTTCCGCGACGAAGTCGTCCCACTCGCCGCGGGGAATCTTCTCCAGCTCGTCCGCCGACGTCGCGTCGGACGGGCTCGCGGCGACCATCTCGTCGAAGGTGTCGAAGTCGGTGTTCTCCCGCATGAACGCCTCGTCGAAGACCTCGACGAGCGGGATCTCCTCGTCCTTGTCGACGACGTCTCTGGGGTCCGGAAGGTCCGACGCCGCTTCAGCAGCCTCTTCGAGTGCTGAGTCTCTGGGCATGTTTCCCGCTTCGGAGCGCTGTACATAAATCCTTGCGGTACGCGTGTCAGCGACATACACGCACTCGGTCTATAGGCCCGATTCGTGCCACATTTTAGCACAGTATGTGTCACGCCGTTACTTCAGAAAGCGACACACGGTCCCGAGCGAAGGATTTTCTTCGGGAGCCGTCCGTTAGTCGCGTATGCAATACTACGAGGACGTCGAGGTCGGCTCGACCGCGACGTTCGGGGAGTACGAAGTCACGGCCGAGGAGATCAAGTCGTTCGCCGAGACGTACGATCCACAGCCGTTCCACACCGACGAGGAGGCCGCCGCCGAGTCGATGTTCGGCGGACTGGTCGCGTCGGGGTGGCACACGATGGCGATGTGTATGCGGTTGACCGCCGAACGGCCCGACGCGCTCGCGGCCTTAGCGGGTGTCGCGGCCGACAACCTCCGGTGGGTAAACCCCGTACGGCCCGGCGATCGGCTGTCGCTTCGGACGGAGGTGATCGAGAAGCGCCCCTCGTCCAGCCACGAGGACCGCGGCTACGTCACCACGCACGTCGAGGCGGTGAACCAGGACGGAGAGACCGTCGTCCGATTCGACGCGACGGCGCTCGTGAAGCGCCGGTCGTACGACGACCAGTAACGCCGGAGAACGCCCTCGACGGCGGTTGTCGGCCCAGTATCACGAGTGAAAATGACGGCGGGCGAATTATATACTGACACGGTCCACACCCTCGCAATGGCACACCACCCGCCCGCCGCCGAATCGGCCGCGCCGGAACCGGCCTCGCTCGCCCCGGACCTCCCTGACGAGATGGGAGAGACCGAGCGACTCCGCGCCGAGCGCGACCACTGGCAACACATGTTCGATCAACTCGCCGCGGAGTTCCCCGAACCGGTGATCGTCGTCGACGACGACGGTCGCCTGACCCACTGGAACGAAGAACAGGCCTCCTTCGTCGGCCTCGCGGCCGAGGAGGCGCTCGATCGACCCGCCCACGAGGTCATCGGGACCGAGGCGGTCACCGAGACGCTCGCGGAGAAGGTCGCCCGAACCGGTGAGACGATCAGGGAAGACGAGGTCCGAACGATCACCAACACCGCGGGCGAGAAGGGGCACGGACGGGCGATGGGCGTGCCGCTCACCGGCACCGACGGCTCCGTCGTCGGCTCCTTCGAGGTGCTGTATCAGGTGACAGACCTCGTCGAACAGCGCAAGTCGATGGAACACGTCCAGACGCAGGTCCGCGAGGAGCTCGAACGGACCGTCGGCGGACTGGAGGAAGCCTCCTCGCAGGTGACCGAGAACGTCGACGTGATCGCGGAAGTCGCCGAGCAGGAGGCCGAGCACGTCCGCGAGGTCGACGACGAGATCCAGACGTTCAGCGCGACGACCGAGGAGGTCGCCGCCAGCGTCGAGACGATCAGCACGCAGAGTTCCGAGACGGCCGAACTGGCGACCGAGTCCGAGGACTCGACGACGGCGCTCTTAGAGACCGTCGAGGACGTCGCGCAGGCGAGCGACAAGATGGCGACGGACGCCGAACACCTCGCAGAGCGCGTCGAGGAGATCGACGACGTCGTGGCCGTGATCGACGACATCGCCGATCAGATCAACATTCTCGCGCTGAACGCGTCGATCGAGGCGGCGCGCGCGGGCGAGGCCGGCGAGGGATTCGCCGTCGTCGCCGACGAGGTGAAGTCGCTCGCGGCGGAGTCGAAGAACGAGGCCGACCGCATCGAGGGGCTGGTCGAGTCGATCGCGACGATCGCGACCGAAACCGTCGAGGGCGTCGAACAGACGACCGAGCGGGTCGAGGCCATCGAATCGCAGATGGAGACGGTCAACGAGAACCAGCGCGAGATCCAGGCGTCGATCGCGGACGTCTCCGAGCAGCTCGAACAGATCGCGACCGCGACCGACGAGCAGGCCACGAGCGCCGAGGACATCTCGGCGATGCTCGGGACGACCGTCGAGGGCGTCGAACAGATCGCGACCGAGGTCGCCGAACTCGCGACCGCGAACCAACAGCAGACAGAGCAGGTCGCGGAGATCCGCCGCAGCGTGGAGGCGCTCGAACGCAACCTCTCCTCGGCGATTCAAACCGAATAGCGCGGGGACGCGGGCGGTCGTCCCGGGAACGATCGAAAGTCTACTCCTCGGAGCTGCCGCAGACGAGGACCGGCCGGTGCGTGCCGAGGATCACGTCCTGCGTCACGCTGCCGAACAGCGCCTTTCCGGCCGGCGAGCGCTTGCGCCCCCCGACGCAGATCTGGTCGACGTCGAGGTCGTCGGCGTACCGGAGAATCTCGTCGGACGGAGAGCCGCTCGCCTCCAGGAGTTCGGCTTCGACGCCGACCTCCTCCAGTCGGTCGGCGGCCTCGCGAACCGCCTCGACCTGGTTGACCGACGCTCCCTCGGGGTTGTCGTTGAACACGTGCAGGATGTACACCTCGGCGCCGCTCGCGTCCTCGACCATCGCCTCGATCGCGTTCGTCTGTGCGTGTGCCTGCGGGATATCGTCGTCCAGTGCGAGTAGTACTCGGACCATACCGGTGAGTGGAGCGCCCATCTACTTATAATTCAGCGACGATTCCCGGCTCGTCACGTGGTTTGGGCGCGTATCGGCACTAAAATCAGTGCACCCGAGTATTTGTTCGACATTGTCGAACAATTGTATCGATTGCTCCCTTGCAGCCCCCTGTTCCCCCCCGTGCGGCAGATAGATCCTAAGCGTCTCACACGGCGAGATTCCCGCGAGAGTCGGCAGGAAAGCGTGGATGTCGACCGCACCGAGTACCCGGATTTATGCCGTCGGACGCACGTAGTGCCCCTATGCTACGACGGTTCGAGGAGGCGGAACCGAGGGTCGACGACGACGCGTTCGTCTCGGAGATGGCGTATCTCGTCGGCGACGTCGACGTCGACGCGCGGGCGAGTCTCTGGCCCTTCACCTGCCTCCGGGGCCACGGGACGGCGGTCGAAGTGGGTGCGGAGACGAACGTCCAGGAGTTCACGATGCTCCACGGCGCGAAACTCGGTGAGGCCGTCAGCGTCGGTCACGGCGCGGTCGTCGACTACGCGACGGTCGGGGACCGCTGTCTCGTCGGGATGCAGAGCGCCGTGCTCAAGGGAGCCACCGTCGAGGACCGGTGCATCGTCGCAGCCAACGCGGTCGTCACCCACGACCAGACCGTCCCGTCGGGCCACTTGGCGTATGGGACGCCCGCGAAGACCCGACCGCTCACCGACTCACAACTGGAAGCGATCGACCGTATCCACGACACGTACGTCGAACTGGCTGCCCGGTTCCGCGAGGCCGGACTCGACGTTCGGACCGGAGACTGATCGAACACATCTGTTCGACAGCAGCGAACAGCTAGCGATCTGCGTGGGCCACGATATCCGTTGCACACCCTCGCGGTAGCGATACGCAACCGTGAAGACGCCAGGCCAACTGACTCACCGAACGCGGAATCTGGACGGTACGACGGTAACACCCGTACGGTTGTTATGTGACGGGTGTGTAACAGAGATATTCGACCTGATCGAACAAATGTTCGACCACGACGATGAGTGATTCACCCGCCAGTCGTCCACGAGACACACACGACACTTACTTGCTTCTCGACCGACGAGTACAGATATGGCACGAGAACCGGACCGTAGTCGGGGGATACAGTCCGATGAGACGCTATTCGACGTCATCGAACTCCTTCGGGACCTCGACGGTGCCGGTGTCACCGAACTGGCCGACAGGCTGGAAATCGCCAAGAGCACGGTCCACGGCCACCTGACGACGCTCCTCCGCCGCGGGTTCGTCGTCAAACACGGCCGGGAGTACCACCTCGGACTCCGATTCTTCGAGTACGGCCAGTACGTCCGCGGACAGCTCGAAATCTTCCAGTCCGGCCTCAGAGCCGTCGACCGACTCGAACGTGAAACCGGCGAGATGTCGTGGCTCATCACCCACCAGAACGGCAAGGCGATCTACGTGTACGGTCGCGGCGGCAAGAACGACATCAACGTCAACACGATCCTCGGAACCCGCGTCCACATGCACTACAACTCCGGCGGGAAAGCGATCCTCGCGCACCTCTCCGAGGAGGAGGTCGACCGGATCGTCGACCAACACGGCCTGCCTGCGCGCACGGAGAACACGATCACCGATCGCGAGCGACTGAAAGACGAACTCGAACGGATCCGCGAACAGGGGTACGCGCTCAATCTCAGCGAGGACCTCGAAGGCATCCAGGCCATCGGCGTGCCGCTGACCGTCGACGGCGAGATCCAAGGCGCGCTGAGCGTCGCAGGACCGGCCCACCGGATGTCGAAAGACCGCTGTGAAGGGGAGATCCTCGATCACCTCCGCGCGGCGACCGACGAGATCGACGTCACGATCGCGTACCGCTGATCCCCGCGTGCCGCTCGTCCGGGTGGCCGACCCGACTCATCAGAGGAGTGCTTCGAGTGCTCCGTGGGCGATTTCGCTCCCGACGCACCCGCCGCTACAGACGGCGGCGAAGAGACCGACGGCGAAGACGTACGACGACGCCATCTGTACGCGCACGACCCACTCTGCGCGCAGCGCTACCGTCGCGACCAGTCCCGCCAGCGGCGCGAGCGCGGCGACGAGCGCGTACAGCGGTCGGACGGGGAGGAGTTCCACGTAGCCGGCGACGCCCAGCGCGGCGGTCGCGCTCGCGGTGAAGAGGAAGACGGCGACGGCGGCGCGTTCGGCCCCGCGGGTACCGAGGACGACCGGGACGGTTCGCTTGCCGATCGACGCGTCGAAGGCGCGGTCGAGCCGGTCGATCCCGATCTTGACCCCCGAGAGAAACCCGACGAAGAGCAACGCGGTCAGGGCGACGACGGACTCGACGCCGGCGGTCTGAGCGGCGTATCCCCCGACGAGCGCCGTCGCGATCCCGACGGGGTAATCCGCCGTGACCGTCACGGGGTGTCGATCCAGATACGGCGCGTGCGACAGCGCGAGCAGGAGGAGGACGGTCGTCGACAGTCCTGCGAGGACCCCCGCCCTCGCCGCCAGAACGGCCGAAAGCAGCAGGACCGCGACCGAACCGATCCCGATACTCCACCGGAACGCTCCGACGTCGAGCCGCGGGGTCTCCTCGCCGCGCTGGTGACCGTCGACGTACCCGTCGCGCAGGTGCGCGACCAGGAGCGCGAGGCCGACCGTCGCGGCGTGAAGAGCCGCGATCGGCCACTCGAACGTCGGGAGGGGAGCGAGCGCCGCGCCGTAGAGGGCCATTCCGACGGCCGGGAGCATAAACGTCGGGCGAACGTACGCGAGCAACCCGGCGAGACCGCGGCGCACGGACGTCATAGACCAACGGTCCGTCCGGCCCGTGATAAATCCGCCGCGTCGCCGCGCGAATCGACGCAGCGGCCACATCCGATCAAAACAATTAATGCGACAGTTGGCTTGGTGACGCCTAACACGAGACTATGAAACTTGGTGACGCCCTCGCTCGGACGGTCCGCTGTTATCCCGACAAACTCGCGCTCGTAACCGACGACGGTCGGTCGTTCACGTACGCCGAACTGGACGAGCGAAGCACCCGACTGGCGAACGCGATCACCGATCGGATCGGGGCCGAGCGGTACGCCGTCCTCACGGTCAACGACGTCTCGGCGATCGAATCGATGTGGGCGGGGAACAAGCGCGGACGCTCGACGGTCCAGCTCTCCTACCGGGCGACCGTCGGCGAACTGGAACAGATGGCCGACACGGCCGACGCCGAGGCGCTCCTCTTCGACGACCACAACGCCGACGACGCGCTCGAACTCCTCGATCGCGGGGCGTTCGACGTCGCGATCCACGCCGGCGACCGCGACGTCGATCACGAGGACGTCGAGTCCTACGAGGCGGTCCTCGACGCCGCGAGCCCCGATCCGAACGACGCTCACCCCCACGGCGAGGAGTGCGCGATCCTCCACACCAGCGGGACGACGAGCGTTCCCAAGATGGTGCAGTTCGATCAGGATCAGCTCTGGTACGGCGCGATTCAGGGCGTGATGGAGCACGGCATCGACGAGACGGACGTCGCGCTGTGCACGTCGCCGTGGTACCACATGGTCACGACCGACGCGTGGCTCTACCCGCACTTCGTCGCGGGTGCGACGGTCGTGCTGCACTCGACGTTCGACCCCGAGGAGGCGCTCGAACTCATCGAGTCCCACGAGGTGACCGGACTGCTCGCCGTGCCGACCCAGCTGAAAGCGCTCAACGACGTCCAGCGCGCGAAGGAGACGCCCTACGACAGCGATTCCCTCTCGTACATCCGCACCGGCGGGGCGATCGTCACCGAGAACCTCATCGAGGCGACTCACGAGCACCTGAGCGAGCACCTCTACAACACCTACGGGATGACCGAGGCCGGGCCCGACCTCACCTTCGCACACCCCGAGGTGCAGGAGGAACACCCCGGCACGATCGGCAAGGAGGCGTTCTCCTGGGAGATCCGCGTCGTCGAGTCGGTCCCGGTCTCCGAGCACCCCGATCCCGAGGCGACCGTCGATCCCGGCGAGCGCGGTGAGGTCATCGCCCGCGGTCCGGGGATGTCCCACGAGTACATCGACAACGAGGAGGCCTCGGCGAAGTCGTACTTCGACGGCTGGCTCCGGACGCGCGACGTCGCCCGCGTCGACGAGGACGGCTACCTCTACATCGTCGACCGCGTCGACAACATGATCAACAGCGGCGGCGAGAACGTCTACCCCGCGGAGGTCGAGCGGGTCCTCGGCAACCACCCGGAAGTGACGGAGGCCTGCGTGTTCGGCCTCGACGACGAGGAGTGGGGCCAGATCGTCACCGCCGTCGTGGTGACCGAGAGCGACCTCACTGAGGAGGAACTCGACGAGTACTGCCTCCAGCACGACGGCCTCGCGGACTTCAAGCGGCCGCGGAACTACGCGCTGACCGACGAGCCGCTCCCGCGGACCGACACCGGGACCATCGTCCGCGAGGACCTGATTCAGAAGCACTTCGCCTGAGGGCGACGCGTCGAGGAGGGAACCGCATTTCGCGCGTTGCGGCCGTTTTCAGAAGAAAAACACGAACAGGGCGATCTGGATCGGGAGCAGGATCACCATCGTCGCGATCGTGCACACCGTCGCCATCCGGCTGAGTTCCATCGTGTCGACGACGCCGAGGCCGAGCATCGCGACCAACACGGCCGACTGATAGGGGAAGAAGTACGCGTTCAGCGCCACGCTCTCGATCATCGCCACCGGGACCAGCGGGATCCCGGCGCTGGTCGCGAAGGAGACGAAGACCGGCGTGATGACGCTCGCGACGGCCATCCCCTCCATCACGAACGCCAGGAGCATCGAGACGCCGACGACGAAGAGGAGCACGAGTGGGAGCGACGGATCGCTCGGGAGGTACGACAGCATCGTCTCGGCCGCCAGGTCGGTGAAGTCCGTGCGCTGCAGCCCCTCCGCGATGGCGAAGATCGCCCCGAGGAAAAACAGGATCGAGAAGTCGGTCTCGCCGATGGCGTCGTGGTCGATGACGCCGATTCCCGGCGTGAACGCCAGCAGCGCGACGACGACCGCGCCGAACATCGGGTGGAGGCCGTGGACGAAGTCGGTCGCCCAGATCGCCACGCCGACGAGCAGGAACGCGAGCATCCGGCGCTCTTTCGTCGTCGGCGCCACCGTGTCGACGGTGTCGGGTGCGTCGATCGCGTCCCGATCGCTGGGTCGATACAGGAGGTAGGTGACGGCGACGACGACGGCCACGCGGCCCAGGCCCATCACCGGGCCCATCCAGACCGTCCACTCCGTCCACGTGATCGCGGGGCCGCCGCTGGACTCGACCAGACCGGTGACGATGATGTTCGCGAGCGACCCCGTCAGGATGCCCGACGCGCCGTAGTAGGTCGCGAAGAGCGGCCCGAGAAAGAGGCCGATCTTCGCGCTCCGCTCGGTGAACAGGTCCCCGAGCGACTTGAGGATCGGCGCGAGGATGAGCACGCGGACGAGCGAGGAGGGGACGAGGACGGCGAGCGCGAAACTGCCGATCGAGAGGGAGACGAGCAGGTACCGGTAGACGGCGACTGCGTCCGCGGTGATTCGCTCCGGCATCCGAGAGAGCGCGATTCGCTCGACGAGCCCGGCGAGTCCGCTCGCGGTGGCAGCCTCCCCGATCAGTAGTCCGACCACGACGAGCCACGTCGCGGGCGAGCGAAAGCCCGTCAGCGCGAGTTCCGTCGAGAATCCCACGCCCATCAGTCCGATCCCGATCAGCGCCGTGAACCACGGCTGCACGGGAGAGCCGATCCACATCGCGACGCAGAAGAGGGTGATCGCGAGCATCCGGGCCGCGTCCGGATTCACCGGCGCGAACTGGAGGACCGCCCCCGCGGCGAGCGCGCCGGCGGGCAGGGCGAGCCACGACGGATCCACCGGGAGCGTCGCGTTCACCCGCGCCGAGAGTCCATCAGTCATCGTTGTGTCGCACGTGTCACCGTGGACCACAATAGGGGTATCGGTGTGCCCGCAGTCTTCGGATCTGGGCGTCGATCGGAGCGGCACGGACGGGGAGAGGCACGGACGGCGACCGGCGGCGTCGAAACCAAGTCCGACGCCACGCGTTACGGCCACGTCGGGACGCGTTACGCCCGCTCGCGACGGGACAGTTTAACACCCACGCCACCGTACGTACGGGCGATGCCCGACACAGATACCGCGATCACCGAGATCGCACCGGACGTCTACGACATCACCGTGAAGACCGCGCCGGACGCTCGCTGGCGAGTGTTCTGCTTCGACGGCGAGACGCCGACGCTCGTCGACGCCGGCTTCGAGGACACCGTCGACGTCGTCGCCGACGCGCTGGCGGAACTGGGGATCACGCCCGAACGGATCGTCGTCACGCACGGCGACCCCGACCACGTCGGCGGTCTCGCCGGACTCGTCGGCGTTTTCGATCTCGAAACGTGGGTGCCCGAGGGCGTCGAGGTCGACGTCGACGTGGACCACCGGTTCGGCGACGGCGACCGCGTCGGGCAGTTCACCGCCGTACACGTGCCCGGTCACACCGCGGCGCACCACGCGCTCGTCGACGAGGCAGCCGGCGTCGCCGTCATCGGCGACGCGCTGTTCGGATCCGACGCCCGGGGGCTCCCCGCGGGGTACTTCGTGCTCCCGACGGCGCACTACTCCGCAGATCTGGCCGCGGCCGACGACTCGCTGGAACGGCTGCTCGCGTACGACTTCGAGGTCGGCCTCGTCTATCACGGATCGAGCGTGACCGAGGGCGCGAGCGAAAAGATCGCAGCGTTCGTCGACTTCAACGGAAAGCGCTGATCGTGCGCGGATAGAAGAGTTCAGTTCTCGGCGATCGCGTCCGAGAGGTCCTTGCCGGCGTGTTCGCCGAGGTACGCCTCGATGACCGTGTCGTCGTTTTGGATCTCCTCGGGCGTTCCCTGGGCGATGAGTTTGCCGTTGTCGAGGACCATCACGCGCTCTGAGACGCTCATCAGCGCGCGCATCACGTGGTCGATGAGGAACACCGTCTTGCCCTCGTCGATGATGTCACCGACGAGGTCGATGATGCCCTCCGTCTCCTCGGGGTCGAGTCCGCCGGCGACCTCGTCGAACAGCACCATCTCGGGGTCGGTCGCGAGCACGCGCGCGATCTCTAAGCGCTTGAGCTGTCCGACGCTGAGTTCGCCCGGATCGGCGTGCATCTGGTCTTCGAGGCCGACGAACTCGATCATCTCCGCGGCGCGCTCGCGCGGGTCGTCGAACTTCCGGCCGCCGAAGGATGCGCCGACAGTCACGTTTTCGAGCAGCGAGAGGCTCCCGAACGGGCGGACGATCTGGTGGGTCTTCGCCAGCCCGCGGTGACAGATCTCGTGTTGGGACTGCCCGGTGATCTCCTCCCCGTCGAAGAACACCTCGCCCTCCGTCGGCGGGTGGACGCCGGTGATCGTCCGGAACAGCGTGCTCTTGCCGGCCCCGTTCGGTCCGATGAGCCCGACGGCCTCGCCCCGTTCGACGGTGAAGGAGACGTCCTCGATGGCGACGACCCCGCCGAACTTCTTCGTCAGCCCTCGGCCTTCCAGTAACGTCATTATCGTTCGATATCCAAGCAACGATGATAAACTTACGGAATACGCTGACGCGTGCCACGCGCGACAGCGACGCACGTCGAGGGCTGCAGCAGAGAGCTGTCACCGCCACGCCCCGCACCGCCAACGCAGGGGGAAAACGCTTTGAGGACGTTCGATATATGTCCGCGTGTGACTCTCAGACAGTTGTTCGACCCCTCGGCGATCGCCGTCGTCGGCGCTTCGGCGACCGAGGGCAAGATCGGATACGAAGCGATGGCGAACGCCGCGGCGTTCGACGGGCCGGTCTACCCCGTGAACCCGTCGACGGAGGGAGAACTGTTCGGCGCGGAGTTCGTCGCGTCGGTGACCGAGATCGACGACGACGTCGACCTCGCGCTCCTGTGCGTGCCGGGACCGGCGGTCCCGGAGGTCCTCGAAGAGTGCGGCGAGGCGGGGATCGGAGCCGCCGTCATCTACGCCAGCGGGTTCGCCGAGGCGGGCGGGCAGGGCGAAGAACTGCAGGAGGCGACCGTGGCGGCCGCCGAGGAACACGACATCTCGCTCCTCGGCCCCAACACCAGCGGCTTTCTCGTCCCGGGGATCGACCTCCGCTGTTCGTTCGCGAGCGGGGTCGAGGAGATCCCGGAGGGCAACGTCGCGGTCGTCGCCCAGAGCGGGGGCGTCGGACTCGTCTTGGCGTTCCAGTCCCGGCGGCAGGGCCGCGGCGTCTCCGCGGAGGTCGGCCTGGGGAACCGCGCGAACGTCGGGTTCGCCGAGGCGATCGAGTACTTCGACGGCGACGACCGGACGGACGCGATCGTCCTCCACGTCGAGGGGACCGACGACGGGCGGCGGCTGCTCGAGGCCTGCCGCGAGAGCGACACGCCGGTGGTCGCCTACAAGGTCGGACAGTCGGACGTCGGCGACTTCGCGGAGTCGCACACGGGGGCGCTGACGGGCGATCACGAACTCTACACCGCCGGGTTCGCCCAGTACGGCGTTCCGACGGTCGACGCGACGGACGACCTCCTCGACGCCGCGGCGGCGCTGGGCAACTCGCCGACGCCAGACGGCCCGAACGTCGGCGTCGTCACCGCGCAGGCGGGACCGGGCATCATCATCACCGACCGGATCCAGCGTGCGGGCGGTCGCCTGCCGGAGCTCACCGAGGAGACCCAAGCGCGCGTCGACGAGATCCTGCCGGGGATCACCTACGCCGACAACCCCGTCGACACCGGGCGGCCGATGCCGGAGTTCGGCGAGATCGTCACGGCCGTCGCCGAGGACGAGCGCGTCGACATCGTGCTGGTCTACGAGCTGTTCGAGGCCGCGCTCGGCTACCCGGTCGAGGAACTCGACGGGCTCGCCGAACGGGTCGACAAGCCGGTCCTGTTCGCCACCGAGGGAATCGAGGAAGACCTCGCGGGACAGCGCAACGCGCTTCGAGACGCCGGCATTCCGGTCTTCGAGACCCCCGAGCGCGCCGCCGACGCGGCGGGAGCGCTCGCCCGGTACGCGCTCCTCAACGACGACGACGCGCTCGCGGACGGCGGCGTCGCCGCTGGTGGCGGCGTGTTGCCCGACGCCGTCGCCGACGAGGAGGTGAGTGCCGATGAGTGACGCCGTCCCGGAACCGATCGAGTCCGCGCGCGCCGACGGTCGCGAGACGCTGACGGAGGCAGAGGGGAAGGCGCTGCTGTCGTCGGTCGGCGTCGAGACGCCAGACTTCGAGGTGTGTGCCGACGTCGGCGAGGCCGTCGAGGCGGCCGAGCGGATCGGCTACCCCGTCGTCGTGAAGGTGTCCTCGCCCGCCGTCACGCACAAGAGCGACTGGGCCGGCGGCGTCGGCGTCGCCGTCGGGCTCGACTCCGAGTCTGCGGTTCGGGACGCCGCCGTGGCGATCTTCGACGCGGCCGACGAGGCGGGCGTCGCGGCCGACGTGCTCGTCGAGGAGGCGATGGACGTCGAGCGCGGCACCGAAGTGATCGTCGGCGGACTCCGCGATCCGTCGTTCGGCCCCGTCGTCCTCACCGGCCTCGGCGGCGTGTTCACCGAGATCTTCGAGGACACCAGCCACCGGATCGCGCCGATCGACCGCGCGGAGGCCAGATCCGCGATCGAGGAGCTCCAGTCCGCGCCGCTGCTCTCCGGCTATCGCGGCAGCGAGCCGGCCGACGTCGACGCGCTGGCCGCCGCCATCTCGGCCGTCGGCGACCTCGTCTCCGATCACCCGATCGCCGAACTGGACGTCAACCCGGTTCTTGCGAGTTCCGATGGAGTAATAGCGCTCGACGCACTCGTCGTACTGGAGGAACGATAATGTACGAACGCACCTGGACCGTTCGGTTCTCGGACACGGACCCGCACGGTATCGCTCACTACCCCCGCATCGTGGACGCGCTCCACGAGACGTCGGACATGTTTATGCAGGAGATCGGCTTCCCGTTCTGGGAACTCACCGGCGACTACGACTTCGGCTTCCCGCTCGTCGATATGCAGTTCGAGTTCAAAGCGCCGCTCCACGCCGGCGACGACGTCCGCATCACGCTGACGCCCGACCCGAGCACGCGCGCCGTTCGATTCGAGTACGAGGCCTACAACGGCGACACGCTCGCCTTCTCGGGCTACGAGCAGCGGGTCTGTGCGAAGACCGGCGGCGGCGGGGCCGTCGAGATCCCCGACGAGATCCGCGAGAAGTTCGTCGAGTACGCAGAGGAGTAGGCCGCCGCGGGCGAGCGTCGCCCCTCGGGGGCGTCTCCGAGTCGATCAGCGGCGTCGATTCCGGCGTCCTGCGGCCCTGGCTTACGGACTGGCGATACGCTTTTAGGAATTACGTGAGTACCCCTGGGTATGGCGGAGTTCGAGAATCCATACGCGACGGAGGATCCGTTCGTCGAGGCGCACTTCGACTGTCTGAACTGCGGCGGAAAGCTCTGGGAGTACGGGATCCAGCGGCGGATGGTGTGTGAGGACTGCCGGACGCTCTTCAAGACAGAGGAGGTCTTCGAGGCGCAGGCGAAGGCCTCGGCGTAATCCGTTCGCGTCTGGGGAGGGGACGCGCCGTGTCGACTGCCGAAGGCGCGTCGACGCAGGGCAGCAGAGTCGCAGACGAGCGGTAGCGATCCGACGAGCAGGGTCTCAGAGCGACGCGTGGCCGCGAATGACAAGTGAAACCGTCCAACACACTTATTATCGAGTTTCGCCAACAATCGTGTATGGCACAGGAAGAGCCGGAGGAACTCCTAGAGATGAGTTCCGAGACCCGGAGTATCCTCGAGGAGCACAGTCTCCAGCCGCTCTGGGAAGTCGAAGACGATATGGGCCACGCCCTCACCGACCCCGGAGCGGACATCTGGAAGTGGGAGGACATCAAGGAGGCGATCGACGCCATCGAGCGCGACGTGCCGATCGCCGAGCTCCCACCGGGGTTCCAGCGACGCGTCGCCGTGCCGATCAACGCCGCGCACGCGATCTCGAACACGATCTACGTCGGGATCCAGACCGTCTCGCCGGGTGAGACCGCGCCCTCGCACCGACACGGTGCGAACGCGCTCCGGTTCACCATCGACGGCCACGAGGACATGAAGACCGTCGTCGCCGGCGAGGAGTTCCCGATGAAGGACAACGACCTGATCACCACCCCGCAGTGGGAGTGGCACGACCACGTCAACGAGAGCGACGAGACCGCCGCGTGGCTCGACGTGCTCGACCTGCCGCTCGTCCTCGACTCGCTGAACGCCAAGAACACCTTCGAGTACCACGAACTCGAACGCCAGCCGGTGACGAAGAGCCAGGGCTACTGGGCCTCCCAGTACGGCCGCGGCCGACCGCAGGAAGAGGTGAAGCAGGACGGCATCCCCGGACCGTTCGAGGGCATCCACGAGGCGACGCCGCCGTATCGCTTCGAGTGGGAGGAGATGGTCGAGTCGCTCCGCCAGCGCGCCGACAACGACGACCCCGACCCGAACGACGGGTACAGCCTCTCGTACGTCAACCCAGCGACGGGCAAGCCGCCGCTGTTCCCGACGATGTCGTTCCGCGCGCAACTGCTCTTAGAGGAGACCGACCCGCACTTCCACAACGCGACCGAGGTGTACTTCGTCATCGACGGCGAGGGCGCGACCCACGTCGGCGACGAGGCGTTCGAGTGGAGCCAGTGGGACATCTTCGTCGTCCCGCCGGACGAGATCCACCACCACGAACCCGACGGCGAGGCGACGCTGCTCGGCATCACCGACCGCCCCGTCTTCGAGGCGTTCAACCTCTACGCCGAGGCCGAGCCTTCCTCGTAAGGGGCTCTGCCGACTCTCTCCCGCCGTTCTGTCTTTCGTCCAGATACCGTGCGCCGCTCCCGAGCGTCGCCACACAGATCGCGACGGAGGCCCGTCCAGAATCGGTGCGTGACCCCCGGTCACGCCGTGTAGAACCGTATACTTTTTTTTATTGTATTATCATCATTGTGCCACACGGTATGGCTCGTGATGACACATCGATCCGACGACGAACGTATCTGAAAGGTGCCGGTGCGACCGGTACCCTCGCAATCACCGGACTCGCCGGTTGTACGCTCGGTGGGGGCGGCGACGACGGCGGTGACAGCGGTGGCGACAGTGGGGGCGACAGCGGCGGCGACTCCGACAGCAGCGGCGACAGCGGGGGCGACAGCGGCGGGGACGCGACGCCGCTGACCATCGCCGGGACGGTCCCGGACACGGGCAGTTTCTCCTCGCTCGGCGAGGACCTCCGCCGCGGCTACGAACTCGGCGTCGCCCGGATGAACGAACAGCTCGACCGCGAGGTCGAACTCATCCTCCGCGACGACGAGAGCGACGCACAGACGCTCCGCGAGCAGCTTCAGGCGATCGTGAGCAACAACGACGTCAACATGATCTGGGGGAGCTTCTCCAGTCTGCTCGTCACCGCCGGGAGCGCGTTCGCGGAGAACCAGGGGCTGCCGTTCCTCGGCATCGCGTTCGCCTACGAGGAGCCGCACCGGAACGACAACTACGAGTGGACGTTCGCGCCGTTCCCGAAGTCCCGCGACGTCGCCCGCTCGACGCTCGGCACGCTCGAACTCATCCCCGAGGAAGACCGTCCGACCAACGTCGGCATCTGGGAGCCGAACTCCGGGTGGGGCGAAGAGCAGGCTCAGTACTGGGAGGACGTCCTCGGCGAAGCCGGGTACGACGTCGTGATGCGCGAGGTCTTCGAGCTCGGCTCCTCGGACTTCTCGACGCTCATCAACCAAGCGGAGAGCAACGAGGTCGAAGTCCTGCTGTCGAACCCGACGCCGCCGGGCGGCATCACCGCGGTCAACCAGATGCGCGACAGCAACTGGGCGCCGAAGATGCTGAAGTTCGTCCGCGGTGCCGACCCCTCGGCCTGGTGGTCCGCGCTCGGCGAGGACGGCGCGTACGCGCTGATGTGCCCCGGTTGGGTGCCCGGGCTGACCGGCAACGGCAACGCCGAACTCCGCGAGGCGTTCTTCGACGAGTACGACACCGACGCCGACTACATGCCCGCGAACGTCGGGGGCTCGTACAACCTGACGCAGGTCGCTCAGCAGGCCGTCGAGGCCGCCGGCTCCGTCGACCCGACTGCGGTTCGCGACGCGCTCCGCAGCGAGGAGTTCGAGACGGTCATCGGAACGTTCAGCTTCGAGGAGAACGGGCTGCCCGCGGAGGGCGAACTGACCGCCCCGACCGGCCAGTGGTGGGAAGGCGCACAGCGGCTCGCGTACCCGGACACGGACTCCGAGCAGGCCATCGACTTCCAGTACCCGATTCTGCCGTGGAGCGAGCGATGAGCAGCCACTCGACTGACAGCACTCACGCCTGAAAATGGTCCTCAGCGATCTCGCCACGCAAACGATCGTGAACGGGCTGTTGCTCGGGGGCATCTACGCCCTCGCAGCCCTGGGTCTCTCGCTCGTCTTCGGGATCATGGACATCGTCAACCTCGCGCACGGCCATATGCTGATGGTCGGCGCGTACATCGCGATCCTCCTCTTCGCGGCGACCGGCATCACGCCGCTCGTGGGGATGCTGCTCGCGATGGCGCTGATGTTCGGGCTCGGCGTCCTGCTGCAGAAGGTGCTCCTGCAGTTCGTCGTCGACGAGGGGCTCGAACAGCCGATCATCGTGCTGTTCGGCCTCGCGTTGATCCTGCAGAACCTCGGCCGCGTCATCCTCGGCGGCGACGCCCGGACCGCCGACATCGGCATCCCCGGAAACGGGTTCGACGTCGGTGTCGCGTTCCTGTCGTTCCCGCGGACGGTGACGTTCGTCGTGGCCGTCCTCCTCATCGCCGCGACGTGGGCGTTCCTGCAGTACACGAAGACGGGGCAGGCGATTCGAGCGACCGCGCAGAACCGCACGGCCGCGAAGTACATGGGGATCAACACCGACCGAATCTACGTCATCACGCTGGGCATCGGGACGGCGCTGGCCGGGGCGGCCGGCGCGCTGCTCTCGATGCTGTTCCCCATCGACCCGTACGTCGGCTGGTCCTATCTGTTAAAGACGTTCGCCGTGGTCGTCCTCGGCGGCGTCGGCAGCGTCCTCGGGACGCTCGTCGGGGGGCTCGTGCTCGGGGTCTCAGAGAACCTCGGCGCGCTGTACCTCGGCGGGGGCTACCGCAACGTGGTGAGCCTCCTCATCTTCCTGGGCGTCCTGCTGATCAAGCCCGAGGGGCTGTTCGGCGGCTCCGGAGGTGGTGAGTAGTGGCGTTCCTCGAGAAGAAACCGGGCGAGTCGCTCGCGACCGACCGCCGCGTGCTGGCCATCTCGGCGCTCGTCGTGCTGTGGCTCGTCGCGGTCCCGTTCACGACGACCGACTCGCTGACGGGGCTCATCCTGACGGGGCTCGTCTTCGTGATGCTCGGCGTCTCGTGGAACTTGCTCGCCGGCTACGCGGGCCAGATCTCGCTGGGCCACGCCGCGTTCTTCGGAATGGGCGCGTTCGTCACCGCGTGGCTGTCGACGCCGACGGGGGCCGGATTCCCCGAATCGATCCAAGTGCCGCTCATCCCCGCGATGCTGATCGGCGCGCTCGCGGCGGCGCTGATCGCGCTCGTCATCGGGCCGATCATCTTCCGGCTGAGCGGGCACTACTTCGCCATCGGGACGCTCGCGCTCGCGGCCGTCATCGAGCTCGTGATGCTCGACCAGCGCGAACTGACCGGCGGCGCGACCGGCTACTACATCCAGGCGGATCTCTCGATCGGCGAGCTGCTCTCTCACGGCGACGTGATGTTCTACCTGACGGTCATCGCGACGATCGCGACCGTCGTCATCACGTACCTCATCGTCCGCGGGCCCACGGGGCTCGGGATGAAGGCGATCCACGACGACGAGGACGCCGCGAGCAGTCTCGGCGTCAACCCGCTGAAGTACAAGATGTACGCGTTCGTCGTCTCATCGTTCTTCGCGGGGCTGGCGGGCGCGCTGTACGGTCACTACACGCTGTACATCAACCCGCAGTCGACGCTCGCGGTGTCGTGGACGATCGACTCGCTGGTCGTCGTCATCCTCGGCGGGATGGGGACGTTCTCGGGGCCGATCTTCGGTGCCGGGCTGTTCCTCGTGTTGGACAACGGCCTCTCGGCGGTCGTCAGCGGCTACTCCGAGGCGGTCGAGGGGATTCTCATCATCCTCTTCATCATCTTCCTGCCGACGGGGCTGTACGGCCTCATCAAGGAGTACCTCGTCGAGGAGGTCTCCGGAAGCGACGCCGCTCAGACTGAGTAAGGCGGTTTCATCCCACTCAGTCGCGTTCTCCCGCTCTTTTGACTACCCTTCTGCCGCACTGTCTGAGCGACGTTCCGCTACCGACCACGAGGAAACAGCGATGAAACCGGTCCGTCGCTACGCGCCGAGGTAGGACTCTTCGACGCGTTCGTCGCTCGCGAGTTCCTCTGCGGTCCCCGAGAGCGCGATCTCGCCCGTCTTGATGACGTAGCCGCGGTCGGCGACGCGGAGCGCGTTGTAGATGTCCTGCTCGACGAGGAGCACCGTCGTCCCCTCGTCGTTGATCCGCTGGATCGCCTCGAAGACGTCGTCGACGAGGACGGGCGCGAGACCGAGGCTCGCCTCGTCGAGGAGCAGCAGATCCGGGTCGCTCATCAGTCCGCGCCCGATCGCGAGCATCTGCTGTTCCCCGCCCGAGAGCGTGCCTGCGCGCTGTTTGGACCGCTCTTCGAGCCGCGGGAAGATGTCGTAGACGCGTCCGAGCCGCTCGTCCATCCCGCTTCGGTCGAGATACGCCCCCAGTTCGAGGTTCTCCTTGACGGTGCTCTCGGTGAACACCTCTCTGCCTTCCGGCACGTGGGCGACGCCCTTCGCGACGACGTCCTCGTGCGGCAGGTCGCCGATCGACTCGCCCTTGTACCGGACCTCCCCGTCCGTCGGCGAGAGGTCGCCGCAGATGGTCTTCAGCGTCGTCGTCTTCCCCGCGCCGTTCGCGCCGAGCAACGCCACCGTCTCGCCTTTCTCGACGGAGAGGCTCACGTCCCAGAGTACCTGTACGTTACCGTACGCGACGTCTATTGCGTCTACTTCGAGCAGTGACATCGATTACCACGTGATTTATCGTGGCCTTTCTTAAGCCTACCTTTCGGCGGTCTCGGCGCGACGACGAGCGGGGCTGCTCACCGTGTCGAAAGAACGAAGATCCGGTCGTTGACGGCGTCGGTGACGCCGCCGTCGCTTACTCCTGCCCGCCCTTCGTGACGTTCGCGTCGGCGTAGCTGACGTCGCGGCCGGTGACGTCGACGGTCATCGAGCCGACGTCCTCGATCTCGGCCTCGATCGTGTCGCCGTCGTGCAGTTCCGAGACGCCCTCGGGCGTGCCCGTCGTGATGACGTCGCCGACTTCCAGCGTCGCGCCGAGGGAGGCGTACTGGACGACGTCCGCGCAGGTGTAGACCATGTCGCCGGTGTTCTCGTACTGGCGGCGCTCGCCGTTGAGCTGCAGTTCCATCTGGAGGTCCTGCGGGTCGTCGATCTCGTCGGCCGTGACGACGCACGGGCCGATGACGGTGAACGTGTCGTAGGACTTCCGGTTCGAGCGGTCCTGGTCGCCGCGCAGGGAGATGTCGAGCAGGATCGTGTACCCGAAGATGTGGTCCCACGCCTCCTCGGCGGAGACGTCCTTGGCCTCCTCGCCCATCACGAACGCGAGTTCGATCTCGTGGTCCGTACGTCGGTCACTGAACGGGAGTTCGATGCCGTGGTCGGGCCCGACGACGCTGGAGGGAGCCTTCAGGAAGTAGCCCTTGTCCTTGATCGAGAACCACTCGTCGGTGGTGATGTCCTTGTCCGCGATGGCCTCCTTGATGTGGTTCTCGTAGTTCAGCGGCGCGGCGATGACCTTCCCCGGTCGGCCGACCGGCGAGCCGATCTCGACGTCGTCGACGTCGTAATCGGGGTCTTCGCCCTCGTACTCGGCGGCGTCGTAGTCGCCCTCGATGTACTCGACGAGCGGTTCGTCCCCGTCGAGTCCGAGTCGCTCCGAGAGGTCGATGACCCCGCTGCCGTCTTCGGTGAGCAGTCCGAGCTGGTTGTCGTCGTAGCGGACGAATCGCATACGCGTGTCATCGGCGGAAACCGTGATAAAAGATGCCTTTCGGGACGAGTCGCGCACGGGAACGCGCCGCCGTCCGACCGCTCGCTTACAGGTAACTCTCCGTGCGCGAGAGGTCGACGTCGCTCGCGACGTCCTCGCGGAAGTGCTCCGAGAGCGACTCCAGCGACCACCCGTCGGGGGCTACGCCGACGGCCTCCATCGCCGGGTCGGAGAGGACGCCGACGCGGTCGCCGCCCGCGTACAGCGTACAGCCCGTGACGTCCTCGGCGGCCTCGCTCGCGAGGTAGGCGACAAGCGGCGCGACCTTCTCGGGGGGCATCTCCGCTTCGGTGTACGGGCGGTGCTCCTCGGGCACCGTCTCCGTCATCCGCGTGTAGCCGTTCGGAATCAGCGCGTTGACGCGGACGTTCGAGCGGACCAACTCGTTCGAGACGGTCCGGACCATCCCGAGGATCCCGGCCTTCGACGCCGCGTAGTTCGCCTGGCCGAGACTGCCGCGGGCCGCGCCGGCGCTGACGGCGAGATACGAGCGCTGGCGGTCGAATCCGTCCTCGCCGGCGTCCTCGCTGGCCTCTCGCCAGTGTTTCGCGGCCGCGCGGAGCGGCGCGAACTGTCCGGTGAGGTTCGTCTCGACGACCTCGCGCCAGTCCTCCTCCGTCAGCTTGTAGCTGATCCCGTCGCGGAGGATGCCCGCGAAGTTGCAGACGAAGTCGACGCGACCGTACGCGTCGACGGTGTCCGCGATCAGGGACTCGGCGTACTCGAAGTCGCTGACGTCGCCGTGGTGGGCGATCGCCTCGCCGCCGCGGTCGCGGATCTCCTCGGCGACCGCTTCGGGGACGGACGCGTCGCTGCCGGTGCCGTCGACCTCGCAGCCGAGGTCGTTGACGACGACGCGCGCGCCGTGGTCGGCGAGTTCGAGGGCCGCGGCCCGACCGAGGCCGTTACCCCCACCGGCGACGACGCAGACTGCCTCCTGCACGGTTCAGAACGGGAACTCTCGCGGCTCGTGCTGCAGCGAGATCCACTTCTTCTCGGTGACCTCGTCGAGGAAGTCGTCGCTGTTGTAGCCGCCGAGGCCCGAGGCCTTCGTGCCGCTGAAGGGGACGTGCGCCTCGTCGTTGATGCCCTGATCGTTGACGTGGATGTTGCCGGAGTCGATCCGCTTTGCGATCTGGAGTCCGGCGCCGATGTCGCCGGCGTGGACCGAGCCGGTGAGGCCGTACTCGGTGTCGTTTGCCATCTCGATCGCCTCCTCGACGTCCGAGAAGGGGATCACAGGAGCGATGGGACCGAAGTGCTCGTTGCACGCGGCGGGCATATCGTTCGAGGCGTCCGAGAGCACCGTCGGGCGGACGACCAGCGAGTCGTCGACGCCGTCGAGGTCGACGGTCTCGCCGCCCGTTTCGAGCGTCGCGCCGTCCTCGATCGAGCGCTCGACGTAGTCGAGCATCTCGTCGCGCTGGGACTCGTTGATGATGGGTCCGAGGACGACTTCGTCGTGTGCGCTGCCCGCGGGGAGCTGCTCCGCGCGCTCGGTGAGTCGCTCGACGTACTCGTCGTAGACGGTGTCCTGCACGAGGTGGCGGTTGATCGAGATACAGACCTGTCCCTGGTGGATGAACGAGCCGAACACCGCGGCGTCGATCGCCTGATCGAGGTCGGCGTCCTCGGTGACGATGTGGGCGTTGTTGCCGCCGAGTTCCATCGCGGGGACCGCGAGGTTTTCCGCTGCGAGGCCCGCGACGTGCTGGCCGACCTCCGTCGACCCCGTGAAGGCGACGACGTCGCTGTCGGGGTGACTGGCGATGTGGTCGCCGATCTCCGAGCCCTTGCCGGTGACGACGTTGACGACGCCCTCCGGAATTCCGGCCTCCTCGGCGAGGCGGGCCCACACGAGGCCGCCGACGATCGGCGCGTCCGTCGCGGGCTTGAGGACGACCGAGTTGCCGGCGGCGATCGCTGGCGCGAGCGCCCGAGCCGTGAGGTTCAGCGGGAAGTTCCACGGCGAGATGACCGTGACGACGCCCTCGGGTTCGCGGTAGACGATGTTCTCCTTGCCGGGGATGTTCGAGGCGGCGGTCTCGCCCTTCATCCGGCGGGGGAGCGTCGCGGCCTCCGCGAGGTGGTCCTGCGTGATCTGGATCGAGGTCTCGCCGACCCCGTGGATGCCGCCGATCTCGGTCGTGATCAGTTCGATGATCTCCTCTTGGTGTTCCTCGAGGGCCTCGATGAGTCCCTGTACGGCCTGCTCGCGGCGGGCGGGCGGTGTCTCACCCCACTCCTTCTGGGCTTCGACGGCCGCGTCGTAGGCGGCGTCGACGTCGCCCTCGGTGCCGCGGGGCACCTCCGTGACGACCTCGCGAGTCGAGGGGTCCTCGACCGGCGTCGACTCGCCGCTCTCGGAGTCGATCCACTCACCGCCGATGTAGAGTTTGTTCCAATCCGCATCGATGCTATACGGTGACTGGCCTTCAAGTGCCATACTACATTGTTACCGTGATTCACTAATGAAAGTTTGGTCAGATCACCAGATTTCCCCTCTGTCACCCGGTTACACCGATGATAGTGGTTCAGCGCGGGACCGCGGTGTCGGGACGAAAGAGGAAAACACTAAACGCTGATACCGACAGGGTTGTGTCGAACTCACGCGTCGGCGGTGGTCGATCGCCCGATCGCAACCAGGCATTGATATGACAACCTCACACGACACCGCGCTCGATTCGCTCACCAGTTGGCTCGTCGCCCTCCTCGGAATGGTGCTTCTCGTCCTCATCTGGGGGATGATCTTCACGTTCACGGTGTACTCCCAGCCCATCGAGGCCGCGTTCGGACTGTCGAGCCTCCGCGTTTCGTCGGTCTTCTCGATCACGACCGCGACTTTCTACATCGCGGGGGGTGCGATCGGCGTCGTCATCTCCCGCGCGCCGCTGCGTCCCGTCGTCGCCGTCAGCGGACTCGTCTTCGCTATCGCCGCCGGTCTCCTCGAGGTCGTCTCGTCGTACCCGGGCGTGTTGCTCGCGTTCGCGCTCCTCGGGACGGCGGGCGGAACGATCTTCGTCGTCGTGGTCTCGTTGGTCCCGCAGTGGTTCGACGAGTACCAGGGCCGCGCGATGGGCGTCACGATGATCGGCAACGGACTCGGCGTGTTCGTCCTGCCGCCGGTGTGGGTGTTCCTGCTCGAACGGATGTCGATCACGGAGGCGTTCGTCGTCGTCGGGTGGGGGACGGCGGCCGTGATTCTGCTTTCGAGCCTGCTCTACCGCCGTCCGCCGGGCGTCCGCGCCGCCGCGTCGACGCCGGTCGACACCGCGTGGCTGCGCGCGCGGCTGACCGATCGCGCGTTCCTCGCGGCGATCGCGGGGTTCGCGCTGCTGTGGAGTTGGTACTTCGTGCTCTCGGCGGACTTCGTCGGGATCCTCACGGAGAACGGCATCGGACGAACCGTCGCCGCGACCGCGTTCGGCATCGTCGGCGGGATCAGCGTCGTCACCCGCGTCGCCGGCGGCGCGGTCGCCGATCGGCTGGGCCTCCGCGTGACGATGACGGCCGGAGTCGTCTTCGCGGCGATCGGGATGGGCGGGCTCCCGCTGGCGACGACGACGCTCGCGATGTACGTCCTCCTGGCGTTCTTCGGCGTCGGACTCGGCGTGGCGGCGTCGCTGTTCTCGCCCATCATCCTCGAACGGTTCGGCGCGACCAACGCGACCGCGATCATCGGCGTCTTCACGATCGCGGAGGCGACGACCGCGATCTCGATCCCGCTGCTCTTGAACGTCCTCCGGGACCTCTCCGGCGGCTACACCGTTCCCCTCGTCGTCGTCACGGCGCTGACGCTCCTCGGCGCGGCGCTGTTCTACCGCGGGACTGCCTCGCAGTCGGCGTGAGACGCCGTCTCGGAACCGCATAAAACGTCCGGTGCGAGCGCGTCGCTACAAAATGGCGAACAGTCGGCACCCGCAACGGATCGGCCACCCGTCGAGCCCGACCCGTTCGATTCCCACGCCGGCGTGCCGAACAACCGCGGAACGGCGCGGGAGAACGTTCACGTCACGGGGGCTGTGGTCCCGGGATCGTATATAAACCCTCGCGGGCTCGAAAAAATCCGCTCGTGACTCCGTTTCCCGTCGCCAGGCGGTTAGTTCCCGCTCAGCCCGGCCGCGAGCGCCTCGATCGGCGTCGGCGGTCCCTCTCGGTCCGCGTCGGGCTCGGGTAGCAGCGACTGATCGATCGTCGCTCCGAGGTCGTTGAGCTGCGTGCGGCAGGACGCGCCGGGCGCGACGACCGACTCCGCCTCGCTGGCGTCGACCTGCCCCTTCAGCGTGTCGCCGATGGCTCGACTCATCGCGCGGTGTTCGGCCTCGTAGCCGAAACTGCCGGCCATCCCGCAACAGCCCGAGTCGAGCGGGTCGACCGCGTAGCCCGCTCGGCGGAGGACTCCGACCGCGTGGTGGTCCTTCTTCGTCGCCTTCTGGTGGCAGTGGCCGTGGTAGGCCACCGAGCGATCGGGGACGTCGAAGTCGATGCCCTCGTCGAGGCGGAACGCGTCGAGATACTCGCAGACCCCGTAACTGTTCGCCTGCACGGACTCGACCTCGGGTCCCGAGAGGAGGTCGCCGTAGTCGGACTGCAGCATCACCGCGTCCGAGGGTTCGGCGACGACGACGTCCCAGCCGTCCTCGATCCGGGGCGCGAGCGCGTCGACCGTCTCCGCGGCGGTCTCGCGGGCGACGTCGAGGAAGCCCTTCGAGAACGCCGGGCGGCCGCTGTCAGTCACGTCCGCGACGTCGACATACACGCCCGCCGCTTCGAGGACCCTCACAGCTGCTTTCCCGACTGCGGGGTGGCTGTAGTTCGTGTAGGTATCGGGCAGCAGAACGGCTTGGCGTTCGGCCTCGGTGGGGGCGACCCGGCACCCGCCGCGGGCCTCGAACCAGTCCTGCAGCGTCTCGCGCTCGAACGTCGGGAGCGTTCGGTCGCTCGCGATGCCGATGGTCTTTTCCAGCACCGCCCGCGCGCCCGGGACCTTCGCGGCCCAGTTCGAGACGGGTGCGAACGTGCTGCCCAACTTCGCGAGCGAGTCGACGTTCGCGAACAGCTTCGAGCGCAGCGAGGAGCCGTGTTCCTCGTGGTACGCGTGCGTCACTTCGGCCTTCAGCTTCGCGAGGTCGACCTCGCTCGGGCAGTCGTTCGCACAGCCCTTACAGCCGATACAGAGGTCCATCACCTCGGTGACGAACCGCTCGTCGGTGGGGTCGTCCGGGAGGTCGCCGCTCATCGCCTGCCGGAGCATGTTCGCCCGCCCGCGCGTCGCGGTGATCTCCTCGTCGGCCGCGCGGTAGGTCGGGCACATCACGCCGCCCTCGGTCTGCTGGGTGCGGCAGCCGCCGCAGCCGTGACAGAGTTCGACCATCCCCTGCATCCCGTTCTCGTTCTCCCAGTTCAGCGCCGAGTCGAACCCGGCGTCGAACTCGTAGTCGGGGTCGAACCGGAGGTTCTCCGTCAGGGCGACGTCGCCGCAGACCTGCCCGGGGTTCAGCAGCCAGTCGGGGTCGAACGCCGTCTTGAGGTCCTGAAACGCGAACCACAGGTCGTCGCCGTAGAGCTTCCGGTTCCACTGGGTCCGCGCGCGGCCGTCGCCGTGTTCCCCGGAGACGGAGCCGCCGAGCTCGACGACGAGGTCGGTCACCGCCTCGCCGATGGCCTCCATCGCGTCGAGGTCGGTCTGGGACTTGGTGTTGACGAGCGGGCGGACGTGGAGCACGCCCGGCCCGGCGTGCGCGTAGAACGACGCGAAGGTGTCGTGCTCTTCGAGCACCGACTGGAACTCCGTGACGAATCTGGGCAGATGCTCCGGCGGGACGGCGCAGTCTTCGAGGAAGCTGATGTGCTTGGCGTCGCTGGTCCGACCCAGCAGGATCGGCAGCCCCGACTTCCGGAGCTTCCAGAGCTCCTTTCGGTCCGCCTCCTCGTGCGCCTCCAAGGCGTCGAACGCGTAGCGGTCGGGGTCGGCGTCCGCGGACGCGCCGTCGTCGTCACCATCGCCGCTGTCGTCGTCCCCGTCGGCGTCCGCACGGCCGGGCACGCGGTCTTCGAGGAGTTCCCGGACCTTCTCTCGCCCCTCCTCGTCGTTCTCGGCGTAGAACTCGACGAGGAGCGCGGCCTCGGTCCGCTCGGGGAGTTTCGCCGCCACGTCGGCGAACTCAGTCGTGTTCGCGGCCAACTCGATCAGGACGTCGTCGATGAGTTCGACCGCCGCGGGGTCGTGTTCGAGCACGTGGACGATGTCGCTGACGGTCTCGACGACGCTGTCGTACGTCAGGAGCGCGACCGACTTCGTCTCCGGCAGCGGCTCCAGCGAGACGGTCGCCTCGGTGACGACCGCGAGCGTCCCCTCCGAGCCCGCGAGCAGGCGCGCGAGGTTGACGACGCCCTCCTCGCCGTACTCGCCTTCCGCCTCGGCGACGAGTCGATCGAGGTTGTACCCCGAGACGTTGCGCTTCATCTCCGGGAATCGCTCGTGGATCTCGCCGGTGTGCTCGTCGAGGACGGCGACGACGCCCGCGGCGACGCGCGCTTCGGCGTCGCCGTCGGGGTTCGCGCGCTCTCGGAGGTCGTCGACCGCGACCTCGCCGAACGTCGTGACGGTGCCGTCCGCGAGGACGACCTCGGCCTCCTCGACGTAGTGGTCGGTCTTCTCGTAGACCAGCGAGTGCGCGCCGGTGGAGTTGTTGCCGATCGCCCCGCCGATCGCGCTGCGGTTGCCGGCCGCCGGGTCGGGGCCGAACGTCAGGCCGTACTCCGCGGCGCGGTCGTTGAGCGTCGCGAGCACGGTCCCGGCCTGCACGCGCGCCTCGCGGGCGTCGGGGTCGACGTCGCGGACGGCGTCCATATGGCGCGTGAAGTCGAGGACGACCGCCTCGTTGACCGTCTGTCCGGCGAGGCTCGTTCCGCCGCCCCGCGGGAGCACCGGGATCTCCTCCTCGGCGCAGTAGGAGACCACGCTCGCGACGTCGTCGGTCGACGTCGGGAAGACGACGCCGATCGGCGTCACCTCGTAGGCGCTGGCGTCGGTGGCGTACATCTGACGCGTGTAGGTGTCGAAGCGGACTTCGCCGTCGACGCGCGATTCGAGCGCCCGGACGAGGTCGGGTCGCTCGACCGACTCGGAGACGTACTGGTATTCCGACCGGGCGTCTCTCGCCGCCGAGGCGCGAGCCACTCCGCCGTCGGGAACGGCATCGCTGTCGCGGTTGGGCATATGCGTATGACTGTGTGAAACAGCCACTTATACCCGCCGTTGTCGGCGATCGTAGTGACGGCGGTGACAACCGCAGCAATCCGAACGCCCGGGCTCCGGTGCGTCGGCCGCCGATCGATGAGCAACCGTTTTGACGCGTCGCCGAGTCGACTATGGTATCGTGACACAGAGTGACCAGACCGAGACGGAGCGGCTCCGGTGGCTGACCGAACAGTTGCTCGTCCGCGACGCTGACGTCCACGCGACGACGATCGACGCGCTTGCGGCGGAGGGCGACGAGCGCGTCGTCCCGCACCTCGTCGAGCTACTGGTGATCGACAGCATCGCGAACGACTGGGAGCAGTTCGGCTTCCCCGCCGCGCTCCGCGGTCGCGACCCGCCGCGGTACCTCGAACTGCCGGAGGTCCGCTGGCCCGGGGTCCGAGACGCGCTCGCGACCCTCGCGGAGCCGGACTTCGACTCGGCGCACGCGTGGGTCGAGTGGGAGTCGTGGTACTCCCAGCAGGACATCGAACCGCTCGACGGCTTCGACGACTGGAAACTGCGCCTCTACCGCTCGTACCTGCCGCCCGTGGGCGGCCTGCTCGATTGTGAGCCCCGCGAGTTCGACCTGCAGGAGATCCGCTGGGGCAACTGCGACCGCTCGTTCCTCGCGGCGCTGAACGGCCCGCGGTTCGTCCCCGGCGACGCCGTCGACGCGAGCGGCGCGTCCGAAGACGCTTCCGCTGTCGACGACGCCCCCGAGCGCTACCTCGAAGACGACCACGTCGTCTTCGGCTTCGAGATCGAGGGCGTCGCGTACGCGGTCCCGCGGTGGGTGCTGTTCCCGCACGAGCTGCTGAACGCCGAGTTACAGGGCGTGCCGGTGAGTCTCACCTACTGCACGCTCTGCAACGCGCCGATCCTCTACGACCGGCGGCTGAACGGCGCTGAAGCGGACGATCCCGACGTCCGCACCTTCGGCAGCAGCGGGATGCTCGCCTCGGGCAACAAGGTGATGTACGACGAGGAGACCGAAACGCTGTGGGACCAACACAGCGGGACGCCGATCGGCGGGCCCGAACTGGAGTCGAGTCCGGATATGTTCCTCGATCAGTTCGCGGTGACCCAGACAGAGTGGGGGGCGTGGAAGGCCGAGTACCCCGACACGCTCGCACTGAACCTCGAAACCGGGTACGGCTACGACTACTCGTACTACGACGGCAACGTCGACTTCTTCGAGCACTACTGGAACCGCGAGGAGATCGTCCAGCCCGGCGTGCGACGGGAGACCGAGGGGCCGCTCCCCGAGAAGGCGTCCGTCTACGGCGTCGTCGACGACGACCCCGACGAGGTCTGGGTCGTCTCGATCGACGACCTCCGCGAGCGCGACGTGCCGCTCGTAACGGGCGAGATCGCCGGTCGCGAGGTGGTCGTCACGCTCGATGCGACCGACGACGTCGCCGTCTACGACGCGCCGCCGACGCCGGTCGAACGAGTCGAAGACGGGGCCGAGATCGGACTCGTCGACGCCGACGGCACGCGGTGGACGCTCGCTCGGAACGAACTCTGCTCGGAGGACGGGGAGACCCGAGGTCGGATCCCCGGTCGGCACGGACTCTGGTTCGCGTTCCGCACCCACTACGAGACGGCGCACGTGGTCGGTCAACCTAAAATATAAACGGCAATATAGTTTTCCGACAGATTATTTATTTTTCGATAAAGTGCACTGAAGAGCAGATTAAACCGGTTCCAGAGACGCATCTCGGTCGAATCAGTAAAGAAAATATGAATAAACGCTAGAAATGTTCTCCTCTCGCGCCTAGGATCGACGTTCCGACACGGGATCAGTCGCGGTCGGCGAGCGCGCTTTCCAAGTCGTCGATCAGGCCCTCGTTACCCACGTACACCGGCGTCCGGGCGTGGAGGTCGTCCTTCTCCACGTCGAGAAGCGATTGCTGCCCGTCGGAGGAGGCCCCGCCGGCGGTTTCCATAATGTAACCGACCGGGTAGCCCTCGAACTGGACGCGGAGTTTGCCCTCCGGCGCGTTCGTCAGCGTCGGGTAGCCGAAGATGCCGCCGTAGGTGAGCACCTGGTTGACGTCCCCGATCATCGCGCCGCCGTAGCGCAGTTTCATCCCCGGGTCCGACTCGATCTCCTCGACGTACGACTCGAACTCGTCGACCCAGTAGGGGACGCGCCCGCCGAAGCCGTACACCGACGGTCCGTCGGGAATCGTCATCTCGCCCTGCACGATCTGGTAGTTGCCGTCGGGGTGGATGACGTATTCGGCGACGGTGTCTTTGTTCTCTAAGGCGACGATCATCGTCGTCGTCGCGCCGTAGAGGACGTACGCGGCGGCGACGATGTCCCGGCCCGTCGCCGGCAGCGGGGCGTCGTAGATGGCCACGATCGTTCCCATCGCGGCGTTGGGTTCGAGGTTCGAGGAGCCGTCGAGCGGGTCGACGCAGACCGACAGCCCAGAGCCGACGTCGACGACCGACTCGCGCTCCTCGCTGGCGTACTCGCCGACGTTCGGGATCTCGCCGATCCGCTCGCAGAGGAGCTCGTCCGCGTAGACGTCGGCGGCCTTCTGCGCCTCTCCGGAGGGATTCCTGCCCTCGATCGCGACGCGCCGGCCGGGGAGACCGTTCCGGATGTCGGGCGCGGAGCGCGCTACGGTGTCGAGGACGGCGTTGACTGTTTCGTTAGTCGGTGCGGGCTCGGTCGGCGAGGAGTCGTTGTTCGTGGCCATCGAATCAATCGTCCCGCGGGGGGCGGTGTGGTCGGTTCGATATGCGACGACAGAGGGGATAAAATCTTTGCTACCGCCACCGGATTCGGGATCGAGCTGAACGCCAGAATTCAGCGATTACAGCGGCTAAAATGTGGAAGTAGTAATTAGTGAATAGTTCACTCGGCTGCGTACAAATTTATATATCCGCGAACCGATCAGATCAGGACTCGTGAGCCCGCGCGAGTCGACACCACGCCTCGACCTGCTCGCGGTCGACGTCGAGCGCGTCGGCGACGCTCGACGGATCGGCCGTGGCGAGGCGTCGGACCGAGCCGATCCCCGCCTGTCTGAGCGTTCGCGCGGTCGCGGCGTCGACGCCGTCGAGCGCGGTCACGGGCGTCGGAACGCTCTGCTCCCGCCAGGCGGTCTCGGCGTCGACCGGCGAGGACTCCGCCGTCGGGTCCGAGTCCTCGTCCCCCC
>NZ_BBJO01000043.1 GCF_000739575.1 Halobellus rufus | reverse complement strand
CCGGAGCCGATGGCACGTCTCGCGTCGGCGTCGGCGACGTACTCGCGGTACCGAGAGATGGCGAGCACGAAGATCATCACAACGAACTGGACGATGTTGCCGACGACGATGGCGAGGAAGAAGTCTGCGAGGTCGTTGTCGCCCGTGAACAGGACAGCGAACTGCGCGACGATCGCCACGATCGAGGCGATGCCCTGTCCGAGTTGCATCGTGATGACGTCGCGGTTGTCGATGTGGGCGATTTCGTGGGCGATGACGCCCTCTAGTTCGTCGCGGTCGAGCAGCTGGATGAGTTCCCGAGAGATGACGACGGTACCGTTGCCGCGACGGCCAACCGCAAACGCGTTCGGTACGCCCATGCTGGCGATCTTCAGCGACGGTTTCTTCATATTCTTGTCGCGGCAGACCTGCTCGACGAACTGGTGAATCTGCGAGTACTGGGTCTCGGAGAGGTCCTCGGCACCGACGCTTCGTAAGGCAGCCCACTTCCCGATTTTGTACTGGATGCCGATGAGGAGGAGACTGCCGACGATGGCGATCGGGAGGATTCCCTGGCCGAACACCACCATCGCGACAGCAACAGCGACGAGATAGAACGCTGCGAGGATAGCACCGACGAATGCCATCCGGATCTTGAGCCCGAAATGTCTCATACGGGTTGGTTACGAAGTCAGTCTTATAAACCCGGTTACTACATAACGATTAGATCATCTATTGCTACGTCAGTGAAGTTCCTCGGCGCACCGGGTGCCTACGAGGTCGACTGGTGGAGTCCAGCACCCAGAGAGGACTGGGAGCCGGTCGAGTGTGGCGAGTTTGACGACTTCGAGGAGCTAGAAGACGTGTCACATCTGGCTTAGGGCGGCGGATTCCCTTTGCTAGATGAGAGGGCCACTTATCCGAGCAGGAAATGTAGAGCGTGGTGTATGCCCGAAGAAGTGCTGTTCAAATCCGAAAGCGCCCAGAGCCGGGACGAAATCGCGTCGTACCTCCGGAGCGTCGCCGAAAAGCTCGAACAGGGAGGTCCGATCACCCTGAAATCGGGGGCAGAGTCCGTCACGATGGATCCTCCAGCACGGCCGACATTCGAAGTGAAAGCCGAACGCGAAGGACCGACTGATGGCCCTGGAGAATTGAGCATCGAGTTCGAACTTGAATGGGACGAGAACAGTAAGGGCGGCGAGGGCAACTCTGGGAGTCTCGAGATCGAGTAGGTACGGCAAGGAGGTTCTAACGACCTTCACATCTCCGTTATATCAGTTCAGGTCGACACCTGCTGGTCGAGCGGGTCTTCGAGTTCGCCCATTACCGTTTCCAGAGCGTCGGTTGCGGTGAGGAGTCCCACGACGTCACCATCTTCGAGGACGAGCGCGAGTTCCTGGTCCTCGGCCTGGAACTGATCGAATGCATCGCTGACGTTCGTTTCCGCCGCGAGTGTCATTGGAGGGGCCGCGATCTCTTTGAAGGAGATGTCGCTGTCTACGAGATCCTCATAGTGGTCGATGATCGACGGTGCGTACACGATTCCGTGGAAGTCGGTCAGCTCCTCACCAACTAGTGGAAATCGGGTGTGTGGCGTGTTTCGGATGCAATCAAAGTTCTCGTCGACTGAGCGGGTGGTTGAGAGGGAGATAATGTCGTCTGCTGGAACCATAATCTCGCTGATCGAGAGTTCGTCGATGTCGAGTGCGCCAAGGACTTCGTCGCGGCGCTCCTCCGGAAGTTCGCCCTCTTCGAGAAGCGAGTGCAGGCGATTGCGGAGCTGGGCTCGTGATTCGAGGACCTCTTCTTCGGTTTCGAGCCACGCACCGGTCATCTCGACGCCGAACAGCTTGAGCGTGGCCTTGGCGATCCAGTCGCCGAATGTAATGAGCGGAGAGATAAGCCAATTGAACCAGTACAGAGGTGTGGCCCCGTACCGACACACCATCCGGGAGCGTTCAACGCCGAGATACGTCGGTGTCTGCTCGCCGTGGGTGAGATGCAGGAGATTGATGATCGCAAAGGCGATGATCGCACCTGCACCGATGGACGCCAGTGCGGTATTGGCAAAGTACGGTTCGAAGAGCGCGGCGAGAGCCGGCTCGGCTACGATCCCGACTGCGATACTGGAGGCCGTAATACCAACCTGGCACGTGGTCAGATAGATCTCCAGATTATTCGTCATCTCCCAGGCCCGTTCGAGAGTCGGATTTCCGTCGACGAATTCCGCTTCACTAAATTGACGCGCTCGTGTCAACGCGAACTCGATCGCTACGAAAAAGCCGTTGGTCAGTATGAGGAGAACGCCAGCAACTAGGCGGAGCGTCAGCTCAAGCGGGGTCATTACCCCACGCTACTGGATCAGGTGGTATATAAGCACAGGAATCTCGGCGAAATTCGGTGATTGAAACTAATGGCACCCTCTCACGTTTGATCCATCAGAAGGGCTATACCAGCTTGTTAAACAATGAGCAACGTAGGTATATGGTAGCGTCACTCGACACAGCCCACTTCGATATTGGATTCTATGCTCTCCAGGCCACTTCCAGAAATCTCTACTCCGAGATGTCGATCACGCTCATTGGAAGTGTGGTTCTCTTCGTGCTCCTCGTCCTCTCTGCGTTCTTTTCGTCCTCGGAAATTGCGTTGTTCTCGCTTGCCAAGCACCGCATTGATGCACTGGTCGAAAAAGGCAGCCCTGGTGCCATCACGGTTGCCGATCTGAAGTCGAACCCCCACCGACTACTTGTGACAATTCTCGTGGGCAACAATCTGGTCAACATCGCGATGTCCTCGATATCGACCGCCATCGTCGGCTTCTACTTCGACCCGGGGCCTGCGGTGCTCATCTCAACGTTCGGGATTACGGCAATCGTCCTGCTTTTTGGCGAAAGCGCCCCGAAATCCTACGCTGTCGAGAACACCGAATCGTGGGCGCTCCGGATCGCACGCCCGCTCAAACTCGCCGAGTACATCTTGTTCCCACTCGTCATCGTGTTCGATTACCTCACACGGCTCGTCAATCGCGTGACGGGCGGACGAGCGGCAATCGAGGACTCGTACGTGACTCGCGATGAGATCCAGGAGATGATTCGGACGGGCGAGCGCGAGGGCGTCATCGACGAAGATGAACGAGAGATGTTTCAGCGTATCTTCCGCTTCCGAAACACGATTGCCAAGGAGGTCATGACTCCACGGTTGGACATCACTGGAATCGAGAAGACGGAGACGCTCCACGATGCGATCACCAAGTGTCTCGAAAGCGGGCACAGGCGACTCCCTGTCTACGCAGAAACGCTCGACAACATCGTCGGAACTGCAGACATACACGAACTGACCCGGGCACAGCAGCGTGGCACTCCCGGAGAGACGCTCGTTGGCGACCTCGAACTACTGGACCCGCCCCAGCATATGCCTGAGAGTAAGTCCGTCGACGAACTGCTCGAAGAGATGCAGACGTCGCGAACGCAGATGGCGGTGGTCATCGACGAGTTCGGGACGACGGAGGGACTCGTGACGGTCGAAGACCTCACGGAGGAGATTGTCGGTGAAATCCTCGAAGGCCGGGAACAAGCCCCGATTACGGAACTCGACGACACGACGGCGCTCGTGCGTGGAGACGTCGACATTGGCGAGGTCAACGAGACGCTCGAACTAGAACTGCCGGATGGGGAAGAGTTCGAGACGATCGCGGGACTCCTGTTTAATCGGGCGGGCAGGTTAGTCGAGCAGGGAGAAACGTTCGACTGTGATGAGGTTCGACTACGGGTCGAATCAGTTGACCAGACCCGCATAACGCAAGTTCGGATTCAAACGGGAGAGGTGGACACCCAATCGCGTGGCGGAACCGAATCCCGAGAAAAACTGTCCGTCGAGCGTTCGACCGGTGAGTAACCAGATGTATCCGTCACTCACCGTTGTGAACCGATTTTCCGCGAATCCGCGCCCACTCTACATCTCATTGAGTGAGGTTACAACCGTACTGCTGGAGTACGGCCACGCCGCCATTGATAGCGCGACGGGCTGGCCGGGATTGGGGATTATTTTCGTCTATTCGTTTTTGATTGCATTCGCGCTTCCCGGCCCAAGCGAGGTTGTGCTTGCGGCACCACTCGATCTCGGGCTACCCCTCTGGACTCGGTTGGGTGTCATCATGGGCGTAAGCGCGACGGGAAAGGCCGTTGGTAGTCTCGTTGCGTTTCACCTCGGTCAGGAGGTGAAACACGCGGGGCCCGTCGTTCGGTGGTTACGTCGCTCTCGGTTCGACATTCTCGAGTGGTCGGAACGGCGGACGATGACGCTCGCTCGGCAGTACGGATACGGTGGCTTAGCGCTCGCGCTGTGTGTACCCTTCTTCCCGGATACGCTGTCGATCTACGCGTTTTCGATCCTCGAAGAAGATTATGTGAAGTTCGCAATCGCGACGTTCGTCGGTAGTCTTGGCCGACTTGTCGTCACGATCGGCTTCTTTGGCGGAGTTATCACCATCATCTAAGACGGATCTTTACGCGAATCGTCACGACTGGGAGACGTGAGCGACTGACGGCTACACCAGGTGGGAGAATATGGTTCATCGGTAGCCGACGGGGTGAGAACGAGCTGGAGCCTTCCATCGAGTGACCCCCAACGAACAGGGCATACTATACAATTGCTCAGCTGTGGCTTTGGCGACGCAAAAAATCACGATCGCTGAGACGATGCCCGGTGACGACTATACAACTGAAGGCCGTGGGTTACGATTCCCTAGCGACCGTAATGACAGGTACCGGTGCAGACCGCGCTGTCTTCTCCGCGACGCTGCCGAGGAGGATTCGATCCGTCCCACGTCGCCCAGTGGTCCCCATCACGACGGCGTCAATGTCATTCGAGTCGATGCATTCGAGGATTTCCTCCGCAGGATCCCCGTGTTCGATGTGCGTGACGGTGTTCCGGACACCATACGAGTCTGCTTCCGATACCAGGTCATCGACAGCGTCGGTCGCGGCCTGTTCACCGTCCGATTCAGAGGCTGCTGAGCGGACGTCTAACCCGAGTGAGGCATCGTCCACGACCGACAGTGCGTGAACGGTCGCATCAACCGCCGCCGCGAGCGAGAGCCCGTGTTCAGCGGCATGTACCGCCCCAGTGCTTCCGTCCGTTGGAATGAGGATATTCTCATACGGAAACGCCAGTCGTTCGTCGGGTTGCATCCGTGCCGTCAGGACCGGGATCGAAGACAGACGGATGACTTTCTCGGTGACACTGCCGATGATGTAGCGAGAGAGTCCCTCGCGACCGTGCGTTGGCATTACGATCAGGTCATAGTCGTATCGCTCTGCGTACTCGGCAATCGTCGGTGCTGGGTTCCCCTGGACGACGTCCGTGTCGTAGTCAACACCTCGGGCTGTTAGTGCATCCGCCGCTTCCTCGACCGTGGTTTCGCCTTGTTGTGCGAGTGCGTCGACGGTTCGTCCCTCAACGACAGTCACGGAGTCGCGCGTCGTGTCTGCGACGAAGAGGACGTGAACCGTGGCGTCTACCCAGTCTGCGATGTCAGCGGCGTGCTCAAGGATGGCTGATGCACCGTCGCTCCCATCGTACGGGAAGAGAATGTCCTCGTACATAGTCCAGTACCGAGGGCTATGATGGGACATCGCTAATGGTTTTGCATCAGCTGACCCCTTCAAGACGTCATAGAGTCCACCGACGGTGTATTTCTTCGGGAGCAGAAGAAGATTTTAAATGGAGTAACCTGTGTGAGGTGAGGGTCTAATAGTCTGGGACGGGGAATATCAGTACCGATGGCTCAGAACGCGACATTCGAAGTGTTTCAGGACAACGCAAACGAGTGGCGGTGGCGCCTCGTCGCTTCAAACGGAAACATCATCGCGGACAGCGGAGAGGGGTATCGCTCGAAGCAAGGCGCGAAACGGGGTATCGAGAGTGTAAAACGGAGTGCACCGGAAGCGCATACCGAAGTGCTCGACTCGGATCAATAGCGATCAGCTGCGTCTTCGACAAAACCTACTTTCGGTGATCTTCAGCAAATCGGTGAATTCGAGCACTCTAGCGCGGATTCTCGAGAACCACCGGTTTGGGAGGGGTTTTGCCGTCTCACACTCTGACGACCACGAATTTAGTCGCGCCAGTGTTATCTTGTGGATTATACGGAGCAGGTTCATTCATTCACAGGAACCTCATGCTTGCTCGAGTTCGCCATCCGATCGTTGCGGCTGTGTTTGCACTCCTGCTAACAGTTCCGTGGATCGGGGTGTTCATCTCCTACGGAGGATACGGAACCGTCCACCCAGGAACAAACATAGCACCGGTCAGTGCTGTGTTTATCGCTGGGGTTTCGATCCTTGGGGCAGCGTTCCTGCTTGCATGGGCGGCTGAAACCGCCGAAAAAGACGTTCCACAGGCGTTCGCCATCGCCATCCTTGCCGTACTCGCAGTCGCGCCGGAGTACGCAGTCGATGCCCTCTATGCGTGGCAGGCTGGTGCCGGGTCTACAGAAGCAGCGAACCTAGCAGTCGCCAACATGACGGGCGCAAACCGCATCCTTATCGGGCTCGGCTGGTCGGGCATCGCGCTGTTCAGTATCTACCGCGCCAAGCGGGCGTCCGACCCAGCGGTCGAACCTCGGTCGGGCGTGCTCGCAGACGTGGTCACGCTTGATCGGGGCATCTCACTAGAGATTGCCTTTCTGTTCGCTGCGACCGTGTTCGCATTCCTCATTCCACTCAGTGGCGGGATCGGGCCGCTTGACACGGTCGTACTCGTCGGGCTGTACCTACTCTATCTCCTTATGGTGATCCGGGGCGGTGTTGACGAGACGGAGCAACACGTGGGTGTTCCCGCATACTTCCAGCAGTATCCGAAGATCCCGCGGGCGCTCGTCGTCCTCTTCGGATTCGCGTTTTCGGGTGCGATTATCTTCACGGCGGTGCACCCGTTCGCAGAGGGCCTCGAACATATGGGCCTCCAGTACGGAATCCCGAAGTTCTTCATGATTCAGTGGCTCGCTCCCTTGGCCTCGGAGAGCCCCGAGTTGATCGTCGTTGCCTATCTCGTGAACAAGGCGCGGACGACTGCAGGATTCAACGCCCTCATCTCCTCGAAGCTCAACCAGTGGACGCTCCTTATCGGCACGCTTGCGGTCGTCTATTCGATCTCCGCGGGGCAGGTGGGGACGCTCCCGTTCGACTCGAAGCAGGCCGCTGAGATCTGGATTACCGCCGCGCAGAGCTTCTTCGCCATCGCCATCCTGACGAACTTCGAGATTAGCACCCGCGAGGCGCTGGCGTTACTCGGCCTATTCGTGACGCAGGTGGCCGCCGAGTTCTACATTGTGCAAGCGTACGCCGAGCCAACCGCGACCAGCCTGAGTATGGCCATCCTCTATGCCTATACCGCCGTGTACGTCGTCCTCGGAGTCGGCCTGGTCATTCGGCGGCGTGAGAGTGTCCACGAGCTACTCGAACGGACTGTGTCGACTGCGCGTTCCGCACTAATGACAGAGCCATCCCAACCAGAACACGCGGATTGACGACGTCTATGACGGCACGGATTCCGTTTTTGATGCGCGCCTCTACCTTCCTATGAAGGCGTTTTTACCAGGTTGAGTTGCCCAGTAACAGCCATTCGTCGAGATCCCAGAGACCCCACTCGATTCAGGAAAGGTTGTTTCTGCGCCGGCGATGGGTGCCGGCGCACACACGCCGGCGAGTACCGATGTCGACACGGAGTCAACTCCGATTCGTCCAACGAGTCGAACAGCCCGGTGAGACGGATGGCGGCGCCGACCGCGTCGCGCAGGTGTACCGGCATTCGGATGGCTCCCCGGGGAGCGTCCTCCGGGACCTCGCACAGCTGAAAGAGCTGCTCGATGCGACCCGTGCCGAGCGCGGACCGGGCTACACGGCCGCGACGTTCGTGTTCCTCGACAAGCTCTCGACGATCGACCTGTATCTGGATGGTGACCCAGAGCGAACGATCGACGCAGCCAAGCCCGCTGACCTCCTCGAGCCGGCCAACATGGAGCACCTCGACCAACCGATGTTCCTGCTGGGACACGGTATCGAGGCTCCTGCTGACGGCATTCACGGCGACGAGGAGTACCTCTACTCTGAGCCCCTCTATGACGTTCGTGAGCGCACCGGGAACCCCGAGCATCCACCGATCGATGACGTCGTCGACCTTGTTCTCGAGCGAGCAGAGAACCCACGTGTGGACCACCAAAACGCCCACCTAGACGAAGCGATGGCGACTGTCGTCGACAGATATGGCTCGGAGACTATTCGGACCGTTATCTATCGGGTTCTCGTTGAGGAGTATCCGTTTCGAACTGCTACAGCGGACCTCGACGTCGACAACGTCGACGGCGTCCGAATCGGGACAGCAGCCACCCGGTTCCTGGCAGAGCTGCCCGCACAGAGTGACGATTGAGTTCGACATTCCCGATTCCTGACGCTCAGAGCGTGTACTGTACAGCCCCGAAACCGTTACCAGCGTCTGTCCGAAACGTACGCATCGTATGGACCCAAGCGACGAGTTGCAGCGAGTTCATTTTCACTCGCCGGCGTCGCTCGTCGAGCGCCTCGACGCTATTGCGGAGGTCTACGACACGAACCGATCTGCCCTGCTCATCGAGGCCCTCCGCAAGTATCTCGACAAGACCGCGGACAGTGAGCCGTTCCAGGAGCTCGTCGCGACGAAGTACTACGACGACCAACTCGACTTCGAGACGGTCACGCAGCTGGTCGGCGCCGAGACCGCTCAGCGGTTCCGCCTCCTCAAAGCGGATCTCGAAGACGAGCCACTCGATCTCGCTGCCCCCGACGACGTCGACGTCTACGATGGTGACGCGACGGCGGTTGATGCCGAGGTCTGCCAGCTATATGAGCGGTATCAGGCGGCCGAGAGCGACGCCGAACGTCGAAAGATTGCCCTCGAGATGGGGGCCCTCGACGGCCGGCGGCATGCGGATATCTACGCCGCACTCGAAGACGAGTAATGGGTTTCTGCCACATCAGCGACGGAGACATCTGTAACTGGCCGGCTCACCGACACTAGCGGGATCTCGACAGCTAACTCCCTTAGCCATCAGGGTCACGTCCGTCGAGTTTGCTCGTGAGATACTGCTCCCTGCTCGCGTGGCATCGGAGACAGCAAAGAAAGTCCTCGACCGCTCGACGCCCCGCGACCCACGCTGCGCGTCTCGTTGGACTCGGTGCTTGCGGGATCGGGGAACGGTCGAGACAGCCTCGCCCTTTCTGAGTCCGCCAGGCTGGCGCTCGGGATAGCGAACGACGACATCGGCTGTCCGGTGTTTCTCGAACGGCCCGCGCCGCTCGCCGCTGGCGCCCTCCGCGTCGCTCGCGACCGACCATTCCGGGCGGTCTGCCTGCAGTAGCGGGCGGACTGCCGGGCTAAAATGAATGTGCCCTCGACGCCAGCGGGAAAGCGCGGGGGGTTGCGCGGCGTGGCTGCTCACCCCCCACGCTTTCTCCGCTGGTCGCTCGCTCCGGGCGGGTCGGCGCGCGGCGCTGGTTGTGTCCCTCCGTGCGGGCGCGCTCTCGCTCGCGCCCGGTAGGGCGCTCGCGAAGGCGCGAGCGAGAGCGCGCAGACGGCTCTGTCGGTCGTGACGTCGAGGAAACCCCGTGCTGGAACACGGGGAGTCGGGCGCTGTGGTGAGCGCCTTCGGGAAACTGCAATGACGAGTAACAACGCGAGCGAAAAGACGGTTTCGGACGTACAGAGTACGACCACCGAGGAACGCGGTCACGAGTCGACGGTCGAACACGAACCGTCGGGGCGGTCGGCCTGTCCGGAGTGTGAGGGCCAGGTGATCACCGAAGACGAGCAGTCGTTCTGCACGGACTGCGGGCTGATTGTCGCCGACGAGTGGGTCGACCTGAGCCCGACGCTGAACGACTTGGGCTTGGTCGGAGACGCCGACCAGAGCATCGAGACGGTGGACCCGCTGCGGACGGACAAGGGCCTGCACACGAAGATCGGGCGGAGCACCGACGGTCGCGGTAATCCCCTGAGCAACGAGCAGTGGGAGAAGGTCCAGCGCCTCCGGAAGTGGCACAAGCGGATGCAGTTCGGCGAGAAGCGCAAGCGGACGAAGCGGCTCAACGAGGGGCTGCGAGACGTCGAGATGATCGGCGGCAACCTGAGCTTGCCGGACCACGTCGTCAAGATGGCAGCACAGTTCCTCCGAAGCGCCTCGGAAGCGCGGCTGCCGGGCGGGCGGATGGCCTGGGAGGCACTCGCCGGCGGCGCCGTCCTCCTGGCCGCGCGAGCCTCATCGGTCGACAGGGACGAGATCGACGTCGCGGTCGCGACGCACACCAAAGCGCCCCACGAGCGGGTGTGCGCTGCGGCGCGGAAGATCCGATGTGAATGCGGGTTCGACGCGCCGCTCATCAGGCCCAACGCCGTGATGGCGGTCGTCGACGCGCTCGATGAAGACGCCATCCCCGGGGCGCGAGCGGTGCGGACGTGGCGGCTGGCCCAACACCTGATGAAACTCGGCGATCAGGTGCCGGTCGGGCCGGGAACGCCACGGTGCACCGTCGCGGCGTCGGCGCTGTACGCGGCGGATCGGCTGCTCTCGCGCAAGCACCTCACCCAAGAGCAGGTCGCCGCGGCAGCGAGCACGATCGTGGCGACGTCCCGAAACCGGATCGCGCGGTACAGTCGGGAGCTCGTCGACGCCTACGAAGCCGAACACGGCACCGACGACCCGGGTGTCGGCCTCGAAGAGGAACGGGACACCCTGCGCTGAGCGGGGCGCTACCCCCGTTTTTAGTGGCGACCACCGCCCGTGGACGCCCCTCCACCCCACCCACCGCTCCGTGCTCGCTCCCTGCGGTCGCTGCGCGCGCAGCCACAACCTCGCTAACACCTGGATGGAGTCTCATCAACGGGGATAGGGACGGTGTGTGGTTTGTCGCATCCAAGAGGGGCGGAGTGAGAGACTAATGAACGCTGTTCCATCGTACACCGTCGATAGAGAGACCGCAGCGACGCTCCGAGAATGGTTGTTCGAGAACGCTGTCGAGAAACACGGGGAGTCCGAGATCTCCGAGCCACTCGCTGAACTGGCGGCCGCCATCGATGGCGTGCTCTACAAGCAGGCAGAGGCCGTCGAACTCGGTGTATGGGCACAGACGGATCCTCTGGGTCAGCGAGACACATCACACGTCGACGGGAGCTCAGTCGATGAGCCCCGATCAGATGACGCACGCGACCCAGCCGAGCCTGCTACTTTCGATGTGGGAATCAGCAAGCCAGATCGCATCTATGACACGCTTCCCTATTCGGCCTGGCAGCTCGATCACGAGCAATCCATGACGAACCAGGAGCGATCCCCGACAGCAGCGTCTCACGGTAGGGCGACACCGACAGCGACCTCCCACACACGACGGCAACAGCACCGTCCATCAGTCCGGTATCGCACCGCGTACGAGTGTTCCGTGTGCGGGAGCGTTCGTGAGTTAGAAACCTCGCTTCGAGTCTGTGCGTTCGTCGATGAGTGTCCCAGCTGCGGAGCAGTCGCTCGCTTTACTGCGGGTGGGATTCCCACACCGTTCAGGAAGAGCTGAAGACGCCTATTACAGTCTATTACAGTCTCTTTCAGTCAGTTCCCTTGACTGTCGGAGATAGCTACGGGAACACCTGATAGAAGCCGGTCAAGCCGGTTTGACGGATTCGATCACAGGTATCGATGAACGTCGCCCCCTGATCGTCCTCTCTGTGTTGCTCGATGAAATCCGGATAGCCGAGCAACTGGAGGTACGCATTAGCAAACTGGATGAGCGTCTTCACTGCGGCCTTCATGAAGTGGTATGGTTCGATGTAGCCCGCATCAGCCCAGTCTGCCTGATACAATCCCCACTCAGTGAGCGGATCATAGGGTAAGGGATCGTCATCTATCTCGCGGTAGTACCGCTCGAAGGCATCTCGATCTGCCTCATTGAACCGGTCAAGCGGAATGACTCCCGCTGTCCAATCCTGATCAGCATCCTCGAGGAGACTGTCCTGATATCCTCCGCGATGGACTACGAGCGGTCGGAGAACATAGACCAGATTGATGTACGCCATGTGGTCCGCGATGTGATCACGAAGATCGGTGTTTGCCTCCCGTACTTCATTCAGAAAGTCCCGTCCCCGGTTGTTCGAGAGCGAAATGAACTCTTTGCGAATGTCGTCGATAGCATACTTCTCCGCGGTCTTGAGGGCTAGTGTATCGAAAACGCCGGTGATCAGGGAGATCGCATTGTCGAAATGGTACTGGACGTTGAGCTGCGTCCGGTTATCTGGCTCCTGGAAATACTGATACCCGATCTCATCGACGGCGATAAGCAAGTTCTGAAATCGGATGCTAAACCCCCGTAGATAGTCGTCAGCCGCGTCGGCCTCCACGTGATACCGCGGAACCAACGCCCGGAAGAGATGCCAGTACCAGCCGAACATTCCGACGGTGAGGTTCGGACTAGCGTAGAACTGCTCCCGATACCGGATATAGAGCCCGAGATACTCGACTGCCTCGCCGAGGCTCATGATATTCAACTGCCCACCGGGGAAGTGCGCTTCGAACCACCGTCGGTTGGTGAGGAGGACCGTTCGGTTCGTGATGAACAGGTGTCCCTCATCACGATGGTTGAGCGCGGCGTGGACGAACACCTGCCGGACTGTCGCCAGCTCTCGTTCGGTGACGTCCTCTACTTCGGTCGCATACGCGTCGATGTCATCGGAGAAGACTCGTGCTGTAGTCCGCCGAATCGCCCGTTCCTGATATCCGAACAGATACGAGAATGACGTGGTTGTTTGCTGCCCATCATCATCGCTCCGGACAACTCGAGCCCCGTTCTCTGCCGTCTCAATTGTATACGGTGGGATACACTCAAGCTCCTCATGCCGTGGCGTGTCTGGCGACCGAATGAATTCGAACTCGCGGTTCGCTGCATAGTCGAGTACCCGCTGGGCGGCATCGTTACCATCGGCGAGCTGCTCGTTCAGTGACGCGGTATCCACCAGTACGCGCAGCGGGTCCTCACCGTCACGTGAATCATGGTCTCGACAGATGATATCGCGTGGGTTCATACCTGTGTCTCGTAGTGCCGGCAAGTCAACGCTGTGGGCACGTCAACAAGCCCCTCCACCTTGTTTTTGAATACGATCGGGATTTTGTATCGAATGACTAATTCGAACTCGATCCAATGTCACATCAATAGCTGGACCAGCCAGAAGACGGGGTTGGAAGATACTGCCGACAGAATCTGCCACATCCGATTTGTTCATCCACAGTCTCCACGGTTCTTAACCAACACATATCTATTTGATGATTTTGTGTTGGTTAAGGAAGCTAAGAAGGATGAGGCAAGGCTAAAGCAGGTCTGAGACTATATTCTATGTAAGAAACGCAGGTATGGGTATCATAGAACAATCGCAAAATATACGCCAGGGTCTCTCGACTCGAGAAAGTCGACTCCTTGCACAACTCGCTGGCGCGGGGCACCAGATCATCTCCGTCGACGACATCGAGACGACCCTGGAGGTCCCCCCAAACACCGCCCGCGAGATCGCCTCCCGGCTCACCGAGAAGGGCTGGCTCGACCGGCTCTTCCCGGGCACGTATCTCATCATTCCACTCACTGCCGGCGAGGAGGCCGTGTACACCACCCACGAGTACCTCATCGCCGCCCACGTCGCCGAGCCGATGTACATCGGCTACTACAGCGCCCTCAGCCACCACGGGCTGACCGAACAGGTTCCCCGGACGGTGTACGTCGTCACGCCGACCCGAGCGCAAAGCAGGGAGATCCACGGCGTCCCGTACCGTGTCACGACAGTCACCGAGCAGAAATTCTTCGGCTTTGAGCCGACATCCATCGAGGGTACGACCGTTCAGGTCAGCGACCTGGAGAAGACACTGGTCGACTGTGCGGACCACCCCGAGTTCTGTGGTGGTCTTCGGAAACTTGCGACCGCGATGCGCACCGCCGACGAACGGGGTTGCAACTGGGACACCGTCGGCGAGTACCTCGAACGCCTCGACAACGGCGCTGCGACCAAGCGGATCGTCTATCTCGCCGACCAGCTCGGCATCGACCTCCCCGCCCGCGAGGAACTCGTTGCGTCGTTCACAAGTGGCTACTCGCTGCTGGACCCGACGCGGCCCGACACCGGATCGACCAACAGTACGTATCGCCTCCGAATCAACGTCGAGCCAGCCACGCTGGAGCCGACGGAGTCCTGACATAGGTACGAAGTCGGCGTACCTTCTCTGCAGCGTCGAGAACGGTGCTGTTCAACGACGAACTATGGGTTTGTGCCACCATCGACGGCGTCGAGATCGGGCTCGTCGAACTCGAGGGCTTCCGCGACGACATCCGGAAGCTCCGGGCGAGGGGCCGATTCGTGGCGCTCGATTTTCTCGGTCTTCCGCGTGTTTTCGTAGAGGGCACGTGCGACCGGAAGCCCACGGAGATACTTGTAGTCGTGAAGGACCTCGACCCCCCGCTCGGTGAACCCGTAGAACTGTGAAGGGAGATCACGTTTCCCCTCGCTTGGTTCGTACGTGTGGCGTGCGAGGAGCCCGGCGTCGATCAACGTCTCCAACTGGTCTTTGATGGCCGCCTGGCTCTTCCCGGTCATATACTCGAGTTCGGCGAGCGACATCAGATGGGCGGGATGGCCCAGCAGCTCCTGAATGATGAGATGGCGCGTATCCTGGGACAACAGCTTGAACAGCCGCTGTTGTTCCGCGAACGGCCCCGCATCGGCCGCGCCAGTGTCGGTTTCGCTCATACGTGACGATACGAGGAGGGGCGCTATAACAGTTAGGGTCATCCAAGTTGGTTAAATCAGAAAAAATCAAAGTGATTCAGAAAGGATAAGGTGTTGTGGTTTGAATCGGCAGCTAATGACCGACCCAAGCCCGCCGCCGGACGCTGGGGAGATTATGGCCGTTGTTCACGAGGCCGTGGGGGGCATCGAACTTGAGCCTGCAGAGAAACGGGAAATATGGCGGTTCACCCAGCGTGAATTGCCGTATCTTTGGAGTCAGCGGACATCGTATTTCATCCTGGGAAGCTATCGCGACCCCTATATCCGTCGGCTTCGCGCCGTCCAGAACGAACTGACAAAGCAGCTCGGTGCGTATCCGTTCATCATGGGCGATCTCCTCGAGCTTCCGACTGACCGGCTCAATACGTTCGATATCATGCTTTCGCTGCTCGCGACGTACAGCGACTACATCGTCGGTGTCTTCGAGAAGGAGAGTGGTGGGGAGGCGCCTGAATTGGGCGAGATCGATGACCCACCGTATTTCGACAAGTCGTACGTGTTCCCGCGTGATTACGCGTGGGTGACTGACGAGAACCTTGACTCGCCACAGCACGTCATTCAGGCCGCCCTTGAGATAGCGTTCACAGACGGTTTGTCGGCGGATGAAGTCCAAGCAAACGTCGAGTCGCTCATAGAGCGCGCACAGGAGAAGGGTCTTGACATCGACGAACAGGAGGTGTGGGATGTGATCGACGAGCGGGCAGATGAGGACGAAGAGCCGGCAACGTACAGTTGGGTCCATCTCAACAAGTTCCGCAAATTCGAACTCCACGAACGGTGCTTCCCGTGGACGACAGAGGACGAACTTCGAACTGAGGTTGACGAACTCCCATCCCCGACACCACGTCCGGAGTGGGAAGAGCGTGAGGGCCAGTGAATTGTCCTGTCCTACTCGCTTGGCGGCACACTCATCATAGTGAGCCGGCTCGGTAGTTTACTCTCGAGTAAACTACTTTACTCTCGAGTAAACTACTTTACTATGCCCGGTCGAATACATCGTTATGGAGGCTGGTTCGGGTGTCGGTGACGACACGACACCACGGGAAGTCATCCACTTCATTACACAGCAGACACGGTTTTCGCTTATCAGCGATATTCTCGCTCACCCTCAACAGCTCCCATCGATGTACGAACTCGAGGAGCTCAATCCCAGTGTGAGCGATGCGACCGTCTACAAGCACATCCAGAAGCTGATCGACGCCGGCATCGTCACGGAGGTCGCTTTGGACGACGACCAGCGCCGGCAGGGGTATCCCTGGAAGTTCTACGGCCTCACCGAAGACGGCCGCGAGTTCTTGGAGACGCACAATCTGCTTGCCGCGGAGGAGACACTTCAGCAGATCTACGACACCATCGCCGATAAGCCCGAGAAGATGGTCAAGTACGAGGACGCGCCCCGTCCAGATTAGGAGTGGTTGTCAGAGAATAGGGAGCGATAGTCTGCCGTTATTCCTGGAGGTTAGCCTGACTGACCGACTTCACGGACGTAGCCGCTCCGCTCAAGATCAAATTCTTCGGCTACGAGTCGAGGCTCATCGAGGACAGCGCCGTGAACGTCGCAGATGTGGAAAAGACGACCGTTGACTGTACCGACCATCTCGAACTCTGTGGTGGCATCCGAGAACTCGTACAGGCGATAATCGTCGCGGAGGATCGAGACTATTCGTGGGCGACGGTCGTTGAGTGCCTCCAGCGACCCGACAACGGCGTTGCGACCAAGCGGATCGTCTACCTCGCCGACCAGCTCGGCATCGACCTCCCGGCGCGTGAGACGCTCCTCAAGTCATTCACAAGCGGGTATCCGCTTCTCGACCCAACGCGAAGCGAACAGGGATGCTAGGACAGTGAGTATCATCTCCGAATCAACGTCGACTGGGAGAGACTCGATTCGATGGAATCCTGATGCCAGGTCGGTCCGAAAGGTAGCGTGAATTAAGATGCTCCTCCAAGTACAGCGAATCAGGTAGATGGGTCACGTCTATTATCACCATCCGGGCGACAATCAGTTCTCTCTTGATTTTGTCCACGAGGCTCCATCAGAGATCGTTGCCAGGATTGTCGAGTACGACGATGACGTGGCGGTGAAGGTTCGCAGGTACGATCTTGACAGCGAGTTTTTCGGAATCTATACGTCTCGCGTCGGTGGTGGGGACGTCGGCGATCTCGAATTCGATTTTGGCGAGGCACTCTCTGAGATGGGTGCTGATAACGGTACCATCGTTGCCCGGCTCCTCGAGATCTATCAAGCGCTCATAGCCCAGAACGAGGAAGAAGAAGGAGTTCCTGTTGAAGCGTACAAGAACATCGACATCGATGCACTCCCAGACGCGCTCAACCGGGTGTCGTGGGAGGGCGACGCGACTGATGTTGCAGGCCGTCTCGCCTCAAATCTCATTCTCAAACACGCGCTTCCGAATGCCAACCATCGGACTGCTGTTGCCCTGGTTCAGTTCTACCTCCGTCGGATTGCTCCCGATTTCTCGATGCCAGAGACCTCCGTGGAAATCGACTCAGAGACATACGACTGGCGGGAGTGGGTAAACGAATATATTAATGAGTCAAAGCGTCTCTTAACGGTTCGTCGGAAGAATGTGCTACTCAAACATCTCTCTGACTTCGGAGCGACAACGCTTGAGCGGAAACACGAGGTCCAGATCGACCTGACGGCATACGAGCTGGATATGTATCCCGCAGAAGCGAAAACAGTCTACGCAACAGCGCACGAGGAGCTCTGGATCGAATTCGTCGAAGAGGCGGTTGAGCGCACCGACAACCCCGAGCTAATGGAAACCCCTGGGCTATCGAAGGCGGAGTTCGCAGAGAAAATTCGGACTCTCGAGTAAGCGGCGTGCGCTAGTCTTGGAGCGTCGCGACCGTGCGGCCGGTTTCTTCGGCCTCTTCGCTCCGCGACATCCCGTATGTTGCGAGAGCCTCTTCAACCGCGTCGTCCAGACTCATTGGTCAGGCAAATCTTGGCTCTGCCAACGGATAAAGTCTCGCACGATTTGCGTTTATCATTGCATCGGCCAACTCGCCAACCGTGCAGGACCGATCCCGCAAACAGTCGATAACCCGTAGCACCGTCCACTCGCATAGATTCCCATCTCTCCGATGTATTCATAATCATATCGGGTAGAGTGGAATACAGACTCTTGGCGCACAGATCGAGTCGTCAAATAGTGAGACAGTTGTGCAACCGTATTTTGGAGAGGCAATTCGATCTGCGAGTCCGAACTACTCGGGAGGCGACGTGAACAGGCGCCGATACTCGTCAAGCCACTCGATCTCGTGGTACGTCACGTCGTTCTGAATGTCGTATTCAAGCGGGAGTGGATCCGAACGGTGGGTCGTGAACGTGAGGTTGATTTCGACACAGGGCCCATGCTCTGAGACGCACTCGAAGCCATCGTCAACGGGGTATACAACGCTAAACCAGCGAATCTGGAACCCAAAGTGGTCACACACATCTCTGACGACGGCAGCATCGCAATAGGGCGTGTGGACCCACAGTTCCCCGCCAGCGTACGCCTGATCCTTGACGCACCAGACTGCATCGAGGGAGCGGAGAAACTCCGCAGCGCGATTGTAGTGCGCTTCAGTCAGGCGATCCCACCAGTGGTACTCCTCGACGTCGTCAACGAGGAGCTGGAGGCAATCTCCACACACATCATACGCCCGCTCACCAAGGGAGACTTCGTGGAGTTTGTCGTACTGGGTGGTGTCACATGCATCGCACGGCGGGGAAGCACCACTGCACTGGCATCCGGAGGATGATCGCTGTTCGGTAGGGTTGGAACACCTGCTGTTTGCACTCCCTGGCTTCTGAGATTCGTTTGAGTCGGTATTCTCGGTCATTGGTATCTAACCGAGAACCGTCAGTCACGCCGTGTGACTGGGCTCCCGGCTAGAACCGAACCAACGGTCGGCCACTCATCTATCGCCACAGAGAGCAGGTTGGTGTAAATAGTTTCTGTGGGTCCAACCGAGAACACCGGCCAGCGTCCGGCTATCGACGACAGCCAATGCTAGGACATTAAACGTCGTGTGCAACCGCATCTTGGAGTGTGACTGGCGTGTCTGTGGGTAACACACCCTAACTAATTTTAATACAATTGCCACGATATTCCAGGTTGACGTCCGATACACCCCTCAAACCGAGAGAGTTCAACACGATGATCATCACTCGCCTCACCCCGCGGCGTGCTCGTTCTCGCTTAGCCGCGGGTCCCGTGTTCGGCGAGTGCCTACAAGATCAGCGTGCGAAGAGCCCGGGCGCAAACCGCCGGATCCACGTCGACTTCGAATACGAGAGTTCGACGCAATCCGGCGACGGCCGGACACTCTCACCCGCATAACTCGGCCCCTATACGGACTACCCGTCACGGGTCGAGGAACACGGGATTGCCGCCTGCCTGTGCTCAGTACTCGCTCAGGACACAGCCTGATGCGAGTGCGGGATGCCAGGCTCGCGGCTGCTTGGTTTCCGTTCGTTCGATACAGGGGCGAACGGGCTCCGTCCGCGCTGAGCGTACGGAAGTCGTTAGCCAACAGCCCCGCAGCGAGAGCTGCGGCTACGTCGAGCCCCGGAGTCTCCGCTGGCGAGGGACGCCGGACTTTGAATCCGGAGGTCGCCGGTTCGATTCCGGCCGGGGCGACATGCCGACGTGGTGTAATCCGGCGAGCATACGGTCCTGTCACGGCCGTGATCCGGGTTCAAATCCCGGCGTCGGCGTGGATGCGTGGCGTGGCCACGTGGGGATACCCATCGAGGTAGGCAGCCCGGTGGTGCGATCAGCTGGATCGTTCCGACGATGCTGGGCCCAGCAGGGTCTGCAACCTACATGAGCCGGTGTGGTATTCCCGGGAACACCCGAAGTACGCCCCCGCGATGAGACGCGCAACCACGACTACTCGGTCGCGGTTGCGCAGTTGGAAAGTCGTACAGATAGATAATCAACTGCCGAACGCTCGGCAGTCCAGTGAGCCGATGGTCCAGCGGACGACGATCTGTGCCTTGGGCGCACAGGACCGAAGTTCGAATCCGCGCCGGCTCACTGTGCCGCGACTGGGTATTGGGGAACCCAGCGGCCTGCTATGCCGTGGCCGTCTGCTATCGGTCTCCCGGTTCGAATCCGGGTCGCGGCGTCATGACAACGAATGTCTGCCCTGCCTGCGAGAAGGAAGCGTTCCGTCACGTCCCGCTCGGTGAAACAACGTCCATCGACACGATTGGAAGCGTGGAAATCTGTGTCACCGAGGACGGCGCATACTTCCACGGAACGAGGTGACCGCCATCCATCCCTGCCGTGGCTGGGTGCTGATGAGCACATTCGCCTCGGTAGCGAGGGTCAGAAGCTGAGTAAGGCGCGTCTTCCGGTGTCCCGGTGAGAAACGCGAGGCGGGCTCATCGGAGCAAGTTCCGACGGAGATGGTGAGACATGCGGATAGGCGACCGCGCTCGGTTTGAAACCGAGAGCCGCGAGGCTTCGGAGTTCGACTCTCCGTCTCACCGTTGGCGGGGTTTCCCTAGCTTGGTCAAAGGACTGCGTTGGAACCGCAGCGTCCGCAAGGACACGAGTGTTCAAATCGCTCTCCCGCCGCTGCGTACCGAAGTGATTCGCAGAGCTGCTGGCGATTCTCGAATTGCGCCGCCATGCCAGAGTGGTCGAACGGACACGGTCGAGACCCGTGTGGTTAGTCCTTCCCAGGTTCGAATCCTGGTGGCGGCATCCAGCCATCGTGCTGGGAGACAATTCTCGCTTCACCGTTACGTCGCCGTACTCAAGTGGTCAACGAGAAGCGGCTCAGACCCGCTGGCGTAGGTCCTTCCGAGGTTCGAATCCTCGCGGCGACATTTTCTCCCTGTGGTCTAGCGGCTACGATACCTCCCTGTAGAGGAGGAGACGCACGTTCGAGTCGTGCCGGGGAGACTGCGGGACGGTGGAAGAGCCTGGCATTCACACACTCTCACCGAGTTTTCACCGGAGACCCGGTGCGACGGTGAGAGTTCCTTCATCTCACTTGTAACGAGAACACGCAGGTTCGAATCCTGCCCGTCCCATTGACCGATGACCCTTCCAGAGAGAGGCCACCCCGCTCCAGTGGAGTAGCGGCCAAACTCACGGCCCTCTCACGGCCGAGCCCCCGGTTCGAATCCGGGCTGGAGCATTCTCCAACAGTCCGAGACCTCTCACTTCCAGCCGACGAGACTGAGGGACGGACAGCTGTGGAGAACTGAGAGATGTCCATGAGTGAGTTCCGAATTGTGTGCTGCGGGATAGGATAATGGCAGTCCACGGGGCTCATATCCCCGAGGCCCAGGTTCGACTCCTGGTCCCGCAATGGAGGACAACAATGGGACTATTCGATACAGTCGAACTCTACGACGACGTCCACCTACCGGAGTACCCCGACGGGCTTGCTCCTGCCGAGGACGTCGACTGGCAGACGAAAGGCATCGATCGACCGACCATGACCACATTTCGGATTACGGCGGACGGTCGGCTCCTCGAAGAGGAGTGGCACACCGAAGCGGTCCCGCCGGAAGACCGGCCATACGCGAGCCGTGACGACGTCGACGAGGACGATTTTCGCTACATGGCCGGCAGTCGGAACCGAGTCCACGACGGCTGGATCGAACGAGAGGATTACCACGGCCGCTTCAAGCTCAAACACTCCTTCGAGGATCTCGATACACTCGTCACGTATCAAGTGACGTTCACGCACGGGCAACTCGAGGGCTTCGAACGCCTGCGATAATCCGTGGGTGTCCGCCGCACCTCAGCGCTTGATTTCGTCCCTACTGCGCTCCCGGAGTCTCCGTTGGCGAGAGACGCCACCCTTTCAAGGTGGAGGTCGGGGGTTCGATTCCCCTCGGGAGCACTCGGGAAGGCTGGCCCTGACAGCGTTTTTCCGTGTCTGACATAGCGGGCAGCCACGGATCTGTGACGCTGTCACGGTCGGCTTTCCCCAAGCGTGTGGTCGTCGAGGTGGTGCGTTTCTTCGCCCGCAAAGCACACCAACGGGAGTCATAGCCCGTCGCACCACCGGTTGCCCGACCGCACGTGGCGACCGTCAAGTCGGAGCGTTGCTTCGCTAGGAACTCGCAGGTTCAAATCCTGTCGGTGGCGCAGTCCATCGAGAACATCCCGGACAAAGAGCGTCCGAGAGGACGCTCGACACCGGTTCCGCTCCGACAGTTTTCCGGTCGCCGTGTCGCCAGTGGCCGTCGATCTGGAGCGCTACGTCGATGGCACTCTACGGGTTCGAATCCCGTCGTTCGCTCCAGGAATTGTCCGGCCACTCGTGTTCCCGTAGCTCAGTCAGGACAGAGCACCGTCAGAGTGAACTCTGACGAGCCCTCGGTCGGGCCTTCGCCCCTCACGAGGACACCGGCCTTCGAAGCCGGGTGTCGCACGTTCGAATCGTGCCGGGAACGTCCAGCCGAGCGATGCGAGCTGGTTCGGGACGTTTTGCTCCCGAGACTCGCTGCTCACAGAGCGTGTGGGCAGCTGCGATCGGAGTCGCCTATTGCGGCTCCGGGTGATAGGATGGAATTCAACACGCCAAAGCAAACGGTCGCGGAGGCAACGCGGACCACCAACTACGAAGGTGGGGAAGCGTTCGAGCCTGCCGACCCCCGACTCGCACTGTACAAGCGCACGATCAACCAGCTGCTGGAGGGCTCGTTCTACGAGACCGATGACGAACAGCTCGCTGCTGTCGTTCGCCAGTTCGATGCCGCCGCAAACGAGGACCCGGAGTTCGTTCTGAAGCTCGCGGCCTATGCACGCCAGGAGCTCTACTTGCGGGACATCCCACAAGTGCTACTCGTACTGGCGGCCAACGACGACCGATTCAAGGACGACTCCCCTGAGTCGCTCATCCGTGAATGGGCACCAGCGATCATCCAGCGGATGGACGAGACGGCCACCGCGCTCGCGGTCCACGATCAGCTGTTCGGCGGGACTGCGCCGTGGCCGCTTCGACGCGGGATCGAGGACGCGCTGGTGGAGATGGCCGACGCCTACACGCTGGGCAAGTACGAGCTGTCGCGGCGTGAGGTGACGCTGCACGACGTCTTCAACCGCGTCCACCCCACGCCCGTCGACGCCGAGCAGGAAGCGCTCTTCGAGCGGTTCATGCGTGGCGGCCTCGACGACTATCCCGACGTCGACCCGTTGCCGGCGCCCAACACGTGGGAGACGGTCATCTCCGAGCGCGGCAACACCCAAGCCGCCTGGGAACTGCTCATCGAGGACGGCGAGTACACGCTGCCCATCTTCGCGTCGATCCGGAACCTCCGGAACATGCTCGAAGCCGGCGTTCCGGAGGACACCGTCGTGGATCACCTCGACCTGGAGGCCGTCCGACACGCACCGCTGTACCCGTTCCGGTACTACCAGGCCTACACCGCGCTGCAAGACGCGGATGTCCAGGCACCGGCGGTCGAGCAGTGGCTCGAAGACGCAATTGATGTCGCGGTCGAGACGGTACCTGGCGGATTCGGCGATACCTTTGTTGCGGTCGACCTGTCGGGATCGATGGATCAGCGGCTGTCCGCGAACAGCACGCTCCGACTGAAGGAGATCGGTGCGTTGTTCGGTGCGATCCTGGCCGACCAGGGTGCTGACGTCGGCGGGTTCGGCGACGACTTCCAGACCGTTCCGATGCACGTCGACACGCCAGTCCTGCAGCGCCAAGCGGCGGTGTTGGCGATCGACGAGGACGTCGGGAACTCGACGAACGGCTGGAAGACAATCGATTACCTCCGCGAGCGAGGTGAGCCCGTCGAACGCATCGTCGTCTTCACCGATATGCAGATCTGGGACAACACGCCGTTCACGGCCCGCGATTCCCAGACGGTCAAGGACGCGTTCGATGCGTATCGGGACGAGGTGTCTACGGACACCGCGCTGTATCTCGTCGATCTCGCGGCCTACGGCGACCTGGTGACGCCAGAAGGCTACGAGAACGTCTACAACATCTCGGGATGGTCGGAGAACGTCCTCTCGTTCATCGAACACGCCGAGAAGCCGAAGCAGATCATCGATGAGATCGAGGCGTTCGAGCCGACCTAACCCTGTCCGTATTTTTTGTTTTGAGGATGCGCGAGTGGTGGAGTTCGGAAACACACGGTCGTGCCACGACCGAGACGGACGTTCGAATCGTCCCTCGCGCGGAGTACAGCTGTCGAACATCTGGCCCGTGAGACGCGCCTTAACGGAGATGAAAATATGGCAGTATCCAATACCACCGACCTAGACTCGACGACAATTGCCGTCGTGACGATTCGAATCCCCTGCAGCGCAGATGGGGACCTCGTCACTGACGCTGAGAAGCGTCTCTCGCGGCCCGAAACTATCGATGACGTCACGATTGACGAATTGGATAGTATCGAGCCACAGCTGTCAGCCACACTCATTACCGTCGAAATTACGGTCCGGTGGGCTACGGCAATTGGCGTGGAGGAGATCAGAGACAGACTGGCTGGTGTCTCGGGACTTGAGTCAGTCAGACGGATTGCATAGGCCGTTCAGAACGGCATAGCCGAAAGTGTAGTAATCTATTTGACTGTTACCACGATATTGGTAATTATTAGATGTACGAACCGTTTGATGAGACTGCTGCTAGAGTGTTGCTCGCAGTCAATCCTGGAGATTCGATCCGAACGGTAGCCCAACATCTCCACACCCCCTACGAAACGGTTCGACAAGCAGTCAATCAACTAGAGGATGCAGGGTATCTTCGATATGATGACGGACTGTTCGTGACCGACGATCGCATCCGTAAGGCGGCACGAGACCTGCTGGCCACGAGTGGCGCCGTGAATCCACCGTCCATCGAAGAGGCGTACGTACTCCCACAGTTCGGTGACTGGCCCTTCGCCTTTACACAGGTGGACGCCGTCTACGTGTGGACCCAAGGCGGCTACCAGGTCGGTCGCGACCCCGACGACTACCCGCTCTTTCTTGCCGTCCTCGAGGAGGATGTCGACGCCTGGCAGCGTTTTTTCGAACGATTTGGAATCCCGACAGGATTTGAGCGTCGACCGGAGGACTCGTTTGAAGGCCCTCACCAAGTCGTCCTCGACGAGCGTTTCGTGCTCGACCCCGACCACGTCGAAGGATATCCAGTCATCTCTCGGCGCGAGACGATAGCGTTTATGCGGGAGCATTATGCGACGTTTCAGTCGGCACTTGCGATGCTCGATCGTATGTACGACGATCTCGATCTCGACGTTTCCTACCGTGAGTCAGAAAGAGAATGCTCGTGAGTTTCACAGCAGCAATTGAATTATCGACCTCCTCCACGGTGAGGTTTAATTGATTGCCGTTGGTTTGACATCGACAGCGTTCCCGGGTTGCTATTTTTGAATAGTTTGCTATTCATACTCTTCAACCCGTGACGAGTCGATATCTGATTAACCAACAAATCTATGCCGATACGCACTTTGTTGGTTAACACAAGGCGACCGCTGATGTCCTACGAACCACCGACGCCGCCGGCGGGACTCCCGACAGACCTCGTCAATACGCTCAACGAGTACCCCTCTGAACAGCTCCAGCACGTTGCCCGCTACGCTGAAGAGTTAGCTGAGCACAAAGCTCGCGAGGCACGTCTCGAAGAGGACTCAGATGAAAACGAGATCGAAGAACGCCCCGACGATCTGCCGGACGACGTCCCGGCGAAGGCCACGATCACGATCAAGGAGATTAACGACAACCGCTACTACTACTGGCAGTGGCGAGAAGGTAAATCGGTGAAGTCCAAATATAAAGGACCGGTCAACCCGGACGAGTAACCCCGGACATTCATCAGTGATGACGGTGGCTAATGGTCGGCGAGATGCCGATCTATGCCCGTCGAAGTTGAGTGTGACTTCTGTGGAGATACAGTCTCAAGACCGCCGTCGGTAGTGGAGCGTGCAGAGCACCACTTCTGTGATAAAATATGTCACGGGAAGTGGCGGTCTGAACAAATGGACAGCAGGATCGTCCTCCAATGTGACTACTGTGGGACGGACTTCAAACGATACGAAAAGAAGCTTAGAGACGATCAGACAAACCATTTCTGTAGCAAGGAATGTAGAGGGCGATGGCAGATAGAAAATCGTCCGCAGACGGAGTGTACAAACTGCGGCGAGACCATCAGGCGAATTCAGTACGATATCGAATCAGCGGATCGCCATTTCTGTAGTCGAGAGTGTAAGTGGGAATGGCAACAGGAAACAGCGACCTACGATTGGGAATCAACTCCGAACTATGGACCATTGTGGAAAGAGCGGCGTGAACAGGTCTTGGAGCGAGATAATCGAACCTGCCAAGGGTGTGGCCGTAACGAAAGTGAACTCGGCTATACGCCGCGAGTACATCATATTCAGCCGTTCTCGGGATTCGACGAGGACCAACTCGAATTAGCTCATCATCCCTCGAATTTAGTCGCGCTCTGTGAACGCTGCCACAACCGCTGGGAAGGGATTCCGCTTCGTCCGAAATTGCTCTGAGAATGAAAACACACCCCACAGTGTGAATGGGTTCAGCTCACCCCACACCCCTCAGTGTGAATGGGTCCGGTCAGCCCAGACAGGTGAAACGCGAAGAGAAGATACCCACCCCACGTTTCCGTCGTAACTGGAGGTCGGTGGAGGGAACGCAGCCACGATCGAGGGGATCACACCCCCCATGTTTCCGTCGTTTCGTCACCCGGCCAAAGTCGATTATTGGGAGTAGAAGACGACCTCGGATCACCCACCCCACGTTTCCGACGTATCGAGAGATACACTCGTGATCAGGGGTGTGGTCAGCGACCGAGACGGGAGCTAGGCCAGGTCTTCCAGCCGGCTATCCCGGAGGACAGATTTCAGCACGATACCGGTGTCCTGAACCAGCCGATGCTCGAGATAACTGCCTTCACCCCGGCCACCCCCGGTCCGAGTTGATTCAACGACGCCGAGGAATGCCTGCTCTTTCAACAGCTCGTAGACGCGGTGCTCGCTGAGAGTCTTCGCATCAGCCTTCTCTGTCGTCGCCTGATACCGTTCGAAAATACGGTTGGTCGAAAACCCGTCCTCGTTCGGATTCTCTTCGGTGAGCAGCGCGAGCGAATAGAGGATGAACTTGACCTGTGTCGTCGATCCACGGAGAAGCTCCTCGAACCGATCGATTTCAGCCCACTCCTGGGCATCGCGAACGTGTTCCTCGACGACTGTATCGACGTTTTCTCGTTCGGCCAGTTCGCCGGCGTGACGAAGAATTTCGATTGCCTTTCTGGCGTCACCGTGTTCTTGGGCGGCTAGTGCCGCCGTCAACGGAATCACATCATCCGAGAGAACGCCATCGTGGAACGCGTCCCGTCGGTGCTTCATAATCTCGCGCAGTTGATTCGCGTCGTAGGGTTGGAAGACGAACTCTTCCTCGCGAAGACTGGACTTGACGCGTTCGTTCAGCTGGTCGCGATACTCGATCTTGTTGCTGACCGCGATGACACCCAAGTGGCAATCCGCTTTCCCCGATTCGCGAGCCCGTGAGAGCTGCATAAGAATATCATCGTCATCGAGTCGGTCTACCTCGTCGAGAATGATGATGACTGACTCGTAGGCAGTATCCAAAATCTCCCAGAGATAGTCGTAGTATTCACCGCTGCCGATCCCTGCGCGTGGAATATCGAAGTCAGTCTCGTCCGTCTCGTTGAGTGAACGAGTTACCGTCCTCGCGACGCGTGTCTGTGTGTTGTGCTGCGCGCAGTCGACGTAGACCGTGCCGACGGACACACCGTTCGACTCCGCGGCTCGCCGGGCTCGCTCAGTGACGTGACGGGCAACGAGCGACTTCCCGGTTCCCGTTTTCCCGTAAATAATCACGTTGTTGGGCGGATCGCCACGAACGATCGGTCTGAGTTCAGCAGCAACGGCCTTGATCTCGCCATCCCGGCCGACGATACGGCCGCTTTCAGGGACGTGGCCAACCTTCAGCAGCTCCTTGCGAGCGAAAATGTTGGCGCGGTCGGGGTCGTCTTCATCAAAGTCAAAGAGGGGATCGTCAGCGGGATCCTCGTAGCGGCCGTCGAAGTCAGAGAGTTGGGACGGTTCCTCAGCCATCAATATGAGACATCGCGGATGGGACCTACTTAATGATTTGGCTACCTCGACCAGAGTGTAAATCGGGCTATGGTCGTCTTCTGATGTTTTGTCGCTGGCGTATCATCCTCACAAAGAGTCGAGCCAGTCCCGAGTGAAATCGGATTCGGAGCGATAGTTCCAAACTCGGACCGGCACCCCTAATCCAGAGTGAAAACGCCGGACTGAAGCGGGTTTGTCACACCCCTGGTCAAGAGTGAATAGCCCTCGGTCCGGGAGCAGCGTACTTGGTTGAGACGACACCCCCCGTCCAGAGTGTATCTCCCGAACCGGGTAATCAATCATTTCTATGAGAGGACACATCGGCTCTGGACGTCTGACGCACGGCAGACACCCCTCGTCCAGAGTGAAAGCGCTGGTGTGACGAGCTGGAGTGGAGTGTGAACCTCAAGTGATGCTGACGAGCGTTCGTCGGCACCCCTAATCAAGAGTGAAGACGCAGGTCAAATCTCCAGCCGAAGCAAAGCAGGGTACAATCGGAACTGTCGGGATCGAGTATCTTGATTCCGGTTGACGAGGGAGATCGGGAGATACCAATCCCGATTTCGGGTTTGATGCCGGTTCGCTGGTTGGCGAATAGTCAGAATGACGATTGTTCCTTCAACGTCTCATAATACGCGGATGATGGACTCGAACCCCCACACCCCTCGTCCAGAGTGAAACGCTACGAGAGTCCCTCGGTCGACCCAGCGGAAACCACACGACGAGTCGGCTGGGAAGTACCGAAATCACAAGATGTGAGACGTGTATCCCTCGAACAGCAGTCGTCACACAGTCGAAGATCCTCTAAACATACCAATCTTCATAGTATTACCTAGAGGTTTTATTACTACCTACTTCCTACCACTCTCCAAGTGCATTCAGCACAAAGAAGAGGACGAAGACGGCATTCGTCCGGGTGGTTTCGAACTCCTGCTCGTGTTTGGTGTTCTATTTCCTCCGTGTTCTCCCGTCTCAGGCTGTCCTTCCGTGATTCTTGCTGATCTCTTTTCACGAGAACCCCTATTTCTCGTGGACCTCACCCCACACCTCTGATTGGTTTTCACTCTGGACGAGGGGTGTGTGGGCGAGGTATTCTTTCTGTGTCTCCACTCAGTATTAACCAACAAATCTCCCGATATCTCGATAGTGTTGGTTAACCTCTCTCAATCTCTGTGAAGGCGGCCAAGTCCATTTCCCGAGTTTCCGCGATCTCGCGTTGAATCTCCGTCCGATCCCAGCCAAGCGGTGCCAGCACACTCTCGACAGCTCTGACGAGTTGCGTCTCGTAGTACGACGCATCGTACGACTCCGTCTCTTCGTGAGCCAACGCGACCCGTTCTCGCGAATTCTTCTCGTCGTCGACGACCACGTACTCGATGTCCTGTCCCGGGTGGATAGCGAGGTCCTGGTCCCGAGCCCGCTTCAGCGCCGCCACGTTCTGCGTGTTCTGCGTGTACCCTTCCAGCGGCTTGGAGACACGATTCCGTTCGACGAGCTGCTCGACCGGCACCGTTCCAGCGTGGAGGCGCTTGATCGCGTCCTGAAGACAGTCGAGTACGGTGTCCGGAGATTTAGTCGCACCGAGTCGTTCGAGACAGTCCCGCTGGACGTCCTCGATGAACGGTGGAGTTGAGCGCTGCCGAGCTTCAATCCCGCGTATCTTGAAATCGTTGTCGCCGGCGACATTCCCGAAGTACTTCGTCAACGCGCCGGCGTCGCTCTCGCGCTGCGGGACGAACGCCACCCAGTCGTAGTGGGCTTCGTGTTCGAGCCGAATCTCGACGCGTTCCGTGATCTCTATCGCGAGCGCCTCAAGATCCTCGCGGTCATCGTCGTTGACGTCGGGATCGGGCGTCACCCAGATGGAGTCGACGATACCGTGGACGACGCGCCAGCCACCGGCCTCCAAGCGTTGTTTCGCCGTCAGCAGAATCTCGCGAGCAAACGCGTTGATCGCCTCGTGGCACTCGATCCGGCCGAATTTCGCATTACTGAACCCTTGATACCCGAAGCAGGCGACGAGAATCCACTTCAGCGCACCCGACCGCCCCTCAAGCTCTGTGAGTCGGTCCTCGTCGGGGTCGTCCCGTTCCTTCTCGCGACGGATGGCCGCCTTGATCTCGTCGCGTGCGTCGATGATCGGTTGCAGCACGTCGACGAGGTAGCCGCGCTCGTTGCAGATCGAGTACCCGAGGCCGGGGACGTCGTCGCGGTCGCTGTGGCAGCTACACCGGATGACGTCCGGCGAGACGTTCCGGGTACAGATGATGTTCGGATACAACGAGGAGAAGTCGAGTTCGTGGACGTTCTCGTGGAGGCCGACCTCGGGCGCGAAGATGAAGCCGCCGCGGTCGGCGTCGTGAAGCGTCCCCATCGGCTTGTAGAACTCGTGGCGCCAGGAGTTCCACGGGACGAGGACCCCGCGGTCGTGGGCCTCGCAGATCTGGATCGCCGTGAGCACGTTTCCGATCGACGCCCACGCAAGCTCCTGGACGGGCTTTTTCGAGCGCGACACGAGGTCGAGGACGCCGTCGAGGTT
>NZ_BBJO01000044.1 GCF_000739575.1 Halobellus rufus | reverse complement strand
GTTGGACGTCGTCCTTCGGTATAGGTGATGAGACCAGGGTCCCTGGGTTGATCCTTCCATGGCCGATGAACACGAGACCTCGTAGGTGTATGGTGTCCTGTGGAGGTTGGTGGTAAATTCCGAATCGAATTGTGGACCGGTTGACGAGGGGAAGTCGTCGTTTCCTCGGACATAGAGTGATTGTTGGTGCTTCGTGAGGCGAGCAAGTTCTGCAAGATGATCTGTGTCAGTATCGGCGTTTTTGAAACGTGAAAGGTCGTCGCCGGCATACAGTAGTAGATCTGGAGTTGGTTCTACAGTTTCGAGAATGGTGTAGAGATCGTCAATCGGTTGGGAGCGCCAGTCAGATACGGCGAGAATGTGGGTCATTTTGTATGAGCGTAGTTGAAGTAATATTCCCTATCGATTTAGAGTGCCATAGATCCATTCTCGCCCCCACTAACACCATATTGATTCGATAGGTACAGTACGTAGTTACTTGGGGAGGAGGTGCGGCGGGACTTTGTCCTCGTTAACCCCGATTTCGTGCTCCTCCCCGCAGCTATCGCACCGCATCTGGGCGTAGTAGTCCGGGCTCGAAGCGCCGCCGAAGAACGCGCCGGCTGTCGCACCGAGCCACGCACCGCCTGGGCCAAACGGCGCCCCAGCGAGCGCACCGATACCCGCACCTCCCAGCGACCGCCCCGCCGTTTCTCGAGTGGCTTTCTCGCTGTCCTCAGGGGAGACGATTTCGATCAGCGTCAGTAGTTGTGAATCGCACGTGGGGCAAAGCGCCTGCTGCACCGGTTCAGGAAGATTGCTGTGTGTTGCCATACTGCGATCTAGATTATTGCGCTGTATAACGCTTACGCGGGGTGAATCGTTGAACCCTGTCAGCGCCTAAAAAAACGACAGTCCAACAAATGGAACACTAGGATACCCGTCACTAGTATGAATAGATATCATCTGAAAATTTTTGTTTGCGTGAATCAAGACTCTCTAACTATCATCCGATCACCAGCAGTAGATACGGAACGATACGCATGAGAAATGTCTTACGACAACCATCTTGTCGATTGTTTAGGTATCTCTGATGTCACAGCTAGCGAGCATAAGAGACGTCACAAAAGTATTCACGGACGGTCTCGACGAGGTACGGTGGTGGGTCAGACATCGAAAGTGACGTTGGAAGGTCCTCGGGTGTTGTGCTGAAGACGTAGAGACAAAAGAGCGTGGTCGTCCAAGTAGTCGCGAGCGTGTAGCCAGCGTCGTCTGCGACTTCCTTGATGTCCTCGGCAGGGTTTGCAGAGAGCGTCGCTACGACGACGGTGTGGTAGGTATCGCGAGTCCCGTCGAAGTACGCGACACGCTCGACCTTGCGACAGTGGTCGATGAACGCACGTCGCTGCTCAAACGATGAGGTCATCGTGAGGTGTGGGTTGTGAGATGGTCCAGTCGGTCACGTGTCTTCGAGTTTCTCGAAGGTATCATCGGGATTTTGGTGGGGTTCAGCGCTTGCCTTCACGACGTGCTTGAGGGCACCGCGAACGCTCGCCCCCATATCGTACCAGTCGATGGCGTCTTCGAGCTTCCGGGTGGAGAGCGTCGGCCACATTTCGTTGTCGCGGGTGGCGTTCGCGAACTCGACCATCCGACGGAGGCTGTCTCGGTCGATGCGCTGGCGACTCGTATTGTACTTTTGATCGAGAAAGTCGATCTCGTCCTGGGGGTCCATATAATCGAAGAAGATGGTTTGGAAGCGGTCACGAGTCGCGGCGTTCATCGGTTCGCTCCCTCGGTATTCGCGCGTTGGCGGGTTCATCGTGACGACGATTCGAGCGGCCGGGTGCGGGATGATCTCCTCGCCGGATTCCTTGACGGTGAGGACGTTCTGATTGAGGACCTTCTGGAGCGCCATCATCACGCCCGCCGGCGCGGCGTTCACCTCGTTGATGACGATCGTGTAGCCGTGCTTCATCGCTTTCGTGAGAATGCCGTCGCGGAAGACGACGATGCGATCCTCGTTGACCGTAGAGATACCGAGGAGGTCCTGGGCGAGCATCGAGGCGTCGGCGTCGACGCTGACTAGGACGCGATTTGTCTTATAGTGGAGGTATTTGAGGAGATAGTTCTTCCCGGCGCCGTGAGGGCCGACCAATCGGAGGCCGCGGTTGCCGCGGGCGAGCTTCATCGCAGTCGCCTCAAGCGTGTCGAGCTGGACATCCTCTATCGTCGTCGTCTTCGGCGCGATTACCTCACCGGCCCGCGTGGGCATATCGCGCTTCCGGACGATATGTGGGTGGTCGTTGTCCTCGAGAATGGGGAGCCCGTGGAAGGTTGCCTCTTCGACTGGCATCGAGGGGTCGACGACTGCGAGCGGGTCGCCGACGTCCTGATCGACGTCAGTGATGGAGTAGACGGTCGCCGAGCCGGAGGTGTCATCGCCGAGGCGTTCACGGTATCGAGTGAGGGCGTCTTCGGCGACCTTTGTCTCGACCTGGACGTGCTGGCCGGCCTGCTGGACGATGAGTTGGGCTTTGCTCCCTGTGAGCGTCGGGATATCCGTGAGGTCCTCGGGGTCTGCACGGTGGAGTTCCCCGAACGTGGTGTAGCCCGCGTCGATGAGGTTCTGCTCGACGGTCTCGCCGACGCCGTCCAAGACGGTGAAATCAATACTATCGGCAGAGGCAGTGAGAGCGTCGACGTGTGCGGCGAGTTCGGTCGGGCAGTCGCCTTCTGGGGTAACGCTCGTGATGCGCTGACCGCCGTCGCTGTCGCGGTCGAGCGTGTAGATTCCGTTGCTAGCCCCGTCCTCGACGAGCTGGGTGACGGTGTCGCCATCGAGGTCGAAATAATCGCCGGCGCGGAGGTGAAGTGTCTCGATTGGAAGGTCCCCACCGGTCTCTTTGATAAGGCCGGCAGCGAGGTGGCTGAGGAACCGTTGCTGGTCATCGGTACTCATAGACTGTGGGGCTACTTGTGACATGACTGATCAATCGCGTTCATGGACCGAGGTGCGGGAAAAACGTGCTACGATGAGATCGTAGCAGGGTTGCGGTCGATGTTAAGGTAGGCAGGGAGGCAGTCATCGACGTCGCTCGGCAGACTTCGCCGCGGACCGTCCTTGATGGATCGCGTCCGTATATGTTGTAAATCCGAATTTTCTGAAACCGTCGTTAACGATGGAACAGGATGGTCAAAAGATATCTGCGATGGATTTCAATGTATCACGAGTCCGGTCCCACTCTTCCAATATTTCTCGATGGTGGACATCGAAGGCGGTGAACTTTTGATTGACTGCATCTACGCGGAGTTCAAGTCGGCCCTCCTCAGTGAATTCCTCATTAGGTAACCTACGTTGATTAATGCTGATGAAGAAGGATTGGTAGTGGGACGGACGGATGTCAATACGTTCCAATTCATTGACTTTAAAATCCTTCTCAGATGAACAGAAGGTGTTTTCTGAAGACGGGTCCCCCGAAATCCTATTCTTTTGCATATTAATCGCGTTTCCTTCGATCCAATTGGTGTCTTGGTTCGAAATAGGATCATAGATACGTCCAGTCAGAACTACGTCTTCTGCGGTAGTTCCACCGACATTCCTCAGTTCGGTGGCGATGATGTATGTATCGTCTTCATCGCCTTTGTCTTCTTTAATGTAAAGTTCAGTTGGCTCGAATGAGAGGACGGGTTGCTCGGGGATTTCTCGGAATAGCAGAAGAGACGCATACAGAACTGTTGCTCCAGTGAGAATCGAGTTCTCTGGACTGTAAAGATATCCGGCTGTACCAAGAGCCATCGGTCCGAGAATTGTGAAGAGCCCCTTCTTATCAAGAGTCCACCCGGAAACCTTCGAGATGTAGAGGTTCTTAAGGTGCCTTCGTCTCCGAATTTCAATTTGTCCCCGATCAGTTAGTAGGAAGGCTATTATTGCCCCGCCAAGGAATCCGAGCAGCAGACCGATGCCGTGGCCGAAAATGTTCGTGATGCTTCCGTCTTGAATCCAGTTAATAGGGAAGAGTAGAGGGATGAAGACTACCAGAACAGCCACACAATACGGGACCAAGAGCATCTCCAGCCAGTACTCCCGAGCAGTGGCGATTGGATGGCGTAATGCGTCTAATGAAACCACAAGCGAGAGGGACAGTAGGACACCGAATACTCCGAGGCCAAGCATCTCTAACGTGAGAGACCCGCCACGGATCAGAATCCCTATCATCGACAGAAGCAGGACCGAAGCACCAATCCCGAACGTCTCCTTCCAACTCGCCTGTTCCCAGATAACCTCAAGAACCGCTGCGAAGAGCAGGCCGAATATCGCTGCGATCACCCCGGAAAATCCACGTGTGGCCGCGTTCTCTGCCTGAAGGCCGAATTGAAAATCGCGTAATTCGAGATCGCGATCAACGGTGGGAAAGTCACTAAGAAAACAAGGAGTATCCTGCGGAACACTCGGTGTCTCTTCTGATACGTGAAAAGCACCAGAGTCGGTACAATCCCAGCTATGTACCCCACGAGGTTCGAGAGGAGGTGCCCAAAGTCCAGGTGTACAAATGCTGAGGTCCAGAGCGTGATAATTGAGAACTCACTGTGATCGAATACCATTACGTCTCGGAGCGATTCAGGGAGGAGGAAGTGGATGGCGGCGAGTCCGAGAGGGATAAGTAACGTCAGAATCGTTGTTGTTCGCGTCTTTGAGACCGTATCCGACATTAAATAGCAATATACAGACCCTCTGACTAAAGATTTCTCACACAACGCCAGTACAGTTAATTAGTTCTTAGAGACATTGTCTCGGCTATTTGTGGTTACTTCTATGCTATAATAAACCTCTGTATTAGCTACATCGATTTTATTACACTGAAACTTGCTACGTTGGATGATCTGAGAACTTTGACTGATCCCTATGGAAGAGCGCTTCGCGGGCTACTGATTGAGGGATTCCTGGATGGTGTTCTGGACTCGCTGGGCATCAGTATCTGAGAGGTCGCGCTCAGAGGCGGCTTCGACGCCGGGAATAGCGAATGCCTCACCGAGAGCATCGCTAAGCGTCTGCTGGTCGGGCGCGATACTCGGTTCGTCGTCATCGGCCTGAAGGTCGTGCTCGCGGGCGGCAAGCTGTATAGATTTCCCGGGTGAGAAGAGGATGTCACGGGCGACCTCGTTGTAGGCTTGGAAGGTGTCGGAGGCTCGCGAGCCCTCGAACTCGCCGAGGGCGACGAGAAGCGACAACTGGAGGTTCCAGAGTGTGGGACAGGAATCTGGCATCGCGATGCGCGTAGCTCGAGTACTCGCGCTCTCGGCGTACGTGCTGGGGATTCCGAGATAGACGTAGAAGTCGTCGACGTCGAAGGGGAGTACCTCAAAGTCGATCGCGACCGAGCGGGCGCGAACGAGGACATCGTCGACGGTGGTCGTTCGCGCGTCGAGATCGTCGTAGATGTTCCCCCACCACTCCATGATGGGGACGCGGTCGTGCGCGCGTTCGTGAGCAGCGTTCGTGACATCGCCGACGTGACGCCGTGAGTACCGCTGGCCGACACCGTACATAACCGTCCCCGATCCCGGGAAGAAGAGGAGGGGTTTCGCCCACATCGTCTGGGAGCCGCGGAAGTCGTAGCCGGTCTGGATACCACCGTAGACCGTCACAGTCGCCGTCTCGTCATCTCTGTCATCCTCGTCACTACCGTCGCTCATCGTGGGGTCGACATCGGCGAGCGCATCGTGTTCGCGAATAGCGGCCTTCGTTGAGCCATCCGACTGGCTCATATCGAGTTCACGGCGGAAGTCTGGGAGAATGACGGTAAGCTTCGCGACGCCGCCCCAGTCCCGCATATCCGCCCATCCGAACGCCTCGTCGGCACCGTGCTTTTGGAGCGCCCCCATCAGCGGGAGGTAGGCCTCCTCAGGGTTGATGATCGAGTACGTGGAGGTCGCGATCTGCCAGCGGAACTTGACAGGGTAGCCGAGTGCCGCGAGAGCGAGACGACGGCGGTCGATGATGTCCTGGTGATCGGTGACATCGAGGAGACGGTCACTTGGTGCGTTCGCGGCGAGCTCTTCGACGGACTGGCCAGTTGCGGCTTCGAGGAGATCGGCGTTGAGGCCGTCGACGTCACGAATCTCCTCGGGGTCGACCGTCTCGTCCGCTGGATCGACAAACTCGTTGACAGCGCGGAGTTCGCCGCTGCTGGCCTGCGGAAGCGCCTTGATGACGGCTTTTAGTGAGCGGGCTTCACTCGCGTCCGCGTTGAGGAAGCGGCGGCCAGCGGGCTCGATACCGTCCGGATAGTCGACGGTTGTTGCGTCCGCGGGAGTGAGCCCGAGGAAGGGAAGCGTCTGTTCCTTCGCAATAAGTGATCGGACATCGATACTCTCGTCGACCGCGAAATCACGGTCACTCCGTGGCGTATCGCGGTGCTCTGAACTGGGCTGAGTTTCAGCTGACATCGTGGATGACCTCTAGGATTGAGTTCGACGTGGGGGGGTTATCGCCCGCCTAGTGCGCTGAGGGGCGTTTTCACCGCCCTCTACACTCGATCGGGGGGAAGAAACCCGCCTACGCTGTGCGGTGCTGTGCGAAGGCGGGCGGTGCGGGCGGGGGATCGGTCGGTCGTGGAGCGTCTATGCCTGTTCGGGCTGATGCTCGACGATTTCGTTGTGCTCCAGAGACCGCCGGAGCACGGTACCGTCTTCGAGAACGGCCGCATTCGGATTGCTGACGTCCATAATGCGGTTCTCGAGTGACTTCCGGTTTGCGAGGTTCGTCTTCCGGACGCTCCCCTTCGAAGCGTCCCAGCCTCGGAAGTGCGGGTGGTCGGCTGCCAGCTCGCGAACCGCGGCTTCGCTCTCGCCTTCGATGAAGCACGCAAGCCGCGTCGCGCCTGCGCCGACGTCGGGGAATCGGACTCTGTAGTACATATTTGAATACGCCTCATCTCCCGTAGGTGGAAAGAAACCGGGGTGAGAGGGCCGATCTCGGTCAGTAGGCGGTTCGATTTTTTGTAGGCAGGACGGCAAGCCGAGTCACCCGATGCTTCGATGTTCGCCGCAACTCGTGCAGCGTTGGTCAACCGAACCTGCTGGCGTCGTCGAGGAGGAGAGTTCGCCCCCGCAGTAGGGGCACTCGGCGTCTTCGTCGGGCGTGAGGGGAAGGCCGTCACGACTGACGTTGTCGGCCATAGCCTGCCGGTAGAGTGCGAACGCCTCGGCAAGGTTTCCTGCTGCCCACTCGTCCGTTGGGAGGGCAAGACCTTCGCCGAGAGCGCCGTGCCAGAAGTAGATACGCTCATCAAAACCATAGAGATCGATGGTGAAGACGCGCCACTCAGCGGTTTCCGCGAGCAGAGTGATGTAGTCCTCGTGGAGTGCGTCGACGTGGATGTCCGGGTCAAGCTGGGGGTGGTTTTCGGCGAACGCCGTAACCTCGTCTTCGTTAAGCGGGAGCGGGTGCTCGGTCAGCGCTGTGAAGGTCCGTGGTCTGGTGTCGGTCATACTGAGTTACCTCGTGGGTCATCTGCGATGGCCTGAGAGAAATTCGACGGGATGATGGGGAGTTCTCGTCGTCGGATTCGCACTAGGAACCACGTACGGGAAACCGCCGAGTTACGATCGGACGTCACGGATTCGAGCGGCGAGTTCTCGACGGCGAGTCACGAGTTCGTCTCTAAGCTGGTTTCGCTCGATGGTTTTCACTCTGAGTTCGCGGTGTAGATCCCGCAGCGACCGGCCGGCTGTCGGGGATGGGGAGGGAGCAGACTGATCGGACTCCTCCTCGCGGTCGGAGTCGGCTTCGTATTCGGGGATGTCGGCACCACGAGCGCGGAGTTCCTCGACAGCCTCCCAGAAGTCTTTCCCGGAAGGATACTCGCCGGCAGTTGTGACGATGCCCTCCTCGAGGGCGACAATCTGGAGGGCGTCGAGAACGATGAGTCCGTTCCGATAGATCCAGCCGTCGTCCATCTCGGCGAGACGCGTCCCCGAGTCTGAGTTCGTCCAACAGGGGTTCCGTGATTTCGTGCCGTCACTACGAGTTTCCGTAATTGGCGAGTCGAGGCGGATTTCGGACGGTCGCGTCGTCTCGACCGCCCGGTAGACGTCTTCGATGTTGGTCGTGGACGCTGGCGGTGACCGTTGAGATGGAGGCGACGAGGGGGCCTCAGGCAACGCGTCCGTGGGCGGCTCTGAGACCTCAAATGAGGTATCCGCCTGTGGCTGTGGGGTCGTGAATGCGTCGACAACGTCGTCAATGAACGCTTGCGCCGGGTGCGTTTCGGTGGGCGTCCCGACGAGATGTTGGCCGGACATCGCGACGAAGCGGGCGGAGTCGTAGACTTCGATAGAGGCGTCCGGAAAGGTGTCGTGGGTGGGGAGATCGTCGGCGACGGTCGTGACGTCATCGGGGAGCTGGCCTCGGCAGAGGATGTGGACGCCTGTTCCAGAGGGGGAGACGTCGGCGTACGAGTCTGCAGTCTGCAAGTGCTCGTGGACGACGGGGTGGATAGCGCCAGTTCCCGGATCACGAGCATCGTCGTAGTCGACGACGACGAGGTCTTCGTCGGGGTACTGCTCACGGTTGCGGATGACGTACGCAAGCGCGAAACCGGCGGAGAGCTTCTCGACCCAGTCTTGGGCGGTCTCGAAGTCCGTCCAGACCGTGGGGTTCTGAGCATCGACGTACCGCTCGGGCCAGTCCGGATAGGCGTAGGGCGCTCGTGGGACCTTTCGGTCGTTGTCGGTTGGCTTCCAGGTCAACCACTGGTCGTGGTCACGGCAGTCAGCCGGATAGGTGGCCGTCTCAAGCGCCGGAATCGGAGGGCTCGTGTATGGCATAGTGGGTAAAGTGAAGGATCGGTTCAATCGGTCCGTAGGACAGCACTCGCCGTTCTCGGAGGGGTTAGGGGCGACGATGGTGTTTTCGCGTCTGCGGGAGTAGCGCGGGATAAACCAGTAGCTGAATAGACGATAGTCTGCGGGCGCGACGGTACGGTGATCGTCGTCAGAGACGGGGGCGCGGTGGCTCAGGGATCGAAAACAGAGGCGGCGACGGCTATAGAGATGCGTTCTGAATTGCAATAGCGAAGAATGCCTGTTTGTGCTTGAAGGTCTTCAAAAAGGAGGGCCGTCGCGTTCGAGAGGTCAGGCTTCGACCATCGGGAAACAGGTATCCTGAATGTCGTGGTAGCGGTTGCGGATCGTGACCACGCTCACGTTCGCGGCCTCCGCAAGTTCGGATTGTGTACACGAGTCTCTGGAAGGCGTATTTGAGCGATGCGTGGCGACGTAGAGGGCCGCAGCGGCCATCCCGACGGGGTGCTTCCCAGAGTGAATGCCGGTCTCCATAACATCCTTGAGGAGTTCCGTCGTAAACCGCTTGGTCTCTTGACTGAGATCGAGTTCCGAACAGAGGCGGGAGAGATAGTCTCGTGGATCGGGCGGCGGGACTTCGAGCTCGAGTTCGCGGACGAGATATCGGTAGGTGCGCTTGATACGGATTTTATCGTCGATTCGACTGACCTGCGTGAGGGCTTCGAGATCCTGTGGGAGGCCAGCTTGCCGGATTGCGGCGTAGACGGCGGCAGTCGCGACGCCTTCGTAACTCCGACCGGGAAGGAGGTCCTGATCACTGGCCCGGTGGCAGATGACGGCGGCGATGTCGTGGTCATCGTCGGGGAGATCGAGAGCAGCGGCCATACGCTGGATTTCTGAAAGCATCGCCTTGAGGCCGCGTTCCTTCGAGTTACCGGTCCGGGACCGTTGCTGCCACGTGCGAAGACGGGTCAGTTGCGCTCGCCGATGTGAGGAAATGGTGTTTCCGTGGGCATCCTTGTTGCGCCAGTCGATCTCGGTGCTGAGGCCAAAGTCGTGCTGGGTTGGCGTGAGTGGGGTCCCTGTGTGGGACTTCTGTTCGCGTTCGTCCGCGGAGAAGGCCTGCCAGTCGGGGCCGCGGTCGATCGCATTCTCGGCGACGACGAGTCCACAGTCGCCACACCGAGTTTCTCCATGGACGTGGTCGACGTGAAGATCCCCGTCGCACTCGGGGCACGTAGCGGTCCTAGTAGCGACAGCGGCGTCAGTGGTCTCGGACGGTCCAGTCGTGCGCTCCGAGTCGGATATCTTGCGAGTCCGAACGTGGTTGCTATCGGGAGTGGATGAATCGTTCTCGGTCATAGTGGAGGACGGAGAGGGATCGGTGATGACTCCCGCCACCTCACGTCGGGGGCGAAAAAATGGAACCGAGAGGTAAGGCGGTAGACGTGGGTGTAGGATAGGGGGGACACCCCGGATACCGAGTGAAAATCACCAGGTGCTCAGCGGGAAGTTGAGGACGAGGAGTCCGAGCGAAGGAAGGACTTGAGACGGTCGAGACGCCCACCCGAGTCGTCGGCTGTGGAGAACTCGAGATTGCCATCCTCGTCAGCGTGGGTGTCGGCGACATACTCAACGATCGCGACGAGCGTTTGTTCATCCAGGATGTCGACGAGCGTGTCAGTGTCGAGGGCACGGACTTGGACTTCGGCGTCGTTCTCGAGGGCGTCTTCGAGTTGGGAGTTACGGACGTGGATACGCCGAAGTTTCTTTGTTCGCTCATCGAGTTCGGCTTCGAGTTCGTCTATCCGCTCCTCTCGAGCTTCGAGTTCGGCTTCAAGACGGTCGATTTCTGCCTTGTAGAGTGATTCTGCGCCCTCGCCGCGTCGGGGAGAATCGCGGCCACGCGTCCGACCGCTGCTGTGGGATGACCCCAGGTCGGTCGGTGATGAACTGCCCGTCGCCTGGGCGTCGGCGTCGCGGTCAGGAGTGTAGTCGGGGGCAGAGTCGGGAGCAGGCGACCAGTCGCTTGCCGATGGGGCGGCCTCCGACTTGTCCTCCTCGTACTCGGGGATGTGCGCGCCGCGAGCACGAAGCTCGTCGACGGCCTCCCAGAAGTCCTCCCCAGAGGGATAATCTCGTTCGTCAGTAATGATGCCTTCCTCAAGGGCGACGACTTGGAGAGCGTCGAGGCCGATGAGACCATCGCGGTACACCCAGCCTTCATCGAGCTGTGCGAGGCGCGTGCCAGACGAAGAGTTCGCCCAGGATGGATCCAGTGACTGCGTACCGTCAGCGCGCTCCTCAGTGACAGTCGAGCGGAGGCTGATGTCTCTCGGTCGGACGTGCTGGATGGCGTCAAAGACGTCCTGAATGTCGCTCGTGGTCTCGACGTCTTCGATGTCCTCGCGAGTGGTATCCGGTTCAAAGGCGACTTCGTCGGGGGTCGCTGCGGAGACGGTCGCATAGTCCTCGACGAGCCCATCAAGGAAGGTCCGGCAGTCGCGCGTCTCGGTGGGTGTACCGGCGATGTGTCTACCGGTCATCGTGATGAAACGCGCGGACTCGTAGACCTCGATCGACGCCCCGGGAAAGGCCTCGTGTTCGGAGAGGTCGTCAGAGATGGTCTTGACGCGCTCGGGGAGCTGACCGCGGCAGAGGATGTGAACACCTGTTCCAGACGGAGAGACATCGGCGTAGGAATCGGCGTCAGCAAGGTGATCATGGACGAGGGGATGGATTTCACCCGTGTCGGGGTCGCGGGTGTCGTCGTAGTCGATGACGACGAGGTCGGTCTCGAAGTCGTTGCGGTCGGGAATAACATACGCAAGTTGGTGATGGGGGAGTTTATCCGCCCACTCTGCTGCGGTCTCGAAGTCCGTCCAGATGGTTGGGTCCTGCGCGGAGACGTACCGATCTGGCTGGTTTGAGTTGTGGTAGGGTGCGCGGGGAATCTTGCGGCCGTCATCGGCTTCCTTCCAGGTCAGCCATCGTGAGACCTTCATACGGTCCTCGGGATAGACGCCTGACTCGGTCGGTGGGGCGGGGAGATCGCTCGCCATAAGCAGTCAACTCGCCAGAATATATGCAGTTCTCTGACTTTAGTCCATGGGAGGGTGTAGCGAAGGGGAGATGATGCAGTGGTCAGGCCGCGTGCGTATCGTCGAGGAGGAGATCCGCAAGGAGGCGCGCGCCGACCTTGTCGAGCGTCTGGTTGCTCGAGGCGTCGTGAGGGTGGTGGATACAGGCCGGGCACCCCTCGTCACATCCGCAGTCGGCAACGCGAGTCCGTGCGAATTCGAGGGCATCCTCGAGATGCTGGAAGACGCGACGAGCAAGGCCGACGCCACCAGGATGGTTGTCGTAGAGGACAATCGTGGGATGTCCGATTGTGTCGAGACGCGAAATTGCGAGCCCGCGCATATCACTGCGGTCGCAGAGGACGGTCGCTGGAAGGACGCCCAGCAGTGCATTCGTGAGGGCGTAGAGGCTACCCTCGAAGGACGGCGATGTCGCGTCGGGGTCGTCGGCGTTGGGACGCTCCTCGGTGAAGGCATCCCGAATGGCGGGCGGGATGGTGATGACGAGACCATCCGAGGAGAGTTCGGTTTCCGGAAGGTCGGTCTCGATCGGAACAGGTCCATTCAAGCTCCCGGACTGGTGGGTGTAGTAGCTGACGACGGTTTCGCTGACGGTCAACTCGGTGAGCTGGACGGCGGGGAGTGCTGTGTCGGCGCTCGCGGCACCGCCATCGGTCGCGACCTTGGGGTCGGCTGTGCCGGGGAGGCCGCGTGTCTCGTCGGCGTCTTGGAGCGTGAGCGTGCGGTCTGTGACCGCGCTGGTCGTGTAGGTCGCGTTTGTAGGCTCGACCCACGCGATTGGCGAGGCGGAGCCGGATGCTCCCGGCGGGGTTTCCGGATCGAGATCGACGTCGATGACGCGGTACCGCTGGCCTTGATGGAAGTAGATCGCGCCGGGGTGGGCATCGCGAAGGCCGGAGGCGAGTGGAAGTTCACCGAGGACGTCGAGATCGTTACTCGCGGGAATGTCCGGGGAGGACTGGTTGTCCGGTATCACAACGATACGGAGCGAGCGCGAGTTGATCGACCGGAGGGAAACGTGCTGGCTCGGCGGCGGTCCCCCGTTGGGGACGTACGTCCACGTGACATCCGTCGAGGTGAGCGAGCGGTCGAGGACGCCGGCGTCGGTAAGTGCTGAGACGTACTTCGGGAGATCATCGCCAAACCAAGTGTTGTCGTCGGTGGTAAGGGGGGCTTCGGCGGCGGCTGCCGGGAGGTGTTCGGTAACGACACGTGGGTTTTGGGGGTTGCATTCAACGGATTCGACGCTGCCGTCAAGGAGATCGTCCGGGTGGTCGAGTGCGTACTGGTCGAGAGGGTCGGCGCCGCCGACGAGGCCGACGATGCTCGGGTCGGTCCCCCGGCCGGCGCGGCCGGCTTGCTGGAAGAGCTCCATCCGTGTTCCCGGGTAGCCGTCGACGAGGACGGCGTCGAGGTTCCCGATGTTGACGCCGACCTCAAGGGCGTTCGTACTCCAGACGACGCGGATGTCGCCGGAGTGCAACCCGGCTTCAAGTTCTTCTCGCCGCTCGTCCGAGAGGGCGGCCTGATAGGCGGCCACGTCGTCGGCGAGGCCAGGGTAGCCGTCACGCTGGAGGCGGCGAGCGGTGACCTGAGCGTACTGTTCGGCCGCTTGTCGACTCCGCGTGAAGACGATCGTCTGGAGACCGCGTTCGACGAGCGCAGCTGCGAGGCGTGCGGTCGTCCGGTGTGTCGATCGCGCTTGTCCCTGCTGGCCGCGTGGCGGCTGCCAGAAGAGCCAGTGGGTCGAGCCGCCGGCGCTCGTGTCCTGGTCGACAACGTGGACGTCGGCTGGGTCGACGCCGGTCAGCTGGACAGTGTGTTGGCGAGGATTGTCGATGGTGGCTGAGCAGGCGACGATCGTCGGGTCAGCGTCGAAGGTCTTCGCGAGCCGGCGGAGTCGTCGAAGGACGACGCCGACGTGACTACCAAAGACGCCGCGGTACTGGTGTTGTTCGTCGATGACGATTAGGTCCAGGTTGGAGAGAAACCAGCCCCAGAGTTTGTGGGCAAATGGGAGGATGGAGTAGTTGATCATATCAGGCGTCGTCGCGAGAACGTGCGGTTGCCGCTCGCGGACGCGGCGTTTCTGGTGTCGAGAGAGCCCGCCCGTGTAGCGGCCTGCGTCAAGACTGGGGTCGACGTTCTGGAGGAAGTCGTAGAGATCGTCGGCTTGGTTGTTGATGAGAGCGCGTGTCGGCGCGATATAGAGAGTGCGGGCGTCGTCGACGAGGGCGCGCTCGGCGGCGAGAATCGAATACGGGAGTGATTTCCCCGACCCGGTCGGGGTCGCGAGGGTGACGTGTTTGTGGAGTCGAGCGTGCCGAATCGCTTCCGCCTGATGGTCATAGACTTGATCGATGCCCTTCTCGTGGATCGCGTCCGAGAGCTCCGGGCGCAGGGGGACGTCCGTAGTCTGCGCGGACTGCCCTGTCATCACTCGGTGATTCACGAGCCTTCCGCCGACGGTGGCCTCGTTCTCGGCGAGCCAGTCGACAGTATCGCGAATCGAGGGGCGCTTGCCGGCCGATCCATCGAAGGCGCGTGTCCCCGCTTCGAGCTCCACGTGCTGGGGGACAGCCGCGTCGGTGTTCGTCCTGGAGCGACTCTTCGAGCCGGCACGCGACACGTCCGACTCTGACGGTGGTGACTCCTTCGTCATAACTTCCTTCACCACCAGTGGAGGGAGAGAAATGCCGTGCGGGGACGCCGGAGATCTGTGGTGGCTCTTCCGGGTGACGATGCCTCGACGAGCGGAGCGAGGTGTTCTCGAGACCGACTACGGAGTGGCCTCGACGAGCGCACTTGTCTCGTCGTCCGTCGGCGTCGAGCGACGAGCGCGCACGGCCGTCGGGGGGGAGGAGCTCGAACGCGATATGGCGGAACTGCACGAGTCCGCACGACTCGTTCGGGCAGACGATGGCGTCAGCATCGGCGTCGATCGCGCTACCGGGAACGGCGGGAGCGTGCTCGGGGAGGATGCTGTCCTCACCAGGATCGCGATCGTCGTCGTAGAGGACGAGATCGGTGTAGTAGTAGATCCCCTTGTGCTCACAACGGGGGCAACTGTACGCGAGGATCTGACCAGCGGGGGCAGCAGCAGAGGGTTTCACGGGCAATCAGACGAAAGTGCGTTGCCCGGACATTTAACCTCAAGGGTGCAGTCGGGCACGGCGGTTCGAGAGCGGGGATCAGGGGTCAGCTTCCCAGTACTGGATGGCGATGCGGCCGTCGCCGAGATCGTCGACGTCGTAGGCGACGTCATCGGAGATGTTGAGGTCGACGACGGCTTCACCCTCAACGAGCTGGGAATCATCGAGGCCAGTCTGTTCGGCGTTCGTTTCGAGTTCAGGATCGAGTGGTGGAGTCGAATCGGACGTCATGGATTCTGGAGACATCAGTCACTTTGAATCCGGGGGGCGAGCATCTGGGTGACAGTGGCGGCGCCGTCGGCGTACTCGTAGTTGAACTTCGCGGGGAAGTCCTCGCCGAGGAGGACTTCGACTTCGGCGTCCTTCGGGATCGCCTTGTTGAGATCCTTGAGGTAGTCCAGCGAGAAGAGCGAGTCGGCAGCGCCGATCTCAAGGTCGATGAGGTCTTCGCGACTGAGTTCGAGGTCGACATCGTCGGTATCGCCTTCGGCGTGGACGCGGAAGGCCTCGTCGTCGGGATCGACGATGAGTTCGACGTGGTCGGAGACCATATCGGCGGCCCGAACAGCACGGTCGATGTCGCGACCTTCGAGGACGACGCGTGCTGGGAGGTCGAGGTCGGGGATGTCGGGCTCTTGGCGGATCGTGTCGGGGTCGAGGAGTGCGAGCGTGTACTCGAGACCGCCGAACTCAATGAGGAGCTTGCGGGTCTCCGGGTCGAGCGACATCTGGATGAGGTCGTCGTTATCAGCCATACCGACGACGTCGGCGAGCTTGGTGAGGTCGACGCCGAGGACGCCACCATCGGCTTGGTAAGACTCGAAGGCGGTTTCGGTGATGTTCGTCTCGTCCATCGCGACGTTCGCGGGATCGACAGCGGCGAGGCGAAGGCCGAGATCGTTCAGGTGGACACGGGATTCGTCGACGAGGACGCTAAGCGTGGTGATCGTCTGGTCGAGGCGGTCAGCCTCGATGATCGCTGAGAACGCCTGGGGTGGGCGGGAGTCGGACGGCGACTCCTCATCGCTACCGTCATTTTCGGTCTCAGCGTCATCTGCTTTCTCGACTTCCGTCCCGTCAGCGTCGGGGGCTTCGGCCTCCGTGTCAGAGGCGTCAACCTCAGTATCGGCCTCGATGTCGATGTCGGGCTCTTCAGCTGGGTCGGTGTCGGTACCGTTGGGTGATTCGGGTGTGGATTCTGCCATAGGTGTGATGGATTGTGGTCGTTGGGGTCGTCGTGGTTGTCGGTAGACGCGAGTAGACTGTTCTTGAGGCTGGTGTGGGGCGTCTCACTCGGACTTACATCTCCCGTGGAGTGCGAAAAACGGCCGTACTGGACGGACCCGTGAGTCCTTGGTGGAGGCATCGTAGTCTCTACGGTCAGTCCAAGTGGAGCGTCGTCCAGAGATCGAACGGGGCGTCCTTGTAGAGGACAGTCTCGCAGTCCGCGCACTGATACTCGACGGCGCCTAGCCGGTCACCTCCGCCGAGCGGCGTGACTTTGCCGCCACGATGCCGCGCAATTTCCGTCCCGATGAAGGAGGACACGATCAGTCTCGACCCACAGTGCGGGCACGGCTGCCCCGGCTTCCAGTCCGGACGACGAGTCGTATGCACGTGATGAGCAACGCCATCCGAGCTCGGCGAAGTGACGGCGTACGGTTTGTACTCCGCGAGGGGGTCGTACTCTTCATCGGCGAGCGTGGGGTCATCCGAGTGCTGATTCGGGGACTGTCCGTCACGATTGTCGGTCATAGGAAATCCCTCACTTTCAGCGGGGGAGAACAAACTACTGACTGTCCAGTACGCGAGCGGACGGGTCCCGGGGGCGTTAGAGGGACCCGACGGAGATCGAGTAGTCTTCGATCGATTCTTCCTCGTCGACGGATGCAAGGGTCTGCGCTTCGTCGACGAGCCAGTTGCTCGCGGCGTCGACAGCCGCTTCGACATCGTGACCGAGCGCGCTGTGCACGGGGTCCGGGTAGTTATCGAGGTAGACGTGCGCGACGAAGGGTGAGCCCGAGTGGATGGCGACTTCGGTCCCGGTTGCTTCGAGGGGGTCCAGTTCCCAGAGTGTGCCGAGGTCGACAAACGCTCGCGCGCATTCGAGCGCACAGAACGCGACGTCGCCGTAGTCGGCAGCCATCCCGTCCAGCTCCGCACCGAGGGTGAGCGAGAGGTCGTCACTCGTCGTCGGCGACCGGTGGCAGCTCGGCGCCGCGCATTCAGCGTGCTCATCGAGCGTCGTTACGAGTCGGAACTCGGTGTTCGTGGCTGGATTTTCGACTCGCGTGCCTGCTTGACTCGGTGGCTGCGTGGACATCAATCTCGAACCTCCACCCCCATTGGGTGGTAAAAACGCCGCCTCGGGTCACGAACGACCGGATGTCGGTGGAACGCGCGCCGTGGGGCGTTCGACAGTGAAGTGCTCGCCCGTCTTCCGGTTATAAGAGATATCGAGGCGGCGGTCTGTCGTCCGGAGCTGGAAGTCGTCCCAAGGATCGTCTTCGTCGAACAGTGGTGCTTCTGGATCGTGGAACATCATCGTTGATCGCCACACCTCACATTGAGGAAACAAACCACCGTATGGCCCTGGGTTCAGGCCGTTATCCCTCGGAACGCGGTGGGTTGAACAGCGGTCGAGGTTGTGGCTGCGCGCGCAGCGACGCTCGCGTCGCGAGCACGGAGCGGTGGGTAGGGAGCGCGGGGTGGGGTCGGGAACGTATGCAAAAAAATCTTGCCGGGGAGAAACCCCCGAGGCGTGGATGCGGAAGTGCGTGAGACGAGTCGGTCGACGGAGGGAGAGACAGCGTCAGCGGGGAGTGCGCTGCGCGCTCTACTCGTCGTCCTCTCCTTCGTTGATCTCGCCGGCCTCGAGGTCGTCGAGAGCGTTTCTGACCATCGCCTTGTAGGCGTCGAGATCAGGGTCGTAGAGGTCGATCGCCATCGCATCGTAGTTGCGCTCGTCATCGTCCTCAGCAGGGTCGTTGGGGTCGAACGCCTCGAGCCGTGCCTTCGTCTGCTCGGCGGTTTCCGCGACCCACGCGTCCCGAGCCTCACCGTCGACGATGCTGATCGACTCGGGGCGGATAGAGACGTTGACGTCACCGTCGTCGGTCTCGTAGGTGCGCGCCTTGCCGACCACTGCGACGTACGCCGGGGCTTCCGCGTTCCGCAGGACGCTGGCGGCCTCGGGCTGATACTGCCCAGCGTAGGCGAAGAACGTCCCGGTCGGGCCCACGATGCGGGCCTGCCAGTACTCAGAGTCGTTGCCGACGTCCGTCGTCTCGGTCAGCGTTCCGACCACGAAGACGCGATTGGCTTTCTCACCCGACGGTAGCAGCGAGTACACAGGCGCACGGTCTTCGTCGGATTCGGTGAAGGTGCTCGTTGCGTTATTGAACTCCTCGGCGAAGACGCGCTTGGCGACCTCGCGGTCACCGTTCGCTGCGCTGCCGGGCGAGACAGCGTCTTCGGAGAGAGTGTTGCCCTCCTCGCAGTCGTTGACCACGAGGTAGTTGCCGATGACTGGCCCGGAGACCGTGTAGGAGTGTCCGAGGATCTCCTCCTCGACGGCATCGGCGACGACGCTCGTGTCGAGAGCGTCCATCGCCATCTGCTTGGCCTCCTCGATGGTGATGCCAGTGAGATCCTCGGTGGCATCCTGATTGAAGAGGACGTCGTAGGCCGTCTGGCCGTCGTCGATGACCGCCTTCACGCGGAGATCGAACTCGCCGTCGACCTCGCCGTGTTCGGAACAGCGCCCGTTCTGGAGAACGCGCGTGCAGTCCTCGGCGGGACATCGCTTGACGAGGCCGCTTCCGGGCTGGACAGCCACGACTGCGCCAGCAGCCTCGACATCGGTCGAGCCGACTTCGAGGTCGTCGGCGTCCTCGTCGTCGACGGGGACGACGTCCGACGCGGAGTTGACCTGTACGCTGAGTCGGCCTTGGTACTCGTCGGAGACGACGTTCTCGAACCGATACACGCCATCTTCCTCGATGGTTGGTGCGTCGGCGGACTCCCACACGGTCACCTTGATGGTGCCGGTCTCGTCACCGATGAGGCCGACCTGAGCGATGGAGTCGACGTCGTTGTCCCAGAGTTGGACGACCTTCGCCGTGACCGAGAGCCACTCGTTCGGGCCTTCGACGGTCGCGATCTCGCGTTCGTCGGCCGGGCCGCTGGAGCCACTCTGACCGTCTAGGTCGTCGTACTCGAGTCCGTACGCGTCGAGGAAGTAGTTCCGCGTGGTGCGGACGGCCTCGTCCTTCGGGACACGGTACTCGTCGACGAGCATCGAGAATCGCTCGGCGATCTCCGCTTCGTCTACGTCGACTTCGTCCGGAAATTGGTCAGCGAGCTCTGCCGCTTCGTCGGGAATGGAATTAGCTACTGCCATCGTTGGTCACTCCGATTCGCATTCTGGAATCGGCTTGTGGGACGTCTCGAGGCAGGTCGACGCATCGCGCGCCTTTCTGCTCACGCCCCTGCACCCAATTCGGGGGAAATAAACCGCCGTTGCGACGAGAACGCGGGTGGTGGGTGTCGCCACGCGCGCCGGGCTTCGGCTCGGCGTCTGCATAGTCGTGATTTCCCCTTCACCCCCCGCGGGGAGATAAACTGCGTGCGGTGCGTTCGGTGGTCGGTCAGAGGCGATGCGCGGCCAGCCTCCGGCGGGCGGTGCGGACCGTCGAGGCGAGACGGGCGACGATCCGTGTCCTCCAAATGCGTCTGTAGGTAGGGGCGGCGGTGCCGTCATCTGTCTCCCGTGAATCGGCGTCGAGGATATCTGAGTCGTCGGGGCCAGGGTCGGCGCGGTCGGGGGTGGACGACCACTCGTGGTCGTCGAGACTGGGGATCGCGGCCGCGACCTCAGCATCGGTTGCACCCGTTGGAACGCCCGTTGCCGAGTCGGGGGCAGAGTCGGGATCGGCCGGGGCCGCGGGGTCGTACTTCCGGCGGACGACAGCAGAGGCGTCCTCGAGAGGGACACTCCAGTTGGCGAGGAATTCGAGATCCTTGACAACCGCATCACGGGTCGGCGGCGTCTCAGTCGTCCGAGCGAGGTGAGTGACGAGGTACTCCGCCACTCCCTCGCGGGACGTGGTGAGGTACTGCCGGGTGGCTGTCTGTGCGCGATCGACAGAGAGGCCGTAGTCCGCGACGAGTCGCTGCATATGCTCGTCGACGATGTCCTCGGACGCGACGTCAGCCGGAAGGTCGTTCATCAGCTCGTTGACCGCCCGTTCGATGCGAAGCGTCCGTTCGGTCATCGATCTTCACCTGCCTTCCCAGGCCACCAGTCGTCGTCCTCGATCGTCGGTGGCTCGTAGAGCCCCGGTTCGCGGGGTCGCCGACGGAAGTCGGACAGCTGTGCTTGACGCGGTCGCGATCGCTCACGGGGAGCTGCTGCGCTGGACATCTGTGAAGTCACCTCACCCCCTGTTGGGAGGGACAAACTCACGTCGGTCGCCACGGGTGATGGCGTCGCCGAGCGCCCCCACGGGCCACGCGGTGCTGTCGAGGTTGTGGCTGCGCGCGCAGCGACGCTCGCGTCGCGAGCACGGAGCGGTGGGCGGGGCGGTGGGTAGTGGGTGCCGGGAGCCACACACTAACCAGCCGGTTGCGATGCCTACCTGAGGACTACTCGCGGCACACGCAAAAAAGCGGCCGAGCGATGGCCTACTCGTCGTCCCGCCGTCCGAGCGTGACCTCGATCGCCCGCTCCATATCGATGTGGTTGATCCACGCGTGCTGGTCGCTATCGGCCGACCACGGAGCGATTGTCGGATCATCCGACTGCCGCTTCCGCCGCGTCATCGGGCCGTCACCCCGGTCGAGGATGGTGAGGTCCGTATCACCGACGACTGCCAGGGTCGCATCACCCTTGTAGGCGTTGACACGCACCCGCTCCGCCCGAATCCGGTCGCCCACCGCGAGCGTCGGCTTGTCACCCGCCGCGAACCAGACCGTGAACTTCGCCGTGTCGCCGGCCTCGTCTTGCACCAGTCCCACCTGGTACTGCGACCGATGCTTCGGCGTCCACAGCGTGGTCACCTCCGCCTCGACCGTCGTCTCCCACTGCTCGTAGGGATCGATCGACCCGATGGGCTGCTTGATCTCGAACATCCGCTCGAGTGTCTCCTTGACGGCGATCGTCGCGTTCATCACGTCCGACCCGTCCTGGATGTGCCGGGCGATGCACTTCCCGAACGTCGCTCTGGACATCGCTGCTTCGCCTTGGAAGTGCTCGGCCAGTCGCGCGGCACCCTTGTTCACCTGAGCGAGCGTCTCCTGGTCGAGTGACGCCCGTGGGTCAGGGGCGTCACTCACGGACGTCGTCGTGACCGGTTCGTCGTCTGCCGGGTCGACCCGCTTGACGCCGACCGTCTCTGCCGGCGGGCCCTCCCACGGGTCGTCACTCTCTGAGACGGAGTGGCGAATCGGCTGCCGCGTCCGCATATCGTCCCGCGACCGCGCTGCCCGGTTGATGCCCGCCACCTCTGCCGCGATCGCCTTCGCGCGGTTCCGCTCATCGGCCTCGAACTCCCCGCGCATTCGCTCTTCAGTCGCCAGCGTGTAGTGTTCTGGGGACACCTCCGCGAACGGCGCTTGCAGGTCGCGTCGAGGCTCGGGGACGTCCATTTCCGCGAGTGCCTGCTCCCAGTAGACCCCAGTGGAGACACCACGCACCAACTCGCCGACATCGCCCTCGACGACGTCGCCCAACTGCTGGCCGTGCATCACTGCCTGAACGTCAGCGTAGGTGCCACCTGCGCGGCCGGTCATCTCGCGCCTGTGGGGGAGCCCCGTCTCGTCAGCTTGGTCGTCCTTGTCCGACGTTTCGTGCTGTGAGGCAGCCGCCCGGTATTGCGCGTCCATCCGCGCCGAGCGTTCTCGCGCGTAGTTTCCGGGGACAAGTTCCTGCCCCTGGCTGTCCTCGACCGGTTCGTCGTTCGGGGTCGGGGGCCGTTTGTCGATGTCCACACCGACCACGTTATCGCCGTTCTCCAGATGGGGACTGCTGTAGAGCAGATCCATCTCGAGTTCGTCGTACTTGTCAGGCTGTCCAACCGCCGATGGGCTTTTTTGCCCTGAGTTGAAACTAGACATTGCTGTATCCGGGGAGTGATCCCCTGTCGGGCGCGCTCCATCGCGCCCGTCTTCTGACCGCCGACCGACGGGTGTATTCGTACACCCTTCACCCCGCGGAGGGGCGAACAAACCCACCGCGGGGCGCGCCGGAGCGGCCGACGTTCCGCACGCCGACCGCCCGGCGCCGCCTGCCGACGGCCCGACGCCCTGTCACGGGCTACCTGACTCTATGATTTCAATCCCCCTCAACAGTTGGAAGGGACTGTGCGTCTTGGCCGCTGGCGCGGCCGATTTCGGGAGAAGGGACCCGCGGCGCACCGACCGGATGCGCCGCGGGTAGTGTCTGCCGGAATCGAGGCCCGCGCCCAGCGCCACAAGCTGGAAGGCGTCCGGCGGGTGCACCCCTGACGCGGGCGCGTTCGGGAGAAGGGACCCGCCGAAGGCGGGTAGTGTCTGCCGAAGGCGGCCGCGATCAGGGGAATGCACGCGCCAGAGGCATCCGGCAAGTGGTCTCCCCAAGACGTGCAGTTCATATCCGACAAGTGGGGGGGATGGTTTCCTCTTAAGCGTTCCTTCCGACACGGCGAGAGGTACTGAGGCGGCCGATTCCGTGGAGAAGGGGCCCGCGCGAAGCGCGGGAAGTATCTCCGCGGAATCGCGGCCCGCGTCAGGGCCTCGAGTTTGTCGGAACGACGGCGCTCGCGCGTGTGTGATAGCGCGAGCGCCGTCGGGTACCGGCAGGGGAGCCGGCTGCCGTCGTGAGCTGGCCGATGTCAGTGGAAGGGACCCGCGCGAACGTGTGAGCGCGGGTAGGGTCCGCTGAGATCGTGCCAGGTCAGGAACGGCACGGCGGCTTCCCCCGCCCGTCCCGTGGACGCTTAAGAGGAAAGAAATTAATTTTTGCTCGGCGGCTTCTGGCGGGTGGCCCGTACCGCCAGAACGAAGCCCGGTGCGGGGCCCTGCCCGTCGAGGTACGGGAGTCGCGAACCCGGCAGATGCGGCCGATGAACAACGTGAACCAGCCGCGCACGGCCGATTCCGGGAGAAGGGACCCGCCGAAGGCGGGTAGTGTCTGCCGGAATCGAGGTCCGGGTGCGGGTCGGTGAACGCAGATGAATCGGCCGCATATGGCCGGGCTGAGTCGTGCGTCGCCGCGCGCTGAACCGGTCGATTTCGTGTGGAAGGGGCCCGCGCGAGCTTGCGAGCGCGGGAAGGTATCGCGCGAAATCGTGACCCGGTCCGGTTCAGCGTGCTGGCGACGTATGACTCAGGCGAACGGAGTGAGCGACGCGATCTCCCGTGCCTTCGGCTCGGCAGGCCCCGTGCCCGGCTTCGCCCCGACTCGCCGGGAGGCCGACAGAGGCGCCCGATTTCCGTGGAAGGGACCCGCCCCGGTGGGGGCGGGTAGGGTCCGCGGAAATCGCTGGTGGCTCCGGCGGCCCCTCCCGGTGAGTGCGCGGCGCGCGCTACTGCACGCGCCAGCGCAAGGGGGCCGACCGAGTGAGGAAACCTGGTCGTAGCACGACCCGATGTCTCCCGAGGCCGCCGAATCCGCTCGATGAGCGGTGTTACGAGGCGCCGTCGCGGACTGGAAGGGACCCGCGAGCGGGTTGCGCTCGCGGGTAGGGTCCGGTTCGCGTCGGTGTCTCGTGACCGCGCAATCCGCGGACTTCGGCGGGTGAGTGGACGACATCGGCTCCCACGGACTGGCCGGTGAGGCGGCCGATTTCGGGGAAAGCTACGCGATTCCCCGAAATCGTGGCCCGCCGTCAGCGGCCAGAGCGTGTGGAGCAGGTCCCGGAAATCAGCCGCCGCTACGACGCGGTCCTAATTCACCCACGGAGACCGTCCGACGAGCTCTGCTCGTCGCGGCGGTCTCGATCCAAAGCGCGCGCGACCCCGACGCGCGCGGCACCCTTCTCGAGACACACCGATTGGGCATCCATACGCGCCAGAGCAGCGAGCCGACGGCCGTCACGCCGGAACGCGGTGGCGACAGCGACCACTCGGCCGCCGAGGCCACACCACTATGCTCTATCGACAGCCCACGGCGTCTCACGACGGCGCGACCCCCGCCTCGAGTACAGCCGACAGCCCCTCGCGAAGTCGACGTCACCGTGCCCGGTCCTCACGCTGAGAACGAACCACGAGGCGAGAGCCGCGATACGCAGCACGTCCCTAGCCTGTTTGAGATACGCACCCTGACCTCCCCGTGCGATAGCCAGCAGACCTCAGTGTAGGCACCACCGCGACACGACCATCCACTCCCACTCGCTCGTACGCAAAGTCGTATGTTCCCCACGCGCGCTCGATGCTACACCTCGACGCCACCCACCAGCTCCTACGTTACGACAGGCCGCGCTCTCCACGCGACACACAACGGCTATTCACCTCTGCTTCGGCTACCGATTTCTCCACAATCTGATACGCATCAGACACTCGTCTTCGACGACCGCCCAGGGGGCCAGCCTGTACCCGCTGCCAGGTACCCGCTCGCCGGAACACATCGGTACCCCCTTTCACACGAATCTGCCCCCTCTATACTAGTGGGAAAGGGGGTGTTCCAGTTTCTCAATAGCCGGGGATAATCACTAGACTGCGTAGCGTTCCAGTTTCGAGAGTGCGGAAAGTCGCTCGAAGGGTGTTCTGAGCACGGAGTTGACTATAGGCCCGAAATCGCAAGACTGCGAGGCGTTCCAGTTTATCGAGATGCTGGTGTGTGGTGGTGCGTAGATGTGTCCAGGTTTCCGGTGAAAACTGCAAGACTGCACGGTGTTCCAGTTTGCAAAAGGATCCGGTCTTTTCGGGAGTGTATGCTAATGATTGACGTTCCAGTATACCATCCCGACGCTATATGGTGATTTTGTGAGTCCTCAGAGATTCGCGTTCAGATTTACCGTTCCAGTATTGTATTACCGTTCCGTCCGGTGGTTTCTCCAAAATATGCTATTCAGTAATAGTTCTAGAAAATCGAGGATTAAGGGACACCGTCAGAAGGGAAATTATCGGAAATATCAGTTTGAGTTCATAGTATTAGACGGGAGATCGAGGCGGTAGACTGAGAGAGAAAATCAAGAGGCTACTCGCGCCACTCGAGGTGCGTATAGCACCGCGTAGGCGACCCGTCGATCCGCCGGCGTTTCCGTTCGACCGAGACGCCGAACAGCACCGCACCCCAGATTTGGAGGAACCGTTTGAACGTCACACTCGAACCTCGGTCAGGGAGAGACTCGAATCCCCAGTCGGTGACGGTGTCGACGTATTCGTCATAGGTTTCCGAACTCGGAAGCGCTCCGTCAGGGTCGGACGTGAGCTGGTTCGCAATGAACGCCGCACCACCTGCCGACTGCTCGGGCGCTGCTTCCGTCAAGAACGACGTGTCTTCTTCTGTGGGATCAACCATCTTCACACCCAATATAACGGTTCGAGTGCTGTCTTCGTTTCCACCTGACGTTGAGACGATATTGAATCCCTCTTCGAGGGCACTGATGACGTCGCGATCGATGTCGAAGAGGTCTCCGTCGATTCCGGTGTCCGTGTCGAACGCATCGAAGAGGGAATCGATCGTTTCTGCGAACTCGTCCTCTGATTCTGGTGAGACGAGGTTGTGCGTGCTCGCGAATTCCTGACAACGGTCGAAGGCGATATCCACGTCCACGACGTTGTTCGGTGCAGGACGGAGGTAAGCCGCGAGGAACGCGGCGGTAGCTGCTTTCCCCTCATCCTGGAGTGGTTCGGAAGTATCGTCTGTCTCTCCCTCCTCGGACTGCGTTGTGTCAGTATCATCGCCGTCAAGCTCTTCGTCCTTGTTGTCGGATGGCTCGGGAGTGGATTCGTCTGGTGCCTCGTCCGTCGATGATGACGCGCCAGTGTCTTCCTCATCCACTTCAGAGTCTTGTGCTTCGTCGGTCGAGACTTCATCTTCGTGAGTCCTCTCGGGTGCCGTTCCAGGGCCAGCGGACGCCGGCTTGAGTTCGCCCGTCTGAATCGCTTCGATGAGGTCCTCGACGGGCCGAAGCGTCCCCATCTCCTCGTCGCCCGAGGTCCGATGATCGAACCAGGCAATACGTGCCTGTGCGTCGTCGCCGGCGCGGGGCAGCTCGTATCGGACGAGGATGGCATATGCGGTTTCCGGATAGTCCGGGTGCCGGAACTTGATGTCGGGTACGAATGGCTTGTTGACGCGGACCCAATCCTCACGGAACCGCTCTTCCGTCTCGTACTTGTACGTCTGCTCGCTTCCCGGAGTCTCAACGATGTAGCGAGCTGACTCGTTTGCACTTCCCGGGGGACAGGTAGCCCGGTACGGGATGCTCGAGGGAGTGAGGTTCTGGAAGTCACCGGGGGCGATACGGAGGTGAATATCCTCGTCGTCGGGGTGGCCGATGTCGTCGGCAGTCGGGTCGACGAGGAGGCAATCGTTCGAGTCGGGGTCCGGGTCGCGAATCCAGATTGATGTGCCTGCGCCCTCTTCGATCGATCGGGGGACGACAGCGGTGACACCGCCGTCGCGGGCGCCGCCGTCGAATTCGATTGGCGTGTTCGATTGCGAGTAGAACCGGCGACCCGACCACTGAGTGTTCATCGGATCACGGAGGATGTTCGATAATGCGGTTGCAGGTCCAAGGTCGGGGCACCCCGCGTCTTCGTCCCACGGCGTTTCGGCGACGAAGATGGGGAGGCGACATTCGCCACTCTTCGTAGTAGTGTTAAGCGCCTTCTTGAGGTTACGGAGTTTCTTCGTGGGGTGTCGACGTGGGTCGGTCTCCTCTTCGACTGTGCATGAGATGATGTCGTCAGCGAAGCACTCCGTAGGCTCGCTGGCGAAGACTGTGAGGACGGCGTCCGGGATGTCCCCGGTGTCTTGGTCGATGATCCGGCCACTGACTCGGGTGGGGACTGCGTCTTCGAGTGCCGTCATAGCGTCTCGAAGGCCGGTATCGTGAGTATCGGTCCCAGCGGTTGCGACCCAGCCAGTCGAAAACACGTTTTCGAGAAGGAGACGAGCACCCTCGGGAGTCAACCGAATGGCGTAGCCCTCGTCGCCGGGGACGTCGTCACGGTGCTTCGCGAGTTCAATCTCGAAGATACCGTCTGTTTCCGGGATGGGAGTGTCGCCAGCGACGCCCCGATGGGTCATAATGGTGCCTAACGCCTCGATCTCATCGGCGCACGCCTTGAGCGAGGGGAGGGCATCGCGGCGACGATTACGTTCTCCCTCGTTGAGGCACTCTGTGGCGAGGACTTTCTCGACTTCGAGGCGAAGCCGGCGGTACATCTCGTCAAGGCGCACCCAGCGGTACGTTCCGGGTCGTGGTTCCTCCCCATCGAACGGGTCGATCCCAACAGAATTTCTCTCACTGGTCCGGCGGCGTTCGATCGCCGCGGACACACTCTCGTTATCCACAGTGGCGCTTTGCTGTTCGGGAGACGATTTGTCTGCTGGCGCAGTTTCGGACTCCGTGTCGAGACGATCACGAACCGCAGTCGGTGGCCAGTTCCCGGTATCCCGTGCGAGATCGATGAGTTCCTGAATCCGGGCCACTTCATCCTCGGTGAGGATACCTTGGTTGAGGAGAGTCGCGACACGGCTGTTGAGCGCACGGGCTTGGATGGATTCCTCGTCTTTCCGGTACGTCGGGAGGTCGGTGTGAATCGCCCATTCTTCTGGGGAAAGCGACTTCCCCTTCTCGAGGAGGTCGGTAAGCTCCTCCCACTCGTCAGTCGTCATACTGCCCTTCAGGACGTGATGAAGACTGGACGCAGGGCCTGAGCTCTCAGCGGCCGAGGGAGGAGTCTGGCGCTCGGTATTGGATTGGGTGAGCTCGGTCTTCGCCTCATCCCACTGGTCGCGAGCCCACCCACCTGAGTCGAACAGCGTATCTGGCTGCTCGCTCGTAGTGGATGGAGAATCGTTCTCGCGACTGGTAGATACCGATTCAGCTGTGTATTCATCGGGTCCTGCATCGTCCGATAGGACATCTATCGCGCTGACTTCCTCAGCCGGGGAGTCCTCTATCGTCGAATCATTATTTGGTTCAACTGGGTCTTCGAGGTCAGGGAGCTTGCTGTCGGTGTTGGAGACGCTGTGCAGAGTTTCTTCACCGGGCCCGTTGGGTGGGTCACGAGCGACTATCCAAGTCGCCCACGCGAGGACAACCGGAAGGAGTGGGTCGTCTATTGTGAGATGGTGGGCGAGTTCGGGGATGTTGAGAATCGCCCGGTTACGGACAGCCGATTCTGACTCGTCGTCGGGGATTCCGTACTCTTCGTTCGTCTGGTCGATGACATCGGCGCGAACCTCTCGGAAGGCCTCCTCGAAATCTTCGCGAGAATCGTATCCTTCGGGGGCTTCCTCGGCATCCTGATGCCAGTTCGGAAGGGGAATGCGGGCGATTTCGATGGTCTGAGACCGTGTTCCTTCGGAAGGTGTCGGATACTGGACGAGCCGGTGGTCGACGGGGAGATCGCGGACGTGATCCATGAAGGCCTCGACCTCGAGGTCGGCCGGACAAAGCGCCTTTGCCTGCTGACGCGTGATTTCACCGGCACGCACGACGGTCGTCTGAATATTACCGATGATCTCGGCGTACGTCGGGTCGTCGCCAACACTGTTGTCGGTGTCGGCGTCGAAGAGCTGGTCGGGCGTCTGGACGGCAAGTGAGAGGGAGACAGAGTGGTTGCGGGCGACGGCGATCATCTTTGCAAGGTCATCCGGCTCGACGAGGCGGCCGGCCTCGTCGATGAAGACGCTGACGTAGTAATCGTCCGCAGTTGCCTCCTCTTTGAGGAAGGACTTGTAGAGTTCGAGTTCGTACTGCATTAGGAGTTCGTGTGTAAGGACGAAGTCACGCTGGGCATCCGGGTCAAGGTCCTCGACGTCGAAAACGAGGACGTCGTTCTGGCGGTCGCCAGAAAGGAAGTCGGCGAAGGAGAACCGCCGGGTCGTGTTATTGAAGAGGGGTGCGAGACGGGCGTCCGTCGTAAGCGCGTTCAGACGGTTAGTGACACCGCCGAGGATCTGCTGGGCGGTGTGCTGTTGGTTGTTAAACGGCGTCTCCATATTCCGCTTGATTGCGTGCGAGCCCGGATCAGGCAGTATTTCCTTGGGGTTGATCGGGATGTCCGGGTCCATCAACCTCGTCAGTTCGGTGACCTGCTGGGTCTGCTCTTGGAGCTGCCAGAGAGGGTAGACGTACGGGCTGGCGTCGTATCCCCAGCGGAACGGCATCACAGTCGGTTGGCGCGATCTTGAATCGTCCTCATTTCCATCATTGGAGTGACTTTCGCCGCTCACGAGGTCGTCAGCAGTTGGGAGTGTGTTACTGCTGGTGTCGCTACCGTTCCGCTGGTACGCAGGCGTGCCGTCGACGCCTGTCGGGTATGTGTGCGGTGAGAAACCGGCTGTTCCAAGGGCTCGAAGGACATCACGGGACACGCGGGCGTTCTGGAAATCGCTCTCACCCATCAGAAGTTCGGCTATCTTCCGGACAGTCTGCATAACCTGTGAGCCGTGTGTCTCCCACCTGGTGTCGTTGGAAGCGATATCAGGGCGCTGGGGAGAGATGTTTTCGGTCGCGACGCTCTCTGCGGCCTCGGGGTTGCCGTGGGCGTCGTCAGCCTGTTGGGCGGGTCGTGTGTCGAAGACCGTTAGTCCGGGGAGGACCTCGGGCATATCGAACCAGTGGACGTGCTCGCGCACCCAGTCTTCGCCGAATTCATCCAAGAGACCGCGCACAGCGAGTTCACCGACGTTTGCGCCAGGGCCGGCGTAGATGATGATGGGGCCGTTCGTGGCCTTCCGACGCTCGACGATCTCGTGAGCTTGGTCGACAGACTTCCCGGAGCCGGGGAGCCCTTGGTGGAGGATCGACCGGTCCATATAGTCCGTGCGATGTTTGACGGGACGAGCGAGGTCGCGAGCGTGGAGACGATCGAACGCATAGCCGAGCGTGGCCCCGTCAATGTCCGTACCGATGATTTCGTTGTCCTCGGCAGGAGAGAGTTCAGAGAGTGGGGCTGTGTGGGAGAGTTGGCGTTCCATATGGGCTGCGAGGTCGTCCGAGACAGCGCTGGTACTCGGGAGTGCTGTGAACGAAGGGAGTTCGTCGGCGGCGGCGAGGACGATCGGCCAGCGGCGACGGAGAGAGTAGTGTAGGCCGAATGTGGGTGCCCTACCAGCATACTCCTGAGCGCGGTGGAAACGGTACGAGTCACGGAGCTGTCCGAGCGTATGTCTCCGCCATCCAAACTGCCGTGCCCACTTTGCGAGGCGGCTGTTCTCTGGTGGTTCAGTGAGCTTGTTGAACTCGCCGTCAGCAGCAGTCGCCCACGTTTTTGCGAGCCGCCAGGCGTCGTCGCGAGCCGTAGTCCGCTGGCTGGCTGCGGCTTCGGCAAGCGTCTCGGGAGTCACTCGAAGAGTGTCACCACGACTCGCTAAGGTCTCAATGTCGGCGTCGGAGCCAGATAGATCGGCAGTACTGTCTATCTCGTTGAGGTCGGGCTGTTCTTCGGTGAAGACGCCCCCGTCACTCGCCGTATTTGTCGAGGCAGAGGTGGAGTCCCCATCTGAATGGAAGAGGGGGGAGGGGACGGGGTGGGCCTCTGAGGAGGGTTCAACTGACCCTCCAGCAGTCTCTTCGAGAGCATCGTTCAAGAAGGGTGTGGGTTGGGTGAAGACATCCATCGTGACTTTGAAACTCCGAGTTACACCCTTATTCTGGAGTTCTTCGTTCCGTGTCCCTTCCGCGCTCGCGACTTCCCCACGGACCCGACTACTCTCTCGTTCTCGAGCAGCAGCCCGATCTTCCTCGGTGGTATTCTCTCCTGAGCTTGGTGTCGCACGGCTACGCCCACGGCGATTCGTTCGTTTGTCGAACTGGGTACTTTCCTCACCCTCGATGACGTCGAGTTTCTGCCGAATGAGATCACTAAGGTCGCCTGCGGATGTAATCCGGGCACGGAGAAGTGCGGGTTCGTCGGTCTCAAGGAGGGCATCGAGAGCGGCTTCCATCGGAGGGGCTTCTTCGGCAGCGGTTTCGTCGAAGACGTTGAGTCGCTGGAGGAAGTCCCAGCGGCGGGTTCCTCGGGAGCCGAGTGGATAGCTCACGGGCGCTTCCGGGCAGACCGCAGTGAACTGATCCTCAAGATGCTCTCGGAAGTACCGTTGAGGAATCGCCTCGGCTGCAGCTGCGCGTTCGCTCGGTGTGGGCGTGTCCTCGCCGATAGTCCGCCCACCGTCTGTCGCGGCGTCCGATGATTGCGCGTTATTCCAAGGGAACGTCGCTGATGGGGGCGCATCATTCCCGAGAAGATGCTTGCACCGCCGGTACGGCCGGGCGCGGAGGAGTCGCTGGAGCGTCGTCGAGACGGGCGTGACGTCGTAGTCGGGACCACCGAAGGCTTGTCGTACCCAGTTGTGCTTCGTCCGGTCGAGCGTGCTCGTCTGGCCGTCCTCGATGAAGTGGATTAGAACCTCGATTGCGAGTCGGGTGCCATCGCCTTCAGTAGTTTGAAGCTCGCTTTCTTCTCCTCCGATCTCGGGGTCATGAGGTGCCGATCGGATGATGACTTCCAGCCCGTCAGTGAGATTGGGTAGACCTTCGATCTGTTTAGTGATTGTCTCCGGTGAGGCCGGTTGATCGGAGGCCGTAATGCGGTACCAGAGGTCGTCTCCTGGTCGCGGTGGTTCATCCTCATCGAGTTCGTACACGGCTGGTGCATCGAGAGGATCAAGGAGGCGCTTGCTCTTCGCATACGTTGTCTCCGAGACGGCGGCATCAGCTGCGCTACTGGCGCGTGCGTGAGCGGGTGGTGCGATATACGACCACGTGCGGGAGTCTTCGTCGGTGACGTAGTCTGTGATCGTACGGTCGACACGGTGAAACCCTTCGCGGATTGCCCAGCCAGTCATCGCTGCGAACGCGTGAGCATAGACGTTGAGGGTGCGACGGAATCGGAAGAATTTGATTTGTGTTCGCCGGATCGTTCCGATGCCAATAGTGTCGGCCACCCAGACGATCGCGCGGACGAATCGAGACCAGACCGCAAGCATCGCCGTCCACGTCCGCCGCATCCGCCGTGCGACTCCGAGAAGGAGGAACACGACGAGAGACGTGAAGATGACAATCCCTGCGATAATGGGATTCTTGAAGCTCCAAATGAGGAGCCCACCGATAAACTCCTGCACTCCACTCATCCATCCACGAAATTGATTTGCGGCGTCGACGATCCCACTAAGGTACGGAGCATACCAAGCGGGGCTTGAACTCGACTCGGCGGTAGCCTCCGATTCTCCTCCGTTTGAGCCGCCTCCTGCGGATGTGTTGGCTGTGGTGGTCGTGGATGATTCTGAGTCCGGCCGCCAGCCCTGATCCCACTGAACGGCGTAGTAGTTGAGGAGGGCCATCCGGAGTTCGTTCACCGTTGCGTTATGAGTTGCCGCGAACCGGACGGCTCGTGCGTCCTCCGGAAACACGGAGAGAGATTGAGCGGTCTCGTACTCGTGAACTGTTTCGTTCGTGAGTGGATAGAGCTTGAGCTTCGGGGTTTGCTCAATCTGTTCCTCTGACGGCATCCACCAGTCGGGGTATTGCTCCGTACGATAGTATCGGAAGAGCCAATCCTCGATGGTTTCAGCCGACTCTCCGTTCTTCGCAGCTTCCCGGGCCTGTGTTGCGTCTTCTGGGAAGATCGAGAGATCCTGATCCTGCTGGTAGAGATGAACTTGGATACACGCGTAGTGTTCCGTCCATCCGTACGAGTTATTGTTTTGAATTTGGCACGGCGAGGTTGCATTCGTGGATTGCAGCGAAGTAGAAGAGAGGTTCTGGCTCTCTGTGGTACTCGTGGAGTCAGCGGGGTGTGCTGCGATAGCTGGGCCAGTGGCCGCCGTGAGTAGGATACCGATGACGCAGAGGGTCAACAGAACACCGTAGAGGGGACGTCGGTTCCTCGGGCGGCCTGAGCGAGGGGACCGAGACGTCTGGGTCGGCTCTACCGACCGCGACGGAGGCGAAGTGCGATCTGTCCTTGTATCGGGCGGCGACTGGGTATGGTCATCGGTGAGCGGGGCCGGCGAGAGCCAAGCTCGAGTGAAGGCTGGGAGCGTCGGCATAGCCAGTAGTGGCCTCTACAGATATTTCATCTGCTCAGCGTAAAATACTATTCGGGAGTTTTGGGCCGATTGATTGCTCGCTCAGTCGAGGCGCGGTGTCTCCTAAGCAATCGTTTTCATAGCCAGTTGTGGGTCGAGGGACTGGAGCCCCCGGACAATTTTTGGGTTCAGGTAGCATGATCTACGGTAAAAGATGCCCTCGAATGGCGACTCAAGCCCCTGTCCACGGTGGCGACGAGTCCTATCCGAGGCTCGTTCGTCGCTTGCGTGGCTACCTTCGCCGGTCGATACGTTGGTCTGGTGGGGGCTGGGTGTGTTTCTTACTGCCCCCATAGTGGCGGGCTTCAGTTATGTTCTGGTCAGATTCGTGTTTGGGGTTACATCGGCGACAGCGCTGCTCTTCGTCGGGGTGACGGTCCCGATGCTTATCGCAGTGGGACTTGGCTGGCAGATCGGTGCTGTGGTAAACCGTTACGATGAGTATAGGTTGAACCGCGAAGAGGCATCGACGTCCACAAAACCATCGGAAAACGCGGATCAAATCATCTCGGAAAAATATGAAGTGGCCGAAGGCTTCAGGTGGATCTCTTGGCTTCCAGATCACCTGAACAACTTCTTCGTGCTGTTCTTAGGGGGGTCTATCGTCAGTGGCGGATTCATCACTCTGGTCTGGATGTTCTTTGTTAGACTAACGCCAGAATACCCGATGCCCTCACCGAATGTCGTCGTCAAAGGACTCTTTCCGATGCTCATCCTTGCAAGCTATTTCGGGTGTTTGGCGGTGACAGGTGCGCCGTTCATCTCGATGTTTTGGAGAGAGACGACAAGTCATCTTGAGACGCCGGAGGCGCGCCACGATCACGCTCTCCGGGTTGCGTTGGTCGTTGGTGGACTCTTTATATTAGTTGTAGCACCGTGGACGGCGCTGCCGATTCCATCTGAGCTCAGAATGCCGGTGACCTGGGCGCTCACGTTCACCTACCTGTTCTTCGCACTCACGCTCTTGCCGTTTCTGAATATGGCGCGGCCGCTCACACCTGAAGAATACGCAGCGATCGTACCAGAGGAGATCGATGCTGACCCCCACACGTCGATTTGGGTTGCCACGGTGGGGCTTCGTTCGACGGCGATGGCGGCGGGTGTCTGGCCCTTTCGCCGGGTCTTCGTTGGCGAGACCCTCCTCGAAGATGACAGTATTTCGCCAGAATCACTCCGCGCAATCCTCCACCACGAGCACGGGCATCACGTTCTTGGACATCTTCGCCTCGCTGCTGGGGCCGGATTGATTTTCTTCGGTGGTGTCGGTGGGATACTCGCGGTTGTTTCGCCATCGATGCAGACACTCGGTGTGGTGATGGGCATTCTCGCGTTCGGGTTCCGGTTCGGCCTCGTACGGTGGGTTCGCCGAGCTGAGTTGGCTGCCGACGAATACGAACGACAACGGGTGGGAAGTGAGACCGCGATAACCGCATTGCAGTCGGTTGCCGATCTCCGAGCGAGGGAGAGTTCGAAAAAGACGGAGACGTCGTCCCTTCCATGGGGGGCTCCGTTTGTTATCGAGTGGTTCCTTCGAGTGCACCCCTCAGTCGAGGACAGGATTGCGGTACTCCGAGAGCGACAGGGGTGTGACAGCTCGCCTTAACAAGAGCGTGGTCACAGGTTGTAGTTACTGATGATGCCGAGAAGATGGGGACGGCAAGGCGGCAGTCTGCCAGCGCCAATAATCGACTCAACGCCGTTACGTGGTGGGCGCACAAGTGCCGCCGGTCGCCCACTGGATGAGGTTAGCGATAGCGCCCCAAAGAAGGATGACGCCGGCGATCGCGACCGCGCCAACCATCAGCCGGAGGCCCCGCTTTTTCCAAGACTGGTTCCAGCCGTAGAAGTAGAGGATACCTCCGAGGACGAATCCTCCGGGCACGAGCGTCCACCCAAGGAGGAAGATGAAGTCGTTGATGTTGTGGATGGACTGGATGACTTCATTTGAGCTAACCTCAGTCCCATCTGGACAGTCTGCCTGCAAGATCACACTCATCTGCCGAGTCCAAATCGGCGCGGCCTGAGCCATCAGGTCGGCTTTTATCGTCGCGAACTGTGCGCGGGCAGCCGTGAGGAGTCCAAGCCCGCGTAGGCCACCAGGGAGGGCATCCGCGATGGCAAAAGCTACGAGCTGGACACCGAGGAGTACGCTGGTCATATCTGTCTCCCGGTTAGTTTGAACCATGCTGGTCTAACACTTAACTCCACCGGGGGGAACAGGCGAAAACCCGCTCTCTCCGACTGTGCTGGTGGACTACAGGGGAGGTGAGAAATGACGAGAGGCAAGGTAGACGAAGCGAGAAGAGAATGGAAGAGTATTATATGTTGAACAGGCGCAATACCACGGCCTTCAGGCCGTGGATACGCGCCGTCACTCAGTGACCCATTCCACCGACTCCGACAGGACTGTTCTCAAACCCAACCTTTATAAAAGGATTAAGTATAAGCGATTATACAGGCGTTTCACGATGCTGGAAGTCCACCGCACCCATCAGGCGACAATCCGCAACCACGCACAGGTAGCGGAGTCGCTCGACCGACACGGGTGGAGTGCCAGCAAACTCTGGAACGTTGCGAACTATCACTCCCGAGAAGTCTGGGAGGAGGCGGGTGAGATACCCGACCACGAGGAGTTGAAAGACGAGTTGAAGACGCATCCAAAATACAAAGGACTACACTCACAGTCCAGTCAGCGGGTTCTAGAGGAACTCGCTGAAGCCTTCAACTCGTGGTACTCCAGTGATGACGACAGGGACAATCCGCCCGGATACCGCAAACGCAACTACTACGACGACCACGGCAACCGCGTCCACGAAGAACACCCACGTTCCACTGTGACGTGGAAGCAAAATGGCATCCGCCACGACACCAAGAACAACCGTGTCCGCCTCTCCAAGGGTGCGAACCACAAGGAACACCCCCGAGCGTGGGAATACATCCTTGTCGAATACGAAACCCGGCCCGGCGTCACCGTTGAAAACCTGCAACAAGTCCGCGCCGTCTACGACCAGCAGAACGAGCGGTGGGAGCTCCACCTCGTCTGCAAAGACGAAATCGAGACGCCCACCGCTCCCGGCAACGAGACAGCGGGCATCGACCTCGGCATTAGTAACTTCGCTGCTGTCGCGTATAGCACCGATGACGCCGACCTGTATCCCGGAAACCGCCTGAAACAGGACGGCTACTACTTCCCGAAGGAGATCGCCAAGTGCGACGACAGCGGTGGTGAACGAGCCACACGTCTCCACGCGAAGTGGTCTGAGCGCCGCACCCATTTCTTCCACAGTCTCGCCAAACACATCGTCCAACGATGTATCGAGAAGGGTGTTGGCCGTATCCATGTCGGGGACTTGGAAGGCGTCCGCGAGGACGAGAACGGCGACTCGAAGAACTGGGGTCGGCACGGCAACCTCGACCTACACGGGTGGGCATTCGACCGCTTCACCTCGATTCTCGAATACAAGGCGAAGGTTGAGGGTATCGAGGTCGTAGAGGTGTCAGAGCGTGACACAAGCAAGACGTGTTGCGTTTGTGGGAGAGAAGATGAGAGTCAGCGTGTTGAGCGCGGCCTGTACGTATGCGAGAAGTGTGATGCGGCGTTCAACGCGGACGTGAACGGGGCGGAGAACATCCGTCTCGACATCAACGACAGTACAAGTAACTCCGAGTCTGCACCCGATTTGGGTGGGGATAGGAGTACCGGCTGGTTGGCACAGCCCGCAGTCTACCTTTATGACTTGTCCAGCGGATTCCAACCGCAGGAACAAGTGGTAGACTGCAAACCGTAATATCCCAACTGCGGTCGGGATTCCTCCGCCTGAAGGCGG
>NZ_BBJO01000045.1 GCF_000739575.1 Halobellus rufus | reverse complement strand
TTCAAAGTGGTCGTGATTACCGGCGTAATCAGGACCACCGGTGACAGAAGTCTCATAACCATTTTTCCTATGATAGAAGGGTTCTATCCCCCGAAGTTCGGGTTTGTCCAACGGTATGAATCATATGCCGCTATACCAAAGCCGCGACCGGGAAGTTGAGACTACAGCGGGTATAGCGGGCCTGTAATGCGTCGTTTCAGCCGATTCAGTGATCGGAAGCCGACTCAGATTACTCTCCAGACGGGCGGTTCTGTTGAAATTCCAACCATAAATGCGAATTTCGGCGACTTTCGACAGCGTAGCCACTCAGACGCCCCGCTATTGCGGAGAGAGTCTCGTTACTATCCGATTCCGGTTTCCTTCTTCACCAGCGTTAGCGTATTGTCGGCTGTTACAATCGGTGAATGCTCGTATTCACCGGTCAACTGTACCTGTACCAATAGATCGACCGCTCGCCAGATCGAGTACAGGAGACAGGCGAACGCGAAGTAGAAGAATCGGAGGCTAAAATTCTTCGAGGTCGTCGCGCCCATGAACCGTTTGATCGACTTGTAGCCACTCTCAATCTCCCACCGGTAGCCATACTCCGGGAGAAGGCCACTCTTCCGATTTGTCATGAACACCGAGTACTGCCGATGATCAGTGTGCGCGGAGTTCTCTTTCCGTCGGTAGATTAGCGTCGTCGAGTGCCACTCGTTGTCGCCGAGATGTAGCTTCCGGTCGGTCTCATACCGATCCTTGTCGCGCTTGAGAAGGCGCTTGGCTTGGGCCTTCTCGCTGGTCTGCATCCGCTTCGGAACGACGTAGGAGAGCCCACGTTGACTCAGCATCTCCAGGATATGCTGGCTGTCGAACTCACGGTCCATCAGTACGTTATCGACATGAACAGCTGCCTCTGCCGAATCCAAGAGGTCCTCGACGATCTCCTTGCGTGTGTCCCCTTTCCGGACTGGGCGCGCATCTAAGACGATTGGGACGGCATTCCCGACCATCTGGATCGTGGCCCACTGGTAGGCGTACTCGTCGGTGTTCTCTTTCGTGCCGATAATCTCATCTTCGTGGCCATCTCGGTCACCAGTAAAGGGGTCTGATTCAGTGATATCGATGGCAACGATGCCAGCCCGGTAGAACGCCTCCGTCTCTGCGACTCGATCCAAGAGGCGACTCACGGCTTGGCGGTACATCTCGCGTATCTGCTCAATTGAGAGGTCGCGGAGATGCTCGCGATGGGCGTGGCCAAGCGGTGTCCGCTCCCGATTGGACTCGTGAATGAAACTGCGAGCCCCCTCATTGACGGCGAGGTTTTCTCGAAGCCCTAGGTAGGTTTGGAGGTCCCAGTAGGCATTTTCGTGGATCTCACAACCCTCGCCACGGTCCAGTGAGAACGCTGGGAAGGCAACGCGACTCACTTGCTCAGTAACGGTCTCGGCCTGCTCTAATACGGTCTGATCATCGGGGTCCGATTCTTCATTCTCATCATAGTGTCTGCGGCTCTGCCGTTCTGGTTCTCGTGGAACAGAGACACCCGCATTTTGGGCTTTGATGAGGATTGTTCGCGCTGCCGTCTCGACGGTGTCTTGGAGTTCGGCCGTGAACCGGTGATGCCAGCTACGCCATAGGGTTGACTGATCGGGGACCGACTCCAGGCCAAGTTGATCACAGAGATCGGGATGCTTGGTGAGGTATTCGACGAGCGCGGTTTCGTGGTCCCAGTCGTAGAGTTCTTTTAACAGGAATAGGCGAAACAGAGTCTCAATCTCGTAGCTCGTCGAGCCTGCATATCGGTCGTGGGCATCGAACTGGACGTATGCAAGCGGTAATGTGTGGACGAATGGTTCAACGCCCTCGTGTTCGACTTGTTGGAACCACGTTTTTGCGACCACGCGGACATCCGACTCCAGTGCGGGAAGCGACGAACGATCGAACAGCGGGCTAGACCCATACGTTGGCCAATCGATATAGGAACAATGAGCGATTTGGCGAAAGACTGTTCGACGCGACTCGGGGGTCATAGCCATGTAGGTACGGATAGCAAAACGTCCAAGACCAGTTGATCAAGATCGGATAGAAGTTGGATTCATCAGCGGAAGTGTTGTGGTTAGCTGGAGTAAGAGACGCTCCCAAACTGTGTTTCTCGCCAGTATTTCCAGAGGTAGGATATATCACTAGGATACAACAGTTTTACAATTTCCCGCTTGCTCCCATCGTTAATATCTGAAAGGGTATCTCGAGAAAGCTTGTTCAGATCTTGCATGAGTCGGTCGTACCGTTCGTTTGGTGCAAGGTATAGCAACCTCGTCATCATCAATCGACGGTCTTGTCTGGGGGCAACTTGCTCGTTCCATAGGTCGTCGTAGACTCCCATCTCCTCAGCAGAGATGTTTTTCGTCCTCGTCAGACAGCGGTCGGCTGTCATTGCAGCTGCGCGAGCTGATTTCATACACTTGTAGATTCCCTCTCCCCAGACAGGATCAACCGATGGGACAGTATCACCGATCGCCATAAACGAATCAGTACTCATCGATCCGGGGGGCTGTACATGTGCTGATCCCCGAACTGGACTCTCTGCGATTTGTCTGGCGTTCTCGAACCGTGGGTCAGTATCAAGCCAATGTTCGAGATACCCGTCGACGGTGCGATCGTGAATGGCGTTTTCTTGATAGCGTTCATTCTGGATGTAACAGATGCCGACTTTTGCTGTGTCGTCACCCGTATGGAAGATCCACGAATAACCTCCAGGGGCGTACTCGTGGTCCAACCGCAACATCATCGCGTCAGTGAGATCAGCAAATTCGGGATGATTGAGATCGACGCCTTCGAATAAGTATTCAATACCAATCGCGTGGTTCTCCCGCTCAAGATTGGCTATCCCCAGATCTTTAGCCAGTGGCGCAGCCGGACCCGTAGCATCAATAACGATTTCGCCAAAGACCTCTTGGTCACGGTTATAACGGACACCAACGAGATCACCATCTTCGACGATCGGGTCACGAACACGAGCATCAAACCGATACTCAGCACCCTTGTGACGACCATCCTCGACAAGGAACTTCTTGAACGCCTCGAAGTCCAAGACAAAGCCCGGCTGGTCCTGGATAAAGTGTTCATTTGGAGATTCAAGAACGACTGATCCAGTCGCGTGCATAACGACGTCGTCCGGGATGCCGAAGGAGGTCATCATTGACGCAAACGTTCCGCCGGTAGATTTGTTACTTTGAGCTGGGAATTCATCTTCTGCTTCGGTTTCTAGGACGACAACATCGTACCCACGGTCAGCTAGATCTCGTGCACACTGCGCCCCCGCTGGACCTGCCCCAGCGATGATCACATCATACCTGTTTGACATCGTTGGAGAACAACTACTCAAGAGCGGACGAACAAGATGTTGGAACACAGTGCCACTTTTCGGTTGTTTCTACACAGGCCCGGTGCCCACCATCTTAGTGGGCAGACATCTGTGACACCACGTTGACGAAGTAGACGCCACTGATAATGAGGCCAATTCCGAGAAGGCCTGCCAGATCAACTGGTTCATCAAAAACAACGGCCCCGATACCTGCCACACCGACAATACCCAATGCTGCCCATGTCCCATAGACGACACCCATCGGTAATTCCTCTAACGTCAGGGATAGTAGATAGAACGCTGCCCCATATCCGAGGACAACCCCAATACTGGGAACCGGTTGTGAAAATCCATCGGAGAATTTGAGGGCAGTCGTCCCGAATAATTCGGAGAGTATTGCACCAGCGAGCAGTACGTACGGATGCATATCGTTAGGTCTCGAAGCCCCCGATATACGACTACTGAAACAAAACAGCACTTACAATTTGTTTGGAGGCACAATGACAAAGCATGACGGAATTGGGTGAGCTTGGACTCTCAAGTTACGAGGAGAAGGCCTATCGAACCCTTCTCGTAATAGGAGCAGTGACGGCAGCTGAACTCTCTGATACTAGTGGGGTTCCAAAAGGCCGTATCTACGACGTGCTAAACGGTCTTGAAGCTCGCAAGCTGATCTGGAGACAGTCAAGCGATCCAAATCAGTACGTCGCCGTACAGCCAGAAACCGTCGTCGATAGGCTTCTGGCTGAACGAGCGTATGAACTGAAACAAGAGTGGGATCGTTACCGCGAGAAAGCAGAAACAGTTCGTTCGAACCTTTTGCCGACACCACCAACAGAGAGTAGTTTCTGGCTTGGATCGCTCGGGAGTGACGAAATGAGTACAGCACTCCAGCAGCATATGCGAACCGCGGAGAGCGTTGTCAAGGCAGCCGTCGGGCCTCCCTACGAGGATGCGACGTGGGAGACACTCCAATCTGAAGTGGAAGGCTTTTTCGAGGGGGCTAATACGGATTTGTCTGTTGACCTCCTCTTCAGTGAAAAAGCAGTTACCGTACTCCCCGACCGATTCCCACATCTAATTGAAAAACAGCCCGCAGACATAACTGTCAGAACGACTCCTGAGATTGCGCTTTCGTTTGATATCGTGGACAATGTGGAGACGACGATTGATGTGCTACATCCAGTATCTGGTGAAGACAGGATCGGTGTGATCGGGATCAAAGATTCGCAAGTAGTCTCCGAGTTTGAGCAGTACTTCCAACGACTGTGGACCGATGCTGTTCCCCTCCTTGAGTGAGACAGTGATGATGGGAGGAAGACGTGATGTGATGTAATTGACTCAAACCGATATTGCCTCTGTGCATTGAGAAGGCCAGTCTCAACTCCACTCGGTCCTCGTTCTGCGCGAGGTCATTCGTCTCAGAGTTCCGAAAGCCGAGCCTGAATTTCCTCAGCATCCGCATCAGAGAGCGCCTCAACACCGAACTGGACGAGTAGCGGGTAGAAGTGGCGGTTCTTCTTGAACTCGTCTTGGCCAGCCTTTCGGAGCTTTAGCTGGGACTCGAGGTACGTGTCCTCCATTTCGTCGAGGACACCATCAGGAATGTAGATCGTCCGCCCATTCCACTCGTCCTTGATGTTCGTCTTCGTTTTGCTCGTTTCGTTCGTTTCACTCGTTGAAGTCGATTCGGTCGTTTCGGTCGATGAACTGGTTTCCACCGTTTCACTCACCTTGCTCGTTTCGCTGGAATCGACCTCATCGTCCTCCTCTTCGTAGTTGCCCTCGATGCCAGAAGCATCGCCCCAGCCGTCGCTCATGCTTCCACCTCCTCAGGTGTGACCTGCTCAAACGTCTCGTCGAACAGGTCAGCAATCTCGTTGAACAGGTCGCGTGCATCCTCGACGCGCTGGTTCTCCTTGCCGAAGCCGAAGACGGACACCCCCTCGCCGATCGACTGGGAGAGGTCTGTCCGCTTCGGGATCTCAAACACCGGGAGGGAGTACGCCGACTTGATCTCCTCGATGGTGGCGCGGTGTTCAGCGTTCTGCTCGACGCGGTTACAGACAATCGCGAGACGATTGATGTCTCCGTACGCCTGTTCGAGGGAACTCAGCTGCTTTGCGAAAATCTGGAGGCTGTTGGCGTTGAGCTTCTCGGGAATGACGGGGATGACGACGTTTCCGGTCGCGACGAGGGCGTTGTCAGTGAGGACGTTCAGGGATGGCGGCGTGTCGACGATGATGTAGTCGTAGTCCTTGTCGAGCTCGTCGAGAGTCATCTCCAATCGCTCGCGACTCTTCGGCGCCTCAAGTAGGGTCTGGATGTTCTTGTTGTTCGCAAGCTTCTCGCTGGCGGGAAGGATGTCGAACTCCTCGTGCTCGACGATGATGTCGTTCACCGACTCCATCTGATCGAAGTCGAGGACGTCGAACAGCGTTGTACGGTCGGTGTCGTAGTACAGATCGTTGTAGCCAAGCGAGCAGGTGAGCCCGCCGTGGTAGTCGATATCGACCAGGAGGACATCGTGGCCTCGGGCGGCTAGTGCGCCGCCAGTATGAATGACGTCGGTAGTCTTCCCTGCGCCGCCCTTCTGATTCGCCACCGTGATTCGTGCAGTATTGGTGTCGGTCATTATCTTCGTTTCTCTCGTTGTGTTCGTTTCGTTCGTTTTGGTCGTTTAGTTCGGTGCGTTCGGTGAGGGTGTTTCACTCGGTGAGAGGATTACTACGATGTTAAAACCAACTGTTCGTTTTGCTCGTTGAGGTAAACGCACTCGTTGCCATCATCTTGTTCGTTCCATTCGTTACGTTCATTTCATTCGTTCCAGCCACCGAGTACAGGTACCGCTGAATCATCCTCAACAGTTCGTTCCCCAGAATTCGTTCAATGAATTCGTTTTACTCGTTCCATTCGTTATATTCGTTTTGTTCATTATGGTCGTTCTATGTGTTTTCGAGAGGAAACAAGACTCCGCGAGAGACGAAGGGAGAGATCGTGCTTAACGACCAGTCGAGTAAGCCTTTTAACTATTACCGGATTATTGGTAACCACCAGATGTATGAGGTACTCGACGACACGGCGGCACAGACCATCCTCGCCATCGAGAGTGGTGACTCCATCCGCCGTGTCGCCCAACACCTCCACACGCCGTACGAAACCGTGAGACAGGCCGTCAACCGTCTCGAAGACGCAGGCTACGTTGCCTATGATGACGGCCTCACTGTCGTCGACGAGCGCGTGAGGGACGCCGCACGCGAGCTCGTGGCTGCCAGCGCCGGCGTCAGTCCACCCTCTATCGAGGAAGCCTACGTCATCCCGCAGTTCAGTGACTGGCCGTTCGCGTTCACGCGGATCGACGCCGTCTACGTGTGGACTCAGGGCGGCTACCAGGTCGGTCGCGAGCCCGACGACTATCCATTGTTCCTCGCTGTTCGTGAGCAGGACGTCGACGCATGGGAGGCGTTTTTCGAGTCCTTCGACCTCCCGACCGCAGTTGAGCGACAGCCCCGAGAGGAGCTGGACGGACCACTGCAGATCGTCCTCGAGCCACGCCCGTCACTCGACATCGAGGACGTCGAGGGGTACCCGGTGATCCCGAGAGCTGAAACGATCGAGTATATGCGCGAGAACTACGCCCAGTTCCAGTCGGGGCTGGCGATGCTCGACCGGATGTACGAGGACCTCGACCTCGGCGTCACGTATCGAGAGACCGAACGGGCACAGCCATGAGCTTCAACAGCCGAAGTGACGCGCTCATCGAACTGCTCGAGGAGCTCACGCAACAGGGCCACGAGTACGTTCTTGTTGGCGGCTACGCTGTCTCAGCGTTCAATGCTCGCTTCTCCACCGACCTCGATATCGTCGTCGCGCCGGACTCAAAGGCTGACTTCGTCGAGTTCCTCGAACAGCAGGGATTCGAGGAAACGGACAGTCACGCCAAGGAGTGGTTCTACGACACCGAAGTAATCGAGTACGAGAAGCGGCTCACGCCGCAGCAGCCAATCGGCTTCGATCTCCTGGTAAACGGGCTCGGGTGTCGCCAGACAGAGGCACAGTGGTCGTTCGACTACCTGGACGACCACGGCCACCAACAGGAGGTGAGCGGAGGCACAGTGACGACGACAGCCAGAGTGATTGATGGGGCCGTCCTCGTGGCGGCAAAGCTCCACAGTGGCCGCGAAACAGACCTTCGAGATGTCCTGGCAGTCGCAGAAGAAATCGATCTCGACGCTGTCACACCCCATCTGCGGCGAGGGGACGACGATGCGCTACGGGAGCAGCTGGAGCGTGGACTGGAGATCACAGAGAGCGACGAACTCAAGCACGGGTATCGGAGTGACTTCGGGGCCTCAGCTGTCTCAGAAGAAACGGTCACCGCGCTTCAGGAGTATCTGTCTTCGCAGATTGACCACCTGAGCTGAAGCGGTCGGGACCCCCTTGCTCGGAAGTGAAGATAGGGCCCTTCAGCGGTGCTTGCAGTCAGTCAAAA
>NZ_BBJO01000046.1 GCF_000739575.1 Halobellus rufus | reverse complement strand
CTACGAACCCCCGACCCCACCAGCGAACCTCCCGACGGAGATCGTCAACACGCTCAGCGAGTCGAGCCCGGAGCAACTCCGAGACGTTGCTACGTACGCTGAGGCTCTCGCCGAGCACAAGGAACGAGAGGCCCGTCTCGAAGAGTCGGCAGATCAAGAAGAGGTCGAGGAGCGACCAGACGATCTGCCGGATGACGTCCCGTCGAAGGCGACGATCACGATCAAGGAGATCAACGACAACCGCTACTACTACTGGCAGTGGCGGGAAGGAGACAAAATCCGGTCTCAATATAAAGGCCCCGTCAATCCCGACGAGTAGAACGCTCCAATCGAGTGGGTAGTTGTCCGGGGTGACACCGCGTCTGCAAAGTGAAAGAAGGGCTGTTAGCGCTCGGGTCGCGGAGCAGTCTCGTAGCGTTTGATGTCGTCGGTCTTATCCACGCGGTCGTAGATCTCTCGAAGCGTGTCTTGTGCCCGGTGGAGCTTATGCTCCTCAAGGAACTGTCGACCACGCTCACTAATGCCGTAGAACTTGTACGGCAGATCGTTCCGTCGTCGGTCCTCCGGCAGGAGTACTTCCTCGACGATTCCGACGTCGACAAGCTGTTGGAGGTGCTGGCGAATCGTCGTCTGGCTCTTGCTTGGATTGACGTAGTCGAGTTCCTTCAGCGTCGGTAGTTCCAACGGATGCCCGAGGATGTCCTGGAGGAGCGCGAATCGTGTCTCTTGGGTAACGGTGTTGAGTCGATCCCGAACGGACTCCAGGTCCCTTGGCGTGTGATCGGAGGTACTCATTACACAAGAATTCGTGTAGTGCGTGCAAAAGCGTTTCGCCTAGATGCGAATCGGTTTAGGGCGATACTGTATCCGAAGTGTTCGCCACATTAAAGCAGATTACGGTAGAAGCCCCGCTCGAATGAGTGATGAGCCGGTCACTGTCGACGAACTCGCCGAAAAAGCGGATGAGTATCTTCACGAGGGGTCACTCACACCGGAAGAGTACGAAGCGCTCAAACAGAGTGTTGCAGAGCTCTCGCCGATATTCTCAGCTGAGGAGTCGTACTTTGTCCTCGGAAGCTACGGGAAACCCGAAATCCGTCGTCTGCAGCTCGTGAAAGACCGGCTCAACCGGCAGCCCGGTGCGTACGCGTTCCTGATGGTCGACATTCGGAGCGAGTGGACGAACACCTACCTCAAGTTCCGGCTTCTCGCCGATTATACGGATCTCATTGTGGGTGTCGCCGAACACGGCCAAGGCGGCTTCCTCGTCGAACAAGGCTACTTCACTGCCCTCGAGAAGTACTTCACGAAGACACACGTGTTCAAACGCGAGTATGACTCGTTGAATGCGGACGCGGTCGATACGAGCATCAATATCGACAACCCGTATAGCGGAATGCAGACTGCGATCTTCGATATGCTCGACGATGCTGGACGTCTCTATCAGTGGACAACCGAGGATGACCTCATCGGGTGTGCCGAGGCTCTTGTGAGAGGACAGAATTGACATCCTCCCGCATCTGAAGACACGGGAATCCCGAGCGGTGGGTACAAGCATCTACGACGGGCCGGTCTCGGAATTCGGAATGGGAACATACCTTGTCCCGATAGCCATATCTCTGAGACGACGGACGTAGTTGAGCAACTCTCAACAGAGATCCGCAGTTGAATCAAGAAATCGGAGAACGAGAGGACCGGCGGCAGACACTCGCTGCTACAGTAGCAGTTATCGAGGAATTCCTGAGTCAATAGACGATAGGTTTAACCAACAATTCTAAGAGATTGGCTAACGACGTTGGTTAACAAGTCACGACCAATGTCCTATTCACCACCAGGTCCACCTCACGAAATCCAGCTGACATCGTTTCGAAACTCGATGATCAACCTCCAGAGGTACTCCGATAAGTCGCTCGATTCGCCGAAGAGCTCGCGGGATACTATGATCGAGAGACACGACTAGCGGAAAACATAGGGAACAACCAAGTCGAAGAGCGGGCAAAGAACCTTCCGGAAGCGTCCCCTCAAAAGCAACAATCACAGTGAAAGAGATCAACGACACCCGCTACTACGACTGGCAGTGGAGAGAAGACGAGAAGATTCGTTCCCAGTATAAAGGATCGGCCAATTCGGAGGGCAAAATTCGATGAGGAGTATCGCACTCCACGACTTCTCCATTTCTCCCGATTCCTAAAATAAGGAGCCAAAGCACTCTTCCTGTTGGTTTTCACTTCGATAGAGGTGTGTATTTCCCCCGTCGTAGAGAACACATCGATAAAGGTGTGTTCCATTGGAGTAATAGATCAAACACATCGATAGAGGTGTGAAATCCGCAGATATCCACAGGGGATTTGTAACAACAAATCGAGTGTGGAGCTATGATCGTAAATGAAGGAACTAAAATTAGATTGTTCTGCTTTTCGATCCGTTTAGGTCCTCTAGTAGCTGAACACACTTCGATAGGGGTGTGTGATGTAAGCCGACCTATACCCTTCGCCTCAATCACAATTCAAGACGCAGAGAGCCCCTATCGGAGTGTATGTGGATCTCTCCCAAATACACATCGATAGAGGGGAGGGGGCAGTGAGTCCACCACCAAAGAATGTGGTTCTAGTCAGGTCTCGTTTCGGAGTTGTGCTCTCACAACCGATGTCACTTCGTCGTCAGAGACAATCTTGAGACGAGAATCCTCACGGAGCGTGTCCAAGATGGTCTCCGGCCGTTCACCGAACTGGAACTCGAGGAACATCCCAGAGCTTGGCCCGTGGCTCCGGCGCTCAAAGTCGACCAACGAGTACGTCGTCAGCTCCTTCATCTTATTGACGTAGGATTCCTGTTGGTACTGGTCTGCATCGATCGAGTCAGTCAGGTACTGATACACCCGATACCCGGTCGTACTCCGCGCAGTGCCGTCGTTCGTTTCGGACGCAACAGCCGCCGTCGCGTACAAGCAGAGTTTCTTTTGTGTGCTAATCCCACGGACAACTTCGAGGACCCGATTCTTTTCGACCTTATCCTGGGCCTGTCGGACGTGTTCTTCGCGAACACGGTCGTCACCCTCTCGTTCAGCGAGTTCACCCGCCACACGCATCAAGTCAATCGCCTTTCGTGCGTCACCGTGAGTTTGTGCAGCGAACGCTGCTGCCAACGGGATGACGTCGTCTTCAACAACACCGTCGTGGAAAGCGTCCTGGCGCCGGCGGAGTATCGACTGAAGCTGGTTCGCATCGTAGTCGTCGAAATGGACGTCTTCAGGAGTGAACGAGCTTAATGCACGACTGCCGACCGACTCCATCATCTTTGTGTCGTTCGAAATCGCAACCACAGAGAGATACGCAGTCAGCTCGTCGGCGGCACCTGCTCGCGAGAGTTGGTAGAGCAACCGAGAGAACGCAGGCTCCTGTTTGTCCCGGCGGCCAACGAGCATATCCAGTTCGTCAAGGACGAAGACGACGGAATCGAAATTCTCGTTGACGATGCGGTAGAGTTCATCCCACTTCTCTTTCGTCGCCACGCCGTGTTTCGGAACTTCGACCTCGACGCCGGCCTCGTTTGCGGCTCTCTGTGCGAGTTCATAGACCGCGACGCCGAGCGTGTCGAGATCCTGGCAGTTGACTTCGATTGTGCCGAACTGAATATCCCGTGAGTCACAGATGCGACTAATGTTTTTGCAGACGGCTTTTGTGATGAGCGACTTCCCCGTCCCGGAGGACCGTACAAGAACAGGTTCGGGGGACGGTTGTCGCCGAGTGCCACGCGTAGCATCTTCGTGACTTCCTGAAGTTGTTCATCGCGACCGACGATTCGGTCCTCTGCAACGATGTAATTTGGATCGAGGAGTGACCGATCACGGATGAGCCCCTCCTGCTCGTCGAACTCGAGGAGCATCTCCTCAATGGATTGTGACTCCGTCGTCTGGTCCGATCCGGCGGAGTGACGAGATGACGATTGGCCTGTCGATTGCGAGGACAAATCAGAATCTGAGGAATTAGATACGAGATCCGCGTCCGTCGTGGTCTCATTTTCCGATGGATCCGAGTCTGTCGTGGAGCCATCAGAATCGTGAGTCCTCATACTGACGACCATACAACCGGGGAACAAAAAGGTTGCCCCACCCCTATCGAAGTGTATTTTGTTGCTAGAGGTGATCAAGGGGGAGTTTTTCAACAATAGTTGGCGATATTGGACTTGCTTTTCTGAAGCGGGCAACGAAGTGTTCACCACAGAGTGCGTGTACCAAGAGACACACCCCTCTATCGATGTGTTCGGTAGAAACCGGTGGGGGGAGGCTATTGGATTGTAACAAATACGCGGTCGAGGCAAGATACTCACATCATAGCCGGTAACACGTCAGTTGAGGATATACGTGAATACAGCCGGTCTATAGTTTGATTCGAGATTTTCCTTTCTTCTTTTTTCTACACACGAACAAACACACACACACCTCTATCGATGTGCTCGATCTGTTCATTTAGTTTCTGTCATTCTTCATAGTATGATCGCACTCGTCTATGTGTAAATCGGCTTCTCCCACGCTATTTCTCACCGTTTTTCGCGGATTCTTTCTACCACCGTTTGAGTCTATCTTTCCTGTTTTTACGGGTTATCGTTTCATCTGAACACATCGATAGAGGGGTGTCTGTTCATTCAAGACATCCTACGTCCCTCCTTGTACTCGATGTACTTCGTTTCTAAAGGGGGGTTGACTACCCAACGCGTAACACTTCGATAGAAGTGTGTCTCTATCCTCGGTCGGGCCCCACGGTCTTCTGTTTCGATGGATCCACTTTCAAAATTTAACCATCAGTTTCTCCTTTCCACCCATTATTGTTGGTTAATCTATTTTGCAGGGGTTTCTCCCAGCGCTATTTCGAGTATCTACCGGGGGAGTAAGCTGAGTGCCTCAGCTATTGATCACGGGGGAGTCTACCACCAATTGCTCGAAAAATAAGCCATATTTTTTCGGAGCGGTCGATCCAGCAGGCTTCGCTACTGATCTGATCGAATTGAGAGCTACCCGTTTGCTTTCGGTTGCCTCGGGTCCGTCACGATGCAGCTTTTTGGTCGAAGAGGAATTAACTACAATCCTAATAGATTGTTGTACCATCTAGTCAGAGAGACTAGATGTACACATCACAATTACCGCTGTGTAACCTAAAATAATGGAATCCAAACACTTCTTATTTGTTTCCGCTGATGCCGCACTGATCACCGACCTCGCGTGGCAGGTTCACCGCGAGGGGTACGACGTGAAGTACTACATTGAGGCCGAGAGCGACAAGGAAATCGGCGATGGGTTCGTGCCAAAAACCGACGACTGGCGCGCCGAGGTTGAGTGGGCCGATGTCATCATCTTCGACGACATCTGGGTTGGATCGGATGTTGGGACAGGGCAGCTTGCGAATGAGCTCCGTGAGCAAGGGAAAGCGGTCGTCGGCGGGACGCCCAACACGGATCACCTCGAAGAAGATCGTGGCTACGCAATGGAGATTCTCGACGAGTGTGGCGTGAATACCATCGAACATCACATCTTCAACAACTTCGACGCCGGCATTCAGCACGTTCAGGAGAACCCCGCTCCGTATGTAATCAAGCCGCTGGGCGAAGTCCAGAACGTCAAGCGACTGCTCTACGTCGGGAGCGAAGACGATGGGAGCGACGTCGTCGACGTGCTGAAGGCCTACAAAAAAGCGTGGGGCCACCGAATGAAGGGGTTCCAGTTGCAACGGAAAGTCGAAGGCGTCGAAATCGCTATCTGCGGCTTCTTCAACGGGACTGAGTTCATCGACCAAGTCAATTTTAATTTTGAGCATAAGAAATTATTCCCAGGAAACATCGGCCGTCGACGGGTGAGATGGGGACATCGAGGTTCTGGGCCGGGCAGAACAAACTGTTCAGAAAGACGTTTGGGAAGATCGAGGATTGGCTTGCGAATGAGGGGTATATCGGCAGTATCGACATCAACTGCATCGTCAACCAAAATGGGATCTACCCCCTGGAGTTCACCCCGCGATTCGGGTACCCTACGATTGCACTCCAAGAGGAATCTATTGAATCCTCGACGGGGGCGTTCTTATACGACCTCGCGAACGGTAACTACCCTGAAATACAGGTTCACAATGGGTTCCAAGTCGCCGTTCGTGTTGTTCTGCCACCGTTTCCATTCGACGACGCGAAAACGTACGATAAAAATTCCCGAAACGCGGCGGTTGTCTTCCAGACCGAGAGCCACGAGGGTATCCATCTCGAAGATACAAAGAAAATTGATGGCCAATGGCGAGCTGCAGGCGACAACGGGATGCCGATTGTCGTAACGGGTAAAGGAGACACAATGCAGGCTGCACGCGAGCAGGCGTACGGTCGTATCGACAACATCGTGATGCCGAATCTGTACTACCGGGACGACATTGGCGAGCGCTGGATCGAGGGTGAGGGTGACCGCCTCTTGGCGTGGGGATACCTCGGACCTAGTGAGGATTAGACACTAAGTCGGAACTTGTGTATCTCTCCGAGATGTCGATCCTTGATATCTCCGTAGTCTGTGTAGACGTTCGTACTCAGCGAGTGGTGTTATCCAGTCTGTCGGGACCAGGTTCGCCCGGTGGTCTGAGGACTTCTTGCACCGAACATCGAATCGACTGGTCGAATAAGCCGTCACACACGGCTGTGCGACCATCGTCTTCGAGACATTGGATGGGATACGCGGATACCAGACGCCTCGAAGTTCCTGCAGTGGGCGTTCAGGGAACTGCGACGGCAAACTGAGTATAAAACTAAGGCAGAGGGAATCACCGGTGAAACGGTGAACCCGGCATACACCAGTCAGCGATGTAGTCACACAGAGTGTGACTTCACACATTTTCACCTTCCCGTACGAGTGACTACAAGTCAATCCAATCCCGCTCACTCACGATAGACGAGCTAGTCGTGACCGATCAGGGGTTCTGCCCCTCCTCGTCCGAATCACCAAACGCTGTGAGTTTCGCTGTACGGGCGTCGCCGAGTTCCCGATGAATGCCTTCGCGATCCCAGCCGAGCGGGGAGAGTACACTCTCCGCTGCTCGAACGACCTGCGTTCGTAGTACGCCGCGTCGTACGAGTCCGGATCCTCGTGGGCGAGTGCGACTCGATCCCGCGAGGTCTTGTCGTCGTCGACGACCACATACTCGATGCTCTGCCCAGGATGGATGGAAAGGTTCTGGTCGGATGCCCGTTCGAGTGCAGCCACGTTTTGCGTGTACTGTGAATATCTGTCCAACGGCTTCGAGACGCGGTTCCGTTCGATGAGGGGAGTAGGATCTACTGTGCCTGTGTGTAGCCTCGAAATGGCACTCTCTACCACGTCTACGACGGCGTGTGAATCCCGGGTTTCGGCGAACCATTCGATGCACGCCCGCTGTGTGGCCTCAACGAACTCTGGCGTCGATCGCTGCCGGTCCTCGATTCCTCGTAATTTTAACTCATCACGTCCGTCGACGTTTCCGAAATACTTCGTTAGCGCGCCGGTTTGACTCTGGCGTTGGGGGACAAACGCGACCCACTCGTACGATTCCTCGTATTCGAGACGAATTCCGACCTCGTCGGTCACCGTCGCGGCAATCTGTTCTAGGTCCGCGCGGTCATCGTCGTCGACTTCGGGAGCCGGGGTCACCCAGATGGAGTCGACGATGCCGTGGACGACCCGCCAGCCCTCGGATTCCAGCCGCTGTTTCGCCGTCAGCAGAATCTCGCGAGCGAACGCGTTGATTGCTTCGTGGCACTCGATGTGGCCGAATTTCGCATTGCTGAACCCCTGATAGCCGAAGCAGGCAACGAGGATCCACTTCAGCGCTCCCGACCGCCCCTCGAGTTCCGCCAATCGGTCCTCATCGGGATCGTCCCGATCCTTCTCGCGACGGATGGCCGCCTTGATCTCGTCGCCAGCGTCGATGATCGGTTGCAGCACGTCGACGAGATAGCCCCGGTCGTCGCAGATCGAGTACCCGAGGCCGGGGACGTCGTCGCGATCGCTGTGGCAGTCACACCGGATGACGTCCGGCGAGACGTTCCGGGTACAGATGATGTTCGGATACAACGAGGAGAAGTCGAGTTCGTGGACGTTCTCGTGGAGGCCGACTTCGGGCGCGAAGATGAACCCGCCGCGGCCGGCGTCGTGGAGCGTCCCCATCGGCTTGTAGAACTCGTGACGCCAGGAGTTCCACGGGACGAGGACGCCGCGGTCGTGGGCTTCGCAGATCTGGATCGCCGTGAGGACGTTCCCGATCGACGCCCACGCGAGCTCCTGGACGGGCTTGTTCGAGCGCGACACGAGGTCGAGGACGCCCTTGAGGTTCGTCTCCCCGTAGAAGAACGTGTTCGACTCGTCGATGATCGCCCGGCCGGGCACGTTGTACCGCGCCGGGGAGTGACCGACGCGGCCGTAGCTCGAGTACGTCGACCGGCTCGCGAGTTGCTGGTAGTCGACGTCCGGCCACCGACTCAGCGAGAAGTCGTCGACGCCGGCGTCCGTCGCCATCTCGTGGAGGGTCGGGACGATCTCGCTCGTCGAGCAGACGAGGACGTCCGGATCGTGTGCGTCGAGCGCCCCTTGGACGGCGGTCAGGAGATCCGTCGGCGAGCCGGTGACGGTGTCGCCGGCGACGGCCAGCTCCCCATAGACGTCGTTGCTCGTTTCGGTCACCGGAACGCTGAGCCGGAGCGTCGACAGCTCGCTCGCCGGCGTCGGATCGGCGCCGGTCTCCAGACAGTACCGGAACTCCCGCGAGAAGTCGACGTTGAAGCAGGCGAGATCCCCGACTGGATAGGCCGACAGCTGGCGCGCTTGCCGGGCGAGTGGGGTGACGCGGTCGATGTGGGTGACGTCGACGGCGAGAACGGCCTCCTCGTCCCGTCGAAAGCCCGGCCGTCGCGCAACCAGCTCGGTCGCGACGACGTCCGGGTGCTGGTCGTACACCGACTGGAGTGTCGTGAGGTCAAGGTCGTCATCAGGGTCGCGAGCGGCGACGTAGAAGCGTGGGGTGTAGTCATCGCGTTCGGTCGCGACGGCGCCGTCGACGGTTGCCTCCCACTCCAGGACGCGCCCGTCGTCCAGAAAGTCGATACTGAACGGCATCGTCACTGGTTCGCGTCCGGTGGAGCGGCCTCTTGGTCATCGCTCGTAGTGACTGCGGCTTCGAGCTCCTCGAGGCGTTCCTCGTGGTCATCGAGGCGGGCCTCCTGTTCGAGATCGATGCTGAGCAGCGCCGACAGCAGCGGGTTCTGGTGGTTCAACAGCCCGCTCGCGTCGGCGTGCTCGCGGGCGTACTCGAACAGCCGGTCAAAGCGCGGCTGGTCGCGACGCCGCAGTGCCCGCCGGAACTCCGCCCAGCGCTCTTCGATGGCCCGCAGTGCATCACGGTAGGTTGGGTTCGTGCGCCCCATCGCTATCGCCCTCCGCCGGTCGTCGTCCACGCATCGAGCAGGGGGTCCGCGGTGGCCGCCACCGTCTCACCGTCAGCTGTGACGCCCTCCGGGGTCGGCGTCGACGGCGCCGGCGTCGTCGGTTCCACGCCGACCTGCGTGGCGCGTGCCGCGAGCAGCTGCCGCCAGTACGCGAACGTCGTCTGGTAGTACGCGCCGTCGTCGACGGGATAGACGAGCGTCTCGAAGTCTTCGCCGACGACCCGTGGCCCCATCCGGGTTTGCTTACACTCGAGGTGGTGGTCGGCGACCGTTGCGACTGGCTCGGTGAATTCGTTTCGTTCGTTTCGCGTAACGAGCACCGGGATGCCGTACCCCTCGGCGTAGGTCGCTAACCGGGCAAGGGTGCGGGCCTGGAGGGTTTTCGCGTGGGTTTCACCGAGGGTATCGTCGGCGCGGTACTGGGCGTCGACGGCCGGCGCGGCGATGAGGGCGGGCGTGTGGGGCGACGTGTCCTCGTCACGACCTTGCGCCTCTCCACCGGCCGCCCGGGCGTCGGCGGTGGACGTCTGGATCGACTTGTTCACTGCCGTCGGGAGATCACAGACGACGCCGTAGTGCTGGTAGGCAGTGAATCCGCGTGCCACGTGGATTCGGTTGAGCAACCGTTGACTGGGCGCGATCTGAGCGAGTGTTGTCGTCGTCGCGTGTCCGTTTGCGTCGACCCAGAAGGCGGGCCCGTCGTGCAGGAGGAGATGGTCGAGCACGAGCGACTGCAGGATCGGGACGCCGCGGCCTCCTTCGACGTCGAGCAGGGTGATACCGTCGTCGAGTTGCGGCAGCAGCATCTCGTCCGCAGCCGGATCGGCATGATCAGCGAGGGACCGATTGCGGTCAGCTCCCCGTGTCGGCTGGTCTACCGCCAATCGATTCGACGTTGAGTGTTCTCCCATACTCGACTAGTTGTGTACGTTCCCGATAAGCCGCGGCGTGGCGCTTCCGCGTTTCAGGGAAGGGCTGGAAGGAATGTAGAACTGGACTCAGGCAACGGATTTCTGCCATCGTTCGACCGTTTCCGAGATGGTTTCCAGAGAGGAAGGCGGACAGTATCGGCGGATTAACCAACAGTCCGGCGGGACCTCAGCTCAACCGTTGGTTAAGACTCTCTGAATCTATGATGATATCGCTCTCACGGAATTCTGCTGACGGCCCCGCATATCCCCCGAGCCTACGATCTGATGTGATCGACGATCGTTCTCAGCGCGGTTACATCGTCGTTATTGTACTGTTTGAGTCGATCCCAGTCTGGTTCTTCGCCGTCGAGGAGATATCGTGTGTACTTGCTCCCGACCACAAATCCATCGACGGTCGGGTCTTGATATTCAAAGCCGAGTGCGCTCGCTACGACATCCAATTTATGCCGATTGAAGGGTCCGAAGAGTTCCTGTTGTGCAGTTATACCGAGATCGTGTGCTCGCTCCAGATGGTCAATCCCCTCAGTTATGCCGTGTTCGTCGAATCTGCGACTTAGACACTGTTCGTCGAAGTAGTTCCCTCCGTAGTAGATGATTGGCTCGGTGCTATGGTCATTAAGGTACTCAGACAACTCCTGAAGGAGTGCTGACTCGTCGTCCGGATCGAAGAATTGTCGATACGTGTCGTTCTTGTAACTGTAGGTGCCGACCAGCCAGATCCGATCCTGCTGAAGATCCGTTTCTATGTCCAAGAGGAGAGGCTCCGTATCGTGAAGGTCGTCGAAGGCGGATTTGTTTAGAATCACGACCTCATCGTTTTCGAAAGCCTGTCGATGAGCAATCCACCGGTCCACGTGCCATGACGAGGCTCCAGGGAGGGCTTCGAGT
>NZ_BBJO01000047.1 GCF_000739575.1 Halobellus rufus | reverse complement strand
GCCGCGTCCGTGAAGCCGAAGGCTGAACGGACGTGGCGGGATTCGAACCCGCGATCTAGGGGTTAGGAACCCCTCGCCCTGGTCCACTAGGCCACACGTCCCACTGCCGAGTAGCGTAGCGGTCGCTTAAAACAGATGTGGGTTCGCGAAAAGGACCGGGTGGGAAGCGCGTCAGTTCGTCTCGGTCGACTTCTCCGTCGAAGTCGACTCCGTCGACGTCGTCGTTTCCTCGTCCTCCTCGTCGTCGTTGTCCATCTGGCTAAGCTCCTCTTCGATTTCCTCGCGGCCGCGCCTGAACTCGCCCATCGCCTGCCCCGTCGAGCGAGCTAGTTTCGGGATCTTGTTGGCACCGAACAGCAGCACCAGTATGAGCAGGACGACGAGCACTTCCGGCCCACCCGGCAGCCCCGGGAACAGTGGGGTGATAGTTCCGTACATCGCTACCAGATTCTAACCCAGTGGTAATTATAGGCTTTTTGCTCGGCCAGCCCGGCAAAACCCGGCAGTCGACGGCGAATCGCAAGCAAAGACAGGAACATTCAACCGCGAGGCGTCCCGAACGCGGCCTATGGTCTCAGTCGGCGACGACGCACCGGACTTCACCGCACCGCTCGCGAACGGCGACGTCGAATCGATCACGCTCTCGGAGGAACTCGGCGGCGATCCGGTCGTGCTCGCGTTCTTCCCGGCGGCGTTCACGGGCACGTGCACGACCGAGATGTGCACCTTCCGCGATCAGCTGGCCAACTTCGAGGACGTCGGCGCGACGGTCTACGGCGTCAGCATCGACACGCCGTTCACGCTCAACGAGTTCCGCGCGCAGAACGACCTCAACTTCGGTCTCGTGAGCGACAGCAACCGCGAGATCGTCGACGCCTACGACGTCTCGATGGACTTCGCGGACCTCGGCGTCTACAACCTGGCGAAGCGCGCTGTGTTCGTCGTCGACGGCGGCGGGACGATCACCTACGCGTGGGTGAGCGACGACCCCGGAGTCGAGCCCGACTACGACGAGGTCGCCGCCGCCGCCGAAGACGCGACGTCCGCCGAGATCGGCGCGACGACCCAGGACGCGCAGTAGCGCTCGGGCCCGCGAACAGATCTCTCGGGATGCTCCCGCAGATACTTTGCCGTCGCCGGAGTACCCGGAGTGATGACTGATTCGATCGGAAACGGGGGCCGCGAGTACGACCCCGACGCCGAGCACAACTTCCCGGACGAGCGGCTCAACTCAGTTCTCGACGAGGTCCTCGACGACCCCGAGATCACGACGTACCTCGAAGCACAGAACGTCAACGCCGTGGCGCGAAAGGGCTACAACGACCACGGCGCGAAGCACATCGAGATCGTCCGCAACCGCGCGCTCTGCCTGTACGACCTCCTGAAAGCCGGCGGCGTCGAGTGCAACGGCGCGGCCGATCAGGGCCTCGAGGAGGCCGACGAGGCGGTCATCATCGCCCTCGCGGCCACGCTGCACGACATCGGCCACGTCGTCCACCGCGACGAGCACGTCTACTACTCGATCCCGCTCGCGGCCGACCTCCTCGATCGGCTCATCCCGCAGTTGGGCTTTTATGACACCCAGTCGGCCGTGCGCCTGAAGGCCGAGGTCTTACACGCGATCCTCTGTCACCACACCGAGGAGGACCCGCTGACGACGGAGGCGGGGATCATCCGCGTCGCCGACGCCCTCGATATGGAGCGCGGCCGGTCGCGCATCCCCTACGAGAAGGGCGGCCGCGGCATCAACACCCTCTCCAGTCAGGCGATCGAGAACGTCTCGCTGCGCGCGGGCGAGGAAAAGCCCGTCCTCGTCGAGATCGAGATGGTGAACGCCGCGGGCGTCTATCAGGTCGACAACCTCCTCAAGGCGAAACTGGCGGACTCGGGGCTCGAAGACCACGTACGCATCGTCGCGGTCAACACGAGGTCTGAGGACCAGTTGGTCGAGCGGATCGAACTGTAAGCGACGGGTCGAGGTCGGGAGCGATCAGTCGTCCGCCGGCGTGACCTCTTCGAGGCCGGCGACGGTGAGTTCCCCGCCGAGCGTGCGGTTCGGGTACGGGATGTCGATTCCCTCCTCGTCGAAGCGCTGCTTGACGGTCGTGACGTACTCGCCGCGGGTCTTCACGAAGTCCGCGCGGTTGGGATCGTCGATCCAGATCCGGGAGGTGAGCGTCACCGAGGAGTCGCCCAGTTCGGTGAGCCGGACCGACGGCGCGGGGTCCTCGAGGATGTCGTCTCGGGCCTCCGCCTCCTCGACGATGATCTCGGTCGCCTTCTCGACGTCGTCGTCGTAGCCGATGCCGAAGGGCACCTGCAGGCGGAGTTTGTCCTTCGCGACGGGGTTCTTGATGACGCCGTCGGTCAGCGCGGAGTTCGGGACCGTCAGCAGTTCGTTGTCGAACGTCCGGACGCGCGTGACGCGGAAGCTGATGTCCTCGACGATGCCGGAGTTGCCGTCCCACTGGATCCACTCGCCGATCTTGAACGGCTTGTCGGTGTAGATGAAGATCCCGGCGACGAAGTTCTTCAGGACGTCCTGCATCGCGAAGCCGATAGCCAGCGTGGCCGCGGCGGCGATCGTCGCGAGCGACTGGAGGAAGTTGGGGTAACCCGCCGCGCCGAAGGCGGCCGTGACGCCGACGAAGCCGACGACCACGACGAGCAGTCGACGGAGCGGCTTCTGGGCGTGCGTTTCGAGCCCCTTCGAGTCCATCATCCGCGTCGCGAGCGGGAGCAGCAGGCTCCGGCCGAGGACGAACACGACCGCGAACACGACGAGGAACGCGATCGCCTGCCCGAGCAGGCTCGCGGCCGCGTCCGGGAGGCCGAACCCGCCGAGGAAGCGGGCGATCGTGTCGTTCAGCCCGATGCCCGCCTGCAGGAGTGCCCCGCCGCTCATCGGTGCAGAACCCCCGTGTTACCGCGGGTCTCGATCACCGTCGCGTTGGTTCGCTCGGCGAGTTCCTCGGTGAGCGCCTCCACGCTCGTTCCGGCGCGAGCGGCGCGCAGGAACTTGACTTTGATCAGGTCGCGCTCTTTCAACTGGTCGGACGCCTCGTCGACGACCGGGTCGATGCCCCCCTTTCCCACCCAGACCGTGACGTCGAGGTCGTGGGCCGCTTTCCGCAGCTCGTGGTCCGACATACGCCATCGCTACGGAGGCATACGGTTTGAAGCTTAAGACTCTCGACAGTCAGAGCGCGCCGAGGACCGCGAGCGCCTACTCGTACGGATACCGCTTCGTCGCGCCGCAGCAGCGACATCTGACCACGACGTGTCCGGACTGCAGGCGGACGCGTGCGGTCGATCCCGGGCGGAGGTACGCGTCGCACTCGTCGCACGTGAACCGGCGGAACCGCCGCGGGAGCCGGACGCGGTTCCGCTCGCTGACCCGTCGGGCGAGGCGGACGTACTCGCGCCCGCGGTCGACGTCGCCCTCGGCGGTCGCCTCCCGAGCGAGGTCGTGCAGTCGCTCGATTCGCTCCGCCGGAATGCCCATACCCGGAGACGTCACCGGGCGGACAAAGGCGTTCCGAGTCGTTCGCGGTCTCCCCGCTGAGATCCGTAAGACGGCGATTATTATTGTACGATCCGCACAATATTAGTTCGTAGAGAACGAAGTGCGAGTATGCGCATCGTATTCGCTACAGACCTCTCGGACGCGAACGAGGCGGCGATCCGCTCTCGGACGTGCTTGGACTGCCTCGGCAACATCGGCATCACGGAGGTCCACCTCGTGACGGTCGTCCCCGACACCGTCTCCAGCGGGCTCCCCGGGATGGACACGGCGAAGGACATCCGCAAGTCCCTGGACTCCCCGCGGAAGGTCTTCGAGTCGGCCGGGTTCAACGTCGAGACGCACGTCGCCCGCGGCACGCCGCATCGCCGCATCAACGGCTTCGCCGACCGACTCGACGCGGACATGATCGTGATCGGATCGCGCGGGCGGAGTCCGCTCGAAAACCGGTTCATCGGGAGTACGGCCCGAAACGTCTCGCGGACGGCCACGCGGCCGCTGTTGGTCGAGCGGATCGCGCCGCCGGACTCGGAGAAGGCCGTCGTGAAGGAGCACCTCTTCCAGCACGTGCTGTTCCCGACTGATTTCTCGGAGAACGCCCGAGAGGCGTTCGACTTCCTCCCGATGCTGAAGGGCGCGACGCAGTCCGTGGACCTCTTACACGTGCAAAAAGAGAACGCGCCGGCCGCCGTCGACGACCCCGAGTCGCGATTGAACGCCCTCGCCGACGAGGTCGAAGAGAAACTCGGAATCGAGGCCGGGGTCAACGTGCGCGAGGGCAACCCGGTCGAGGAGATTCTCGCGGAGGAGACGCGCGTCGGCGCGACGACGACGCTGCTCGGCACGCGCGGGCGGAGTCGCCTCCGGAGACTGCTGCTCGGCAGCACCTCCGAGTCGGTCGTCGCCCGCGGCAACAACAACGTTCTGCTGGTGCCCCCGTCGGGCGGACGGCGGTAAGCCCGAGGGAACCGGGCGGGGCGTCCGTTCATCTCGGCGGGCGGTGACGCGGGCGACGGGGCGGGTTCCCCACCACGACGCGACCCGGCGACGACGACACAGGCCAGCGACGGCGAGAGTCGCAGATATAAATAGGCGCGTCGGGAACCGCCTACGACGTGGCTCTCCGCGCGCTCAACTACCTCGAACTGGAATCCCGGCTGGAGCGAAGCGGCATCGGGACCGCGACGGACCAACAGCGGGCCGCTCTCGCCCGGACCGACGTCGACGTCGTCACCTCGCCGTGGCGCGGGGGAAGCCCGCTCTCCGGCGTCCGATCGGTCGCGACGGGCGAGGGGCTCTTCCGCGAGTACGACGTCGCCCACTGCAACCTCGTGGGCCCCGGGTCGCTCGCGGTCGCGCGGCACGCCCGGCGCAACGACATTCCGCTGATTCTCCACACGCACGTCACGCGCGAGGACTTCGCCGAGTCGTTCCGCGGGTCGACGACGGTCGCGCCCGCGCTGGGGCGCTACCTCAAGTGGTTCTACTCGCAGGCGGACCTCGTGCTCTGTCCCTCCGAGTACACCAAGCGCGTGCTCGAATCGTACCCAGTCGACGCGCCGATCCGACCGATGACGAACGGCGTCGACGTCGACGCGCTCGACGGCTTCGAGGACTTACGCGAGGAGTACCGCGAGCGCTACGACCTGTCGGGCACGGTCGTCTTCCTCGTCGGCAACGTCTTCGAGCGGAAGGGGCTCTCGACGTTCTGTCGCGTCGCCGAGTCGACGCCGTACGACTTCGCGTGGTTCGGCCCCTACGACACCGGCCCGCACGCCTCGAAGGCCGTCCGGAAGTGGACCTCGAACCCGCCGGAGAACGTCACCTTCACCGGCTGGATCGACGACATCCGCGGCGCGTACGGCGCGGGCGACGTCTACCTCTTCCCGACGAAAAACGAGAATCAGGGCATCGCGGTCCTCGAAGCGATGGCCTGCGGCAAAGCGTGGTCCTCCGGGACATCCCGGTGTTCGAGGAGTTCTACACCGACGGCCACGACTGCCTCAAGTGCGAGACGGAAGCGGAGTTCCGCGAGGCGGTCGAGCGCCTCGCCGAGGACGACGCGCTCCGGGAACGGCTCGGGGCGAACGCCCGCGAGACCGCGATGGAGCACAGCCTCGACCGCGTCGGCGAGCGCCTCGCGGCGACCTACCGGGAGGTCCGAGACGCCAAGCGCGAGGGGCGGCCGGTCGCAGTCGAGGCGTGATCGCGCGTCGGCACGGGCGAGCGGCCTCGAAGCGGCTGTATTCCACCCGCTATCGTCGACGACCGATTCGCAACGATTTAACCCCGGCTACGTGAATCGCCGCCGATGGCACCAGTCTCGGTCGCCGCGTTCACCGACACCTACCTGCCGACGGTCAACGGCGTCTCCTACACGATCCAGACGTGGCGCGACCGCTGGCGCGACCGCGGCGGGACGATGCGCGTCGTCTACCCGGGCTGTGACGAGTACGAACCGGGTCCCGACGAGTACCCCGTCAGGAGCCTTCCGTTCCCGATGTACGAGGCTTCAGGCTCGGAACGCCGCGGATACCCGCCGCCGCCGAGGACGTCGAGATCGTTCACGCGCACACGCCCTTCGCGGTCGGCCTCGGCGGCGTCCGACTGGCCCGCCGCAAGGACCTCCCGCTCGTGACGTCGTATCACACGCCGACCGCGGAGTACGCCGACTACCTCACGTCCCGGCCGCGTATCGAAGACGGCATCGAACGGCTGGCCGAGCGCTACGAGCGGTGGTTCCTCTCCCGCTCGGACGCGGTGATCTGCCCGAGCGAGGACGCCGGCGACCGCGTCCGCGAGGCCGTGGACCCCGACACGCCGGTGGAGGTCCTCTCGAACGGCGTCGACGTCGACTTCTTCGCGCCGACCGATCCCGAACCGTTCCGCGAGCGCTACGACCTCCCGGCCGGCCCGCTCGTCGGCTACACCGGCCGCCACGGCTACGAGAAGAACCTCTCCGAGTTCCTGCGGGCGGCCGCCGGACTCGACGCCACGGTCGTCGTCGGCGGGGACGGCCCCGCCCGCGAGGACCTCGAATCGCTCGCCGCCGACCTCGACGTCGACGCGCGCTTCCTCGGCTTTCTCCCACGCGAGGAACTGCCCGCCTTCTACTCGCTTCTGGACGCCTTCGTCTTCCCCAGCCCGGTCGAGACGCAGGGGCTCGTCGCGCTCGAATCCAACGCGTGCGGTACTCCCGTCGTCGCCGTCGACGCGGGAGCGCTCTCGAACACGGTCGAAGACGGCGTCACCGGCTACCACTACGACCACGGCGACGTGGCGGGCTGCCGACGCGCGATCGAGCGCGTCCTCGACGAGCGGGACTCACTCGCGCGTTCCTGTCTCGACCGTCGCGACTCGCTGAGCGTCGATCACGCGGTCGATCAACTCGCCGACCTCTACGGGCGGGTCATCGACGAAAACGGGAAGAAGTAGTCGAAGTCGATCCGCGTCGGTGCGCGACCGGCCGACCGGTCGGTCGGTCAGTCGTCGAGGTCTTCGACGGCCTGCGCGATGCGCTGAAGCTGACGGGTCGCGTCGCGAACCTCGTCGCGGAGCTGTCGGACCTCGCGGACGAGTTCCTCGTTGCCCGCGGAGCTCTCCTCCTCGCGACCGCCGGGGCCGCCACCCATTCCGGGCGGGCCGCCGCCCATCCCGCCGGGGCCGCCTCCGCCCATCATTCCGCTCATCATCTGTGCGAACGGGTTGCCGCCGCCACCGCCCATTCCGCCGGGGCCGCCGCCCCCGCCCATCATCTCCTCGGGGTCGGGGCGCTCGCCCTCCTCTCGCTCCTCGGCGCGTCGCTCGCGGATCTCTTCGACGCGCTCGCGGAACGATTTCTCCTCGCTGTCGGCGTCCTCGGCGGGCGATTCGTCGGCCTCGTTCTCGGCGGCGTCGTCTGGTTCCTCAGACATACCTCCCGGTACTGTCTCGGTCCGCAAAGGACTGTTGGTCGCCGGACGACCGAATTCCGTTCTCCGGGCTAGGCGACGACGGAGTCCTCGTCCTCGCCGTTCGGCCGCGTCAGTTGCTCGATGACGTCGTGGAGGGTGACGTCGTTGACGAGGATGACGTCGCCGACGGATCGGACCCAGCGGTACGGCAGAATGACGCCGCGCTTCCCGCCGACGACGTCGGAGAACAGTTCGTCGTTGAGCTGCGTGAGCGCGAGACCGGTCACGGCCTGTCGCTCGGTGAGGTCCAACCTGAGATCGGCGACTTCTCCGACGAAGACGCCCTCGTTGGAGTACACCTCGCGGCCCACGAGCGTCGTGATCTTCTGGGGGGTGTCGTCCATACTCGGGTGATTGTGAGCGTCCGTCTTAATTGTTCGTAGGACGCTCCCCGAAGCTCACGCTGCGTCGAACTCCTCGGCGGTCACGCGGACGGCGACCGTCTCCTCGACGGGCCGGAGGTCGTAGTCCGGAACCGTCCCGTCGGAGCGGCGGGTCACGTACATCGGTTCGACCAGCCGACCGTCTTCGAGCCCGTACACCGCGAGGCGCTCGCCCGTCTCTTGCGATCGGACGTCGCCGTCGCGGATCGCGGTCGCGAGCGAGCGGCTCAGCCACTCGTCGGTCGCGATGCTCGGCTCGCGGACGAGCGCTGCGTCGACGAAGCGGACGAGGTACCAGTTCAGATCGTTACACAGCGAGACGGCCGCGCCGAGGCTCACGGTGTCGACAGCCAGCGAGTTCTCGAACGGGGCGTAGCGGTCGTACGTCGACAGCGCCTCTCTGGACGTCTCCCGCGAGAGCAGTTCGTACTGGACGTCGACGTCCTCGGAACCGACGAAGCAGACTCGGGTCACTGGTGTAGAGCGCACGCGCGGTGGCGAGGTCGATTGCGGTTCGGTGCGTGCGCGGTGGGCGAACAGAGAGCGATCATCGTTGTCGACCGCGCGGTGGCGCGGGGCTGTCCGGCGGTTGCCGAGGAGACGATAAATCGGTTCCGGTGCGGGCTAGGTGCGATAGCGACGCGAGCGGTCCAGGATCGCGTTCAGCGGTCGTCCCGCTCGTCGAGCCACGCGTCAGCGCAATCGGCGTCGCAAAACGCCAAGAGGCGGCGCTCGTGGGTCAGCTTCTCGCCCTCCGAGCGCGGTCGCTCCCGGTCCAGTTCGACCTGGTAGTGCGCCTCCAGGAGGTCGACGTCGTCGCCACAGGTCGGACACGTCTCGCGGGCCGACTCCCAGTTGCTGACCGGCGAGACCTGCCTCACGGTCCACTCCGCGTCCGACGTCGGAGGGGAGGGACTGCACGATTTTGACATTGACAGATCGTACGTGCTCTGGCTATGTAAACCCATTTTTGCCCGGATTTTCACGCAGAAACGCGAACGATAATGAAGGTACGCGGGAGATTGAAACACACACGCACACATTTTGTGTGGTCTGTTCGCACGCCGTACGGTCGCCGGGAAGTACCTCACTCACCGGCGACGATCTCGGCGTCACGACCCGCCTCGCGGGCGAGTTCGAGTACTCCCTCCGGCTCCCGCGCCCGCACGTCGCTCAGCGTCGCGTTCGTCTCCGGATGCGGGGGCGACACGCGGTCGCAACCGACGGGGAGCGTCGCGTCCGTGTACGTCCCGAGTTCCCTCGCGCTCGCGACGATGTCGGACTTGTCGACCGTCAGCAGCGGCGGTGGACCGGACGAGAGACGGCAGCGTCGGTCACCGCGAGGTTCGCGCCGGTCTGACTCGACTTCTGCCCCAGCGCCTCGCCCGTCGCGACGCTGTGCGCGCCGACCGTCTCGGCGACGCCCTCTGCCGCGGCGAGCATCGCCCGCCGGAGCGACAGCATCCGCGTGTTGTCCGTCGCTTCGACCACGCGCTCGACGAACGCCCCGCCGTCGACGACGCGTGGGCGGAGGTCCGCTCGCGGCGCGCGCTCGGCGACCGTGCGACACACTTCGAGCGCGCGGGCCCGGTGGTCTGCACCGCCGTACTCGCCGAGATCGACGTAGACCGGGACGGTCACGCAGCCGCGCCGGAGGAGTCGCCACATCGCGACCGGCGAGTCGAGGCCGCCGCTGACGAGCACGGCCACGCGTCCCTGCGTGCCGACCGGGAGGCCGACCGGCCCCTCGAACCGACGGACGGAGACGAACGCCTCGTCCTCGCGGGCTTCGATCCGGTAGGTGACGTCCGGGTCGTCGAGGTCGACCGCCGCGCCCGTGACCTCGCCGACGACACGGCCGCCCTCGACGTGGAGGTCCCGCGTCGAGAAGTCGTGGGCGCTCGACGGACCGACCCGGTCGGCGTCGACGGCGTAGGTCGCCGTCTCGGGGTGCGCGGCGTCTCCGGCGAGTCGGCGCGTCGCCGCCAGAATAGCTTCGAGTCGGGGATCGACCGCGACGACGGGCCGGGCGAAGGCGATCCCCGGCAGCGTCGCGGCGACGCGCGCGGACGCCTCGGGGCGGTCCGTACGGATCACGAGCCGCGACCACGGGCGCTCGACGGTCGCGTCGATGCCGGCGTCGTCGAGCGCGGCCTCCACGTCGCGCGCGAGGCGCTCTGCCATCTTCGAGCGGACGCCGCTGCTCTTGGTCCCGAAGTCGCCGTGGCCCGCGAGGACGGCATTGGTCGGATCCGCCGGGCCGTCAGAATCCGAGGCGTTCGTCGCGTTCACAGTGCTGGTTTCTGCGCGAGGGGCTTCAGAACGTCGAAAGCTCGCCCTCGATGACGCGGCGGGTGACGTCCGTGACGTTCGCGAGGCGCTCGTCGATGCGCGCGCGCACCTCGGGTTCGATGTCCGCGAGGTCGACGCCAGCCTCGGTGACCACCTTCGCGTCGGCGACGTGCGGCTGGTCGATCGGGCGGCCGATCTGCGAGAGCAGGCGGATCTGGAGGTCGCGGATGCCGTCGACGTCGGCGACGACGCTCTCGGCGATGTCGGTCGACAGGAGGTTGTAGATCTTGCCGATGTGGTTGACCGGGTTCTTCCCGGAGGTCGCCTCCATACTCATCGGGCGGTTCGGCGTGATGAGGCCGTTCGCGCGGTTGCCGCGGCCGACGGAGCCGTCGTCGCCCATCTCCGCGCTGGTGCCCGTGACGGTGAGGTAGATCGATCCCGCGTCGTAGTCGTCGGCGGTGTTGACCTCGACGGAGACGTCGCGGTCGGTCAGTTCTCGGGCGACGTCTGTCACGTACCCGCGGACGCGCTCGACCGCGTCGTCGTACTCGTCCAAGTCCTCGATGTACGCGTCGACCATCGCGGCGGCGACGGTGATGTCGATCTCGTCGCCCTCGCGCTTGCCCATCACCTTCACGTCGGGGCCGAGCTCCGGGTTGTCGGCGGCGTAGGGGCCGTTGAGCCGACGCTCGACCGTCAGGACGATCTCCTCGGTCTCGGTCAGCGGCGCGTGGCCGACGCCGTAGGAGGTGTCGTTCGACATCGGGACCTCCACGTCGTCCTCGCCGAAGACGTCCTGGAGGTCGCCGGAGCCCTCCCCGATCCGCGTGTCGACGACGATGTCGGTGCCGACTTCCAGCTCCGGGATGTTCTCGTTGAGGTACTCGCGGGCGGCCGCGATGGCCGTGGCGTCGACCGGGAGCCGCTTGCCGTCGTACTCCCGCGTCGCGCGGCCGACGATGAGGACGTAGATCGGCTCGACGATCTCGCCGCCGCCGTACGTCGGCGCGGACTCGCCCGCGACGAGTTGGGTCTCGTCGGTGTTGTAGTGGAGCACCTTGCCGACGCGGTCGAGATAGAGCTGTGAGAGCGCCCGCGAGACGGCTTCGGCGATCCCGTCGCAGATCGAATCGGGGTGTCCGATCCCCTTCCGTTCGACGATTTCGACCCCCTGATCCTCGACTGCAGATCGGTCCGCGGCCTCGATGGCGATGTTCCGTTCGGTCATTGCCGAACGCTTCTCTCCGGGTCGTTCTATAACTTGCGGAAAAGTTTGCGCACAGTAATATTACCTATAGATATGAGACTGAACGCGATCGCTCACTCGTCGCCCGCGAGAAGCAATCCGAGGTACGACGTCCGGATCTGGTCGTCGGGGTCGAGGCCCAGTCGTCGGACGACGTCGAAGACGCCCTCTCGCACGCGCTGGACGTCGGCGTCGTCCTCGGCCTCGGCTTCGACCTCGACGAACTCGCCGAGCCCCGCCACGCGGTCGAGTGTGACCGTGTACCCGTCCAGGTCGAAGAACGTCCGCTCTTTCTCGACGACGGCCGCCGGTTCGAACCCGAGGCCGTCGAGGATCTCGTCGGCGGTGTCGCCGTCTCCCACGGCCGTCTCGTGCTCCTCGCGCGTCTTCGAGGCCTCCTCGACGAGCGGCCCCTTGTAGGTGAGCTTCGTCGCCTCATCCTCGTCGGGCGCGTTCGCAGCCGGCGGATCCCCGTCGGGGCGTTCTTCACGGATCCGCAGCGCCTCGTCGGTTTCGGCGAAGTCGCGGTGGGGCGCGTCGTAGTACGTGTCAGTCTGAACGAGTCGTCCGCGGGGTTCCGCGCCCGCGGCGTCGAGTGCGTCCCTGACGGCGTCGTGGGGAGCGCGGAGTTTGACCTCGACTTCGAACATAGCGCGTTGATGTCGGCCGCGCGGCAAAAACCGACCGCTTCGGACCGCTGGGTGGCCGAAACGCGCTCGCGGCGGTCGCGAGCGTCGCCGGGGCGAAACGTGATTCTTAAGGGTCGCACGGGAGATTGTCAGCGTATGAGTGACGATCAGCAGGCGGACGCCGCCGAATCACAGGCAGACGCCGACGCGGAAGAGGTCGCCGACGGCATTCAGGACGGCGACTTCGTCCGCCTCGCTTACACGCTCCGGACCGCAGACGACGGCACCGTCGTCGACACGACCGACCTCGAAACGGCCGAAGAGGCCGAGATCGACACCGACGAGTACGAGTTCGAACCTCGCGTCATCGTCGTCGGTGCCGGCCACGTCTTCGAGAGCGTCGACGACGCGCTCCTCGGCTCCGAAGTCGGCGACAGCGGCACGGTCGAGATCGCCGCCGACGAGGCCTTCGGCGAGTACGACGACGACCAGGTCCGGACCGTCAGCGCCAACAAGATCGACGAGGACCAGCGCTACCCCGGCGCGCAGGTCCAGATCGACGGCGATCAGGGCCGGATCGTGACGATCGTCAGCGGACGCGCCCGCGTCGACTTCAACCACCCGCTCGCGGGTGAAGACCTCGAATACGAGTACGAGGTCCTCGAACTCGTCGACGACCGCGAGGAGCAGGCCGCCAGTATGCTGGAGATGTACCTCCAGCAGGCCCCCGAGGTCTGGATCCAGACGGACACCGTCGAGGAAGAGCAGCTCGTCGAGGACGACGAGGCTGACGAGGACGCCGACGAGGACGACGAAGAAGAGCCCGAGTTCGAGACCGTCGAGGTCGAGAAGGAGACGCTGTACATCGAGGCCACCCCGCAGATGACGATGAACCAGCAGTGGATGTTCTCGAAACAGCAGATCGCCCAGGACGTGATGGACCGCCTCGAACTCGACCGCGTCATCGTCCAAGAGACCATCGAGGGGATGGGCGGGATGATGGGCGGTATGGGCGGGATGATGGGCGGCGGCGCGGGCGGTCTCGACGCCGCGGACCTCGAGGAGGCCGTCGAGGACGTCGACGTCGACGCCGACGAACTCGCCGACGAACTCGACGCCGACCTCGAAGAGTAGCGCCGTCAACGACCGAACGACGCGCCCCCCGACGACGCCCGTTCCGACTTCTTCGCCCTCGCCACCGAACAGCGGCCGGTGGCCGCCACCGCGGAGAGCGTAGACAGGAATCAGAATGTCCGAGCACTCCCCCGACGACGAGACCGAGCCGAACGCCGGCCCCGAGGCCGAACTCCCCGGCACCGACGACCTGCGGGTCGCGGCCGTCGCTGCCGCGTGTACCGTGGGGCTCACGCTGCTGTTGCAGTACGGTCTCGGCCGGGAGGTACCGCTCGTCTGGCGACTGCTACCGCTCGGCCCGTACTTCGTCTCGCTTTTCACCAAGCGGCTCCCGCTCGGGGGGCTCGACACGCCGCGGAACTGGTCGCTGCTGACGGTCGCCGTCACCCTCGCGACGCTGCTGTACTTCGGCGTCGTCGCCTGAGGTTCGGCGCTCGTTCACCCCGACGCGACAGTCACGCGATGTCGCGGCTCGTGTCGACGGTGACGCGCTCGCCCAGCCGAAGCTTGATCGTCTCCTCCGGTGGGTGCGCGCCGCGGAACTTCGGCACCGCCAGCCGGTTCTCGATGTCGGAGCCCTTGATCTGCGTGTTGAGATCGAAGACGACGTCGGACATGTGTTTCGTATAACCCCGATTCCGCGGCTCGCCGCCGCTCTTCATCCCGTGGAGCACCGCCAGTCCGCCGGTGTTGACCATGTGCGTCTGCAGTTCGTTCAGGAACTGTCGGTACCGCGCGGGCTCGGTCTCCTCTAAGACGTCGACGACGTCGATGATCAGGTTCGCGCCCTCCGGGAGGTCGCGGACGAACCGGTTCGCCGTGTCCAGCGGGGCGTTGCCGCCGACGTCTCTGACCGTCGGATCGCCGACGTGCCCCGGGATCCGGTCGATCGCGTCGCGGACCGCCTGATCCGAGCGGATCGTCGTGAGATACAGCGACGCGCGGACCGCGGTCAGTTCGTAGAGAAACAGCTCGGACTGGCTGGCGGGGTCCGCCGCGAGGAGCACGATGCTCCCCGGCGGGATCCCGCCGTCGAGTTGGCGATCGAGGATGCTGACGCCAGTCGAGAGTCTCCCTGCCACGGCGACGCCTACGAAGCGGATCGGCTTAGCCTTTCGGCCGATCGAACAGCGCCGCCGCGATATCGTCGTACGCGCGTCTGACGCGCTCGTCGGCGAGCGGGTCGGGCGCGTCGGGGACAGTTCCGCGGACCGGACACCCCAGGAGGTCTTCGATGCCCGGCGGGGCGAACCGCGCCCGCGTGAGGACGCCGCCGATCACCGGCGTTCCGACCGCGCGCGCCATCGCCGCGGTCTTGGCGGCGTCACGAAGCGCCGCGACGCACGGTGTCGCCACCACGAGTACGGCGTCGGCGACGCGCAGCGGCACGGTCGCGTCCGGGCCCGCGCCCGCCGGGCAGTCGACGAGGACAGTCCCGACCGGGTCGCGGTCGGATGCCGCATCGCCACCGGACCCCCCGTTGCGGCTGGCCACTGCGGTGTACTCGGCCGTCGCCGAGCGAGCGATCGCTTCCGCGGCGGCAGTCGGTGAGTCGTCCTCGCCGCGCTCCCGCGCTCGGAGGCGGCGGAGCCGACTCCCGATCCCGTCGGGCGCGTCCCGCGGGGCCGGGACGATCCGCGTGTCGTCGCGGGCGGCCCCCGGATCGAGGTGTCCGAGTCCGTCGGGCGGCGCGTCGCGGGGGACGCCCGCGAGCGCGTGGAGGTTGGGGAGGTCGCAGTCGGCGTCGACCGCGACGCTCGGCGCGTCGATGGCGCGGGCGAGCCCGAGCGTCGTGGTCGTCTTCCCGCTGCCTCCCTTTCCGCCGGCGATCGCGAGCATACCGCTCGTGGTACCGTGATGGTATTTGAACGCTCGCCCGGGAGACGGGTCGCGATCGGTCGCAGAAACGGCCTCGACAGTCAGTCGTGACAGCAGCCGCCGGCCTCGCCGCCGAAGTCGACCGCGAGCGGGTCGGATATCGCCTCGTTGACCGCTTCGAGGCGCTCTGTGAGCTCTTCTTGGGCGTCGAGATACGCCGCCATCTTCGGCATCGAGTGCAGTTCCTCCTGGGCCTCTTGGACCCGCTGGAGGTTCTCCTCGGTGGCATTGCCCATCTGTCGGGCGTGCATGAAGTGATCGCGCCGCTCGTTGAACTCCGCGATCTGTTCTTGGACGTCGTCGTCGGCCTCGACGGCCGCTTTCGTCTCCTCGAACGCCTCGTACTCGGGGGTCTCGGCGATCGCCTCGCCGAGTTCTCGACCGAGTTCTTCGAGCCGATCTGTCTGGACGCTCATCGTCCTTCGTTCGGACGCGAGGCGTTTCAAGGTGCCGGAGGGGGAAGTGTGGCGCAGCGCGTCCGACAGTCGCCACGAAACAGACTCACACGGGCGTTTTCGGGCGTCTCGGAACCGCCGACGTTATGGGCGTCGGCCAGCTATGAGAGTGCAATGAGCCAGGACGCCGCCACGGAGGGGGACCTCCGGAACACCGGGATGTCGTTGAAGCACGACCGCGAGTGGGACTACGAACTTGACCGGATCGTCGAGGCGATCGAAGAGCGCGACGCGACCCGCGTGGGCCTGCAGTTCCCCGAGGGGCTGAAGCGCCGCGGTCCGGCCGTCGCCGACGACCTCCGCGAACTGTGCGACGACGACGTGACGTTCATGCTCTCGGGGCAGCCCTGCTACGGTGCCTGCGACCTCGACACCTACCTGATGCGCCGAACCGACGTGTTCGTCCACTTCGGACACTCCCCGATGAAGGAGTCCGAGAAGATCATCTACGTCCCGCTGTTCTCGAACGTCGACCCGTTCCCGATCCTCGAGGAGGCCGTCGACGAGCTGCCCGAGGAGGAGGTCGGCCTCGTCACGACCGCCCAGCACATGAACCGCTTCGGGGAGATGGTCGAGTGGCTCGAAGAGCGCGGCTACGACGTCCACACCCGCCGCGGCGACGACCGCCTCACCTTCGAGGGACAGGTCCTCGGCTGCAACTACGCCTCCGCCGACATCGACGCCGACCAAGTGCTGTACGTCGGCGGCGGGAAGTTCCACCCGCTCGGGCTCGCGATGGAACACCCCGAGAAGAAGGTACTGATCGCCGACCCCGTCAACAACGTCGTGACCGTCGCCGACACGGAGAAGTTCATGAAGCAGCGCTACGGCGCGGTCCACCGCGCGATGGACGCCGAGAAGTGGGGCGTCATCTTCTGTACGAAGATCGGACAGGGCAGAATGGAGATCGCAGAGGAGATCATCGAGGACAACGACGACGCCTACCTCATCACGATGGACGAGGTGACGCCCGACCGCCTGCGGAACTTCGATATGGACGCGTTCGTCAACACCGGCTGTCCGCGGATCACGACCGACGACGGCCCGCGGTTCCACAAGCCGATGCTCACGCCCGGCGAGTACCGCATCGCCGTCGGCGACGAGCCGCTCGACTCGCTCTCCTTCGACACGTTCCACGGCACCTGGTGACCTGACGGTCTCAGTCGGCTAGACTGACCCGTTCACCGCAGCTTCGACGTACTTCACCGCTTCTTCCGGCGTCTCGACCGCTTCGACGTGCGCGGCCTCGTGGGTACCCAGCCCCGCCGTCGGCCGGTCGTACACGGACGCGTAGCCGAGTTCCGAGAGCGTCCCGCCGCCGCCGTCGACGGCGATCACCGCGTCGCCGTTCATCACGACGAGCGCGTTCCGCGCGTGACCCAGTCCGGTCGCGACGGCCTCGTCGACGTACTCGTTGGCGTCCGCGCGGCGGTCCGTCGGGAGGATGCCGATCGTGTGACCGCCCGCTTCGACCGCGCCGCGGCAGACGGCTTGCATCACGCCGCCGAGCCCGCCGCAGACGATCGTGTGGCCGCGCTGGCCGAGTAGTCGGCCCAACGTAGTCGCCGTCTCCGCTTCCGCCTCGTCGATCACGCTCCCGCCGATGACGCTGACTCGCATAGCCGAGGCTCGTCGGCGGAGCGGGTAGTAATTTCGTTCGGAGCGGTGGCACCTCGCCGGTCGCCGGGTGTCGCGAGAACGCCCGCGCTGTGTCAGGAGCGGGTCTCGACGGTCTCGATCTCTCCGACGGTCGGCAGCGCGTCGTGATCGTCCGGCGGGCCGCAGCCCGAGCGGCGACGCGCGCGCAGCGGACACACCGTGTCGTCGCCGACGACCGGGCTTCGCGTCTCGACGACGTACGCCTCGTGGCGGTCGTCGCCGGGGACGGGAGCGAGATGGAGGATCCGCCGGTCGACGATCCCGTCGAGGTCGACGTCCTTCTGCCGGGCGTCCACCGTCTCCTCGCTGATCGCGGCCACGCGCGTGACGATCGGCGATTCGAGTTCGACGCCGCCGACCGTGACGGAGTCGGTGCCGAGCGCGACCTCGATCTCGTTGCCCTCGCTCGCGCGTTCGATCCGCTCGAAGAGCTCTGCCGTCATCGGCGCTCGGTTAGGACGGGACCGACAAGAAGCCTCGCAACCGACGTGGTCGGTGTCGCCGCGGGCGAGCGCCGCGACAGCCGACAGCCTCACTCCGCGTCTCGAATCGCCGTTCCGTCCGGGCGCTTCGGCCCCTCGGAGTCGTAGACGACGACGCCGTCGTGATCCGACGGGTCGACCGGCTCGTAGTTGTCGCGGACGCCGATCGCCTCCTCGAGTTCGCGGACCGCGCGCTCTTTGAGCGCCGCGGCGAGTTCCTCCGCGTCCTGCCGGGAGATGTCGCGGCCGAGGCCCTCGCACTCGTGAGCGCGGACCATCCCCGCCTCGTCGACGGCCTCGCCCATCGGCTGCGTGGTCCCGCCGAGCGCGACGCTGAACGGGTAGGTCTCACAGATCAGCGGTCGGTCCTCGTGGACGCGACAGCCGCCTTTCGGTGTCCCGTCCGCGCGTTCGCCGACCTCCTCGTAGAAGGCGCAATCCCCGCAGGCGTCCGTCTGCAGGGCCCACTCGAACGTCTCGCCCTCCGGGCCGTCCGCGCCCTCGCTGAGCCCGTACGGCATCGGTCGGGCGACGTCGCGCCAGTCGTAGGCCCCCGACAGGTCACCGTCCCCCGGCGGGTCACTGGCCTCCGTCGCCTCCGCGGCCGCCGACTGCAACGTTCGTACTTCGTCCGGAAACACCGTCGCCGTGTGCGGCTCCGTGCCCTCGCCGTCCTCGCGCTCGTGGCCCTTACAGCACGCGCCGCAGCGCGTGCACTCGAAGCCGATCGACTCGATGGCGTCTGCCAGTTCCGAGACCGACAGCTCTCGGGCGCGTTCGAGTTCGTCTTCGAGGGAGGGAGCGTCGGTCATACCGGCGCGACGGTCTCGGCCTCGCGGTCGTAGCGCACTCGCCGGTGCGCCGCGAGCGTCTCCAAGTGCGCGACGACAGTCGCCCGCGCGAATCTTCGCATCCCGGAGAGGTCTCTGTCGTAGACGGCGTCGACGACGCTCTCGACGTCGCCAGCGCCGGCTTCGACGGCCGCGAGGACGTCCCGCTCGCGGTCGAGTCGGCGGCGGAGCAGCCGTTCGCAAGTCGCCCGCGGGTCCTCGATGACCGGACCGTGGCCCGGGAACAGCCGCGGCGGATCGCGGGCGTAGAGCCGGCGGAGCGCGACGAGGTACGCGCGCACGTCGCCGTCGGGGGCACCGATCGCGATACTTCCCTGCCCGATGGCGACGTCGCCGCAGACCGTGCCGAAGTCGGCCTCGAAGGCGACGTGATCCGGGGCGTGGCCGGGGACGTCGAGGACGTCGAGTCCCCCCGCGACGGGGAGCGTCGACCCCTCGACGAACGTGCGGTCGGGTTCGATACCGGTGAACTCGGCGAAGCGGTCCTCGCGACCGCGCCGACACCAGACGGTCGCACCCGTCTCCTCGGCGTACGCGGCGACCCCGCCGACGTGGTCCGGGTGCGTGTGCGTGAGCGCGAGGTGTTCGACGTCGCGCTCGTCGACGGCCTCGTCGAGTTCGGCCGTCCGACCCGGTGGGTCGAGCAGGAGCGCCCCGTCGTCGCCGACGAGGTACGCGTTGGTCGAGCCGGTCGGGATCGGCTTGTCGAGCGGTACCGGAACGCGGCGTATCGGGACGAGATCAGCAGACGCGGCAGTCACATTCGGGATTCAGTTCGCGTGTAGAAAACGTTGCCGCAGACGCTGTCGGGTTGCGGGGATCGTCGGTCCGCCCGGACGAGCCGGCCGCGCTCCAATCCGTCATTCTGGGGACGATCCGTCGTCCGGGGTGCGATCGGTCGTGCAGACTCGATCAGGTGTGCAGGTAGTAGACCTGCTTGCGGGCGTCCTTGAAACTGTAGCGCGAGCCCACGAGTTCGGCGTCTTCGAGGCGGTTGAGCGCGTAGCGTACCGTCCGGTCCGGCAGCAGCGACTCTTCGGCGAGTTGACCCTGCGAGAGCGGCGCGTCGCTTTCGAGGACCTTCGCGACGAGTTTGGCGCTCGGCGGAAGCTCCCGGAGGCGGTCGCGGTACTCCGATTCCGTGAGGAGGTGATCCCCGTCTAACTCTGCGGTACTGGTGCTCATACTCCCGAAAACCGATTCGCGCTTGGTAAAGGTTGCCTACAAGTGTGTCAATACAATCCGTAGACCTTATACGCATACAAGGGTGCGGGGTATTCACATCGTCGCGCAGCGAGCGTAGCGGCGATCGGGCTTCGGTGACGTCGAGGGCGGACGCGGGGACCGGCACGCATCCAGTACGGTTTTAGTCTGCGAGCGAGGACGGGGAGATAGCGTGAAAGGAAAGGAGTGGTACCAGGCCGATGAGGTCGCCGAGGAGTACGACTCGAAGCGGTTCTCTCGGGGCGGGAGACTCATCGACGACCGCGAAAAGCGCGCGGTCCTCGAAGCGATCGGACCGGTCGAGGACAAGGAGATCCTCGAGATCGCCTGCGGCACGGGGCGGTTCACCGCGATGTTGGCCGAGCGCGGCGCGGACATCATCGGACTGGACATCTCCAACGCGATGCTGGCGCAGGGCCGCGAGAAGGCCCGACGGGCCGGGGTCGCTGACCACATCGAGTTCCTCCGCGGGGACGCGGCCCGACTGCCCTTCCCCGACGACCACTTCGACGCCGTCTTCGCGATGCGGTTTTTCCACCTCGCGGACACCCCGGCGAAGTTTATGGCCGAAATGGCCCGCGTCTCGAAGGACCTCGTCTTCTTCGACACGTTCAACGGCCGCAGCACGCGCGTGGTCTACAACTGGCTGCTGCCGATGGGGTCGCACCTGTACTCCGGATCGCAGGTCTCGCGGCTGGTCGAGGACGCCGGAATGCGACTCGTGAAGGGCGAGCACGACTTCCTCCTCCCGTACGGTTTCTACCGGAAGATCCCCAACGGGGTCGCGAGGGAGTTCCGCGACCTCGACACGTCGCTCGGCTCGACGTCCGTGGGGGACGCGCTGGCGTCGGTGTCCTACTGGACGGCGACGGTCGACGGCGACGAGGACCGCTGAGGGCCCGCGAGCCGCCGATCCGCCCGTGAGCGTCCGCTGAGACCGTTTCCGGGGCGATCGCTCCGAGGTGCGACATTTAAGTTCTCGTGTCGCAACCGACCGGTATGGAGCTCTCGGTAGTGATCCCGACGCTCAACGGCCGGGATCACCTCGGGGCCACGCTCGACGGAGTGGCCACGCACGCCCCGGACGCCGAAGTCGTCGTCGTCAACGGTCCCTCCGCCGACGGCACGACCGGGATGGTCCGAGAGCGCGGCGACGTCGACGTGTTAGTCGAGGTGTCGGACCGGACCCTCAACGTCTCGCGGAACGCCGGCATCCGCGCCGCCTCGGGCGACGCCGTCGCGTTCCTCCGGCACGACCTCGTCGTCGAGGAGACGTGGCGCGACGCCATCGAAACGGGGCTCGAACGCGACCCCGTCGTCACCGGGCCGGTCCACGAGACGCTACCGGCGGGGATGACGACGACGTCGCCGGAGACGCGCCGGATCCGGAACCGCGCGGTGACGTACTTCAACGGCGGCAACGTCGCGTTCCGGGCCGAGGTGTTGGACGACCTCGACGGCTTCGACGAGTACCTCGAAACCGGCGGCGCGCGCGACGCCGCCCACCGCTTGGCGGGGCTCGGCCACGACGTCGGCTGGGAACCGGAACTCTGCGTGCGGACCGAGTACGAGGCCGACGGCGGCATCGACACGCGGAGCCACGGCTGGAAGTACCGCGCGCTGACGTACCGACTGATCAAGAACTACGGGCTCCGGCCGACGATCGTTCGGCGGATCGCCTCGCACGCGGGCCGCGACGCGATCTCGGCCGCCCGCGACGTCCTCGGCGGCGAGGCGACGCCGTCGGGGTGGGTCGGAACGGGTCGGGACGTCGTCGGCGGCGTCGCGACCGGCTGGTCGGACGGCCTCGTCGCTCGCGCGAGAGACAGGACCCCGACGCGCAACCCGCACGGCTGCTCGAAGCGGGCCGACCGGGCGGTCGCGAAGTACGACTGGCGCTGAGTGGGACGAACACCGATCGGGAACCGGGCTTATAGTAGCGTTTGCAACTGATTGCGCAGCCGATCGCACGACTGCGTGCGATCGAGTGAGTGAAGACTTGCAAACGCTACTATATTGTTTCCGGGTATCACGCCCCTACGTCTCGCCGGGGGCGAGTTCCGGAACGACGCGCGCGGGGTTCGTCGAGAACGCCCGACGCATCGCGTCCTCGCTCACGTCGAGCGTCAGGATCTCCATCACGCCGACGTTCGGATGCGTCTCCGGCGCGCCGCTGCCGAACAGCACGCGGTCGGGGTGCTCCAACAGCGCGCGCTCCAGCACGCTCCGGAACCGGACGTAGCGCGTGTCCAGATACAGCTGGTCGTACTCGCCCAGCAGATCGATCGCTTGGGACATCAACTCGCGGTCGAGCGGATACCCGCCGAACCCCGCGAGCACGACGGGGAACGCTCGACCGAGCAGCGTCTCGGCCACCGCCGACGGCGGGAAGGACCGGCCGGCGCGCACGACGACCGGGAGGCCGACGTCGTCCAGTTGGTCCAGCGTCTCCGCGTCGGGGAGGCCGTCGCGCTCGGGCGCGAGGGTGAACCCGTGGAACCGGTCGTCGTAGGCGTACTGCTCGATGTCCTCCGGACTGGTGTGGTGGGGCGCGCGCGAAGCGGTGAGATTCCTGAGGCGGGACGTCGCGCGCGATCCGGGGTCCCGCGGCCCGTCGATCCGGGCGAACGCGAGGAACGGACGGTCGACGCTCAGCCGAGCGACGGCGTTGTTGGCGCGGAGGTAGCCCTCGCCCTCGGGGCGGCGACCCGGCGAGACCACGGCCCTGACGACGCCCGCCTGGTGAAGTTCGCGTTCGAGCGCCTCCGGCGTCGTCTCGCGGCCCCGGCTCGCGACCTCCGCCTGGTCGCTCGGGTCCAGTCGGGCGTGGAAGTCGACGACCCGGAACCCGTGGTTCAACTCCAGCATCGTCGAAGACTGACGCGTCGACCTAAATATACCTTGTCGACATCGGGGCGGCGCGGCCGAGACCGGCCCGCGACCGCCCTCCGGTTCGCGCTCATCAATTGCCAAAACACGGCCGTTTAGCGTGTTAGCGAAGCTCTATGGGCTTCTACGGGCGCCATTTCCGAAATCTATATATAGAACTGCTAACGTCAGTTTTCGTGAGGATTCATAACTATGTCGACACGTATGCAGCCACTGTACGTTCTTTCCGGAAACAGCGAGCGGACCCGCGGCGGCGACGCCCAGAGCTCGAACATCCGAGCGGGCAAGGCCGTCGCGAGCGCGGTACGCACCACGCTCGGGCCGCGCGGGATGGACAAGATGCTCGTCGACTCCAGCGGTAACGTCGTGGTCACCAACGACGGGGCGACGATCCTCGAGGAGATGGACATCGAGCATCCCGCCGCGCAGATGATCGTCGAAGTCGCCCAGACGCAGGAGGACAGCGTCGGCGACGGCACCACGACCGCCTCGGTCCTGACGGGCGAACTGCTCGCGTACGCCGAGGACCTGCTCGACGACGACCTCCACCCGACGGTCATCGTCGAGGGGTACAACGAGGCCGCGCGCTTGGCGCAGGAAGCGATCGACGAGCAGGTACTCGACGTCGAACTCGACGACGACGTGCTCGCCTCGGTCGCCGAGTCGTCGATGACCGGGAAGGGGACCGGCGACGTCACCGCCGACGTGCTGGCACACCACGTCGTCGACGCCGTCCGCGCGGTCCACGACGGCAGCGGCCGCTTCGATCCCGACGACGTCCGCATCCTGACGCGCACCGGCGCGTCCTCCTCGGCGACGGAACTGGTCGAGGGCGTCGTCATCGACAAAGAGCGCGTCAACGACGGGATGCCCCGAACCGTCGAGGACGCCGCCGTCGCCGTCCTCACGACGAAGCTCGACGTCCGCGAGGGCGAGGCCGACACGGAGTACACCATCTCCTCGGTCGACCAGCTCGAAGCGGCCATCGAGGCCGAGGACGCCGAGCTCCGCGGCTACGCCGACGCGCTCGCCGACGCGGGCGTCGACGTCCTCTTCTGCACGAAGAAGATCGCAGACCGCGTGCAGGACCGCCTCGCGAAGCACGGCATCGTCGCCTTCGAGAGCCTGAAGTCTTCGGACGCCCGCGCCATCGCCCGCGCGACCGGCGCGAAGCAACTCGGCGACGTGACAGACCTCGAAGCGGCGGACTTCGGTCACGCCGAGCGCGTCTCGATCCGCCGCTTCGGCGAGGACGAACTCACCTTCGTCGAGGGCGGCGAGGCCGCGAAGACGGTCACGCTCCTGCTTCGCGGCGGCACCGAGCACGTCGTCGACGAACTCGAACGCGCGATCAACGACGCCGTCGACGTGACCGTCGCCGCCATCGATTCCGGCGGCGTCGTCCCCGGCGCGGGCGCGACCGAGGTCGCCATCGCCGAGTACGTCCGCTCGCACGCTGGCGGCGTCGAGGGGCGGAAGCAACTCGCCGTCGAGGCGTTCGCCGACGCCGTCGAGGCGATCCCCCGCACGCTCGCGACGAACACCGGGATGGACCCGATCGACGCCGTCGTCGAACTCCGCTCGACGTTCGACCGCGAGGGGATCGCAGGCATCATCTCGGAGGGCCGCACCGGGACCATCGGCGACCCGATCGAGGCCGGCGTCTTCGATCCCGCAGCGGTCAAGCGCGAGGCCGTCACGGCGGCGACCGAGGCCGCGACGATGATCGTCCGCATCGACGACGTCATCGCCGCGAAGTGAGGCGACTGGTCGAGGCCGGATCGGCTGCACCCGGCCGCGACGGGGGCTGACCTCCGGGAACAAGACACTTCATCCTCGATCGTCGATGCCCGAGAGATGGCAGAGAGCCTCGGGTTCACCGAAGCCGTCTCCATCGCGCTCGGCGGGATGATCGGCGGGGGCATCTACGCCGTCCTCGGCGTCGTGACGAGAATCACCGGCGCGGCCACGTGGGCGGCGTTCGTCCTCGCGGGCGTCGTCGCTCTGTGCGCCGGATACTCGTACGCGCGGCTGAACGAACTCGCCGATCAGGGCGGCGGTTCGGTCACGTACATCCAGTGTTTCACCGGCAACGACACGCTCGCCGGGATGGCGGGCTGGACGCTGCTCTTCGGGTACATCGGCTCGATGTCGATGTACGCCTTCGCGTTCGCGGAGTTCGCGATCTCGGTTCCGACGGTCCCGGCGTCGATCGCCGGCCTGCCGCTCCGCCCGGTCGTCTCGGTGATCGCGATCGGCGGGTTCGTCGCGCTGAACCTCCTCGGCGCGCGGGCGACCGGAACCACCGAGAACGTGCTCGTGGTCGCGAAAGTGGGCGTGCTCGTGCTGTTCGGCATCGGCGGCGTCGCCTTCGCTCGGTTCGTCGCCCCCGGCACCGTCGACGTCGGCACGGAACGGTTGCTCACGACGGGGCCGCTGATGGCGGCGGGCGTCTCCTTCGTGGCGTTCCAGGGCTGGCAACTGCTCTTCTACGACCAAGAGCGGATCGAGGACCCGACGCGGACCGTCCGGCGGGCGGTCGCGCTTTCGATACCCGCGGCGGTCGCGATCTACGTGATCGTCGCGCTCGCGACCGTGAACCTCGCGCCGGAGGCGTTGACGAACCAGCCGCACACCGCACTGAAGGTCGCCGCCGAGCGGATCCTCTCGCCGGTCGGCTTCGGGTGGGTCGGGGGGCTCGTGATCGCGCTGTCGGCGCTGTTCTCCACGGGCAGCGCGATCAACGCCACGCTCTTTTCGTCGGGGTACTTCGCGAAGGGGCTCCTCTCGAAGGGGTACCTCCCCGACCGAGTGTCAGATCCCGACGCCGAGGACGACGGCGTGCCGTCGCGCCTGATCCTCGGAATCGGCGCGGTCACGGCCGCGTTCTCGGCGTGGGGGAGCCTGGACGCGGTGACGAGTTTCGCCTCGGTGGCGTTCATCGTGGTGTTCGGCGGGGTGAGCTACCTCGCGTTGCGGCAGCGTTCCCGGGAGGAGGTCCACCCGCTCCCGCCCGCGGTCGGCCTCCTCGGAACGGCGGGATTCCTGCCGGTGATGCTGTACCACCTCTATTCGGCCGAGCGCGGTACGTTCTACGCCGTCTGCGCGCTTGCGCTCGGCGTCCTCGCCGTCGAACTGCTCTACTTCGAGCGGGAGGTCCTCCGCGAGGAGATCACGGAGTTCGAGGAGGTCGTCGGCCTCGAAGGGCGCGAGTGACCGCGCTCGCGACGAGTCGGCGGGATCACACCGAAATGACGACCTCGTCGCCCGTCGCGAGGCCGAAGGCGTCGTCGCCGCGACCCCGATTGACGTCGCACTCGACGTAGCCGTGACTGCCGACGGTGAGCAGGCGCTCGCCCGGACCGACCGCCGCGAACGCCGTCACGACCGGTGCCGGCGCGCCGTTCACGTCGAGCGTCTCGCCCTCGCGTCCGTCGAGGAAGGAGCCCGGAACGTTCGTGATCGCGTTCCCGAAGTCGTCGACGACCAGCACCTCACCGCGGGCCGTTCCGGCGTCGGAGTCGATCGTCGGCTCCGGGAAGCGGCAGTCGACGACGGACTCCGCAAAACCATCGGCACCGAACGACTCGACCGGAGAGACGGCGTACAGCGACTCGACCGCGTCGACGCCGACCTCGTGGACCGCAGCGGCCGCGGGCGCGAACACGTCCCGGCCGTGGAACGTCGACGACGCGGGGTCGTCGTACTCGTAGGCGAAGCACTCGACTGTCGGGGACGTCCCCGCCGCCTCCGCGGCGATCCGGCGGGCGGCCGGGAGCAACACGCCGTTGTCGGGACCGACGAGGGCGTGCTCGCCCGCGCGGACGACGAGCGCGTCGCGGTCGGTGCCGACGCCGGGATCGACGACGACGAGGTGGGTGGCGGGCGGGAAGTACGGGAGCGTCTCGCGGCACCAGAACGCGGCCGCGCGGACGTCCTGACGAGGGAGGTCGTGGGCGACGTCGACGAGGCGCGCGTCCGAGCGGCGCAGGATGACGCCCTTCATCGCGGCAGGGTACGGCGAGCCGAAGTCGGAGGCGAGCGTGATCATCGGCGTTCGCTCACTCGTCGGACGCGTCGCCGTTGGCGTCCGTCGCGCTGACGCGCTGGATGCGCTCGATGCCGCCGATCTCCTCGACGACGTCGACGACCGCGTCCGGGACGAGATGCCGCCAGTCGTCGTCGCGGATCATCCGCGCGCGCAACTCGGTGCCTTCGAGAACGTCGCGGTTGAACATCGGCGACTGTCGGACGTCGACGCCCGCCTCCGAGAACAGTTGGATGACGAGCGGGTTGTTCGAGTAGGCGACGTCGAACGCCGGGGACATACTCTGGACGTGGCTCACCCACACGGAGTTCCGATCGAGGTCCTCGATCGGCACGGCGTAGGTGGTGACGTCGAGGTCGGCGACGGACTTCGTGACCATCATCACGCGCTCGCCGGCGGTGAACGGATTCCGGGGGCTGTGTGAGTCGCCCGCCGATCCGATGCCGAGGACGAGTTCGTCGACCTCGTCTGCGATCTCCTCGACCATCCGGTGGTGCCCGTTGTGGTAGGGCTGAAACCGGCCGATGTAGAACCCCCGCATACCTCACCGGTCGGTCGCGTCGCTTATAAATACCCCGAGATACCCGTAGTCGAGAGAACGGGTTATAAACCGGCCCAAGTGCTCGATTTCGGCGATGCAGGGGGAACACACGCGAGGAGAAAGTATATCAGTCGCGCGACCCTCCGTTGCGGTAGCGAACAATTCTATGAGTAACGACACGGAAGCCGACGAGAACGCCCCCGAAGAGGGGGGCGGCGCCGCCGACGAGGGCCGCGAGTCGCCGCCGTCAGACGGCGGTGACGAGACGCCCCGCGGCGTCGCCGACGAACCGTCCGACAGCCCCGTCGGACCCGACGAGCGCGGCGACCTGCCCGGGGGGCAGAACGGGCAGGTCGAAGAGCCCGCCGAACGGACCATCGACGACCTCGGCAGCGACGTCGAAGTCGACGCGGAGGTCGCAGAGGACGTCGACGAGGACGACCTCCTCGGCGGGCTGCGGATCGACTCCACCGAGGAGATCGACGTCCCCGACCGGCTCGTCGACCAAGTCATCGGGCAGGAACACGCTCGCGACGTGGTGATGAAAGCCGCCAAGCAGCGGCGGCACGTGATGATGATCGGTTCGCCCGGGACGGGCAAGTCGATGCTGGCGAAGGCGATGTCCGAGCTCCTCCCGCCGGAGGAGCTACAGGACGTCCTCGTCTATCACAACCCCGACGACGGTAACAACCCGAAGGTCCGGACCGTCCCGGCCGGAAAGGGAGATCAGATCGTCGAGGCCCACAAGGAGGAAGCCAGAAAGCGCAATCAGATGCGCTCGTTCCTCATGTGGATCATCATCGCGATCGTCATCGGCTACTCCTTCATCATCGCCGGGCAGGTCCTCCTCGGGATACTGGCGGCCGGCGTGATCTACCTCGCGTTCCGCTACGGCTCCCGCGGCGGCGACGCGATGGTGCCGAACCTCATCGTCAACAACGCCGAGACGACGACCGCGCCGTTCGAGGACGCGACGGGCGCGCACGCCGGTGCACTGCTCGGCGACGTCCGCCACGACCCGTTCCAGTCCGGTGGGATGGAGACGCCGAGCCACGATCGCGTCGAACCCGGCGCGATCCACAAGGCGAACAAGGGCGTGCTGTTCATCGACGAGATCAACACGCTCGACATCCGCAGCCAGCAGCACCTGATGACGGCGATCCAGGAGGGCGAGTTCCACATCACGGGCCAGTCCGAGCGCTCCTCGGGCGCGATGGTCCAGACCGAGCCCGTCCCGACGGACTTCATTATGATCGCGGCGGGGAACCTCGACGCGATGGAGAACATGCACCCCGCGCTGCGCTCCCGTATCAAGGGCTACGGGTACGAGGTGTACATGGACGACACCATCGAGGACACGCCCGAGATGCGCCGGAAGTACGCCCGCTTCGTGGCCCAGGAGGTCGCGAAGGACGGCCGACTGCCGGAGTACTCCGCGGAGGCCATCGAGGAGGTCATCCTCGAGGCGCGGCGGCGCGCCGGCCGCAAGGGCCACCTGACGCTCAAACTGCGTAACCTGGGCGGACTGGTCCGCGTCGCGGGCGACATCGCCCGCTCCGACGACGCCGACTTCGTCACGCGCGATCACGTCCTGCAGGCGAAGGGTCGGAGCCGCTCGATCGAACAGCAGCTCGCGGACGACTACATCGAGCGCCGCAAGGACTACGAACTGCAGGTCTCGGAGGGCTACCAGGTCGGCCGCGTCAACGGGCTCGCCGTGATGGGCGAGGACTCGGGCATCATGCTCCCCGTGATGGCCGAAGTGACGCCCTCGCAGGGGCCCGGTGAGGTCATCGCCACCGGCCAGCTGAAGGAGATGGCCCAGGAGGCCGTCTCGAACGTCTCGGCGATCATCAAGAAGTTCTCCGACGAGAACATCTCCGAGAAGGACATCCACATCCAGTTCGTCCAGACCGGCCAGCAGGGCGTCGACGGCGACTCCGCGTCGATCACGGTCGCGACCGCGGTCATCTCCGCGCTCGAAGACGTCGGCGTCGACCAGTCGCTGGCGATGACCGGCTCGCTGTCGGTCCGCGGCGACGTCCTCCCGGTCGGCGGCGTCACCCACAAGATCGAGGCCGCCGCGAAGTCCGGCTGCACCCGCGTCATCATCCCTGCGGCCAATATGCAGGACGTGATGATCGAAGAGGAGTACGAGGAGATGGTCGAGATCATTCCGGTCTCGCACATCAGCGAGGTCCTCGACATCGCCCTCGAAGGCGAGCCGGAGAAGGACTCGCTGGTCGACCGCCTCAAGAGCATCACCGGCTCGGCGCTCTCGGGCACCCAGAGCGAGAACGTCTCCGGCCCGTCCAGCCCGAGCCCACAGTAGTCTCGAATGCCCCAGTGGGCGACGTTCGCGGGGTTCGCGATCGTCGTCACCGCGGGCTTGCTGCTTCTTTCGCACGCGTCTCGCGCCGTCATCGACGAACGAAAAGCCGATAGCGACGGGTTCGACGACGGGGACGACGGGCCCCGACCGGACCGCGAGGAGACGATCGTGCTCCCGAAATCCGGCGTCGAAGTCCGCGTTCGCGATTCGAGCGGCGTCGACGGCGACGGTTCGTCCACGGGAGACGACGCCCATTCACCGGATCCGTCGGAACCGACGACAGCGGCGTCGACGCCGACGGAGCCATCCGCGACAGCAGCGGCGGCGGCGGAACCGACACCCGAACTCTCGACGGCGTCGCTGCTCGCGAACGTCGTCGTCTCGCAGGGGCTGTTCGGCGTCCTCCTCCTCGTTGGGGCGTGGTACGCCGAGATTCCCGCGTGGGCCTTCGGCGTCGCCGGCGACGCGCTCGCGCCCGAGACGCTGCTGCTCGGCGTCGGCCTCGGGCTCGCGCTCTACGTCGCGAACGAGGCGGGTGCGACCGTCGGCGCGCGGTTCGGGCTCGGTGACGGCGAGCGGCTGCGGAGCGCGCTCGCCCCCGACTCGCTCCCCGGATGGGCGGCGCTGCTGTTCGTCGTGCTGCCGATCATCGCCGGGTTCGAGGAACTCCTCTTCCGCGGGGCCCTGATCGGGGCGCTGGCGGCCGGATACGACGTCTCGCCGTGGCTACTCGCACTCGGCTCCTCGGCGGCGTTCGGCGTCGGCCACGGCGCGCAGGGACGGATCGGCGTGCTGGTGACCGGCGCGCTCGGGTTCGCCCTCGCGGCGGCGTTCGTCGTAACGGAGAGCCTGCTCGTCGTCGTGATCGCGCACTACCTCGTGAACGCCCTGGAGTTCGTCGTCCACGAGGGACTCGACGTCGAGTTGACGTGAGCCGGTGTCCGGAGACGACGCACGGTGAGAACACCGATACTTTTTGTCGCTCGGGGGGTCTGAGAGCGTATGGAATTCCGTTCGCGCTCGCTCCTTCAGTCGGTCCTGCTCGGCTATCTCGTGTTGCTCGTCCTGTCGATCCTCACCGGGAACCCGATCGTCTCGCGGGCCACCGACTTCGGCTTCGCGATCGTCTCCGCGCTCTTCGGATACGTCATCTACACGAGCCGTTCGCCCGGGGACGACGAACGCGTCGTCCGACTCACCGCGGGGGCGTTCGCCATCGCGGCCGTCGCGCAGGTGATCGGGCTGCTCCCCGGATTCGGCACCGCCGCGCTGGCGGCGACGGCGTTCTTCGTCGTGGGGTTCGTCGGGTACTTCTACCTGCGTCGTAGCTCCCGGCGGCGACCGATCTGAGCCCCCGCGTTCGATCGGCGTGCGGCGAAGCGTCGGCGTCGACCCGGACCGGTCAGCCGGATTCCAGCGCCCGCAACCGCCGCGCGATCGAGTCCGGCGTCGCGCCGGGCGCGCCGGTGACGCGGTGATCCGGGACGAAGATCGGAGCCGGATTCTCCGCGAGCGCCGACCGCGCGGTTTCGAGGTCGTCCGCGTCCTCGGGGTCCATCCCAGCCATTCGGGCCACCCGATCGATCGAGACCGTCTCGCCGTGCGGGACGTTGCGAGCGGCCTCCAGCACGCGCCGCCGGTCGGTCGGTACCGTCAGCGCCACGTCGACGTCTGCGAAGTGGTCGGCCTCGCCGTCCAGATACGCGAAGACGCGGTCGAGCAGCGGGTGATCGGTCTCGGCGTCGTCCGGAAGCGACGACGGGAACGACACGCCGACGACGCGGCCGCTGGCGATGCCGATTTCGACCGCACGCTCCAACAGTTCCGACTCGCGAGCGAAGATGCCGACGTCCGAAGCGTCCATACCCGCGAGTTCTGCCGGGCCGGACTTCAACCCTTCTCAGCGCGCGCTGTGGAGTCCCGAGTCCGGCCTCGACGCGCAAGCCTTATGTGCAAAAGCGTCCGTTAATGAACATAGATGAACGCTAGTGAGGACAAACTTGCCCCCGAGGTGCGATCGATCCTCGCGGCGGCGCGCGAGCGGCCCGGCGGCGAGACGCGCGTCGACGTGGACGCGCGCTCGTTCCCCGAGGCGGTCGCGGCGACCGAAGCGGCGGATCGCGTGCCGGTCGTCGCGGAAGTGAAGCCGACGAGCCCGACGACCGACGGCGAGCGGACCGACGACGCGGTCGATCTCGCCGAACAGATGGTCGCCGGCGGCGCGACCGCGCTCTCGGTTCTGACCGAGCCGGAGCACTTCGGCGGGTCGACGGAGAACCTTCGGCGGGTCAGAGAGGCGGTCGACGTCCCCGTCCTGCGGAAAGATTTCGTCGTTCGCGAGGCGCAACTCGACGCCGTCGAGTCCGACCTGGTCCTGCTCATCGCGCGCTTCCTCGACGAGGACGGCACCGACTCGCTCGCGACGCTGTACGAGGCCGCGCGCGATCGAGGATTCCAGCCGCTCGTCGAGGTCCACACCCGCGAGGAACTGGAACGCGCCCTCGACGTCGGCGCGGAGATCGTCGGCGTGAACAACCGCGATCTGGGGCAGTTGGAAGTCGACCTCGGCACGTTCGAGGCGATCGCCCCGCACGTCCCCGACGACGTGACCCTCCTCGCCGAGAGCGGCGTCTCGACGGTCGCGGACGTAGAGCGGATGCGCGCGGCGGGCGCGGACGCGATCCTGATCGGGACCGCGATCATGGACGGCGACGTCGAATCGAACACCGAACGACTCACGGCGGAGGCGACCGACACGGAACCACAGGCGGAACACACCGACTCAACACGATGACACAGACATACGCGGACGGCAAGTTCGGCGAGTACGGCGGACAGTACGTTCCGGAGGCGTTGATGCCGGCGATCGAGGAGCTGACGGACGCCTACCAGCGGTACGTACTGGAGAACGAGGACGGATTTATGGACGACTTCCGGGCGCGACTGCGGGACTTCGGCGGGCGACCGACGCCGACGCAGTACGCCGAGCGGCTCTCGGAGCGCTACGACCGGGAGGTATACCTCAAGCGCGAGGACCTGCTGCACGGCGGCGCGCACAAGCTCAACAACGCGCTCGGGCAGGTACTGCTCGCGAAGTATATGGGCAAAGAGCGGATCGTCGCCGAGACGGGCGCGGGCCAGCACGGCACCGCGACCGCGATGGCGGCGGCCCACCTCGATATGCCCTGTGAGATCTACATGGGCGAGACCGACATCAACCGCCAGCGTCCCAACGTCTTCCGGATGCGGCTCAACGGCTCGGAAGTGAACCCGGTGACGACGGGGCGCGGAACCCTCAAAGAGGCCATCTCGGAGACGATGCGCGACTGGGCGACGAACGTCGAGGACACCCACTACGTCATCGGCTCGGTCGTCGGGCCGCACCCCTTCCCCGCGATGGTCCGGGACTTCCAGGCCGTCATCTCGGAGGAGGCCCGCCGGCAGGTACGGGAGAAGACGGGCGGCCTCCCCGATTCCGTCCTCGCGTGCGCGGGCGGCGGCTCGAACACGATGGGCGCGTTCGCGAACTTCGTCGACGACGAGGGCGTCGGCCTCTACGCCGTCGAGGCGGGCGGCTCCAGCCTCGACGTCGACGAGGAGGCCGGCGTCGCGCCGAACTCGGCGTCGCTGTCGACGGGCGAGGAGGGCGTGCTCCACGGCGCGCGGACCAAGATCCTCCAGGACACCGACGGCCAGATCATGGAGAGTCACAGCGTCTCCGCCGGACTCGACTACGCGGGCGTCGGCCCGGAGCTCGCGCGACTCGTCGACGACGGCCGGGTGAACGCGGTCAATGTCGACGACGACGGCGCGTTGGAAGCGTTCCACCGGCTCTCCCAACTCGAAGGGATCATCCCCGCGCTGGAGTCGGCGCACGCGTTCGGGTACCTCGAAGAGAACTACGACGACCTCGGCGACGTCGTGCTCGTGAACGTCTCGGGGCGCGGCGACAAGGACCTCGAAACCGTGATCGAGGAGACCGAGAAACGCGACATCGACGCGGCGCCGTCGCTCGCGGAGTTCTCGGGGGGGTTCTGAGATGGGTGACGAGAGCGAGAATACGACGGCCGCGAACCCGGAGCTCGCGGCGGCGTTCGCCGACGGCCCGGCGTTCGTCCCGTACCTCGCGGCGGGCGACCCCGACTACGAGTCGTCGCTGCAATACGTCGAGGCGCTCGAACGCGGCGGCGCGGACGTCATCGAACTCGGTCTGCCGTTCTCGGAGCCGATCGCCGAGGGGCCGACGATCCAGAGCGCCGTCGTGCGTGCGCTGGAGGGCGGGATGACCCCCGATCGGTTCTTCGAGTTCGTTGAGGACCTCGCTGTCGACGTGCCGCTGGTCTGTATGACCTACTACAACCTCATCTACCAGTACGGAGACGAACCCGGCCCGCGCCCGTTCGTCGAGCGCGCCGCCGAGGTCGGCCTCTCGGGCTTCGTCGTCCCAGACCTCCCCGCCGAGGAGGCGGACCCGCTCCGGGAGGCCTGCGACGAGTTCGGCCTCGACCTGGTGTTCATCGTCGCGCCGACGACGCGCGGGGAGCGGCTGGAGCGGATCATGTCGCAGGTCTCGGGGTACGTCTACGTGCAGGCGCGGCTGGGCGTCACGGGCGCGCAGGACGACGTCTCCGGACAGACCGAACAGAGCCTGGACCGACTCGCAGACTACGACGTCCCGAAGGCGGTCGGCTTCGGGATCAAGACGGGCGAGCACGCCGAGCGGATCGTCGCCGGCGGCGCGGACGGCATCATCGTCGGGAGCGCGCTCGTTGACATCGTCGCCGACGGGGCCAAAGACGGAGAATCGGCCGACGCCGTCGCCGAGCGCCTCGAATCGAAGGCCCGAGAGCTGAAGCAGGGGGCGCTGCGCGGATACGATCAACGTGTGCCCCAAGCGGAAGGCAAATAACCACCGGTTGCCACAGGATAACACACGATGAACGCAGGACTCTCCGCGCGGCTCAGCCGCATCTCGACAGGGGGGCGATACCTCGTCGTCCCGATGGACCACGGCATCACACTCGGGCCCGTCGCCGGGCTCGTCGACATCGAATCGACCGTCGACGCGATCACTCGCGGCGGCGCGGACGCCGTCCTCACGCAGAAGGGTATCGCGCCGCGCGTGCACCCGAACAAGAACGGGAAGGGCTACATCGTCCACCTGAACGGGTCGACCTCGATCGGCCCCGACTCCAACGACAAGCGGCGGACCGGAACCGTAGAGGAGGCGCTTCGGGCGGGCGCGGACGCCGTCTCGTTCCACATCAACGTCGGCAGCGACCACGAGCCCGACCAGTTGACCGAACTCGGCGATCTGACCGAGACGGCCCATCAACTCGGGATCCCCGTGCTCGCGATGAGCTACGCGCGGGGGCCGGGCGTCGACGAGCACGACGCCGACAGCCTCGCGCACGCCGTCCGCATCGCCGAGGAACTCGGCGCGGACGTCGTCAAGACCGCCTATTCCGGCGACGCCGACTCCTTCGAGCGGGTCTGTGAGGCGACGCGACTGCCGGTCGTCATCGCCGGCGGCAGCCGCGGGACCGACCGCGAGACCGTCGAGATGGTCCGCGGCGCGATGGACGCCGGCGCGGCCGGCGTCTCGATGGGCCGGTCGATCTTCCAGCACGAAGAGCCCGAGTCGATCACCCGCGCGGTCAGCGCCATCGTTCACGACGACGACGGCGTCGACGCCGCGATCGCGGCCGCCGGACTCGGACTCGAAGCCTAGTTCTCTCTTTCCCCGAGCCCGCGCGCTTATGAGCGTGGCGGGCCAACCCGCGGATATGCCCACGACGCTCGAAGTTCGCTGCACCGACGACGAGTGCGAGCTGGATATGTTCGAGTTGCACTACACCTACGACATGCCCGAATCGGTCGGCGTCGCGGACTTCGTCTGCCCGTACTGCCGGGGGAGCGACTGTCTGGAGGCGATCGAGCTATGACCGAACACGACCAAATCACCGCGCCGGAGGACGCGCCGCGCCGACTGAAGGAACTCGGCGAGTCGATCGCTACCAACGCGCTCGAACGCGTCGGTCGCGGCGTCGCGCGGTTCCACGAGCGGACGCCGCTGCCGTCCGACCTGTTGGAGAGCGACGACGCGTTCCTCGTCGTCTTCGACGCGCCCGGCGCGCGGCAGAAAGACGTGCAGGTGCGGTTCGTCGACAACGAGGTGCGCGTGGCGATCGATCGCTTCCGCGACTTCCACGAGGGGTACGAGATGCGGTTCCCGGGCCGCGGGCTCTCCTTGGACGGCGCGGTCGCCCTTCCCGAGGGCGTCGCGGTCGACCCCGAGGGCGCGACGGCGACGGTCACCCGGTCGGGAACGCTCGAAGTGGTCGTTCCCAAACGCGGCGGCGGCGAGTAAAGCTCTCTTTCACACCGGAAGTTCCGCGTCGGGGTCGACCACGCGGTCGGGTTCCTCCGGAACGGTCCAGTCGGTCGTCAGTTCGAGCAGTTGCAGCAGCATCACGCCCGTCGCCCCCCAGACCGTGTATCCGTCGACGTGGAAGAAGTGGATCCGGCGCGCGCCGTAGGTCGGGTGCTCGCGTCGCTCGGACTCGTAGTTGTCGAGGTCGGTGAGCCCCGACACCGGGAGCGCGACGACCTCGGCGACCTCGCGTTCGTCGGGATCGTACTCGCGGTCGGGGACGCGCGCGACGTACGGGCGCACCGAGTAATCGGTGACCGTCTCGATGTCGTCGATGCGGCCGACGACCCGCGTCTCCTCGGCCCGCAGTCCGATCTCCTCGTCGGCTTCGCGGAGGGCCGTCGCGCGCAGATCGGGGTCGACGGGCTCGCGCGACCCGCCCGGGAAGCTCATCTGCCCCGGGTGCTCGCCGAGGTGATCCGCGCGCCGCGTAAAGAGGACGTGCGGCTCACCGCCCCGATCGAGGATGGGCGCGAGCACCGCCGCCTGCTGGCCCGCACCGTCGACCGCGTCGGGTGCGTGGGCCGCCACCCGCGAGAGATCCATATTCGCGGACACGTACGATCTGAAGGGGCTTATACTGTGTGCTGAGGATTGATGAAGAATTCCATCAGATCGCGGGTCACTCCGAGAGCGCGTCGTCGAGCCGCGCCCGCACGTCGTCGACGGCGACCGCGTCGGACCACACCGCCACGTCGTACGTCACGTCGAGGAGTTCCCGCATCGTCGACTCCTCGCCCGCGTCGACGGCCCGCGCCGCCTCCGCTCTGAGCCGCGACGCGACCGCCTCGCCCGCGGCCTCCCGATCGACGTCGCGCTCCGGAACGTCGAGGATGTGCGGCAGATCTTCGGCGTTCTCGGGGAGCGTGGGAAACGCCGTCGGGCCGGGGGCGAGGAGCGCCTGTCCGTCGCGTTCGTAGCGAACGAGCGCGTAGGCGTCGAGGGCGTCTTCGACGGCGGCCTCCGCCGCCGACGCCTCGATCTCCCCGCCCTGCTTGAACGCCAGTTCGTCGAGCGCGCGGGTCGTTTCCGCGGGCGTGAGCGCGCCGAAGAGATCGACGACGCCCGCCAGTTCGTCGATCTGAAGCTCCGTCGTCATTCGCCGAACCCCCGCGCGTCCGCGGCGGCGACGTCGCGGCTCCCGGTCGTCGCCTCCTCGACGTCGGCGGCGGCCGCCTCCGCCAGCGCGTCCGTCGACAGCGACGTCTCCGTCCAGGCGGGCAGGCGGTCGTCGGTCGGAGACGGCTCTGCGACCGCGTCGGCGTACTGCGACACCTGCGAGCGCTCGTGCTCCCGGTCGAAGGGGAGGTCGTTGAACGCCGCGTCCATCGCGTACTGCTCGACGAGCGTCTCCGCGGTTGCCACGTAGCGCTCCCGGAGCGTCGCGAAGTCGACGTCGACGCCGCGTTCGACGACGCTCCGCAGCAGCGTTTCGCCGACCGACCGGCTCATGTCCGAGAGCCCGGTCGAACCGCCGACCGCCCGGTGGTCGTGTTCGTAGCGGCCGAGGTCGACCTGAGCGGTCCCGTCGAACCCGGCGACGTCGAACACGTCCGCCAGCGTCCCGACTTCGAGCCCCCACTTTCGAGGGGGTCGGAGCCGCCGGGCCATCTCGGCGGTCGCGGCGAACTCGCCGGCGAGCGCGTACCGGAAGGCGTCGAGGTACCGGAGGTACGGCTCCGAGTGGGCGTCGGCGAGCGTCCGCACCAGCGGGACGTAGAAGAGCCGGAAGAGCCGCCCGTAGAGGCCGTCGTCTTCGACCCGAGCGTAGTAGCCCTTCGCGAAGTCGTAGCCGTGCGTGAGCGGGAACAACAGCCTGCGGACGAACGACTCGTCGTACGTCGTCGTGTCGGCGTCGTGGACGACGACGAACTCCTCCTCGGCGGCGCGCCCGAGGCCGAGCCACACGTCGCGGCCCTTCCCGCGCGCGCCGTCGACGCCGGCCGCAGACAGCAACGACGCGACCCGCGGGCCGTCACACCACAGCAGTTCGAGGCGGAGGTCGAACCCCGAGAGCCACTCCCGAACTTCGCCGACGCGGTCGGGAGCGGCGCGCAGCGGCACGACGACGCGAGCGGGATCGAGTCCCTCGAGCACCCGGAAGACCCGAGTCGCGGCGGGAGCCCCGCACTCCCGCTCCGCCATCGGGACCAGGACTGCCGCCCGGTCGGTCGGGGCGACCGGGAACGGATCGACGAGGTCGTGAAGCGTCGTCACCCGCGATTGCACGTACTCCATCGAAGTCCCCTCAGGACGGCACGAGCAAAAGCGCGGGGGTTCCGGTGACCCGCTTCCGGGACCGTCGGCCGTCGAGATCGGACGCGATTGCTCGTCGTTGGGTGCGGGTGCAGGTCGACGATCGTTTATATACTAGGGCGGGGCCAGCACCCCCGTGACGTGAGGATCACTCCGCGTCGGGCCGCGGTCGCTCGGCACGTCGACGCGGATCGAACGGCCATACGGACTGCGGATCGGGCGACGACAGTCCGTAGCGATACGTGATCGGGAGTGTCGCGGCCGTCGCGGGTGCCGACTGCACGCAACAGAGAACGGACCGAAACCGGGACGGAGGCGGCGGTCGATCCGTTACTGCGGAAGCCGTCCGGTGCGCTGGAGCACGAGGAGGCCGGCGACGACGGCGAGCAGGCCGAGTGACAACTGTGTGAAGATGGCGTCGTACGCCAGCCCCGTCTCGCGGAGCGCGCCGACGGCCGAGGAGCCCGTGGCTTGGATCACCATCATCCCCCCGGAGTACCAGGCGTAGGCGCTCGCGCGCGACTCGTCCGGGAGCGAGTCGAGCAGGTAGGTGTCGACCGCCGGAAACAGGCTGTGGAGGACGTAGCCGATCACCGCCGTCAGGGCGACGATCGGGACGAGCCCGGTGGTGACCGTCAGCGCGAGGACGCACGCGGTGAAGCCGGTGATGATCGCGAGGATGTAGGGGACGCGAGGGAGCGCGTCCACCAGCCGACCGGAGACGAAGAACGCCGGGACGCCGGCGGCGAAGATCACCGTCAGGAGGTTCTTCGCGGTCGGTTCCGAGAGCCCCTTCGTGACCATATACAGCTCGTAGAAGTTGAACAGCCCCTGCCAGACGAAGCCGGTCGCGCCCACGACGACGACGCCGAGCCCGACGACGCGCCACTCCGAGCGGATCGCGGCGATCACGTCGCGGTCGGCAGCGCCCGCGTCGGGCAGCGTCGTCGACCGCGCCACGAAGAACAGCGTGAGCGTGACGGCGGCGGCGGCGACGGCGATCGTCACGAACACGATCCGCCAGTCGAGAAAGAGGGTCAAGACGAGCGTGACCAACGGCGCGGCGGCCGCGGCGGCGATCTGGCTCGTCATCCCGTGGATACCGATCGCCCAGCCGACGCGCTCGGGGTAGAGTTCGCTCACCAGCGGGTTGGCGGCGACGAAGTAGACGCCGGAGGCGAGGCCCATCGAAAGCGCGCCGACGGCGACCATCGCGACCGACGTCGCGCTGGCGATGAACAGCGACGCGGCCGTGAGGATCGCGCCCGTGGCGAGGATCACGCGGTGCCGCGGAACGCGTGTGAGCAGCCACCCCGTCGGGACTCGCGGGATCGCGCTGCCGAGCCACGCGAGCGTCGCGATCATCCCGACCGTCCCCTCGCCGATCCGGAACACGGTGATGAACTCGCCGAGCAGGGGCGCGAAGACGACGCGCCCCAGGTTGACGAGGAAGATCATCGAGCAGAGCGTACCGAAGAGGCGGCGCCGGGACACGGAGGCGCTTCGCCGTCGGGGGACTTCATACTGAGTATTGTCGATGCCCGTCAGGGGCACGCGAATCGATCGACGCGAGGGATGCTCGGACATACCGATCTTTTTACCCCGTGGGCACCAGTGGGCGAGTATGAAGACGACGCGGAAGGGGCTTCGAGCGGGGGAGTTGGAGAAAGACACCTACGGTCGGTTGAACTGCAAGGAGTGCGGAGAGTCGCTGAAGACGAAGAACGATCCCGACGAGGTATACACGGTGCGGCGCTGCCCCGACTGCGAACAGGAGTGGAAGGAGCTTCGATAGCGTCCGGATTCGAGGGCGCGTCGGCGTCCGCCCGCGAACGGTAGCGTCGGTTGCGACGATACCCGCTCACTCGAACACGGCGTCGAACGCCCGCGCGCCGAGCGGTTCGAACGTCCCCGCGGCGACGTTTTCCGGAACGTGCGCGGGCGAACTCGTGCCCACGAGCGCCGTCGTGACGCCCGGGGCGCTCCGCGCGAAGTTGATCGCCCGCTGGGCGGGCGTGTCGCCCCTCAACTCCGCGTCGACGGCCTCCGGAATCGACGCCGCCAACTCACCCTGTGCGAGCGCCGCGCTCGCGACGACGTCGAGCCCCACCGCCTGCGCGTATTCGAGCGCGCTTACGTCCCGCTCTTCGGTCGGATGTCGGTGCGCCGACACGGTGAACGCGTCCGCCATCGCGACGTTGAACGGGAGCTGAACCGCGAGGAGCCCGACGTCGTCGACGCCGACGGTTTCGGCCGCGGCCTCCGCGCGGGCGACGACTTCGGGGAGCGACAGGTACGCGTCGTGACCGCGCGGCACCCGAAACGCCTCCCACGTGGCGACGCCGTAGCCGCCGACGTCGCCCACGGCGCGGCGTCGTTCGAGGCGCTCGAACGCGGCTTCGAGGGCGTCGTACACCGCTTCACGGCTTCGCGCGTGAAGCTGCGTCTCCGGGTTGTGAACGTAGTAGCAGTCGACGGTGTCGACGCCGAGATTCGAGAGCGATCGGTCGAGCATCGCGTCCAGAAAGTCGGGTGCGATCGCGTGGCTTCCGCGCGCGAGGTCCTCGGAGTCGAGGAGGCCGGCGTCGAGGAACTGCTCGCGGACGTACGCGGCGGGGTCCTCGGGGCGGGAGCCGTCGAACGGGAGGAAGCCGCCCTTCGTCGCGACGACCACTTCCTCGCGGTCGACCGACGCCCGTCGGAGCGCGTCGCCGACGGCCCGCTCGCTGCGCTGACAGCGGTAGTTGATCGCCGTGTCGACGACGTTGATTCCCGATTCGAGCGCCTCCGCGATGCACTCGCGGTAGCGGTCGTCTCGCTCGTCCGTCGGCTCGCCGAGATACGTCCCGAGGCCCACGCTGGACGCGACGCCGGGACCGAACCGTCGGAAGTACGTCCGCGCGAAGGCGTCACCGAAGCGGTCGCGGTAGCCCCACGTCCCCTGACTCGTCGCCATAGCGGCCCTTCGTGTTCGTCGGGTAAACGGGCGTCGGATCCTGGGCCGCGGGAACCGACGCGGGACCGGGCGAACTCAGACGTCGCCCGACAGCGACTCGAAGAGGCGCTCGCGGAGGTCGTCGCGGGAGATCGTTCCGCCGAACGCGGTGTGGATCGATCCGTTCGACAGCGAGAGCTGTCCGCCGCCCATCCGCGCGTGGCCGCCGCCCGAGGCGTCGCGGAGTTCTTCGAGCGCCGACCCGAGCGCCCGTCCCATATGCACGCGGTCGTCGCGAGAGCGACCCGAGAGGTGGATCGTGCCGTTCCGCTCGCCGAGGACGACGACGGCGGTGACGCCCTCCAACTGGACGAGTTCGTCGGCCGCCTGCGGGATCGCGTCCGCGTTCGAGACGCGGCCCACGTCGCTGACGGCGAACGCACCACGGACGTCGCGACCGGCGATCGCGCGGGCTTTGAGCTCTAACACCTCGGTCGACACCTCGGGGTTGGCGATCCGATCCAGCCGGTCCTCGTCGACGCCGGTGTACAGATAGCCCGCGGCGGCGAAGTCCGCCGCCGAGCAGCCGGCGGTGAGCCGCTTGGTGTCCGTCAGGATTCCGTACAGCAACCCCGTCGCGATCGCCGAGGGCACGGTGTAGGGCGCCTCGATCTCGCTGGCGTGCTTCGCGGGGGGGACCGGCTCGCCGTTCACGTCCTCGAAGTACTCGGCGACGATGCTCGAAGCGGCCCCGTAGTCGGTTCTGACGTCCGTGACGCCTCGCCCGTGCCGTCCCCGGGGTGGTGATCGATGACGGCGAACGGGAGGACGCTGTCGGACCCGGCGAACCCACGAGGCCGATTGTGGTCGACCAAGACGACGTGCTCGGCGGCGACGTCGCTCACGTGGTCGATCTGCTCGACGTCGAGTTCGAGCACGTTGTGAAACGCCCGGTTCTCCTGATGGCGGATCTGTCCGGAGTACTGCACCGACGCGACGTGCCGGCCTGTTCGACGAGGCTCGCGACGGCGACGCCAGTCGCCATCGCGTCCGGATCGGGATTGGGGTGCAGCAGCACGGCGACCTCGTCGAGCCCCGCGACCGATTCGAGGAACCGCGTCCCCATCGGCCGTTTGAAGCGTCGAAGCGCGTACAGCCCGACGGCGCTGGCGAACAGGCCGACGAGGATCGCCAGCGTGAGCGCCGGATACGTCATCACGAGCGAGGAGAGGGAATCGAGAAGCTCCGTGCCGGAGAGCTGCGCGAGACCGGAGCGTGAGAGACCCATACGTCCCGAGTGAGAGTGCACCCTCAAGAAGATTCCCCGGGAACTGTCGGCGGATCGAGAACAGAATAGCCCGGTGAGAGACCACGATCCCTCCGGAGGTGGCGGTCCTCACACAGAGGTGGCGATCCCCACACAGAATCTCCGTCAGTCTCAGATCTCGTTGGGGTCTGCACCTGCGAGGAACGCGTCGATCGCCGCGCGGTATCCCTCACGGAAGGTCGGGTACCGGAGTTCGTAGCCCAGTTCGCGAAGCCGGGCGTTCGAGCAGCGCTTGCTGGTCTGGAGCCGGCGCTTCGCGGCCGCCGAGAGGTCAGACTCGGCGAGCCGCTCCTCGATCGTCCGCTTCGGCGGCGACGGGAGGTCGCACTCCGCCGCCAGCCAGTCGGCGAACGCCCACTTGTCCGCGGGTTCGTCGTCGGCGACGAGGACGACCTCGCCGCGCGCGAGGTCGGATTCGAGGAGGAAGGCGACCGCGCCGGCGGCGTCGTCGCGGTGGACCATGTTCAGGTAGCCCTCGGTGACCGGACCTTCGATGTAGCGACCGAGTCGGTAGCGGTCGGGGCCGTACAGCCCGGCGAAGCGCGCGACCGTGCCGTCGATTCCGGCGGCGGCCGCCTCCTCGACGGCGACGCGTTCGGCCGCCGCGAGGACGCGCGTCTTCTCGGTGGTCGGCTCGATCGGCGTCTCCTCGTCGACGAAGTCGCCGCCGTGGTCCCCGTAGACGCCCGTCGAGGAGGTGTAGACGAGTCTGTCCGGGGACGACGACCGCTCGGCGTACTCCTCGACGACGTTCCGGAGGCCCTCGACGTACACCCGGCGGGCGGCGTCGGCACCGCGGCCGCCGGAACTCGCAGCGAAGACGACCCAGTCCGCGTCGGGCAGCGCCGCGAGCGAGTCCGGGTCGGTCGCGTCCGCCCGACAGGGTTCGAGACCCGCGTCGGCGACGGCGTCGAGCCCCGAGTCCGACCGGCGGACGCCGGTGACCGCGTGGTCGGCCTCGCGGAGCTGCCGGCCGAGTTCGAGGCCGACGTAGCCGCAACCGACGATGACGGCTCGGGCCATCAGCGGTCGTTCCGTTCGGCGAGGTACTGCTGGATCTCCGCGAGCTGCTGCAGCGTCATCGCCGTCCGTCCTTCGAGCGCCTGCTGGATCTCCTGCCCGGTGAGACCGAGGTCGACGTTCGAGGCGATGGCGTCGACGTCGACGACGCCGGTGGTCATCGCCATCAGGAGGTGATCGCGGAGTTCGAGCACGATCGATTCCGCGTCCGGTCGGCTCCCGTCGAGCGCGAGAATCGACGCCGCGTCCTCGACGCGAAGCTGTGGGGCCGGGCCGTCGGCGAGCGCTTCGATCGTCTCGGAATCGACGCCGGTGTCGGCCGCGACGGCGTCGACGCCGAGATCCGTCACGACGGCTCTGAGTTGGGCTTCGTACGCCTCGCGGAGCTCCGCGGGCGTCAGCGATGCGGGCTCTCCGGCCGCGTCGTACAACATACCCGTACTCGGGAGGCTGCGGGCAAAACGGTTTCCGAAGCGACGGAACCCTGCAGCCGGGGTCGGCTCCGGAGCACGAGGGAACCGCTTAAGTCGGTCACTACCTACCGAACGAGTATGAACCGCGTGTCGCTCGCAAACCGGGAGGTGTGCCCGTGAGCGTCGGTCACCGCGTCACCTCCGATCACCAGCTCGCGCGGCTCCTCCAGATCGGGATCGTCCTCGAGGAGGTCGTCGAGGCTCGGTCGTACCACCACTACCAGTCGCTGGACGACGCGCCGGCCCTGGACTCCGAGATCGAGTCGCTCTTGGAGCACGCAGCCGCGGAATCGGCGAGACACCGCAAACGACTCGAAGAACTCGTCGACGAACTCGACGCCGAGAGCGTCCCGTTCGAGGAGATCGAGACGCTCGTCGAAGCGCAGTACGGGAGCACCGAACCCGAGGACTTCGACGACATACTCTACGACCAACTGTGCAACGAGGAGACCGCCTACAAGTTCTACGACGATCTCATCGGCGCGTTGCGCGCGTCGGATGCGACGTTCGGGATCGACCGCGACCGCCTCATCGACGTGCTCGTCGAGATCCGCGAGGAGGAGGCAGAGGGCGTCGAGGAGGTCACGAAGCTGATGAACAACCGCTAATGAGACGAGATACGATGCATCACGGAGGACGGAGATGAACACCGCAGACCAGTACGTCAAGGCGATCTATCTCCTCCAGCAGGTGGAGAACGGTCCCGCGTCGACGGGTGCGCTGGCCGACCGACTGGACGTCAGTCCGGCGAGCGCGAACGAGATGATTGGGAAGCTCGAATCGCGGGGACTCGCCGAACACGAGAAGTACAAGGGCGTCAGCCTCACCGACGAGGGGATCATTCAAGCCCGCGACGCACTGCAGACGTACTGCATCATCGAGCGCTTCCTCGCGAACGTCCTGTCGGTCTCGGAGTTCCGCGCGGAGGCCCGCGAACTCGAACCGGTCATAGACGACTTGGTCGCGGAACGACTGGACACCATCATCGACCGGGAGGACGACTGCCCGGACTGCTTCGACCCCGAGACCGACGCCTGCTGCCACCTCAAAATCGGTGCCGAAAGCACCGAAACCGAGCAGCGCGCGGACTGAGCGAGCCGTCAGTCGCTGATTGGCTCGAAGCCCACATCTTCAAGACCCTGCCGTAATTGGAGCGCGTATGGATGGGACAGCGGCGATCAGCCGTCTCCTAGAGTTCGCGGGATTGGGACCTCGCGAACCGACGGACGCAGCCGACGAACAGGTCCAGTACCACTGTCTGGGCTGTGGATCGGTGTACGAAGTTCAGTACCACGTCTGCCCGGAGTGCGGCGGATTCTCCGTCGAGCTATGCGGAATCGCCGGCGACTCCGCATCAACCGAGCAGGACCCGAACGACGCCGCGGTCGACTGACGCCGCCGTCGGAACCCGATGGGTTTTCAAGCGCTGCGACGAGAGTACCGTGTGCAGTCCCGTGGTGTAGTGGCCAATCATATGGGCCTTTGGAGCCCATGACGGCGGTTCGAATCCGCCCGGGACTATCCTACGGAGAGCATCCTCGCGAGCGGTAGGTCTCGCGTCGGCTCTGAGCCCGGAGGGTCGAATCCGCCATCTCCTTGTTCGATCCCTCTCCGAACGGGGAATCGAGTAGAGGTCGAAAAGCGTCGATTCCGCAGGGAACGTTCGGGGTACGCCGTTCGGAACCGTTCAGCCCGACGGTGGCTGCCGTTCGGTTTCGAGGCGGTGACAGCCCTCAACGAGTTGGTCGGGCAGTTCTTCGACGTTTGCGAGTGCCGCCTCGAACAACGCTCGGACTTCCTCGAACCGAGGCCCGTGGGTCGCGGTCAGCGGGTCGGTCTCCCATTCGACGAATCCCATCTCAGCCATCAGCGGCAGGTGCAGGTGGCAGAGTTCGACTCGGAGCGAATCGAGGTCCTCCTGACTTTTCGGATCGATCGTCGCCTCCGGGAGCGCCACCGGCTCCCCCGGCGCGGTGTCCAAAAGGGACCAGATCACCTGTCGGCGTGGTTCCGCAGCGAGACACCTGAAGATACGGTCCCACCGTTCAGCGATCTCCCGTCCCCCCTCTCCTCCGTCGAGAGTCATAGACGCGTAGTGATTACGGGACTACATAACTGTGGTACACCGTCTATCCGAATCATCCCGAATTATTGTGTAGGAACAGGCATATAAGTTCAATAAATTGATAAATATTCAGCAGTCCGTATCGCGGTATAATTCCACCAATAAATATATTAAAATAGTATTATATTTCGATAGATTATCTTCTTTGAGAATCGAAGAGAAGGATATTAATATCAAATTTTGATCGTCATACGTAGGTTGAAGATCGGTAGACTGCGACGGATTCATCCGCAGACGTACCGCCGGCACACCCGGCGTCGAGTCACGACGATCTGGGAACTCGATTCGGCGGACGATAATTCGATCCGTGTACTGCTGGTTTTCTCCCGGTTGTTCTATGATAGACGACACGAACTCCGTTCGGGCGGTCTCTCTCGTAGCGCTTCTCGCACTCAGTCTCCTCACGGGCGTCGGATTCGAACCGGCAGTTGCCACCCAAGGGACGATCGCTCTCGATTCGTCCACCTACGAGGAGGAAGATACGATCACCGTTACCGTCGACGACGGTGACCTCGCGGCGAGCGAGGATTACGTTGTCAATATTGAATCGGATACGGAACCTCAGCAAGAGGTTCGCTCAGAAGATATTGATGACAAAAGTATTCAAATAACAACTGATTACCCAGTAGCAGATGTCAATGGAGACAATAAAATAACATACTACGATATCGTATACAACAATTCACGTGATGGGTCCGGAGGTATTGAAAGTGTATCACGAAATAGCGATGGAACTGTCGAAATTAATTTGTTTTCGGAATCGGACTCAGATGATACAATCGGTTATACTCGCGGAGAATCTGTAAAGATATCACACAAAGTGGACTCTGAGTTCTCTGGTTCTATTGACGCCAGCACGTCAAATGCTAAGGGCAAACTCCACGTTTCAAAAGGAGACGAGGTGGTCACACAATATTCCGATGAGAGTGAAAATGAAGATCGAATAGCAACAGCATCAATAAATGATGAAGAGTCAGAGCAAAAATCCGAACCACTCACTCTCGGTCCAGTAACGGAATTCGAGGCTGACGCGATTTCAGGAACGACGCTGACACACACCAAGAGCGTGATCGAAATCCCGTTCAGCGAAGACGTCTCGAAAGCGGGCGGTGAGTCCGGTGGGCTGACGCTTACGGAGAACCTCACCATCTCGGTCGACGGCGAGGACGTGGCCGGGCGCTACGCCCTCGATTCGGACGGGTCCGACGACGGGCAGGTACTGGCGAGTTCGTCGACCGCCGTCGACCCCCGATCGACGGTCAGCGTCGAGATCGACGCCGTCAACGACTCGCTCGACACCGAAACGATCGAACCGGGCGTCGTCGACGTGACCGTGACGAGCGCGACCGTCTCCGAGGACGAGGGCGCTGCGAACGTCTACGAGAACGAGACGATCGCCTTTCTCGCCACCGACGGATCGGGCGACCGCGATCAGGCCTTCGAGGTCGAAGACGGGTCGGGATCGTTCGTCTTCGCCGGGACCACCGGCCCGGGAAGTCAGGTGTTCTCCGTCGATACGGACGCGCGAGACTGGAGCGGCGAGTACGCCTTCACGACGCTCTTAGACGACGGGAGTCCCGATCGAACGCTCGACGTCGTGCTTCGCGAACTGGAGTTGGGCGTGGATATCGCGGATCGGAACGTCACGACCGCAGACGAGATCGAGGGCACGATCACCGCGAACACGGGCGGTCGGACCGTCGAGACGATGCTCCGTGACGTCGAGGGCTCGATCGTCGAGCGACGGAACCGAACGCTCAGCGGGAACGGCGAGACGCCGTTCGCGTTCGACGCGGAGACCGTCGCGGCGGCCGGCCCCGGAAACTACACGATCGGCGTCACCGACGCGGGGAGCGGTTCGACCGCCGACTCTCGCCGAGTTCGCGTCGTCGACGCCGACGAGCGGAGCGCGTCGTTCCACCGGTCGACCCTCGACGAGCACGCGGGGGACGTCGTCGAACTCGGGATCGACCTCCGGTACGCCGACACGGCCACCGTGACCATCGGGAGCCCCGACGCGGGGTTCCGCGCGAACGTGACGGTCGCGGATGACGACGGCGACGGCGTCGTCGACCTCTGGTTCAACACCGCCGCAGCGGTCGGCGCTGGCGACGTGCCGGACGACGGGGGAGACGTCTTCGGCGTCGGCACCGCCCACAGCCGCGACGGAGGGTCCGCCGACGAGGTCCTCGCGGCCGATATCGACGAGAACCTTCGGCTCGCGGGGACGATCGATCCCGGCGAGTACCCGCTCGCCGTCCGCCCCGGCGAGGATCCGGCCGCTCCGACCGAGCAGACGGGGACGCTCGTCGTCGAACCGGCCGCACCGGTCGCGATGACCAACTGGGTCGCGCCGGCCGGGACAGACCTATCGACGCGGGCGGCCCTGTCCGAAGCGACGGACACAGAGCGGCTGACGGCGGCCTCCGAGGTCGCCGTCGGGGACGTCGTCGTCCACCGGATCGTGAGCCCCGGACTCGCGGGCGCGTTCGCCGAGCAGTCCGGAACGCCGACGGAGGCGTTCTTCGCGCTGGCCGGAACGGGACCCGAATCCCGGTACGCGCTCAACCTCACGAGCGAAGCGCCGACCGCCAACGGGGAGCGTCACCGGGTCGAACTCACCGCCGAAAACGCGACGGTCGTCGCCGACCCCGGAAACGACACCTACGTCGTCGCGTACGACAGCGACCGCGTCGGCGGGTTCGAGACGGGAGACGCGCTCATCGCGTCTTTCACCGTGAACGGGACGCGTGCCTACGCGGGGCTCGACCACGAGGAACGATCGCTCACGGACGACTACGCGCTCGTCTCGGGCAGTATCTCGACGGACGTCGACCCCGTCGTCGTCGCGAACGCGACCAACCAGTCGATCACCGGGACGACGAACGCCGCCCCCGGCACGGAGGTGGAACTCCGGATCCGCTCGGCCGACGGAACCGATCCGGCGTTCCTCAAGACGGTCACCGCTGTCGTGACGCCCGAGGGTCGCTGGACCGCAATCGCGGATTTCGGCGCTCAGCGCGTCGACGACGAGTTCCTCGTGAGCTCCGCCGTCGACGTCGTGCCTGCCGTCGACGAACTCCTCGTCGAGGGAACCGTCCGCGCGGTCCGACCGGCTTCGCCGACCGAAAGCGGGAACGGAACGGCCGCGACAGCTATCGGAGGCGGGGGCCAACAAGCCGGATCGGCCGGTCGAAGCGGTACGGGAGGCAGCGCCGGAGGCGGCGCTGACGGTTCGGATCCCGATCCCACTCGGACCGCGACGGATACCCCGGATGCAGACGACGAGTCCGACGAGTCCGTGCTCGACTCGACGCGGGACTTCGTCGGCGGCGTCCTCGGCACGTTCGTCGACGAGTCGGGCGAGGAATCGCTCCGGAGCCGACTGCTCGGATTCGACGTGCTGGTCTCGCTGAGCGCGCTGACCACCGTCGCGTTCTTCGCCGCTCGGCGCGAGTGACTCGACGGGTAACTCTCGACAGGGGTGCCCTCGGAAGGCTTCCGACGGGGCCTCGTGCGACGTTCTCGTCGGACAGCAGGGCAACTGGAGCGCACGTCCGAAGTGCTATCCGGATCCCCGTCTCGCTCGTCGTAACGCCTAAGAACCGGAGAACCATTTTATTCGGTAATGAACTCGAAGTCGAATGCGGACGTCGTTGGGCCTCCCACCGGCGCGAACGAGGGGTGGTTCCGTGGGCGTTGAGATCAAAGAGTCCACCGTCGACGACGCGGAGTTCGAGGAGATGAAGCGGTTCGTCCGCGACTACCTCGCCGCGAGCGTGGAGGGTGAGGAGGACGGCGGTCGGATGCGCTGGTACCCCTGGCACAGCGCCGAGTACCGGTTCAACCACATCCTGAACGTCGTCGAACTCGCCACGGACATCGCAGCACGGGAGGGCGCTGACACGGACGTCGTTCGCGTCGCCGCGCTCTTTCACGACATCTCGAAGCTCGAAGCCGACCAGGAAGTTCACGCCGAAGAAGGTGCCCGCGTCGCCCGCGAGTACCTCACCGCCCACGGCGACTTCCCGCAGTCGTTCGTCGAACAGGTGTGTCAGGTCATCGCCGATCACTCCTATCAGGGACCGCTCTCGGACGTCTCCCTCGAGACCCAGAGCCTCATCGAGGCCGACATCCTCGACAAGGTCGGCGCGAACGGCACGGCGCTGATGCTGCTCCGGATGGGCTACGAGGCGCGGACGCACATGGACGCCGCCGAGATGGTCGAGCGCGTGCTCGAACGCGGCCGCGACGCTGCGGAGCGGGTCAACTCCGACGCCGCCGAGACCATCGCGCACAAGCGGCTCACCCGCGTCAAGTGGTTCCGCGAGTGGCTGGAGAGCGAGGTCCCCGAGATGGACCACGCGATCGAAGACGAGCGACACGTCCCCCGAGACAAGTAGCGGGCACGGCGCGTCTTCGGGCCGCCGAACGCCGCCGTCGGCAGTTCATCGGAACGCGCCGTCGACAGAGTTACAACGCTCGCTCGGGAGATACGTCTGTGTCCGCAGACCGCCCTCCAGCCCTCTCGCGCCGGACGAAGCTGCTCGTCGGCGTCGTGCTCGCCGTGACCCTCGTGTACAGTTTCGTGATCGCCGGTCAGATCCTCCTGTGGTTCCTCTTCGCGGGGCTCGTCGCCGGCGTCTACGTCGCGTGGCTGCTCGTCCTCGCGGCGTTCCGACTGGTCGAGGCGGTCGAACGCCTCGCCGAGACGAGAGAGGCCGAAACCGCCGGCGACGCTCGCCCGAGTGGGGTCGAAGTCGACGACGCTGACCGAGCGACAGAACCGGAATCCGACGACGAGGGCGTTTCCGTCGAAGGGCGAGGAGTCCGCGACGACGACGAACGAACCGGTTCTGCCGACGACGGCTGATCTCACACTGGCTTCGGAACCGGTGTCCGTTTGTACGGCGACCGCGTGGTGTCACCAATGACGGACACCGGTTCGTGGGTGAGCCTCTTCTCCGGCGGCAAGGACTCCTCGTGGGCGCTCTACCGCGCCCAGGAGCAGGGACTCGACGTCTCGCACCTCCTGACGGTCCACCCCGGCGACGACTCGTATATGTACCACGTCCCCGAGACGCGGCTGGCCGGCCTCGCCGCGGAGAGTCTCGGCATCGACCTCGTCGAAGTCGAACCCGACGACCTCGGGGCCGACGACGTCGAAGACGCGGGCGCGCAGGGCGACCGCGAACTGGAACCGCTGGAGGCCGCACTCACCGAGTTGCAGTCGGACCTCGACGGGAGTCTCGCGGGTGTGACGGCCGGAGCCGTCGAGAGCGAGTTCCAGACCTCGCGGATTCAGGCGATGTGCGACCGACTGGGAATCGAGCTCTTCGCGCCGCTGTGGCAGCGCGACTCCCGCGCGCTAGCCGAGGAGATGCTCGACGCGGGCTTCGAGATCACGATCGTGCAGGTCGCCGCGCGCGGGCTCGACGAGTCGTGGCTCGGGCGGACGCTCGACGCCGACGCCCTCGCGGAGCTGTCGGCGCTCAACGAGGAGTACGGCGTCCACGTCCTCGGCGAGGGCGGAGAGTTCGAGACGCTCGTCACCGACGGGCCGCACATGGCCCGTCCGATCGAGTTAGCGTACGAGACGGTGTGGGAGGGAACGCGAGGCCACATCCGCGTGACCGACGCACGACTCGGGGACGGCACGTAGAAACGCCGAAACCGTCGTGGGGTCTGCCCCCGAGCTCAGGGTCCGCTATTCGAGGTGCGAGTGCGCGCCGATCAGGGCGTTCGAGAGGTCGAGGTTCTCGACGTGGGTGTCCTCGTCGACGATCGTGTTCCGGATGTCGGCGTCGCGGATCACCGCGTCGGCGAAGACGACCGACCGTTCGAGCCGGGAGTTCGAGACCGACGCGTCGGCCATCACGTGGACGTTCGCGCCCAGTTCGGAGTTCTCGACGGTCGCGTCCTCGTGGACGTACGTCTCGCCCTCGAGGTACCACGAGACGGCGTCGAGGTAGCTCTCCGGCGTGCCGATGTCGAACCACGCGCCGTCGAAGGTGAAGGCGTGGACGTCGCCGCGTTCCTGGAGCCACTGCATGAACCACCCCGGCTCGTCGGGGTTGTTGCCGTCGGCCAGGTACGTCTCGAAGTCCGGGAGCGTCGCCGCGGGGAACGCGTAACAGGCGATCGAGACGAGCGTGCTCTGGGGGTCGTCGGGCTTCTCCTGGAAGTCGACGACGCGGTCACCGTCCAACTGCACGAGGCCGTAGGACTTCGCGCGCTCTCTGGACCCGACGTCGTAGGCCGCCAGACACGCCGTCCCCTTCGACTCGAAGAAGTCGACGAACTCCGCGACGTCGAAGGAGAGGAGGTTGTCTCCGGCGATGACGACGAGGTCGTCCTCGACGCCCTCGCGGTCGATGAGCTGTGCGAGCGCGCCGACGACGCCGAACTTCTCGTCCTCCTCGACGGTCTCCTCGACCGAGAGCGTCGGCTTCTCGTAGGGCGCGTCCGCGAGGAACGTCTCGAACGTCTCCGCGAAGCGCTCGTTGGTGCTCACGAACACCTCGTCGATCCGGTCGTCGGCCTCGAGATCCTCGAAGATGACGTCGATGACGGTTCCCTCCCCGACGGGGAGGAACATCTTGGGCCGGTGTTTGGTTATCGGCCACATCCGCGTCGCGTACCCGCCAGCGAGGACGACTGCCTTCATACTACCTCAGTCTGGCCCGACTCTCAAGTGTGTTTCCCAACGGCGCAGTGCCGGGTCCCCGCGCGGCTGCTCCTCACCCGGCCGACGTCTCGAACAGACAGTATATACGCCCCCGATACCTGAAACTGGTATGTCCGATTCGGGTTCGGAATCGACGACACGGCAGCGGATCACCGACGCGTTGCGGACGGAACCGCACGACGCGGCCGAGCTCTCGACGGCGGTCGGAATCCCGCGGACGGCGGTGTACCGGCACCTCGAACACGTCGCACGGACAGTTCGCGGCGACGACGCGGACGAGCAGTTTCTGGTCGCCCCGCCGGAGTGCCGCGCGTGCGGGTTCGACGGCTTCGACGACCCGCTGAACGACCCCTCGCGGTGTCCGGAGTGTCGCTCCGAGCGGATCGCCGAACCGCAGTTCCTGATCGAGTAGCCGCTGGACTCGACGAAGCCTGCCGGGCGTGCGGTTCACCGCTCGGAGACGACGCGCTCGGCGAGGAACCGGCGGAGCGCCGCGGTCACGAACGCGGGTTTGTCGAGGTTCGACGCGTGCGCGCCCCCCGGGACCTCGAGGACGCTCGCGTCGTCGATCTGGGCGGCGAGGTCAGCGGCGTGGCGCCTGACGAACCCCATCTCGTGCTCGCCGTAGAGGATCAGCGTCGGCACCGAGAGCGCGGTGAAGTCGACCCGCATCTCGGGAACGGCTCGGAGCGCCCGGATCACTTTCGCGAACTCCTCGGTCGACATCGTCGGACCCGTCGCTCGGAGCTCCCGGATCGCCTCGTAGTCACCGCTGGCCTCGTCGCCTCGGACCCGCTCTTGGGCCCACACCATCGCTCGTTCGATCCGCTGGTATCCGAAGAGCCGGGCGAACGGAATCGTCGCGCCCAACAGCGCCCACTGCAGCCGCTCGGGCCAGCGCCAGTCGCCGGACGTGAACGTGTCCGCGAGGACCAACCCCGAGAGCCGATCGGGGTAGCTCGTCGCGTACGCCTGTGCGATACAGCCGCCCAGCGAGAGCCCGCACAACACGGGGTCGGAGAGATCCAGCGCGTCGAGGAGCGCGTCGAGGTCCTCGACGAACAGGTCGAACGTGTATCGCTCGATCGGCGATCCCCCCGTCCGCCCGTGGCCGCGGAGATCGTAGACGACAATCGTGTACGCGTCGCTCAACGCCTCGGCTTGGGGGAGCCACTGGCCGTGGTCGACCACCGCACCGTGGACGAACACGATCGGCGGCCCCTCTCCACGGCGCTCGTAGTACGTCTCGATGCCGTTGGTCCTGACAGTCGGCATACCCGTACCTACGCGAGCGAGAGGGATAGCTCATCCGCGCGGGCGGGTGCACAGCCCGCCGTTCGTCCTAATCCGTCTCCGACGTCGGTTCCGCACCGAGAGAGCGATCCGCACCGGCGTCTGCCTCTCCGACGAGGTGACAGGCCGCCTCGCGGTCGGCACCGGTCCGCCGCTTCGCGGGTGACTCAGACTCGCAGACCGTCCGAAATTCTGATTCGAGCAGTTCGACCGCCGCGTCCTGTTCGCCGTCGACGAGCAGCCCCACCGCCCGTTCGAGGACCGACTCGGCCGCCAGATCCGAGAGCCGCTCGGGGAGGTCGAACGCGCGCCTGACCGCGGCTCGGAGCGCGTCGTCCTCGACGTCCTCGGGCGCGACAGCGGGATCGAGTTCCGTCGACGCGAGCGCGACGATGTCGTCTCGATCGGCGGGCGACTCCCCCGAGACACGCAGTCGGAACCGGAAGAGCCGTCGCCAGACGTCACCTTCGAGGTCGTACTCGTCCGGCGGGATCACCTCGGGACATCGCGTGTGGAACCGACAGCCCGACGGCGGATCGGCGGCGTCCGGAACGTCGCCGACGAGACCGGTCGGCTCGCGCGCCACGCCCGGATCCGGGACTGGGACGGACCCGAGAAGCGCGCGGGTGTAGGGGTGCCCCGGGTCACTGAATACGGCCTCGACGGGGCCAGATTCGACGATCTCGCCGAGGTACATCACCGCGACGCGGTCGCAGAACTCGGCGACGACGCCGAGGTCGTGCGTGATGAGGAGGACGCCGAGTCCGAGTTCGTCGCGGAGCCGCGCCAGCAACTCGAGGATGTCCGCTTTGACCGACGTATCGAGCGCGGAGACCGGCTCGTCGGCGACGAGCAGGTCGGGATCGGTGACGAGCGCGCGGGCGAGTGCGGCGCGCTGTTTCTCCCCGCCCGAGAGTTCGTGCGGGAAGCGATCGGCGTCGCTCGCGTCGAGGCCGACGCGTTCGAGCGTCCCCTCGACGAGTCGGCGGCGACGGTTCCTGTCGTCCATCCCGTGGACCGAGAGCGGTTCCGCCACCGACTCGCCGATCGACAGCCGCGGGTCGAAGCTGGAATCGGGGTCCTGAAAGATCAGCCGCGCGCGTCGACGGAACCGTTTCAGCGCGCCTCGGTCGTACGCCGTGACGTCCTCGCCGTCGAAGCGCACGGTCCCGTCTGTCGGCTCGTCGAGCCGGAGCGCCGCGCGGGCCGCCGTGGACTTCCCGCACCCCGACTCGCCCACCAGCGCGACCGCCTCACCGCGCTCGACGGTGAGGTCGATCCCGTCGACCGCGCGCACGCGGCCGACGTCCCGGTTCCACAGCCCCTCGGTGAGCGGATAGTGCTTCACCAGCCCGCGAACGTCGAGGAGCGGCGGGTCGGGGTTCGGGGGCGAGACCGCACCGGGACGGGAACCGTCGGTCATCGCTTCCCGCCTCCCGAACCGGAGTCGAAGTCCGCGTCCCGCCCCGGAATCGACTCGACGAGGTGCCGCGTGTACGGGTGCGACGGTCGCTCGAAGACGTCGGCGACGTCGCCGCGTTCGACCACCCGGCCCTCGCGCAGGACGACGACGCGGTCCGCCACGCTCGCGACGACGCCGAGGTCGTGCGTCACGAAGAGCACGCCCATCTCGAACGCCGACTGCACGTCGTCGAGGAGCTCAAGCACCTGCGCCTGAATCGTCACGTCGAGGGCGGTCGTCGGCTCGTCGGCGATCAGCAGGTCCGGCTCTCCCGCCAGCGCCATCGCGACCGCGACGCGCTGCTTCTGTCCGCCCGAGAGTTCGTGCGGGTGGTCGTCGATTCGGCTCCCGGGGTTCGGAATTCCCACGCGGTCGAGGAGGTCGACCGCGCGCGCCCGCGCCGCCGACTTCGAGTAGTCGCCGTGGAGGCGGACCGCCTCGATCAGTTGCCAGCCGACGGAGTAGACGGGGTTGAACGCGCTCTGTGGGTTCTGGAACACGTGGGCGATACGGCTCCCGCGAACCGCCCGGAGCGCGGAATCGGAGAGCGACAGCAGGTCGCGGCCGTCGAAGACGACGGACCCGCCGGCGACCTCGCCCGGCGGTTCCCGAATCAACCGCGTGATCGACTCGCAGGCGGCGGTTTTCCCGCTCCCCGACTCACCGACGAGACAGACCGTCTCGCCGCGGTCGACCGCGAAGGAGACCCCGTCGACCGCACGGACCGTGCCGCCGTCGGTGTGAAATCGGGTCCGCAAGTCATCGACGCGGAGCAGCGGTTCCCCGGGTGTCGAAGCGTCCCCCGGGCCGCCGAGAGTCGACGCGCTCCCCACGTCTTCGGTCGAAACGTCCGCCCCGTCGTCGATCGAGGCCTCCGTCCCGTCGTCGTCTCTGTTCTCCATCGATCACACCTCCTGTCTCGGATCGAGCGCGTCTCGGAGCGCGTCGCCGAGGAAGTTGAACGCGAGGATCGTCGCGAACAGGAACAGCCCCGGGACCGTCGAGATCCACCACGCGGTCGCGAGGTCGCCGCGGCCCGCCGCGATCGTCTGCCCCCACGAGGGCAGCGTCACGTCGCCGAGACCGATGAACGACAGCGCGGCCTCCGAGAGCACGAGGAAGGGGATGTTCAGCGTCGCCGCCGTGACGATCGAGTTCGAGACGTTCGGGACGACGTGTCGCCGGACGATCGACAGACCCGACGCGCCCGACGCCCGCGCGGCCTCGACGTACAGTTCCTCGCGCCGCTGGAGCGCCTCGCTGCGGACGATCCGGGCGATCCCGCCCCAGCCGGTCACCCCGAAGATGACGACGAGGACGAACAGGCTCCCGCCGTAGAGATACGCGAGGAAGAGAAAGAGGAAGAACGTCGGAAACGTCTGCTGGACGTCGACGTAGCGCATCAGCGCCTCGTCGACCCAGCCGCCGGCGTAGGCGGCCGTCGTGCCCACGAGCGTCGCGATTGCGATCGACAGCGACGTGGCGATCAACCCGACCTGCATACTGACCCGCATCCCGAAGATCGCGAGCGCGAGGAGCCCCTTGCCCTCGCCCGTGGTTCCCAGCGGATACTTCCACGTGCCGTGGCAGCGCCCGTCGACGACGGGGCCGACGCACTCGGCCGGGATGGAGGCGTCGACGCTCGCGAAGATCGGCGGCTGGTAGGTGGCCGCGAGGTTCAGACTCGGCTGGTCGATGAACAGCGTGCCGACCGTCCCCAACAGGAAGATCGCGAGGAGGTACCAGAGGCCGATCACGGCCGGCGTGTGTCGACGGAAGCGCCGCCAGTAGTACCCGCGCAGTCGCCTGTTGCGCGCGAGCGGAACGAGCGCGAACCCGCCGGCGAGCAGCGTCGCGGCGAACAGCCAGTCGACGGCCGTCGCGTCCCAGACGACGGTCGCCGGGGCGGATCGCCACGGGACGTCGACCGCGGCGTCCAGCGTCGGATCGCCGCCGGCGACAGCGAGGTCGTACGCCAGCGCGAGGGCGTACCCGATACCGGCGGCCACCGCGGCGAGTCCGGTGTTCGTCAGTCGTCGTCCATCCGCGTCGATCGCGTCCCAGTCGACGTCCTCGAATCGCTCTCGCGGCTCGTCGGGTCGGCCTCCCTCTGATCCGTCAGAGAGCACGTCGTCTCCCGCCATCAGCGATCACCGTAGTCGATTCGGGGATCGAGGACCGCGTACGCGAGGTCCTGCAGGAGGTTTCCGATCACGGCGACGAACACCGGCACGAGCGTCGTACCGAGCACGAGGGCGGTGTCCTGTCGCCGGATGGCTTCGAGGCTGAGGCGTCCGAGTCCGGGGATCCCGAAGACCACCTCGACGAGGTACGACGCCGAGAGCACGACGCCGAGGAGGTCGCCGACGAGGATCGTCGACAGCGGGACGAGCGTCGGCCGGAGGACGTGCCGAGTGAGGATGCGGCGCTCGCTGACGCCCTTCGCGCGGGCGGTCTTGACGAACGTCGCGCGGACGTACTCCAGCGCCTCCGCGCGCGTGTACCGCATCGTCCCGGCGATGGCGCTCGTCCCGAGGACGAACACCGGGAGAACGAGCTGTCGGGCGTTCGCGAGCGAGAACGGTCGCGTCCGCGCCAGTTCCGCGTCGAACAGGACGGGGACCCAGCCGAGGTGGACCGCAAAGACGAGCAGCAGGACGATCCCGAACCAGAAGTTCGGAACGCTGATCCCGAAGAACGCGACGAACGTCGCGGCGTAGTCCGTCTTCGTGTACTGATTGAACGCCGAGTACAGGCCGATCGCGACGCCGAGGACCGTCGACGCGACGACGGCCGGAACCGTGTACATCAGCGAGTACGGCAGCGCGGTCAGGATCGCCTCACTCACGGGTTGTGAACGGGTGTCCGACCAGCCCCAGTCGCCGGTCGCGAGGTTCCCGAGGTAGTCGAGGTAGCGCTCCCAGAGCGGCCCCTCGAGGCCGCGCCGACGTGCGTAGGCCTCCGCCGCTGCCTCGGCGCTGCCGCCGCTGGCCGCCGCTTGAAACTGCACCTGCGCCAACTGCGCGTCGGGAGCGAGGTCCAAGAGGACGAACGTGATCGTGAGGATCACCCCGGCGACGACGCCGGCCCACGCGATCCGCCGTGCGGTGTATCGTTTCAGACCCATTCTCGTGCGACTCCGTTGGATGCTGCCGGCGGTTCAGGGCGTGCCGAGCCGCCACGTGTTCCGGTCCCACGTGTACCCGAACACCTCTTCGGGACCGCGGACCGCGCTGTCGTAACCGACGATCTCGACGCCCATATTGAGGAAGTTGAACGGCTGTTCCGCCGAGAGCGCCCCGAATATCTCCGAGAGCGTCTCCCTGCGTTCGGCGTCGTCGACGGTGCTCGTCGCGCGCTCGAACAGGGAGGCGAAGTCGGTCTCGGGGACGTAGCCGTAGAAGTTGGTGCCGCCGCGTTCGACCGTGAACCCCCGGATCGACGACGGCGTCCGCGGGTACGTGTTGAACGTGACGCCCAGAATCAGGTCCCACGGCTCCTGACTGAGCGACCCGTCCCGCGGGCCGCCGTTGTACGGGCCGGCGTTCCACGGCGGGTCGTCATCGCCCTGCCAGCCGTTGTAGAGGTGGTGCTCGACGAGCGTCGCGTACTCTTTCCCGGTCAGTTCGACGTCGAGTCCGACCGCGTCGTACTCCTGGGCGACGAGCTGTGCGGTCGTCCGCACGGACTGAGAGCCCTGCGCGAAGACGAGCTTCAGAGTGACCTGCTCGCCGTCGTCGTCGACGACGCGCTCGCCGTCGTAACGGTACGGCGTCGCGTCGAGCCCCGATTCGAGGAATTCGCGCGCCCGCTCGTGGCTGTAGGCGTCGCCGACGCCGTACTCGGTCACCTCGCCGTCGGCGTACCACTTCGAGAACGTCGGCTGGAACGTGTGGGCGACGTTCCCGTACCCGCGGAGGATCTCGTCGACGATTGCCCGCTTGTCGACGGCGTGCGCCAGCGCCCGGCGGACTGACGGCTCGCGCAGCGCCTCGTAGAACGACCCGTTGGCCCGCTGATTGTAGATGAGCGAGGTCATATACGCCTGCGGGAACACCTTCACGTCGATGTCGTCGCGGTCCTCGAACTGCTCGACTCTCGTCTCCGGAACGTCTGTCGCCGTGAGTTCGCCCGTCCGAAGCGCGGAGAGCCGCGTGCTTTCCTCGGGGACGACCTCGTAGGTGTAGGAGTCGAAGTACGGCGCGTCCCGCCACGCCTCGGGGACGTCGTCGGCCTCGCGGAGGTAGTACTCGTCGTTCCTGACGGCGACGAACTCGGACTCGCGGTTCCACCGCTCGAAGCGATAGGGTCCGAGGTTCCCGGCGTACGCCAGCGTCTGAACGTCCTCGTCCTGTTGGAGCCCTTCCTGGTCCTCGTCGGGACGGTAGCGCTCGATGAGCGCCTTCGGCATACAGGGTTGGCCCCACATAACCGGCCGCAGCGGAAACGCCGGATCGACCGACTGCAGTCGGATCTCGAACGATCGCGGCCCGGTCTTTTCGACCGGGATCGGCTCCCCGTTCTGCCGCCACTGGCCCGCGTTCGGAAACCCCGCCCAGTTGGGATCAGCCTGAAAGACCTCGGTGATCGTGTAGATCCAGTCGTCGGCCGTCATCGGTCCGTACCCCGCCCCCCACTCGAGGCCGTCTCTGAGTTCGACCGTGTAGACCCGCCCCTCGTCGGTGGACATATCGGCCCACAGCGGGAAGATCTCCTGTTCGGGCGTGACCGCGTACGGCCCGTCGAGCGCCAACTGAACCCGGTTCAGGGACGGTTCGTCGTCGACGCTCAGGAAGTTCAACGTCCGCGTTCCCGTCGCCGTACCTTCGACGTAGTCGGGTCTGTCGTCGACACCGTCGCCGTCAGGAGAGCCCTCGGTCGAAGCAGACGCGTCGGTCCCCGAGGAACCACAGCCCGCGAGAGACGCCGCCCCGCCGAGGCCGAGAAGCGAGAGAAACGACCGACGGGACCGACCGCGCGGGGTCGACCCGAGGTCGTCGAGATTGGTACCGGATGGCATAGCGTCTACGTGCGACTATCCGCTGAAATACTCTTCGATCACGTAGTGAAAATCCCGGGTTCTGTCGGGCGTATTACCCGAATGCCGACGGATGACCGGAGGGATTCGTTCGCAGATCTGATACCGACCCCGATCGTGCGCCCCCGCCGTCGGCGTCCGAGCGGATCTCAGTCGTCGCCGTGTTCGTCGACGATGACGACCTCGCCGTCCTCGACGCGGACGTTGATCAGCGTCTTGACGTGGTGGCCGCTGTCGTCGAGTTCGTTGGGACCGGCCTTCTTGATGACGGCGACGGTGTCGACGATGTCCGCGCCGATGTGGTCGAGGGCGTCGAGGACGGCGCGCATCGTGCCGCCCGTCGAGAGCACGTCGTCGAGGACGAGCACGCGGTCGCCCGGTTCGACGTCGTTGATGTACATCTCGTTCTCGGAGTAGCCGGTCTGCTGGCTCAGCGGCTGTTCGCCCTCCAGCCCGTACTGCCGCTTGCGGATGACGACCAGCGGGATGTCGGTCATCAGCGAGACGGCGGTCGAAATGTGAATCCCCATCGCCGCGGGGGTGACGATCTTGTCGACGTCGTCGATCTCGGCCTTCCGGATGATCTTGATGACGATCTCGCGCAGGAGTTCGGGGCGGAGCATCGGCACGCCGTCGCTGATCGGGTGCACGAAGTACTCGTACTCGCCCTTCTCGATGATCGGCGCTTCGAGGAGCGACTGCCGCAGTTGATCCATGTCGACGGTTCTCCGGGTCGAAAATAAAAACTGGCGGTTCGACCCGGGGCTGTACAGAGCGCCGCACGGTGTGCGTCAGCGGGTTGCACGCGAGGCGTCGACCTGAGGCGCCCTCACCGCGGATCCTCGACCGTCTCCGTCCACCCGATGAGTCGCTCGAATCCGTACGTGAACCCGAGAAAGACGGCGACGAACACGATCCACCGGAACACGTCGAACGTCCCGGTAAAGGCGAGGACGTTGAAGACGTACGACAGTGACGCGCCGATGAACGCGGCAACGTACAGATTTCGTCGGACTTCCATAGCAGGGCTCACCACTCGGCCGAGTATAATGATTGGTCCCAGAAACCCCGGATGCCGGGCGATGGAACCGTCTTGCACCGACCCGTACGATCGAAACACCGAGGAGGTCCGCTTCGCCTCGTACAGGAGACGCCGAACAGCGAAAAATCAGGTAGCGATCAGCCGCCCGTCACGATCAGTTGACCGTGGGCGCGGTCGATCGGCTCAGCGTCGCCGAGGACGATCCGTCGGCGGACTCCCAGACGACGCGGACGGTCTCGCCCTGCCAGTTCTGGGTGTTGTTGAACTCCGCACTCGTTCCGGCCGACACCGTACCGGTCAGGCCGTTGTGACCGTCCCAGTTGACTGGGTCAACCGCGAGTCCGGTCGTGGTCAGTCGCTCGGCGTCGATCGAATCACCGCTTTCGTGGGTGATCGTGACGTTGGTGTCCGTGTAGTCGAAGCCGAAACTCGCCTGCGGCGCGGTCTGCTGGAGCCCCTGTCCGAGATTCAGCACGAACGCCCCGATGACGGCCGCGAGGATGACGGTTATCGCCACCATCAGGATGACACCGATGACGGGCGAGACGGCTTTTTCGTCGTTGAATAATTGTATTATTTTCATAGTAAGTTATACGATACACAAGTATATAATATTATTTAGAAGTACAGTAGCACGGCGCACGCGCGGATCAGCAGCGACCGATCCGGACGGATCCGCACTTTCAGTTAAAAACTGCGTGACAGTTCGAGAACCGATCGGCGGGAGAGCGGAAGACGTATTTGACCCCCTTAGTAACAGATACAGTAACGTATGAGTCGTGAGTCCGACGGGTATCGGTCGGCGTTTATCGGGACGGGTGGTGGGTGATGGGAGCCGAACAGTCCCGCATTCTCGTTCCGGTGGGCGAATCCTCCACGTTCCGCAACACGGTGGCGTACGCCTTGCGAGAGGCACAGGCTGGTGCGGAGGGTGGTGAATCGGCCGCCGTTCACTTCGTCTACCCCGCACGGTGGCGCGCACTCGACGGGAACGATCTCGATGATTCCGCCGCCGCTGATCTCCTCGAACGGGTCACGGTGTGGGCCGAAGAGGATCTCGACACCGACGGCGACGACGAACCGGACGTCGCGGTCGACGTCGAGACGTCGATCGTCGGCGCGGACCGCTACCTGTTCAGCCCCCGAGATTTCGCCGACGAACTGGTCGAGTACGCGCGGCGGAACGACCTCGGTCGCGTCGTCGTCGACCCGGAGTTCCAACCGGGCGGCAGCGCGCCGATGCTCCGGCCCTTCGAGGTCGAGCTGACGCGGTCCGATCTCGCCGTCGAGGAGGCCCCCGTCGAGCGGCAGACGACGCGGACCGGGCTCGTCTCGCGCGTGACGTTCTCGAAGAGCGTTCTGACGTTCGGGGCGACGTACGCGTTCTATCTCGCCGTCGCCGGCTCGCTGGCCCCGTTCGAGCTCGCGACCGGCGGCCTGACGGCGCTGCTCGCGACCGTCGCATTCGCGAACGTCTCGTTCGTCACGTCGCCCTCGCTTCGCCGGACAGGCCGCCGGGCCGTGCGGCTGCTCGTCTTCGTGCCGTATCTCGTCTGGGAGATCACGAAAGCCAACGTCGCGATCGCGTACATCATCCTCCATCCCGACCTCCCGATCGACCCCGAGATGCGGCGGTTCCGCGGGGCGGTCTGGGGGAATCTCCCGGTCACGACGCTCGGAAACAGCATCACGCTGACGCCCGGCACGCTGACGGTCGACGTCGGCCGCGACGGGCTCGTCATCCACACGCTGACGGCGAGCGCTCGCGACGACCTCGCGGCGGGAGGCTTAGAGCGCGCGGTCCGGTTCATCTTCTACGGGCGCGCCGGCGCGCGGATCCCGACGCCGAGCGAGCGCGGGAGCGTTTCGCTGCTCGGCGACGACCAGGAGCGCGAGCCGCCGGAGCTGCGGGAGGGCGGTGAGTGATGGCGGTCTCCGGCGTCGTCGACACGGTGCTTCTGGCCGCCGCGAGCGCGTTCGTCCTGTTCGCGATCGTGTTGGTCTACCGGATCGTCGCGGGACCGACGATGCAGGACCGCGTGATCGCGGTCAACGCCATCGGCACGAACGCGGTCGTGGTCCTCGCGCTCTTGGCCGCGGCGCTCGACCAGCCCGGCTTCCTCGACATCGCGCTCGTCTACGGGATGTTGAACTTCCTGATGAGCATCGCCATCTCGAAGTTCACCGTCGAGCGCGGAGGGGTGATCTGAGTGACGCCACTCGAACTGCTGGCGATCGCTCTCGTGGCCGCGGGGACGTTCTTCGGGTTCGTCGCCGTGGTCGGTATCGTCCGCCTCCCCGACCTCTACGCGCGGGCGCACGCGACATCCAAGAGCGACACGCTCGGCATCATCCTGACGCTCGGCGGCGTCGCGCTGGTACTCGGCGCGGACGTCTCGGTCGCGAAGACGGTCCTCCTCGGGGCGTTCCTGTTCGTGACCAACCCGACGGCCGCCCACGCGATCACCCGGGCGGCCCACGACCAGGGCATCGAACCGTGGACGACCGAGGACGAAGCGAGCGCCGCGGGCGACGGAGCGAAACCGACGGAGGGCGAGGAATGACGACCGTCACGACCGCGCTCGCCGTCGTCCTCACGTTCGCCGTGCTGGCGGCCCTCGCGGCCATCTTGCTTCGAGACGTCCTGAACGCGATCATCGCCTTCGGGGCGTTCAGCTTCGGTATCTCCGTCGCGTGGGTTCTCCTCGCCGCCCCCGACGTCGCGCTCACGGAGGCGGCCGTCGGCGCGGGCATCACGACGGTGCTGTTCCTCGTGACGATCGCGAAGACCGTCCGCCCGGCCGGCGAGCGCCTGCTCGAAACCGTCGAGTGGCGCTCGGTCGCGGTCGTCGCGGTCCTCGTCGGCGCGCTCTTGACCACCGTCCGGTCGCTTCCGGCGGTCGGCGCGGCCGACGCCCCCGTCGCGACCTCGCGAATCACGGAGTATTACCTGCAGAACGCCTATCCCGAGACCGGCGTCGAGAACGTCGTGACCGCCGTGTTGGCCGCCTACCGTGGCTTCGACACCCTCGGGGAGGCGACGGTGGTCATCGCCGCCGGCGTCGCGGTCGTTCTCGTTCTCAGACAGGAGGCCTACGTATGAGCGAATCTGATCCGGACCGAACCTACGTCGAGAGCACGATAATCATGACGACCGTCCGCGTGGTGGTGCCGTTCGTCTTCACGTTCGGCGTGTTCGTGATGTTCCACGGCGCGTCGTCGGCCGGCGGCGGCTTCCAAGGCGGCGTCCTCGTCGCCGCGGCCGTCCTCCTCTTGGCGTTCGCGTTCGGCATCGAACCGACGCGCGCGTGGCTCGAAGGCCCGCTGGTGAAGACGTCGATCGCCGTCGGCGGCGCGACGTTCGCGGGCGTCGGACTCGGCGCGCTGGTCGCGAACGGCGCGTTCCTCGAGTACGAGCCTACGGCTTCGGGAGCTACGGCGTCAAGTACGGCATCGAACTCGTCGAGCTCGCGATCGGCGCGATCGTCTCCGGCGTCCTCGTCAGCCTCTTTTTCGGCCTCGGGAGCGGGGACTTCCAACGGAGAGCACCGGCAGACGCGAACGGCGGCGCCAACGCTGAAAACGGCGCGGACGCCGACACCGCCGACGATGGCGGGACAGCCGTCGGGGCCGCGGGAGGTGAGAGCGCGTGATCGACCTCCTCTCGACGCACTACAACTACCTCGTGTTCGTCGCGCTCGTCGGGATCGGCCTCTACGGCGTGACCGCCAGCTCGAACCTGGTGAAGAAGATCATCGGACTGAACGTCTTTCAGGTCGGTATCTTCCTGTTTTTCGTCACCAGCGGCTACGTCGACGGCGCGGCCCCGCCGGTCGTCGGCCACGGCTCCGGACCGTTCGCGAGCCCGCTGCCGCACGTGCTCATCCTGACGGCCATCGTCGTCGGGGTCAGCCTGACGGCGGTCGCGCTCGCGCTCGTCGTCCGGATCTACGACGCCTACGGGACGCTCGACGAAGAGGCGATCCGGGAGGTGCAGCTGAATGACTGACGCGATCGCGCTGCTCGTCGTCGTCCCGATCGTGCTGGCGCTCGCACCGATCGCGTTCGGCCGTCTGTGGGACCGGACCGGCTGGCTCGCGGCGCTCCTTGCCGGCTTGGCACACCTCGGGCTCGCGCTCGTCGTCGCCGCGACGGTGTTCTCCACCGGGCGGTTCACCTACGCCGTCGGCAACTACCGGCCGCCGTTCGGTATCGAACTCGTCGCCGACGGCGTCAGCGCGACGCTCGCGCTCCTCGTATCGATCGTGACGCTCGCGGTCGTCGTCTACGCTCGTCGGGCCGGCCCCGACACCAACGAGTTCTACAGCGGGCTGTTGATCCTGACGGCGGGGATCTCGGGCGTGTTCGTCACCGGCGACCTGTTCAACCTCTACGTGTTCATCGAGATCACCGGGCTCGCGACGTACGCGCTGGTCGCGACCGGCCGCTCGCCCGCCGCGGCGCTGTCGAGCCTGAAGTACCTCCTCGTGGGGACGATCGGCGCGTCGCTGTACCTGCTCGGCGTCGGCTACCTGTACATCTCGACGGGGACGCTGAACATGGCCGATCTGGCGGCGACGATCCCCGAGGTCGGCTACGACTCGCCGCTGATTCTGACCGGCTTCGGCCTCATCGTCGTCGGCCTCGCCGTGAAGGCCGCGCTGTTCCCGCTGCACACGTGGCAGCCCGACGCGTACGCCGACTCGCCCGACAGCGTCACCGCGTACATCTCCGCGCTCGTCTCGACGGCCGCGGCGTACGCGCTGTTCCGCGTGATCTACGCAGTCTTCACGCCGGCATTCGACGCCGCGACGCCGTTCGCGCTCGACGCGCTCGTGATCCTCGCGTCCGTGAGCGTCGTCGTCGGCTCCGTGCTGGCGGTGCTGCAGTCGGATCTCAAACGGATGCTCGCGTACTCCTCGGTGGCGCAGTTCGGACTCATCGTCGCCGGGTTCGCGGTCGCGAACGCGACGGCGGTGACCGGCGGGCTGATCCACCTCGTCGGCCACGCGATAATGAAGGCCGGCCTCTTCGTCGGCGTCGGCGCGCTCGCGGGCGTCGCGGGCGGCCGCACCGTCGACGACTTCGCCGGAGTCGCCGACCGCGCGCCGGTAACGAGCGCCGCCTTCGCGATCCTCGCGTTCGCGCTCGTCGGCGTCCCGCCGGCCGTCGGTTTCGCCGGCAAGTGGCACATCGTCCTCGGCGCGGTCGAGGGCGGCCGCTGGGGCGTCGCGGTCGTCGCCGTCGTGAGCACGCTCCTGACGCTGGCGTACTTCGCGCGGGTCGTCGAGCGGATGTACTTCCGCGACGCGGCCGCCGAACCGGCGGGTGACGCCGACGGACCGCCGGTCGACGCTCCGGCGACCGACGGCGCGCTCGCCTCCGACGGCGGGTCGGGCGGTTCCGGCGTGGACGTCGACCCTGACGACGATGCGTCCGTAACTCCCGAGGACGGCGACGGATCCGCGCCGGACGCGTCCGCAGTCTCGATCGAAGCGAAAGCGGTGGTCGTCGCCGCCGCGGTCGGAGCCGTCGTCCTCGGGCTGTTCGCGACCGATCTCGTCTCCGTCTTCGAGCCGGTTCTGGAGGTGTACTTCGAATGAGCGAAATCGACTCTCTCAGACCGCTGGCGGCGGTGCTGCTCCCCGCCCTCGGCATTCTCACGATCGTCGCATCGCACCGGAGACCCAACGTCCGCGAGGGCTTCACGATCCTCACCGCGCTCGCGACGTTCGGCGTCGTCGCCAGCCTCGTGCCGGCGGCGCTGTCCGGAACGGTTCACGTCTCTCGGCTAGGCACGTTCGTTCCCGGTATCGAACTGACGCTGCGGGCGGACCCGCTCGGGATGATCTTCGCGCTCCTGGCCAGCACGCTCTGGCTCGTCACGAGTTTCTACAGCATCGGATACATGCGCGGGCTCGACGAGCACTCCCAGACGCGCTACTTCGCGGCGTTCGCGGGCAGCGTCGGCGCGGCCCTCGGCGTCGCGTTCGCGTCGAACCTCGTCGCGCTCTACGTCTTCTACGAGCTCCTGACGGTCGCGACGTACCCGCTCGTCGCCCACGACGAGAGCGACGAGGCGCGCGCGGCCGGCCGCAAGTACCTCACGTACACCTTCGGCGGCGGCGTGGCGGTGCTGGCGGGGACGGTCCTCGTCTTCTGGACGACCGGCACCGTCGCGTTCACCCCCGGCGGCATCGCCGATCTGGCGACGACCGACCCGATGGTGGCCCGTGCCGCGTTCGCGCTGCTCGCGGGCGGCTTCGGTGTGAAAGCCGCGCTCATCCCGGTGCACTCGTGGCTGCCGGACGCGATGGTCGCGCCGACGCCCGTCTCGGGCCTGCTGCACGCGGTGGCGGTCGTCAAGAGCGGCGTCTTCGGCATCGCGCGCGTCGTCCTCGACGTCTTCGGCCCCGAGACGGTCTCCCAACTCGGCGTCGGGCTGCCGCTGGCGTCGATCGCCGCGGTGACGATCGTCGTGTCCAGCGTCATCGCGCTCCGGCAGGACAACCTCAAGCGCCGGCTGGCGTACTCGACGATCAGCCAGCTCTCCTACATCGTGCTCGGGTTGGGGCTGCTCTCTCCCGCCGCGCTGATCGGCGGCCTGCTCCACATCCCGGCGCACGCGTTCATGAAGCTCACGCTGTTCTTCTGCGCGGGCGCGATCCACGTCGAGACCCACACCGACGACATCAGCGACATGGCCGGCATCGGAAGGCGGATGCCGCTCACGATGGCCGCCTTCGGCGTCGCAAGCCTGGGGATGGCCGGGCTGCCGCTCCTGGCCGGGTTCGTCAGCAAGTGGTACCTCCTGATCGGGAGCATCGACGGCGGGAACGCGATCTTCGCGCTCGTCTTGCTCACCTCCGGCCTGCTGAACATCGGGTACTTCTGGCCTGTCGTCTACCAGGCGTTCTTCCAGACGCCGGAGGACTCCGACGCCAAACCGCTCGTCGAGTTCCCGCTCGGCGGGGCGCGCCTCGCGGCCGACGGCGGCGAGCGGGTCGACGAGGCCGAGGGCGACGACGCCGCAGCAGACGGCGAGACGGAGGGCGCGGCCGCTGAGTCCTCCGAAGACGAGATCGACCCTGACGTCCCGATCGACACCGCGGGACGGGTCGAACCCGACGTCGAACCCTCCGAGAGCGAGGGACAAGTCGAGATCGACGCCCGCGTCGAGGGCGACTACGCGGTCGACCGGAACCCGAGCGACCACCTGGGTTCGGACGTCGGCGAGGCCGTGGACGAGCAGACGGAGAGCGCTCACAGCGACGACTCCGGCCGCGGCGTCGACGAACACGACCACGGCGAACACGGTGAGCACGACGAGCACGGTGAGCACGACGGGCACGACCACCACCACGGCGGTCCGCCGGCCTCCGGCTGGGAGCGCCGCGGGTTCGGCGAGGAGAGCACGTGGTTCATGCTCGGCCCCATCACGGTCGCGGTCGCCGGCGCGGTCGCGCTCGGCATCGCGCCGCGGGCGATGGTGTTTCTCGCCCTCGTCCAGCGCGTCGTCGCCGACGCGACGGGGGTGGTGTTCTGATGAGCCTCTCGCTCGCCGCGTCGGCGATCGCCTCGGCGACCGTCCTCGCCAGCGAGCCGTCCGTATCGATCCCCACGGCCGACGTTCCGACCGCGATACCGCCGGCGTTCGTCGTCCTCGCGGTCGCGCTCGTGCTGCCGGTGCTCTCGCGGAAACTCGGCCACGCGCTGGGCGTGCTCGCCACCGGCGGCGTCGCCGTCTGGGCGCTCCTCGCGCCCGCCGGGACGTACCTCCCCGTCACCTTCCTCGGCTTCGACGCGGTGCTGTTCCACGTCGACGCCTTCTCGAAGCTGATGGGCGTCATCTTCGGCTTCATCGGCGCGGCCGCCGTGCTGTACTCGTACTCCTCGGAGGCGCGGAACCGACAGACGGCGTTCGCGCTCGGCTACGTGGGGACCAGCATCGGCGCGGTCTTCGCCGGCGACTGGCTGACGATGGTGTTCTTCTGGGAGCTGATGGCCGTCACTAGCACCCTCCTCGTGTGGGACTACGGCGGCGAGGCGGTCCGCGCGGGCTTCCGGTACGCCATCTACCACGGCCTCGGCGGCAGCCTGCTGATGGCCGCGGTCGTCTGGCACTACACCAGCGTCGGCTCGTTCCTCTTCAGCGCGAGCGACGGCATCGTCGCGGGCGTGCCGGCCGTCCTCGCGGCCGTCGGCATCGGCGTCAACGTCGGCTTCGTCGGCCTGCACACGTGGCTGCCCGACACCTACCCGCGCCCGCACGTCGCCGCGAGCGTCTTCCTCTCGGTGTACACGACCAAGACCGGCGTCTACGGGCTGGCGCGCGCCTTCCCCGACGGCAACCTCGCGATCGCGTACATGGGCTCAGCGATGGCGCTCGTCGGCGTCGTCTACGCGCTCTTGCAGGACGACATGCGCCGGCTCCTCTCGTATCACATCCAGTCGCAGGTCGGCTACATGGTCGCCGGCGTCGGCGTCGGCACCGCGCTCGCGACGGCCGGCGCGTTCGCGCACGTGTTCAACCACATCCTCTACAAGGCGCTGCTGTTCATGACCGCGGGCGTCGTGATCGCGCGGACGAGTGAGAACCGCCTGAAATACCTCGGCGGCCTCGGTCGGACGCTCCCCGTCACGGCGCTCGCCTTCACCGTCGCGGCGCTGTCGATCAGCGGCTTCCCGGGCTTCAACGGCTTCGTGAGCAAGGGAATGATCACCGCGGCCGCGCACAAAGAGCACCTCGACGGGATCTTCTACATCCTACTCGCCGCGGGGGTGGGGACGTTTATGTCGTTCATCAAGTTCGGCTACTACGCGTTCCTCAAGGAGAGCAAGGGGTCGTGGAACGTGCGACGGTCGGTCACCGGCCAGCGCGTCGCGATGCTGAGCGTCGCCGCGCTCTGTGTCGCGCTCGGGCTCTACCCCGACGCGCTGTTCGCGCTGCTGCCCGGCAGCACCGCCGACGCCCATCCGTTCACGCTGAGCCACCTCGGCGAGGGCTTCCTGCTCGCGGCGCTCGGCGTCGCCGGCTTCGCCGCTCTGAAAAAGCCGCTCTCGAAAGTCGGCCCCGGCGTCGACGTCGACCGGGTGATCGAACCGCTGACGTTCTACGGGATGCGCGGCCTCGTCCGAGGCGTCACCGAACTGTTCGCGGCGGTCGACCGGATGGCCGTCGGCGCGGCGAACGCCGCGATCGACGCTGCGGGCGACCCGTACGGGACGATCCGCGGACCGCTCGGATCGCTCGTCGGGAGCGACGACGACCGGCTTCGAGACGGCAGCCTCCGGGCGGGCATCGCGACGAGCGTACTCCTCGTCGTGGCGGTGCTGGCGGCGACGCTCCTCGGCCTGCTGTAACCGCGGATAGTCTCGCTTTTTTGTACTATCACCGTCACGAGTCACGACGACCCGACAGCGCGTCCGTCACGGTTAACGATTCGAGAACTGAATCGCATTTCGTGGACGGATTCGCATCCTATTCGAAGTTCTTATTTCGTTCTGTCCGGAATATCTAGCACGTGACTGCCGCGCGTGCCGTCCCGTGACACGACACGATGAGAGGACACACACTCGTTGACGACGGTCGATCGGACGCTGGAACGGGCTCGACGTCGAGGAACGCGACTTCGCCGTGGAGGTCGAACTGACGTGACGAAGGAACTCGAACGCGACCTCGGTCTCTACGCGGTGCTCGCGATCAGCATCGGCGCGATGGTCGGCAGCGGCATCTTCATCCTGCCGGCGCTCGCGGTCGACATCGCCGGGCCGGCGGTCATCCTCGCCTATATCGTCGCGGGCGCGCTGGTGCTCCCGGCGGCGGTCTCGAAGTCAGAGATGGCGACCGCGATGCCGGAGGCCGGCGGGACGTACCTGTTCATCGAGCGCGGGATGGGACCGCTCCTCGGCACGGTTGCCGGGATCGGCACGTGGTTCGCGCTGTCGTTCAAGGGCGCGCTCGCGCTCGTCGGCGGCGTGCCGTACCTGCTGCTCCTGTTCGACGTCCCCCCGAGCGTCACGACGCCGGTCGCGCTCGCGCTGGCGACGCTGCTCGTCCTCGTGAACCTGCTCGGCGCGAAGCAGACCGGTCGGTTGCAGGTCGGCATCGTGATCGTCATGCTCGCCGCGCTCGTGTGGTTCGTGATCGGCGGCGTCCCCTCGGTGCAGGGGTCGAACTACACGCCGTTCTTCGGCGGCGGCGTGGCCGGACTGCTGGAGGCGACGGGGCTCGTCTTCGTCTCCTACGCCGGCGTGACGAAGGTCGCGAGCGTCGCCGAGGAGGTCTCGGACCCGGACCGGAACATTCCGATCGGGATCCTCGGCTCGCTGATCTTCACCACGGTCCTGTACGCGCTGATCGTGACGGTGATGATCGGCGTCACGGACCCCGCGACCATCGCCGACAGCGAGACGCCGATGGCGCTGGCCGCCGACGCGACGCTCGGGACCGCCGGCGTGATCGCGGTCGTCCTCGCGGCGATCCTCGCGCTGGTGAGCACGGCGAACGCCGGCATCCTCTCCTCGTCGCGCTACCCCTTCGCGATGGCCCGCGACGACCTCGTGCCGGACCTCATGGCCTCGATCAGCGACCGGTTCGGCACGCCGTCGAACTCGATCACGCTCACCGGCGTCGTCTTACTGCTCCTCATCGCGTTCGTCCCGCTCCTAGAGATCGCGAAACTCGCGAGCGCCTTCCAGATCCTGGTGTTCGTCCTGATCAATCTCGCCGTCGTCGCGTTCCGCGAGGGCAGCGCCGAGTACGAACCGAGCTACACCGCGCCGCTGTACCCGTGGATGCAGATCGTCGGGGCGATCGGCGGCGCGGTCCTGCTGACGCAGATGGGAACCGTCCCGCTCGTCGGCGCGGTGGTGCTGACGGCCGCGGGAGTCGGCTGGTTCGCCGTCTACGGTCGAAACCGAGTCGATCGCGAGGGCGCGGCCGTCGACGCGGTCCGCCGGCAGGTCGGCCGCAACGCGGTCGACCGGACGCGCGAGACGATCGACGAGACCCGCCGCGACCACCGCGTGCTCGTCGCGCTCGATCACGAACTCTCGAAGGCCGAAGAGCGCTGGTACGTCCGCGTCGCCGCGGCCGTCGCCCGCGCGAACGACGGCGAGGTCGTCGTCGCGCGGTTCGAGCAGGTCCCCGATCAGGTCTCGCTGACGTACGCCTCCGAGACCGAATCGCCCGCCGACGTCCAGTTCGAGGCGCAGACGAGCGAACTCGACGCGGAGTTCGACGTCCCGATCAGCAGCGGGACGATCGTCTGTCACGACGTCCGCCACGCGGTCGTCAACTACGCCGACCACGAGGGCGCGGACCTCCTCCTGATGGAAGAGGCCGCCTCGCCGTCCGGGCTCCGCGGGCTGCTCTTCGGCTCCGACGTCGAGTGGGTGCTCCGTCACGCGCCCTGCGACGTCGCCCTGTTGAATCCGGGCGCGAACGGCCTCGGCGAGTGCGACGTGGTGGGCGTCCTCTCCGACGAGGGACCGTACGACCCGGCGAAGATCGCCGTCGCCGACGCCATCGCGGTGGCGGCCGGTGGCTCGATCACGCTGGCGTACGCGGGGCGGGCTGACGCATCCGATATCGAAGGCAAGACGCTCCAAGATTACCACGCGGAGGTCGCGGCACTCTGCTCGGTGCCCGTCGAGAGCTGCGTCCCGTTCGGCGACCGCGGGCGGAACAGCACGGAAGCGACGGCCTCTCGGAGGCCGACCTGATCGTCGTCAGCGCCGCCGAACGGACGAACGACGCGATCACCGCGTACCTCACGGGGACCGACAGGCCCGTGCTCGTCGTTCATCAGCAAGAGTCGGAGCTTCGGGGCCGCCTCGCCCGCGCGGTTCAACGCCGCCTGTTCTAGGTCGTCGGTCCGGCGCGGGCGCTTCCCCGTCGGCACCCCAGTCGTCGATCGGCCGGATTCGACCGCCGGCGAGCACAACACCTATCTATGGTTCGATTTGCACACAGTGTATGGCCGCAGTCGACCTCGACGACCTCGATCGGTACATCGTCTACGCGCTTCAGAAGGACGCCAGACACACATCGAGCAGCGACATCGCCGAAGCGAAGGGCGTCTCCGCTAGCACCGTCAGAAACCGCATCTCGAAGCTCGAATCGGCGGGCATCATCCGCGGGACGCACGTCGACGTCGACTACGAGCGGATGGGCTATCAGCTCTACACGATCATCTTCTGTACGGCTCCGATCCCCGAACGCGAGCGGCTCGCCGAGGAGGCGCTCACCGTCGAGGGCGTGCTCTCCGTCCGCGAGATTATGACCGGCGAGGAGAACGTCCACATCACGGCGGTCGGTCGCGACAGCGACGACCTGAGTCGGATCGGAAGAGAGCTCAACTCCTTGGGGTTCGAGATCGTCGAGGAGGAGATCATCCGCAACGAGTACACGAACCCCTACAGCGCGTTCGACACCTGTCTCGCGGACGACGACGAGTAGCGACCCTCAGCCTCCGAGCACCGCGGCGAGTCGGTCGGCGATCTCGCCGCCGAGCGCCGTCTTCGCGCCCCGGAACTCCACGGTGTCGTCGCCGTCGACGAACAGCGTCCGCGTCTCGTCGTCGCCCATCACGGAGGCGTCGTTGGCGACGACGAACGCGAGGCCCGAGCGCGTCAAAATCTCCCGGGCGGCGTCGATCATCGCCTCGTCGTCGCCGGACGTTTCGGCCTTGAAGCCGACGATCGGCAGCGTCGGGTGCGCCTCGCGAACGTCGTCGATGAGCTTCGGCGTCGGTTCGAGTTCCAGCGTGCGCGGGTCGCCCGAACGGAGCTTCTCGTCGGCCGTCGAGACGGTGTAATCCGAGATCGCGGCCGCGGAGACGAGCGCGTCTGCCTCCGTGTCTGCCCCGTCTCCTCCGTCGCTGACGTCACCGCCGCCGACCGCCGCCAACACCGCCTCGCGCATCTCGGCGGCGGATTCGACGGTCACCGCGTCGGCGTAGTGGACGTCGCCGCCGTCGTGAACGAGCGTGACGTCGGCACCGCGGACGTGACAGGCGCGAGCGACCGCGCGGCCGGTCTTCCCGGAGGCGCGGTTCGTGAG
>NZ_BBJO01000048.1 GCF_000739575.1 Halobellus rufus | reverse complement strand
CGGACTTTATGGGGAACCACTATCTCAAGCGCGTCGACGAAGCCACCGCCGACGAGCGAGAGGAGTTCCTCACGGAGTACTACCCGCGTAACGCGTGGCCGTCGAAAGAACAGGAATCCATCGTCGCCGAGAGCGTCGCCCTCGTGGACGACGGTCGGCGACGAACTTGGCGAACATCCAGTCGAACTGATCGAGGAGCGCGTCGTGGCCCTGCTCGGTGAGCTCGTACTGGTTCGTCCGCTTGTCGAGTTCGCTCTTCTCGACGAGGCCCATCTCGACGAGGTCGTCGAGGTTGGGGTAGAGTCGGCCGTGATTGACTTCCGTCCCGTAATACGATTCGAGGTGTCGCTTGATCGCGAGCCCGTACATCGGCTCTTCGGCCAGTATCACCAGGATGTTCTGCTGAAACGCCGTTAGGTCGCGCACCACGCTATCAGTGTCAGCAACTGTTTGTGCCTCTGACATACCTGTGAGAATGTCGTCGGGATATATAACCCTTCTCAACTCAGCCGTTTGTTAGGATAATTCGGTGGTTTGGCGCGCTCTTACTCCAGATTTATCCAATTCCGTCCTCCACATCTGCACACTGTTGCCGCGATCCTGTCGATCGGTTGTCTGATCCGGATATTCTTGTACGAATACCACTGGAGGATAATCGCGATCTCGGGACTCGTAGATCGTCCCGTAATGCGGGACAAGTGCGGATCGGTCGGTGCCGACGCCGATGCGAAAGGCCTTTTTCCTCGTTCGGAAACTGCACAGGTATGACGAACCTCTGGGAAGACATCGAGACCGGCCCGGACGCGCCGGACGTCGTCTACGCGGTCGTCGAGTGCCTGAAGGGCGAGCGCAACAAGTACGAGTACGACAAGGACGTTCCGGGCGTCGTGCTCGACCGCGTCCTCCACTCGAACGTTCACTACCCCTCCGATTACGGCTTCCTGCCGCAGACGTACTACGACGACGAGGACCCCTTCGACATCCTCGTGCTGGTCGAAGACCAGACCTTCCCCGGATGCATCATCGAGGCGCGCCCGGTCGCGCTGATGGAGATGGACGACGACGGCGAGAAGGACGACAAGGTCATCGCCGTCCCCGCCGAGGACCCCCGGTACGACGAGGTCGAAGACGTCGACGACCTCTCCGAGCAGCAGAAGGCCGAGATCTCCGAGTTCTTCGAGACCTACAAGAACCTCGAAGAAGGCAAGCAGACCGAGACCCTCGGCTGGAAGGACGCCGCCGCCGCGAAGGACGCCGTCGAGCACGCGATGGACCTCTACGAAGAGAACTTCGCGTAACGTCGCCGTCCGGAAAACTCCCGCTTTTTGGCGACTGTCCGACAGCGGACGCGCTGCCGCCGGAGCGTCGAGTCTCACACGCGTACCGATCGTATTCGCTTCGGTAATTTCCCCGCGACGTTTCGATGTATTATGCGTATGGGTAATCTTTTATCCGACACGCTCCAACGACTACCCGCAATGAGCGCTGACCGCCCGCGCCTCGGCGTCGATCACCCGACGGTCGTTCCGCGACCGCCCGACGAGACGGGTGACGCGGAGGCACCGACCGACGAATCAGTCCGCCCCGCCGCCGACGCTCCCGAGGGTTGGCCCGAGTCGAGGGACGCGTAGTACTCCGAGATCCGCCCACTATCCGATCGAGTTGATCACGCGACGTCGACGCCGCGAGGGGAACCGCTTTTACTTCCGCCGCGACTACGGAGAGTGATGGCTACCTGCGATCAGTGCGGGGCACACGAGAACTTGCCGTATCAGTGCCGGCGGTGCGGCAACACCTTCTGCGCCGAACATCGGCTCCCGGAGAACCACGACTGTCCGGGGCTCGGCGACTGGAACGACCCCTCCGGCGTGTTCGACAGCGGGTTCGACGACTCCGTTCAAGAGCGCGGGAGGGCCTCGGGTTCTCGGAGCGTCCTCGACCGTCTCACCGGGACCGGCGGCCCGCTCGGCTACTTCCGCGGGAACATGAGCTACGTCTTCCTCGGAGTGATGTGGGTCACCTTCGCCCTGCAGTTCTTCGTCTTTCCGATCCTCTTGGGCGCGTCGCCGCGCAGCAGCCTCTGGCAGGCCGCGTTCGTCCTCTCGCCCGGTCACATCGAGTACGTCTGGACGTGGATCACCTCGATATTCGCCCACGGCGGGTTCACCCACATCGCGTTCAACAGCATCGCGCTGTACTTCTTCGGCCCGGTAGTGGAGCGCTACCTCGACACGAAGCGCTTCACGGCGCTGTTCTTCGGGGCGGGGATCGTCGCCGGACTCGCGCAGGTGTTCTCGACGCTCCTCACGACCGGCCCGTTCGGCGCGGGCGTCGTCGGCGCGTCGGGCGCGATCATGGGCGTCCTCGGCGTCCTCACCGTCTTGAACCCGAACCTGAAGGTGTACCTGTACTTCATCATCCCGATGCCGCTGTGGGTGCTGACCTTCGGCTTCGCGGCGTTCAGCATCGTCGCCGGCTTCGGCGTCGCCGCCGGAACGGGGCTGACCGGCGGCAACGTCGCCCACCTCGCACACTTGGCGGGCCTCCTGATCGGACTGCTCTACGGCGTGCGCGTGAAGGGCCGCGTCGGCGTCCCCAACTCCCTGCAGTTCGGTCGCGGCGGGGGCGGCGGCGGGATGGGCGGCCCGGGACGTCGCTTCTGAGCCGCACAGATGGTCTCGCCCGTCGATTCCCGGTTCGTTCCGGACGCGTCGCTGACCCGCGAGGAGATGGAGTCGCTGCAGCGGGAGGTCGCCGCGACCGCGACGTGGACGGACGCGTTCGACTTCGACCCCGAGCGCGTCGGCGGCGACCCCGCGCAGCGATCGCTCGTCGGTGACGCCGCCACGGCCGAGGACTCACCGCTCTCCGATGCGGACGCCGGGGCCGAGGAACCTCCGCTCGTCGCCGGCGTCGATCAGGCGTTCCTCGACGACCGCGCGGTCAGCGTCGTGGTCGTCAGCCGCGGCGAGGAGGTCGTCGAGCGCGCCCACGCCGTCACCGATCTCGAGATACCGTACGTTCCCGGCCTGCTGGCGTTCCGCGAGGGCGGACCGATCCTCGCCGCGTTCGAGGCGCTCTCTCGCGAACCCGACCTCGTCGTCTTCGACGGGAGCGGGCGGATCCACTACCGGCAGGCGGGGCTGGCGACCCACATCGGCGTGATGCTCGACCTCCCGAGCGTCGGCGTCGCGAAGGGGCTGCTCTGCGGGACGCCCGACGACGACGTCGACGGCCGGCCCGCGGGCTGGCGGACGCCGATCCGCGCGGACGGGGACGTCGAGAACGCCGAACCGGGAACGAAGATCGGCCACGCGCTGCAGTCCCGTCAGTACGACTCCCGGGCGATCATCAACCCGCTGTACGTCAGTCCCGGCCATCGGGTGTGCGTCGACACCGCGACGGACCTCGTCGAACGGCTCTGCGACGGCTACAAGCTCCCGGAGCCGACGCGGCTCGCGGACGCCTACGCCGACGAGGTGAAGCGCGGCCTCGCGGAGTGACGCCAGCGCGCTGTCGGCGTGACGCGACCGCTCTCTCAAACCCGCCTTTGAGTCACCACAAAGCCCTTTGTCGGTATCGGCGTTTCAGCTAGTATGTCCTCGAATCGGCTTCTAATCGCGCTTTGCGCCCTCCTGCTGACCGCCGGGTGTCTGGGCGGCGTGCCGGCGGACGGCACCGGGTCGGACACGGCGACGCAGACGCAGACCCCGACGGCGGAGCCGAGATCGCCGATAACCGACACCTCGTCACCGACGGACGGCTCCCCGCCGGGTCCGACCCCTGGTGAACAGACCCGGCCGGAATCGACCTTCGAGGGGACCGCCGGCTGGTCGGAGCAGCCCGATCCCGACAAGGCGGTTCACGTCGAAAACAGGTGGAACCAGTCGGTCGAGATTCGCGTCCAGGTCGTGCGCGAGGCGACGAACGAGACCGTCTACGACGAGACGGAGACGTTCGTCCCCGGAGCCGACCGCGAGGTGTACAACCTCTCCGCCGCGAACCCCGACGGCATCGAGTCGTTCCGGGTGACCGCGACGGCGCGGAACACCACCGAGAGCGTCACCATCGAGACCCACGAATGCTACGGGGACGCCTACGTCGAGATCACCGAGAGCGGCGAGTTGTTCCCGTACTACGCCATCTGCTGAGCGAGCGACCTCGGCCGCTCACTCTTCGATCACTGTCTGCAGATCGAGACGTGGAGCGAACCCCTCGTACGTTCCATCGCTGGAGACGACGGTATCACCGCCTGATTCGACGAGGTGAAGCGCATCGAATGGTGTGAACCCGTAATCCTCGACGTACGTTGCCGCTGCTACGACCGCCTCGACGTCGCCACGAATCTCGACGAGGTTGGCGGCGTTGGTAACGACTCGTTCGGTGTCTCTGTCTTCACGATACGCGACGAGCAACAGTTCGATGAGCGTGAACTGCGAGGTCCACAGGTCCTCTCGATGGGTTCGGTACACCGTCTCTGCGGTCTCGCCGAGCCAGTCCTCGTCTTTGATCAGTGCGAGGAGAAAATCCGTTTCGGCGTACATTCAGCGCCCTGCCTCGTCCAACGCCGACTCTCGGGCCTCGCTACGGAGTTCCTCGGCCGTCTTCTCCACGTCCGCGAACTCGTCTCGGAGCGCTTCGAGCGGATTTTCGCTGACGGGAACTAACTTGATCCCGTCGTGAACTTGGACGATCCGATAGCGGTCCCCGTACTGCTCTCGAAGGTCCTTCGGGAGCGTCAAGCGGCCTCGGTCGTCGAGCGTGGCTTCGGACATATGCGAACGCAGGGTGGGTAGAAATATGAATCTTCCCCGTTTTCACAGGTACACCCACTCGTAGTTTCTCGGAGCGGTTCGCCGATCGCGTCGTAACCGGATTGGCGAACAGCGCGGCCGACACGCCGGTTCACGTTCCCGCTCCGACGACTCGAAAACACTTATTCGTGCGCTCGCACTCCGAACGCGTATGAGCGAAATCGTTGTCCGCCTTCCGGACGGCTCGGAACTGTCCGTTCCGGAGGACGCGACGGTCGAGGACGTCGCCTACGAGATCGGACCCGGACTCGGTCGCGACACGGTCGCGGGCGTCGTCGACGGCGAACTCGTCGACAAGGCCGCTCCCGTCCACGACGGGGCCGAAATCGTCATCGTGACCGACCAGAGCGACGAGTACCTCCGCGTCCTTCGTCACTCCGCGGCGCACGTCTTCGCGCAGGCGCTGCAGCGTCTCTATCCGGAGGCGAAGCTCGCCATCGGACCGCCGACGGACGAGGGCTTCTACTACGACGTGACGAACGTCGACCTCGACGCCGACGACCTCGCGGAGATAGAAGCCGAGATGGAGTCGATCGTCGAGGAGGACCTCCCGATCGAGCGCGAACTCCGCCCCCGCGAGGAGGCCCTCGCGACCTACGAGGACAACCGGTACAAGCGCGAGATCCTCGAGGAGGAGGCCGCCGGCGAGGACCCGGTCTCCTTCTACGTGCAGGGCGACTTCGCGGACCTCTGTCAGGGCCCGCACGTCGACTCGACGGGCGAGGTCGGCGCGGTGAAGCTGCTGAACATCTCGTCTGCCTACTGGCGCGGCGACGAGGAGAACGACACGCTGACGCGCGTGTACGGCACGGCGTTCGAGTCGGAGTCCGACCTCGAAGACTACCTCACGCTTCGCGAAGAGGCCCAAGAGCGCGACCACCGAAAGCTCGGCCAGGAGCTCGACCTCTTCTCGATCCCCGAGGTCACGGGCCCCGGCCTGCCGCTGTATCACCCCAACGGGAAGAAGATCCTCGACGAGCTCGCCGCGTACGCGCGCGATCTAAACGTTGACGCCGGCTACGACCCCGTCGAGACGCCGCACCTGTTCCGGACGGAACTGTGGAAGAAGTCGGGACACTACGACAACTACGTCGACGACATGTTCCTGATGGACGTCAACGACGAGGAATATGGGTTGAAGCCGATGAACTGCCCGGGGCACGCGACGATCTTCGATCAGAAGTCGTGGTCCTACCGCGACCTCCCCGTCCGGTACTTCGAGGACGGCAAGGTCTACAGGAAGGAGCAGCGCGGCGAGCTGTCGGGGCTCTCTCGCGTCTGGTCCTTCACGATCGACGACGGTCACCTGTTCTGTCGGCCCGAGCAGATCGAGCAGGAGGTCAACCAGGTGATGGACGCAATCTACGAGGTGCTCGACACCTTCGACCTAGACGCCCACGTCGCGCTCGCGACGCGCCCGGAGAAGTCCGTCGGCGGCGACGAGATCTGGGAGCAGGCCGAGTCACAACTCCGCTCGGTGCTGGAGAACCAGGGCATCGACTACGACCTCGAACCCGGCGACGGGGCCTTCTACGGCCCGAAGATCGACTTTGCCTTCGAGGACGCTCTCGGACGCAAGTGGGACGGCCCCACGGTCCAACTCGACTTCAACATGCCCGAACGCTTCGAGCTGTCCTACACGGGCGAGGACAACGAGGAGCACCGCCCGGTGATGATCCACCGCGCGCTCTACGGCTCCTACGAGCGGTTCTTCATGGTGCTCATCGAGCACTTCGACGGGAAGTTCCCGCTCTGGCTCGCGCCGGAACAGGTCCGCATTCTCCCGATCAGCGACGACCAGTTGGGCTACGCCCACCGGGTCAAGAACGAACTCGGCGACTTCCGAGCATCGGTCGAAGACCGCTCGTGGACGCTGGGCCGGAAGATCCGCGAGGCCCAAGAGGACCGCGTCCCGTACATGATCGTCGTCGGCGGCGACGAGGAGGAGGCGGGGATGATCTCGGTGCGCGACCGCAAGGAGCGCGAGCGACAGGATGTCGAGGTCGAGGCGTTCCGCGCGCACCTAGAGAGCGAATACGAGGAGAAGCGGATCGAGCCCGACTTCCTCGACTGATCGGACCTCAACCGTCACACCGACCGTTCTCACCGTTTCGGGCGTACGCCCGACAGTCTCAATCCGCGTCGTACCCGTAGCGGCTGTTCGTCGGGTCCGATAGGTTCTCGCAGTGACTATCGCGTTCGGGGGTGAGGGCGTCCCCGACCAGCGCACAGACGCGCCTACGGATCGCGCGTCCGAGACCGACGTCTCGGAGCGCACCGTCAACGCGCACGCCGACGACCTCGTGCTTCACGAGGAGGAACCCGGCGAAGATGCCGAGGAAGCCGACGACGGTCGTCGCGGTCACCGTCTGGCCGAACAGCGCCCACGCGCCGAGGGCGGCGACGATCGGCTGGAAGTAGCTCACGAGGTTGCTCTCGGCGGGGCCGACGCGCTCGTGGAGCGCGAAGTAGATGAGGAAGCCGATGACGCCGGAGATCACCGTCAGGTACGCCAGGGCGGCCAGCGCGGTCGTCGACCACTCGACGGTCGCGACGGCCTCGCCGCGGGCGAAGGACCCCGCGAAGAGCGTCCCAGCGCCGAGGAGCATCGCCCAGCCCTGCATCGAGACGTCCGAGAGCGTCGTACGGAGCGGCGTCGACAGCACCGATCCGAGCGCGAAGGTGCCTGCGGCGACGAACAGGATCGCGATTCCGAGGACGTCGCCGTCGAGGAGGTTCGCGGGATCGAAGTCGGCGACGACGGCGACGCCGACGAGACCCAGGAGGAAGCCGACACCGGCGATCCAATCGAGCGAGTCGTCCAAGAGCGTCGCGGCGAACGCCGCGGTCAGGACGGGCGAGAGGCTCACGACGACGGCCGCGACGGGGCCGGAGACCGAGAGCTGTCCGAGGTACAAGAGCGCGTGGTAGCCGCCGACGAGGAAGAGCCCGACGACGGCGACGTTGAGCCACTCGGTGCGGCCCTGCGGGCGCACGCGGTCGGTCGCGAACGCGGCGTACGCGAGGACGAGGATCCCGGCGAGGGCGTACCGAACGCCCGCGAAGTACAGCGGCGGGACGGTGGCGAGTCCGGCTTCGATGGCGACGAACGACAGGCCCCACGCGGTCGCGAGCGCGACGAAGAGCGTCGCGTCGGGTGGGAGAAACTGGGAACGAATCCGACGTATCATTGAGTGTCATCTCTCTGAGCCACACGTGTTTAAACTTAACTACAAAATTCGAGTTATAGATCGTTTCAAAATCCATATTCTACGATCATCTTTGCTACGGGGAGTAACACATCCCGTCGGAAGTTGAGTTGGTTTCGACCGCTGCTCGGGTAGCGTTCAAGTGGTTCGGCCCCCTATCCCTATCCAGACAGTGCAGGTGAAACACAGCGAACTCACCGCGTTCGCGGTGACGGTATGAGCGGAGCAGGGCGGGTCGTCGTCGCGAAGCGAGTCGACGGCGGCGAGGACGCGGATCTGACGGAGATCTCGGATCTCGCGAACGCAGCCGGCTACGACGTCGTGGGGCGGCTCTCGCAGTCGCGCGAGGAGGACGCCGCCTACCACTTCGGCGAGGGGAAGGTCGACGAACTGGCCGCGCTGGTCCGAGAGACCGACGCCGCGGCGGTCATCGTCGACAACCGGCTCGGTCCGTATCAGACGTACAACATCGGCGGGAAGCTCCCGGAGGGCGTCGAGGTCATCGACCGCTTCACGCTCATCCTGGAGATCTTCGGCCAGCGCGCGAACACCCGAAAGGCGCAGTTGCAGGTCGAACTGGCGGAGTTGCGCTACGAACTCCCGCGCGCGGAGGCGAAGGCGTCGCTGGCGAAGCGCGACGAGCGCCCGGGGTTCATGGGGCTCGGCGAGTACGACGAGAGCCGCGAGCGGGACATCAAAGCCCAGATCTCGCGGATCAAGCAGGAACTCGACACCATCGCCGACAAGGAGGAGACCCGCCGCGAGCAGCGGCGGGAGTCCGGATTCGACCTCGTCGCGCTCGCGGGCTACACGAACGCCGGCAAGTCCACGCTGATGCGACGGCTCGCGGACGACTTAGACGTCGGCGAGAACGAGGACCTCCACCCCGACCTCGACCCGACCGCCGAGTCCGAAGACCGACTGTTCACGACGCTCGGCACGACGACGCGCCGCGCCGACACCGGAACGCGGGACGTCCTCCTGACCGACACGGTCGGGTTCATCTCGGACCTGCCTCACTGGCTCGTCGAGTCCTTCGAGTCGACGCTCGACTCGGTGTACCGCGCGGACCTCGTGTTGCTCGTCGTCGACGCCTCCGAGCCGGTCGACGAGATGCGCGAGAAGCTCATCACCTGTCACGACACGCTGTACGAGCGCAACGAGGCCCCGATCGTGACTGTCCTCAACAAGATCGACCGCGTCGACGACGCGGAGTTGGCAGAAAAGCGCGCCGCGCTCGACGCGCTCGCGCCGAATCCGGTGACCGTCTCGGGTCTCACCGGCGAGAACGTCGAGGAACTGACCGCCCGCATCGAGGCGGAACTGCCCGAGTGGCGCGAGGAACGCCTGCTCTTGCCGCTCTCGGACGACGCGATGAGCCTCGTCTCGTGGATCTACGACCACGGGCACGTCGAGCGCGAGGAGTACACCGACGAGGAGGTCCTCGTCGAGTTCGCCGCGCGCCCGGCGATCGTCGAGAAAGCGCGATCGAAGGCGGCCGCCCTGCACGCGCCGGCGGAGTCCGCGGACACGGGCGACGCCACCGCCGAGACCGACGACGCAACCTCGGAAGCGTCCGTCGACGGCCGATAGCCCCGGCTAGTCTTCGAGCCGCCGCTTCTCTTTGGAGACGACCTCGACGCCGTCGATCTTGGTGCCGGGGTACTGTCCGTCCTCGTCCTTCTCGGCGGCCTTCACCATGTCCCAGACGACGTTCAGCCCGGTCGTGACTCCCTCCAGCGCCTCCATCTCGCAGCCGGTCTTGCCGGTCGTCTCGACGGCGACTGTGAGCGTCACGCGATCGTCCTCGACCGCGAAGTCGGTGTCGACGTTGGTGATCGGGATCTGGTGGCACATCGGGATCGTCTCCCACGTGTGTTTGACGGCCTGCACCGCGCCGACGCGGGCGGTCGCGAGCACGTCGCCCTTGCCGATTTCGTTTTCCGTGATCGCCTCGATCGTCGACGGGGAGAGGTGGATCGTCCCGCGGGCGACGGCGCGCCGGCTCGTGTCGGGCTTCGCGCCGACGTCGACCATCTGGACGTCGCCCGCGTCGTCGACGTGGGTGAGTTCGGTCTCGTCGTTCTCGGTCCGCTCGGCGCTCTCGGTTCCCTCTGGGTCCTCGTCGCGCTCGTGTGTCATCTCGTCTGTGGTATCGTCGCTCCTCACGCTTCGTCCCTCCGAAGTGCCGCGGGGAGTCTGTCGATCAGATCCGTCGCGAGGAGTCCGTAGCCGTTCTCCTCGACCGCCGCGTCGCCGGCGCTGCCGTTGGCGTACGCCGCGACCGCCGCCGCCTGTAGGGGAGAGAGCACGCAGGCGAGCGCGCCCGCCGCTCCCGCGAGGACGTCGCCGGTGCCGCCGACGGTCATCCCCGGGTTTCCGGTCCGGTTCACGCGCGTCTCCGTGCCGTCGGAGATCACGTCGTAGGCCCCTTTCACGAGCAGCACGTGTCCCAGATCGGCCGCGAACTCGGAGACGAGGTCGGCGCGGGTCCGCCACTCCGAGTCGGTCTCTCCGCCCATCTTTCGCAACTCGCCCTGATGCGGCGTACACACGAGCGTCGCGTCGGTGTCGACCTCGGGGACAACCTGCAGCGCGTCGGCGTCGACGACGGCCGTTCCACCGTAGCGTTCGAGGAACTCCCGAACCGCCGCGAGCGTCTCGTCGCGGTCGCCGAGTCCCGGACCGAAGACGGTGACGTCGTGGTCGGAAGCCAGTTCGAGCAGTCGATCGACCTGTTCGGGTCCGAGGTGTGCGCCGTCGTACGGGCGGAGGATGAGGTTCTCGCTGTAGGCCTGTATCTCGCGGGCGACGGCGTCGGGACAGGCGACGCGGACGAGATCCGCGCCCGCCCGCAGCGCCGACTGCGCGGCGAGCGCCGGCGCGCCGGTGTAGGGTCCCCCGCCGACGACGAGCACCTCGCCGAAGTCGCCCTTGTGGCTCTCCGCCGGGCGGCCGAGCGCGAGGAGGTCGCCGGGGCCGGTGAACAGTTCGGCCGCGTCCGGGATGCCGATGTCTGCGACCGTCACGTCGGCGTCGAGCGCCGACAGGCCCGGCTTCTCGTCGTGGAACGTCACCACGCGGTCGGCGTCGACGTGGATGCCCGCGGTCTCGCCGGTATCGGCGTCGACGCCGGAGGGAACGTCGACGGCCAGCACGGCCGCGTCGTGGTCGTTGATCGCCTCGGCGGCGGTCGCCTCCGGTTCGCGCAGCGCGCCGGTCACGCCCGTTCCCAGCATCCCGTCGACGACGAGGTCCGGATCGCCGAGGTCGAGGTCGGCGGAGTCGGTGACGGTCCGCGCGTCGTACTCGGCCGCGCGGAGCGCCTCCCAGTTCTCCCGGGCGATGTCGGTCGCGATCGATTCGGGACGGCCGAGGAGGTGGACGGTCACGTCGTAGGCGTTCAGAAACCGCGCGGCGACGAACGCGTCGCCGCCGTTGTTGCCGCGTCCCGCGACGACGGCGACGGTCGCACCGGGATCGACGAGATCGCGCGCGGCGCGCGCGACGGCGTTCCCGCTGGATTCCATCAGTTGCTTGCGCGGGACGGCGAGCGCCTCGGCGTTGCGATCGACCGCGGCCATCCGGTCGCTCGTGATCATCACGCCGTATTTCGTGCCGTATCGTCCTAAAAGGCGACGGGTACCCAGAGCGCGACGTGACTCACTCCCCGCCAATCGAGGTGTGACCTCACCGATCACGCGTGACGGCGAGTGTGTCGGAATTCCGAAACGTTTAGGTCCGAGTACCGTAATCCGAGTAGTATGTCGAGCCTGCTCCCGGCAGAAGCAGAGTCACACGTCGCCGACGAGACCGACGGCGACGTTCGCGTGCTCTCGCTCGACGACCCCGACGCAGCGCGGCTGATATCCTGTCTCTCCGCTGGTAACTCCCGGTCGATTCTCTCGGCTCTCCAAGACGACCCCGCGACCGCATCCGAACTCGCCGAGGCGGTCGACACGTCGTTGCAGAACGTGCGACACCACCTCGGCAACCTCCGCGAGGCCGGCCTCGTTCGCGACATCGGCACTCGCTACTCCGTGAAGGGACGCGAGATGACGGTGTACGCGCCGGCCCCCGAGTCGGTCGTCGTCTGTGTCGGCGGTGGCGACGACGGCGACCGGCCCGCAGACCGCTCGCGTCGGTAACCGCTTCGGCCCTCCCCGAATCCACTTGCTCGGCGAGGAGTCACGCGACCGACGAACGTTCATATACGAAGCCGCGGCCAGTCACCGACACCGATATGAACGCGGCCCAGCGAGTGAGTGACGTGAGTTGGCAGGCGGTCTTCGGTCACGACGAGCCCTATCCGGAGCAAGCCGACGGGATCGACGCCGCCGTCGAGACCGCCGAGGACGACGGCTTTCTGGTGGTCGAGGGTGCCTGCGGCACGGGCAAGACGATGCTCGCGCTCACCGCCGGCATCGACCGCGTTCGCGACCCCGATTCCGACTACGAGCGCGTGGTAGCCCTGACGAGCGTCAAGCAACAGCTCAGGCAGTTCGAGGCCGACCTCCGGACGATCAACGACGGCCTCCCGGAGGAGTGGAACCCGGTGTCGGGACTGACGCTCGTCGGTAAGGCCGACGTCTGCCCGTACAGCCGCGAGGGCGTCGCGGGCGTCGACGACGAGACCGTGTACGACCGCTGCGAGGGGCTCCGCGAGCGCACCCGGAACCTCGTGGGGGAGGGCGGACGGACCTCGACCGGCACCCTCGTCTCGGAGGCCCGCCAGACCCAGACCGGACTCCTCGATACGGGTTCGACGCAGGGGCCGGACTACCTCTCCACCGCGGGCGAACCCACGCCGTACCTGCCCGAGACGTCCGAGTACGGCGACACCGAGTACTGCCCGTTCTACGCCACCTTCCTCGACGACGTGCCCGAGGAGGGCGATCCGATCGAGGCCGTCCCCTTCGACGTCACCGAGTTGGGGCACGTCGACACCGAGGAGCTCGTCCGCCTGAGCGCGGGGTACGGCACGTGCCCGCACTCGGTGATGGGGGCGGTGCTGCCGCACGTCGAAGTCGTCCTCGGGAACTACTACCACGCCTTCGACCCGACGACGGTCGGCTCCTTCACGGGGGCGCTCGTCGACGAGACGACGTTCGTGATCTGCGACGAGGCGCACATGCTCGAACCGCGCGTCCGCGACCTCGTCAGCGACGGCGTCGGCGACGCCACGCTCCGCGACGCCGAGAACGAACTGACGCGCGTGATCCAGCCCGTCGAGTTCGAGGACGCGGGGAAGGAGCGCGCGGGCGACGAGCGCAGCGGAAACGCCGACGCCGACCTCGTCAGGGGCGAACTCGCCGACGCGGACGTCTCCCTCCGGGAACTCAGAGAGACGCGGGAGTTCGTCTCGGACCTCCGATCGGAGCTCGACCGCCGCGTGCGCGCGCACCTCGACCGGACGCTCCCGGACTGGCGCGCGGACCTCTCGCGGCTGGACGACGACGAGATCCCCCTGCGCGAGCCCGAATCTCCCGCCGTCGACGACCTGACCGAGTGGGCCGAGGACGCCGGCTACGACGAGTCGGCGTGGCTCCGCGCCGAGTCCGTCGGCGCGGTGGTCGCCCGCATCTTGAACGAGGCCGAGGACGACGATGTCCGCCGCGCCGCGCCCGGCGTCGGGCGGACGCTCGCGAACTGGGTCCGGGCCGATCACGTGGCGTACTTCCGAGAGATCGAACTCGAACGGACGTGGGACGAGACGGCGCAACCGGACTCGTGGCGACGCGCCTACAACGCCCGACTCGCGCTGCACAACTGCGTGCCGGGCGACGCCATCGCCGAGCGCCTCGGCGAGTTCGGCGGCGGCGTGCTGATGTCGGCGACGCTCGCGCCGATGGACGTCTTCCGCGAAGTGACGGGCTTAGACGCCCTGTCCGAGGCCGGACGGCCGGTCGAGACGCGGACCTACGGGCTCTCGTTCCCGGCGGAGAACCGCGCGTCCTTCGCCGTCGACGTGCCGAAGTTCACCCACGAGAACCGGGGGCCGCGGGGCGAGGAGAACCGGACCCGGCGCGCCCACGTCGACGCCGTCTGCGACGTCGCGCGATCCCCGGGGAATGTGCTCGTCGGGATGCCGAACTACGCCGAGGCGTCGTGGATGGCCGAAGAACTCACCGAGCGGCTCGACCGGCCGGTGCTGCTCGACGAGTCCTCCGGCGACGAGGCGACGGAGTCGCTGAAGGCGGAGTTCTTCGGCGGCGACCCGAAGGTGCTCGTGACCAGTCTCCGCGGCACGCTCACCGAGGGCGTCGACTACCGCGGCGACAGACTGGCCGCGGCCGTCGTCTGCGGCGTCCCGATCATCGACACGTCCAGTCCGCGGACGCGCGCGCTGAAGACGGCCTACGACCGGCGGTTCGGCTCCGACGGACAGGGCGGTCGCAGCGGCTTCGAGACGGCGCTCACGGTTCCGGCGGTCAGGAAGGCTAGACAGGCCGTCGGCCGCGTCATCCGCGGGCGCGAGGAGGTCGGCATTCGCGCGCTGGTCGACGCCCGCTACGCTCGGGCCTCTTGGGACAGCGTCCGGGAGTACCTCCCGGAGACCGAGCGGACGGAGTTCGCGCCAGTCAGTCCGGACATGCTCGAATACGGCGTCGATCGGTTCTGGTCGGGCGTCGAGGAGCGCCGCTGACCGGTTACGACGCCCGTTCGGTCAACCGGCGTGAGCGGTTCAGGCGTCCGCGCCGTGTGCCGCTTTGCACTCGTCTGAACAGAAGTGTCGGGTCTGTACGCGTCCGTCTTCGACCCGGGTGACGACGCGGTGCGTCGGCGACTGGATGATCTTCGTACCGCAGGCAGCACACGAGGGAGCGTCCTCCTCGTCGACGTCTTCTCCGAGGTCGGAAGTCGGATCTACCATCTCTCCCTGTCCGTTGGCGCTCGGGGGCACTTTACTCCGTCCCCGGCGGCGGAACTTGCCTGTCAACAGTAGTGGTTTAGTAGGTCCGCGGCGTACAGATCTCGTGGACTGAGATGTCCGATTCGCCCGGAGATCCCGAGAACGGAATGTCGGTGCCTCGACCAGCGCGTAGCATCCCGCCCCACAGAGCGGCCCGTTCGAGCTCCGCAGCGTCGTCGTCCGCTACGAGGAGCGCCCGGACCGGTGCACGATCTACCCCCGACGCGAGAGCTGTTGTGAACACGTCGACGCGTGGCTCTCCGCCGACGCCGACGCGTTCGTGCCGCTCGACGAGATGCGATAGCGGACGCGGCGGGCACCTCACGAGACGCCCGGTCAGACGTTCACGTCCTCGAACTCCTCGTTGACGATGAACCGTCCCTGCGGCGTGAGGTCGATCGGCGGCTCTTCTGCGGTGATCAGATCGTCCTCGTACAGCGAGGCCAACCGGGCGTCGAGTTCGGCGGCACCGATGTCGAGCAGCGAAGCGAGGTCGATGTCCTCCGGCGTGGAGTACAGCCCGACCAGCACCTCCAGTTCCGGCTCCTCGACGTCGACGTCGCGGACGTCGCTCTTGATCCAGTGGTAGATCAACCGCAGGTAGCGACCGAGGATGTTCATCTTCCGCCGGGACGTCATCGAGATCTCGGAGGTGACCGTCTGTCCGTTCTCGACGTGCTGGACCGACAGGACGAGTCGGGAGTCGCCGTCCTCGTCCGAGCGCTCGATCACCTCGAAGAAGATCACCGAGGCGAGGTCGATCGAGAACGGCGCGTCGGAATCCGCGTCGATGTCGCTCCCGGGGAACGTGACGGACTCGTAGTCGAGTTGGAGCCCCGTCTTCTGCGCGCTCGTGTCCATCACGCGCCCGCCGACCTTGGCGGGGTGCGTGACGAGCGCCGTCGAGCCGTTGAGCGTCGCGCGGAACAGCAGCAGCGAGAACTTCTCGATCGTCTCTCGCTCGCCGCCGATGACGGTCGTTCGACGGTAGTCGTCTTCGACGTACCCGACCATCACGGTGTAGTCGAAGAACTCCTCGACCTCTTGGGGAACCTGCCCGACGGCGATGTCGAAGATCGACGTGATCGGGATCGTCGTCTTGGTCCTCGAGGTCGCGAGCACGAGCCGGCGGCCGCTCATCAGCACCCGACCCTTGACCGGGTCGAACGTGGCGTCGCCGCCGGCGACGAAGTTGGCGACGAAGTCGACGACGATCGACTCGCCGGAACCGGTGTTTCGTTTCTCCGCCGACGTCGACGACGCGTCCGTCTCCGAGGCCCGCCCGGCCCCCGGTGCCGCTTCGCCGTTCGCCGCCCGCGACGTGAACTTCTCGAGCAGTTGGGAGCGCCGCCCGCCGCCGTCTTCGTTCGCCTCGTCGCCGTCGGAGTCGGTGGCCGTCATACGCTGATCAACCCCCCCGCGAGCGTCGAGGTCGCCACGGCGCTGCCGCAGCCGATCCAGACGAGGACGACGAAGTGGAGGTAGGCGTTCGCCTTGTGGCCGCCGTCGACCATCCGGATCATCAGCGCCGAGAGGACGCCGTTGAACAGGATGATCAGCGACAGGAGGTACTCGATGACGGGGATGTCGTAGACGCCGGCGTAGATCAGCTGTCCGAACTCGAACTGCGCGAGGTTCATCGACGAGGAGAACGTCGCGAGGATCTCGACGACCTCGAGGCCGATGAAGAAGGCGAACGACGCCGAGGCGGTGATGCCGTAGAGGACGCCGATGAGCGTGACCGTCGCCTGTTGTCGCTGTCGCCGGAGCTTGAGCACCTCGTTCATGTTGTCCGAGATGAGCTCGCCGAGCTGCTTCGGCGTCCCGCCCATCTGCCGCCCCACGAGGTACATCTCCGAGAACTTCTGGATGAGGTACGAACTCGTCTCGGCGGTGAAGAAGAACCACGAGCGGTCGGGGCCGACCCGCATATTCAGCCTGACGTACAGCCGGTCGATCTCCCTCGAGAGGACGCCGAAGTCCTTCTCTCGGAGGGTTTCGAGCACCGCGCGGGTGGTCGACTGCTTGGCGCTCTCGGAGGCCCCGAGCGCGCGGATGAATCCGGGGTACTCCTCGTCGCGCTCTTTGATGTGGTTCTCGTGGTGCCGGGCCACCAGTCCCGGGACGGCAAGCGGCGTCAGCGGCGTCGCGATGAGCAGCGGGACCGGCGCGTCGAGCATCACGCGCTGGACGCTCTGGCCGACGGGCGTCCACCCCATCAGACCGAGACCGAGGATCCCGACGAAGACGAGGCTCAGGGCGACCGCGCCGTACAGCGCGATGTCGATCTGACGGTCGATCTTCGTCCGGTACTCCGGCTGCTGGTACCACAGCGGATCGTACGGCGACATCGTCTTGATGACGTAGTAAAAGCCCAACTGCACGAAGACGAACAGCACGATGACGGCCGCGATCGTCACCGTCGCGTCCGTGCCGGTCAGGATCGGCAGGACGATCGCATTGATGATCGCGAACGTCATCGACAGGATCATCGAGAGATACAGGTCCTTCATCACTTCGAGGTTCCCGAGCGCGCCCTCGTAAACGGTGACGTACTTCTCGATCATCGTCCGCTGTTCGCCGAGCAGGAAGTCGTCGAGCGCCTGTCCGGCGTTCAGCGAGTAGGCGAGCCGGTCGAGGAAGTCGCCCAGTTCCCGCGAGGGAACCGCCCGCGCCCGACGCTGCAGGGCGTCGTCGAGCGACTGGTTCCACGTGTCGACCAGTTCGGTGATCCGCCGCATCTCCACCGCCAGTTCGCCGTACTCCTCCTCGCGCCCGAGCTGTCTGAACACCGCCACCCGGTCGATGTTCGTCGTCGACAGCACGGTGAGGTGCGTGATCACGAGATGCAGTTGGTTCTCGAGTCCGCGCCGCTGCTCTTCGACGAGCAGGCGGGGATACAGCACGCCCGCGAGCAGCATCAGCGCGCCGAGGAGGAAGACCGGTATCCGAACGAGGACCGCCAGCGGGAGCCAGATCGCGCCCGCGACGCCCAGAAGAAACAGGACGAACGTCGGGACGAGAACCGTGAGCGCGTACTTCCGGTTGTCCATCGGCATCTGTTCGTACGCGTCGAGCACCGAGGAGGCGAACTGTCGCAACTGCTTGCGCTGTGCGCTCCAGCCGGCGTCGATGTCCGCTCTGGTCTCACTCATCGGCTCTCACCGCCGGGAGTCGCGTCGGGTGCCCGCAGGTGCGGGACGGTCGCCGTCGCCGCCGTAACGACCGCGCCGTCCCCCCGGTCATCAGTCTACCCTCGTCATATCGAACGGGATGCCTTCGGTGCCGTCGCGCTGGAAGTCCTCGATGAACTCGTTGACCTCGTGGTAGCCGACGATGTTCTCCTGGATCGCCCGGCGGATGAGTTTCGTGCGGAACTCGATGTCCTCGTAGATCTTCCTGGTGTCGTCGTAGCCGAGCAGCGTCGCGATCTTCTCCTCCATGATGTAGGAGTTGTTGCGACCCTGGAAGACGATCCGGTCCTCGACGGGGTCCCAGTAGAACGCCTCGCGGGTGACGACGCCGCCCATCTCCTTGGAGTAGCCCTCGATCTCCTGGACGGAGGTGACGCGTCGGAGGGTGTCGTTGCTCCGTTTGACCCGGTTCTGGAACAGCGCGATGTCGGCGTTCGACATGAACGTCTCGGGGACGTTGATCGGGTCGCCGGTGAACCGCTGGATCATCGAGACGATGTCGCTCGCGTGGAACGTCAGCATCACCGGGTGACCGGTCTGTGCCGCCTGGAACGCCATCCGACCCTCCTCGCCACGGACCTCCCCCACGATGATGTAGTCGGGACGCGACCGCAGCGCGGCGGCGACGAGGTCGAACATGTCGACCTCCGAGTCCGTGCCGCGCCCCTCGCGGGTCAGGAGTTGCTGCCACGTGTTGTGAGGGGGCAGCACCTCGGCGGTGTCCTCCGCGGTGTAGATCTTCGAGTCGCGGGGGATGAACGACGTGATCGCGTTGAGCGTCGTCGTCTTCCCGGACGCCGTCTCGCCGACGACGAAGACCGTCCGCTCGTTCTCCAGGGCGATCCAGAGGTACGCGCACAGTTCCGGCGAGAGCGTCCCCCACTTCGCGATCTGAAACACCGACAGCGGGACGTCGTCGCCCTGACGGATCGTGAGCGAGGAGCCCTTCAGCGACACGTCGTCGGAGTAGATGATGTTGATACGCGATCCGTCGGGGAGCGTCGAGTCGACGATCGGGTGGGCGTCCGAGACCGGGTCGCCGATCCGCTCGCCCATGTTCCGGAGCCAGTTGTCGTACTGCTCGGGGTTGTCGAACTCGACGGTCGTCTCCAAGAGGCCGAACTCGCCGTGATCGACGTCGACCTGCCGCGGTCCGATCACGTGTATGTCCTCGTTCGCGGGGTCGCGCATAATCGGTTCCAGCGGGCCGAGACCGACGATGTCGCGGACGAGCCGGTACCGGACCTTCTCGTAGGTCTCCTCGGTGACTTCGAGCGGGCCGAGTTCGAGGCGCTGGACCAACTCCGCGAGGCGGCCGTTGCGCTCGTTTTCGAGGACGACGATCTCTTCGAGCAGTTCCTGGATCCGGTCTTCGTACTCGGTCTCCTCGGCTGGGGCCGGCTTCGACACCGACCGCTCGAGGAGTTTGTCCTTCACCTGATCGAAGATGTCGTGCTCCGGCTCGTCGAGTTCCGGCTCGATCGTGTAGTACTTCGTCGTCTCGCCGAAGTTCCCGTACACCTGACAGTAGATCGGCCCGCCGAGGTGGTAGATGATGTTCGGCCGCCGCGACTCGTAGCCGTCCGGGCCGTCGACGAACATCGGGAACTCGCCGGTGATCTGCCGGAAGCGCTTGAGGTGGTCGCGCAGGTGGCCCCACCGGCCGGCGTGTTTCCGCAGTTCGTCGTCGATCTTCGCGGAGCCGTGTTCGGTGGCCATTATGCGACACTCCTGGACTCGATGACGATGCCGATCCCCGAGCGGACGGAGAAGCCGACGCGGTCACCGACCTGTTCGCCCATCCCGGCGAACCGCTTCACGAAGATGTTCCGCCGGATGTCGTTGCCGACCTCGACCATCTCCAGTTTGAGATAGACGTCCGCGATCGAGCGGAACGGGCCGATGGCCTCCTCGTCGACCGTCGAGGGGTCGACCGTGAGCACGATCGTCTTCCCCTTCGTCGTCAGTTCGCGGAAGAAGGAGATGATCTCCAAGGCGGCCTGTCGCTCCTCGTTCTGTCTGACGAGCGCCTCGAACATCGGGTCGTTCCGGAGGATCGCGTCGAACGTGTCGATGAGGATGACGTCGCCCTCCCACATCGTCTCCGCCTCCATCATCAGCCGGAGGAGCTGCTTTCGCTCCTCGTCGCCGCCGCCGGTGAGCGCGCCCGAGGCGTCGATCTCGGCGGGAATGAAGAGTATCTCCTCGTCGAGCAGCGGCTTGACGACGTCGTAGTTCAGCGAGTGCATCTGATCGAGGAAGCCCCGGACGCCGAGCTCCGTCGAGACGAGCGTCGTCGTGACGCCCTCCTGGTTGAACCCGTAGGTGAACCGCTGGGAGAGCACGCTCTTGCCCGCTCCGTAGTCGCCCTCGATGAGCACGATCGATCCCTTCGGGATCCCCCCGCCGAGTTCCTTCTCGAGCCGATCGTGGTCTTTCATTCCGATCGGGAAGTGATTCGCGCTCATCGGTTGAACCGGAACACCTCCTCGTCGCCGTCGACGACGAGCGTGACCTGGTGGTCGCCCTCGTCTAAGGCGAGGTCGCCGATCGTCACCTCGACGACGTCGTGGGGCTCCCACTCGTCGGCGTCGGCGTCGCCGGCGACCGACACGGAGACGTTCGCGCGGTACTGCGCGTCGACGATGACGTCGAACGTCTCGCCGGTGGCCGGTAAGGTCCGCCGTCCGGTATTTTTCACGTACAGCGTGAGTTCGCCGGTCGAGTCGTTGTAGACGCCGGCCTCCGCGCTGCTGATGACCTCCACGTCGGTCCGGATGTTCTCTGCGACGTCCGCGCCGCGGTCGTCGAGCGAGCCGCTGATCCCCGTCACGGTGTCGATGAGGACGCCCGCGACGCCCGCGGCGATGACGATGCTCGCGATGAACAGGATCAGGCTCGGAACGGATACGTCGGCCATCTAGCTCACCTCGATCGTCGAGTTGCTCGCGGCGACGCCGTTCTCGGCGACGACGGTGACGCGGTCGGGTGTCGTGTCCACGGTCACGTCGATCACGAGCGTCTGACCCGCGCCCCACACGTCGGTGTCGGCGTCCGACCCCGAGTCACTCTCGACTGTCGTCGAAAACTGTACTTGGTGGACGTTGTCGACGAGGACGCTCGTCCCGTTCACCGACAGCGTCGTCGTTCCGGTGTTTTCGACGTCGATTTCGAGTGCGTCGGTCGAGTCGTTGTACACCGCGTTCGTAACCTCCAAGTCGGTATTACGACGATCGAGGAGGTCCTCGTCGTGCTCCTCGCGCGCCTCGGAGATCTGCTCTGCGCTGCCCGCGGCCGCCGTGTAGAGCGTCCCCGATGCGATCAACACGCCGAGGAAGATGACAGCGGTCGACCCGCTAACGCCGAATCCCATTGACGCCACCTCCGAGCGCCGACAGCTCTTCGAGGAGCCGAGATTCCTCGACATCGCCGGCGAGTCGGCTGATGTAGGTCAGGCTCTCTCTGTGGTGCTCGACGCGGAGATCCTGCGGTCGTTCCGTGGTGCTCGCCGTGGCCGCGTTGCGGACGTGCTCGCTCATCGTCCGCTCGACCGAGCGGGTGATCCACCCCTGTGCGCGGTACTGTCGCAGCGCCCGGGCAGCGCCGATCGCGCCGCCGGTTTCGACGAGGAAGCGCGTCCATCGCAACACGACGGACTCGGCGGTGTACCGCGCCGGCAACGACGTCAGGTACGCGTCGCCTGCTGCGTCGCTCCGGGGCTGTTCCGATCCGCCAGTCGTCGACGCCGCCTCGGTCGACGCCGCGTCGACGGTCCCGTTCGCTGCGCTCTCGTCGTCTCCGGGCTGGTTATCGGCTGCCCCGTCGTCTTCGGGCTCGTCGGTCTCGAACAGCGTCTCGTCGGGATCGACGGTCGCTGCCGCCTCGGCGTCCTCGAGTGCGTCGGCGGATTCGTCCTCCGAGTCCTCGTCTCCGTCCGCGTCGGACTCGCCGTCGGCTTCCTCGTCGATGTCGTCCCAGCCGTCGTTCTCCTCGTACTCCGATTTCAGATCGTCGAAGCTCGTTCCGCTCGTCGCCTCCTCCGCGTCGGCCTCGTCGTCTTCGAGGGTCGCACCCGGGTCCTCCCGTTCTTCCTCCGTGAGTTCGTCCTCGGCGGCCAGTTCGGCCTCGTCGGCTTCGGCGTCGATGTCGCCGAAGTCCTCGTCGAAGAACGACTCGGCGTCGGCGTTCACGACGTCGGAGTCGAGGTCCTCCTCGGTCTCTTCTTCCATCTCGAAGAGCCCGAACGCGCCGTCGCCTTCCAGCCCGCCCATCTCTCTGGCGTCGTCGACGAACGGGTTGATGCCGCGGGTCACCATCTCGTAGATGTCGAGGAGTTTGCGGATGGTCTCGTCGAGTTCTTCGACGGTCTCGCCGATCTGCTTGTTCTCCTCGCGGACGGTGTTCATCTTCGAGGAGATCGAACTCACCTCGTTTTCGAGTTCGGAGAGGCGGTCTTCCATATCGGCGATGGTGTCGGGATCGACGTCCGCGCCGCCGAAGTCGTCGTTCCCGCCGAAGTCGTCGCCGCCCCCGAACTCGTCCATCTCGCCGTCGAGGCCGCCCATCTCGTCGTCGAAA
>NZ_BBJO01000049.1 GCF_000739575.1 Halobellus rufus | reverse complement strand
GTAAGCAGAACACTGAATGCCCTAACACTGCTTCTCATCGAATGGTTAATTGGAGCGTCCGTGCTACCGGTTCTGAGAATCCTACCAGATCCGAATTTAGGCAGTATCCGAGTGAGTACGGCACCGTGATAGAGTGGGACATAGAGTATATCTCAAAAAGTAAGTGACTCAGTATTACCTTGGTACGCTCTTCGGAAGCAGATTGTTGGTCGGGTAGAGCTGACGCTGTGAAAGCGTAGCGGGCAAGGGCGACGCGTCCGCGTCACCCGAACGCAATGTTTCCATTTGAATTGCTGAGTTCGGAGACGAGCGCCGCGAACCTGCTGGAGCAGGTTCGCTGGCGCGAGGGCCTCTGTTGCCCGCGCTGCCAGTCTGAGTCAGTGATCAAACACGGCAGCTATCGAGAGTATCAGCGGTATCTCTGTAAGGATTGCGACCGTACATTCAACGACAAGACCGGCACGATCTTCGCGCACGCGAAGATCGGCCTCGACAAGCTCTTGTTCGCGTACTACTCGTTCCTCCGGTTCAACACGAGTATCCGCCAGTTAGACGCTGAAATTGATGTTTCGTATCGATCGATTCGCCGGCGCGTCGAGCAGTTCGCCAGAACGCTCGACGCGCCAGCCATCTCCCTCGTTGGCCCGGTTGAGATCGATGAATTCTACGTCTCCGCCGGGAAGAAAGGCCGCGAGCGCGACCGGGAGTCGCGCTCGCGTGCCCTCTCGAAACGCGGACGGGGAACATACGAGGGGGACAAGCCGCCAGTATTCACACTCGTTGATCGCGGCAGCGATCAGCGATACGTCATTCCAGCGAAATCCGCTGACGAATCGACTGTGCGACTCCTTCTCGACAACCGCGAGAAGGAGTCGCTGACCGTCTATACCGACGGATTTCGGGCCTACGATCCACTCGACGATGATGAGAACTTCCACCGAGAATCAGTGATTCACGGCGACGGCGAATACGTTGATGGAGACGCGCACGTGAACACCTGCGAGAGCCACGCGTCGCTTTTGCGACGGTGGCTCTCGCCGCACCGAGGCGTCTCAAAAGACAAACTGACAGCGTATCTCAGACCGTTCCAACTTCGGCGACGAATCCTCCGCAAACCGGGTAGAGAAGCACTCAAAGAGATTGTCCGAGCAGTTCTCTGACTCACCAACAATGTACTTCACAAGAGCG
>NZ_BBJO01000050.1 GCF_000739575.1 Halobellus rufus | reverse complement strand
CGACCACTTTGAAGTACCCCGGCGCCGTCGGTGAAGCACGAATGCTGCAACCGCCTCACGACGACGCTTCCCCCAGGGTAGAGGACCCGAGACCGGGGCTGCAGGACGGTGGAGGCCGGTGAATGCCTGACCGAGCGCTTTCGACGCCGCTCGACGACAGCTTCGAGCGCTACCTCCAAGACAAGGGGAAAGGCCGGGGCGGCGGCGGTGGGAACTATCGACGTAACGCTGCACGCGAGCTCGAACGGTTCGCCGAGTGGGCCGCCGGCGACCGCGGCGCCGACGACTGGACCGGGATCGCCGACGACGTCGGCCGCGAGCCGACCTTCGACGATCTCGACGAACGCGTGTTCCGGGAGTACGCCCGACATCTCGGTGGAGATCGGGGACTCAAGCAGAACACAGTACAAACCTATTACCGCTATATCTCTGCGTGGTGTGGCTGGTGCGTCAACGAGGGATATCTTGAGGCCCACTACGCGCAGCGAGCGAGTGCGATGGCGCCGCTGCCGGAGGACGACGGTCGCAAGCCCGGCGACCAGCAGGCCTGGACGTCCGAACAGCGCCACGCCCTCACCCGTCACGTCGACGAACGGGCCCGCGACGCCGTCGAGGCGTACACGACACTCCCGGAGGATACTGATCCCCTCGACAAGCAGCGAGCACGCTACGCGGCGTTGAAGGCGGCTCGTGACCGGGCGCTGGTGTTTGTCCTCGCGTACACCGCCGTCCGCGTTGGCGAACTCCTCCGCGATCCGAACGACCCGCGCCGGCGCGGCGTCCGCTGGGAGGACCTCTCCGTCGACGACGGGAGTATGGACGTCTACCGGAAGAAACAGCAATGGGATGCCGCGAGCCTTCCCGATCCGGTGATCTCGCCGTTGCGAAGCTATCGCCAGTTGATGGACCCACCAACGGAGCGCTGGCCGGTGTTTCCGACGTTCGACCAACGGACGCTCGCAGGGCTCGTCCGGGAAAACCTCGCCGAACGAGGGGAACGCCCAGAAGCAATCATTGAACGCCGTGCGGAGTACGCTCGCGACCTGCTGCTGGCGCTCGATGTGGACATTCGGCCGCCGTCGATCACGACGGACGGCGCACGGTCGATTCTCCAACGACTCTCGGAGGCCGCGGAGATCGACATCGACCATCCGAAACACGATTATCTTGCTCCGCACGGTGGCCGTCGTGGCATGGGCGAGGTTCTGGTCCGGGCATTCGGATATACTGTGGCGGCCCGATATCTCGATAATTCTGAGGAGATGGTTCGTGAGCGGTACTCGCATATCGAGGCTGGTGAGTTAGGTGATGTCGCTACTGAGGCCCTTGAGGAGATCGATAGTGTACCGCAGTAACTTATTTCGAGTGAGAGGGGTAGACCGTCGCGTTC
>NZ_BBJO01000051.1 GCF_000739575.1 Halobellus rufus | reverse complement strand
TCGCCATCTCTCGGTACCGCGAGTACGTCGCCGACGCCGACGCGAGACGTGCCATCGGCTCCGGCGACCCGCTCGCCCGTGCCCTTGAGAAAATCGATCAGGGTAACCAGCAAGCCCGCGAGTCAGCCCGGAATGCCCAGCGAAGTCGTGGCCGCGCCCGCGGTGACCGGCGCCGCGACGCGAACATCGACCAGCAGGTGAGCGCACTCTGTATCTCCAGTCCCGACCGTGGCTTCCTCCAGCGGATCGTCTCGACGCACCCGCCAATGGAGAAGCGCATCGAACGGCTTCGCTCGTAGATGCCCGGGATACGCGAACTCCTTGCGGTCGTCCTCGGCGCCGCGCTCGGCGTCGCGTTCCTCGCCGCGCCGCGAACCATGCTCCGGATGTCCGTGTTCGTCGGCCCGACCCGTCGACGCCGCGGGGACTACGGCACTGACGAAGCGATTTCTGCCCGGTGGACGTGGGTCGCCCGTGGGCTTGGTGTCGTCTCTCTCGCAATAGCTGCGTTCATCACCTACCAGACGTACGCCTAACCGTCGAACTGCTGGGCGATGTTGGGTCGGTTGTTCTTGGCGGCATACAGTGCATCTTCGTTTCTAAAGCTCTGTTGGGAGTGGAACATCCAGAGTGTCCGTGGACAGAGCCCGCGCTGATGTCCGAGGAGGAGCCATCTCTCCTCTATAAAGAACACGGCTAATCTCTTGTTTTTCGCCTTCTGAAGGCGACCTCCATATCTAAAGCCAACAGAGCTCACAGTCAATCAAAATGGCGACTACTGAAGAACAGACGAATTCCCTCCCAGTAGACGAGCAGTTGACCAAAGTGCTTGTCCACTGTGGTGGTGTTGGTGGTGGTACGGCTCTACTCATCTATACGCAGTCATGGTACGCGGAGAGCCTCCAGGAGAGTCTCCCTCTCTTACTGCTCGGATTGCTCTTCTGGCTAATCACTATTGGTGCGTTCTCTTGGACAATGTGGGAATTTATCATTCCAATATTCGTGGCTCCAGATCGCTAAGGAGAGAACTCGCCCAACTAACTGCAACGGACTCGGACGTGGAAACATGGAACCAAAGATGAACACACACGTGTTCGCGCTGTGGAACAGCCTTTCCGATCACGACACGACACACAGAGATTGTTCGGCGAGATCTCGTCGATACGCCCCAGCCGCCGTGTCTCGAACGGCTCTGTGCAGACCCCTGGGAAGTATATATCGAGGAGTTTCTGGGCAGGGATTTCGATGGTGGACGCAATGAGTCCGAACTCACTCAATCAAAGTGAGTTGTGTCCTTCCGCCCTGATTCACACAGCTATCGATCGAGTGGGAGGGCGACGAAATTAGCGCCGACGCCAGGCGATGTATCCACCCACCGCAGCAATACCGACCACAATCGCAGCTATCGACTGATAGACTGTGGACGCGGGACTCCGCCGCGAGTTCCACTCCTCCATCCAGTCCTCTTCGAGTGATTCGGCCCGGTCTTGGACGTCATCGAACTCGAAGTCGTCGAGGCCGAGTGCTGCGGTTTGGTTTGCGGCGACAGTTGACTCATTATGGACTCTCCAGAAGTGTTGTGCTGTCTCGTTTCCGCGTTCGGGAACTGATGAAACGTTCATCGCGATGGTCTCGCTCGTGCCGGCCACCTCGCCGAGTGGCTCGGCAATACTGTCGAATCCGAGATGGTCCGAAACATCGTTTTTCGCGTCGAGTGTTGCTGCGTACTGGGCGTAGAGCCGCTGGGGATCGACGTCAGTTCCGTTCTCCCGCTGCTCGAGCAGGTCGATGAGGGCTGTTGCATTCGATCGGTACGCGGTCGAAGTGTTCTCGAAGGAGCGAAGTTGCGGGTGCAGTTCGCGTGCGGTTTCATTGAATTCGGTGATTTGGGGTGCTGCCTCGACTGACGCGTTATAGACCGTCGTCCCGTTCTCGCGGACCGTTTTCATCCGCTCCATGTACACGAGCGTCTCGTTGATTGCAGTGGCCGTCGATGATACGTTGGTCGCTGCCGTACTGGCGTTCTGTGACGTCGTGCGGAGTTGATTGATGTCCTCTGCTCCGAGGTCTTGAACAGCCCGTCGTTGTGCGAGTGCTGTCAGGACCGCTTCAGCAGTCGATTCCGAGGTGACACGCTCACCATTTGTGTAGATGTCGATGCCACTGGCCCAGGAGAAGACGTTCTTGTGTTCGTAGACGCTGTACTGTTGTCCGTCAACAGTGATGTCCGCAATATGGGTCGTGTCTTGGTCCAGCAGTACTGGCTGGGGATCTGATGCTCCCTGCGCAAGGGCGCCCATTGGCGTTGCGCCCACCAAGAGCATTATGACTACGAGGCTAGTAACAAGTTTTCTTCCGTTCATCGTCCACGTGGGACCTCACGTTGTGCCGATAAGGAAAGAGATGGAGAGCTACATATACCGAAACTGTGGGGAGCCACCGAGAAGCTGGTCGCTATGTGGTACCTAGCTTTCGGGGAATGAAACTATGAACGAGGAATTATGACTCCTCTCTGCTTTCGATCCGGTAGCAGGGCCAATTCACTCCAAGAAATCGATGTGGATATTTTGCCGTCTCACGTTATGACTCTCATCTCTACTAAACGCGATGACTGCTGGGGGTGTCTGGATTAATTATATGGCTGGCCGGCTCACAACGTGGCGAGGAGATGCGGCGAGTGGTCTTGTTGTTCTTGCTCCGCTTCTCGTCATAGCGTATGTTGTCATATGGATATACAGTGTGCTTGCTAGTTTCCCGGTATTGAATGCTGTGCAGCCACCAATCGTTCGCGTCGCAATCGTTCTCGCCGGGTTCGCTGGGCTCGTCTTGGTCACCGGCTCATTAATGCGGACGACGACTGGAACAATCGTTGAAGCCACACTGGATACGCTCGTGAATCGTATCCCTGGATTGCGAATCGTCTATAACGCCTCGAAAATGGGAATCGAGACGGTTGTTGACGGCACTGACCACCTACGCACGCCAGTGCGAGTTGAAACGTGGCCCGGGATGTATATGACTGGATTCAAGACTGGAAATCGTGCGTCGGATGGGCGTGATGTAGTGTTCATCCCGACAGCACCGAACATCACAACAGGGTTTGTCGTTGAACTTGAGACGGAGGACGTAACAGAACTCGATGAATCCGTTGAGGATGCCCTCATCCGCATTATTAGTTGCGGGTTTGGAGAAGCCCCACAACCGGATGCTCTAAATGAAGAAGACCGACCACCGAACTCACCGTCACCTACGACAACTGATTAATCCAACGGATTATGATCAACCAAGTCCGGAATATAGCGTCCAACAGGCTTTCGTCGTAAACAGTCAGTACCGAGATAGGGCATAGAAAATAACGACAAGTCCTGCAGTAATAACCAGGCTATCAAGCGTTTGAAGCGCAAGCGATTCACGGGCACCAAGATTGTAGTCTTGCCGAACACCGAGTTGATAGATGATGTCGAGGAGGCCACCGAGAGTGATGAGTGCGAAGCCTCCTGCTGCGAGGCGGAGGCTGCGTTGCTGAATACGAAGATAGGCTCGATAGCTGAGCGCGGTCAAGCTTCCTCCGGCGATGAACAGGAGTGAATTGGCTACGAGGAAACTCCAGAACTCCGGCGGCTCAGCCATGATTATCCACCACTGAGATCAGACGACGAACTGTCACGATGACGAGAGTCTGCGTTCGTATCGTTTGAGACCTCTGTCGCTCCCTTCTCCAGATCGTTCCAGAAATCCGTGAACTTGTCAGAGTAGTCTTTCTTGAGCTGGATATCGATATCGAACTGTCCTTCGTCAACTTGGAACCGTGCCTCCTTGAGGCTCGTTCTGAATCGTTTGTAGTGATGGCCCTCATCGTCGAGTTCCATCTGTTCGTCCAGCATATCGTATTCCTGGAGCGCGTGAATCCGTCGATAAATCGTTGGCTCCGAGACCCCACAGTGTTCGGCGAGTTCGGTGGCTGACAGGGGTTTGAGGCTGGCTAACGCAAGAATTTGCCGAGCAACCTCGCTCCCGAGGACGTCGAACACGTTCTCTGGCTCCCATTCTTTGCTCACAGTCCATGCCACCTCTGCGTTGCTTCCCCGCGTATGTACGATTGAGGGATTGGCTTCACGGTCCGAAGACGTCCCGCAACCGTTCGTATTCAGTTTTTGCTACGGTTGTCGTATCAATCTTTCCTAATAGTGTCGGGTTCCGTAGTGGAAAGGGGCAGGGGTGGGGAAGGGAGCTACAGACGAGGGGTGGGCACGACGAATCGAAGGGTACCTCTAATCTGTTTTCAACCGGCTTTTGAGGTATCGTGATCTCCGTTCACCGTGGGTTTCCGGATATCATAGATACCCAATCAGAGATTTGAGTTCGTTCCTTGTTAATGGGACTCTGGGATTCGCTATCCGAAACCGTGCTTAACGGAGATACCATTGGCGAACGATTGCACGAATAGTGCCCGTGCAGGATGTCATATTGAAGCTTTCACTTCTAGACGAAATGCTGACTGAACTCGTTCGTTCTGTTCGCCAATGGATGTCCGCAATCACGGTCTCGGATGAAACCAAAATCGCCCTTGTTGCGATCGGTGTACTGCTCGTCTTCGGGTATTTCTTCGTACTCCCCCGTCTACGACGTCGCCGCCATTCCCATCCTGCTATCGCGGTCAAAGCACGGAAGGTGCAACAGGATACCTCAAAAGCAGATGACTGGGTTGTTGTCTGCCAAAACTGTGGCGCACGGAATCCCGTCGGATATCGATACTGCCACAATTGTATCAACCGGTTACCTTCGACGGTTCGGAGATCCTGGGACGATGATCGAATGTCTGACCAGTGAATCGCCGCGGGGGTCACGTCCCGGGGCATTCGCTCCGACCAGATGTACACCGCTTCACTACCCGAAACCGGGAAACTGGCTTTACAAACTGTTACCGGGTAGGTAGGGTGGTCCCATATGAAACTCGGCGTCGTCGGTCTCGGCCAAGCGGGTGGGAAAATCGTTGATGCCCTCCTTGAGTACGATCAGCGAACGAACAGCCACATCGTCCATGATGCACTCGCGGTCAACACAGCAACGGCTGATCTCAACGCACTCGAGCACGTTCCAGCGGACGCACGGGTACTCATCGGGCAGTCACAGGTCGGCGGGCAGGGTGTCGGTGGCGATAATGAGCTTGGTGCCACAATCACCACCGAAGATATCACCGAGATCCAGCACGTCATCGACACGATTCCTGTCCATGAAATCGATGCGTTTCTCCTCGTCGCTGCCCTCGGTGGAGGGACGGGAAGTGGTGCCCTTCCCGTCGTCGGCCGGCACCTCAAGCAGCTGTATACTGAGCCGGTTTATGGGCTCGGCATTCTCCCGAGCACCAATGAAGGCGGGCTCTATTCACTCAATGCCGCTCGCTCCTCACAGACTGCTGTCCGGGAACTGGACAACCTCCTTGTCTTCGATAACGACGCCCATCGACAGGCAAACGAGTCACTGACGGGCGGATACACAGCGATCAATCGAGAGCTCGCGACTCGCCTTGGCGTCCTCTTCGGAGCGGGTGACATTGACATGGGAACCGCGAATCCAGAAAGTGTCGTCGATGCAAGCGAAATCATAAACACTCTCAAGGGCGGTGGTGTCTCCACACTCGGATATGCCTCCCAGCCACTCGACGAGGAGAACGGTGCTGAGTCGGCAGGCCTCCTCTCCCGATTTACGAGTGGGTCTTCCCCGGATTCAGCTGGGGGAACGAATCGGATAACAAGTCTCGTTCGCCGTGCAACCCTTGGCCGTCTCACCCTCCCAGTCGAACCCGCCAACGTCTCGATCGACCGCGGCCTCGTTACCGTCGCCGGTCCCAGTGACAGTCTCACCCGTAAAGGAATCGAACGTGGGCGAACATGGGTAGAAGAGCAAACCGGGTGTCTTTCGATACGTGGCGGTGATTACCCACTTCCAGAGTCGAACACGGTCGCAGTCGTTGTTCTGTTTTCTGGTATATCAGGTGCTGATCGACTTCGAGAATTGCGATCAGTCGGAAGTGAAGCACAGACCACGAATTCGGAGAGGGCTGGGTCCTCGGATCGCCATCTCGAATCGATTCTTGGAGATGATGCGGACGAACTCGACTCGCTTTTTTAATACGACATTCTCCCCCAATTTCGGAATGCGCGTCCTCCTCCTTGAGGGCGTTCATGAGTACGCATCTCCGAAAAAATAATCAGCTATTGCTTTACTCGACTCGAAGAGTCCATCAATATGGAAGTAACGTGCTTCACCTGAAGGTTGACCAGTTAGAGGAGCGTTGGGATATACTCCACAAGCGATTCCAAGAGACGATTGACCGAAAATCGAACACCCGTGTTTCAGCTGTTTTCTGTACCTCACTCGAGTAATGGTCCCCGTCGTGTTCGAATCTCGTCGCCGGGCTACTCCCCGGAACCATCAAAACGTAGCCGCGGTCAGCCTTCGCGATGCCGTCATCCTAATCGTTTCCTCAACAGTCACGTCCCGAGCCTTGTCCTCCTCAACGAGTGTCTCGGGAGGATCGTTTTCTTGAGACGACAACGACCTACTGAACAGAAAGCAAGAACTGGGCAGAGCCTCCGGAACGTCCCAGAAGTTCGGGGCAGAGCAGGATATCCGCTGACACCGAGAAAGCTAAACACAGAATACTCAGGACCTTGCCGTCCATCCCGGACAAGATATCGAGTACGTGATCGTCGACGACGAGAAATCCTCGCGGGACCGCGTTGTCCTCGCTCACAAAGAGATCGACACCTCGATGCATCTCCTTACGATACGCAGCTGGTCCGAGCTGTCGAGAGTATACTGTCTCGCTTTGACTGGAACTAGAACGACATCCGGCGTGAGCTCAGTGGAACACATGTAGTCGGTATCACGGACTGAACCTGACGAACCCC
>NZ_BBJO01000052.1 GCF_000739575.1 Halobellus rufus | reverse complement strand
GTGACTGATCTCGTCCAGGTCGGGAGAAACCGAGTGGAACAGTTCAGTGAGTTAGGGATCACTAGCCCAGATGAGATTACCGAAGAACGGCGTGCCGAACTCGAAGCCCTCCCTGGAGCCTCGTCATGGCACGTGGACCGGTGGATTGCTCATCGACAGGCTTTCGAAAACGATGAGGTCGTGATTCTAAACAAGTCCGCCTTCGACGACCTTCACGATACGAACCCGCTCCTCTTAGACATAGAGACGGATCTTCAGCAGGATCGGATCTGGCTGGTCGGCACCTACAGTTACCAGAACGATGCGTACCGACAATTCTTCGAGCCGGACGACGAGTCAGCACTCCTTCAGGAGCTGTCTGAGTACCTTGATGAGCACGGCTCCGAGCCAATCATCTACTACGGAGGGAACTACTTCGACGAACAGTGTCTCAGTCGCAGATTCGACGAACACGGCATCACTGAGGGGATCGACCATCTGGAGCGAGCACACGATCTCGGGATAACTTCCCAACAGGAACTCTTCGGGCCCTTCAATCGGCATAAATTGGACGTCGTAGCGAGCGCACTCGGCTTTGAATATCAAGACCCGACCGTCGATGGATTTGTGGTCGGGAGCAAGTACACGCGATATCTCCTCGACGGCGAAGAACCAGACTGGGATCGACTCAAACAGTACAATAACGACGATGTAACCGCGCTGAGAACAATCGTCGATCACATCAGATAGTAGGCTCGGGGAATATGCGGGGCCGTCAACCGAATTACGTGAGGGCGAGATCACCATGGGTTCGGAGAGTCTTAACCAACAATTGAGCCGTGATCCTCTGGACTGTTGGTTAATCCGACGATGCTGTCTGCCTTCCTCTCTGGAAACGTTCTCGGAAACGGTCAAACGATGGCAGAAATCCGTTGCCTGAGTCCGGTTCTACATACCTTCCAGCCCTTCCCTGAAACACGGAAGCGCCACGCCGCGGCTTATCGGGAACGTAGACAACTAGTCGAGTATGGGAGAACACTCAACGTCGAACCGATTGGCGGTGGATCAGCCGACACGGGGAGCTGACCGCAATCGGTCCCTCGCTGACCAGGCCGATCCGACTACAGACGAGATGCTGCTGCCACAGCTCGACGACGGCATCACGTTGCTCGACGTCGAGGGAGGCCGTGGCGTCCCGATCCTGCAGTCGCTCGTGCTCGACCATCTCCTCCTGCACGACGGGCCCGCCTTCTGGGTCGACGCAAATGGTCACGCGACAACGACGACACTCGCCCAAATCGCCCCTAGTCAACGGTTGCTCAACCGAATCCACGTGGCACGCGGATTCACCGCCTACCAGCACTACGGCGCCGTCTGTGGTCTCCCGTCAGCGGTGAATAAGGTAATCCAGTCGTCCACCGCCGGTTCTGGGGCGGCCGGTCGAGGGGAACCAAGTCGTGACGAGGACACGTCGCCCCACACGCCCGCGCTCATCGTCGCGCCGGCCGTCGACGCCCAGTACCGCGCCGACGATACCCTCGGCGAAACCCACGCGAGAACCCTTCAGGCTCGAACTCTTGCCCGGTTGGCGACCTACGCCGAGGGGTACGACATCCCGGTGCTCGTTACGCGAAACGAACGAAACGAATTCACCGAGCCAGTCGCGACGGTCGCCGACCACCACCTCGAGTGTGAGCAAACCCGGATGGGGCCACGGGTCGTCGGCGAAGACTTCGAGACGCTCGTCTATCCCGTCGACGACGGCGCGTACTACCAGACGACGTTCGCGTACTGGCGGCAGCTGCTCGCGGCACGCGCCACGCAGGTCGGCGTGGAACCGCCAACGTCGACGCCGTCGACGCCGACTCCGGAGGGTGTCGGGACAGGCGTCACAGCTGACGGTGAGACGGTGGCGGCCACTGCGGACCCCTTGCTCGATGCGTGGACCGCGACCGGGACAGGAGGCCGATAGCGATGGGGCGCACAAACCCGACGTACCGGGATGCGCTCCGGGCCATCGAAGAGCGGTGGGCAGAGTTCCGCCGGGCACTGCGGCGTCGCGACCAGCCGCGCTTCGACCGGCTGTTCGAGTACGCCCGCGAGCACGCCGACGCGAGCGGGCTGTTGAACCACCAGAACCCGCTGCTGCCGGCGCTGCTCAGCATCGATCTCGAACAGGAGGGACGCCTCGACGATCACGAGGAACGCCTATCAGAGCTTGAGCAACGGCTTTCTGAAACTGTGGTCGAACAGCAGCAATCGTCCGCCGAAGGTAACACTGGAGGTGTAGAATGACGGAGTTGACGACGATTGCCTTCGATATCGAAACGACGGGATTTCAGGCCGGTGATGAACTCACAGTAGTTGGGTTCGATTCAGCGGTCTCGTCGCGGGTATTTCTCCATACCGGGACGACACCAGAAGCAGGCCTCGCAGATCGGCTCAGCGACGCCCTCCAGACACCGGTACAGCTCTCACTCCATGACAACGAACAGGAACTCCTGAACGAACTAGCGACGTTCGTCACGTCGACACTCACCCAACGAGATGCAAAGCTCGTCGCATACAACGGTGAGCGGTGGAACGGGGGATTTGATCTCCCGTTCCTTCGTACACGGCTCTGTACGCACGGGCTCGAGTGGCCCTTTGGCACGTTGCCATACGTCGACGTGATGGATGTCTTCGAGACACGCTTCAATACGAGTGAAGACACACTGAGTGGCGTCTACGAGGAACTAATCGGCGCCGGATTGAACGACCTGGATCCATTCACCGACAGTAGCGAGGCAGTCACCGCATGGGAGGAGGGAGCCTACGAGCCACTCATCATCCACAATGTCGCGGATATCCGACGGACTCGAGCGTTGATGGAGCTTGCAGAACGGTATTGTTCAAAGTCAGATTTCTCTATGAAGTCGCTGGAGCCTATCGCCTGAAGAACTCGCTTCTCAGTGGGGGTTCGTAAAGGAAAGCACCCGGATGGTTCCTACGGTGGGTTACGACCTGCGTTGAGTGGTTCATACGAGTCCGTGTGGTAGGCGACCCGCCAGAGTTTAAGCACCGCGCGGGTGACCAATTCTTCAGGAGATTGTGAAATACAGGACGCTTCGACCTCGTCTGAATCAGAACTCGCGTTCGGCGGTGGATGATAGTGTTCTAATCCGGGGACGTGGATATAGTCTCCTGCGTGTGGGTGCTTCCCCCAGCGCAGATTCACCCCTTCCGTGTCCGTGTAATGGAACTTGTAATCATCTCGTGTCGTCCACTGGATATCGATCCGGGCGTCCTCGGCCCCACACAGTCCATCGTCAAGCATGACTTCGAGGACTGATGGATGGAGGTAGTCGTCGAGTTCAGGTGTTGCGAGCGGTTCCATCTCCTCGACGACATCACGAATCGTCAGTAGCACCGGCCGATCCGCAGCTCCCCGGAGCGTATGGGTTTCTGCTTGGTTAGGCGAATCCCGCATTGCTCAGGCAGGGACGCTGTCGTCAGTCGAGCGACGGTCACTATCGACGAACTGCTCGGCGTTGCCGATCGAGAGGGCAGCGTTCGCGAACGCGAGATTCCGTCGGAGCGTCTTCCACTCACGAATCGTCTCTGGGTCGATCTCGTCCTGTGACCCGGTCTCGCTGAGGGCCTGGTTCGTCTGGTTGACCGCCAATTCTTCGGGGGAATCAACACCGAATTCGGACCGATATTCGGTGAGCTGCTCGCGCATCTCCTGAATTCGGGTGACGAGTTCATCGGTCGAGACGTGCTCAAGGATGTCGGCAGCCTGTTCGACGACGAGTGATTCAGGTGAGCGCCGATAGAGCGTGCCACCCTGTTCGCCGGGTGTCGTCTCGACAAACCCCTCGTCTGCGAGTGTGTTCAGGTGCTTTCGAGCGGTCTTTGGAGCCGTCCGTGCATCGTCAGCTACGGCATCAGCTGAGACGGGGCTGTACGTATGCGCAACAACGTGTCGAATGCGCTCATAGGGTGTTGTTTCTGCTTCCCATTCCTCACCAACCGCTTCGTTGACGTCTGCAAACTCATCTGGTGGGTTTCGGTCGTTCATATAGAAACACACGGATCAGAGGAACATAGTTCTTTGGTCAAATACTATATTCCGCTCATGGAGAGTGCACCGGCTGAATCCAACCAGGTGAGTTCTGGAAAGCGAACGACGGAGGCGTGAGCGAGTAGGATGGGTACTATCGACTTCTGGACGATGGTCGCGTCCTGGGGTGGGAGGCAACCGCCGACGGCGGCGTCGCAACTAGCCGCGCTTCGACCGCTGTTCGAGTACGCCCGCGAGCACGCCGATGCGAGCGGACTGTAGAACCACCAGAACCCGCTGCTGCCGGCGCTTCTCAGTTACCTAAACTTGAGGACGTTTCTAAGCGAACACCCCCCTATTCTGACTGGTCCTCCTCAACGATTTCTTCGTGGTACTCTATGAACCGGTCAGCCCTCTCCTCATAATCGTCTTCATCAACGTATTGTCGCACCCCAAGAAATGGCTTCTTCCGTCTCACATCATGGGAGGACATCCTGATGCGGCGAAAATCCTCATCGCTCAGTGACTTCCCATTCAGCGGGTTGAGTTCACGGTCATCGGAAAGAAAACCGGACATAATTCCGGTAAAGCAGTAGAACTCGCCCAAACTGTACTCTGGCTCAATTGAGTACGGCTTCCCACGCATCTCTTGAATAATATCATGTTCTTGGTGGCCCCACCGTCCCCATCGGGTGCGGTGACCGTCTTTTTCCTGGATCCTGAAATAGATGTCAAACAGCCTGGGGAGCTCGTGATACGTCTTCAATATGCAGCGGTTGTAAATCGTGTCAAACGTGTCTTGGTATTTTTCGCTGTCCTTCGATACATCATAAGTCATCGCAGCAGCATTAAACCGCAGATTCTCTGATTCTCGTCGGACGGTTTCTAATACAGCGTCATTATCGGTGTCTCGGAGCGGGCTAACTGCATTCCATAACTTCGTGAATGCTCGAGCATCCTGGTTTTCAAATGCATATTTGAACATCCGGTGAGCTTGGTCCAACGCGACCTCGCTGTAGCTGGTGACGGAGTGGTCAAACCCGTCAATATCATCAAGCACGTCATAGTCTTTATTTTCTCCGTTTATTACGGAGAATTGGAAGTTCTCGAGGAGATGATCGGTGATTTCGATCGAGAAATTCTCAGGGAGGGTATCCTTCCGTAGTGCCAAAGCGAAATAGAACCGGGAATAGAGGTTCATATATCGTTGGTAGGCTCCAAACAGCTCCCTTTCTGCCGTCGTTTTGACGATGGCGTCAACTAAGTCTAAGATGTGGTTGGCGAATTCACGGTTCATCTCATCAAGCGACTCCTCGAAGACGCGGAACAAGATCTGATCAAGGTTATAGAATGGGAGATCGGCGTTTGTGTAGCGGTGTTCCTCGATTAGGAATCGAGCTTCCTCCAACTCGTTCAACGAATGAAGCACCACGTCTTCGTATTGTTCTAAGAAGTAGAGGAATGATCGTGTCTCTGCATTTCGGACGATTCGCTTGCCTTCTTGATCCATAAAATCGGTATACTTGTGGATGGTCTGGATAGTATCGTTTCGTCCTGTTCCCGGCCGGGTGAGTATGCTAGATGCGATGATAGGGTAGACTGATTCCATCTCCTTCTGGAAGAAGTCTGAATCAATGTGAAGGATTGATGAGAACTCCTGTAGCTGATCCCCGATTTTGACGCGGATCTCGACGGGGTGATCCGTCTCTTCATCTGGTTCGTCACTGTCTTCTTGATGGATTTCACCGATGCGTATGAGTTCAGAGACGCCATAGGCCAAAGTCGGGGTGTGTATGTCTGCGACTACTCCATCCAGATCAAGGTCCTCAGCTGTCAGAGAATCCTTTCCACCACCATAGTATGGATACAGTGTTTTCTGTGTTTCAACGCCCTCAGGTAGTTCATTTTCTAGGATCTGGTCGTATTCATATATCGTGACATCTTGATGGATTTTCTGGGTGATGTTGTTTTTCAATATGCTGTATGCTTCCTGGTCGGTCTCGTCGGTCAGCACCAGTGTAACAACTTTCCAATAGACAAACATTACGCCAAGAATAGTGACGGTGAAAAATATAGCAGGTAGATTCGGATTAATCCAATCTGTTCGGAGACCCGGATACAGGACCAAAATACCGATAATCAGGCTCCCAAGAAGTGAGTAAACGAGGATTGGTAGCACCATCGATTTCCGCAGGAACTGTTCTAACGCACCCTCAACAAGGCGGCTTCGTGAAACTATCTCAAGGAGAAAGACTAGAACGACGAAGCTGAGCCCGATTATCGTTGCATGGGTTTGCCACACAGTGCTGACAGCAAACCAGCTGGGGGTGGCGAACGGGGAGATATTCACTGCGGCAGTGAGAAGAAATGTACTAATCAACAGTAGAAGCGCTGTGGCTGATGTATATCGTCGCTCATAGAGGCCGTAGATGGTCTGTTTTAGTTCCTCTCTGCTGGCCCACGGTTTCGTCTCGGTGTTTTTCTGCAGTAATATGGAACCGCGATATGGGAAGAATCCTAGCCGGCGATAGACAGGTTTGAGCAGGCCTGTCAGTTTGAGAACGATCCATCGGCGTTTCCGCATTAAATATGGTTTTCTGATGAGTGCCCAGTAAGTTTTCGGAAAGTACTGGAACCCACTCTAACGTCTGATTCATCGGAAGATGGTGGACACAGATAGTCCCCCTCTGTATTCAACATCCTTTGTCAGGTTTTGAATAGATTAGCAGACTGGGTTAGCGGTATCTCATATTAGAAAGCAGACACGGATTTGGGAACGCATTCCGGAAAGGTACAAAACGGAGAAACAGACGGCATAGGGTCTGTTGAGCGTTCATGAGCAAATTTTCTGAATTCTGGAAATGACACGCCACCGCCTATTGACCGGCGACTCATGAAGTTTGGTAGAGAATGATCCAAAATGTCATTCAGTATTGACTTCCTGGACGACGGCCGTGTCCTGGAGTGGGAGACAACCGCCGACGGCGCCGTCGCGACCGAGCACGAAGACTACTCGCCGCGCTTCTACGTCGCTGCTCGCGACCCAGCGTCCGACCTCGACCTCACGACGCTCCAGTCGGTGTACGACCAGCACCCGGATGTCGTCGCGACCGAGATGGTTGCGCGACGGCCGGGCTTTCGACGAGACGAGGAGGCCGTTCTTGCGGTCGACGTTGCCCACATCGACCGTGTCACTCCACTCGCCCGGCAGGCACGCCAGCTGTCAGCCTTTCCAGTCGGGGATCTCGCCTGTTTCAACGTGGACTTTTCGCGAGAGTTCCGGTACTGTCTGGAGACCGGCGCCGATCCGACGCCGGCGAGCGAGCTGTCGACGCTCCGGCTCAGTATTCCGGTGACCGAAACGAGCTACGACGTCTACGAGGAACTGTCCGTCGCCGGCGACACCGTCACCGGCCCACCGACGGATATCCTGACCGCCGTCCAAGGGGCACTCGAAGCGCACGATCCGGGCGTCCTGGTCTGCTCAACCAGCGAGATCGTCCCGACCCTGTACGAGATGGCGACAGACGCCGGCGTCGACGACTTCTCGCTGAGTCGATGGCCGGACGTCGACTACCAGCAGCTCGCGAGCCGGTCGACGTACTCGAGTTACGGCCGCGTCGGCCACTCGCCGGCGCGGTACAACATCCCCGGCCGGGCGATCATCGACGAGTCGAACACGTTCTTCTACGGGGAGACAAACCTCGACGGCGTCCTCGACCTCGTGTCGCGCTCGAAAAAGCCCGTCCAGGAGCTTGCGTGGGCGTCGATCGGAAACGTGCTCACGGCGATCCAGATCTGCGAGGCCCACGACCGCGGGGTCCTCGTCCCGTGGAACTCCTGGCGCCACGAGTTCTACAAGCCGATGGGGACGCTTCACGACGCCGACCGCGGCGGCTTCATCTTCGCGTCCCGAGGTCGGCCTCCACGAGAACGTCCACGAACTCGACTTCTCCTCGTTGTATCCGAACATCATCTGTACCCGGAACGTCTCACCGGAC
>NZ_BBJO01000053.1 GCF_000739575.1 Halobellus rufus | reverse complement strand
GAGGAGGTTGATAGCGGAGACGGCGGCTAGCTTGCGACTGCTCGTGGAAGACGTGCCGTGTCCGTGACTATGGTCGTCGTGCGACCCGTCATGGAGGTGGCCGGACTCGTGATCACTCATGCTATCGTGAACCCGTCACGCCATAATTATTAAACTAACTGAGAAATAGGCTCCTTTTCTAATTAATTTCTAATAATAGATGGCTCTTGAGTTGTTAAGAATCTCAATCTCGGCTGACCGTCCATTCTCGATGAGACGTATAGCAGGTAGCGCCCACTGTTCTCGGTTCGACCCAGCTATGGGCCCTGAACGGTATGAGACGGTCAAGCGTTCGTGCTGCCAATTCTCTTCAACAGACTACAGGTTCGATCGGATGATGCCGATCTTCGGAAACGCAGAGTTTGTTGGCCCCCATAACGGGTGAGGGGCTCGTCGCGAGGATGAGTTCCCCGCTAATTCGGTACGATACCATGGCAACTAGAGACATCTACGAAACTGGCTTCGACGAAGACGTTCGAACGGAATCGAGTGCGAACCAGTGTCCCGAGTGCAACGGACGGGTCACAACGAATGCTGTCGAAACGATCTGCGAGGACTGTGGCCTGGTCATCGACGAACAGCGCATCGATCACGGGCCGGAGTGGCGGACATACGACAACGATGAGTGCGAACGAACGGGCCCCCCGCTCACTGCGGCTCGCCACGATCGCGGCCTGTCGACGGAAATCGGTCGCGGCACCGACGCGAAGGGGAACGAACTCTCGGGGCAGAAGCGACGGCGACTCGCGCGGATGCGCCGTGAGCAGACCCGTGGACGGTTTCAGTCGAAAGCTGAACGCAACCTCGCACACGGGCTTAGTGAAGTCCGCCGGATCAGTAGTGTGCTCGAACTATCCGAGACGATCCGTGACCAGGCCTGCCAGCTATTCCGGAGTGCCCAGAACGAGGACCTCCTCCAGGGCCGGTCGATCGAGGCGATGGCCGCCGCGAGTGTCTACGGCGCGTGTCGGTGTAACGGGCGACCACGAACGCTCGACGACATCACCGAGTCGGCGCGCGTCGAGCAATCGCGGGTGACGAACGCATACACGACGCTGAATACGGAACTCGGCCTGCCAGCCCAGCCCGTGACGCCGAGTGCGTTCGTTCCGCGGTTGGCCTCGGAGCTCGGTGTCTCCGATCAAATCCGGCAGCGGGCTCGGCAGTTGGCGGAAGCATCCGAATCGACCGGAGCAACCACGGGGGTTCGACCATCTGGGTTCGCCGCAGCCTGTCTGTACAAGGCCGGACGCGAAGACGGACGGTGGCTCACCCAGTCGGACGTCGCTGACGTTGCGAACGTCTCGGTGGTCACCGTGCGGACCCACCGTGACGCGCTGGACGAACTGGCTGTTTAACGCCCACACTGCTGATTTTCGGTTGTATGTCTGTAGTCTGATTGATGTGAGAGCCATTGTTTAAATCCGAAGACGAAGCATGATACGGCCAGATCACTCTATGACCGACCAGTACGCCGACTACGAAGCCCTCCGACCGCTCGGCGAAGCGACCCACGTTCCCGACGATCAACTCGCCAGTAGTAGTGGCGAGCCCCGGCGGCAACGCTCTGGTGGCGTCGACACGGACTATCCAGACGACCCGACAGCAGATGAGACCGAGTGCGCTTCCTGTGGAGCGTCAATCCCCGCTGGCCAGTCGAAGTGCCGATTCTGTCTCACGAATCACCTCGATGTCGCCGACGGCCAGGACATATCGGACGCCAGATGGTCGCTCCTCCATGTCGTCCAGATGCTCGTCGAAGCGTCGACGTTCTACGGCGCCGTGGCAAAGGGATCTGCTGCGGCCTCGCTCCTCGCAAAATCGGACGCCGACCCAGTAGTCGATGACTGCAAGCTAATCTATGATCTCGACGAGGAGCCGGCCCCACAGCTTGTCAATCAGTGGCCCTCGCTCCCCTCGGCGACACGGGTCACGTCTGAATGTGGTACTCAGCTGCTCGCGTCCGCTCGCAACCGGACACCGTGGACAGAGACGACGCAGTCCTGTCACGACGGCGAGCACGCGACGTTCCTCTACGAGGAAACCGGGAGTGGGGTTCACTCCGAAGATCGTCTTGTAAGCCTCCGTGAGGACGCAGACGACGACCTCTGGCTGGTGCCGGCGATTGCGCTCCAGGAATCCGTTGGCAAGACAAATACCGAACAGCCACGACGCGAGCGCCCAAACAGAACTCACCTCGAGTGTCGGGAATGTGATCGGGAGACCAAGCATCGATTTCGCGAATTCGAGGCTGTCCCCGATGACGAGTGGACCGGGCAGCCCATGTGGGAGTGTCAGCGATGCGGGACACCTCGCTATGGGCCCGAACCCGAAGCCAGTCAGTAGAGACGGCGTCAGTTTAACCAACGGATCCTGATATCGATTCGTTCTGTTGGTTAACTGGAGGTCAGTTCGTGATCACTCCCGAACCGCCCCGCTGACTGCCCGCCGGTGTTTTTTCGCGCCGTAAATTGGCGGAGGCGCACACATGGACCCACGAGACACCCCCGGCTATCGACTCCACCGCGCGCTCAGTAGCCTCACCAGTATCGACAGCGACCAATTGGAGCCCGCTGATCAAGAGCGAATTAGCACCGCGACGACGCTCCTCGAGCAGGTAGATTTTCTCACCCAACCGAATACGACGAGGGACGGTGACGTCAACAGAGAATCCTGACAGCTCGACGCGTCGGCAGCGCAACGTCATGTGGCCGTCACAGCGTGAGCAGTTGCTCGCCCCCTGAAGGGGTGCGGGGGCGCGAGACAGCTCCCGAGAACAATCCATGGCAACACTCCAAGCCGCAACGACATCGACCGGCGCGCTCGTATCGGATCCACAGGCAGTCCGCGAGCTCTGTGAGAACCACTGCTTCGGGACGCTCAACTGGGAGGTGGACGACGACGGCGAACTGATCATCTGGGGCTACGACAGCTTCGAAGTGTACGAGGCTCGTGAGAACGGACTTCCTGACTACGACGGTGGGATCGTGACCCACGAGTTCCTCTGGCAACTCGCCGAGTACATCGATGGTGATGAGGAACTCGACATCCAGACGGCCGGGTATACGAAGTGTCGATTCCCGGTGCTCGCCAACCGGTACGTCGTTCGCGACGGTGAGGTCCTTCACGCCGATCTCAGCGGACTCGACCCGATCGACGAGTAACTGGTGACCAACCCCTTGGCGGGTGCTGAGGAGTCGTTTATCGGGGGCTATAGGACTGAGCCCCCTCGTGGGGCTTCGTGATTCCATGTCCGAACAACCACCCGACGACCCGTTCGAGGACTGTGTGCTAGGCCCTGACGCTATTCTCGGGACGCGCACCTTCAAAGGTGTCCTGTTCACCGAGAAGACCGAGACGCCCGTGAACGTACTGACTGGCGAGACGCCCGAGCATTCGAAGACAAATGTCGACGAAGCCAGAGCCTTCGCCGTCGGAATCGACAGCGACACCCCGCAGATCGCGCTGCAAGCGTCGGTCGAGGCACAGATCGAAACCGCGAGCAAACCGTACACGGCAGCCGCGTTCTTCCACTTCAAAGCGACTGGAACACTCGCACTCCACCGCGCCTACCACGCAGCGTACGAATCGGCGGCGTTCGCGGTCGATTTCGACGCCGACTACGAAACCGGTGACCTGACGATCACCGTCGAGGAGATCACTGGGTCGGAACGAGACGACGCCTAGCGAGCGCGTATTCCGGCGGTGTTTATCGAGTGCCGGCGATGGGTGCCGGCGCACCAAGCAGTGACGCGGAGCGGAGTCGCGTGCGTCGGCAGACCGAGGTGACAACCGATGCACATGGTCATTTACACGCTCGTAGAGGCATCAACACGAGACGACGCACTCGCCACCGGAAAGACGGTGTTCGATCGACTCGTCGGCGCCGTGCCACACGCAGGTGCTGTCTTCGATTACTACGTGTGCTTTGACGAGGAGGACACGACGGTTGCTGGAACGGCCCGTTGGGGTGATCTCCCGGTTGCAGCTTCTGTGGAATCCGATGAGGGCGAGGCCCTGCTCGAACGCGGCTGGGAAGCCACGAAAGAGGAGTTTCAGCGGAATCTCAACCGGGTGAAGGAGGCACTCGACGAACACAGCGACGAGGAGATCATGCGCGATGCGGACCTCGCCCGGCACGCATTCCACCAGGTCGGTGCGTACGACGGGCCTTCGGTCTGCCTGTATGACGAACATGGCAGCGGCATCCGGCATCGAGGCCAGTTGGAGCGAATTCTCGACGAGAGTGACGATCTCTGGATTGTGCCGGCGGACATCCACTTCTGAGGGAACAAACCGGCCAGCTGCTCCGTGGTGCAGTGACCGCAGAGCGTTTTTTCGCCCCCTGAGGGGTGCGGGGGTGCTCGAACGAGCACACCTCGAATAGAACGATGAGTGGAACTATCGACTCACAATCAGTCGAACAGACACGCCCGAGAAGTGACCGTGACGTCGTCTACGTCGGCTATCGACAGCGAGGCCGCGCCATCGTGGAGAAACAGCCCGGTCAGGAACGGCTCACTCCAAATCGGAGTCTCGAGTTGGCGAGTCACAGTCCCTCTGGCTTCGAATGGGGATACGGGGGCAGTGGCCCGGCACAACTCGCGCTCGCGCTCCTGCTCGATTACTCCGACGACGAGGAGGTTGCGCTAGCGCAATACACGGAGTTCAAAAACCAGGTCGTAAGCCAGTTGGATTGCACTGGTCCCGGCGGGCGCTGGCGACTCACCGGCAGTGACATCGACGCAGTCCTTCGCGAGACATCCGACGAAGCGGCCGCACCGTCCATCTGAGCACCGATCACTGAGAGTAACATATGTCGGAACACAACCAGCCGTCTCGTGCGGATGTCGAATCGATAGAGAACAGTGAGCGGCCGTCACCAACGGAATACGTCGAACGCAGCGACGTCGGTGTCTCGCTGACCGTGAAGCTCAAGCGCGGAACCGGGACACGAGATGAAGACCAGATCAAAGCCAAGGTGAAAGCGAAAACGCTCGAAGACGCCCGAGAGGACATGGAGATCCTTCGAGCGTACGTTCACAAACTCGCCGAGGACGCCCGCCAAATCCAACCCGAGGAAGAAGACGAGTAAGCAGTCTAGCGGGTCTCACAAAACGATTTGGCAGGCCACAAATTTCGACTCGTTTTGACTGAACTATCTGTTCAATGTGTGTGCGTATTGCCCACGGAAAATTTCTTCCGTTTCAATGAGGTGTTTCGAAAGATGTGCGAGATACAGGGCGCGTATCGGTCTTACAATCTCCGTAGAGAACGCCCAGAGTCGACTCAATGGAAGAAATTAAATCGGGATGACAAACGCAATCTCGGGGTGAGTTCCCTCAGTCGTCGGCTAAGGAAGCCGTGGATGCGAGGGCGATGAGCGCTTCGGCCTGCGTGAGCACGGTCCGGAGATCGTCACGCTTGACCTCTGTAATCGTCAGTTGATTGGGCTTCAACGGTTTGGGAAGGTCACTATTGTCGAATGTGATGACCTCGCCGTTCTCGTCACGCAGGAAGCGTATGTTCCGGACAAAGGTATGGTGGTCGTCAATATCTCGCTGTGGGGTATCTTCGGCCAGCACACGAGCTGGGCCGGTGAACACTGCGAGCATCGTCCCGTCTGTACCATTGATAAGTCCGACATCGCCGTCCTCAACCTCGAAGAGGAACCGGCGGATGCAGCCTTTGGCGTTTCCAGCTTTGTGTTTGGTATCGTGATCATAGCGGGTGTGAATGACATCGCGGACAGCGTTCCAGTCAACTTCTCCTGTGATGTCGTCTCGATACTCTTCGACAAAGATAGCAGGAGCCACCTCGGTGCCAGCTTCGACATCCGAGTCGATCAGTGGCCGTCCTTCATGCCGGAGCCCCCAGTCAGAGATGGTAACTTCTTCGTGTCGCCTCGCCACCTGTGTCATCTCGGACTGATCTTCCTCTTCGTCCTGGTAGACCAAATTGAGCCGGTACACCGATACCTCACGGAATAGGGCCCGCAGGTCCTCAAGTAATCTATCCATGTGCATATGGTGAGTACACACCTTATAGTAAAACGCTTTCGAATGGTGATTTGGAACTTGGGTAGATTTACCCTTTGATGGTGTGTACGAATTGGATCCAGTTCACTATTTTAGCGTCCAGAGTGGTCATATTGGGATGAATCTCCGTGCTGGGTGGGCAAGGCAACGACTCGGTGCGGACGTTCGTCGGTCATATAGTGGGATTCCATGCAGGTGGGTCGCACGGGACCGTCGAAGAATTTGAGAACTCAATGATGAACCGCATTCCAACGGTGTAGAGTAAAGAGGTACGAATGGTGGAGTGACGTGGTCAGTAACCCCTCCTGCTGACTACATCCTCTGTATCTTGTGCGTGTTTTCTGACATTACGGAGGTGGGTTGGCGCTCTACATCGGTATGCAAGGCTCCTGTACTGAGCGTTCAGCCTATTCGCCACACGACGCGAAACGAGGATGCACAAACTACTCTCTGACATTCTCAGTCCGGCGCTGTTTTTTCGTCGCCTCAGCAGGAGCGGAGGCGACACTCAGTGAGCAACTCCTCAGAGCAATCCACGGAATCGAGCGGCCTATCACCGGAACAGCGTCTCGAACCATCGAATACGGGACTTCTCAACGCCGGCATCGTGACGATTCACGACATGGAGACGCTGCGGGCCTGCGTTGCCTACGAGAACACCCACCAGAATCGGGTCCAGATTCTCCGGCGTCTCGAACACAGAGCCAGCGAACTCCGCAAAGAAGAGGGCTGAGACAACGCTCGTGGAAGTTTTTCGGAGCCTCCAGTGGGTGGAGGCTCAATTCACATGAGCAATCGACCGGAAATCGAGATTCAACAGCAGACCGCCTTCGGAGACGATGGCCAGCTCGAAGTGACCGGGACGAGCGTCGAAACCTCCCTCGAGGACTTCGGTGCGGACGTGGACCATCGCGACCGTGATTCACGGCTCGATCGGCCCGAGGCGAGTGAGTTCGGCGTCGACGACCGTCCGGAGGTAGAACAATCGTCCGAGAGTGATCAGTCGAACCTCTTCGCCGATACTACCGAGGATCAGCAGACGCTCGCCGGCGACGATGCATCCGATCGCTGTCTCTTCGAGGAGTAACCAACAACCAGTTCGTTCGACTGGCTGTGTTGGGTAAGTGATGGTGAGAAGCGAGATATCGACTCGCGAGACTAGTCAATCCCCGAATCAAGCGACTGCGAGCCTCCCGAACGCGGGGGCATCAGTACCCATGCCACGAATTACAAATTGGACGCGTGAGAGCCGTACCCCGAAGCTAGCGTATCGCAACACAGAGACCAACGCGCACGCGGTGTTTCACCGAGCGCCGGACTCGTATATCCACAAGTGGCGTGCCGCGATCCTCGTCGACGGCTACCCGGTGTGGTCGCGCGGATTCGAGACGAAAGAAGCTACCTCGCTTCGCGATGAACTCCGAAAGCGACCCCACCCTGAGTTACCTTGTCCAGAGTGTCTAATCGACGACGTCGTCGTCGGCCAGAAGAGTGCTGACGGCGCGAAAGTCCAACGGTGGTTCGAATGTCGAGAGTGCGGCTACGAAAGCCGGTCAGCAATCATCTACGGCCCTGAACGCTGAACGAGAGTTCGGAAGGACACGTGCTCGTTAGCGGAAGGTGTCATAGAATAGTCCCTCCAAGATGAATTTCGGGATGATGCCGATGCCGTTCGCTGTGAGGAAGTCGGCGACGTGTGCAGAGAGGCTGTCGCACCAGCGCCAGAGGAAGGCGAATCTGATCAAACGGTTTCGAGCGCGCTCTCGATTGGTTCGTCGCCTTCGATCATCTCGAAGGTCTTCCCGTAGGTGTTCTCCGTGTCGAGTGCGGTACCGAGCGTGCGGGCAACGTCGGCGCGGGTGACTTGGCCGCGTTCGACCCGACGGGCTGCCTCGATCCGCCCGGTTGCGGACTCGTTGGTCAACTCCCCTGGTCGGACGATCGTCTCCGTGAGTTCGCTTGCTTGGAGATGCTCATCAGCCGCCAGTTTGGCTTCGAGGTACGGCCGAAGCGCGTCGGGACTCTCCTCAGGGTTGTCGGCATTGATCGCACTGAGCATGACAAAGCGCGGGACACCGTGCTCTTCGGCTTCGTCGATTAGCCTGATTGCACCGTCTCGATCGACGCCTTCGACGTCCTCGCCACCAGACCCCGCCGCGAAGATGATCGCGTCGCTTCCGTCGACGGCGGTGGATACGTCCTCGGTGAGGTCCGCGACGACCACCTCGACGCCGAAGGCCTCCATCTCCGAGACCTGTGACTCCTCACGCACCATCGCTTGGACTGTGTGATCGCGTTCGCTCAGCACCTCAGTGATATGCTGGCCGACCCCGCCGTGTGATCCTGCGATGAGTACGTTCATGGCGTCGTAACGGACGTGCGATAGCGCCAAAAGAATTCGTACTCGGGGAAGCTCCTGATCCGGTAGAGCGGTCATCAGAGACCACCACCGGCCCTTCACGAGGTAGTTTTTGAGCGCCCGAGAGGGGCGCGGGCGCAGGCGAATGTGCCCCCAGAGGTGACCAGAATGGACGATACAACCCAGACGATAGCGTACCGGCTGACGATCACCGTCGACGGCGTCGAGCTACCCGTCGATGAGGAAATGCGCCATGCACTCCTGGACGATCTTCGCGTAGCAGTCCGTGACCGAATCGGGGAGCGCCACGGCGTCGAAGTGGACCAGGACGACATCACCATCGCGACGGGGTATCGCTACGCGCAGGTGCCAGCAGAGTGTCCGCTCTGCAGCGAGCGTCTCGATCTCCTGAGTGTCCATCTGAACAACGAGAACGGCGCGTACGCGAGCGCGAAGTGTTCCGATGAAGACTGCGAGTGGAGCGGCGACGCCGTCTATCGAATCATCGACCTCGAAGGCGGCGAGAGCAACGCCATCGAGAGCAGCGTCCTGACCGGCGATATCACGCCGAGCTACGACCCTTACTGATGAATTCAATGGAAGACACGCCCACATTCACGCGTATCGAACCGATCTGCCCTCGCGACGGCTGCGACTCGCAGCTTGGTATTGGGAAACCCGTCTATGCAGGCGAGCAGACCGACATCGCCTACGCCGACGTCTGGTGTCAGAACGAGGCGTGTTCGTTCACTGCCTGCGCGCAGTTCGCACTCGTCGATCTTCTTCACGAAGAGGCGGACTCAGAGACGAGTCTCGTCCACGCCGGAGAGATCGACCCACTCGAGGCTCGATACCACCGGTGAGTTAACCAACATCAGGAGCGGTAAAGCTGCTGTTGTTGGTTAATAGTGGCGTCCGCTGGTGGTATTTTCTCGCCCCGAGAGCGGGCGCGGGGCGAGTACTCCCGCGTCTTCTGGGTGATTCGAGATGGCGCTTTCAGCACGTCCGACCAGCAGCATCGCGACTGAAATTACGGCAGCCCGGCAGGCCGACCACGTAGCATTCCTTCACCGCGTTCCCTTCGCGCTTGACGCATTCCGACTCGGGTTTCTCACGGGTTTTCGCGAGGACTGTACCTACCAACAGCACCAGTACACAAACTTGGAGTTACCAGTCGGGATGCTGGATAACGACTTTCGCAATCCTGACCTTGATCGGTACGTCGAGCGTTTCTTCGAGTACGAACCACAGGTCGGCGTGATCGGTGACGCCTACGACGTCGACGAGGTCAACGAATACGTTGCTGCCGCTCGCGAGATTCAGGGAAGCTATCCAGCGGCTGACCTCGTGATCGTCCCGAAGTGCCGTGCGGCGATTCACGCGATCCCTGATGACCTCGTCGTCGGCTACTCGCGCGGCTACGCTGATCGACTCGCCCACGAGTTCTCCGACCCTGTGGACTGGCGCGGGCGGCGAGTGGGTCAACGAGGAAGTCGTCGTCGACGAGGGACTGGTGACCAGCCGCAAGCCCGACGACATCCCCGCCTTCTGTGATAAAATCATCGAGGAGTTCGAGGAAGGTCGCCACTAACGGCGCGGTAGCGCGAAAGGGTCCATCGCCACGTCCGGCGTTCGTGAACGAGATGTGAGATTCGTCTTTGCTGCTTCTGTCTGTCCAATTTCAGATGTTAGGGGAGTTTGGCCTCCAGTACGTCGACTTCTTCTATCTCCGGCGGTTCTGCGAACAGCTCGTCCGCGTTTTCCTCCAAGGCAGCAGCGATTTCGCCCGAGAGATGCGCTTCCCGACCGGATTCATCCGGAAAGGTGTCGAAGATGCCGAACGTCGAATCGTCCATGCGGAGCGCGAACCACGTGGTGGTGTCCGGTTCTTCCTCGGCCATCGGCAGTGCCGAACGGAGGAATTCCTCGACATCGGATTCTTTGCCGGACTGTGCTTGGAGTCGAACGAGGAGGGCGACGTTTGCGTCGGTCATACCCAGTCCGTAGGTAGGTGCGCAACTCACATAACTATTTATGCTAGACGCTCAGGTGCTGAGGAGTACTCGGGTGAAACGCAGAGCCTTACCCGCTGCTTCCTCCTTCCGATTCTTACGCCGCCTGAGTTACGTGATCTTCTTTCCGGGGCGGTAGCGGCTGTGTCGAGGACTCACCCAACACCTGCTCAAAGCTAAATGAGCCGTGGCGGTGAGCGAAGCTCTCCGCCGGCTCGCCGTTTGTGAACGTCGACATCGATTCACGCAGCGCCAACAACGATGTACGCGCGCGTGCCGCATGGCACCGCGCGTACGGGACTCCAAGGCCGTATTTCAGCCGCCAGTTCCCCCCTTCGATTGCATTCGTACTCACTGGCCCATTGAACTCTTCTTCGTCCTCGTCCCAGAACGATGGGTGCTCCTCACGGAGTGTCGCCACTATCTCCTCGTACGCAGTCTCGTACTCGTCTTCGAGATACTCCCGCAACTCCTCTAACTCGCCCGCCTCGTGCAGTTCGGACACGCGCTCGTCGCTGCGAGCGCGTGTCCGGAGCTTGTGGACGAGACACTTCACCCGATCCGGCAAGATGTCGTTGTAGCAGTCGTTGTCGTCGGTGAGCCAATAATCCACACCCAAGAGCGGGAAGACGAGCGCGAGCGCCAGCGCTCGCGCGAAGGCGGTGTTCCGACACTGGAGTCCGGCGAAACAACCCAGCTGAGTCAGATAGGAACATCCGACAGTGAACCCTTCCGGCCACTTCTTCGGGTTTTCTCCCTCCTGTTTCCGGCGCATATTTTCCTCGTAGAGGTCTTTCTTTGCGCCCTTCTTCGCCGGATAGGTCTCGTCGGCGACCCCGACGAGACCGTCGATGTCCTCGGCAGCGAGTTCGTCGGCGAACTCGGTTTTGAGTTCGTCAACGGTGCTGACACCGAACAACAGCGAGAGGAAGTTCATCGAGAGGATGCAGCCGGCAATCGTGACGCTGTGCTGCTCGGCGACTTCGTCGCCGAACAGCTCGGCATAGCGTTGGATCGTATCGCGGTCAACCTGGAGACCGTACTGATTCTGAAGAATCCGTTCGCACGCGTGGAACGGATTCTTCGCCGCATGGAACAGGCAGAGATCAACGACTGGTTTGGCGTATTCACAGTCCTCGTAGAACAGCTCCCCGATATCGCCATCGTAGGAATGTCTGCACTCGGAGCACTGATACCGCTGAATCTCGACAGTGATCTCGTCGAAGCCATCCTCGGTGATGAGGATGGCGAAGAGCCGATCCGTTCGGTAGCCGTTCTTCCAGACCGTGGTTTCACCGCACTTCGGACAGGGCCGCGGGTCTCCGACCCGCTGGCCCTGAAACCCGCGAAACCAACTCTGAAACGCATGAATTAGACCGAGTGGTACGAGGCTGTTCAGCGTCTTTTCTTCGGTTTCGTGCATGAGTAGTGGCCAGTAAGAGAGGGTGGTATTTCACTCCCGTTGCAGACACCACCCCAAGAGGGGCACGAGCGTATTCTATGACAGGGTGCGACGGAGTCACTCCGTAACCCTGAGCGGATTCTTCCTGCCGGTGTGACGCCGTCGTCCAGTTTTTCGAGCCCCCGAAGAGGGCGAAGGCTCGATAACGAGTCTTCAGACTGAGGTGAATTCCCGTGAGTCAACAACAACGTGTGAACGACGTCTCGATCGATGCGATTCCAGTCGATATCACGAACACACAATCCGGCGAGGTCGAGCCCGCCGAAGTTCCCGAGGAGATCCGGTCAATCACTCGTGGACTCGCAAGTGAGCAGCCGCCGACGAACCCGCTCGTCGTCTTGAAAGCGGCTCGCTGGTGGTACATCCACGGGAAGGGCGGGACTGATCCCGCGTTCCAGTGGGCCACCGAGTGGGCGCGACACCTCGCGACCGACACGCCCAGCGACGTGGAGCAGTTCGATGAGTTCCTCGAGTACCTCGTCGCGGTCGGCTTCGCTGACGAGAAAGCAGTCCTGCGGTGACCGCCGCCGCGAGTTTTTTGTGCGCCCCAAGGGGTGCGGCGCGTCCTGAACTGACGCAATCGCCGTGAACTCGATTCGGTGAATATTATGGCTACGGCCAGTGACTCGTCGGTCTCGTTCGAGGAGACCGACGCCCGACACGACGAGATGCACAGTACCATCGAAGACTGGATCGACGACCTCGTTGCAGACGTCGAGGACGCGCAGTCCAGCTCAGAGTTCCAGGAGTGGCTTGATGTTCAATCCCGGTTCCACGACTATTCGCACCGGAATACACTCCTCATCAATCTCCAGTGCCCTGACGCGACGAAGGTCGCGGGGTACAACACCTGGCGGAATGAGTTCGACCGGCACGTCCAGGAGGGCGAGCAGGCGATCTGGATCTGGGCCCCGATCATCACCACGCAATGTCCTGAGTGCGAAAATTCGCCCAGCTACCACGAGCAAAGCGGCTGTGAGTACGACGAGACGGCGCCGGACGAGTGGTCGAAAGGGCTTGTCGGGTTCAAACCAACGGCTGTCTTCGACGTGTCCCAGACCGAGGGTGAGCCGCTTCCCGAGTTGGAGACAGAGGCGACTGGCGATGCCGACGACCTAGTACCCGCACTCGAGGATGCAGCCGCTGAGATCGACGTGACGGTCCGTATCGTCGACGCTGTCGACTGGGAGCATGGCGACGCCAAGGGCGTCTGCAAATACCGGAGTAAGCGTGATCTCCAACCAGTCGTTGAGGCGAAAGCCCGCACGAATCAGGCCGATCTCGCCGTGACGCTCATCCACGAGTTCGCTCACGCGCTCCTCCACGCAGACGTCACCGACGAGACCGAGCGGGCGAAACGCGAGGTCGAAGCCGAAGCCGTCGCGTACATCGTCGGTCGGTATTTCGATCTCGACACGAGCGGATCCGCATTCTACTTAGCCGCGTGGCAAGGTGATGAGCCGGACGTGATTCAGGATCGTCTCAGTCGGATCAGTTCGACGGCTCAGGAAATCATCGGAACGGTTACAGAGAGCTGAACGCGCGGTTCTCGCCTGTTAACCAACATCTGGACGCTAATACCGTTCTGCGTTGGGCTCGATACCTCTGATTTTGAAGTCGTCGCCGCCGGCGACCCTCCCGAAGTATTTCGTCAACGCACCAGCGTCGCTTTCGCGCTGCGGGACGAACGCCACCCAGTCGTAGTGGGCTTCGTGTTCGAGCCGAATCTCGACACGTTCCGTGATCTCCGTCGCGAGCGTCTCGAGGTCCTCGCGGTCATCGTCGTCGACGTCGGGGTCCGGCGTCACCCAGATGGAGTCGACGATGCCGTGGACGACGCGCCAGCCGCCAGCTTCCAGCCGCTGTTTCGCCGTCAGCAGAATCTCGCGAGCGAATGCGTTGATTGCCTCATGGCACTCGATACGGCCGAATTTCGCGTTGCTGAACCCTTGATAGCCGAAGCAGGCGACGAGAATCCACTTCAGCGCTCCCGACCGTCCCTCGAGCTCCGCCAGCCGGTCCTCGTCGGGGTCGTCTCGTTCCTTTTCGCGACGGATGGCCGCCTTGATCTCGTCGCGCGCGTCGATGATCGGCTGCAGCACGTCGACGAGGTAGCCCCGGTCGTCGCAGATCGAGTATCCGAGACCGGGGACGTCGTCGCGGTCGCTGTGGCAGTCACACCGGATAACGTCCGGTGAGACGTTCCGGGTACAGATGATGTTCGGGTACAACGAGGAGAAGTCGAGTTCGTGGACGTTCTCGTGAAGCCCGACCTCGGGAGCGAAGATGAAGCCGCCGCGGTCGGCGTCGTGGAGCGTCCCCATCTGCTTGTAGAACTCGTGGCGCC
>NZ_BBJO01000054.1 GCF_000739575.1 Halobellus rufus | reverse complement strand
CGGCTCGTCGCGATCGCCGGCGTCGACGACAACACTGAGTCTGCTACCGAGCCGCTGGGTTCGAACTCGATCGGATCAAACCCGTCTCTAGTACTGATTGGGAGAACCGTGAAGGACGTACTGTGCCCCGTCGCGACGAGTGGACTAAACGAAGGTACATCTCATCAGTATAACATCTAATTAGTCAGGCGAACCGTTTCAGCGAGGATTTAGAGATATCTCCGAATCGAGAATCCTCCATTACGATATCAAGGATAGCCTCAGGATTGTGGAGTAACCGATGAGAGTTGTGGCGGCCACCGCCTTTTCCCATATTTACCTCCTTAGTTTCGATTACCTGGCTGAGCTGCATCTCATCAAGAATATCCCGGAACCGCCGTATCCCAATCGTGTCCATATCTATCGCGTTAGTGATCTGCTGGTACGCATCGTAGAGTTCACCTGTGATGATGTAATCATCACGCGAGTAAAGTGACTTAGCAGCGATCGAGAGACAAGCCGCTTTCATTTGAGTGGGGGTTCCCTGGAGGAAGTCGCGGAATCGATCCTTTTCAAGTGCGTCTTGGGCTCTTCGCACGTGGTCTTCTTCGACCATGTCAGCTCCCTCACGATCGGCTAGCTCTCCTGCGGTCCTGAATAACCGCATTGCTTTCCGTGCATCTCCGTGTTCCTGGGCTGAGAAAGCCGCGACAAGAGGAATGACCTCATCAGTAAGAACACCATCACGAAATGCGTCATCACGCCCGCGAAGAATCTCTTGAATCTGATTTGCATTATATGGGTCGAAATTGAGTTCTTGAGTCTGGAAGGCACTCTTGGTGCGTGGGTTCAACTCGTCGAAGAAGTTGATTTGATTGCTTATTGCTATAATTCCGATTTGACACGACGTATCATTTGATTCGACTGCCTTTGCGAGACTCATCAGAACGTGGTCGCTCTTGAGAAGGTCGACTTCGTCGAGAATGATGATAGCCGAATCGTAGTGATCGAGAATCTGCCAGAGGCGTTTGTAGAACTTGTCTTTCGGTAGCCCGGTATCGGGCATTTTCACGACGTCCTCATCCTCGTCATAGACATCCTCGTCGTTCAGCTGTTGGCCGATTGTCGAGATGACTTGGACTTCAGTTGAGGATTTCGAGCAGTCTAGATACGTATGGCCTATTCGGATATCATCAACTGCCGCATTGACAGCTCGACGAGTGACGTATCGGGAGACAAGAGATTTTCCCGTTCCTGTTTTCCCAGTAATTGAGATGTGATTTGGGGCACCACCATAGACAGCGTCGTTCAGACAGCTGCTGATAGTGGAAATATAATCGTCACGTCCGACAATTCGATCGCCATCAGGTACCCAACCGACACGGACCATCTCCTTATTTTGGAAAACTCCCTTCCGTTTAGAAAAGAGCGGGTCGTCAACCTTGAATTGTTGACCGTCCCCGTCGCTTGATGGCGGTTTTCCATTCTCGTCTGGACTCCCCTTCGGTTCCGATGTTTGGACGCGAGATTGGTCGTCTTGACCGTCTGAAGACGTAGAATCCAAATCTCGACTTTCATCGGAAGTCGAGGTGCCGTTTGACATAGAGGCACCGACGAAACCCGATTACTTAAAAGTATTCCCACCTCGACTTCCGACGTAAATCTACCACGAAAGAAGGTCTACTGGAAGGACTACCTCGATCTTCGAACAATCACGGAACCCAACACACACACACCCCTTCAGTTCCGTCGTTACCGATGAACGTGTACCCCCCACGGGAAGGATACGTACAATCGCGGTTTAGTGGATAGAACGCGTCTCTACGGCGTTTCTGGACGTTCCACCCCGTTACTGATTTTCATCTCGAACCTACCAGTCGCTCCGCTTCCTCCTCTCTAGTATTTCGTCCCGCGGAGTTATTCAAGCTGTATTGTAATAAAGCTAGGGTTTACTAACTCAACTTTTACATATTCTTATCGTGGGACAGAATACAGACGACTTCTGCTATTCTCAGTCTAGTTACCGCTTTTCACGGCCGCTAACGTCGGAACCGGTGGGGTGTGTCTGGTCATCGTGATCTTGAGCTGCGTTGCCCTTGTCTATCTAACGACGGAACCGAAGGGGTGTGGGTCCGTCATCGAGTAGTGATAGGATTTTCCCGAGACCAATTCTCGTCTCTAATCTGTCCGTGGTATCCTGAAGTATTCATTCTTGACGAGGGTTCTGGAGCTTTTCTTCCGTCTTTTGGTTCCACTCATCCCGCTCTTACTTTCATCTAAAGAGAGTAAATTCGCACGCTAACGCCGGAACTGGTGGGGTGTCCCCTCCCGAGATCTGGAGACTTCATACGATTTGTCCCTCGTTTACGACGGAAGTCTAGGGGTGACCCCATTGCGATAACGCCGGAACCGGTGGGGTGATTTTCGCCTCTCCTTACGCCGGAACTGGTGGGGTGTCCCCTCTCTGGGTTTTTCCCTCCCCATGTTGAACTGAGGCGATTCGTCGATGGCTTCCATCCCTGACCCGAGTACATACGAACCAATCACCGAGCATCTCGATGAAGTCCACCAGAAAACGGGCCTTCGCACATACGACATCTTCACGAACTGGCTAAACTTCATCGTCACCGCTCTTAGTCGAAACGACGACGACTACCTTGAACTCGTTCACGACCTCACAGATCGTCTCCACGATGACGACGATCTCACCAGAGATGTTCTCGAGACCTATGGGACTGCACTCGGAGCCCTCGTCAATACAATGGAAGAAACGACCGTTCCGGGATACCCGCACTCGGCGGAACTCCTCGGTGGGATTTACGAATACTACGGAGCTAACAGTGATGCCTTCGGCCAGCACTTCACACCCCAGAATATCGCCATCGCGAAGGCTCAGATGCTCTTCAGCACCCCCGAAGGCATTCGTGATGCCTCTCAGGAGGACCCTATCACGATGAGCGATCCGGCGTGCGGGAGTGGTCGACTCCCGTTCCACGCTGTCCAGCAGCTCCGTCACATTTCACCTAACACGCCCACCGTTGTCGTTGCACGCGACATCGACAAGACGTGCGCTCATATGGCCGTCATCAACTTTGCACTCCACGCCATCCCCGCGTACGTCGTCCACGGAAACTCCCTCACCTACGAGACGTGGCACGTTTGGCGAATAAACCATCCCACGCGAATCCTTACCGACTCAACCGCCAACGGGGTTATCACCGAACTTGACCCCGACAACGTACCCATCAAAACGGACTTTGAGGAGGCCGATGGCTCCGCTCAGGACGACACCAACAACGATAGCGACCTCTCTGAAGGAAACGTTGAGGACGCCGTCACGATCGATGATCCCGATACCATCGAGAACGTCACGCTTGACGCCTTCAGCGAATAACTATCTGTATTCCACACTCCACAATGTCCGTTGTTCTCCAATCCGAGGCGAACCGGCGTCAAGCCCTTCGAGAACTCTTCCAGGCCCTCGAGGACAACGCGACGCCGCCACGGGGTCTCGCACAAACCAAGTCTGGCGTCGTAGCTGCGATCGGGCCCGCACCGATGACCACCCGTGCGTGGTTCCTCGAGCGATACCCTCATCTCAAGGCCAGCGAAGAAACCGCCGAAGCGCAGGTCTATCGAGCGTACTGCTTCGACCCGACTCACACCCGAAAACCAACTACGGATCCCCGCGATCACATCCAAGGGAATTTCGTAGACGATCAGCTCGTCACCTGTCAAGTGTTCGTCCTTGATCTTCCTGCTACCAACTTCGAAAATTGTACGAGACTGGACGCAATCCTCCGGATCGCCAGCGAGCAATTCACTCCTATCATCCGTGACGGGCGACGTGTCCTTGAGAAGACGATTGTTGGCTCCGCTCGAGACGTCCACGCACTCTATCAGCGCACTCGATATCAACCAGCTTGCGACCCATCGACGGATATGTGAACTACACTGCTACCTCGATAGGAACGACGACTACACGCTCGCTCGCGTCGACGACTAGCCAGTTCACGTTGGTCATTCGTAACATTACGGAGTTCTCACGATGCCATCGAATTCCCAATCCCAACTCGATGCGTTCACGACGACCGAAGAATCGACATCCGGCCACTCAACAAATACTCCCGCAGTAACATCGACGACTGAGAAGTCTAAAGCGACCCACTCCACAGCGGAAACACCGCTAAACGATTTCTACGAAAATGTCCACAGGGTCTTCGAGGAAACATATCCGTCGGCACTGTTGAACGTCGATCAGGTTATGGCGCTCACTCCGGATCATAACGTCTTCTGTACATCTGACCTTCCTGATGAGCTCAAAGTCGCCCCAGCCCGTATCGGTCAGTGGGAACTCGATTACCACGACGATACGACCATCACCTACCGAGCCTCGGGACGTGCCTTCGACGAACGATGGGGACAAGGCGGGTCGATTGTCCGACACCGTATCTATCTGAACGACTCCGGAGCGAACCGCGACGGGATGTGGCACTATATGACCGAACTCGTGACCGGCTACGGGAACCCCTCACAGGTTCGGAAGGCAGACACCAGCGATAAGGCGCGACTTTCTGGGATACGCGGCCACAGCGTCCAGAACAACGACGGCGACTACGGCGTCTCCGGAGGGACGAACGCACGTATTGAAGACATCAAGACCGCAGTCGCGACGGTCGTTGCCCAACTCCATACAGAGCCCTCCACAATCCGAACGCACCTCCCTGACACCGACGACCTGGAGTGGACGCTGTCCAAATACGGCCTCAGGACGGCTACTTACGAGCGGCTGGCACCAAACGAAACAGATTACGACTACTTGCGTCTCACCGCAACGCAGGATCGCGTCTACCTCAAGGGGCTCAAAGAGAACGAGTCATCAGCTCAACACGACAGCGTACCTGTCCCCATACCTGATTCGATCCCGCCCGGCTGTGCTACTCAGACCGAGCGAGCGACCACCGTTGTTGCCTCCTCGCTTTCCCCCTGCTCATCAAGCCAATCCTCAAACCGCCAGTCGAGGAGGTGCTTGAAGCTACCGCGCTTCCGCAGTGAGGATGAGACAGTCTCACTTCCCGGAACAGTCTTTTTCTTGCACGAAGAAGATGGAGCAACAGCTCCAGAGATGCATAGACGCGGTCATTACGGGCTCGCTCTTCTCGCCTTCTCACCGCTGGCGTTTCTCCTTACCGTTAGTCGAGCATCCGGAGAAGCCCTCTTGGGGATACTTATCGTCGCCGGCGTGGCACCGATTCCCGATATCGACCAGCGTCTCCCCTTCGTTTCGCACCGCGGTATCACGCACACCGTCTGGTTCATCATCGTCGCGTCCACGATCGCAACGGCTGTGACCTGGGCCGCGGCGCTTCAGGGAACACAATCGGTGAACGGGACGCTGTCAACAGCAAGCGCTCCGTCTCTCGTTGTTCCTGCGCTTGGCGTCGGCTTTCTCGTCGCGCTGGGGCTCACGACGCACCTCCTCGGTGACGTGATAACGCCGATGGGGATCCAACCGTTCGCCCCCGTGGACGACACGGAGTACACGTGGAATCTTACGACGTCAGCGAACAGTACGGCAAATAACGCCCTCTTTGTCGCTGGACTCGGTGCCACAGGAGCAGCTATCTATATCCCGCAGGTCCTCGCGACGATCGGCGTGTAATCGCGGCTCTAACGCGCTAATTGAGCAGGCCGTCTCTGTCAGTTACCCCACGAAATGGGCGATACCATCTCTGCGTGGGGTAACTCAGATAGATCGTCGACCGAATTTCTCTCTCCCCTCTACTGGTGGAGGAATCTACGTATGGGTAGTCTTTCTCGACACCGCGCACAGCAACGCTTCCGCAAGGCACTCGACCAGCGGCTCCAGGATACGTCGAGTCCAACCGAGACGTATTCAGCCTACGAGGAAGCCATCGAGGAGCTCATCGGATTGGCCCTTAACGCCGACGAACTCAACAAGGCAGCTTGCCGCGTCGCAACCGATCCCGACGCAATAGACTTCCCCGACTAACGCCACACTCATGTCCGAATCCGATCCGACCGACGACCGCTGGATTGACGCCCACAGCGTAACCTGCGCCATTTGTGGCTATCTCGCTGACGAACGCGAAACGAAGAACCTCTACAAAGACGACGACATTCACCTTGAGGGCGAGGCACATTGGGACTGCTGGGAAACCCACGACTGCCTCGAGGGCGGCTGGCTGATTCGCGATCCCGGCCTCGACGTCGAGGCAGACATCGATCCGCAGTCCGAGACCGTTTCACTCCCTGCCGTCTGCAAGGTCTGTGGGAAGGTTTACCGGATGTGCTACGACTTCGCCGCTCTCTACGACCCAGAGGCCGATACGTTCGAGGTACCGGTACAGATCGACGACAACATCCAGGGCCTCCTCAACACCGTCAATAGACTAGCCAACAACGGACAGATCGACCCTGAAGAAGCTCAGTACCTTCGGGATAACATCATCGCGATCAAGGACCGCCTCGGACAACACCGCTCACGCGAGTAGCAGAAGGCGACATTCAGCAAAGTTCAGCACAAAGTGCATCACTCCGGTGCGACAACGTCCTCGCATCCCGGACACTCGGCCCACACGCCTTCTGTACCATCATCTTTTTCGTATTCAACTAGGGTCCACGCAGTAGTAATACGCTCATTACAGTCCGGGCAGTGACCGAGTATCTGCGTGTCGTCGGGCATGGAAAGGGGATGGAAGGAGCGTGTGATAGTGTTCCTTCCACACGAACCTTGAATGTTGTCAAAAATGAGCTTTTAGCGGGCTTGCAGGCCGTCCACACCAGAATTTCGGGGAGACAGCCCACCAGAACCATTAATTCAGAGCCGCCGGAACAGGACAACTTATGAGTGTCCGCACAATTCTCGCTCGGTTTCTCTCCACCGGGAAGACAGAGATGGTCGTCGAGTGTCGCCAGTGCGGGACAACGTCTCTTCGGACACTGATGAATGTCCCGGGTGCGGATCGGAAGAGATTGGGTGCTATCAAATCCCGACGTGAATTTGTCACTGGCCGCATCAAGTGATCCGTCTATGACGATCGAAACCGCACACAACGCTCCCGAAGCTGTCATCGCGCCGGTTGAGGAGATCCACGACTTCCTCGCGACTCGATTCGGTCGCGACGACGTCCTCGTTGAGGTTGAGTCATCCGGCGCCGTCCAGACCACAATCCACCAGGACGCCGGCATCGAGTACCCCGGCGAATGGGACACTTTTCAAGATTTCACACCCTCATCAACCGACACCGCCTAACCCTATTGGTCCCCTCGATCACTTCAGCAGTCCCTCGGCTCCTAGCGTCTTTGTTTGCGGCCACGGGCCTGAACCGCTTATGGCAACCCTGCAAGCAACCACCGCATCGAATCATCCGACCGTCGACCCCGATGCGGTCGAGGCTATCGAAGCAATCATCGACGATTACGACTTCTACGGGAGTTTTTACTCCCTGACCATCGGCGTCGTCGAACCCGACCAGGAGGACGCCGACCCGTACCTCGAACTCTACGGGTACGTCGCCTTCGAGGTCACAAAGCCAATTTTCGACGAAGACGGGAGTGTCGTCGGTCGAACAGAATACTGCACCGAGGAGTTCCTTGAACGTCTCGCTCCCCATCTTGAGGAGCAACTCGTCGTGGAGACCGTCGGATTCGAGAAGTGTCGTTTCCCGCTGCTTGCCGGCCAGTGGGTCGCTTGGCCTGATGGGACTCTTACCTACAATTCGTTCGACCACGCTCCTGAGAACCCGTCCGAGGAGTCGGCTACGGAAACTCCCGACGCACCGTCTGAATCGTCTGCGTAATCCCACACCCAGCTCATCATTATGGAACCACCAGATACAACGTCCGAGAATCAAGATACTGACGAGGACGCAGACCCAGCCGCTGAGCCGACATACATCAGTATACAGCCAGCGTGTCCAGTCTGTCAGAACTCCAAGTTCGAATCTACCGAAGAAGGGGTGCCGAACAATTTCGACACCCACTACGTCCACGTCAGATGTGCGAGATGCAAGACGCAGCTCACCATCGAGTATCGTGCCATCGATGTCTTCTGGCACGGCGGATTCGACGGCCAACATAGCGCCGTTTCGCAGGACCTTCTCAACCCTATCCAAAACGAGTACGTCGACGAAGCATCGTATGGGATACTTCCAGATAGCGACCTCCTCTCATCCCTCGACTGGCCGCTCACCTGTGACTGCGGCGAGAACCTCACGGGAAACGAGCTCGTCTCCGATCCAACCGTCCTCCCCGATCACGATGTCGACTACGATGATCCCGACTGCGAAACCATCCTCTTTCGATGCGTGAACTGCGACACCATCGTCACCGTATAGTGTCTCAGAGCGGCGGCTACAGAAAGTGCAGATAACAACAGCGAATCAAACGAAATAGGATGACGAAATCGGCTTAGAGATCTCGAGTTTGAACGGTCTTCCTGTCGTTCGCGTCTGCACGACGCGCAGCATCGTCAAGGAGGTCAGCGACTTCCTCGTCAAGCGCATCGAAGAAGTCTGCCGAGACGTTCATTTCGTCGAGATGCTCTCGAACCTTCGATTGGACAATCAGGTCTGCCATACGATTCCCCGATTCTCAGACCCCGACTTAATAATTAACGCCTCTATCGTTTGATTTCTCCCGTCCGATCGGTTCCGAGGACTCAGAATGCTCAAGCCTCAATCAACTCTGTTGAATAACTCATATACCTCACCAACATCAGATACGTCAGATACAATCTCGGCCGAACCGGCCACGTCCCCGACGTAACCCATCAGTAACACTCGCCCTCCCTGTAGCGCCCGCTCCGCGAACCATCCTCCACTCATCAGTATGCCCACCTCGCTCTCCTACTGGACGATCCAACCCGACCGCTGGACGTTCAACGCACAGAAGCTTCGTGATTGGGTCGAATCGCAACTCGACGGTCGCGTCCTCAACGCGTGTGCTGGACGGACCCAGCTCACCCATAATGGGCGGATCGTCCGGAACGACATCAATCCCGAGATCGATGCTGACTATCACGTTGATGTCCGCGATCTTCCTGACATCCTCGAAGCTGAATCGTTCGATATGATCGTCCTCGACCCACCCTTCTCGGAACAACAGAACACGACTACTTACGATCGCGAGGACGACACACTACCTACGATCACCGAACTCGCTAGCGTGGTCGACGCCCTTCTGAAACCCGGTGGTCGCGTCATCCGACTCGGCTATACGACGACGCTTATGCCGCCTGGAGAGGAGTATCTGCTCGAAGAGGTCACCATCTGGAACACCCTCGGTCGCCAGCACGACTGGCTTGGGACCGTCGCTCAGAAACCCGATAACGAGACTGCGTCGGCAACCCGCCCAGTACACGTGACTGACGCCGCAGTTCCGAACGCAGGAGCCACCGCGTCAGGCGGTGTCGCGACCAGCGGGAACGGGAGCACTCCCATCGACCTCGAGTACATTCGCCTCAGCTCCGAGATCACTCCTCAAGCCGGCGTCGCCGACTACCTCGCCACCCACCTCTCCGGACGTGTCCTCGACGTCTCGACGTACGAACGGTTACTCTCCCACGACGGCCACTTGGTGCAGACGAGCGTCGATGAATCCGTCGACGCCGCGTACCATTTCGACGAGCGTGAACTTGCCGCCGAATTCGCTGCTGACACCTTCCACACCGTCGTCGTGGACCTCCCGAGTGAGGCGTTCCAGCAGACCACTAATTATGATGGCCGCACCACTGGTCGGGATACAGCACTCAAGCAGGAACTCCACCCACTCGTCGCCGCAGGCGGTGACATCATTCAAGTTGGCCACACCGCGACCTGTATGCCGAAGCGCCTCGACTATCGTCGCTCCCGCGTCGCCATCATCGAGCATCCCGACGCCGAGCAGGACTGGCTCATCAGTATCGATACGAAACAGACCACGGGTCTCGATGTCCACGCGACCGACCGCTCACCCCAGGATATCCACGTGCCCGACTCAGACGCCGAGGCACAGCACTCGTGTATTCGGTGTGGCGAGGGCTGGTATCTCCATCCCTCCTGGTACGTCGACTGTCCTACCTGCGGCGCACGACCCGAGAATTACTGCGTCACCGACGACGGTTCTATCCTTCACCAGTCACATCCCGAGCGCCTTGCCTACCTCGAAGAGCATCACGACCGACACGAATGCGATCCCGGCGTCACTTCCAGAACGCCATCCACTCTTTCCACCGACCAGGAGGACGACTCCACAACCTCCTCGACAGCCCCAACCGAACAGGAATCCCTCGAACAGTTCGCTTCACAGAAGAACTAACCTCTGTCCCCCACCCTTCCCAACACTATGTCCTCTCGCGCTCACTCTACGACAACTCGCCGCCAACACCATCAGCGCGCCTCAGCCCACGCCTGTCCCGAATGCGGAGCTGATCCGCTCATCATCATCTTCACTGACCCCGCCTCGAACGAGGACGCGACCTACTGGTTCGACTGTCCACACTGCACCTTCGCTTCGGCGCTTCGTGCGATCCCAACAACTGACGACGAACCCACTCCTCATGCCCCGTTAGCACAGGAAAATATCAACGAGTACGTCGCAGCGATCGACGTCGAACCACCGTTCTAACAGCACCCTCCTCGCTCGGTGTGTTTTTCTCGCTCTTCGAGCCTGAAAGCCCGTCGAACGGGCTGCGTGATCCATATGACCGAGACAGGCTCCACCACGTCCCCCGACGCCCGCAGCGAGACCTCCTACCAGCTCACTGGGTCCCGTCCAAGCGACGAACCGTACTGCGTCACAGCCATCGCACGCGACGACTGGGAGCCGGGTCAGCCCTGTCCCGAGTGTGGGACGTCCCACCTCCACGAGATGCATCTGAACGAGGAATGCGCGATTCATCACGATGGGTCGAGCGCGTTCAGCGCCGCCCTCGATCGACTCGGCACCGTCGAGTACTGGTGTCCCGAGTGTGAGACCGTCCTCTACCGCCACGCCGCATACGCTCTCTGGCTCGCCCTCACAAACAACCTCGAGCACGACGCCTCAGTATGAGCTCTACTGCCGCCGTCTCGTCGACGTCGGACTTCCGGCTGGGTTTCCCCGACGACGTCGACGCCGAGGCCGCGAACACCGCCCGTCGCGTGATCAAGGCCGCCCCTGAAACAGACCGTGTCTACGCGCTCGTCTCCGGCGGCCACGATTCATTGACTGCGATGCACGTTGTCTATCAATCTCACTACCTCGATCTGGATGGTATCATCCACATCAACACCGGGATCGGCATCCCGGAGACGACCGCATTTGTCGAGGAGCGAGCAGAAGCGCTCGACATCCCGTACTACGAGGTTGGGGCGCCCTGCGACGATCCGGGCCAAGAGCACGAGTACCGTCGGCCGCACGAGGAATACACGACGCTCATCCAGCGATTTGGCTTCCCTGGCCCCGGAGCGCACAAGTATATGTACTGGAATCTCAAGGAGAAGCCGCTCTCGCGCTTCCTGAAGATGCTTGAGGACGACCTCCTTCTCATCTCCGGTGTCGCCCGGCACGAATCGCAGAACCGGATGGAAAACGTCGACGCGAGCGGTCAGCAGGAGTTCCTTGGCCATCCGACGATCTCTCCGCTCGTCGAATTCACTCCACTCGATGTTCGCCGCTACCGACGCAGCCTCGACCTCCCGATGTCACCCGTAAAGGAGACGCTCGAAACCTCGGGAGAATGCCTCTGTGGGGCGTTCTCCAAACGGAAAGAACTCAGGATGATCCGGCTCTTCTATCCCGATGTCTATCGGCGCATTCTCTGTCTCGAAGCAACCGTCGGCGCGTTCGCCGCCCTGGACGACGGACCCGACGAGGCGTACAACCGCTGGGGCCATAACCGACTGAAAGACCACGAACGCGAGGCGATGGACGATCCTGACCAGATGCTCCTCTGCCAGAGTTGCGAGCAGCGCCATCAGTGCAATACCTCCTAACCGTCGCTCTGGACCACAACTCGTCACCTGAACGCTCGAACTCTCAAGATATGAAATCCTCCATCTCTCGGGACAGTACCTGTCTCGCGAGTCTTTCTTCGCGGCAGCTGGCCTGAGCCGCTGCACAGCACGGCATCCGTATCGTTCGTCAAGTATCGCTGCAACCAGCTGTTCACACCACCCGCGTATGGCTTCTAGTTCCCTTCAGGTAGCCTCGGCTGCGGCTGAGCCGCAACGTCCGTTCACGCCACCGCACGCGGCACCCGAGCCGGACACCCTCGAGTCGGCCCGTCGCCCCGCATATATCGGCTTCCTCTTCAGAGCGCCGTTCGCCACAGACGCCTACAAACTTGGCTTCACCACGGGCATCCGTGAGGACTATCGCCTCCAGATCGACTCCTACCGGAATGTCGACCTCCCGGTGGTTATGCTCGACAACAAGTTCCACGACCCCGATCCCGACCGATACGTCGACCGGTTTCGCGAGTACGAACCCGATGTGGCCGTCATCGGTGACGCTGAGACGCCACAGGACGCCTGCGAGTACACCCAGCTCGCTCGCGACCTCCGCGAAGAGTTCCCGTCGACAACGTACATTATCGTCCCGAAGTGTCGCGAGGCAATCGAGATCATCGACGACGACCTCGTCCTCGGGTATCCGCTCGGCTATTCATCCCTCCACGCAGACGACTACAGCGACCCAGTGGACTGGCGTGACCGTCATATTCATCTCCTCGGCGGGAGTCCCCCCATCCAGTACGAGGCGCTCCAAGACCTCACGCAGCCAACACTCACGAATGCGCCGCCGGCGAACATCGTCGGAATGGACTGGAACGGACCAGCCAAGGTCGCCTACCTCGGAGAGTACTGGAGTCGCGATGGCTGGCAATCCGCCGACCATCTCGGGATTCGTGAGACTGTCCGTCGGAGTCTCCGTGAGATGCGTGCCTTCTGGCAGGAGCGCGATCTCTGGCCGGAGACGACCCCCTGTGACGTCTACGGAGAAGCGGTTCAGGAGCCACAGGACCCCGTCTGGGCAGCGAGCGGGCGAAATATCTACGAAAAGCCGAGTCCCTTCGCTCCTGACGATGCACCGGTCTACGATCCGGAGAATCCCGACTACGACCCTCTCGAGGATGCGATCGTGGTCGAGTATGAGAACGGATGGACGCTCGCGTACCGCAACGAGTCGGAACGGAAGCGGATCGAGTATCAAGAGGGACTCACGCGTATCAACGGTGATTAGCCTCCTCGCGTTACCCCACGATAAGGATCCACAACGGATTTCGTGGGGTAACTACGGAGAACGCTACCACCTCTGAACGGAAAATCACCCAGAAACGCGGGTTTTTCTCCACCGCTAAGCAGGTGAAGTGCTTCATATGTCAACTGCTGCCTCGACTATCGACCCAGACACGATCGCACAAGCCGGTGACTCGCCTGTAACTATCCGAGACAAGGTCCTCCGCACGCTCTACCACACTGTTCCGGAGATCGAACTTGAAGATGTCCTCGAACTCCAGGTACTCATCGACCCGCCGGCGAACGAGGATTCACATTCGAGGCAAGCGCAAACCGTCCTCACAGCCGTCCAGGAGGAAGTAGAGACGTGGCCTGACCCGCCGACGATCCACACCCCACCTTCGGCCTATGAGTAAGGCGTCATCCAATGGAGTCGAAGATATCGGGACTGACTCAGACGACAAGATCCTCGAGGAACTCCCACCGAAACGATTTCTCGACACGTCCAACGCCCGCCTTATTAAGGCGGGCCTCCACTGTATGCATTCCCGAGAGACGATCCAGCAGTACCTCGCTTACGAGAACCAGCACAAAAACCGAACGTGGGTACAACGACTTCTCGCGAGACGAGCCCGAGAACTTGCCGACGAGCAGTCGGAGTAGTCACGAACATACCACCGCTTCAAGTGGTCCTTCACCTATGACATCCAAGCAATCAACCCTCAGTTCCCTCGCTCATTCAGATAACAACAGCACATCAACCGCCAAGACCGCGTCACCAGACGACTCCGACAGCTCATCTTCGTCACCGACTCCTCCAAATGACGACGCCTCTACGCCAGCCGAATCGGAAACTTCAGCTGAGTCATCGACCACCGGCCACTCTGGGGGACCACCGACAGACATCGATGAGAATCAAATAACAACGCTCGACGCCAGTGAGGGACTTGACGAATGGACGTTCACCTGCGAGGCCGACAAACTCGATTACGCATATCTCCACGTCCAGGTGGACGTTTATCGAACGCTTACCGACACGTGGTGGGGGCTTCGCGTCACAACGCAGGAGAAGATAATCGAGAATTCCCGGAACAGCTATGGCGGATATGTCAGACAGTACCGCCCCGATCCCGACGAACTCGTCGATACGATCATCAACTGGGTGAGCTCAACGCTCGCCACACCTTTCCTCCCCATGGATGACCACGATCTCCCCATCGGTCACCATCTCCGGTCGGTTCCGAGTGACCGGATTCGTGTCTTCATCGGTGATGACGCGGTCGACTTCCTCACAGAACGCGACATCCCTATTGACGAGGTACTCACTGCACTGGACAATCTCGAAGAGCACTCACCCCCCTCAGCGTACAAGAAGCAAGTGAGGGAGTACTACGATGCTCGAGACACCATCGACACTTCACGTACCCGAATCCGTAAAATCGAGCAAGCAATCGGGGCCGTATTCGGTATCTCGACCGGATATGGTGGGAACGTCCTCAGCGCTCCGCCAGTAGAGTATGCTTCACTCTCTCCGAATGACCTCCAAGACGAGTTGAAAACGGAGCGCGAAACTCAGCAGACAGCTGAAGCCAAACGAGATTCCCTCAAAGAGGAACTGGCGTCACGACAGTCGGCGTGGGCTGACGACCTCAAAACAACGCTAATAGGCCGTCTTCCGCCTTTTTAGAAATATCCACACAACAACCCCTCAAGCTGTTCTACGCAGGTACACCTCGCCTATTGAGAGAGCGATATGGACTGATACGTTTACATCTCGGCAGGGTCGCGAGCCTGCTTCTGGTACTGATTATAGAGATCTTCTCCCCATTGGACTACCGCTTCGTTTGAACTGAGGATCATCGCGATATGTTCTCCCTCCCCCGTTTTATTATACGCCCCAACCGCGATTTGCTCCCTGTCGTAGATCCCAATGCCGAGGGTTAGTGGTTCGTCGAGACAGAAAATCTGAAAGTTGTCGTAGTTTGAGTCGTCCAGAAAGTACTCCATCTCCTCTTCATGGAGTCGCTGGTAGAGCGAGGCGTCGACGATCGCCTCCCCTTTCAGACCAAGTTTGAGCAGTTTATCGTACGCGCTAAAGAGTGTCGGGTTGAAGATCGATGTCAACACGCGGAAGTGGTCAAGCCGTGGATCGCAGAGTTTGAGAGCTGTCGCCAGGACGATTCCTGGAGAGTGGGGTGAGGAGACATACAGCTTTGCGTCAGCGAGGGCTCGAACTGGAATATCCGTCCTAATTGGACTGAGCCGTTGGAACCAAGGTGCTTTATCCAACACCTGCTCGATTGTCTCGGCCAGTTCCTCATACCGTTCTAATGTATGCTGTCCAGCGGGCGTGAGCCTGTGAACACCGTCGCTCTCTACACTCCATCCTTCCGTCTCAAACATCCGTAACGCTCTCCGAACAGTTGCACGCGACGGAGACCCGTTGGTTGTGTCCACCAACTCGCTCGGACGGCTGGGTTGCTCTACAAGCGTTTGTAACAACGGGATAGTATGTCTCGACCGAGTTAGCTGGGTGAGTGGCTCGCGATCGAGACCATCTGGACACGATTCGAACGCTTCCAGCGTGATTTTCCCGCCTGCCGTCAGTTCATATCCACCCGTACCAGCTGTTTTCGTCAATCCCCAATCGGAAAGTTGCACGAGATGTTTCGATACCGTCTGTCGGGTGATTTCCCCCGATTCTGCGATAGTCGAGGCCGTCTTTGCGCGCCCGTCGAGTGAACGCAGTATATCTAAAGAGGTGGACCCAGCAAGATCACTAATAAATTCACGGACGACGATCCGTTCGTCCGTGAGTGGATTTGTGGTCGCACGCTCGGACTGCGTCACTTGTTTTCACCCGTTACTAAACTGCGTACCCAACGCTATGAATATATCGCACAAATCTGATATTGAATCGAGCTTATTCGAATACCCATCCCTTTCAAAACCCAACCGAAACCCGTCTCTCAGCGGTACTTTTTACATATACTGATACAAAGAGCGACTATCGTGAGCTCCCAACTACCACCGGCACCGTCCGGTTATCCGGTCCTCAAAAACGCTGTCCAGTTCGCTCGCGATCCATTCACGTTTGTAGAGCGGGCGACGTCGGAGTGCGGAGACATCTACCGGATGGCTCTCCCGGCAGTTGACGATGTCTTTGTTTTCACTCACCCGGACCATCTTGACCGTATCCTCGTGTCTGATGTCGAAGCCTTCGGGAAAACCGAGGACTATCAACGTGCGTTCGGGAACGGTCTCCTTTCGGTCGAGGGGCAGAAGTGGCGACAACAGCGCGATATGTTACAACCGCTCTTCTACCGAGACCACATAAGAGGCTACACAGAGCAAATGGTTGCGTGTACCGAACGACGTCTCGAGACGTGGATTGAGGGTGAAACACTAGATATGGAGCCTGAGATGAAGAATCTCACTCTGGAGGTCCTCTTTTCCACGCTGTTCGGTCGTTCGTTGGTCCCAGGCGAGGATCAAGAACTTCGGGATGCCGCTGACGGACTCAACGAATGGTTCACACCATCATCGTGGATTCTGCCACCGTGGATTCCGACACCAGCACGGCGTCGATTCAATCAATCCACGAAGCGCCTCCGTCAGGAGGTTCGAAGATTACTCGAAGAAGGAAGCGACCGAACAAGAATCTCAGGCGACGAGGCAAGTGGGTCCAAGGACCAATCGAGCTCTAAGCAGGCTGCTCACTCAAATACTCCAGACCTGCTCACACAGCTCCAAAAGGCGCGTAATAGGGCGGATGAAACAGATCTCACAATCGAAGAGATCGAAGATCAACTGATCACTATGGTTTTTGCGGGGCACGAGACGACCGCCGCAGCTCTTGCATTTACTTGGTACGCGCTGGCGACGAACCCAGACCTCCAAGAGCAACTTCATACGGAACTGGACACAGTTCTCGATGGAGACTCGCCCACTTACGACGACCTCCAAAACTTGGAGTTCACAGAGCGAATAATCTCTGAGGCGCTACGGCTCTACCCACCAGTTCATACGATTCCGCGTCGGGCGCTCACTGATGTCGAAGTCGGTGGATATCGGATTCCCGAGGACCACGAGATCCATCTATCGATAATCCATATTCATCGAGATGGACGGTTCTATGATGAACCTCTGGCGTTCCGCCCGGAACGATGGACTGATGAGTTTGAGGAGGAACTCCACGACTTTGCGTATGCCCCCTTTGGTGGTGGACGTCGAACTTGCATCGGTCGGGAGTTCGCTCTCTTAGAAGCAAAAGTAGTCCTAGCAACGGTCGGACAGAAATTCCAATTTGATTGGGAGAACGACGAAGCAATTGAACTTGAACCGCGGGTTACGACTCGATCAAAAGAAGGCATCCCATTGCGAATTCGACAACGTTGAGAGCATAACATACATCTGATCTGATAAACATCCCCTCCGTAATCATCGATTAAATCCTCGCCTTCTAAACCTGTGTATGTTCATACATTTTGACGGTGTAAACACGGGTGAGTATAACACACAACCCGGTGATATTCAAAAGCGTATCTCATGAACCGGAATTCAATCGGCGATCTCCTACTCTTCCCATCTCTAAAGCAGTCATTACTGTTCGATATCTGCCTGCCCGCCCTGCCCGAATTAGACAATGTCAGCACACCACTAGTTCAAAACCCACCGCTCCGGAAGTACTGCCCTGCCAACCGCTCCCTGCAATAGTAGAATGCCCCAATGACGACCATCGTCATCACACTGAAAGACGGAAAGATATCCACCGACGGAGGAATCGATGTTTCGTCCAGCCAATCGACGGCCCCAACCACTGATTCCCACAATATCAATCGTCACCTCGACCTCGATACAGTGGTTGATCTCGTCGAACAAATGTCCGAAGATGAGATCTGCGCCCGACAGAGCACCAAATATCCAAACTGGTCCCGAGGTGACCCTTGCCCTGTCTGTGAAAACACCGAACTCGCTATAATGGAGCTTAGAGAAGCTACCTACACTTCCTCTGACGGCGAGTTCGACTTTGACCACTTTACTGATAACACAGGACCACAGCTCTCGATTGTCTGCAAAGAATGCCGGACACACCTCCTCCACATCCCCTATCACACACTATCTGAATAGGCCGACTACGACTCGCTCAGCGTCACGGAGCCTAGCTATTGAGAACACAGCTACAACGTACTCATCACTCAATTAGTCACTCCTTGAACAAGAAACGGACATTTAGCTCAAGTTTAATTGAATGTCGGGCGGTCTGAAGAACACTTCGCTTTTATTGATGCGGACATAGAATTCCTACCCGGAGATGTGCAAAGTCGACGATCTCATCGCAGAGTATGGGTTAACAGCCCCCGGATCTGACTATGACTCTGTAGATGACTACCTCGCGAAACGGTGGACTGGAACCGACGGCCGCACTTCAGAAGGATATAAAAAACTCACAGACTGGTTCAACAAACGAGTTCTCAAGTCGATATATGAAAACCACGGGAGATCAACTGTCAGCATCCATTTGGACCGAGAATATGATGTTATTGTAAACGAAGATAACATCCAACGCGCCGAGCTCGCGGCCGACCTCGAGGGCGACGGGATGGACATCGACGAACTCAAGAAAACGCTCGTCTCTCACGGCACAATCCGAAATCACCTCAAAAACTGTCTCGAAGTCGAAAAAGACACTCAGTCCACAACCAATTCCACTACTACGTCTCGAGAGAAAGCCATCACGTCGGCGAAACGAATGGCTGCCTCAAAAACAGAAAACATCCTTCCAGAACTTACAAAAGACGGCGTTGTTCCTTTTGCAGACCAAGCCACCGTCGATGTCGAAATCAGACTACAATGCCCCAAATGCGACACACGGGTCCCCATCGAAGATGCAATCAAACGGGGGTACGTCTGTAACGACCATATGACGGATCCAAACAATACAGACCCACCCAATAACTCAACTCCAGATCCGCCGGAGAATACCGAATCTGACGAAGAAGATTCACACCACCAGTCTGATACAACGATGAATTCTATGCCATCATCACAAACCTCTCTTCTGCTCTCTCTACTGGCCCTCGGAGTTACTTCGTTCTCGTCCCAATCGCCTATGCTAATAGATAGTATGCTCAACACCACGTAACCATGACCTGGAATCTAGAAATCGAAAATATTGCAGGCATCCATCGAGGGGAGGCTACGATCGAATCCGGTGTGAACGCTGTCCGAGCGAGCAACTGGCAAGGAAAATCGAGCTTCCTCACCGCAATTCAAACAGCCTTCGGGACTGAAACAAGCCTCACCGAAGGCCAAGATCACGGTCACGTTGAGCTCGAAATCGACGACACCACCTACGCTGTCGACCTTGACCGTACCAACGGCACGATTACACAATCCGGCGATCCATACCTCACCGATGATGTCGATCGCGTCTGTGCTGACCTCTTCGCGTTCCTCGATGAAACCAACGAGGTCCGGCAAGCCGTCCGTGTGGGTGAAAACCTTGAAGACCTCCTCACTCGTCCCCTCGATTTCGAGAACATCGACGAGCAGATTGCCGACCTCAAAGCCAAACAGAAACAGGTCGAGGCCGAACTCGACCGAGCCCAAAACGCTGCTAACCGCCTCCCGCGCCTCCAAGAGAAGGTCACCTCGCTCGAATCCCAACTCGAAGACCTCCAGGAAGAGTGGGACGAACTCGACAACGAAGCTTCTTCAGATAGTGACGCTCGAGACGAGCTGAGTAACCTCCGCGCCCAGCTCGAGAAGACCAAGACAGACATTAACCGGTACGAATCAACCGCAGATCGCGTCGGGGATGAACTTGAAGCAAAAAAAGAGGAACTTGAGACGTTGAATGTCCCAACACACGAGGAGCTCGAAGACGACCTCGAGGATCTCCAATCTGACCTCCACGAAATCGAACGGGATAAAGAACTCCTCCAGTCGATTTATGAGGTAAATCAGCGCATTCTCGAAGAAGACCGTCTCTCGCTTCTCACAGACGTCTCTCACGATATGCTCTCCGACCAGCTTGCCTGCTGGATCTGTGGCAACGACACCTCTCGTGAAGAGGTCGAGGCACAGTTAGACAGTATCTCTGACCGTCTTAATTCACTCCGCGACCAAGAGTCGACTCTCCGCAACAAGGTAAACGAGCTTCAGGAGAAACAACAGACTGTACGGGATGCGGAGCGGAAAGAACGCGACCTCCGCGACCGCATCGGAGAGCTTGAATCTCAGCTGGATGACGCACAGACGAATCTTGAATCAGCCAGAGAACGAAAAGCCTCCCTCGAAGCACAGATTGACGAACTCGAAGATCAGCTCAGCGAGACGCAAGACCACGCAACTGACCTCCAGAGTGAGATCAAATACACGGAAGCTGAGCTTGAAGACGCTCGTGACGAACTTGAGACAGTCAAGTCGGAAGCCTCGCAGCGTGATGTCCTCGAAGAGGAACTCGAATCTCTCCGCTCCGAGGTCGAGGACCTCCGAACACGCAAGGAGCGTGTGAAGCGAAACACTCGGGACGCATTCGATTCGGCGCTCTCCGACATTCTCACGAGATTCGACGTCGGGTTCGAGACAGCACGCCTCACTGACAACTTCGACCTCATCGTCGCACGTGGAGGCCGCGAAGCCAGCCTTGACGCTCTCAGTGAAGGCGAGCGGGAACTCCTCGGCATCATCGCTGCTCTTGCCGGCCACGAAGCATTCGATGTCGCTGACCGGGTTCCCGTTATGCTGCTCGACGGGCATACCGGTCTCGACGATACCAACATCCACCATCTCGTCGATTACCTCTCCGAACGCGTCGATGTCCTCGTCCTCTCCGCCTTCCCCGAGTACGACGCCTTCGAGGGTCACGAAGTCACTCCGACCAACTGGGAGACCATCTCCTACGGAGACGATGTTGAGGAAGTCGTAGGATAACTCTCGCTGCTCACTCTCGATTTTATACCCCCGCGGGGGGTTAATCTATCAACGAATTTTTGCGAAGACGCGACTTCTGGCTCCCATATACTACTCTGTCCGACCGCCCTGGCGTTCACTCATCACGCCCACGAATATCTGCTCTACTGTCTCCCAATCGCGGAAAACACTTTGTCGCCGGACCACATATCCGCAGGTAAGTCGCCCCCTATGCGGCCAGTAGCACTCGCAACTACCATCATCCGGGTTACTATCCAGTCCCGGAGTGGTGATGTATGACCTCCCGGTTTGATACCCCCGCGGGGGATCAAGACAACCCCCGCCCATCCGACGAGCCTTCGTTGACGATCACTAGGGCTACACCTCGGCGGTTTTCCAGCCTCTTCGTCGCCTTCCTTCTCCTTTCGAGTGTCTGCTTCTCTACGATTGCGGTAGTCGCGACCAACGAATCCAACTCCACCGCGCAACCGCCGGTTGACGGAAATGCTCGCGTATTTGTCGCGAGTGACCGCGATACAGAGGCTCTCGGCATTCCGGGTGGCGGTCGTGGTGGCATCCTCCTCCAGTATGTTGTGGAGGCCAACGCGTCGACTGAAAATCTCTCTCGTGCCGTCGACACCTACACGCTTACGACCAATCCAGAGACGCGCGTCCGTATTGATGGCTCACCCCGGACACTGCAGGAGTACCGACTTGACCAGTTGGCGAGAGTCGAACGAACAAACTCAACAAGTCGGTGGCCGGCGAGCGCACCGGACCGGGAGGATAGCCAATTCATCAAAGACGGCTTCATCGCGTATATGGGTGCGACCAGCGCTGCCGAAGTGAACGCCCCGGGAGCAGAAACAAACGGCACTTATCTAATGGGGCCAGACGGGCGTGTCCTTGAGTACGTCGACTATCGCATTGCCCTCCCAGAACCAAATACGACCACCCGCTATGTCCGCGAAACGAAGGACGTCACCCTCAACATCCCTGCGCCGGAGGATAACTCGTCGGACGACGTACAGACCGTCACCAAGACAGTTGAGTTCGAGACGCTCGATGGCCACACCATCACACGTACCGTCAGCGCCACCGGTCGTGGCCCGCTTACCGTAAATCGCTCTGTGACGGCCGTCGTCGGCGGCTATCGCACTAACACCACATACGATCTCGCCTCACAACGGGTTGAGCGTAACCTCAGTATCGGCGATCAGACGTGGTCGAAACACACGACACCAGAAACATCGGCACGAGAGGCCCGGTATATCGACTACGCAAACGCTCCCCCTTCGATGGTAAGAGGCAACGTCTAGAGCTTCAGGCGACGATCAACGTCACCGCGGGAGTCACCACTGATCACTATTTCTACCATCCGCACAACGATACGTGGACGTACACTCACACGGAGGTCAATGCCACCTATGATGAGCTCACCGTTACCGACGATCGGCCAATCCACGTTGTCCCACCAGACAGCGTCTCGATTTCCCAGCGCATAATTGAGGAACCACACGACCGCCGCTCCATCGTCCTCTCTATCGAGGGCCCGGAGTATCTCTCTGAGCGGGCACTCTGGAGTTGGGCCGCCTTCAACGTAGAAGGAGACTCGAATGCCAGTGCCCACCGCCTAACGAACGTCTGGCAGGTCTATGGTGTCCGTCAGTACCGCTGGGGTGAAACAACGTCGAACTGGGACACAGACCCACAACGTACGGAGTTCCCACCAACACTGGCCCTCCGGCTCACTGCTCGACAACCGGCCCCCAGTGTTGAGGCCGTCGGAGAAACGGATGTGTATCGTCACGGACGGGTGACGGATCTCCGCCAGCGCACTGTTCCTGGCGTCTCGAAGCGGGCGACCCTGGCGGAAAATGTGAACCTCACTACGGCGACTGCCAACCAGACCTCGAGAATTGTTATCAGGGACGCCCCCGGTCAGATCACCTCCGTAACGTCGGTCTTCGGGGATAAAATCCCCGTCTCGACAACAGAGGTCACCTCGATGGAGGATTCGTCGCTCACCTACACAACGATTCCGCCGGGAGAGGGAGAAGAGAACGAGCCGCCGGAACTCCGACTCCGTCTCACTGGCCCAGACGGAACTCCACTCCCGGATCGGAAACTGATCTTGACCGGAGCGACCGAATCCTCAGTCACTACAAACGACAACGGTGTCGCCTACGCTACGTTCGATAGTGCGACGATCACCGCGCGCTTCCCTGGTGACCCATACACAGAGAATCACGACATCTACTACTCGTCCAGCCACACAACCGCTATCTCTCCCGGAAACGGGAGCCTGATTGCCGATCTCTGGACGTTCTTTTTACGGCCATTACAGGCCGCTCTCCTCTCGCTGGCTGTGAGCGTAGGCTTGCTCGTCGGAGTCGGCTGGTATACCATCAAGTAGCCACCCCTCGCAACATTTTCTCAAGACTGACGATACTCACTTCTGCGTCATTCAGCCAGCCTTACGAACTTCAGTTGACGATGAGATCGTAGCGCGACTCACTGTCCTCGGTCAGTGGCTATCTCCGATTGGTTCGGGGGTAGAAGTTTTAGGTATTGGACAACATATCTTGACACAGCGATTCACATGGAGCGCTCTCCAACCACCCTTAGTAGGTGGCTCTACCGTGTCGGTCGCCGTCTTCGCCACCGAAAGTCTGGGGACTCAACAGAAACCTCCGCAACGGAACCGTCGACGTCATCCAGCGTCCTCTCGGCCAAAGTTCAAGATCGTCTTTTGGGTGTCGCACCCACAGCTCAACAGACTGTATCCTCCACTGCGGCGATGGCTGCCCTCCCGATCATTCCACTATTTAATCCTCTTGACCCAGAGGATTGGTTCGAGGGGATCGTCAACACGCTCGCGACCGGCTTGACGAACGTCCTGGGCGAGGTTTTCGTGGGCATGGTCCAGGAGTTTCTCGTCATCGACCCATTATACTACCAGGAAGGGGCGAATGCCACTTTTATACAGAATCTCCAGTACTCGCTGATTCTCTTTCCGACCGTCATCGTCCTCGGGACGATCGCGGCACTCTTTTCGGAAGCCCCAGAGGGCTCCTATTTACGGCAGGGAATCCGTATTGTTAAAGCCCTCTTCGCACTCGCTCTCATCCGTCCATTCCTCCACGTCGCGGTCGTCTTCACGAATAGCGTTACGAAGCTCGTGATGCCCGAGACTTACGCTGTCTCCCTCGCCGGCCCCGCCCTCAACAACGCCATCGGCGATTTGATGGGCTCGGCTATCGCCGCTGTGCTCGTTTACCTCGCCGCCGGTACAATCTCTCTCATCGCTATCGCTCTCGTTGTGATGATCCTCTTCCTCCGCATCTTTATGATCCATCTCGTCTACACCGCTTTCCCGATCCTGCTTGTTATGTGGTACACCGACTGGGGACCACTTCGGTACGCGAACGACGTCGCTATGTTTGTCTTCAAGGTCACAGCGTATCTCCTCCTCGCGGGGCCGCTCGTCGCGCTCGCTCTTCAGACCGGCTGCAGTATGTCTGCCCCGGACATCTGTGTGGCTAACGCGAGCGGGGCTCACGGCCCAGAAGCACTCACTGCCGGAATTGACCCATCGCAGAATAAGCTCGTCCTTTGGAAACGGTTCCTCGGCTGGCTTTCCGGCCTCGGCCTCGCCGGTTTCGTCGGGATCCAGGCCCTGTCGATGGGTGGGAGTTCCGCCGGTCATCTTCTCGGATTTAGTGGCCTGAGTGCGTTACGCGGCGGTGGCAGTGGTAGTCCGTCTTCGTCCGGAGGTGGTGGTGGCGGAGGGGGTGGCGGTGGACCGACTCCGTCCGGTGGCGGTGGCGCCGGACAGCACACCCTCCGAAACTTCGGCGGCGGTAGCGGAACCGGCCCAAAGGCGTATGGAGCGACTGGCTCAGCAAAACCCGAATTCCACCCTCGACAGGCAGCTAGTTCGACGAAAACCAATCTAAAACAACGTGTCTCGTCGGCACGGAATACTGCACGGAGTAACGCGCAGCGCGCCTACCGTGGCGTAAAATCACGGAAAGAATGGATGAGTCAGGCTACGTGGGGACAGGGTGCTCGAGCTGGGGCCGGATTAGCAGGCGGTGGCGTGGCGCTCGGTGCTCGTGAGGCGAAAGCGGGTGTGAGCCACGTGAAAAATAATCTCAACGAGCCGATTGCGAATTGGCCCGGCCACGCCTATCGGCGGGTGAAGAACGGCGATTGGAACCCACCGAATGACGATCTGGGGAAAAGTACGGACAGCGAAGTGGCAGCGGATAATGAAGTGTTGGCACTACCTGAGGGGAATCCGCCTCTCCCAGAGGGTGAGACGCTGACCCCAGAGTATGAAGACAGAGCACTCGATCCCAAGGAAGCTCAAGCGGTCGCTGGCGGGTCCGACATCGAACAGGCGAATCCGCATTCGGTCAACGAACCAGTCCAAGCTTGGTACGACCGCGTGAAGGCAAAGGACCAGCAAAAAGTGGAGGCGATGCGCCCTGACCTCATCAATCGAGATGTCTCCCCGCCTTCCTCCTCACCATCGGAGGAACAAATCCAGGAGTCCGTCGACGACTACGTCGACAGAACCCGCAACACAGACTCATAACGATTCAATCCGAATCTCTCCTTTGGTACCGAATCTCCTCCAGGACCACGTTTGAACTAGTAATTGGCCCTTCTATAGCTATTGCTCGAGGAGCGTGCTTCCCGGCTGATATTTTAAATAGCAGAACGCGGTAGATTAGTACAGAAACACAAACACATGGGTTCCGAAACCACCACCGCCCGTCGCGTGCTGGCGACTCTCCCTAGGCACCCACTCTCGATTTCGGATTTCATCAGCCTCCAAGCACCCGATAGTTTCGAGTCCCCCTCCACCTTGGACGGCATCGACATTCACACCCGAGTCGACACCTCCAACATCCAAAATCTGGGCGGCGTCGTCGCTATCGGTGATGACTGGGTTGACCGTGAGGGCATCGTCGGCTTCCGCTTCGTCGCCGGAGACACCTGGTTCGGTGTCGGCTTCGAACCAGAGACTGGCTGGACCATCCTCACCGAGGATTCCATCGACGAGAAGTTCTCGCAGGCTATCGATGATCGTATCGCGACTTGGGCAACCACCTTCTACGAGGAGGAAACCGTCCGGCCGTCGTTCTATGATACTTTCGCGGCCGCCTGTGTGTCCCAGCTTCCACCGCGCCCGCTCCAGCACGGTGAACTCGGGGAGATACTCACTCCTGGAGGGATTTACCAGGAGTCCTTCGTTGAGGTGGTTCCCGTTCCCATCATCCAGATCGAACACACCGACAAGGTCATCGCCTTTTTGATGAAGGTTACTGCCCCTGATCGGTCCGGTCACGTCGTTGAGTATGGGTACCGCCTCCACACCGACGGCGTCTGGCGCAAGGCATGGGCTGACATCATCCCCGGCGAAGAGACCGAGGAAGTCGGTCTTCGTGATCGGCCAGTCGCCACTCTCATCGATGACGCCAATCAGGATTACTTGAATGAGATCGACTTACTCGTGGAGCCTCCGACCGATCACATCCAGATCGAGGTCTACATCGATGTGATGTCACCAGAGCCAGCACCAGGTGGTATGTGGACTGCGGCATCTGACTGGTTCCCATCTATCGAGTACGGTGCTCCTATCGTGGGCCTGAATACTGATGAGAATCCGGGCGAATTGACTGTCGTCGGCTATCTCGAGGGAACGGAGACCGCTGTCTACGTCGGTCTCAACCGCCAGGATGACACGTGGGAAGAGATCATTTCTTTCGACCGCCCCGCCGACAAACGACAGGACACGGAAGTTGTCAATGCTATCGACGGCTGGCTTCAGAGTCAGTACGGCGCGCTCGTTGGGCCGTCGCACCACCCGCTCATCCAGCTCACCGACTGGGAGTCGAAGGTTCCCGACCTCTTCGCGTCCGATTGACCTCGAGGTCTGCGTCGTCGTGTGGCACGTCACAGAATACGAACTCGTCGCCGGTAGAAGAAGCTTCGAGGATGGAGTAGTCCATTTGGGACGATCCGAGCGTAACCAACTTCATCGTAGCCGCGGTCGGAAGGGAGCTACTGAGCAGTCGGCGCGTCAGAGATGTGGTGTTATGGGGTGATATCCTGTATCAGAACTAGGCTGTCCTACCCCTTGAGAACCATTGCTGCGAATGCTTTTGCGAGCCGTCTCATAGTGTCTTCACCGAATCTGGCGTGGACATCGCGGATATCGCTATGGTCGACTTGTTTGGTCGCCCACGGTTCTACATAGGAGCGTTTCAATAACTCCCCGACTTCAGGTTCATCTTGTTCAACGGTGACGGCGTAGCGATTCTGTCCGTATTGTTCGCTTCCGGTCATTGCTGCGACCGTATAGAGCTCACCGTGGTCAGGACAGTCTTCGTCGGAGATGATAACGACTGGACGAGATGGCCGCCTCTCGTATGGATCTGAAATAGATACAACGTGTCCGTGTTGATAGCCCATCGATTACTCCTCTACGGCATCCTCTTCAAGCTCTGCGATGATCTCTCCTGCTTCGTCTTCGGCAGTTGGTTCGTGCGTTTCGTCAGTTCCTGACTTTCCGTTCGGGTCAATGCTTGGAACTTTTTCTTCCCATCCTTCTTCAGCGTAGGCGTCATCGGTAGGCGCAGACTCGAAGAGCTGAACGACTGAGTCGAGAGATTCGAGCCGCTGCTTTAGCTTCTCGGCTCGGTCTGGGTCGACGTAGTAGGCACCTTGTGACCGTTCGACGAGCCCCTTCTCGAAGAGCCGCGTCATCGTCTTCGATGCGCTTGATTTACTGATATCGGTCTGGTCTGCGATTTCGCTTGGCGTGAAACCGTACTCACGGTGAGAGAGCAAGAAGCGCAGCGCTTCGTACTCATTCGTCTCTGGTTTCACGGGGAACGGTTCGTCGTTTGTTAGTTCACGGACGTGGATTGGCATCGTTGTCACTACTTGTCACCGAGTGTCATTAAGACTTTCGCAGGACGCGCCGCATTGACGTCGTCTTCTAAGTACCTTCAATCTCTATTGGGGAGAGAATTTTTAGGCATTCACGACACGTATTCACACAAGACGTCCCATGAAACGGTACCCAGTAGCCGGCCAGTTACTCGAGCATCGCCTCTTCTTCGGACTCAGCGTCAGCGATCTCGAAGTCGGCGTAATCCCACTCGCCGCTATCATCCTTGCGTCCGGTATCAACAACGTCTTCGAGCCCTCGTTCAGTGGGCTACTTACTATCGGAAGCGGGATTCTCGGCCTCATTGTCGGCTTGTACGTTCTCTGGCGAACACCTGCCGGTCAGACCCCTCGCGAGTGGCTCATCGGGGCTGCAAAACACAGCGTGGGCCCGGATCGCTATCTCTGGCAACCCGTCGAACGCGGTCTCGTTTCTGGACAGCACCTTGACGACATCTGCACCCTCCATTCTAAGGATTCCGACCCCTCGGACGACAACAGTGATCCGGACCCAGAATCCTCGTCCTCGAGTGCCCCCCAGCAGTCCGCCTCAGATGATAACAGCGGTCAGCAAATCGTCACTGATGGCGGGCAGATGCACTCTCGCGAACGCCCACAGCGCGACCCGAGCCAGTACTACCACCAGCTCACGCAGAAGGAAACAACAACGCAGGCGCAACTAGCTTTCGAGTACGTTCGCGAAGACGGTATTATAGTCACCGAGAGCGACAATGAGGAACCCGCGTACGTCGGCCTTGTTCACATCACCCCGACGAGTTGGCTTTCCCTCGACGATGAAGGACGCCAGTCTACGATCAACGCGTACGCTGATGTTCTCCGTGGAATCTCTTACCCCTTCCAAGTGCTCGCCCTTCCTCGTGAATTTGACCTGACGACACACTTCGAGGAGATCGAACGTGCAGCCTACGAGGCTGAGGATCCGCCAGACATTATGCAGCTTGGTCGGTCGACGTACATCGACTGGCTCAACGAGTCGGTCGGTACCCGGCGAGTCAAAGTCCGTGATTTCTACATCGCCGTTAGGGTTGAGAGCTCGCACGTCCGAGAACAGTCTTATGGCCACTCTACAGACGTTGTTTCGGGATCTCTCTTCCAGCGAATTGTCGGCTGTGTCAATTCTGTCACCTCCTCAGTTCGTTCTCGGATCGGCTCGAATACCGACGACGACGTCATCGAACGACAGTGTATTTCTGAAGTTAGAAGTCGGCAACACGAGTTTGCTGAAGCACTCCCCAGGACCGGTGTTCAGACCGAAGTGATGGACGACCGGGCAGACGTTCTGGACGTCCTCTACCGCTACTACAACCACGCCAACTCACCACTCGACGAGTATTCTCCCAAATCCTACGCGGAAGTTCTCCCACCTCGCCGGCCGTAGTGATTCCCGACCATCCCAACATCTCTACTTCCATCTTCTCGACTGTTCCTGCGGCACTTGAGGTAGGACCACTGCCAGCGTTACCCCACGAGTGAATTATCTCTGTAGTTTGTGGGGTAACTCGCTGCCCTCCCTCAACCCACTTGTCGAAACGCCTTCTTTGCGGAAAGCTATCAACGGGCGAAACCATTTACCGAGGCACTACGTATCCCACGATAGCATGAGTAGCGTCCCAGTAGCCTGGGTACTCGGAATAGCATCTGCTACCGGGCAAGTGCAACAGATCATTCAGACGATCCAGCGAGCGATCCAAGGCGGCCCGAACGCTCCGTCACCATTCATTCTTGTCGGCGTCGCTGTCGGCGTCGCCCTCCTCCTCGGTCTCGGTATTCTTGCGTCACGTCGATTTGTTGGTTCGGCTCAACATCCATCTACAAACGCAATGAAAGGCGCACCTGAGACGGAGGCCAACAGCGGCGTTCTGAATCGTCTTCTCTCTCGGCTTCCCGGTAGTTTTGGAGCTATCCCTGGTGCCGGTACCTCCGCCCGAACAGATCCAGCCAACGTCAACCTCGAGGAAATCGACGACGAAACCTTCGACCGCGCCGTCAGCATCCTCGAACAGGAAGGCCGGGAGACGAGTCGGGCAAACATCCGTGAACAGGTTGCCCGCCTCATCGACTTCGAGGCCGCCGACCCCGACGAATTCCGCCTTGGACTCATCCAAGACGCCGACAGCCAAGCCCAGATCGACCAAGCGAGCGTCGCCCCACCAAGTATCGTTCCCGAAGATCCAACCACTCTCTACCGGAACGGCGAATTCGTCCGTATCCTCACACCCGCAAGTGCTCCCGAGAGTGTCTTCGGTGGCTGGCTTATCAACCTCACCACGACCAATCTTGACGTCCGCGTCAGCTACCATCACTCTCCCCGCGATCCCACGACGATTCGCGGTGCCCTCCAGGATCGTCTCACTGAACTCCAGATCGCCCTCTCTCGGAAGGAGGAAAAGGGCGCGACAGACTATCACGAAGACCTCAACCGCCGGGAAGAACTCGATCGTCTCCTTCGTCGCCTCACCGAAGGGACGACTCGGCTCTACGACATCGGTATTTACATCGAAGTCGCTGGCAGTACCCGTGATGAACTCGAAGAGACCGCTCGGAAGGTCCAGCAACTCGTGGCTGACCGCGACGTCGAACTCGTTCCTCTCGAATTTCGCCAACTTGAATCTCAAGACGCGATCGCACCTGTCGTCTCCGACCCTATCCAGAACACGGACCTTATGGAACACGACGCGGCGGCCACCCTCTTCGGCTTCGTCGAACCCGCCATCGCTCACGAGGACGGTGTCCTCTATGGCTTCGATGAGACCGGAAACCCTGTCATCGTCGACCGATACAGCCTCTCCGGCTTCTCTAAAGTCATCACCGGGAAGATCGGGTCCGGAAAGACGTTCGCCGCGAAACTTTCTCTCTGGCGCCGTCTCCTTATCGACCCTGAATTCACCGCTATCGCATTCGACCCCACCGGTGACGACTTTGTCGACTTCTTCGAGACCCTCGGTGGCGATGTCGTCACCTTCGGTGGCGACGTCACCATCAACCCGCTCGAAATCCACCGCGGTACGGGTGAGGCTGAAGACCCCTACAAGGACAAACTCCGTTCCTTGACGGGGATGGTGCGGACGTTCTACGATCAGAGCGGCGACAGCCTGAGCGCCGAACGTGCTGGCCTCATTCAGCAGGTCTTCCACCTCGCATACCTTATGTACGGTATCACTTCCGAACCCCGCACCCACGAACGCGAAAACCCCACTATGGAAGACGTCCTCGACATCCTCAAGGCTCTTGCTGATGGTGAGGACCCACTTGAATTCGTCAGCTACCAGGGAGATGCTACTGAACTTCACCGTGAGGAACGCGACGAGCTCGATGAACGCGTCGACGAAGTCACCTCCCGACTTCAGTCGAAGGACGATAGCAACCTCAAGTCCGAAGCCAACAGCCTCCTCCGCTCGCTCGAAGCCTTCCAGCCAGGTGGCGTCGCTGCGAACCTCTCTGGGAAGACGACCGTCGACCTCGAGGACGAGCGGCTCATCGTCTTCGATATGAGTGCCTTCCAAGATACCAATCAAGCCCCTCTCCTCCAGCACGTTATGCTTGATTGGAGCTACCAGCGGGCTCGCGAGAACTCCCGCCGGATGGAGGTCATCTTCGAGGAGGTTCACTACCTGCTCAGTCAGAAATCTGCCCGCTCGCTCATCGGCCTGTTCACCCGCCATTCCCGACACTTCAACGCTGGCTTGACGCTCATCTCCCAGACTGCAGAAGAATTCATGCAGGAGACCGACGATGTCCACTCACCACGCGCGATCTACGACCAATGCGACATCAAGCAGCTATTTTATCAGGAATCAATTTCAGACGAGGTGATCGACTACTACGACCTCTCCCCAGCTGATGTCGAGGCCATCCAGAGCTTTGCACGTGGACAGGAATCCGAGTTCAGTGAATGTCTCCTGAGCGTCACTGGAATCGCGCGTCGACACCTCGAAATCCACGCGAGCGAGCTCACGGTTGATCTCCTTACTGAACCTGAGACGGCCGCCGCAACCGCTCAGTTGGTTGAACAGCGTCGCCAGCAGGCTGCCACCGCTCACAGTGAACAGACTATCACCCAACCCGAGGAGAGCGCTGAGACTGCCGGTGGTTTAGGCGAAGAAGCTGCTGAGAAGGAAACTACTGACTCCAGTACGAAATCCAGCGAAACGAGTGAGCCTCCAACTGACCCCATCACAGACGGAAGTGGGGGGTCACCCTCCTCTGGGGACACTGCTGACGACACTAACTCCGATTGACATCCTCCTCCGCCTTCAGGCGGAGGAATCCCGACCGCAGTTGGGATATTACGGTTTGCAGTCTACCACTTGTTCCTGCGGTTGGAATCCGCTGGACAAGTCATAAAGGTAGACTGCGGGCTGTGCCAACCAGCCGGTACTCCTATCCCCACCCAAATCGGGTGCAGACTCGGAGTTACTTGTACTGTCGTTGATGTCGAGACGGATGTTCTCCGCCCCGTTCACGTCCGCGTTGAACGCCGCATCACACTTCTCGCATACGTACAGGCCGCGCTCAACACACGCCTCAGCGACAGCGACCTGCATCTTCATCCACGCGACGGATTCAGAATCGTTGACGTAGTTGCCGTTCGAGGCGAGGTAAACCTCGCTGTTAGCTTTTTGAGCAGTAGCAACTTCGTACAGATCTACGTGAGTCTGGTTTGAATCAGACTCCTTCAGCTCCTCCAACCTT
>NZ_BBJO01000055.1 GCF_000739575.1 Halobellus rufus | reverse complement strand
GAATGGGTTCCTCCCGTGTGGGAGGAGGGTGGCGGGATTTCTCTTCCGGATGGAAGAGAGATCACCAATCATTGCGTGGTCCGTTCAGTGGTTCAGTAGACACCAGACAGGTGTCACCGAACCACCAAGGCTAACATCAGATCCCATCTGTACGGCGGACCGCAGGGGTGGAATCCTCATTTCGTGTCCGACTTGAGCGAAACGGTGGACGGGTATAAACCCGTTGAATCCGTCCCGCCCCGCGGCGGATGCCACGGGGGTCGGAGAGCGAGCGCGGACGGAGTTCAACCGCCCGCAGTCGCGTTGTGTTCTTCGCATTACCGTCTGATGGGAGGGTTGTACTTAACCCCGTTGATCCCGCACAGATTTCGAAAAATTGTGGAAGATATGTGTGATCGTCTAACAACACGCGAGCTATCGACCGGCATCTGAACGTTCGATCAGTTGACGCGAGTCCCGCGAGCGCGTGGGTGATGCGACTCACAAGAGGACGCAAGCCGCGGACAGTCTGGAAACAGTCCGGTGCGAGCGTTGCGGTAGCGACGGGGAAACCGACGGTGGACGTCCCGACTGTGTCAGCGACGACCGAGGCGTAGTTCCGTTCGGCTATCGTTGTTGTACACACGTGCGTGCGAAGCACGACTAGATTTCAGAGCGGTGGCGAGGACCCGACCAGTCCCTCCCCGAGTGCCGCGGGGCGACCGCTGACGGCATTCATTTATAACGGGGCTTTATAAGGAAGGGCGAAGATACTTCGACAGAGTATGAGTGCGCCCGCAGATTCAATCGAGATTCAGAACGTAGTCGCATCGACCGGAATCGGCCAGGAGCTCGACCTCGAGGCCCTCGCGGAGGACCTGCCGGGTGCGGACTTCAACCCCGACAACTTCCCGGGACTGGTCTACCGGACTCAGGAGCCGAAGGCGGCGGCGCTCATCTTCCGGTCCGGAAAGATCGTCTGTACGGGTGCGAAGAGCATCGACGACGTTCACGAGGCGCTGGGGATCATCTTCGACAAACTCCGCGGCCTGAGCATTCCGGTCGACGAGAACCCCGAGATCACCGTCCAGAACATCGTCTCGAGCGCGGATCTGGGTCACAATCTGAACCTGAACGCCCTCGCGATCGGACTCGGCCTCGAGGACGTCGAGTACGAGCCCGAACAGTTCCCCGGACTCGTCTACCGGATGGACGAACCCGAGGTCGTGATTCTGCTGTTCGGGTCGGGGAAGATCGTCATCACCGGCGGCAAGCGGACCGACGACGCGAAGACGGCTGTCGAAGAGATCGTCAAGCGGATCGACGATCTCGGCCTGCTGGGATAACGTCGAGGTCGCGTTCGACAGGATAATACCGACCAACCCGAAGGTGTGAACGGATGAGCGCGCGCGACGACATCGCGTTTCTAGCCGGATCAGAGATACGAGTCGACGTCCTCCGAGCCCTGCAGACGGGTCCCACCCGGCCGAGCGAACTGTCGGATCGATGCGGGTGCGCCCGCGAAACCGCCCAACGGGCCGTCGGAGCGTTCGTCGAACGCGGCTGGGCCGAGAAGGAGTCTACGGAGGAAGGATACTGTCTCACGCGTGCGGGCGAACTCGTGGTAGACAGCTACGAGACGTTCGAGCAGTGTATGGTCGTCTCGAACCGGTACCGGACGCTCCTGCAGAACTTGGGGACGACGACCGGCGAGATCGACTGCGGGACGCTCGCGGAGACGAGGTACACGGAAGCGACCGCGGAGAACCCCCACGCGCCGCTGGATCGATTCCTCTCGGTCGTCGGCGACGCGCCCGTCGAGGAGTTCTACGGCATCACCCCGATCGTGAGCCGGGTGTTCAATCGGGCCGCGGGCCGCGTGATCGGCGACGACACGGAAGTGCAGTTGATCGTCGACAGCGACGTGTTGAGCACGTCCGCCGAGGAGTACCCCGACGCGCTCGAACGGGCCGACGAACTCGGCGGATTCACCCTCTACGTGTCGGAACCGCCGCTCGAGTCCGGGCTGATGATCGTCGACGGCCACGCGTACCTCGGTGCGTACGACGATCAGGGGAACCTCGTCGCGAGCGCGGACAGCACCGACGACGAGTTCGTCTCGTGGGGCGAGCGGACGTTCGCGGAGGTCCGAGACCGCGCCGAGACCTGGTTGTGAGCGGCGAAGGCCCGACCGAGAAACGAGCGGCGTCGACGGGATCGGTTCCGGCGAAGCGGTGACCAGATTCCCGAAACGCGGGGGCGGTGAGTCCGCCGGCCCGCGTCGGAATCGCGGGTCGGTCGTCGCTCGCGTGATCGAGGTCCCGTCGGACGGCGGGGACCGGCAGCGACCACGGAAGTAGCAACAAGAGTTTTAGGGCCGGTGCGCGGTGTACTACGTAGTTCACCGCGTCTTATGGACCTCACAGAACGCATCGAGCGCCGACGGACCCGGCGCAGTAAGAACGAGTTGGTCGTCGATCGCGACTCGCTGAACCCCGGGGTGCATCTCCCCGAACCGGTCGGGCGGGAGACGCTCTTCGAGGCGCTGTTGAACGCGATCGACCCGCTCTTCGACCGGGCCGTCCCGCCGAACACCTACGTCTGGGGGCCACGCGGGTCCGGGAAGTCCGCCATCGTGACCGCACTGATCTCCGCGCTCGACGCGGAGGTGACCGCGAGCGATCCGTTCTACACGGCGACGAGGGGCGGCAGCGACCGGCCGGACGTCCAGTTCGCCTACCTCGACGCGCGGCGCGCGACGAGTCGGTTCCGACTGTACCGGGAGCTACTGGACGGGTTGCTCGTCGAGGCCATCCCAGAGCGCGGGGTGAGCACGAGCGCGCTCGGAGACCGCATCGAGGAGGTCACCGCCGCGAGCGAGACGGTCCTCGTCGCCGTCGATCACCTCGGCGAGCGCGGGACCGTCGACCTCGCGGACCTGTACGCGTTCTTCGAGCCGTTCGACGACCTCGCGTGGATCGGCGTGGGGAGGGACCCCCCGGAAGCGCTCTCCCTGCCGATGCCGGAACAGCGGGTTCACGTGCCCGGATACACCTACGAACTCGTCGACATACTCACCGTCAGGGGATCACGCGGCCTCTCACAGACGCTGGATCACGTCCACGCACAGCGGCTCGCCGACTGGGCCGACGGCGACGCCCACGACGCGCTGGCGGCGCTCTTCGTGGCCGCGATGAACGCCGAGGCCGACGGGGCGACGCGACTCCGCGACGAGGACGTCGAAGTCGGCACGGCGGCCGTCCCGTCCGGCGGCGTGCCGATCGGAACGGTGATGGCGCTATCGGAGAACGAACAGCGCGTGTTGGCACAGCTCATCGACCGCTCGCTCGACGGCGAGACGAGCATCGAGTCGGCGGCGGAGGTCATCGCAGCCCAGACGGAGTTGACGGACGGCACCGTCAAGCGGCTCCTGTACGAACTCGCCCAGCGCGGCGTGTTGGAGAGACAGGAGGTGGCAGTCGGCACGCAGGCGACCGGGCGGCAGCCCAGCGGGGTCGAACCGAACTTTTCGAAACGGCTCTTCGCGGCGCTGCGGAACGAATGACCGAGGAGACGTACATCGGCGCGCTGGACCAGGGCACCAGCGGGACCCGGTTCGTCGTGTTCGACTCGGAGGGAACGCCGCTCTGGGAGGCGTTCACCGGCCACTACCAGCGCTCGACCGGGGGTCACAGAGTCGAGTACGACCCGCTGAAGCTGTGGAGTTGTGCGACCGACGCGATCAGGCGTGCACTCGAGAGCGCCGACCTCGACGCCGAGCAGTTGCGAGCGCTCGGCATCTCGAGTCAGCGCCAGACGGTGTTGCTCTGGGAGGCGGAGTCCGGACGGCCGGTCACCAGCGCTCTCAGTTGGCGGGACCGCCGAACGGCGGACACGATACGAGCGCTCGACGCCGACGAAACCCGGCTCATCAGGGAGCGGACGGGACTGGAGCCCGACCCGTACTTCGCCGCGCCGAACGCGAAGTGGCTCCTAGACCACGGCGGCGAAGCCGACGGCGGAGGGAGAGCGCAAAACGCCCCCCGAGAGCGAGCGGCGGCGGGCGAGGTGCTTCTGGGAACCGTCGACGCGTGGTTGCTCTACAACCTCACCGGCACGCACGCGACCGACGTCACCAACGCCGCCCAGACGATGCTGTTCGACATTCACGAGTGCGAGTGGGACGACGACCTGCTCGACCTGTTCGACGTGCCCCGAGCGGCGCTCCCGACGGTGCGTCCCTCCAGCGACCCCGAGGGGTTCGGGACGACGGACCCCGAGGTGTCATCAACGCCGCCGTGCCGGTGACCGGCGTGATGGGCGATCAGCAGGCGGCGTTGCTCGGGCGGGTCGCCTGCGAGGACGCCGGCGCGAAAGTCACCTACGGAACGGGGAACTTCTTCCTGCAGAACACGGGGACCGAACCGGTCCGCGCGGACGGAGAGCTGTTGACGACGATCTGGTTCCAGCGAGCGGGGAGCGAGCCGCGCTACGGGCTCGAGGGGCCCGTGTTCGCGACGGGGGCCGTCCTGGAGTGGCTCCGGACGATCGGCCTGCTCGAAGACGCCGGCGGACTCAGCCGGCCGGAACCGGGGAGCGTCGCGGGCGACGTGCAGTTCGTGCCGGGGTTCGGCGGGCTCGGCGCTCCCGACTGGGTCCCCGACGCCCGCGGCGGCGTCGTCGGCCTCGACTGCGGTACTGACGGCGGTGACGTGATTCGGGCGGCCGTGGAGGCGATCGGCTTCGGAACGCGCGCAGTCGTCGAGGCCGCCGAGGCCGCGACGGGAGTCGAGCACGGTCGTCTCCTCGTCGACGGCGGCGCGGTGCAGGACGACGAGTTCGCCCAGTGGCAGGCAGACCTCATCGATCGACCGCTGGTCCGCTCGAACGTCCCGCAGACCACCGCGCTCGGGGCGTGTTTCGCCGCGGGGCTCGCGACGGGCGTCTGGGACGAACTGTCCGATCTCGATGCGCACCGCCCGGCCGGCAAGACGTTCACGCCGTCGGCGGAGTCCGAACCCACCGCAACCGCGTACCGTCGGTGGCGCGAGTTCGTCGAGGCGACGGCGCGGCTCTACCGATAGGATCTGCCGACTGTATGAGGTAGTTACCGGGAAAGGCGTCGACCGGGCGGATTTATTGGTGGGAATGTAGGTAGCAGTAATTTATATAGCGGCGTGTTTGTGGACGGCTTCGGAGCACTAGCTCTGCTATCGCTCAGATTCGGACGGAATGCCGTACTGACAACGAATATATACCAAAACGTAGTAGTATATTTCTAAAACACCTGTTTTGACGACGGAAAGAGTCGGTATCGGTCGAAAAGACGTATAAATTTGTTTTGTTCACCAGTACATTTATCACAATTTGTCACGAAGTCGTTTACGGTCGCTCGCTATGGTAGAAATTAACAACTCGGCCACGCGGCGGAAGATACTCGCATCGAGCGGTGCAGTCATCGGTAGTAGCCTCGCCGGCTGTATGGGTGGTGGCGGGGGCGGCGACGGCAGCGGCGATGGAGACTCGGGTGGCGATTCGGGGGGCGGTAGTTGCTCCGGCGACACCTACGAGGTGGGATACGGCGATTCGCAGACGACGGTCTGTTCGGACAACTTCCCCACCGACGAGAAGCTCTACGTGTACGCCGTCCAGTCGGGCTGGATGAACTGGCCCTCTGTGATGGAGGCGTTCAACGAGCAGTACGGTGTCGAACTCAACGACGACGACCGGTCGTCGGGAGAGGCGCTGCAGGACGCCCGATCGCACGCGCAGAACCCGACGCACTCGGCGTTCAACGGCGGGTACACGTTCGCAATCCAGGCGATGAACGACGGTCTGACCCAGGCGTACAAGCCGGCGAACTGGGACAAGGTCCCCGACAACGCGAAGACGGAGAACGGCCACTGTACCGGGACCCGAAAGGTGACGACCGCGCTCACCTACCGGAAGGACATCTTCGAGGAGCGGGGCCTCGACGAACCGCAGACGTGGGAGGACCTCAAACACCCCGACATCATGCAGGACCTCGCCCTGCAGACCCCGCAGGCGGCGGTCGGCCTCGCGGCCGCCCTCTCGATCAACAACGCCTACGGCGGGAGTCTCGACGACGTCCAGCCGGTGATCGACTACTACAACACGATAATGGAGGGCGGCGCGGAGTTCACCGACAACTTCCTCGCGCAGTTCACGAGCGGGGAGTACTCCTCGTTCATCAGGTACGACTACTCGGGGCTGGACCTGAAGTACAACGTCGAGGACCTCGACGAGGAGCAGGTCGGCGTCGCGCTGCTCGAGGGGCCCGACGGGGACGCCGGCGCGTACAACGCGCTGTACGGGTACGCGATGCTCGCGAACGCGCCCAACCCGGAGGCCGTGAAACTGTTCATGGACTACGTGCTGTCGATCGAGGGCCAACAGCACTTCCTCGACGCGTACGCGCGACCGATCCGCGCGCCCGAGATGGACATGCCCGACGAGTTCCCGCCGCAGAGCCGCTACGAGGAGACGCAGTTCACCGTCGATCAGCAGGCGCTCATCGAGAACCAGGAGTCGATCATCGAGGAGATCACGCGTGGGGCCGGGATCTGAGCGATGGGGGCCGACCACGTATCGACGGATACGCGGGCGGCGGAGTCGGTGCAGGCCACCCTGAAGTCGCTGGTGTCGCCCGCGTCCGAACGCCAGCGCGAGATCAGGCGGATCGTCGCCCTCTGCATCCCGTTTTCGATCCTGCTCGTGTTCTCTGGCGTGTTCCCGCTGACGGAGATGTTCCGAATCAGCTTCTCGGAGAGCCGACTGGTGACCGAGGGGTTCACCGTCGAGTACTACCGGACGCTCGTGACGGACCCCTACTACCGGAACATCGCGTTCAACACCCTCTGGTTCGCCGCGGCGACGACGGTGACGTCGATCTGCGTCGCCGTCCCCGTCGCCCACGCGCTGGAGAAGTACGCGCTCCCGGCGAAGTCGGTGATCCTCACCGTCCTCTCGTTCCCCAACAGCCTGCCGGGGATCGTCGCCGCGTTCATGATCATCATCCTGTTCGGCAACACCGGCGTGCTGAGCAACGTCTTCGCCTTCCTGTCGGGGCAGTCCCGTATCGACGTCGCGATCGCGACGAGCGTCGGCGGCCTGTTCTTCGCGTACATCTACTCGATGATCCCGCGGGCGCTGCTGTTGCTGCGTGGGACCTACGCCGAAGTGAACACCGACGCCGAGGAGGCCGCTCGCGCCCTGGGCGCGACGCCGCTGCAGACGTTCCGCTACGTCACCCTGCCGCAGATCAAGCCGGGCGTCATCGGCGCGTTCATCCTCGTGTTCAGGACGGGGCTGGCTATCTTCGGAACGGTCCTCATCCTGAAGGGGCTGCTCGTCTGGACGCTCCAGATCGACCGTGAACTGGCGCAGGGCTTCAACATCGCACAGGCGTCGGCGATGGCGACAGTGTGGTTCTTCTTCGTGTTCGGCTTCACCGTGCTGGCGCTCCGCTACACCTCCGCGGAGGTGAGCATCTGATGAGCGAGCGCTTCCAGCAGGGGAGCCTCTCCGCCCGGTACGGTCGGCCGTTCGTCAAACTCGTGTTGGCGCTGACGCTGTTCTTCCTCGCGTTCCCGGTCGTGATGACGTTCGTCAGTTCGTTCGCGAGCGACTGGTTCGGCGTGTTCCCGACCGGCTTCGTCACCACGGCGAACTGGGAGGACGTCATCGTCGGTACCGGCGTCGGTGCCGACGTCGCGGTCGGATCCTCGCTCGTATACAGCACGGGGCTCGCCCTCGGCGGCGTCGTGATCAACCTCATCGTGGGCGTTCCCATCGCCTACGCCGTCGCCCGGTACGACTTCTGGGGGAGAGACTGGGTCAACGTCTTCGCGATCCTCCCGCTGGCACCGGGGATCATCCTCGGGGTGGCCTTCCTCCGGACGTATCCGGACCTCTCGACGTCGGGGATCGCCCTCATCATCGGCTACTCGCTCCTGAAAGCGCCGTACATGGTGATGGCGGTCCAGTCGAGTTTCCAGTCGATGGACCTCCAGCAGATCGAAGAGAGCGCGCGGTCGCTCGGGGCGTCGTGGCCGCGGACGTTCCTCACGGTGATCGTCCCGAACGCCAAGACGGGCATCATCGCCGGGTCGATCATCTCGTGGACGCTCGCGGCCGCGGAGTTCAACTTCTCGTACATCGTGTACTCCCGGGGGACGCCGCCGCTCGCGATCTTCCTGTTCAACAACATCACCAACGCGTCGTTCCTGAACGCCGCGGCGGCGGTCTCGGTGTTCTTCCTGTTGATCGCGTTGGTCACGATCGCACTGCAGATCATCGGAAACAGAGGAGCCGTTCGGAGAATCTAACCATGGCAGAAATTCAGAGGCGATAAGATATGTCCGAAGTTTCGTTGGAAAACGTCACGAAGCGGTTCGATTCGACAGTCGCCGTCGACGACGTCTCGATCGACATCGACGACGGTGAAGTGATGGGGATCGTCGGCCCCTCGGGGTGCGGCAAGACGACGGCGCTTCGGCTGGTCGCCGGGTTCGAGACGCCCACGGACGGGGCGATTCGCTACGACGGCGAGGACGTCACGCACGTGCCGCCGGAGAACAGGAACGTCGGACTGGTGTTCCAGTCGTACGCGCTGTTCAACAACATGAGCGTGCTGAAGAACGTCACGTTCGGCCCGAAGATGCACGGCGTGAGCAAGCGAGAGCGCCGCGAGCGCGCCGAGGAGTTACTCGAACTCCTCGACATCGAGGAACTGGCCGACAGGGATCCGAAGACGCTGTCCGGCGGTCAACAACAGCGCGTGGGGCTGGCCCGGGCGCTGGCGATCGAACCGCACATCCTCCTGCTCGACGAGCCGATGACGGGGCTGGACGCGAAGCTGAAACAAAACCTCCGGCAGGAGCTCGGGCAGTTGCTCGAAGACCTCGGGATCACGACGCTGTACGTCACGCACGATCAGGAACAGGCGATGTCGATGTGCGACCGGATCGCCGTGATGAACGAGGGGAGACTCGAACAGATCGGAACGCCCGCCGAGATCTACGAGCAACCCGCGAACGAGTTCGTCGCCGGGTTCATCGGCACGGCGAACCTGCTCGAGGGGACGATCCGCGACGGCACGCTCTCGCTCGGCTTCGGAGAGGTGGACGCCCCCGAGACGACGGTCGAGGAGGGCGACGTGACGGTGCTCGTCCGCCCCGACGAGATCCCCGTCGGCGACGGTCCCCTCGACGTCGAGGTGACGAACCTCTTCTACCAGGGCGAGCACGTCCAGGCGACCGCCGAACTCCCGGACGGCCGGGAACTCACGCTCCGGTTGGACCGGTCACGGAAGACCGTCGGCACCGGCGACACGCTCTCGATCGACATCGATCCGTCGTCGGTCCACGTCATCCAGTCGACGGAGTAGCCGCGAACACGTCGGAGGCGCGACTTCCATCGGAGGAAGGGCACGACGGCGCGGTCGGGTCTGGCGGGGGTTCGGTCGCCGTGCGAAATATTTACTAATAGTAGGGGGATTGGGAGTAATTTTAAGACGGAGAGCCGTGAACGTCTTTCGTATGGTCAACGAGACGTTAGAAGACGCGCTCGCGAACGCGGGCAGTCCGACCGAACTGCTCCGGCAGAACCGCGGTCGCCACCCGTATCCGGTCCCCTCCGAACACACCAACTGGATCGAGGAGGTCCGAAGCTGGCGGGAGACCTGCAGCCTCTCGGACCTGTCGCACCACCAGAAGGACCTCTACGTCGAGGGCCCCGAGGCGCTGGACGTCTTCGCCGATTTGGGCGTCAACAACTTCGAGGGGTTCGAGCCGGGACAGGCGAAGCAGTTCGTCGCCTGCAACCCCAACGGGAACCTCATCGGCGACGCCATCCTGTTTTACCTCGAGGAGGACGAACTGAAGCTGACCGGCACGCCGGTCGCCCCGAACTGGGTCGAGTACAACCTCGAACGGGGCGACTACGACGTGCGGACCCACGTCGACGACCGGTACCACGACAAGGACGAGCCGCACGACACGTTCAGGTACCAACTGCAGGGGCCGAACGCATTGGACGTGATGCGGGCCGCGGTCGAGGGTTCGATCCCCGAGATCCCGTTTTTCAACTTCGACGAGGTGACGATCGGCGGCGTCGACGTCCGCGCGCTGAAACACTCGATGGCCTCGAACGTCGGCTTCGAGATCTGGGGGCCCTGGGAGGAACACGAGACCGTCCGCGACGCGCTCGTCGACGCCGGCGAGGCGTTCGGGCTCAGACAGCTCGGCGAGAAGAGCTACAAGGCGCAGGGACAGGAGAAGGGGTGGATCGCGCGACCGTTACCGGCGATCTTCGGCGAGGAGATGGCGGAGTACCGCGAGTGGCTCGACGCCGACAGCTACGAGGCGATCAGCACGCTCGGAGGGAGCTTCGACCCCGACGACGTCTCGGAGTACTACCTCAACCCGATCGAACTCGGCTACGAGCGGTTCGTCGACTTCGAGCACGACTTCGTCGGCAAGGAGGCGCTGCGGGAGATGGCGGCGGAGCCCCAGCGGCGGAAGGTCACGCTCGTCTGGGACGACGCGACGTGCTCGAACTGTTCGCGTCACTGCTCCGCGACGGAGAGACCTACAAGTACTTCGACCTCTCGATGCCGTACTGGGCGGTGTTCCACTACGACGAGGTGCGGAGCGACGGCGAGACCGTCGGTCTCTCGAAGTACTTCGGGTACACGTACAACGAACGGGCGGTGCTCTCGCTGGCGCTCGTCGACCCGGAGTACGCCGAACCCGGGACGGAAGTCACGCTCGTGTGGGGAGAGCCCGACGGCGAGTCGGCGAACCCGAAGGTCGAATCGCACGTGCAGACGGAGATCACAGCGACCGTCGCACCGAACCCCTACGTGGAGGCGAGCCGGTGAACCCGTCTCGACACGACTAGGTAGTTCCCAACGAGAGTGATTTTACAGATGCAAGCCTCAGTGTGCGTAACCGGTTTCTCCCGTCGTTCGGGGTGGAGATGCGATGAGTGACGGCTACGAAGCGGCGATCCTCGACCTCGACGGGACCGTCTATCTGGGCGACGGGCTGATCGACGGGGCAGAGCGGAGCATCGAGACGCTGCGAGAGAGCCTCGGGAGCGTGTTGTTCCTGACGAACAAGGCCATCTCGCGGCGTCGCGATTACAGCGAGAAACTCCGGGGCCTCGGGGTCGACACGAGCGTCGACGACGTGGTGAACTCGGGGTGGGTGACCGCCCAGTACGTGCGGGAACACCACCCCGACGCGCGGGCGTACGTCGTGGGCGAATCGCCGCTGCTGGCGGAGTTCCACGACGCCGGCATCGAAACGACGGACGAGCCGGGAGACCTCTTGGTCGCCTCGATGGACAGGCAGTTCGACTACGAGAAACTCGACACCGCGATGCGGACGCTCGAAAACGGCGCGCCGTTTCTGGCGACGAACCCCGACCGGACCTGCCCGACGGCGGACGGCGAGATCCCGGACGCCGCGGGGATGATCGGCGCGATCGAGGGCGTGACCGGCGAGACCGTCGACGAGGTCCTCGGGAAGCCCTCGCCGACGATGATCGAAACCGCGCTCGACGTCGTCGGCGTCGATCCCGAGGCGTGTCTGATGGTCGGCGATCGGATCGAGACGGACATCCGGATGGGCGAACGCGCCGGGATGACGACGGTCCTCGTGCTGTCGGGCGTGACCGACCGCGAGACGCTCGCCGCCAGCGACGTCGACCCCGATTTCGTCCTCGAATCGATCGCCGGTATCGGTGAGGTTCTCGGCGCAGACGTGCGATCGTCGGCTGAGTAGCGGACGATAGCGAGGCGGACGTGCGGTCTTCGACCGAGTGACGGACGGTCGTGAGGCGGTCCTCGAAGGCGTAATCGTCAGAGGCGCGATTTTCCGAAAAACTGCCGTTCCGCCCGCTCAGGAGACGTCCTCCGAGAGCACCTCTCTGACGACTTTCGGGTCCTCGAGCAGTTGATGTTTCGTGTAGCTCCCTTCGGCGCTGCCGCCGCTGTGTTTCGACTGTTCGATGATGTCCAGAAAGGCGTGCTCTTTGAGGAGGTCGCGAACTCGGCGGAGCGAGAGCGTGTCCGAGCCCTGCCCGTTGCAGATGTTCTCGTAGACCTCGTAGACGCGACTCGTCCGGAAGCCGTCCTGCCGGTCGTTCGAGAGCGAGAGGATCGCGAGCGCCTGGAGCACGTACCGCGAGTGCGGCGTCGACCCGCGGATGAGTTCGCGGAAGCGATCGGTTTCGGCGCGCTCTCGGGCCTGTGTGACGAACTCCTCGCGGACGGTCTGTGCGCCGGTCGACTGGGCGATCTCGCCCGCGTAGCGGAGGATGTCGATCGCCTTTCTGGCGTCGCCGTGCTCCCGCGCGGCGAGCGCCGCCGCGCGCGGGATCGTCGACGCGTCGAGGACGCCGTCGCGAAAGGCGTCCGAACGCGCCTCCATAATGTCTCTGAGTTGGTTGGCGTCGTACGGCGGGAAGACGAACTCGCGCTCGCAGAGGCTGGATTTCACCCGCTCGTCCATCCGGTCTTTGTACTGGATCTTGTTGCTGATCCCGATGACGCCGAGTTTGCACTGGTCGATCTTCCCGGCCTCGCCGGCCCGGGAGAGCTGCATCAGGATGTCGTCGTCGGAGAGCTTGTCGATCTCGTCCAGCAGGATGAGGACGACGTCGTACTGCGCGTCGAGGATCCGCCACAGCCGCTTGTAGTACGTCGACGTGCTGAGCCCCTTGTCGGGGACCTTGATCCCGGTGACGTCGGGTTCGTTGACGCCGTCGGCGATAGTCTGGACGGCCTGCGTCTCGGTGGTGTCCTGCGCGCAGTCGACGTACGCGAAGGTCGCGTTGACGTCCTCTTCGCGCGCGGTGTCGACGAGGCGCTGGGAGACGTACTTCGCACAGAGGGACTTCCCGGTCCCGGTCTTGCCGTAGATGAGAACGTTGCTCGGACTCTGTCCGAAGATGGCGGGGTTGACCGCGGCGGCGAGATCCGAGATTTCGTCGTCGCGACCGACGATGCGTCCCTCCCCGGGGAGGTGGTTGATCTCCAGTAGCTCCTTGTTGGAGAAGATGGGATCCTCCCGGGTGAAGAGGTCGTCGCTGGTGTCCGGCATACTACAGGACACCGGGTTTCCGGTGAAATACGTTGTTATTCGGTCGCGGGTCGTCGGGGTCTCACGGGACCTGCGAGGGAAGTGGCGTCGACGAGTGAGGGCGGTTGCGGCGAGAGCGGACACACACCGGGTTTCCGGTGAAACGGGAAATGGTGGGGTTGGGGTCGTGATGAAACGGAGGTTCTCTGGAGGTGTTATTCACCGGAAACGTGGTGTGGGACCGGTGTCCGATTCTCGTTGACGCCATCCGGACAGAGATAGAACCACCGTGGGATGAAGTAGCGCGTGGGCTGTAGATCCTATCCGTACCACAGCCACCTCGATCCGGATCCCGAACTGCCAATGCCGTGGCCACTGGTCCCAAGGAGAGTATCGCAACATCACCCGCGTTTTCCCGTCGCCGTACCGCCATTTCGCCTGCAGCGTCATCGACACTCACGACCACTTACTCTACTACGACTGACCTAATGGACGGTAACGAAGAGACCCTATAAATTTGTTTCTTTCTAAAGGTCAGAATACTCTCGGATTCCGGAGTGATACCGGCTCATTTCACCGGAAATCCGGTGTGTCCGTGCGAGTGACTCCCCCTTCCCGAGTGACGCCGTGACGTATCCACCTCCTGATCACATAGTCACGTCAACAGACGCGGGTGGGCTCCCTGTTTCACCGGAAATCCGGTGTGTGCCTCCGAGTTCTCTCAGCTCAACCCGGCCGATCGATCTACCCCTCCGGTTTCAGCACACCACACGTTTCACCGGAAACCCGGTGTGTTCGCGCGAAGGGATCCGTCCGACCGATCGAGGCCTCAGTACCCCAACCGACGACTCACCTCCGCACGGATCGTCGCTCGATACCGGATCGTGATCAGATGTAGTCGCAAGCCGTTTCCCGATCGGGGCCGTTTGACGGACGATGACTGACGAAGAGGGGGTTCCGGGGTCGCCGTCTACGGAACGCCCCGCGGGCAGGGGTGGCTCGGATGGAGCCTCAGACGCGAACACGGACGAGACGCCGCACGACGCGATCGACGTCGAGCGCTTTCGGGACGTTCTCGAAGCGCAGAACAGGCCGGTGGTGACGGCCTCGGAGGTCGCCCGGCGACTCGACCTCACGCAGGCCGACGCCGCGGCAGACCTCGACGCGCTCTCAGATCAGGGGACCGTAGAGCGCGTGAACGTCGAGAACGACCCGGTCGTCTACTTCCCGACCGAGTGGCGCGAGATCGCCGACCGCGAGCGGATCGTCGTCTTCCCCGACCGCCGCGAGATCGTCGTCGACCGGCCCACGCAGTACACCCGCGCGCAGCTCTCGCAGTTCGCCCACCTCGTCGACTCGACGGGACGGCGAGAGCGCACTACTGCGGACCGGGAGACGAACACCCGCGGGTACATCTACGAGATCAGGCAGGAGGACGTGTGGCAGGCCCCCTACGACGACGTCGACGACCTGCTGGCGCTGATGCGTTCGGTCCTCCCGCGCCGAACGCCCGAACTGGAGGAGTGGGTCGAATCGCAGTGGAAGCGCGCGAACCGCTTCCGGCTGTTCACTCACGAGGACGGTTACGTCGTCCTCGAGAGCGTCTCCGAGAGCCTGATGGGTAACGTGGCCCGACAGAAACTCGACGACGAGCAGTTGGTCGCGCCGATTTCCGACACCCGAAGTTGGGTCCGCGACGGGAAAGAGGCGGAGATCAAGCGAATCCTCTACGAGGCGGGTTACCCGGTCGTCGACGACCGCGACCTCGACGCGGGCGACCCGCTCGACGCCGACCTGAACGTCGATCTACGGGACTACCAGCGCGACTGGGTCGAGCGGTTCCTCGAACAGCGCTCGGGCGTCCTCGTCGGTCCCTCCGGCGCGGGAAAGACCGTGACGGCGATCGGCGTGCTCGCGGCCGTCGGCGGCGAGACGCTCGTGCTCGTCCCCTCCCGTGAACTCGCCACCCAGTGGCGCGATGAACTCCTCCGACACACCACTCTCTCGCCGGAGCAGATCGGCGAGTACCACGGGGGAACGAAGGAAGTCCGCCCGGTGACCATCGCGACGTACCAGACTGCCGGGATGGACCGACACAGATCCCTATTCGACTCGCGAGCGTGGGGGCTCATCGTCTACGACGAGGTCCACCACATCCCCTCGCGGATCTACCGCCGCAGCGCCGACCTCCAGACGAAGCACCGACTCGGTCTCTCGGCGACGCCGGTGCGCGAAGACGACAGGGAAAAGGAGATCTTCACGCTCATCGGCCCGCCGATCGGGACCGACTGGTCGAAGCTGTTCGACGCTGGGTACGTCCAAGAGCCCGAGGTGCAGATTCGGTATCTCCCCTGGGCCGACGAGTTCGTCCGAAACGAGTGGGCGAGCGCGGACGGCCCCGACAAACACCGGCTCGCCGCCGAGAACCCAGAGAAGATCGAGGAGACACAGCGACTCCTCGACGCTCACTCCGACCGGAAGGCCCTCGTCTTCGCCGACTGGCTGGATCAGGGCGAGGCGCTCGCCGACGCGCTCGAGGTCCCGTTCGTCAGCGGCGAGATGCCACATCACCGCCGCGAGCGCGTGTTCGAGTCGTTCCGCGAGGGAGACCTCGACACGCTCGTGATCTCCCGGGTCGGCGACGAGGGGATCGACCTCCCGAGCGCCGAGGTTGCGATCGTCGCCTCAGGGCTCGGGGGCTCCCGTCGGCAGGGCGCACAGCGCGCCGGGCGGACGATGCGGCCCGCGGGTGGGTCGCGCGTCTACGTCCTCGCGACGCACGGCACCTCCGAGGAGGACTTCGCGCAGCGACAGATGCGGCACCTCGCCGCGAAAGGCGTTCGCGTGACGGAGGCGGACCGCGCCACCCCCGAGGACGGGACCCACAACTCCGAGAACGAACACGAGCCCTCCGAGGAGTGAGTGTACGGTGACCGACCGCTTCCGAGCCGACGGCGACTCCCGAATTACCGACGGCGACTCCCGGACTACCGACGACTCAGAAACAGTCGGCGACTCACGAAACCCGGACGCCCCGGACCGCTGTGCCCGCCTCGTCGACGCCGAGAGACTCCGAGAGTATCGAACGACGCTGACCGCCGCCGTCGACGACCCCGAGGTCGAACCCGAGTTCGAGGCCTGGCGGGAGTACGTCCGCGAGCGGCACGGGGACGTCTTCGAACGGTTGGCCGCGGACGCGGCGGAGAACTGTTCGTCGAAACGCTGACGTTCGACTTTCTCCTCTCGCGACTGCTCGACGCATTGGGAGCAGCCTTCGGCTGCGATGTCGGACGGCCGCTCGCCGCCGACGCCGCCGTGCCCTTCGAGTCGGACTTCGAGTCCGTCCACGCGCACGTCCGGAGTCGGATGCGGAACTCGGGGTCGACAATGGGATCGACATCCGGATCGACGCCGGAATCGATACCAGAATCAACATCCGAATCGACGCGAGACGACACGTTCGAGTCGCTCGCGGCCGATTTCGTCGAGTCGGCGTCGCCGTACGACGTCGCGCGACTGCATCGCAAGTGCGTGTCGCCTGCGGCCCGTCGGGTCTTCGGCCGCTACGACACGCCGGGAGGGGTCGCAGAACTCGCCGTCGATACGCTGTTCGAGGACGGAAAAGAGCCCGAACTAACATCCGAGACCGCGGGACCGACCGATTCCACGACCCCGATCGTCCTCGACCCGGGATGCGGAGCCGGAGCGTTCCTCGCCGCCGCTGCGGCCCGACTAGCGAGCACCGGCGGACCCGAACCCCCCGCGGATCGACTCGCCTCCGTCCTCGACTCCGTTCGCGGGTTCGACAGCTCGCCGTCTGCCGTCCGCGCGTCACGTCTCGCGGCCCTCCTCGCCGTGCGGCCGCTACTGGACGCCGCAGAGGGCCACGCGGCCGTATGCGGTGACAGAGAAATCACCGCACCCAACATCGTCCTCGGCGACGCCGCGCTCGCGACGCCGGAGACGGCACCACTGAACGGGGAGCGCGCCGACTACCTTCTGATGAACCCTCCGTGGATCACGTGGGATACCCTGTCGGAGCGAGTCAAAGAGCGATGGCGGGTCGAATCCGATAGCGAACGGACGCCCGACGCCGCCGCGCTGTTCGACCACAGCGGTCTCGACGCCCGACTGGGGTTCGCGAACGACGACCTCTCGGTCCCCTACGCGATTCGCTGTCTCCACCGCTTGCTTCGAGACGGCGGCCGGGCATCGCTGGTACTGAAACGAGATCTATTGACCGGGCCGGCGGGAAAACGCCTCAGGAACCCGGAAATCGGCGACCGAACGGTCACCTACGACCGCGTCCACGACTTCGGTCCGCTCGCGCCGTTTCCGGAGGTCGACGCCGAAACCGCCCTCTTCGGCTGTCGAATCACCCCGGACGAGGGGAGATCCGACGAAGGGACCGCAGCCTCGCCGTCTCCATCGTCTTCTTCGTCCTCGTCATCTTCATCGTCCTCGTCACCTCCACCCTCTCCGTTCCCCGATGCCGACGGAGTCCCGACGACGCGGTGGCGACGCGAGGAACCCACGGATACGGAGGCTGAGGATTCCGATGGCTCCGCGGAATCGAACCCGCCGCTGGAGCCGTTCTCGTCGCTGGCGGCGATGCGCGATTCGCTCGCCACCACGGACACGCGTCTCGTCGCCACAGATCCGGAAACGCCGTCGTCGCCGTGGATCCGAGCGGACGCCGAGCGGCGGGCGCTCGGTTCCTGTACTTACCGGATCCGCCACGGCGTGAAGGACGACGCCAAGGCCGTCTACGCGCTCGACCGCGAGACGATCGAACGACGGGGTCTCGAACCCGACCACGTCTACCCGTACCTGAAATCGAAACACATCGTGAAGTACGGGCTCTTCGGCCACGACCTACAACTCGTTCCGCAGCGGGGGATGAACGACGACAACGAAGACGAACTCAGACGGAACGCGCCAGCGACGTATGCCTACCTCCGGGATCACCGCGACAGGCTGCTCGAACGCGGTTCCTCGTGGTTCGACGACGGGCCCTTCTACTCGCTGTTCGGCCTCGGGCCGTACACGTGGGCCGACTACAAGGTCGTCTGGTGTCGGCTCGGGTTCAAACCGCACTTCGCGGTCGTCTCGACCGTCGCGGACCCGCTCCTCGGTGAGAAACAGGTCGTTCCGGGCGACCACTGTATGTTCGTCGGCACCGACGACGAGCGGGAGGCGCACTACCTCTGTGCGCTGCTCAACTCCGCGCCGTATCAGCGGTGTCTCCGCGACATCTCCTCCGGCGGGAAATCGAGCCTCTCGAAGTCGACCGTCGAGCGACTGGCGCTACCGGACTGGAGGGAAACGGAACCGCAGCGACGAGTCGCGTCGCTCTCGAAGCGCGCCCACGAGATCGTCCCCGAGCACGTCGACTGCTCGAAACGGGCCTACAATCGAAAGACGATACCCGAACTGGCCGCGGTCCAGAGCCGGATCGACCGCGAGGTCGAATCGCTGCTCGTCGATCTAGCGGAGACGTCGTAAGGGGTCCCGAAACGCTCCCGACGAACCGGCTGACGGCTCCGATGAGTAACCCTTAAGTCCGCAAGCGGCGCTAGGTTCTCTTGCCCGCCCTTAGCTCAGCCTGGTAGAGCAGCCGACTGTAGATCGGCTTGTCCCCCGTTCAATTCGGGGAGGGCGGACTGGTTTTCAAGCCGATTCGTAGCCGATCGTAGACGGCTTGTCCCCCGTCCCCACGAGCGCAGCGAGTGGGGGACAGCGAGACGAGCACCGCGAGTCTCGCGCGTTTCAATTCGGGGAGGGCGGACTTTCTTCCTAAGCGATTCGAGATCGGCAGCGTTTCGGTCCTCCCTCCTCTTCACGATGCAAGGCAGGACGAGCGACTGGAAGTTCCCGCGGTTTTATTCGATGCGCGGGTGGTCGTTACAAACGAACGTCAACAATCTTAATTGCGTGTTTTATCAAGGCGAAAGTATGGACGGTAGTTCGCGGCGAGACGTTCTCAAACTCGGATCGTCCGGGATCCTCGCGGGACTCGCAGGATGTTCAAACCAAGGAGACGCCGGGGAACCGTCTTCGGACACCTCGCCCTCGACCTCGGCGACCGACGGCACAGAACGTGAACTACGGGCACGTATCGACGAACTCGAAGCGGAGATAGAAGCGAAAAACGACCGGATCGAAGCGCTTGAGAACGAACTCGACGAAGCGAGAGCGCAGTCCGGTCAGTATCAGTACAGTTCCGAGGTGCGGAACCGAGCAACCGAAGCGGGTAGAAAACTACGGGAGGCCGTTGTCGCGTTCCACTTCGAGATGGAGGACGGTCGAACGTCTGGTGGAACGGGATGGTTTATCGACGAACATCACATCGTCACCAACCGCCACGTCGTCAGTGGGGGAGCGACAGAGAAGTCTACAAATAAGTCGGGCTATTTGCTCGACGGAACGAAATTCGACCTCTCGTTCGTGGACCAAACTACCGACAGAGCGGACGACATTGCGTTGTTAAAAACGGAGGGAACGGCACCGTACGTGCCGCCGCGGGGTAGTTCAGAGTCCCTGTCGGAGGGGCAACCACTCATCCACGTCGGACACCCGGCGATGATGAATAACTGGGTTATCGGCCTCGGAGAATACGTGAAGCCGTCGGAGTTCGGGAACGCGATTCAAACGGAGATGCCGTCAATGAGTGGGAACAGCGGATCGCCGCTCGCCACACTCGACGGGACCGTCGTCGGCCTCACGTACGGCGGAGTCAATCGAAGCTTCGACACGTTCCCACCGGAACCCGCCGAGCCAGTCGCAATCGAGGAGTACCCCTACCAAGAGGAGATGTACGCGCAACACGAGCGGATCGAAACCGTAGAAGAGTATCACAGACAGTGGACTGAATAATTGAAGCGGCTCCCGCCCAGATGTCCACTCGATGCCCACCGTCTACATCACCGCACCGAGAGACACCGCGGACGACCTCGCCGCGTTCCTCGTCGACAACGAACTGGCCGCCTGCGTGAACGTCGTCGACTGCGACTCGTTCTATCGCTGGGAAGGCACCCTCTACGAAAACGACCCCGAGGCGATCCTCTTCGCGAAGACGACGGACGAACGGTATCCGGAACTGAAGAACGAACTCGAGGCCGAGCACCCCGACGACGTCCCCTGCATCGAACGGTTCGACGAGGCGGACGTCCTCGACGCCTACGCGAGCTGGGTCGACGATGCGGTCGGTCAGTGACCGCCCGGCGCGTCGCCGGAAACCTCTGGATCGACGTCGACGACGGCGGCTACTCTACACCGGCGACGGCGACTGGGCAGCCACTGACGACGGTGACTGGGTGACCGCTGACGACGACTACTCCCTGCCGGCGTCGCCGACGACCGTCCGGCTCTGCTCGCGCATAAACTGCGGCAGGTACCAGTAGCCGCCCGCGAACTTGCTCGTCGTGCCCGAGGCCTTCCAGCCGCCGAAGGGCTGCGCCTGCACGAGCGCGCCGGTCGTCGCGCTCTGCTCGCGGTTGACGTAGCACATCCCCGACTCGATCCGGTCGAACCACGCCTCGATCTCGTCCTCGTCTTCGGAGAAGAGCCCGGTGCACAGCCCGTAGCTGCTGTCGTTGGCCTTCTCGATCGCTTCATCGAAGTCAGACACCGGATGGACCGTCACGAACGGGACGAAGTGCTCCTCCCGAGCGATCTCGTGCTCGTGAGGGACGTCGGTCACGACCGTCGGCTCGACGAAGCGCCCGTCCGCGAGGTCGGTGTCGGCGACGACTTCCCCGCCCGTTCGGACCGTTCCCACCTCCCGTGCCGTCTCGCAGATCCGCTCGTATCTGGCGAGCGCGCTATCGTCTATCAACGGCGAGACGAAGGCGTCCGCCGATCGCGGATCGTCGATCACGAGTTCCTCGGTCTCTGCGACCAACCGGTCGGTGAACTCGTCGAACAGCGCCTCCGCGACGTAGACGCGCGACGTCGCGGAGCACTTCTGGCCGCTGAACCCGAACGCGCCGTTTGCCACGCCCGAAACGGCCTTCTCCAGGTCGGCGTTCTCGGTCACGATGACCGGGTTCTTTCCGCCCAGCTCCGCGATCACCGGACCGGGCTTCTCCCGCTCGAAGAACGTCCGGCGGATCTCCCGGCCGACCGCTCTCGACCCCGTGAAGGCGACGCCGGCGACGTCCTCGTGCTCGATCAACGGTTGCCCGACGTCGCTCCCGCTGCCGGTCACGAGATTCACGACGCCGTCGGGGACGCCCGCCTCGGACAGGGTCTCGACGACCTCATGGGCGACCAGCGACGTCGCGCTCGCGGGCTTCGCGACCGCCGTGTTCCCGGTGACGACCGCGCCGGTGAGCATCCCGGTGAAGATGGCGATGGGGAAGTTGAACGGCGCGACGACGCCGAAGACGCCGAACGGCCGCAGCTCGTTCCGACAGTGCTGTCCGGGCGTGGGTTCGCCGGTGTCGAAGGCGTAGCCCTCGTTGCGTTCGACTTCGCGGGCGTAAAAGCGAAGGAAGTCGATCGCCTCGTCGACGTCGGCCATCGCCTCGAAGCGGTTCTTCCCGTTCTCCAGCGTCAGCGTCGCGGCGAGTCGGTACTTTCGGTCTCGCATTCGACCCGCCGCGTCGCGGAATATCTCGACGCGGTCGCGCCAGTCGGTACGCCGCCAGCCGTCGAACGCGTCCGCGGCGGCTTCGACGGCCAGATCGACGTCGGCCGCCGACCCGGCGGCGAACTGTCCGATCTCTCGGTCCCGGTCGGCCGGGTTCGTGACGGTGTACTGCTCGTCTGTCTCGTGCGGTTCGCCGTCGATCCACATCGGATGCGACGCGCCCAACTCGGCTTCGACGGTCGAAACCGCGTCTTCGAAGGAGTCGTGAAACTCCCCCAGCGTGCCGTCGTTCCGGTGAGTGGCGACCGTGAGTTCGTTCTCGAAGCGGGCCTGATCCATCGTCAGATAGTACTCGCACGACAGTTCGATAAAGCTGGTTACCACTCCGATACGATTGGTGGGCGTGCGCGTCTCGGTCAGACTTCCGGCAAGAACACTCAACAGGATAGAATGCGTATTGGTGACTGATGACACGAGTAGCGATCGTCGGCGGCGGCCCCGCGGGGCTCTCGACGGCACTGTTCGCGGCGAAGAACGGCCTCGAGGCGGTCGTCTTCGACACCGACGGGACGTGGATGCACAAGGCGCATCTGTTCAACTACCCGGGCGTCGGCTCTGTCGACGGCAGCGCGTTCGTGCAGACGGCGCGCCAGCAGGCGGAGGACTTCGGCGCTGAACTGCACCGAGACGCGGAAGTCACGGCCGTCGAATCCACCGACCACGGGTTCGCCGTCACCGCGGGAGAGGACACCCACGAGGCGGACTACCTCGTTCTCGCGACCGGTGCGAACCGCGACCTCGCGGAGTCGCTCGGCTGTGACCGACGTGAAGACGACACCGTCGACGTCGACGTCACGATGGAGACCAGCGTCGAGAACGCGTACGCGACGGGCGCGATGGTCCGCGCGGAGGAGTGGCAGGCGGTCATCTCCGCCGGTGACGGGGCCGCCGCGGCGCTGAACATCCTCACGAAGGAGAAGGGCGACCACTACCACGACTTCGACACGCCCGACACCGCCGCAGCGGTATTCGATGACCTCCGCGACGACGAGGCCTGAGCGGCCCCCGTACCCCAGAACGGTCGCGAATCGCCGCGGAGCGAAGTCCGATGCGGACGGTTATATACGATCGAGCGGCCACCACCCCCGTGACGTAACGAACGCCCGGCGTCGATTCGCGGTTGTTCGGCACAGTCGACGCCGGAAACGGGGCCGACGGGAAGACTCGACTCCCGTGCGAACACCCCAGTTGGGTGCCGACTGTCAGCCAGATTCTCCAGCGATTGCAGTCGATCGACTCGAGGGAGTTATTCCAGTAACTCCCTCGTCTTCCGGTGCCGCGCACGGAACATCGGCTCGAAGCCGACCACCGCCAGCGGCGACGCCGCGCCGCCGATCTCGCCGCCCGGTAACTCGTACTCGACGGCGTCCTCGACGATCGTCTCCTCGCCGTCGGCGACGAACGTGTGCGTGTGGATCCACCTCGCGAACGGCCCGCCGCGCATCTCGTCCCGGAAGCTCGCACGCTCCTCGTCCGCTTCCCTATCGACGATGACGGAGGTCCACCGCTGGCGCGGGCCCACGCCGAGCGGCCGCATCGACAGTTGGATCTCCGAACCCACCTCCAGCACCTCGGGATCGGGGTCGCCGTCGGGGCCGGTGACCGACTCGACGCGGAGGTTCATCCAGTCGGGCGTCAGCGCCTCCAGTCCGGAGACGTCCGAATGAAACTCCCAGACGTCCTCGAGCGGTGCCGACACGCGGGTCAATCGCGAGTACGTCGCCATACGTGGGCGTAGCACCCAGCGACGCAAAAGCGCCGCGGCCGATCAGGAGAACGCTCGTTCGGCGCTCACAGCGTAAAGCGCGTCACCGTCGTCCCGGCCGCCCGCAACTCCTCGTCGCTCGCGGCGGCGACGACGATCTGGTTCTCGCCGTGCTCGATCGAGAGCGACGCCTCGAAGGACCCCTCCTCGGGCGTGACGTACGCCGTCTCCGCAGGGGTCTTGACCGCGACGACCGCGGCGTCGGTCCGTCCGGCGACGACGAGTTCGTCGCCCATAAACCGCGTACTGACCTGCAGTCGCGGGCCGTCGGGTCGCTCGCGCTCGACGTAGCGCTCGCGGAGCACCTCGGGCGTCTCGACCGGCCGCCCCGCGTCGATGCCGTGCGCGAGCCGGACGAACTGCGCCATCGACCACGCCAGCGGCGTCGCCGCGCCGGTGCCCTCCCCGAACGCCCAGTTGTACTCGGTGCTGTGCTCGCGGTCCCAGACCTGCTCGGAGAGCATCCGGCCCGAGTTGGCGAACCCCGCCATCGTCTCGAGGAGGTTCGCCGGCGCGAGCGGCCCCTCGTCGGTCTCGTTGAACAGTTCGTACTCGCCGCGTTCACCGGTGAATATCGGCCACAGCCGGCCCTTGCCCTTGGCCTCGATCGACCACGGCGCGCCTTCCTCGTCGCGCTGGCGCTCGCCGTACCCGTCGCCGTTGTAGCGGTAGAAGGCGGGCCCGTGCGGGGTGTCGACGCGGAGCGTCTCGTCGACCTCGGCGAGCGAGTTGCGGATCACCTCGTCGTCCGCGGGCTTGATGCCGAGCCGAGTGAGTTCGAGGAACCCGGCGTCGATGATCTCCCGCTCGTCCAGCGTCGGCCCGTTGTTCGCGAGCGTCCGCAGGTGGCCGGCGTCGGGGTCGCCGTCGTGAGTGATCCGGACGTAGTACGGGGTGTGCGTGTGCCGCTCGGTGCCCGTCTCCGTCGCGGTCCACTCGGCGACGCGGTCGGCCCAGTCGTCGGCGAGCGCCTGCCAGATGAGCGCGTCGGCCTCGTGGCCCTCCTCGGTCGCGACGTCTGCCGCGCAGGCGAGCCCGGCGATCTCGGCGGCGATCGACGACGGGGAGTAGCCCGCCTCCTCCTCCCAGCGCTCCTGGGCCGTCGGCGGGCCGTTGCGCGCGACGTAGTCCGCCGACCGCTTTACGTTGACGTAGTCGTACTCGGCGTCCGCGAAGCCGACGCCGCGCTCTCTGAGCATCCACGCCATCACCTGCGGGAAGGAGATGTTGTCCATCTGTTCGCCGCCCCAGCGGGTCCGGCCGTTCAGGTAGGTGTTCTGCGGGATGAACCCGCGGTCGTCCTGCTGGTAGCGGTAGATGTACTCCAGCGCCAGCCGCGCCGTCTCCAAGTCGTCGACGGCCTCGAAGACGGTGAACACCTGATAGAGGTCGCGCGACCAGACGAAGTTGTAGCCGTACCCCTTCGCCTCCTCGGCGGTGACGGCTTCGCCCCACGGCACGGACGGCGAGGCGATCCCCGCCCCGAGGAACGTCTTGTCCTCGACGGCGCGGAGACACATCAGACACGTCTTGTACTGGGCCGCCAGCGACTCGTCGGCGGCGACGCTCTCCGGGAGTTCCTTGTCGGCGAGGAAGTCGTCCCACGAGTCGACGTAGCCGCGCTTGACCGTCTCGTAGCCGCGACTGAGCGCGCCGGCCGCCTCGCCGAGCGCCGCGGCGGTGTCGGCGTCCTCCGCGAACCCGATCGCGAGTCGCTCGCGGTGCTCGCTTCCGGTTCCGATCCGTCCGACGAGAACGACGCTCTCGTCGTCGACGCTGTCCGTCGGCGTCGGAACGGCCCCGTCGGTGAACAGCGTGGACAGGTACGCCGACCCGGCGACGCCGACGGTCGCCCACTCGAACCGGTTCGCCGCGGCCATCGCGGCCGCGACGCTGTACTCGGTGCCGTCCTCGTCGATGAGCAGCGGTTCGACGTCCTTCGCCTGATCGTACGCGCTGGCGTCGCGCGCGACGAGGTGGTAGCCGGCCGGCCCGCCCAATCTGAGGCCGCGGTCGGTCGATCCGGTGTTCGTGAGCGACGTGTCGGCGACGGCGTACAGTTCGTACTCGTTGTCGTCGCGCGCGTCGAACGAGACCTCGACGAGCAGCGCGTCGTGTTCGGGATCGGTCACGTACTCGGCCGTGAGCCGCCACTCGTGTCCCCGCCCGTCGCCGGTCTCGACGATCTCGTGGCGGAACAACAGCGAATCCTCGTCGGCGATCTCCGCGCGCCGGTCGATGGTGTCGGCGTCGTCGTCGCGGCGCGTCTCGTTGTGCGTCCGGGCGGTGTAGGTGTCTTCCTCGTCCGCGTCGACGACGAGGAAATCCAGCGTCCGGAGGTTCATCAGGTCGACCCGTGGGAACCGGACCTCCGTCAGCGCCCCCTCGGTGAGCGTGAACCAGACGCGGGAGGGGTCTTCGGCGGTGTGGTCGGCGACCGTCCCGACGCCGTACTTCTCGCCGGTCGTCCAGCGCGGTCGACCCGTGGGGCCCGACGGCGCGGGTTTCGGCTCCGGCAACGCGTCGTGGTCGGCCAGTGCGGTCGTGAGTCGGAGCCGCATCGAGTGCGACCACGCCAGGGGCGTGGCGCTGTCGGGCGTCCCGTCGTCGAACACCTGCTCGGCGAGGTAGCCCGCGCCGGAACAGAACGGGCCGTCGCGACCGAGGAGGTCGTACAGGTCGCTCGCCCGCTCCAGCATCGACTCCGCCGAGTCAGGTCGGCCGTGCGCGTCGAGCAGGGACGCCAGTCCGACGGCGGCGTTCGCGCCCCACGCGGTCGCGACCGACCAGATCTTCTCGCCGTCCTGCTCGGCGCGCCGCCACGTGTCGCCCTCGAAGCGGACGAGCCCGGCGACGTCGCCGTCGTCGGACTCCCGATAGAGGTCCGAGAACGCGCGCTCGACGTGGGTTTCGAGCCGCGAGAGGTCCTCGGGGTCGAGTCCGTCGAGCTGTTCGACCTCGTCGTACGCGGCGAAGGCCTCGACGAGCGCGAACGATCCGGAATCCAGCCGGGAGTCGAGCCCGCCTTCCTGCAGTCGGAGCGCGTACACCTCGTACTCGTCGTCCCAGAAGCGGTCGAGCGAGTCGACGAGAGCCTGCGCCTGCGTGGCGGCGTGAACGGACAGCTCTCTGTCGACCGGCGCTTCCGCGACCGTCGCGTACGCCTGCAGGAACGTCGCCGTGGTGTGGACGAAGCGACCGATCATGTTCTCCCACGCGTTCTGACAGGGGCCGGGGAGTCCGTCGTCGGCCAGTTCCTCGTCGAGGGCGTCGACGCCGTCGGCGATCGCCCGCCTGAAGGCTCGCTTCTGGCTCGAATCGAGGTCCGAGCGACGCTCGGTCAGGAGCGTCGCCAGGTACGTGATGACGCTCGCGGTCTGGTCGGACTGGTGTTCGGGACTGTCCGACCCCTCGACGCGGGCGTTCGCCCAGCCGGGTGCGAGCGAGCCGTCGATCGCCCAGACGCGGTGCGGCCACGAGCCGTCCTCGAGTTGCGCCTCGCAGAAGAACGAGCCGATCGTCGCCAGCCGATCGCTCTCGTCCAACCCGAGTCGGTCGTCCGCGCGCAGCAGGTGACGCGCGCACTCGGCCTCGTCGCGGAACCACGTGTACCCGTAGCCGCCCGAGTGCGTGTAGAAGGGGTCGAACTCCGGTCCCGCGATGTGCGCGCCCGAGGGCGCCGTCAGGAGCGACAGCGCCCGGAGATCGGACCGGATCGACTCCTCGCGGGGTGCCGATTCGGGGACCGACACCTCCGTTCGTGACCGCGCGGCCTCCCGGACGTCGTCTGCGCTCGTGTGCGCCAGCGCGCAGTGGCGCAGGTCCGAGAGCGCCTCCGCGCGGCCGACCTCTCCGTGGTCCGAGAGCTGCGTGACGATCGTCGTCCTGACGCCTCGGTCCTCTCGTTCCAGCGGCGCTGAGACGACGATGTCGCCGCTGAGGTGGGTGTCCTCGTAGCGTTCGAGGACGGCGTCCCGCGGAAGCTCGAACGCGTCCGGCGAGAGCATCTCCTCGAACCGCTCGGGGATCTGCGCGCGGACGTCGTCGAGGCCGGTCGAGGCGGTGACGTAGTCGTGTTCCTCTCGGTGGAACACCTCGACGGCCTGCGTCCCGTTCGGCCCGCCGTCCTCGTGGATCAGCCGGCCGACCTGCGTCTCCCGGCCCTCCGGCGCGAGCGTGAGAAACGCGGTCAGGTGCGCGTCGGTCGGGATCGCGCCGCGGAGCTCGACGTGCGTCACGTGGGCCCGCCCGAGCGTCAGATCGTACTGGTGGACGGTGTACGATCCCGCGTTGTACTCGGTCTCGACGAGGCTCGTCTCCCGGTAGTAGTGCTGTCGCACCTGTTCGAGGTCGTCGAACCACCGAGTCTCGCCGTCGGCCTCGATCGCGAACCGGGACCGGTCGATCCCGTACAGCCCCGAGAGCGCAGACGAGTAATCCCGCAGGGAGCCGTCCGCCCCGACGTGAACGAGGCGATCGCCGTGCCCGGAGAACGCGCCGTCGGTCGTGGCCAACTCGCCGGGGAACCGACCGTCTCGGTCGCGCTTGTATTCGTTCAGCACGGTCCGAAGTCTCATACTCTCCGAGCAGTGTCCCCACGACATAAGTATTGGCGGATGCCCCACAGCGTTCGCGGCCGGCCCGGACTCCGCCGGCGGTGCTCGGCGCCGACCCGATCCGGCCGCCGGGACAAAGACAAAGGTGACATACCCCGTTCGTACTGGTATGGACCATCCAGGACCGCCCCGGTTCGTCGCCGTCGGGGACGCCGTCCAACTCGCCCCGCGCGATCCGGACCCCTCGGCGTCGTACGCGTGGCGCGTACGGAGCGCGCCCGCGAGCAGCGCCGTCGAACTGCCCGAGGACGAACCGGTCCTCGAGTTCGTCCCCGACGCACCGGGGACCTACGAACTCGAACTCGACGCTCCCGGTGGAACGCACAGACTCACCGTCCGGGCATTCCCGTCGGACGTCGCACCCGCGGAATCGCGCGGTGGACGGAGCGGACGCAGCGGACGCAGCGGCCACCAGAGTGGCCCCGATTCGCCGACTGGCGGGAGCGGCGGCGCGTCCGGATCGGGGTCCGGAACTCGCGCGAACGCGGGCGGTGGCGGCGGTCGCCCCCGTCTCCAACTCCGCGGTTCCGTCGAGGGCGACGAACTCGTCGTCCACGCCGATCCGCGACCGCACCCCGACAGCGACGCCGACCGCGACGACATCGTCGTCGAGTTCCTGCTAGACGACCGCGACGACGTCGACGAGGGGCGGATCGCGAGCGAGGGCTGGGCGCTGCGGATCCCGACCGACGCCGTCGGCGACCGCGTTCGCGTCCACGCGGTGGCCGTCGCCGACGCCTACAGCGTCCCGGACACGATCGAGTTCTCGCGAGAGGCCGCCCCGGACGGCGGGAGGTCGGGAGAGGCGGTGGCGGTCGACGACGGCGATTCCACCGACGAGTCCGCTCCGGACGCGGTCGCCGCCGAGCGGTCCGACTTCGAGGTCGTCCGCCCGAACGACCCGCCGGAGTGGGCGCGGGACGTCACGCTGTACGAGATCTACGTGCGCGGGTTCGCCGGCGAGGGGGAGCAAGCAGCGGGGTCGGATTCGGACGAATCGGTCTTCGCGCGGATCGAAGAGCGTCTCGACTACCTCGACGACCTCGGCGTCGACTGCCTGTGGCTGACGCCCGTGCTCGAAAACGACCACGCGCCGCACGGCTACAACATCACGGACTTCTTCTCGATCGCCGAGGACCTCGGCGATCGCGAGGACTACGAGCGGTTCGTCGAGGCCGCCCACGAGCGCGGAATGGCGGTCCTCTTCGACCTCGTGTTGAACCACTCCGCCCGCGATCACCCGTTCTTCGAGGACGCCTACCGCAACCCCGACTCGGAGTACTACGACTGGTACGACTGGCAGGAGAACGGCGAACCGGAGACGTACTTCGAGTGGGAGTACATCGCCAACTGGAACTTCGAGAACCTCGCGGTCCGCCGGCACCTCCTCGACGCCGTCGACGAGTGGTTCGAGGTCGCAGACGGCTTCCGCTGCGACATGGCGTGGGCCGTCCCAGACACGTTCTGGAGGGAACTCCGCGACCGGGTGAAGTCCCGGGACCCCGACTTCCTGCTGCTCGACGAGACGATCCCGTACATCGCGGACTTCCACGACGGGATGTTCGACGTCCACTTCGACACGACGCTGTACTTCACGCTGCGGCAGGTCGGCCGCGGCGACGTCCCCGCCGAGGCGATCCTCGACGCCGTCGACCAGCGGGCGGCCGTCGGGTTCCCGCCGCATGCGGCGTTCATGCTCTACCTCGAAAACCACGACGAGACGCGGTACGTCGTCGAGTGCGGCGACGCCGCCGCGATGGCCGCGGCTGGGGCGCTCGCGACGCTCCCGGGCGTCCCGATGCTCTACGGCGGCCAGGAACTCGGCCAGCGCGGCCGCCGCGACGCCCTCGCGTGGGACGACGCCCGGGAGGAGTTCCGCGACCACTACGAGCGCCTCCTCGACCTCCGATCGGAGGCCGACGCGCTCGGCCCCGACGGTTCGCTCGACCGCGTCGAGTACGCGGTGGCCGACGGCCCGGACGGAGGTGCTGCTGCCGACCGCGTGGTCGCCTTCGGCCGCGAGCACGACGGCGACGCCTACGTCTGCGTCCTCAACTTCGATCCGTCGCCCGCGACGGTGCGGTTCGGCGACGTCGACGTCGACCCGACGGACCTCGTGACGGGCGGGCAACTCGCAACCGATTCGGGGCTCGTCGTCGACGACGTCGCCGTGTTTCGGGCGGGGTGACCGAAGCGACGCGCGCGCCGGAACCCACAGATTCGAGTTACTCCGGTTCCTACGAGTACCTAGTGACCGATTCGTACGTGTGCCCGCACTGCGGGCGCGTCGAGGAGCGCCCCTACCGCGTCCGACTCATCATCCTCACGTGCCCCGAGTGCGGCGAGAACGGCAGGTTCCTCCACGAGTCGCTCGTGGACCGACTCGACACCGTCCCGGAGCCACAGCGCCCCGAGGAGTGGACCGAGATGCCGCTCGACGAGCGCCTGCAGTACGCGGTTCGAGAGGGATTACTCGACGTCAGTTTCACCGGCCCGATCTGAGCCGGGGGGGGCGACCCGACCGGACTACGACACCGCGCGGGCGTCCATCTCCACGGAGACGCCGTCGACGTAGTCGCCGTCGGGGCCGACCCACGTTCCCTCGTAGCCGCACTCGGTGGTGAGCCGGCAGACGCGCGTCTCCGGCGGCCAGACGACGCGGACGCCGTCGTCGGTGTTCTCGACGGTGGCCTCCTGCCGGTAGGTGACGCTGGATCCGCCGACGCCGACGAACGTCACCACGAGATCGACCTCCGCTCCATCCTCGGCTAGCGGGACGCTCCGCCAGCGCGACCCGCCCTCGTATTCGAGATTCTCCGCGGTCGCAGCGTCCGGGCCGATCGTCCACTCGACGGTCACGGTCTCGTTCGATCGGTCGGAACCGCCCGACTGTGACGTTCCGTTCGACCGCGCAGCCTCGGGCACGGAGTAGCGGGCGTACCCCTCGGGCGTTTCGACCCGCACGCTCACGCTCTCGGCGGACGCGGGAACGCCGACCGTCGTCGTCGCCCGCACCGGCTCCTCGAAGACGCGGAGGCGCTGGATCTCGGGGTTCACCGGGTTGTACGCGCCGGTCCAGTCGCCGCGGTAGGTGAACCGATAGGGCGTCCGGTTCACCGCCGCCAACACGTCCATATCGCGTTCCGGGCTCCCGTCGGTGGCGTAGATCACGTCGCCGTCGTAGCCGGATCCGTACCGGAGGTACTGGAACGGGTGCGCCTGCCAGTCTCCGTACGGGTCGGGGGTGAACACCAGCGCGTCGTCGAACTCGCGGTCCTCGAACGGCTCGTAGGTCGCCTCCAGACTCTCGGTGCGACGCTCGTTCGCCGCGAACGGATCGTCGAGGACGGCCCGCTCCGCGGAGGCGACGACGGGCGCGGTGAGCGCGAGCGCGACGAGGACGGCGACGCGCGCGTGCCGTCGGGAGAGGCTGGGGCCGGGGAGCCAGCGCCGCTCGCTGAGCAGCGAGACCGCCCCGCGACAGAGGAATGCGACCCCGGCAGCGCCGAACACCGCGACCGGCACGAGCGCGTCGAAGTGGTAGAACGGACCCAGCAGGTCGATGAGCCCGTTTCGGAGGCCGTTGTGCGTCCCCCAGAAGTACGCTTCGCCGAGGAACACCGAGGGGAGGACCGCGAAGACAACGGCGGCGACCTCGCTCTCGGATATTCCGTCGGCGGGATCGAACCCCGGTCGCGACGCGTCGTCGTCGCCGGAGACGCCCGGCACCGAGATCCGACTCCGCTCGCGCCAGATTGCCGCGAGCACGCCCACGGCCGCGAGGGCGGTCCCGAGCGTCCCGGCGGCGACCCACTCGGTGAAGAAGTACTCCGTCACCTCTCTCGTCACTTCGGCGGCGAGTTCGGGCGTGTACTCGCGCTCGTAGTTGAGGATCTCGCGGGTGCCGAACCCGATGCCGTCGTTCGGCGCGAAGGCCGCGTAGGGGAACGTCAGCGGGTCGCCCGTCACGACCGCGTTGTACGCGAGCGTCAGGCCGACGAACGCCGCGCCCGGGACCGCGATCGCGAGCGATCGGGCGAGCACGGCGCGGTGGCGCACCTGCCAGTTGCGGGGCCGCAAACGCCACCCGGAACGCCGCCACGAGACGCCGAGCGAGACGAGCGTGTGAACGATGAACGGGAGCGCGAACAGCACCGCCGTGTACGGGCGAGCGAAGAAGGCCAGCCCGATGGCGACGCCGGCGGCCGCGCCCCACCGTCGACTGCCCGTCCGCGCGGCCCGGAGGTACGCGACCGCGAACGCGACGTTCAGGAAGGTCGTCGGCGCGTAGGAGAGGAACGTCGACGACGTGAGGAGGAACAGCGGCGACGCCGCGAGCACGGGAACCGCGAGGAGTCCCACGCGGCGGTCGAACGCGGCCGAGCCGAGGACGTAGACGCCGCCGGCCGTTCCGGCGGCGACGAGCCCCAGCGCGACGTTCCAGTCGCCGAGGAGCTTTCCGACGGCGAAGATGGCGGGGGCGACCGGCGAGTACTTCCCGTACATCCGGATCTCGCCCCCGACTTCGTCGACGACGAAGAACCACGGGCGCACGGCGTCCCACGGGATGTCGCCGGGGTAGAGGAACAGCTTCCCTTCGAGGAGCATCGCGGCCTGATAGAGGTAGACCCCCTCGTCGTCGTTGACGGAGTGATACGCGAAGAGGTCGATCGCGAGGTAGTAGACCACGCCGCCGACGGCGAGCGCGAGGGCGGCGGCGACGACCCGCTCGGGCCGTTCACGTCCAGCGGCGACGACGGAGCGGACGGCCGCGCGCAGTCGGGATGTGAACGGTTGCCGGGACACGGCTCACTCGCCGTAGCGGGAATCGTCTTCGGGGCGCTGTTCCCGCGGGAACCAGGCGAGTTCGTGATCCGCGTCGAGTTCGAGGTCGACCGGACCGGAGTCGGGGACGTCCTCGTCGTGGTTGTGCATACACTGGATGGACTCCCCGGTGTCCAGTTCGACCTCGTAGAGGAACGTCGGGCCGAGATACCGCCGGGCGACGACCCGCCCGCAACTGGACTCGACCCCCTCGCAGTCGAGCGAGCGCACGCTCACGTCGTCCGGGCGGACGAGCAGATCGATCCGCGTGCGGTCGTACTCGGGGGCGAGCCCGTGGATCTGCTCGCGCGGGACCGTCCCGAGGTCGGTCTCGACGACGTCACCGGAGACGTAGCCGGGGACGAAGCTGGCGTAGCCGAGGAAGGCGGCGACGAACCGGGACTCGGGGTGCTGGAAGACGCCCTCGGGGTCGCCGACCTGCTCGATCTGGCCGTCGTTCATCACGGCGACGCGGTCGGAGATCGACAGCGCCTCCTCCTGGTCGTGGGTCACCGACACCGCCGTCACGCCGGTCTCTTTGATGATGCGCCGGACCTCCTCCCGCATCTCCACGCGGAGGTCGACGTCGAGGTTCGAGAACGGTTCGTCGAGAAGCAGGATCTCCGGTTCCGGCGCGAGCGAGCGCGCGAGGGCGACTCGCTGCTGTTGGCCGCCGGAGAGCTGATCGGGGTAGCTGTCGCCCTGATCGGCGAGGTCGACCAGTTCCAGCAGGTCGTCGACGCGCTCGCGGACCTCCTCGTCCGGGCGGTCCTTCAGGCCGAAGGCGACGTTCTCGCGCGCCGTGAGATGCGGAAAGAGCGCGAACTCCTGGAAGACGACGCCGACGCCGCGCTCCTCCGGCGGGACGAACGTCGACCCCGACACCGACCGCCCGTTCAGCCGCACCGCGCCGGTGTCCGGTCGTTCGAGACCCGCGACGAGTCGGAGGGTCGTGGTCTTCCCGCAGCCGGAGGGTCCCAGAAGCGTCAGGATCTCGCCTTCTCTGACCGACAGCGAGAGGTCCTCGACGACCAGTTCGGAGCCGTAGGACTTACCGAGGCCGTCCAGTTCGAGCACGACGTCGGCGTCGTCGTCGACGGCCGAGGGACCGGGAACCGACGTCGTCCCCGCCGACCGTTCGGCGTCACCGTTTTCGGTCCGTTGCTCCGCGTCCGACTCCACCGCCGTCTGTGTGCTATTTGACATCGTATCCCTCCTGTCTGAGTATCACGAGCATCGAGAGTCCAGAGACGAACAGCAAGACCAGCGCCGGAACCGCCGCCTGTCCGAAGTACCCCGAGGCATATGCTGTCCAGATATGCGTGACGAGCGTGGTAAAACCCGACGGTCGAAGCAGCAGCGTCGCGGGCAGTTCCTTCATCGTCGTCAGGAACACCAGCGCCGCGCCGCCGAACAGTCCCGGCGCGACAAGCGGGAGCGTCACGTAGCGGAACGCGCCCGCGGACGTCTGCCCGAGCGTCCGCGCGGCCTCCGGGAGCGCGGGGTCCACCGAGAGGAACGACGCCCGCAGCGACCCGACCGACTGGGGCAGAAAGCGGATCACGTACGCGAACACCAGGAGATACAGCGTCTGGTAGATCGGCGTCGCGTACTGGCTGCCGAAGAACACGAGAGCGAGTCCGAGGACGACGCCGGGGACCGCATAGCCCACGTAGCTGATCCGCTCGAACGCCGCCGGCAGCAGGCCGTCGTGCCGCGCCGAGAGGTACGCGACCGGGAGTCCGGCCACGACAGCGACGGCGGCGGCGGCCGCCGAGACGGTGACGGAGTTCAGCGCGTAGGACCACTCGAAGGCGAGCGACTGGTTCACCGACGCGGAGGCGGTCCCGAGCCACGAGAGGAGGATCGCCAGCGGGACGACGAGCGCCAGTCCCGCCACGAGCGCCGCGAACCCCATCGCGGGGTAGCGCCACGCCCCGAGCGAGACGGCCGCCCGGGAGCGCCCCCCGGCGGTCGTGCGCTCCTCGCCGCGGACCCGCGACTCCAGCCAGAGGATGAAGAGCGTCACCGCGACCAACTGCAGCGAGAGGAGAGTGGCGGTGTCGCGACCGAACGTCCCGAACTCGACGAAGATGACGCGGGTGAACACGTCGTATCGCATAATCGACGGCGTGCCGAAGTCCGCGAGGACGTACAGCCCCGAGAGCAGCGCGCCCGCCGCGACGGCGGGCCGGATCTGCGGGATCGTCACCCGGCGAAACGTCTCCCAGCGGTCGTGTTCGAGGGTCCGCGCGGCGTCGATCAGCGTCGTGTCCATCGACTTCAGCGCCGCCCGCGCGGTGATGTACACGTACGGGTAGGTGTAGAGCGTCAGGATCAACACGGTGCCTTCGAGACCGTAGATCTCGGGAATTCGCTCGATTCCGACCGGCGCGAGGAGCCGCTGGAAGCCGCCCTGCGGCCCGAACGCCGAGACGAACGCGAAGGCGCCGACGTAGCTCGGGATGACCAGCGGAAGGGAGACGATGATCGTCCAGAAGCGGCGGAACGGCAGGTCGGTCCTGACAGTTAGATACGCCAGCGGGACGCCGATGAGCACGCAGGCGGCCGTCGTCAGCGCGACGAGGATCGCGCTGTTGAGAAAGACTTCGAGCGTCGTCGGCCGCGTGAGCAACGCGACTGCCTCCTCGAAGCCGACGTCCAAGCCCGTCTTGACGAGCCACAGAACCGGGAGCAACACCGCGGCGGCGACCGCGGCCGCCGCGACCGACACGCCGAGTGGTAGCCCCGACTCTTCGCCGCCCTCGTCGTCCGCCGTCGTCCGGTGCTCCGTGGCCATCGTGAGTTCCCTGCTCCGTCGCCGGAGGCCCCGAGATCAGAGGACGCCCGTCTCCCGCAGGAGTTCGATCGTCGTCTCGAGGTCCGACAGTTGTGACAGGTCTAAATCCTCGGGCGGGTTCAACTCGTCGATCGTCGGGAGGCGCCCGATCGGCTCGACCTCCGGGACGAGCGGGTACTCGAACGTCGTCCGCGCGAAGTAGTCCTGCGCCTCCGCCGAGAGCAGGTGACGCACGAAGTTGGCCGCGAGCGTCGAGTCCTCGGCGGTGTCGAGGACGCACGCCCCGGCGACGTTGAACACCGCGCCCGCGTCGCCCTGCGTGAACGCGGTCGCCAGCGGGGCCGACTGCCCGCGTCGCGCGAGGACGCGCTGGATGTAGTAGTGGTTCGTCAGTCCGGCCGAGATCTCGCCGTCGGCGACGGCCCGGGCGATCTGGAACTCGTCGCCGTACTGGCTCACGCCGAGTTCCTGCATTCCGGCCAGCCACTCGCGGGTCGCGTCCTCGCCTTCGAGGATCCGCATCGCCGTGATGAACGCCTGGAAGGAGGAGTACGTCGGAGCCCACCCGAGTTCGCCCTCGAACTCGGCAGTCTCGGGGAACTCCATGATGCTGTCGGGGATGTCCGACTCCGAGAACGCGTCCGTGTTGTACGGGACCGAGCGGGCGCGGCCGGAGGTCCCGATCCACGAGCCGTCGGGTGCCTGGAAGCTCTCCGGGACGAAGTCGAGGACCTCCTGCGGGAGCGACTGCGTCCGACCCATATCCGCGAGCGCACCGAGTGCGCCCGCGTTCACCGAGTAGAAGACGTCGGCGGGGCTGTTGTCGCCCTCGATGTCGATCTGGTTGACGAGCTCCGCCGCGGAGTTGTACTGCGGGCGGACCGTGAAGTCCGGGTACAGGTCCTCGATGAACCCGACCAGTTCGCCGACGAGCGCCTCTCCGCGCCCGGAGTACAGCGTCAGTTCGCCTTCGAGGTCCGGCATCTCGGCCATCGGGACGCCCGAGAGCTCGCGGCTCCCGAACGGCGATTGGCCGGATCCGATCTGCTCCGGTCCGCCGCTTCCGGTGCTGCCGTCGTCGGTCTCAGTTTCCGTCTCGGTTCCACTGTCGCCCGGCGTGTTGCACCCTGCGACTCCGACGATACCTGCGGCGGCGGCTGCCTGCAGGAAACGGCGTCGCGTTCGGGGCGTTCCGTGTTTCTCGTTCATAATGTTGGTATAGTTGATTTAGGGTTGCCTAAATCGTATATGTGTTCCGATACGGTTCAGTCGTCCGCGAGGGCGGCCTCCGGCTCGCGGCTCTCCCGGCCGTCCAGTTCGTCGAGGCACTCGAGCCAGTCGAGCCAGTACTCCCCGCAGTGGTTCAGGAACGCGCCGTTGTTCCACTCGGAGAAGTCCCCGGTCGCGAACGCTTCGGCCATCTCGCGGGCGATTCCCGTCCAGGAGTCGGCGTCCTCGCCGACGCCGTCGACGACCTCCCAGACGTGCTCGTTGAGCTCCAGCCCGGGCACCTCGTTGTTCAGATCGTCGAACGTCGGCCGCGGTGCCTTGTTGTGCTCACAGAGCGGGTAGCCGTTCACGACGTCCTTCTCCAGCAGGTCGGCCGCGCGCTTGAGGAACACGCCCGACCAGATGTCGTCGAACCGGCCGACCTCCCACTCGTTGTCGTCCATCGGAAGTTGGTAGAACGCGGGGATCACCTCGCGCTCGAAGGCGAGGTTCATCGAGCAGACCGTGAGGTACTGCTCCGGCTCGGCGACGAAGTCGCCCTCGAAGTCCGACTTCTCGGTTCGCGTCTGCGCCTGCCCCTGCAGGTCGCCGTCCATCAGGATGCGGACGGCGTCGAGGTCCGGCACGTTCGTCCACAGCCCCTGAGAGGCGACGACGTCGGTGAGTTCTCGCGTGCCGGTCTCGACCGACTCGTCCATCGCGGAGTACGGGTAGCCGCGCGGGTACAGGCCGTGCTCGTCGGCGTGTTGGTAGAGGACGTTCACCCAGCGCTCGTCGCTCGCGACGGACTCGACTTCGTCGGTCCGATCGAGGTTCGCCATGTGTCGGCCGAAGAAGTCCCACTCCTCGTGCGGGAGCGTGTCGTCGTCGATGAAGACGCCGCGCTCGAAGCGCGGGTTGTCCCACATGTAGAGCAGACCGAAGCTGGTCTGGGCGTGCGAGGCCGCCGGGATCAGGTGCGAGAACGACGAGAGACCGCGCGCCTCGAACCACTCCTCGCGGCGCGAACCGTCGTAGACCGCCCCGTCGACGCCCTCCTCGTCCAGCATCTCCTCCATCGCCTCGACGTCGCAGAAGTCCTCGGTGACCAGGAGGACGAACAGTCGATCGAGGTCGAACCCGTGCTCGCGGGCGTTCTCGAAGTACTCCCGCATACACTCGTACTCGCGGATCGTCGGTACCACGACGCAGACGTCTTGGCTCATCGACTCCAACTCTTTAGGGCAGCCTAAAAGTTCTGTCGCTCTGCGGTCGCCCGCCCCCTCCGACGCGAATCCACACGTTCTTTCCGTCGTCGCGCTTCGGTCCGCACGTGCCGCAAACGGACGTACAGGACGACGTCGCCGTCGGCGTCCGCGCCGGACTCCTGCTCTCGCTTTCGGCCGCCGTCGCCTGGCTCTCGGGAGCGCCGGCAGTCTTCCCGAGCCTCGGTCCCACGGCGTTCGTGCTCTCGACGGCCCGTCAGGGGCCGAGCGAACGCGTGGTCGTCGGGGGACACGCCGTGGGCGTCGTCGCCGGGGTGGCCTCGTACCTCGCGGTCTCCGCGGTCGTCCCCGTTCCCGACTCGCCCCTGCTGTTCGATCCGCCGTGGCTGGCGCTGAGCGGGATCCTCGCTGTCGCGCTCACGACGACCGGGATGCGGGTGACTGACTCGGTTCACCCGCCCGCGTGCGCGACGACGCTCATCGTCTCGCTGGGGCTGCTCTCGCCGATCCAGTCGGTCGTCGTCGTGCTTCCCGCGGTGATTTCGCTGCTCGTCGTCGACCGCGCCCTGGACGGTTCGCTGCGCGGGTGAGAGCCGCTCGGCGCTCCGCCGGACCGTGACCGGCCGGACGCTCCCGACGGCTCGGGGAACCGTGAGGCTCAATTGACAGCGATCACACGTTCGGCTGTGCGACGCCCTCCACTCCCGTACACCGGCCCGTTGGCCGTCGTCCTCTCGAACGCCGTGCTCCTCGTCGGCATCCTCGCCTTCGGCTGGACCGCCACGGTCGTCCTCGGGGTGTTCCTCCTCGAACTGGCGATCGTCCTGTTCTGGAGCGCGGTGAAGATCCCGTTCGCGGCGAAGCGCCCGAACAACGCGATGGACGACCACCGACTGCTGGGGCCGTTGCAGGCAAAGCGCGGCGGCATCGACCTCCCGGACCCACTGCCGCCGATCTACCTCAGGAGCCTCCCGATTCTCGTCGTGACGGTCGTTTTTCTCGCGCCGTTGGAACTCGGGGCGGCGTTCCTCGTGTTCGCGCTCGCGGACCCGGTCGTCACGACCGAGGCGACCGGCCAGATCCTCCTCGGCGGAGTCGGCGTCTTCGTCGGCCGCGGCGTCGAGACCGCGGTCGACTACTTCCGCGACGACGGGTACCGCGACCACTCGCCCCGGTCGATCCTCTTGGTCCCGTTCAAGCACGTCTTCGCCGTCGGGACGCTCCTGTTCGTCGTCGGCCCGTCCGCCGTCGACAGCGCCGCCGTCCTCGCGCTGGCCGTCGTCGGAAAGCTCCTCTACGACCTCCGCGCGATTCAACTCGAACGCGACGACGAGAAGCGCGGTCTGTTCTACCGGCTGTACGGCGGCGCGGAAACGGAGATCACGCCCGTCCCGGTGACCGAACCGGACGGCGAGCCGATCCGTCGCGTCCGGCCCCCGCGACGGGTCCGCGTCGCCGACGCGCTCTACTGTGGGTTCGCCTACACCGCCACGAGCGGCGTGCTCCTCCTGTACCTGATCGCCGCACTCCTCGCGCTCTTCGCCCCGCTGCGACTCGTCGCGTACCCCCTGGCCGTGATCCTCGCGTTCGCCGCCTTGCGTGGGGGATCGCGGTATCTCAGATATGGCACGTTGGAGCACCGCTGTTACGAGGGCGTGCTCGTCGCGTACGACACGCTGATCGACGAACCCCAGCACCGGATCGAGCGCGGCGAGGTGGTCGCGGTCGACGTCGACGCGGACCTCGTCGATCGGGGCTTCGGGACGTCGACCCTCGAATTCGAGCGGGCGACGGGCGATGATTCCGGGCTACAGTGGACCGTCCCCGACCCCGAGGACGTCGACCGCGACGACACACCCGAGTCGATGGTGGTTCCCCACGTCGAGAGTCCGTCTGCCGTCGCCGACACACTCGGCGTCGGATGGCAGTACGAGCGCGACGTGGGGCGGTCGTAGTGCCCCGGTCAATCCGTCGTTATGGCTGTTCGACCGCGGTCGTCGCTCTGGCTACTGCCGTCGTCGTTATTCGATCGTCGTCGTGGCCAGATCAATTGTCGTGCGCTCCCTGACCGACTCAAAAAAGACAGTGCAAGTGCGAACCGTGCGCCAGTCGCGCGGTTTCGGACCTATGCGGACGTGCTCCCGCTCTGGAACGTCATTCCGCTGGTCGGCGTCGCCGTCGACGAGGCGTCGCCCTGCGGTGCGCCAGCGGTTTTCGTTCCCGAGACGAGGAAGGAGGCGACCTCGCTCACGAGTGCCTCGTTGTCCGCGACGGTCGCGCCGTCCGGCGAGAGGAACCACGTGTCGCCGATCGCGACGACGCTCCCGCTGCGGACCGCGACCGAGTACGTGCCGTTCTCGCGCGTCGAGGAGTAACTGACATCCTCGGCGGCGATGGCGCTGTCAGCTTGATCGCCCGAGACGACCGGAACGGCCGCCTCGAAGACGGTTCGGTCCGCGTCCGCTGCGAACTCGCTGTCGCCGCTTGCCGCGCCGTAGACGTACTGGAAGTTGTTCGCGTTCTCCTGCATATCGTACAGATAGCCCGCGTTGAAGGTGACGTCGAAGCGACTCGCGACGTCGTTCGGCTGGCCGCTCGCGGATCCCGCTGACCCGCCCGTCAGGCCGAGCAGCGAGGACGTCGCCGTCGCCTGCGACGGCGTGTCCGCCAGCAGCAGGACACGGCCGCCCGCGTCGGCGAAAGATTCGACTGCATCGCTCTCGTCTGCGGTGTACGTCGTCGCGGGGTTCGCCACGATCAGCGCGTCGGCGTCCTGCAGCGTCTCCGTGAACGGAGATGTGCCGTCGCCGCTGGACAGCCCGAAGCTCGATGACCCGCTGCCGGCGAAGAACCGCACCTCGTGGCCCGCCTCGACGAGCGCGTTCACCAGCGGTTCCATCTGTGCGCGGCTGATGGCGTTGCCGTGACTCACGTCGACCACGACCGTCTTCGAGGTGGTGGCTTCGGGAACCGAGACGCTTCCGTCGTCGTCGACGGGTGTCGCCAGCAGGTCTGCCGACTCGAACGCGGGCGCATCGGGTTGCGTGGATGCCGGTCCGTCGGCGGTATCCGTTGCGAATCCGACGCCGGCGGTCGCGCCGACGACGAGCAATGCGGCGACGGCGAACGTCAGGAGGACGGCGCGAAGATCACCGGCTTGCATTGTGCGTCACCTCCCGAGGAACGTCGAGCGACCCGTGCAGCATCAGGTAGTGGACCGTCTCGGTCCCGTGATTACCGAAGGTCGCGTGTACGCCGCTCGTTTCGGCGGCCGACTCGGCCTCCAGACCGAGTTGACTCAGGAGATTCGGCTGCGGCGACTCCATTCGCGTGACCGCGTAGTCGCTCATCCCCGCGCGCTCGGCGGCGGCCGCGATCGCGGTGTCGCTGCCGCCGATCGAGTCCGCGAGGCCGAGTTCGATGCTCCGAGCGCCGGAGTACACCTTGGCGTAGGAGATCTCGGACCGGGTGAGTGCGAGCGACTCGTCGCGCTCTGCCACCACGCTGCCGACGAACGCGCGTCTGAGCGTCTCGACCTGCTGTCTCACTTCCGCTTCGGTCGCGGTCGAGCCCTTGTCGGGACCGGTGACGACCTGTCCCGACGGCACGCCGCCGGCAGGGAGCGTCGCGCGGACGCCGATACTTCCGACGCTACTGGCCGGCGTGACGTAGATCTCGTCGGCCGGGGCGCTCATATAGTAGCTCCCCGAGGCCGCCATCCCGCTCACGCTGACCACGACGGGCATCACCTGTTCGGTGCGCTTGACGGCGAGGTAGAGTTGCTCACTCGCCGCGGCCGACCCGCCGGGGCTGTTGACGTCGAGGACGACCGCCTGGATCGACTCGTTCTGTCGGGCCTCCCGGAGGTTGTCGACGACCGTTGTCGCGGTGTCGGCGGTGACGGTGCTGTGCATCTCGATCACCGCTACCTGACCGTCGGGGGCGGTGGTTCGCTCCCACACGCCCGGGGCGACCGCGCCACCGACGAGCAGTCCGACGACCGCGGCGACGACGACGAGGCGGCCGGTCGAAGAGAGGCGTCGACTCACGCGCCCGCCCCGCTCGCGATCGGCGACGCTGCGCCGGTCGACTGCGTCCCACCGATCTCGTCGACTGTAGTATTCGCGTACTCGATGGTCTCCGTGACCACGCGTCCGTCCGCGTCGGTCCACGTGGTCTCGACGCGGAGCGGAAGCTGTCGCTCGGTGTCGATCCAGAGGGTTCGCTCGACCGACGCCGCCGTTGCGTCGGCGTCCGGCACGAGCGATATGACCGCGACCCGCTGGCCGTCGATCGTCGTCCGCCGCTCGACGGTCACGTTGTTCGTCTCGACGAGCGTCCCCGCGAGCGCGCCGTAGGAGGCGTGCTGGCCGTTCCGAGCGCGTTCGAGCCCGGTCGAGAGCGTCGGTTGGCCGCTCGACTCCGCCGAGAGGTCGATCGTCTCGACCGCGCCGGCCTGTGCGCCGTTCCGGTAGGTGATCTGCATCTTCTCACCGGGCTCGACGGCGACTCGGGCGCGGACTGACGCCGTCTCAGTCGGCGTCTCGACCGTCTTCGTCACGGTCGTCTCGTAGCTGTCGATCCGATCGTATCTGTCCTGTACGTTCTCGCTAACGGAGTCGGGGTCCAAGTTCCCGCCAGTCGGCACGATGCAACCGGCGAGGAGGAGGAGTCCGACAACCCCAATCGCGAGGGAGTGTCGTCTGTATTGTCTGCGGGGCATCCGTGTAGACGCGCTCAACTCCGACGTAAAGGTGTACTGGTTGTTATGAATCTTCAGTTGAACTGTCTCCGGAAAACGCATCGAGCAACAGCACCGCCTCCGTCTTCGAGAGAGGGTCGTTGGCGTTGCCGCAGTGCGGCGACTGCACGCAGGCCGGACAGCCGTCCGCGCAGTCGCAGTCCGAGATCATCTCCCGCGTCCGACGCAGCAGCGTCTCGATCTCGTCGTACCCGCTCTCGGTCAACCCGACGCCGCCGGGGTAGCCGTCGTAGATGAAGACGGTGGACTGGCCGGTGTGGGGGTGGTGCGGCGTCGACAGCCCGCCGATGTCGCCGCGGTCGCAGAGAAACGACAGCGGGAACAGCGAGATCATCCCGTGCTCGGCGGCGTGGATCCCGCCGTTGAAGCCGTACTCGCCGCCCGTCTCGCGCATCTCCCGCTCGACGTCCTCGGGGACCGTGAAGTACAGTGCGGTCGTCCGCAGCGTCGTCTCCGGGAGGTCGAGCGTCTCCCGACCGATGGCCTCGCCGCGGCGCGGATCGCGCCGCTCGAAGCCCGTGATCTGCTTCCGCATCGTCACCTCCGCGAATCGGACCGCTGTGTCGGGACGGGCCGCGAGCGACTTCGACTCGCGGTCCCGCTCGACGGTGATCGTCTTGTCGTGGAGGACGCGCGTGTAGTAGTCGGCCCACGTGGGCTGGAGGACCGCCGTGTCTCGATCGAGGTCCAACTCGGTCACCTCGTAGGTCGTCCCCTGGTGGTGGTAGATCGCTCCGCGGTGGGCGTCTCGCAGCGCGTCGGAGAACGACAGCGAGGAGACGACCTCGTTCGAGCGCGAGTCCAGGAGGTCGATCTCGCGGTTCTCGATCGTCCGCAGGCTCATCTCGTGTTGGGGGCTCCCCTCGCCGCTGTGGAGCCAGCGAACCCCCGCGTCGGTCTCTCGCCGTTCCAGTCGGTCGGCGGCCGAGAGCGACGAGACCACGTCCGGGAACGCCTCGCCGAAGTGGCGCTCGTCGGCGGTCTGTAGCCAGTTCTCAGCGGCCGCGCTCGCGACGTGGTCAGGCAGGAGCGCCTCGTTCTCGGGATCGCAGACGGCCCGCTCCGGATCCCCCGCCCAGAACTCCTCGGGGTGTCCGAGCAGGTACTGATCGAGTTGATCCTCGCCGCCGACCAGCACCACGAGCGCGTCGTCGTCGCCGCGGCCCGCCCGTCCGGCCTGCTGGAACGCCGACATTCTGGTGCCCGGATAGCCGTCGATCAGGACGGCGTCGAGTTCGCCGACGTCGACGCCGAGTTCCAGGGCGTTCGTCGACCAGACGCCGCGGATCGACCCGTCGTGTAACCCGTCCTCGATCTCGCGGCGGCGCTCGTGCTTCAGCGCCCCCTGGTACGCCGCCACCGACGCCGCCGCGTCGTGCTCGCCGCGCTCTCTGAGGTCGGCGGCGCTCTCGGTGGCGTACCGCTCGGCGGTCTGGCGAGCGCGCGTGAAGGCGAGCGTCTGCAACCCCCGCGACACGAGATCGACGAAGAGCCGCTTCGTCTCGACGTGGCTGGACCGGCGGCGGCCGCTCTCGTCGGACCCGTCGGAGGCGACGGATTCCGACTGATCCCGCCCACCGCTGTACTCCGGCGGGTTCCACAGCAGCCAGTGCTTCGCCCCCGTCGCGCTGGCGTCCTCGTCGACGAGGCGGAACGTCTCCTCGCCTCGGCCGGTCACGCGCGCGGCGTGCTCGACCGGGTTGCCGATGGTCGCAGAGCAGCAGACGTACTGCGGGTCGCTCCCGAAGCGCTCGCAGATCCGGTTCAGCCGCCGGAGCGTCAGGGCGACGTGGCTGCCGAAGACGCCGCGGTACGTGTGGACCTCGTCGATCACGACCGTTTCGAGCGACCCGAAGAACCACTCCCAGAGGCGGTGGGCGTGCGGCAGCAGCGCGTAGTGCAGCATGTCCGGGTTCGAAAGCAGCACCGTCGGACCGCGGTCCCGGACGTCGCGCTTCTCGGCCTTCGAGAGCCGCCCGGTGTACTGCTCGACGGAGACCCGACTGCCGAAGCCGAGCCCGTGCGCCAACTCCGAGAGCGTCTCCAGCTGGTCGGCGACGAGTGCGTTCTGCGGACCGAGATACAGCGTCCGACCGCCGTGGTCCATCGCGCGCTCGAACGCGGGCACGGTGTACGCGAGGCTCTTCCCGCTCGCCGTCGGCGTCGCGAGCACGACGTTCTCGCCGTCGCGGACCGCTTCGATCGTGTCCGCCTGGTGTCGGTAGAGCCGCTCGATTCCTCGATCTGCTAGCGCGCTGCGAAGTCGAGGTTCCAGCGCGACGTCGGCGTGGGTGGCGGCCGCTCCCTCGATCCGGCGGTGGTCGGCGATCTGACCGGCGTAGTACGGTCGCGTTCGGAGCCACTCGACGAGTTCGTCGATCCGCGGGCGTTCGTCCACGGTTATCTCTCCCCTCCGGGCGGCGGCACCCTCACGGTTACGGTCGCAGTAGCGCGGTGCCGCAGTAGCCGCTGACGCGGCGGTCCCAACACAGTTTTTCGCACGCCGTCCCTCGACCGTGCTATGAGAGAGGCAGACGACGGGACGAACGACACGCGGGCTCTCGTCGTCGATCCCGCAGCCATCGCCGCCGGGGAAGACCCCCTCGGAATCGGCGCGGGGACGGCACCGCCGGGGAGCTACGTCCTGTGCTATTCGACCGACGCGCCGCTGACTGTGGAGATCGGTGCGCTCGGTGCGGCGACGTTCGAAGCCGGCGCGTACGCCTACGTCGGCAGCGCGTTCGGCCCGAACGGGCTCGGGCGCGTCGATCGGCACCGGCGCGTCGCGGCCGGCGACCACGACGTCCGACACTGGCACGTCGACTACTTCGGCGGCCACCCGGACGTCTCGCTGGCGGCGGTGATCGCCGCGCCGCACGCCGACGTCGAGTGTCGACTGGCGTCGGGGCTCCGCGAGCGTGCGGCGGATCCGACTGGGGGACCGGCGGTCCCGCTCCCCGGGTTCGGTGCATCGGACTGCGCGTGCGCTACGCATCTGATCGGCGCCTCCGACGTCGACACGCTCCGCTCGATGGGCTTGGAGGCCGTCGCGTCGGTTCGGGAATGACGAACGCCTTGCGTGCTGAGCAGCAGGCGACTGCGCGAAAATCCGCGCTGTGACCGTCCGGGCAGAGCGGCCACAGCGCGCTTGTAGCGGACGCGGCCGTCGATTCGGCCACAGTTCCGGAAACACGAGGCACCGTGTCGCCGGGTCGAACGCTACAGTATGCCGGTTGTCAGAGGCACCCCGGCATCAGAATTGTTCGTCGTCCCGATACTTATAATCTCCCACTTATGTAACCCTAACTGCAACAGCCAGCGACGATTCCCGTGTGTATGCTCGGATAGACTGATAATCCATAGCTAAATCGGGTTTTTCACTGTAGCTTTCGAGGAAACCACTCGGGGAACCGGTTCCATCGATTGTCCGGGCAGTCTGTTCGGATTACGACACTACCTGTTCGCCTTTTCCGAACTGGTTGGTGAACTCACTGCTGATCGAACATCCCCGTCGACATGTACCGCTCGCCGCTGTCCCAGAAGACGGTGATTATCAGGGGGCAGTCGGTCGACGCGCCGTCGGCGGTGGCGTCGCCAGTCCCGTTACCGTCTTCGGGAGCCGTCCGCTCGTCGTCGCGTTCGATGATGTACTCGGGTTCGGACTCGGCGCACTCGACGTTGGGGTCGGCGAGCCGTTCGGCGACGCGCTTGGCGGCGACGTTCGACGCGCCAGAGGACTGCCCGACGAGAATCCCCTCCTCGCGGGCGAGACGGCGGCACTCGGCCTCGGCCTCCTCGATGGTCACGGTCTCGACGTCGTCGAGCAGATCCCGGTCGAGGTTCGGGCTGACGAACCCCGGACCCATCCCCTGGAAGTCGTCCGCGCCGGGTTCGCCGCCGGAGAGGACCGCGTTGTCGGCGGGTTCGACCGCGACGATCTCCATCTCGGGGAACGCCTCGCGCAGCCGACGCCCGATGCCGGTGATCGTCCCCCCGGTCCCGACGCCGGCGACGAGCGCGTCGACGGTCCGGTCGCCGATCTGTTCGAGGATCTCCTCGCCCGTCGTCAGGTAGTGCGCCCGGGGGTTCGCGGGATTCTCGAACTGTCGGAGCTGGATCATCCCCTCCTCTCGTTCCAGTTCGTCCGCGCGGTCTTTCGCCTCGGAGATCTCGCCGTCGACGAGTTCGATGTCGGCCCCGTAGGCCTTCATAATCTGGCGTCGTTCGGGCGATTTCGACCCCGGCATCACGACCGTGAGGTCGTAGCCCTTCGCGGCCGCGACGACCGCGAGGCCGATCCCGGTGTTGCCGCTCGTCGGTTCGACTAGGGCGTCACCCGGTTCGATCTTCCCCTCTCGTTCGGCGCGCTCGACCATCGCGAGCGCCGGGCGGTCCTTCGCTGATCCGCCGGGGTTCTTCGATTCGATCTTCGCGGCGATCGTCGCGCCCGGCGGCGAGCCGACGCGGACCAGCGGCGAGCCGATGGTCTCCAGCACGTTCGCGTTCATCGACCCGACCTTCGTCACTCGGGCACAAGACGGTGACGACGTCGGCCACGCGGTGTCACTTTCTGGGACGCGCCGTCGCGGGCGCGGTGACCGGGCAGCCGTGGACGCCTTCCGCGGGATTTACCCCCTCGCCCGCCGTACGACGGGATATGTCCGAAGCCGACGCCGACGCCGGAACGCTCGAAACGATGCAGCCGAACCCCGCGTGGGACGCCGACGCCCACGCCGACGCGGTCGAGGCGCTCTCGGAGGACGGCCTCGTCTTCCGCGTCTGGGGCGGCGACTGGTGCGGCGACTGCCGCGGCCAACTGCCCGACTTCGGAGCCGCGCTCGCCGCCGCCGAGGTGCCCGACGAGCGGGTCCACCACTACCCGGTCGAGAAAGCCGACGACGGGAGCAAGATCGGCCCGCTCGTCGAGGAGTACGACGTCGAGTTGATCCCGACCGTCGTCGTCGAACGCGACGGCGAGGAGGTCGCGCGGTACGTCGAGGACGAGAACCAGCCGATCGCGAGCTACCTCGCTGCGCGGTTGTAACGTCCGGATTTCCGGGCACCGGGTTTTTGTGTCTACCGTGCGCAACGCGGAACCGGATGGACGCACCTGACCTAACGGGTGTCCTACTGGATCACACGCAGGACAAGATCGTTCTACTCGATCGGAGCGGTGCGTTCACGTACGCCAACGACGCCACAGAGCGTATTCTGGGGTTCGCGCCCGAGGAACTGCTCGGCGAGAACGCGTTCGAGTACGTTCACTCGAACGACCGACAGATGGTCCGTAGAGCGTTCGACCGGACCATCGAGCGCGACTCGTTCACCGAGACGACCGTCGAGTACCGACACCGGACGAAAGACGGGTCGTGGGTCTGGCTCGAGAGCCGGATGTCGAACCTCACCGACTCGGCCCTCGACGGCTACGTCGTGAGTTCACGCGACGTCACAGACCGCGTGCACGCGGAGGAGGAGCGTCGACAGACCGCCGAGCGACTGGAGGAGATCGCGTCCGTGTCGGGGGACGTCCTGTGGATGTTCGACGCCGACTGGTCGGAGGTCCTGTTCGTCAACCCCGCCTACGAGGCGGTCTACGGCCGACCGGCCGACGAGGTCGAGGCGAGCCCCGAGTCCTTCCTCGAGGCGATCCACCCCGACGACCTCCCGAGAGTCCAAGACGCGATGGAGTGCCTCAGCGCCGGTCAGTCGGTGGATATGGAGTACCGCGTGAACCCCGAAGAGAACTACAACCGCTGGGTGTGGGTTCAGGCCGAACCGATCGTCGCGGACGGGGAGGTCGTCCGGATCACGGGCTTCGCGCGCGACGTCACCGACCGGCGTCGTCGCGAGCGTCAGTTGTACGTGATGGACAACCTCCTCAGGCACAACCTCCGGAACGACCTCAACGTCATCATGGGCGTCGCGGAACTCATCGAAGACGACGCCCCGGAAACCGCAGAACGAACGGCGGTGATCCGCCGCACGGGCGAGGCGCTCCTCGAGAGCGCCGAAAAGGGACGGGAGATCATCGACCTCGTCACGAAGCGCGCGCGTCGGGAACGCGTCGACCTCCCGTCTCTCGTGGAGGACGCCCTCGACACGATCGACGTCGGTTCGGCGCAGGACTCGTCGAAACCGGTCCGATCGAGTCCTGCACCGTTCGGGCCCGCGCGGAACTGTGCCTCTGCGTCGTCGAGCTGCTGGAGAACGCGATCCGTCACAGCGAGCGGGCGGACCCGTTCCTGCGCGTGTCCGCTCGGTGCGCCGACGGCGTCGCGACGATCACCGTCGAGGACGACGGCGCGCCCATCCCGCCGATCGAGGCCGACGTACTCGAGGGGAACCACGAGATGAACGACGTCTACCACAGCAGCGGCCTCGGGTTCTGGCTCGTCTACTGGTGCGTCGAACTCTCCGGCGGTTCGATCGCCGTCGACTCCGGGGCCCAGTCCGGAAACGCGATCAGCATCAGGCTCCCGAACGCCGTCTCGCCATCGACTTCCTGATCCTGTCGACCGGATTACGGCCCGCCGACGCCCGGCCGTTCGCGCCTCACCGCCCGGTCTCGCCTCAGGGCTCGCCCTCGCTATCGAACCAGCCGAGCGCCTCCGACAGCGAGTGCGCCGGCGGCGAGCACGTCCGCCCCTCGCAGACGTAGACCGTCGGCTCGCCGTCGCGCATCTCCCGGCCCTTCCAGATCGCCGGGACCTCGCCGAGTCCGAGCGCGTCGAGCCAGCCGTCGAGGTCGCCGTCCGTCGGCGGCCGCGGCGAGACGACGGCGTCCGGAAGGTACGTCGTCGCGAGCGAGTCGCGGAGCGACTCAGGAAGCGGGACCGCCCCGCCCGAGTCCTCGGCGGCGACGACGACCTCCGTCCCTCCCCGATCGCGCTCGTCGACCGCGAGCGCCAGCGAGACGTGTTCGAGGGGCCGGCCGCGGATCCGGTTCGCGTGGGTGTCGAGCACCGCGCTCGCGACGTCGCCGAACCCCTCATCGGGGGCGAACGCGTCGAGATCGAGGAGGAGTTTCGTCGCGACGCCGGCGCTGGACGGCGTCGATTGGTCCTGCAGCTCCTGCGGTCGCGTGACGAGCGACTCGCCCTCCGCCGGAGTCATGTACAGCGTTTCCGCCCCGTCGTCGTAGAACTCGCTGCCGATCACGCGGGCGAGGTCCAGCCCGAACGCGAGGTGCTCGACGTCACCCGTCACCTGATACAGGTCGAACGCCCCGCGAGCGAGGAACGCGTAGTCGTCGAGGTAGCCGTCGCCCTTCACGTCGCCGTCCTTGTAGCGGCGCGCGAGCCGTCGGTCCGCTGCGTCCCAGAGGTGCTCGCGGACGAACGCGAGCGCGTCGGCTGCCAGCTCCGCGTACTCGTCGTCGCGGAGCACCAGCCCGCCGCGAGCCAGACTCGAAATCGCGAGCCCGTTCCACGAGGCCAGTACCTTCTCGTCGCGCGCCGGACGGACACGCTCCTCGCGCGCCTCGAACAGCGCCGCTCGGGCGTCGTCGAGGCGGTCGACGATCTCCCGCTCCTCGCAGTCGTACGTGTCCGCGAGTTCCGGGATCGACGCATCGACCGTGAGCACGGTCTTCCCCTCGAAGTTCCCTCCCGGCGTCACCCCGAAGCGGTCCAGCGCGATGTCGGCCGTTCGCTCGTCGCCGATCGCCGCTTCCACTTCCTCGGGCGTCCAGACGTAGTATTTGCCCTCCTCGCCCTCGCTCCGCGCGTCGAGCGTGCTGAAGAATCCGCCCTCCTCGTGGCGGAACTCCCGCGCGAGGAAGTCGAACGTCTCGCGGGCGATCGTGGCGTACGACTCCCGGCCGGTGAGCCGGTAGGCCGCGAGGTAGACCCGCGGGAGCTCCGCGTTGTCGTAGAGCATCTTCTCGAAGTGCGGAACCGTCCACTCCCGGTCGGTCGCGTAGCGGTGGAAGCCGCCGCCGACGTGGTCGTAGATGCCGCCCGCCGCCATCGCGTCCAGTGTCGTCGTCGCCGCCGAGAGCGCGTCATCCGACCCGCTGCGCGCGTACGAGCGGAGCAGCGCTTCGATCCGCCCGGGCTGGGGGAACTTCGGACCACCGGACCCGAAGCCGCCGTGCTCGCTGTCGGTCGCGCGCAGCGCCGCCTTCGCGACGTTTCCGAGCGCGCCGTTTTCGCCGCCGCCGGCCGTGCCGCCCGACGACGACGTCGAGCCCCCAGACGTCCCCGACCCGCCCGGATCGGTCGTTTCGAGATTGTCCCGCAGCGCGTCGGTCCACTGCTGAGCGCGGTTCTCCATCTCCTCGCGGTCGGATTCCGACTCCCACGAAGCCGCGAAGGACCGGCAGACGTCCAGGAACCCCGGGACGTTCCCGCGCTGGGGGTTCTCGTTCTTCGGGAAGTAGGTGCCGACGTAGAACGGTTTGCCCTCGGGGGTGAGCCACACCGAGAGCGGCCACCCGCCGCCGCCGGTGACGAGCTGGCAGATCGTCTGGTAGACGCGGTCGAGGTCCGGGCGCTCCTCGCGGTCGACCTTGATCGGGACGAAGGAGTCGTTGAGGACGGCCGCGACCTCCTCGTCCTCGAAGCTCTCCTCGGCCATCACGTGACACCAGTGACACGCCGAGTACCCGATCGAGAGGAAGATCGGCCGGTCGGTCGCCTGCGCCGCCCGGAGCGCGGCGTCGTCCCACGGCTGCCAGTGCACCGGGTTGTCGGCGTGCTGCCGGAGGTACGGGCTCTCCTCCTCGTCGAGCCGGTTTCGGGCGAGCGGATCGTCCATACCGTCGCTACCGCGCCGTAGCGACTAAAGGCCCGTGGAGACAGACCCCGCCGAACCGCTCGGCTCGACCGGGAGGGGTCACGGCGACAGCGCGAGCAGATTCGACCGCCCGTCGGCGAGGTAGACGGTGCCGTCGAGGCCGAGGGCGTCGAAGACGGTGTCGCGTTCGAGTGCGGCAGTCGCCTCGCCGTCGGCGTCGACCGCGTACACCGTCTTGAACGGTTCGTCGGCCGACTCCCCGGTGATGGCGGTCGCGACCATCGCTTCGGCGGTCGCGGTCTCCGGCCACGAGTTGTTCGACGGCGGCGCGAACGTCCAGCGCTCTGCGCCCGAGACGTCGTACGCCGTCGCGGCGTCCGCGCTCCGCCCGGACCGCGTGTACAGGGTATCGCCGTCGGGATCGAGGAGGAGCCACTGCCCGTAGTCGTCGTCGCGCCACGCGACGGTTCCGTCCGTCTCGACCGCCAGAACCGCCTCGCCGCCGGCGTACAGCCGGTCGCCGTCGAGGAGGAGCTCCTCGACCGGCGCGTCGAGACGCCAGTCTACGTCGCCGTTCGGCGCGACGCCCGACAGCGTCGCGCCCTCGCCCGACCCGGAGCGGACGAACAGTCGACCCTCGGCAATCTCGACCCAGCGAGCGGATACGTCTTCGAGCGCGAACCGGTCGTCGCCCTCGCGGTCGAGCGCGACGAGGCCGTCGGCGGCGGCGACGACGACGCCCCGCGGGGAGACGGCGACGTCCCGGACCGCGGTGAACGACCGCTCCCACGCGAGGCTCCCGTCGGCCGCGTCGATCCCGTAGACGACGGTGGTCAGCGGCTCCTCGGGCGTCTGGTGGCTCGTCGGCGTCACGTCCGGCGGCGGGAAGAACTCCAAGCCCGTGGCGACGACGAGACCCTCGGAGACGCCCGCGACGGCGAGTTCGCGCTCGCGCTCGAACGTCCAGCGGCGATCGCCGCTCGTCCGGTCGAACGCGTGGAGCGCCGTCCACTCGCGCTCGTCCGCCGCGCCCGCGACGGCGTACAGGGCATCGTCGGTCGGCGTCACGCCCCAGCCGCCGCGGGCGATCCGGCCGTAGGCGACGTGGGAGCCGCCGACCGCCTCGCCGGACATCTCGCGCCGCCAGAGGGTCGTTCGATCGGCGGGGTCGATGGCTTCGACGGCCGACGCCCCGTCGGCGTCGCTCAGGGTCGCGTACAGCACGTCGTCGTCGGCACCGCCGGACGCAGACTGACTGTTCGCGCCGTTTGCCGAAGCAGCGTCGAGGCCGAGAACGTTCCAGCCGTCGAACGAGACGGTCCACTCGGGCGTCCACTCGGGCAGGTCGCCCGGCGTCGTGGTGGGGCCGTCCGAGAGCGGCGGCGGCGCGTCGTCCGCGAGCGAGAGGCGGTCGACGTCGCCGCCGCGCCTGCCGAGACAGCCGGCCGCGGCGACCGTGCCGGCGACGGCCCCGACGCCGAACTGGAGGAGCCGCCTGCGGGAGACCGCGGGCGTTCCACGGGGAGGGCGAGAGACCATACGCGTATCCGTGGGAGGGGACGGAAAGGGTCTTCTGGTGGGTCAAACGCCCGTTTGACAGGCGGCGCGTCTTCGGCCTTGTATCCACGAATGTGTGTATCTAGCCCCGATAGAAGAGCAACCTTTACACTCCCCTGCGTATGTCCTCCGAGTATGTCAGAGACGGTGCTTCTCGTCGGCGGCGGCGGACGCGAGCACGCGATCGCCCGCGCGCTGTCGGCGGACCCGGCGTGCGAGCTGTACGCGTGTGCGAGCAACCGAAACCCCGGAATCACCGGCCTCGCGGCGGGTTTCGAGGCGGTTTCGGAGACGGCCGTCGAGGATATCGTCGCCTACGCGACCGACGTCGACGCCGACCTCGCCGTCATCGGTCCGGAGTCGGCGTTGGAAGCGGGGGTCGCCGACGCCCTCGACGACGCCGGGGTCTACACGTTCGGCCCCGACGCCGACGCCGCCCGGATCGAGACGGACAAGGCCTTCCAGCGGGAGTTCATGGAGTCCGAGTCGATCCCGGGCTGTCCCGACTACGCCGTCTTCGAGGACACCGAGGCCGCCTGCGAGTACATCGACGCCTCCGACGGCGACCTCGCGGTCAAGCCCGCGGGGCTCACCGGCGGCAAGGGCGTGAAAGTAATCGGCGACCAAGTCGACCGCGAGGGTGCGAAAGCGTACCTCCGCGAGAACGACTACGACGAGGTCGTCCTCGAGGAGCGCCTCGTCGGCGAGGAGTTCACCGTGCAGGCGTTCGTCGCGAACGGTGACGTCCGACCCACCCCCGCGGTTCAGGACCACAAGCGTGCCTACGAGGGTGACGAGGGGCCGAACACCGGCGGGATGGGAAGCTACAGCGACGCCGGACCGGACCTCCCGTTTATGACGAGCGCGGACTACGCCGACGCCGTCGAGATCCTCGAAGCCGTCGTCGACGCTCTCCCCGAGTACAAGGGCATCCTCTACGGGCAGTTCATGCTCGGCGCTGACGGGCCGAAGGTCGTCGAGTTCAACGCCCGCTTCGGCGACCCGGAGGCGATGAACACCCTGCCCGTCCTGAACACCTCCTTCTTCGACGTGCTCACCGCCGCTCGGGACGGCGAGGAACTGCCGCAGTTGGAGTTCGCGGGGAAGGCGACCGTCTGCAAGTACGCCGTCCCCGAGGGGTACCCGACGGACCCGAAGAGCGGCGCGAAGATCACCGTCGACGAGGGCAGCGCGGGGGACGCGCTGCTGTTCTACGCCAGCGTCGACGAGCGCGAGGTCGGCCTCTACACGACGACGTCCCGCTCGTTCGCGGTCGTCGGCGTCGCCGACTCGATCGCGGAGGCGGAAGCGCAGGCCGAGGACGCACTCGCGGCCGCGGGCGACGGCCTCCGCGTGCGCCACGACGTCGGCAAGGCGGACCTCGTCCAGCGGCGGATCGATCACATGAACGAACTCCGCGGGGAGTAGACGCGCGGACTTTTGGGAGTCCGGCGCGATAGCACAGCCGTGAGCGACGACGACACCCGCCGACACGACCGCCTTCGGCGACACCCCACGCCCGGCCCCGCGAACTCGCTGCGGTACTGGACCGACGCGAAGCCGGTCTGGCGAGTCGTACTCAACTACCTCCTCGTGTGGGTCGCGCGGATCGCTCCTTCGCTCCGGGTCAGAAGCTGGGCGCTCCGTCGACTCGGCGTGACCGTCGGCGAGGGCGTCTCGTGGGGGCTCGAAGCGACTCCGGACGTCTTCTGGCCCGAACTGATCACCCTCGGCGACGGGGTCGTCGTCGGCTACGACTCGGTGATCCTCTGTCACGAGTTCCTGCAGGACGAGTACCGGACGGGCGAGGTCGTCGTCGGCGACGGCGCGATGATCGGCGCGAAGGCGGTCGTGCTCCCCGGCGTGACCATCGGCGAGGGCGCGCAGGTCGCGGCGAACTCGCTGGTGACCCGGGACGTGCCGCCGGGTGCGACGGTCGCGGGCGTGCCTGCGCGGCCGATGGGCGGTGACGACGAGAACGACGAGGACGACGCGGGCGAGAGAGCGTAGCCGTCAGTCGCGGAACCGCACGACGCCGACCTCGAAGACGGTGCTGTTGGGGACGACGAACTCCTCGCCGTCGTTCTCGACGTGGGTCACGAAGAGGTTCACCTCCTGGACGATGCCGCGGTGCTCGCCGATGGCGACCTCGTCGCCGATCGAGTAGGGCTGGTTCAACAGCAGATACGCCCCCGCGGCTCCGGATTTCAACAGGTCCGAGAGCGCGATGGCCGTGAGCGCCACGAGCGCGAGGAGATACACCGCGAGCAGGACGACGAGCGCGAGCGTCGCGACGCCGAGTTGGGAGAGCGCCACCAGGACGGCGATGTAGAAGACGGTGAACTTCGCGATCCGCGGGAAGACGCCGATCTGCGGGAGCTTGACCCCGGTGAGGCGCTCGCCGACCATCAGTTGGACCTTGTCGCCGACGACGACGCCGACGATGAGGATGACGATCGCGAAGAACAGTTGGGGGACGAACTCGACGGTGCGGCTCCAGAAACTGGCCGCGACGGTGATGTTCGCGATCGAGAGGAGCGCGAGGAACGTGATCCCGAGGACGAAAAACCGGACTAACGTTCCGAGTACCTCGACCGTCGAGGTGTCGAACTCGCGGGCGGTCCGCTCGAAGGCCGTGCCCTCGATCGCCTCGGGGACTCCGAAGCGGACGAGCAGGCGGGTCGTGAGCGACCCCAACACCAGCGCCGCGACGATGCCGACCACGACGACGAACAGCGCGGCCCACATCGTCTGCGGGACGGCGCTGAAGATCTCGGGAAGCGGCCCGAGGTCTACCTGCATCGCCGCGGCGCTCGCCGTCGACGGCGTCGGCTCGACCCCCGTCATCAGTACTCCTCCGGATCGATCTCGAGGATGATCTGCCCGCCCTTGAACGCCCGGACGAGCCCGTCGGACTCGGAGAGCACGATCGCGGTCGCGTTGGTGTCGCGGGTGATCGCCGCGCCCGCCATGTGTCGCGCGCCGAGTCCCTTCGGGATGTCGACGCCCTCGGCGGCGGGTTCGAGGTAGCGGTAGGCGCTGACGATCTTCCCGGAGTCCGAGATGACGAACGCGCCGTCCAGCCGGGAGAACTCCTTGAGCATCACGTTCACGATGGGGTCGCCGACGTGGACGTGGGACTTCTCGAAGGGGTTGTAGCTGAGCGGTCGGGACTTGTTCATCACCTTCCCGGCGTCGCCGACGACGAACAGCGCGCCGACGGGCTTGCCCTTCTGCCCCTTCTTGCCCAGTTCGATCGCGACCTCGAAGACGTCGCGGATGACGCTCGGGTCCGCCCGGGAGTTCGCGAAGAGGTCGTAGATGCCCGACCGCATCGCCTCCTCGACGCGGACCCGGACGACGCTGTCGGGATCGCCCTCGAAGATCCGGACGCTACAGGCGACGACGTCGCCCTCCTCGACGAGGTCCTGTTCGAGCGCGCCCTCGACGCCGAATTTGATCCGGTCGCGGACGTTGTCGAACTCCAGCGGGAGTTCGACGTACGTCTCCGCGTCGACGTCGTTCTGCGGTGCGACGACGACGAGTTCCTCCGCGAGATCGGCGTCGGCGAACCGCTCGTAGTGCGAACTGCTCGGCGAGAACAGGAACACGCTCTCGACGTCCGACACGACATCTCCCAGGAGGTCCGATAGCGCCGACATTGGTGCTGGTACGGCGCGGGCGCTGTAAAGCGTTGTGGGACGTTCTCTCGGCTGATATCAGTGCGACAAGAGTCTGACGTGCGTCGGACTCCTCCGCCGGACGTCAGGTCAAACGACCGTCAGTAGGACTTCGCGAAGTACGCGGTCTCGGCGGCCTCGTCGCCGCAGATCGCGCAATCTTCGCCGTGGTGGATCCCCTCGTCGTCGTCGAGCGGAACCATCACGATCTCGGCGGCGATCTGGTCTTTGATCTCCGCCTCGCACTCTTCCTCGCCGCACCACGGCGCTTTCACGTAGCCGCCGTGCTGGCCGATCGTCCCCAGAATCTCGGCCCGGCTGTCGGCCTCGCGGACGTTCTCGTCGAGGTTCTCCTCGGCGGCGGCGTACAGCTTCGCGTACACCTCGTCGAAGTGCGACTCGACGGTCTCGGCGATGTCCTCGCGGTCGACCTCCGTCGACTCGCCGTCGGGGCGGTGGACGAGCGTGACCGTGCCGTCGTCGGCCTCGTTGGGACCGATCTCCATCCGGACGGGGACGCCCTTCAGCTCCCACTCGTTGAACTTGAACCCGGGGTTGCGCTCGTCGCGGTCGTCGAGTTCGACGCGGACGCCCGCGTCTTCGAGCTCCGCTTCGATTCCCTCGGCGTATTCCAGGACGTCCTCCTTCGTGTCGGCCTGCCAGATCGGCACGATCACGAGTTGCTCGGGCGCGATCGCGGGCGGCAGCACGAGCCCCTGATCGTCCGAGTGGGTCATGATAAGCGCGCCGAGCGCCCGCCAGGAGAGCCCCCACGAGGTCGTGTGCGCGATCTGGGAGTCCTCGTCCTCGTCGGTGTAGGTGATGTCGAACGCCTCCGCGAACGAGGTCCCGAGGTAGTGGGAGGTCGCCCCCTGCACGGACTTGCCGTCGGGCATCAGCGCCTCGACCGTAGTCGTCGTGTCCGCGCCGGGGAACTTGTCGTGTTCGGGCTTCGCGCCCCGCAGCACGGGCATCGCGAGCAGGTCCTCGTAGGTCTCCTCGTACTGGTCGAGCCGCCGCATCGTCTCGTTCCAGGCGTCGTCGCGGGTCGCGTGCGCGGTGTGGCCCTCCTGCCAGAGGAACTCCTTCGTCCGGAAGAACGGCTTCGTCTCGGTGGCCTCCCAGCGGACGACCGACGCCCACTGGTTCACTCGCAGCGGGAGGTCGCGGTGGCTGCGGACCCACTGGGAGATGTACGGCGTGATGATCGACTCCGAGGTCGGCCGGACCGCCAGCGGCTCTTCGAGCTCCTGGTTGCCGGCGCGCTCGACCCACGCGACCTCGGGATCGAACCCCTCGACGATGTCCTTCTCGCGTTCGAGGTAGCTCTCCGGAATGAACAGCGGGAAGTAGGCGTTCTGGACGCCGGTGTCTTTGAACAGCGAATCGAGGTGGCCCTGAATCCGCTCCCAGAGTTCGTACGCGCGCGGTCGCGTCACGATGAAGCCGCTCATCCCCTCGGGCGCGTAGTTCGCGAGGTTGGCCTTCTGGACCACCTCGGCGTACCACTCGCCGGTGTTGTACTCCTTCGACTCGGTGATGCCGAGTTCCTGTTCGTCGCTCATTACGTGTTTCGAGCCCCACTGCAGTCTTAAATCTCCTGAAGCGGTCCCGAAGACGACGATCTCCGTGAGGGTCTCTCAGCGCAGTTCGCCGGGAGCGACGCCGAAGGGGCTCTCCGCCTCGCGCCAGTCCCAGCCCGGCAGCCGCGTCTGGAACCCCGCCGCCAACGCGGCGTCGAGGTCGTCGACGCCCGCGCCGCCGTCGGTGTGCGTCGTCACGTCGGCGTAGTGGAACGTCGCCTGCGCGAGCAGCGACAGCGGCGTCCCGCCCGCGATGGTCGCGGCGAGTTCCCGCCCGAGCACCTCGTCGACGACGAAGCCCGGATAGTCGTTTTCGACGTCCAGTTCCCGGAGGATCGCGACGTAGCCCGCGACGTTGACCGCGACCTCGCCGTCGGCGAAGACGGCCGCGACCTCCTCGCGGTAGTCGGCCGACGAGACGGGGTCGACGTCGGTCTCGAACAGCTCTCCCAGTCGGTCGCGCGTCTCGTTGATGAGCGGGACGACCGTCCCGGCCCGCTCTGTGACCCACGTCGCCTCGCTCGCGACACGCGCTGGCGTGATCTGCATACGTCCACTGCGACCCCCTCGGATTTCGGCTTTGCGAAGCCTTTTATACGCAGGCTGATCTATTTCGGAACAAGCGGGTTTTCCCTGCCTTTCCACGGCCAGGACCGCCAGATATCGTCGTTTCGACGAACTACGTTAGTCCTATGCTCTCTCACGCGACCCCGACGTTTCACCCCGCTCGCGCGACGCCGTCGGTCTCCCGCACCGACCTCGTGATCGTGCGGTCGCGTCGGCCGCGGAATCAGGGATCCCCGATCAACCGTCCGTCTGCGACGATCACGACGGAACGCTCTCAGTTATGAGTTCAGTAGATACGCAACTCGAGGAGTTGAAAGCAGAAGTCACAGCGGAGCTCCCCGCCGACATCTCCGTGTCGGACGTCACCTACGAGGGACCGGAACTGGTCATTTACACCCGCGATCCGAAGCGGTTCGCCCAGAACAGCGATCTGATTCGCGACCTCGCAGGAAAGCTCCGGAAACGCATCACCGTCCGCCCGGACCCGGCGGCGTTGTCGCCGGCCGAAGAGGCCAGAGAACGGATTCTCGACGTCATCCCCGAGGAGGCCGGCGTCACCGACCTCGACTTCCACGAGGACATCGGGGAAGTCGTCATCGAGGCGCAGAAGCCCGGGATGGTCATCGGCCGCCACGGCGCGACGCTGCGCGAGATCACCCAGGAGGTGGGCTGGACGCCCGAGGTCGTTCGGACGCCCCCGATCGAGTCCTCGACGGTCTCGAACGTCCGCAACTTCCTCAAGCAGGAGCGCGACGACCGTCGGCAGATCCTCGAACGGGTCGGCCGGCAGATCCACCGCGAACAGCTCTCCGACGAGGAGTGGGTCCGGATCACGACCCTCGGCTGCTGCCGGGAGGTCGGTCGCGCGTCCTTCATCCTCTCGACCGCCGAGACGCGCATCCTCATCGACTGCGGCGACAAGCCCGGCTCCGACGACGTCCCGTACCTGCAGGTCCCCGAAGCCCTCGGCGCGGGCGCGAACTCGCTGGACGCGGTCGTGCTGACGCACGCGCACCTCGATCACTCCGCGCTGATCCCGCTACTTTTCAAGTACGGCTACGACGGTCCGATCTACACGACCGAGCCGACACGGGACCTGATGGGGCTGCTGCAACTGGACTACCTCGACGTGGCGGCCAAAGAGGGCCGCACGCCCCCCTACGAGTCCGAGATGGTCCGGGAGGCGATCAAACACACCATCCCGATCGAGTACGGTGACGTCACCGACATCGCGCCGGACGTGAAGCTGACGCTCCACAACGCCGGGCACATCCTCGGCTCGGCGGTCTCGCACTTCCACATCGGCGACGGCCTCTACAACGTGGCGTTCTCCGGGGACATCCACTACGAGGACACCCGGCTGTTCAACGGCGCGGTCAACGACTTCCCGCGCGTCGAGACGCTTGTGCTGGAGTCGACCTACGGCGGCCGCAACGACTACCAGACCGATCAGGAGGACGCCGAGCGCAAACTGATCGAAGCGATCAACGAGACGTACGACCGCGGCGGGAAGATCGTGATTCCCGCCTTCGCCGTCGGGCGCTCCCAAGAGATGATGCTCGTCATCGAGGAGGCGATGCGGACGGGGAAGATCCCGAGTATGCCGGTCCACCTCGACGGGATGATCTGGGAGGCGACCGCGATCCACACCACGTACCCGGAGTACCTCCGCGACGACCTCCGCGACCGCATCTTCCACGAGGACGACAACCCGTTCCTCGCCGAGGAGTTCAATCACATCGACGGCGGCGACGACGAGCGACAGGAGATCGCCGACGGCGAGCCCTGCATCGTGCTCTCGACGTCGGGAATGGTCACCGGCGGCCCGATCATGTCGTGGCTGCGCCACGTCGGCCCGGATCCGGACTCGCGGCTGCTGTTCGTGGGCTACCAGGCGCAGGGAACGCTGGGGAACCGCATCCAGAACGGCTGGGACGAGATCCCCGTCGAGACCGACCGCGTCGGTCGGTCGGACACGATGAAACTGGAGATGGACGTCGTGACCGTCGACGGCTTCTCGGGGCACGCCGACCGGCAGGGACTGGAGAACTTCGTGAAGACGATGAACCCCCGCCCGGAGAAGATCCTCTGCGTCCACGGCGACGAGCGCTCGGTGCAGGACCTCTCCTCGGGGCTGTATCACGACTACAACCTCCGGACGTTCGCCCCGAAGAACCTCGAGACGTTCCGGTTCCGCTGACTCCCGCCCGCGACCGCGGATGCCCCTCCCCGCGACCGCGAACCAACCTTCTTGCCCGCGTGCGCCGACTATCGCGTATGCGTCTCGCGCTCATCGCCCACGACGAGAAGAAACCCGACATCGTCGAGTTCGCGCGGAACCGTCAGAGCGACCTCGAACGGTTCGACCTGATGGCGACCGGGACGACGGGTAAACGGCTACAGGAGTCGACGGGCCTCGACATCGAGCGGAAGCAGTCGGGACCGCTCGGCGGCGATATGCAGATCGGCGCCGAGATCGCCGACGAGACCTGCGACGGCGTGATCTTCCTGCGCGATCCGCTCACCGCACAGCCGCACGAGCCCGATATCACCGCGCTGCTTCGGATCTGCGACGTCCACGCGATCCCCCTGGCGACGAACCTCGCGAGCGCCGACGCCGTCCTCGACGAACTCGTCCGCACCCTCGACGGCGGAGGGACCGACCCGCGCGGCTCTCAGGACTGAGAACCGCGCCGCGAGACTTAATCCGGGGAGCGCGAAACCGCCCTGTATGTCCCGCCGGTTCTCCGTCGCCGTCCGCATCCTGCTCGTCGTCGCGCTCGTCGCGTCGGCGGCAGCGGTCGGGACCGCCCCCGCGCTGGCACAGTCGGACGACGCATCGTCCGGGACCGATCGCCCGACCGACGCCGACGACCGGCGCTGCTTTCCGGACGGCGGGCACGACCTCGCCATCGGCGACGGGAACCCGCACATCGACGTGACCGTCCACACCTCGCTCTTCACTTCAGCGCCGCCGAGCGCGCTCGGCCTGTCGGCCCGGGGCGTCGCACTCGACAGCGATATCGTCTCGCTGCGGACCGGGGTCGTCTTCGAGGGCGTGCCAGACGGCGCGTCGGTCGAGGCGGTCTGGAACGCCTTCGCGATCCTCTTCGACTACCGACTCTCCCTGCCGATGTTCGCCGACGGCGTCGACGACTCCACGTACGAACCGACCGGAGGACCGGTTTCGGGCGTCGAGACGCGCGGGTGTTGAGACCCGCGCCGGATCACTCGGCCGCGGCGTCGGCCGGATCGACGACGGCCTCTTCGACCTCGTCGACGCCGACTCGATCGCACAGATCGTACAGCGGGCACGCCTCGGGGCCGTCCAGACACGCGGGCTTCCGCGCCGTGCAGTACTCGCGGCCGAACTGGATCATCGCCGTGTGGCCGAAGCCGCACTTGGGGCCGGGCACGTCGGCTTCGAGGTGTTCGCGGACCGTCTCGTGGTCGGCGTCTGCGGGAGCGAGGCCCATCCGTCGGGCGATGCGGTGGACGTGCGTGTCCACCGGAAAGACGCCGTCGCGGCCGCCCGCGAAGAGGAGCACGCAGTCGGCGGTCTTCGGCCCGACGCCGTGGATGTCGAGGAGCGCCTCGCGGACCGCGTCGGGGTCGCCCTCGCGGACGAACGCGTCGAATTCCTCTCGACCGCCGTACTCCTCGCGCACGCGCTCGGCCGCGCCGACGATCATCTCCGACTTCTGGTTGTAGAGGCCGGCCGAGGAGATCGTCTCCGCGAGTTCCGACTGCTCCGCCTCGGCGAGGGCGACGGCCAAGTCTTCGGATCCCGAATCGTACCGCTCCATCAGCGCGTCGTGAGCGGGCTGACTCGCGACGTCGCTCGTGTTCTGCGAGAGGATCGTCCGGACGAGCGACTCGAAGGCGTCCTTGCCGCCGTAGGTCTTCTGCCAGTACAGGCCGCCGAGTTCGTCGACGACTGCCTCCGCGCGCGTCCCGGCCTCGCCGGGCGCGAACGCGACTTCGACGCTCCCGTCCTCGCCGCCGCTGATGTTCTCTCGGGGTTCCTCGGGCATACGCGGAGTTCGGCGCAGCAGCGGAAAAGCGGTCCGGCCTCTTCGGGCGGCGCTGCCGACCTGGAGGTCGGCTCACTCCGTCTCGACGACCAACTCGAACCGGAGGTCCGCGCCGTCGGCGAGCGCGTCGACGAGGTCGCGGTCGAGGTCTCCGGCGGCGGCGTCGCCGCCGACGAGGACCGTCCGGTCGTCGACGTAGTCGCTGGTGCGCCCGACGTGGCTCCGCTCGTTCTCGAAGGACAGGTCCGGATCGCCCCGACCGCTGATCGTGGTTTCGTACGTCTCCCCGTCCTCCGCGGTGGCCGTGAGCGTCGCGGTGATCGTCGCGTCCGGATCTCGGCACGCCTCGACGAACGCGTCCTCGAAATCCGCGGGCACGCGGTCGGCCTCGACGGCGAGGATGCAGTCGCCGGCCGGGGTGAGCCAGTCGTCGCTCGTCACCTCGAACGTGCTGTCGTGCCGGGCGGTCACGTTCTCGTGGCCGCGCGCGCGGACGACTTCTCGTTCTCGCATACGGACCCGTCGGCGACGGGGCGGTAAGTCTCGCTCGGTCTGTCGCCTCACGCCCGCTCTCCGTGTGACACGCTACCATCGGACTTTATATACACCCTCGAGGTAGTGGGAAACACTCACACGGGGCGTACGACGGGTGTGAGAGTCATTTTCAGGCGGTCCGACCACCGGCAGATTTATATGCGGTAGACTTCAATGAGTAGTCACCAGAGCGCCTCCGGCGTTCCGGCGGCACAGCACGCAGAATGATCGGGAATTCTTATCCACGGTCGGCAGCACACGACGAGCGGCCGCCACGGTCCGGAGCGGTGATGGTATCGAGGATTGATCACGTATGGTGACGAAGCAAGACGTTCTTGACGAATACGACGTACAGCCACTCAAAGATTCAGATAACATCGAGCTTACCGACGAGAAGCTCGAAAACGGCTCGAAGGGGCAGCTCATCAAGGTTGCCGGGCAGCTTCGAGACCGACGAAACGACCTGAACCAGATGGCCTCCGAGCGCGCGTCCAAGCGCGACGACCTGAACGCCAAAACGCGCGAGAAGGTCGACGAGGCTCAGGAGCACCGCGAGAAACGCGACGAGCTCAACGAGCAGGTCCAAGAGCACAAGGAGAGCCGCAACGAGCTCAACGCGAAGGCGAACGAGCTGTTCGACCAGGTCGAGGAGATGAAATCAGACCTGGAACTCGACGACGGAAAGGACATCGAGGAGCTCCAAGAGGAGATCGAACAGCTCGAGTTCCGCCAGCAGACCGAGGTCCTCTCGACGGAGGACGAGCGCGAACTCATCGAGAAGATCGAGGACAAGCGCGAGGAGCTCAGCGAGAAGAAGGAGAAGGTCGACGACAGCGGTGAACTCGAAGAGCTCATCGAGGAGGCCGAGGAGGTCCGCTCGGAGGCGTCCCAGCACCACCAGAAGGTGACGGAGCTCGCCGACGAGGCCCAAGAGCACCACAACCAGATGATCGAGGCCTACCGCGAGGCCGACGACATCCGCGACGAGGCCGACGCGATGCACGAGCTCTTCGTCGAAGCCCAGGAAGCCGCCGACCGCCACCACGAGGACTTCGTCCGCGTCCAGAAGCGCCTCCGCGAGCTCGACAAGCAGGAAGAGCAGGAGCGCGAGGACGAGCGCGAAGAGGAGCGCGAGGCCGCCAAGGAGGAGGCCGAGGAGATCTACCAGAAGTTCAAGGAAGGCGAGACCCTCGACACCGAGGACCTGATGAAGCTCCAGAAGACGGGGCTTCTCTAGACGCCGGAGCCGACAGCGATTTGCCGACGGTTCGGCCGCGTGGCCGATTTTTCTTTTTCGTCTTGGGACTGCGTCGATTGTTCACCGAGAGTGCGTCGCTCGTCTCGCCGATAGTGTAAACCCGACCGGCGTCGTAGTTCGAGGAGGGTCCGACCGGACCGCCACCAAACGGATGTGACACCGTCGGATTCCGCACTATGTCGACTGAATCAGACGACCCCTACGTTCGAGCAACGACCGTCGACGAGGCGAAGACGAACAGCCCACAGACGATTCGTGTCGACGGCCGCGTCATCGGCCTCTTCTACCACGAAGGGGAGTTCTACGCCACCGACAACCGGTGTCCGCACATGGGCTTTCCGCTCACGGAGGGATCCGTCGACGACGGGGTACTCACGTGCCCGTGGCATCACGCGCGGTTCGAGCTCTCTTGCGGCGACACGTTCGACCCGTTCGCCGACGACGTCCGGACCTATCCAGTCGCGGTTCGAGAGGGCGACGTGTACGTCGATCCGAATCCCGCTCGCGACCGCTCGCCCGAGGAACACTGGCGCGACCGACTCGATCACAGCCTCCGGGAGAGCATCGACCTGATCACGGCGAAGTCGGTCATCGGACTCGACGACGCCGGGGTGTCGTACACGGAGCCGGTTCGAGTCGGAATCGAGTTCGGCACACGCTACCGCGACGACGGCTGGGGGCGCGGGCTCACGACGATGGTCGCGATGGCGAATCTCCTCGCGGACCTCCGCCCCGAGGACCGACGCCGCGCGCTCTACGTGGGGCTCACGGAGGTCGCCGACGAATGTTCCGGCGAACCGCCGTTCTTCGTTCAGGAGGCGCTCTCGACCGACGACGTCGCCACCGAGCGACTCGCGGAGTGGTTCCGAGAGAACATCGAGGTCCGCGACTCCGACGGGGCCGAACGCGTGCTCCGCGCGGCGATCGCGGCGGACGCCGACGAGTCGGCCCTCGCGGGAATGCTCGTCGCCGCCGCTACCGATCACCGCTATCTCGACTCCGGGCATCGACTCGACTTCGTCAACAAGGCGTTCGAGGCGCTCGACCACGTCGGCTGGGAACACGCCGACGAAGTGCTTCCGAGCCTCGTTCCCGGACTCGCGGCCGCCGACCGGGCCGAAGAGAACTCCTCGTGGCGGCAACCGATCGACGTCGCTGGCCTCTGTTACGACGCCGGGGAGGAGCTTCCCGAGTTGGTCGAGGCGGGCGCGGAGAAGACGTGGACCGAACCGGACGGCGTTCTCGACGTCCTCTTGGGGGACGATCCCCACGAGATCATCGACGCGCTGACGACGGCCGTCGCCGAGGGGGCGAGCGTCGAGGCCCTCGCGCGCCTCGTCGCTCACGCGGCCGGACGCCGCATCGCTCACTTCGGCACGAGCAACGAGTTCCGCGACTGGAACACCGTCCACCACACCTACACCTACGCGAACGCGGTCTACGGACTCGGCCGGCGGACTGACGCCCCGGAGGCGTATCGCGGGGTCTTCGACGCCGCGATGTCCGTCTACCTCGACCGGTTCCTCAACACGCCGCCGGCCCCGCTTCCCGACCCGGACGGCGACGGTAATCCCGGTGAGCTCTTGGACGGACTACTCGCGTGTTTCGAGGTCGAATCCGACGAGGAGGTCAACCGGGCCGGCCGACTCACCGCCGAGTACCTCGCCGCCGGCGGGGATGCGTCGACATTGAAGCGCGAACTCGGTGCGGTGCTCCTTCGAGAAGACGTCGGATTCCACCCCCGACAGAACCTCGAAGCGGCGTTCGCCCAGTACGAAGCCGACGACGGAGCGCGTGCCCGAATCCATCTCGTCGCCGCGGCGCGGTTCCTCGCCGCGCACACGCCGACCCGGCGAGCCGGCGAACAGACGTTCCGCATCGCCGAGCGGCTCAACCGGGGGGAACAGATCCACGAGGAGTAACCGGAGAGCGAGTGACCGAGACTTCTTTAACCGAGTCAACCGTTCGCACGACTGTGACAACGCTCGTCCTCTGCGTCGACCGCTCGAACGACATCGGTCGGACCGCGGGGCTTGAGATGCCGATCGTCGGCTGGGAGGCCGTGCGGTCGCTCGTCACCGACGTCGGCCTCGCGGATCCGGAGGACTCGAGCGTCAACTGCCTGTTGGAGGCGCTGCGGGTCGCCCGCGACCTCCGAGACGAGCGCGAGGAGACGGTCGTCGCCGTCGTCTCCGGCGGTACCGACTCCCTCGTCGGGGCCGATCGCTCGCTCTCGGCGCAGGTCGACTCCCTCGTCGACACCTACGACCCCGACTCGGCGATCGTCGTCCTCGACTCCGCGAACGACGAGCGGGTCGTCCCCGTCGTCGAGAGCCGCGTCCGGATCGACTCGGTCGACCGGGTCGTCGTCCGGCAGGCCCACGACATCGAGTCGACGTACTACCTCCTCAAGCAGTTCCTCGCCGACGAGGAGCTTCGGACGACCGTCCTCGTCCCGCTCGGCGCGACGCTGCTGTTGCTGCCGATCCTCCTCTCGCAGTTCTCGCCGACGGTCGCGCTGGCGAGCCTCGCGGCGCTTTTGGGCGCGGTGTTGCTGTACAAGGGGCTCGCGATCGACGAACTCATCTCGGAAGTCCCCGAGCGCGTTCGGGCGGCGCTGTACTCCGGGCGCGTCTCCGTCGTCACCTACGCCGTCAGTCTCGGCTTGGGACTCGTCGGCATCTTCCTCGGCGCCCTCGCCGTGACGCCGCAGCCGGACCCCGAATCCGTGGTGGTCCAGACGATGCAGTTCACCTACAGCGCCGTTCCGTGGCTCGCCCTCGCCGCGCTCACCGCCAGCGCCGGACGGCTACTCGACGAACTCATCGGCAGCGACGGCGTCAGCACGCCGTACCTGAACCTCCCGTTCGGCGTCGTCGCCCTCGGACTCGTCGTCCGCGGCTTCGCGGGGTGGTTCCTCCAGCGGGAGGGCGTCCTCGCGGACCCGCGCCTGTGGGAATTCGTCGTCACCCCCCAGCAGCGGCTCGCCGCGTTCATCGTCACCGGGATCGTCGTCAGCGTCGTCGGCGTGCGCGTCGCCGCGAGCGTCAGCGGCGAGACGATCGACGACGTCGCGCAGTGAACGCTCGCCAGCGGCACTCGACGGCGAAGAGTCCGTGAACGCGCCTACGATTCCCGAGCGCGATACTCGCCGTGTTTGACACCGAGCGCCAGACAGATCACGCCGAACACGAGCATCGCGGGCGTCACCATCATCAGCACGGTACTCGTCGCCATCACGCCCGCAGCGACCAGGACGCCCGTTCCGAGCGCGACTAACAGGACGAGCAGTCCGGCCGTCGTCGGGAGGTCGAACTCCATACGCGACCCCCTAGGGATCGCGGAGACAAATCGGTTCCCCCGGTTACCACGGTCGCGCTCAGCTACGCGTTACCACGGCGCGAAACTCGGATCGATCTGCCGGTCGGTCCGGTCGATCGCATCGATTGCGGCGACGTCGTCGTCGTCGAGCTCGAGGTCCAGCGAGCGCCAGTTGTCGAGGATGTGTGCCTCGCTCGACGCTTTCGGGATGGCGGTCACGCCCTTCTCGCGGAGCCACGCGAGCGACACCTGCGCCTCGCTGGCGTCGTGCTTCTCGGCGATCTCGGTCAGCTCAGGCACGTCGAAGACCTCCCCCCGAGCCAGCGGCGAGTACGCGACGAGTTCGACGTCGCGGTCGGCGCAGTGCTCGCGCAGCTCCTCCTGCCGGAGCAGCGGGTGCATCTCGACTTGGTTCGCGAAGATCGGCGCGTCGGCGCGTTCGATCGCCTCGTCGACCTGTTCGGGGAGGAAGTTGCTGATGCCGATTCTGTCTACCTTTCCGGCGTCGACGAGTTCGTCGAACGCGCGGAACGTCCCCTCGGGGTCGTACGAGCGCGAGGGCCAGTGAACGTACAGCAGGTCGACCGCGTCGACGCCCAGTTTGTCGAGACTCTCCTGAGTCGTCGACAGCACGTCGTCGTACGCGAGGTTGTCGATCCACACTTTCGTCGCGAGGAAGACGTCCTCGCGGTCGACGTCGGCGCGTTCGATCCCGCGCCCGACGCTCTCCTCGTTGCCGTACGCCTGCGCGGTGTCGATGTGGCGGTATCCCGCTTCGAGCGCGGTCTCGACGGCGGCCGCACACGCCTCGGGGTCGTCGTTCTGCCACGTTCCGAGGCCGAGCATCGGCATCCCGTTCGCGAGCGGTGCGCGTCGCTGCTCGTGTTGGTTCATACGCGAAGAGAGGGTCGCCGCTCGGTTAGGGGTTTGGAAACGGGCCGCCGACTCACTCGGTGAGGCGCTGTTTCGCGAAGCGGGCGAGCAGCGGGAGGTCGTCGAGGTGGACGAGCTTCGAGAGGCCGCGGATGCTGCCGTCGTTGGCGTCGCTGAGCGTGTCGACGTCCATCCTGTTCAGGTCGTCCATCAGGCGGTCGTAGCGCTCGTTCGGCGCGAGGTAGAGCAACTGGGTCATCGTCAGCCGGGTCCGCATGTCCGGCGCGACGCGGGCGTGCCAGAGGTCGTCGTAGATGGCCATCGCGTCCGCGGACGTGTCCCGCTCCGAGCCCATCAGGCAGCGATCCGCCGTGATGGCAGCGGCGCGCGCGGACTCCATACACTTGTGGATGCCCTCGCCCCACAGCGGGTCGATGGTCGGCACGGTGTCCCCGATCGCCATGAAGTTGTCCGTGCTGAGATCGGCCGGCATCTGGATGTGCGCGCTGCCGCGGTGCTGTTGTTTGTCCGCGATGCGCTCGGCGTTCGCGAACCGGGGGTCGGTCTCCAGCCAGTGGGTGAGGTGGTCGTCGATGCTCTTGGAGGTGTCGCCGTACCGCTGGTAGCTCTCGTTCTGGATGTAACACAGGCCGACCTTCGCGGTGTCGCCGCCCGTGTGGAAGATCCACGAGTAGCCCCCGGGCGCGTACCGGTGGTCGAGACGCAGCATCATCGCCTCCGAGAGGTCCGCGAAGTCTGGGTGGTCGAGTTCGACGCCCTCCATCTCCCACTCGATGCCGACCGCCTGGTTCTCCCGCTTGAGGTCGCAGACGCCGAGCTTCTTCGCGAGCGGCGCTGCCGGACCCGTGGCGTCCACGACGATGTCGCCGTAGACCTCCTCGTCGCCCGCGTACCGGACGCCGACGACCTCGCCGTTTTCCGTAATCGGGTTGTTCACGCGGGCGTCGAAGCGGTACTCCGCGCCGTGTTCGCGCCCCTCCGCGACCAGCCACCGTTTGAAGTCCGCGAATTCGAGGACCGCGCCGGGCTGGTGTTGGACGAAGTGCTCGTTGGGGGACTCGAGGACGACCTCGTCGGTGTAGTGCATCACGACGTCGTCGGGGATCCCGAACGCCCCCGTCATCGACGCGAACGTCCCCGCCGTGGACTTGTTCGACTGCCGCGGGAACTGCGCTTCGGGTTCGGCTTCCAGCACGAGCACGTCGTACTCGCGCTGCGCGAGGTCTCTCGCGCACTGTGCTCCGGCCGGGCCCGCGCCGGCGATGACGACGTCGTAGTTCTCAGACATAGCGTATCCCAGTAGTGTGCGTTGGCTGCGCGCACCGATGTGCCGGTGCGGTGGTCCCGCGGACGCCGCGCTGGAGGTGTCGTCCAGCTCGGCGGCGACTTCGAGCGGCCGTCGCGGCGTCAGCGGGCATTGTCACTCGTGGTAAATCGGGGCGCGCGTAAAAACACGCCGGAACGTTCCTGACGCCCGCGAGAGGGCGGAATCCAACGGAAGACGAACGGCCTACTGCGGGGAGAGGAGGATCGGCGCGCGCAGCGCGCCGTTCACCGTGAGCGAGCGGAGTGAGCGAACGGGTGTTTTTGGTGGAGATTTTTGCGAGGCGGGTTCCCGCAGCGAGCGAAGCGAGCGCGGAAACCCGCCGAAGTAAAAAGGTCCGTCAGTAGAACTCGCGGACGAGGTCCATCGCGCCCTCGGGCGCGCCCTCGTCGATCTCGGACATGTCGGTGTCGAGGCCGTGCTTCTCGCCGTAGGGGATCGACTTCTCGGACTGCCAGATGACGCCCTGATACTCCTTGCTGGCGTCGAGGATCTTCTCTTTGGCCGCGTCGTAGTCGGTCGGGTCGTGGCCCTCCTCGGCGACGTCGACGAGGTTGTCGCGGAAGTAGTCGTAGGTGTCGACGTCGTTGAAGGTGACGCAGGGGCTGAAGACGTTCACGAAGCCGAAGCCGTCGTGCTCGATGGCCTCCTGCACGATCTCGGCGTGCCGCTGGGCGTCCGTCGAGAACGACTGCGCGATGAACGTCGCGCCCGACGCGAGCGCGAGCGCCATCGGGTTGACCGGGGGCTGCTGGGGACCTTCGGGCGTCGTCGACGTCTCGAAGTCCATCCGCGAGGTCGGCGAGGCCTGCCCCTTCGTGAGTCCGTAGATCCGGTTGTCCATCACGACGTACGTCATGTCGACGTTGCGACGGACGGCGTGGACGAAGTGGCCCGCGCCGATCGAGTAGCCGTCGCCGTCGCCGCCGGCGACCATCACTTCGAGGTCGGGGTTCGCGAGTTTGACGCCGGTACCGACCGGCAGCGCGCGACCGTGGACGCCGTGGAGCGCGTACGAGCGCATGTACGTCCCGATCTTGCCGGAACAGCCGATTCCGGCCACGATGAACGTGTTGTCGGGGTCGTTGCCCGTGTTCGCGAGCGCCTTCATCATCCCGTTCATCGTCCCGAAGTCGCCGCAGCCGGGACACCACGTCGGTTGCTTGTCTGATTTGAAGTCCGTGAATCGAACGTCCGAGCTCATTGGTCTGCCTCCTGCAGCGCCGCTTTGATATCGCTTGCGAGTTCGTCGGCCTTGAACCGCACGCCGTCGTACTTGTTCACGCGGTCGACCCGCCTGAGCGTGTCGTGTTCGACGACGTCCGCGAACTGACCGGTGGCGTTACACTCGACGACGACGACGTTCTCCGCGGCCTCGACCTCCTCGGTCAAGTCAGGTCGCGGGAACAGGTACGGGACCGAGAGGAACTTCACGTCGATGCCCTCCTCCTCGAGGAACTCGATCGCCTCGGTCATCGCGCCCTCGTTCGAGCCCCACGAGACGACGAGGTTCTCCGACTCGGAGTCGCCGAACTCCCGCGGCGAGAAGTCCTCTCGCTCCCGCGCGGTCTCGACCTTCCGGTTGCGCTTGTCGACCTGCTCGACGCGCATCTCGGTGTCTTCGGTCCGACGTCCGAGTTCGTCGTGTTCGAGCCCCGTCGACATGTGGACGCCGCCGTCGGTGCCGGGGAACGCCCGCGGGGAGACCCCGTCGTCGGTGAGCGCGTGCGGCTTGAACTGCCCCTTCTCGTTCTGCCACTCGTCGATCGACTCCTCGTCGACGACCTTTCCTCTGTCCACCTCGACCGCGTCCATGTCGAAGGCCTCCGGGGGGAACGTCTGTTCGGTGACGGCCATCGCCAGGTCGGCGGCGATGTACACCGGCGTCTGGTACTTCTCGGCGAGGTTGAACGCCTCGACCGTCTTCCAGAAGCACTCGGAGATGGTCGTCGGGCCGAGCACGAACCGCGGGATCTCGCCGTGGCCGCCGTACAGCATCATGTTCAGATCGCCCTGTTCCTGCTTGGTCGGCATCCCCGTCGAGGGGCCCGAACGCATCACGTCGACGATGACGAGGGGGGTCTCCGAGGTCGCGACGAGGCCGAAGGTCTCGGACATCAGGTCGATCCCGGGTCCGGAGGTGGCGGTCATCGACCGCGCGCCGGCCCGCGCCGCGCCGAGCGCGATGTTGATCGCCGACAGCTCGTCTTCGGCCTGCACGACGTGCCCGCCGAACTGTTCGATCCGTCCGGTCAGATACTCCATCACGTCCGTCGCGGGCGTGATCGGGTACCCGGCGTAGAACTTACAGCCCGCGGCGATCGCGCCCATCCCGATGGCCTCGTCGCCGTTGAGCAGCACGTAGTCGTTGTCGGTCGTCTCCAGTTCGTAGTCGAACTCGTGGTCGTACTCGTCGGCGACGTAGTCCTGCCCCGCGCGGGCGGCCTCCTTGTTGTTGTCGACGAGCGACTGCCCCTTCGAGCCGAACCGCTTTTCGAGGGCGCTGTCGAGGTTTTCGATCGGGAAGTCAGACACCTCACAGGCCGCGCCGAGGGCGACGACGTTGCGCATAATCGCGCCGCCGGCCTCCTCGGCGAGCCGTTTCAGGGGGACGTCGAGTCCGATCATCCCCTCGGGGATCTCGACGTTCTCCATCGTGGTCCGGTCGCCGTCGTAGATGATGACCGACCCGTCGTGGAGCTCTTCGAGGTTCTCCTCGATCGTCCGTGGCGTCAACGCGATCAGGACGTCGAGGCGGTCGACGACGCTCTGGACCGGATCGACCGCCGTCCGGACCTTGTACGCCGTGTAGCCGCCGCGGATTCGTGAGGCGAAATCCTTCGACGTGAACACGTGCCGCCCGGCTCTCGAGAGGGCCTGGGCGAATATTTTTCCCGTCGAGTCGATGCCATCGCCGGCTTCCCCGCCGATGGCCCAGTTGAAGTCCGCAGGCATGTGACTAAGGGATTCCCTTGGATCGAAGAAAAGCCTTCTGAAAGGCCTTGAAAAAAGGGGTGACATACTCCGCACGAAACTTTACGAATATGATCCCAAATCGCCATCATTCGGCGATCGCCCCTACCGCTTCGCAAATATTGCGCCGATAATTGGGCAATCGTACAGCCGAACCGAGCCGTCCGAAACCCCCGTGAGCGCGGTCTCGGTGACAGAAGGCAACTGACTTTTCGCCGGCACGCGAACCCGGTCGTATGGACGCAACAGTCGCCGTCAGCGCGGCCCGGGACGTCGGACCGCAGACGGTCGCCCTCGAGTTGGAGTCGCCCGACGAGTTCGACGCCGAGCCCGGACAGTTCGTGAAGGTCTCCGCCACCATCGACGGCGAGGGCTACGCCCGCTTCTACACGCTCTCCTCGCCCGGCGTCGACGACACCTTCGAGGTCACCGTCGGCGTCGACCCCGAGGAGGCCGGACCGTTCAGTCAGTTCCTGCTCGACCTGGCCCCCGGTGACGACCTCGAGATCTCGGGACCGTTCGGCGAGAGCTACTACGAGGGCGAGTCCCGCGTCGTCGTCCTCGCCGGCGGTCCGGGCATCGGTCCGGCGGTCGGTATCGCCGAGGCCGCCGTCGCAGACGGCAACGACGCGGCGATCGTCTACCGGACCGACGCCCCCGCTCACGGGGACCGACTGGACGCCCTGCGAGCGTCGGGCGCGTCGGTCACGGTCGTCGACGAGAGCGGCGACATCGACGACGCGGTCGCCGCGGCCCTCTCTGGGGACGCCGACGAGCAGGTGTTCGTCTACGGCTTCGCGGGCTTCGTCGACGACGCGGTGAGCGCGCTCGACGCGGCGGGTGTCGACCTCGACGACGCCAAGATCGAGAACTTCGGATAAGTCCGGTCACTAACTTCTCGAGCGCGTCGACAACTCACGCTTCGACCGACTCGACCGCGGGCCAGACCCGCCAGACCGCGACCGCGAGGCTCCCGAGCCACCAGACGAGGAGTCCCACGCCGTTGAGGAGCGGTTCGCCCGCGGCGACCTCCGCGCCGCCGACCACGCCGACCGCGCTGGAGAGCACGAGTCCGCGGAACGCGCTGTTGGGGCTGAGCGCCAAGAGGAACGCGAGCCCGTCCTCGGCGAGCGCGCCGCCGGCCAGTCCCGCGACGAGCGCCGTGTCGATCCCGAGGACGAGCGCCACCGCGAGCGCCGTCGCCAGCGCGAACGCGGTCCGGACGGTCCGCGTCGCCGCCGAGATGCCGACCGTCGCGGCCAACACGATCAGCGTGAACGCCGCCGAGAGCACGACGAACCGGACGTACCGCACTCCCGAGTCGGCGGCGGCGTTGATCGCGAGGAACGTCGGGATGTCGGCGGTCAGGAACGGGACGAAGAGCCCCACGGCGAGGAGCGTTCCGACGACGAGCGAGACGAGCGCGAGCGCCCGACCGAGGTAGACGCCACCGACGTAGGCGAACCGCGACACCTCGAAGGTCCGCAGCACGTCCAGTTCCCCGGTCTGTCGGTCCCCGAGGATCGATCGATAGCCGAACGCGACCGCCAGGAGCGGCACCAGCACCTCGACGAACGTGAGCAGGTCGAGCGTCAGCGGGACGAACCCGCCACCTCCGCCGGTCCCGGCCCACGCGACGCCGACGACGCTCGCGGCGAAGGCGACCGCCAGCGCCACGAGCGCCGGCGTCCTGACGATCGTCCGAAGCTCGCGGGTCGCGACGACGAACAGATCCTGCACGACGGCGTTCACGCGCGCTCTTCTGGTCTCGTTCGCGTCGGCGGTCACGTCAGACTCACTCATCGGCTGGCACCTCCGTCCCCGCTGCCGCGTCGTCTCCACGGTCGCCGTCCGCGGGCGTCTCGTCCGCCTCTCGGTCCGACTCCGACGAGCGGCGACCGATACCGGCGCGGACGGTGGACTCGCCCGCCCGCGCCCCCACCAGTTCGAGGAACGCCTCCGACAGCGACGCGCTCTCCGTCTCCGCGAGCAGCGACTCCGGCGAGCCCGTCGCCACGAAGTCGCCCTCGTCGAGGACGTACACCGTGTCTGCGTGCGCTTGCACCGCCGGGAGTTCGTGGGAGGCGACGACGACCGCCGCCCCGTCGGCCGCGAGGTCGCCGACGACGCCGAAGAGGCGTTCGACCATCGCCGGATCGAGCCCGCTGCCGGGTTCGTCGAGGACGAGAACCGACGGGTCGCCGAGGATCGCCACGCCGAGCCCGAGCAACCGGGTCATCCCGCCGGAGAGGGAGCCGACGTTGCGGTCGGCGACGTCCGCGAGCCCGACGCGCTCCAGCGTCGCGTCGACGTCCCCGTCGTCGACGCCCTCCAGCAGTTGCGCGTAGAAGTCGAGCGTGTCGCGCGCGGTGAACCCCGCCCGGAACGCCGGCTGCTGGGGGAGGTAGCCGACGCTCCGCGCGCCGCGTCGATACCCGACCGACACCGATCCGGACTCGGGGGCGGCGATCCCCGCGAGCACGTGCAACAGCGTCGACTTCCCGGAGCCGTTCGGGCCGACGACGGCGGCGACCTCCCCGCGGTCGATCGACAGCGAGACTCCGGAGAGCACGTCCACGTCGCCGAAGGACTGCGCGAGCGACTGCGCGCTGAGGGCGGGCGAGGCAGTCGAAGCCGACTCCTCACTCACGCCGACGCACCTCCCGTACTCTCGTTCGCGAGGCGCGCCGTCGTTTCGGAGTGGAACGGCCGCGTCCGCGCGTCGGTGTCGACCACGCCCGACTGTCGGAGGCCGGAGACCGCGTCCTGGACGCGGCGCAGCGTCGCGACCGCGGGCGACTGCGCGAGCGTCGTCGCGCCCGAGACTGCCCCGATCCGCGAGTCGACCGTCCCGGTCGGCCGGTACGGCCGGTCGTAGACGCCGTCGTCGTCCCCGTCGGCGATCGGCAGCGCGCCCCAGTGGTTGCCGACGCCGCCGTGAGACCACGTCCGGAGCGGGCCGATCCGCGATTCGACGGCCCGCTCGTTGCCCACGAAGTCGTTTCTGAGTACCCAGTTCGACGGGAGGATGTCGTTGCGCGCGCGCCGACGCCGTTGCCGACGACGACGTTGTCGACGAAGGCGTTGCGGTCGCGGCGACCTGCAGTCCGTACTCGTTGTCGACGACGACGTTCCGGGCGTAGTAGGAGTCGCTGCCCGCCGGGACGACCCCGTAGGTGTTCCCCCGGACGTCGTTGCCGACGATCAGGTTCTCCACGGGTCGGGTCATCACGATGACGCCCGCCTGCCCGTCGCGGACGGTGTTGTTCGCGACGAGCGACTCGGAGGTGTACATCTCGTGGACGCCGTAGCGGCCGGGGTCGGCGCGGTTGTCGCGCACGACGCTCCCGTCCGCGCGGTGGGTGTAGACGCCGTCGCGACCGCCGACGAACGTCGACTCCTCGACCGCGCTCGGCGCGCCGATGAGCACGACGCCCATGAACCCCTCGCGGGCGGTGTCGGCTCCGCGGACCGTCAGTCCACGGAGCACCGAGTCGGGGCTCTCGCGGACGATCACGCCGCTCGCGGGCGTGTCGATCTCGACGTTCGAGACCGCCGCGTTCGCCGCGCCATCGAGGACGATTCCGGCGTCGCCGTAGCCGTAGGCCAACTGCACCGTCGTGTCCCAGTCGGTCGTGTCGTTTCTGCTGTCGCGCCCCCGACTCCCGACGTCGCCGACGCCGGCGACGCCGAGATCGGAGACGGCGGCGGCGTCCGCGCGGACGTAGACGACGCTCCGGTTGCCGTCGCCCCGCAGGACGGTCTCGGGGCCCGCGCCGGCGAGGGTGATCGAGCGGTTCAGCGTGACCTCGTCGACGTCGTACGTCCCTGCCGGGAGGTACACCGTCGTGTCCGGCGGCGCGGCGTCGATGGCGTCCGCGACCGTCGGCTCGCTCGCGACGCCGTCGGCGCGTCTCCGATCGTCGGGAACGGCCGAGGCGTCCGCACCGACGACGACGCTCACCGGGCGCTCCCGTAGCCGCTCGGCGGTCGAGACGGTGTCGTTCGCCCACGCGTGACGGGCTTCGACGGACCGCTCGAACTCGTCTAACCGGGCCGGGAGCGGATCGCCCACTCGGGACTGCAGCGTCCCCCAATCGACCACCTCGCCGCCGTGTGCGTCGGCGAACGCCTCGGCGTCCGCGCGCTCGGAGAACGCGACGGTGACCGGGCCGGACGGGATCGCCGCCTCGCTACCGACGACGTAGAAGGCCGTGTCGGCGGGCGTCCAGCCGACGGAGCGGCCGCGCTCGGGGGTGACGAACCCCTCCTCGGTCAGCGTCGGCGAGACGGTCGAGAGGTCCGAGACGTAGACGGCGAGCGGGTCGCCGAACTGCCGCTGGGCGCTCGGATCGCCGAGTTCGCCCACGGCCGTCTCGATGCCCACGTAGCCGACGACGTAGCGGTAGCCCGAGTAGAATACTTCGACCCGCGGGAGGACGAATCCCTCCGCCTCCGCGCGGCGGGCGTCGACGCCGGTGCCGCCCATATCGACGGTGTCGGCGAAGTCGACGGGCTGGAGCGACTCGCCGCTGGCGGGCGTCAGCGCGAAGGAGAGGCTCGCGGCGACGAGCGAGAGGGTCACTGCCGCCGTCAGCCACTGGGTCCCGGTCGGCGAGAGGATCGCCATCACATTCCGAGCCCGGCGATCACCTCGGGGGTGACGCCGTCGTGCTCGACGATCGAGCCGCCCCACTCGGACTGGAACGCCTCGGCGTCGGCCTCCTCGCCGAACGCGATGAGGTCCCTTCCCATCGTGCCCTTCACCTCCGAGTCGGCGACGAACGTCACGTCCGCCACCGACGCGAACGAGGGCGCCTCGTAGTGCCGCGAGATCAGCGTGTCGCCGCCGTCCTCGAAGGTCTCGTAGTCGACGGCCGAGTAGTCGGTGACGTAGAAGGCGACGTCCTCCCAACCCTCGCCGTCCCGCTCGAACTCGTACTGGTACGCCTCCCACGTGCTGTCGAAGCGGGCCGGGTTCTCGTGGCCTTCGGGCTCGTGGTCCGCGTAGAATATCTCCGCACTCGGACCGGGGTGCTGTCGGATCGTCATCCCGCAGACGTCGCAGGTGGCCCCCTCCGGAATGGTGATCGCCGCTGGAGCCTCCTCGCCCGCGCCGTCGTCGCCGCTTCCGTCACCGCCGAGACAGCCGCCGAGGGAGGCGGCGAATGCGCCCGTTCCCGCGAGCAGGAACTGACGGCGACGGACCGATCCCGGCACCGCCCGTCCCCCACCCCCTGCCAGTCGTTCATCGTCCATACGAATCAGTAGGGAACTGGCTGCAAAAGCGCTCCGGGCAGTTCCTACGAACTGAGAAGGACCCGGGACGCGCCGTCCGAGAGAGGCCTACGCAGTCGTTCGATTATCGCGGCTCCGAGAGAAGGAGTCGCACAGATTTATGACCCGGTGTTCGAATACTATAAACGAATATGAGCGACGGAGACGGCGATGGAGAACTCGAAGCGCGCCTGGTAGAACAGGAAACGTTCGAGCCGAGCGAGGAGTTCGTCGAGCAGGCGAACGTCTCCGACGAGTCGATCTACGAGGAGTTCGAGGAGAACTGGCCGAATGCGTGGACCCGCGCGGCCGACCTCCTCGATTGGGACACCGAGTACAGCGAGGTGCTCGACGACTCCGAGGGGCCGTTCTACGAGTGGTTCGCCGACGGCACGCTGAACGCCTCGTACAACTGCGTCGACCGCCACGTCGAGAACGGCGACAAGAACCGCGTCGCGATCAAGTGGGAGGGCGAACACGGCGACACGCGAACGTATACCTACCAAGACCTCTACCGGGAGGTCAACGAGTTCGCGGCGGGCCTCCGCGATCTCGGCGTCGAGGAGGACGATGTCGTCACGCTGTATATGCCGATGGTGCCGGAGCTACCGATCGCGATGCTCGCGTGCGCTCGGATCGGCGCGCCGCACTCCGTCGTCTTCGCGGGCTTCTCCGCGGACGCGCTCGCGACCCGGATGAACTCGGCGGACTCGCGGTACCTGGTCACCTGCGACGGCTACTACCGCCGCGGCGACCCGCTCGATCACCTCGCGAAGGCCAACGAGGGCCTCGACGGCGTCGACCACGGAATCGACGCGACGGTCGTCGTCGACCGGCTCGGCGACGACGGCTTCGGCCACGACCTGAAGGGCAACCAGCACGACTGGGACGACCTGCTCGCCGACCATCAGGGCGACCGCGTCGACCCCGTCGAGCGCGACGCCGAGGACATGCTGTTCCTGATGTACACATCGGGGACGACCGGCGAGCCGAAGGGCGTCAAACACACCACCGGCGGCTACCTCGCGTACACGGCGTGGACGTCGCACTCGGTTCTCGATCTGAAGCCCGAGGACACCTACTGGTGCTCCGCGGACATCGGCTGGATCACCGGACACTCCTACATCGTCTACGGGCCGCTGGCGCTCGGCACGACGACCGTGATGTACGAGGGCACGCCGGACTACCCCGAGCGGGACCGCCTCTGGGAGATCGTCGAGAAGTACGCCGTCGACGTGTTCTACACCGCCCCGACGGCGATCCGCGCGTTCATGAAGTGGGGCTCGCGGTTCCCCGAGGAGCACGACCTCTCCAGTCTCCGCCTGCTCGGGACGGTGGGAGAACCGATCAACCCCCGCGCGTGGAAGTGGTACTACAAGCACATCGGCGACGAGGAGTGCCCGGTCGTCGACACGTGGTGGCAGACCGAAACGGGAGGAATGATGGTGACGACGCTGCCGGGCGTCGGGACGATGAAACCCGGCTCCGCGGGGCCGCCGCTGCCGGGGATCGACGCGAAGGTCGTCGACACCGCCGGCGAGGAGGTCGACGCCGGACGCGCGGGCTACCTCACGGTCGACAAGCCCTGGCCCGGAATGCTGCGGACGCTGTACAACAACGACGAGCGGTTCATCGAGGAGTACTGGTCGGAGTACTCCGATCCCGACGCCGACGAGTGGGTGTACTTCCCCGAGGACGGCGCGAAGATCGATGACGACGGCTACATCACGATCCTCGGCCGCGTCGACGACGTGCTCAACGTCTCCGGGCACCGGCTGGGGACGATGGAGATCGAGTCCGCCATCGTCGGCGTCGAGGGCGTCGCCGAGGCCGCGGTCGTCGGCGGCGACCACGAGGTGAAAGGCGAGGCCGTCTACGCCTACGTCATCCTCGAAGACGGCTACGAGGGCACCGACGAGATGAGCGACCGAATCGTCGCGGGCGTCGAGGACGCGATCGGTCCGATCGCCCGCCCCGAGCAGGTGATCTTCACCCCCGAACTTCCCAAGACGCGCTCGGGGAAGATCATGCGCCGCCTCCTCGAAGAGATCGCCAACGACGAGGAACTCGGGGACACGACGACGCTGCGGAACCCCGAGATCGTCGAGGAGATCCAGCGGAAAGTGCAGGAGTAAGCGCTACGACTCTCACATCCATTTCGCGGTACAGCACCGCATACGGCAATCAACGCCGACTAAAACAGAAGTTTCTTTCACGAACGTTAATTGCATAGTCGGCCGTAGTTCGAAGCGATCCATAGCGGAAGGTACCGACGGGGGGACGAGATGGGGGACAGACGAGACGCGATGGGGCCAGCGCGATTCTGCGATGGATTACAGCGAGGAGGGACCAATGGCAACGCAAGCGACAGGAACGGTAACGCAAGGTGTAGACATCGACGAGTTCCACGAGTTCGTCGACTACGCGACCGAGCACCCGGAAGCCATCCAGATGGAACTCGGTGCTCGTGCCCGCTACGAGAACCGACTCTTTCACAGTCTGGCGAAAGTCGACGAGTACAGGCTCGGCGAGGACGTGATCAACCGGGGGACGCGCGAGTACACGCTGCCGCTGGGCGCGTGGAAGGAGATGGAGGAAGCGTCGGGGTTCGTCGATCCGACCGATCGGATGGAGCCGATCGAAGTGGCGCTGGCGGCGCTCGCCGGCTGTCTGAACGTCGCCGTCGGCGTCACCGCCGTGGCCAACGACATCGAGATGGACGACCTCGAAACGACCGTTCGGCTGGACTTCGACCCGCGCGTGGTGCTGATGATCCACGACGTCGACAGGTCCGAGGAGACGTTCGACGACATCCGCGTCGAAATCGCCGTCAACGGTGAGGGCCTCTCAGAGGAAGACGCCGACATTCTGGCTGCGGGCGCAAAGCGCTCGCCCGTGTGGAATCTGCTGACGTTCGCCCACGATCTCGACCCCGTCGTCAGGATCGGATCGGCTCCGGAGGCCACCGACTGACCGAACAGGCGGGGTCGCGGATTTCTTTTCGCACCGACTCCCTCGACAGTTGTACCGCGAGGCTCGCTGTGCGAGCCGAGCGGCATTTTTCCCTCTAGGTTTTTGCGCGGAGGGGTCCTCTGGACCCCTCCGTGGAAAAAGGTAGGTGGGTCTACAG
>NZ_BBJO01000056.1 GCF_000739575.1 Halobellus rufus | reverse complement strand
AGCGGCGTTTTTCCCTCCAGGTTTTTGTCGGGGGTTCGAGGCGGCGAAGCGCCGAGGACCCCCGAATAAAAAGGTGGGTTCTATACCCAGCCCTCTTCGACGAGCAGTTCGCCGTTGAGGACCGAGGCACCGGCCGCGCCGCGGATCGTGTTGTGCGCGAGGCAGTTGTACTTCACGCCGTTCGTCGTCTCCTGCAGGCCGCCGGCGGAGATCTGCATCCCGTCGCCGCGCTCGCGGTCGAGTCGGGGCTGCGGCCGGTCGAAGTCCTCGAAGACGTGGATGAGCTGATCGGGCGAGGAGGGGAGGTCCGCGCTCGGGTACTCCCGCATCGCCGCGGCGGCGTCCTCCGGCGTCACGTCCTCGCTCGTCTCGGCGAAGACGTTCTCCAAGTGGCCGTCGAGCGTGGGGATGCGGTTACACGAGGCGGCGACGTCCATCCCGTGGAGTTCGAGCTCCGCGCCGTCGAAGGAGCCGAGCAGCTTTCGGGACTCCGTCTCCATCTTGTCGTCCTCGCCGTTGATGTGCGGGAGCGCGTTGTCGATGATCTCCATCGAGGTGACGCCGGAGTAGCCCGCGCCGGAGACCGCCTGCAGCGTCGAGACCTGCACCGATTCGAGGCCGAACTGATCCAGCGCCGCGAGCGTCGGCACCATCGTGATCGTCGAGCAGTTCGGGTTCTTCACGAGCGCGCCGTCCCAGCCGCGCTGGTCGCGCTGGACCTCGATCAGGTCGAGGTGGCCGGGGTTGATCTCGGGGATCGTGAGCGGCACGTCGGGGGCCATCCGGTCGTTCGAGGAGTTCGAGGAGACGACGTAGCCCGCCTCGAGGAAGTCGGGTTCGACCTCGGCGGCCGCGCCGGAGGGCAGCGACGAGAAGAGGAGGTCGACGTCGTCCGGAACTTCCTCCGGCGCCGTCGCGGTGACGGTCATATCCGCGACGTCGTCCGGAATCGGCGTGTTCACGCGCCACTTCGCGGCGTCGCGGTAGCTCTTTCCAGCGCTCGACTCCGACGCCGTCAGCGCCGCGAGCTCGAAGGTCGGATGGTCTTCGAGGAGCTGGATGAACCGCTGTCCTACTGCGCCCGTTGCGCCGAGGATACCGACACGTACTGTCATTACCGTTGGCGTGGGAGACACACACATAAGGCGGTTTGGATTCCCGACGTATCTCACGAACGTTCACCGGTGTCCGGCCTGCGAGACGAGAATAGGATGTCTGTGTGAATTTGTCCGAATTGGTGAACGTTCGTTTCCCTGTCTTCACCTGCCGCGACACACCCTCGTTCTCGCGTCGAAGGAATCGGTAACTGGGTATATGTGTCGTTGTGGTGTCATCTGGCGTATGCCCGAAGAGCAACTGTTCAAGACGGAGACGACACAGACGCGGGCGGAGATCGCCGACGCGCTCCTCGCGTCCGCCGCGGAGATCGAGTCGGGAACGGTCACGCTGACGGACGCCGGAGCGGAGGTCGAGACGTCGATCCCCGAAGAGCCGACGTTCGAGGTCGAACTGGAGCGCCTCACCGACTCCGAGACCGGCGAAGAGCGCTACGAACTGGAGTACGAGATCCGCTGGCGGGAGGTACCCGCGGAATCTACCGAGTAGGCCCGCAAGATCGCCTCGATCGCCGTGGTCGCTGACGGTCGGTGCATCGACCACGTTCACGACGATCGTCGAATCCCCCTTCGTGCAGAACCGACAGATAGAGGTGGCGCGTTTCAGAACACATCGGCAAATGTTCAACAAGGTTCTCGTCGCCAACCGCGGAGAGATCGCCCTCCGGGTGATGCGGGCGTGCCGCGACCTCGACGTGCGGACCGTCGCCGTCTACAGCGACGCCGACAAGCACGCGGGCCACGTCCGGTTCGCCGACGAGGCGTACAACGTCGGGCCCGCGCGCGCGGCGGACTCGTATCTCGACCACGAGGCGATCATCGAGGCGGCGCGCAAGGCCGGCGCGGAGGCGATCCACCCCGGATACGGCTTCCTCGCGGAGAACGCGACGTTCGCGCGGAAGGTCGAGGAGACGGAGATCACGTGGATCGGCCCCTCGGCCGACGCGATGGAGCGCCTGGGAGAGAAGACGAAGGCGCGCGCGCTGATGCAGGAGGCGGACGTCCCCGTCGTCCCGGGCACGACAGAGCCCGTCGAATCCGCCGCGGAAGTCAAAGAGATCGCCGAGGAGTACGGCTACCCGGTCGCGATCAAGGCCGAGGGCGGCGGCGGCGGGCGCGGCCTGAAAGTCGTCCACTCCGCCGACGAGGCCGAAGCGCAGTTGGAGACCGCCCAGCGCGAGGGCGAGGCGTACTTCGACAACTCGTCCGTGTACGTCGAGAAGTACCTCGAATCGCCGCGGCACATCGAGGTGCAGATCCTCGCCGACGAGCACGGCAACGTCCGCCACCTCGGCGAGCGCGACTGTTCGCTGCAGCGCCGCCACCAGAAGGTCATCGAGGAAGCGCCCTCGCCCGCGCTCGACGGCGACCTCCGCGAGCGGATCGGCGAGGCGGCCCGCCGCGGCGTCAGCGCGGCCGACTACACGAACGCCGGGACGGTGGAGTTCCTCGTGGAAGACGGGGAGTTCTACTTCATGGAGGTCAACACCCGGATCCAGGTCGAACACACCGTCACCGAGGAGATCACCGGCATCGACGTCGTGAAGTGGCAGCTACGAGTCGCCGCCGGCGAGGAACTCGACTTCGCGCAGGGCGACGTCGAATTCGACGGCCACGCCATCGAGTACCGGATCAACGCCGAGAACGCGGCCGCGGAGTTCGCGCCCGCGACCGGCACCCTCGAAACGTACGACCCGCCGGGCGGCATCGGCGTCCGCGTCGACGACGCGGTCCGTCAGGGCGACGAGATCGGCGGCGACTACGACTCGATGATCGCGAAGCTGATCGTCTCCGGCGGCGACCGGACCGAGTGTCTCGCCCGCTCCGAACGGGCGCTCTCGGAGTTCGAGATCGACGGGGTGACGACGATCGTCCCGTTCCACCGGCTGATGATCACCGACGAGGCGTTCCGCGCGGGCGAGCACACGACCAAGTACCTCGACGAGGAACTCGACCCGACGCGGATCGAACGCGCCGTCGAAAAGTGGGGCGACGACGCGGCCGACACGAGCGAGGAGGGCGACGACGCCGACGACGCCGACGTGACAGAACGGGAGTTCACCGTCGAGGTCAACGGCAAGCGCTTCGAGGTCAACCTCGAGGAGCGCGGCGCGCCCCCGATTCCGGATCTCGACGGGGTCGGCGGGGGTGCAGCCGGCGGTTCCGGCAACCCGCAGACGCGCTCGCGACCGGACGAGGCGGCCGACGACGGCGAGGAGGTCGTCGTCGAGGGCGACGGCGAGCAGATCGCCGCGGAGATGCAGGGGACGATCCTCTCGGTCGACGTCGAGGAGGGCGAAGACGTCGCCGCCGGCGACGTCGTCTGCGTGCTCGAGGCGATGAAGATGGAGAACGACGTCGTCGCCGAGCGCGGCGGCACCGTCTCGCAGGTGCTCGTCGCCGAGGGCGACAGCGTCGATATAGACGACGTGCTGGTCGTCCTCGAATAGCGATGGACCGATGATCGAGCTTCGAGAGACACGATGAACGAGACGCGACGGGCGCTGTTGGGAGCGCTGGCCGACGGACCGGTTCCGGGCCCGGAGTTAGCCGAGCGACTCGACGTGTCGCGCGCGGCGGTCTGGAAGCAGGTCGAGGCGCTCCGCGAGGAGGGCTTCGAAATCGAGAGCGGCGACGACGGCTACCGCGTCGTCGACGTCCCCGAGTACGGGGCGGCGGCCATCGAGTTCGGCCTCGACGCGCCCTACGCGGTCGAGTACCACGAGCGGGTCGCGAGCACGAACAGCCGCGCGCGGGAGCTCGCGGAGGCTGGCGAGGCGGACGTCGTCGTGGTCGCCGACGAACAGACCGGCGGCCGCGGACGACTGGCGCGGGAGTGGGCCGCGCCTCCGGGGGGATCTGGGCGAGTCTGCTCCTCCGTCCGCATCGCCCGCCCGCCGAGATCCCGCTGTTCACGCTCGCGGCCGCCGTCGCCGTCGCGAAGGCCTCTCTGGACGTCGGCGTCGACGCGCGGATAAAGTGGCCCAACGACGTCCTCGTCGCGGGCGACGACGGCGAGGAGCGGAAGCTCTGCGGCATCCTGACCGAGATGGAGGGCGAGGCCGACCGCGTCTCCTGGCTCGTCGTCGGCCCCGGGGTGAACGCGAACGTCGACGCCGACGCGCTGCCGCCCGGGGCGACGAGCCTCCGCGCGGAGGTCGGCGACGTCGACAGACGGCTGTTCCTCCAGCGCGTCCTCGAAACGATCCACGGCCTGACGGGCGAGGGCGCAGACGTCGGCGAGGTCCTCGACGCGTGGCGCGACCACGCCGCGACGCTCGGGCGTCGCGTGCGAGTCGAAACCCCCGGCGGCACCGTCGAGGGCGAGGCCGTCGACGTGCGTTTTCCGGGGAGTCTGGTCGTCCGCACCGACGACGGCGACGAGCGCGTCGTCCACGCCGGTGACTGCGAGCACCTGCGGCCGGCGTAGCCGCCGCTCGAAACGACTGTCGCGACCGACTTTCGAGAGCGGCGGCGCTCACGGCGGAAGCTGACGAGGTCCGTAAAACGAAACGAAAAGAGCCCGCGTCGCAGTCGACAGCGTTCAGTTGGCGTCGCCGCCGTCGGTCAGCGGGCGTCCGCCGGCCGTGAGGACGCCATCGGCGATCTCGCGGGCTTCGGCGGGCGAGGGACGGGTGCCGTCGACGAACTGATCGCCGAGTTCCTCGACGACGCTCATCACGTCCGAGAGCGTCCCGCGCTCGGAGACCTCCGCGAAGACGTCCTCGTAGGCGTGTGCCTCCCAGTAGCTAATCTCGTAGTCGTAGGTGTCTGCCTGCGAGGCGACCGCGTATTGGAGCTGCCGTGCCGCGTCTGACGGGCGCATACCTGTACAAACAGCCCGTGATTACTAAAAGGTACTCAGACTCGGAATCGAGTTAATAGTCCGGTCGGCCGCGGTGGGCAACCGATGAACCGGTATGTTCTGCGGCGGAGAATAACGGCGATCCGCCAACCCGATGGTGAACCCGTGCGTTTACGACCGTCGGCGACTGGCTCTGCAGTATGGACACGACCGATCGGACGGGATCGACCGATCGAACGTCGGTGGCCCGGCGCGCGGCAGAGGCCGGTGCGACCGTCGCCGCCGAGCGGTTCCGCACCGCGATGGACGTCGAACAGAAGGGCGAGAAGACCGACGTCGTGACGCAGGCCGACCGCGACGCACAGGCCGCGGTCGTCGAAGAACTCCGGGCCGCCTTCGCCGACGACCCCGTCGTCGGCGAGGAGGACGACGAACTGAAGCGGGTGCCCGAATCCGGGCCGGCGTGGATCGTCGACCCCATCGACGGGACGAGCAACTACGTCCGCGGGATGCGCCTGTGGGGGACAGCGGTCGCCGCAGTCCGCGACGGCGAACCGGTCGCGGGCGCGTCGCACTTCCCGGTGCTGGACGACCGCTACTGGACCGACGGCGAGGAGACGTACCGTAACGGGGACCGAGCGGCGGTCTCGACGAAGTCCGACCCCGAAGCGTGCGTCGTCGCGCCGACGATGTGGTGGAACTTCGACGAGCGCGGGCAGTACGGCCGCGCCTGTCAGGCGCTTGCGGACCGGTTCGGCGACCTCCGGCGGATGGGCTGCGCACAGGCGGAACTCGCGGCGGTCGCCGACGGCTCGCTCGACGGCCTCGTGACGAATCTCCGGGCGTTCCCGTGGGACACCGTCGCCGGTGTCGCGATGATCCGGGCCGCCGGCGGGACCGTGACCGATCTCGCGGGCGAGCGCTGGCGGCACGATTCCGTGGGTCTGGTCGCCTCCAACGGACGTGTCCACGAGACGCTTCTCGAAGCGGCGCGACAGATCGACGAGGACGACTCCTGAATCGCCTCGGGCCTCGTGATAGACCCACAAATCGCAAGTCACTCGGTACCGATAGTACCGGCATGGACCTCGACGAGACGGATCGGGAAATCCTCCGCATCCTCCAGGCCGACGCGCGGACGCCGTTCAGCGAGATCGCCAGACGGATCGATATGTCGAGTGCGACTGTCCACGACCGAGTCGGTCGGATGGAAGAGGCGGGCGTCATCGAGGGGTACCACGCGCAGATCGATCCGCGGTCGGTCGGCCTCGGGACCTCGGCGTTCGTCGGCCTTCGAATCGAGCAGGGCCGCGAAAACGACGCGCTCGACCGGCTCAGAGAGATCGAGGCCGTCCAGGAGATCCACCTGACGACAGGGGAGTGGGACGTGCTGCTGCGGTTGACCGTCGAGGATACCGACGGCCTCCGCGAAGCGATGTTCGAGGAGATCTCTCGGATCGAAGGGTTCTCTCGCTCCCAGACGATGGTCATTCTCGCGACCGACCTCGACGACCGCGCGCTCCCGATCTGAGAGCCGGGCCGCCGGCCGGAGTTCGGTCAGTGAGACGAGACGGCCCCTGGCGGAGACCGGAATCCTCAACACGACCGCCCTCCGCGTTTCCTCTATGTCAACAGTCGCCGAACGCGTCGGCGTCGCACCCGAGCGGCTCTGGGCGGGCGGGGTGCTGACCGCGCTCGCCGCGCTCGTCGTCGGCGCGCTTGCCTTCCCTGAGGTCTCTACGACGGGTTCATCTGGCACTACTTTTGGGGGCCCGTGCAGGCGGACGCCAACTCGGCAGTGTGTGCGATCCGACCGGGCAGTACCGTCGAGTACATCTACAACACGGGGGCCTGTGCGAACGCCGCCGAACCGGTCGCGTATCCCGGCTACACGCTCGTCTCCGAGGTCGGCTACATGGTCACGCTGCTCGTGGCCCTCCTCGGGGTCGTCTTCCTCCTGCGACGCCTGGACCTCGGAACCGACCGGGAGTTCTTCTACGCGCTCCTCCCGTTCGTCTTCTTCGGCGGGGCCCTCCGGGTCGTCGAGGACGCCAACGACGCCGTGCCGGCCGCGGAGGCGCTCATCAGCTATCCGCTGAACACGCTCTTCATCAGCCCGATCATCTACTTCACCGTCTTCGCGATCACGCTCGTCGCGGTCGTCGCCGCCGTCTGGGCCGCCCGAGCGGGGGTCATCGAACGATACGACTACGCGCTGTTCGGGATGGGATCGGTCGCGCTGCTGGCCACGCTCGCGTACCTGTTCTGGCTCGTGCTCGTCGGAGCGGAGGGAGTCGAGTTCTACCCGCAGGTCTCGGTGGTCGTCCTCCTCGGCGCGACCGTCGCCGCGGGCGCGACGTGGGTTCTCATCGAGCGCTTCGCGCCCGGCGTGAACGCGGGAACCCGGAAAATCGGATTCGTCATCCTCTGGGGGCACGCGGTCGACGGCGTCGCCAACGTCGTCGGGCTCGACTGGATGCCGGCGCTCGGAGCCGGCGCGAACCTGATCCCGAAGCACCCGGTCAACCAGTTCGTCGTCGACGTCACGGGGTCGGTACTCCCCGCCTCGGTACTGGCGGTCACGGGCGACACATGGCCGTTCCTCGTCGTGAAACTCGTCGCCGCGACGTTCGTGATCTGGGTCTTCGAGGACGAGATCTTCGAGGAGAGCCCGCGCTACACGATGTTGCTGCTCGTGGCCGTGCTCGCGGTGGGTCTCGGCCCCGGGACGCGGGATATGCTCCGCGCGACGTTCGGCGTGTGACTTCCCGCGCGGCGTTCGGCGTCTGAGCCTCCGAGCCTTTTTGTACCGGAACGCGGCCACCGACGGTATCGTGTGACCCCGACCACGCGGCGGTCCGCGGGAGTCCGACACGTCGCCGCGTGGAGCGACCGTGTCGGCTGTTAGCCCTTCCGTTAGCGCCCGCGGGCCCGTCGGCTCACGGGTACGGGTGATACGCCCGATCGAGTTCGGGCTCGAACCCCAGCGACGCCGGAACCGTCCGCGCCCGCTCGCCGAAGAACGGCTCGCCCTGAAAGAGCGGCTGGGCCTCGGGCACGAGCGCGCGGACCGCCTCGAACCCGAGTGCGTCGACGTCCGCGGTCGTCGTCCGGGCGGCGTAGGCGTCGAGTCCGGCGTCGGCGAGACGCTCCAGCACCGCCGCGAGTTCCGCCTCGCCCGTCGGGACCGCATCCGGGCCGACCGTCTCCGCCGGGACGGTCGCGTCGGCGTCGACGAACGCTCGGGCGGTTTCGGGAAAGTCCGCGTACTCGCCGATCGCGCCGCCCTCCTCGGCCGACTGCTCGGGGCCCATCGCCCGCAGTTCCATCCAGTTCTGGAGCGCCTCCGCGAGCGCCGAGCCCGCGGCGTCGACGGGGTCGAGCGACGCGCCCGAACCGACGGCGAACCGCGGCCACTCGCCGTCGCGGTGGACGGCCGCCGCCACGACCGGCACGTCGACGTCCTGCGTGACCAACAGCGTCGTGACCGACAGGTCCTCCGCGCGGGCGCGCTTTTCCAGCGCCGCGAATCGCGCGTCCGACACCGACAGCGCCAGCGGCTCGAACGAGGAGTACCACGCGAGCATCGTGGCGTCGCGCTCGATCACCTCGTAGAGCCCCGAGAGCAGGGCCTCGACGCCGGAGTTGCCCAATCCCAACCCCGTCGTGATCGCCGGTTTGAACCGCTCTTCGGGCGGCGGGTAGTGGACGAACTCCGCCGGAAGCGACGCCGACTCGTCGGCTCGGAGGTCGACGCCCTCGACCCACGGGATCGGCGTCTCCGGATCGGGGTCGGGGTAGTCGTCGGGCCGGACGAACCGCGCGGGCGACACCGGCCGCGCGCGGGTCCGCTCGGGGGCGACGGTGAACTCCGCGCGGCGGTAGACGCCCGCGCAGTAGCGTTCCAGTCCCTCTCCGAGCGCCTTCATGAACGCCGCGTCCCAGTCGGGGTCGACGCCGGCGGCGAGTTCGGCGGCCCGCGCGTCGCTGAATCCGGTCGTGTCGGCCGTCTGCGCGAGGTAGTACGGCACCGGGAACGACTCTCGCTCGCCGACCTGCGAGACGATGCCGGTCCGCTCGTCGAGCGCGCGCTCCGCGCGGGCCAGCGAGTCGTCGAGGTCGACCTCGCGGTGGTCGCGTCGGACCGCCCGGTCGCGCGATTCGGGCGACGGGACGGGGAGGATCCGCCGCTCGGCGACGACGCCGGTTCCGGCGATCTCGGCGACGGTTCCGGCCACGTCCGCGTCGCCGGCGAGCAGCGCGACCGCGCGGCGACCAGCGACCGCGCCGGCGAGGCGCACGGCGCTCCGGTCGCCGGAGGGCGAGTCGGCCGAATCTGTCGTCGCCGCGACGCGTGCGGCGAGGTCGGCGAAGCGAGCGCCGCCGGGGCCGAACGCGGAGACCGCGGCGTCGATCGACTCGACCGCGCGGCCACCGACCCCGCCGACCTCGACCAGCACCAGTCGGGCCGATCGCTCGTCGATCGACTCCACAGCGTCGGCTCCCGCTGGGACGACGGCGACGGTCAGCGCCGGGTCGTCGGCGTCGGCGACGACTCGCGCGTCGACGTCCTCGAAGGCCGCTTCCGCGGCGGCGGCCGCGGGGCCGCTCCCCAGGAGTTCGATTTCGTGAGTCACGGCTCTCACGAGGAGACTGAGGAAGTAAAATCGCCGGGGTCGACGGCGGCGACGGCCGGTCGGACGCACTCACGGCTGCGGGCGATCACTCGCCACCGGCGTCGTTCACCGACGCTCACTCCCCG
>NZ_BBJO01000057.1 GCF_000739575.1 Halobellus rufus | reverse complement strand
TCGATAGACTCGTTCGAGGCGTCGATGGTGATGAGTGCGTATCTTCCTGGGTCGTCTACTCCGTCGTGGGACGCAATGTTGATCACCGTGCCGTACTCGAGGGTTTCAGCTCTGCCTCCGAATTGATGGCAATGACCGCAGACGGTGACTGGGGGCTGGATGTCGTCTATGAAGCTCCTGACGGCCTTCGACCCGATATGTTGTTGCCCGAATCGCTTCCCGATATCGAGAATGCCGAAGGGAGGAGTGTGAGTGACAAGAATCGGAGTTCTGTCTTCACAAGCGGTGCGTTGTTCGGAAAGGTGCCGTTGGACGTCGTCCTCGGTATAGGTGATGAGACCAGGTCCCTGGGTCGATCCTTCCTGGCCGATGAACACGAGGTCCTCGTAGGTGTATGGTGTCCTGTGGAGGTCGGTGGTAAATTCCGAATCGAATTGCGGACCGGTTGACGGGGGGAAGTCGTCGTTTCCTCGGACATAGAGCGATTGTTGGTGCTTCGTGAGGCGAGCAAGTTCTGCAAGATGATCTGTGTCAGTATCGGCGTTTTTGAAACGTGAAAGGTCGTCGCCGGCATACAGTAGTAGATCTGGAGTTGGTTCTACAGTTTCGAGAATGGTATAGAGATCGTCAATAGGTTGAGAGCGCCAGTCAGATACGGCGAGAATGTGGGTCATTTTGTTTGTGCGTAGTTAGTGTAGCCTCTTCTATCGTTTGTTTAGGTGTACCGTTTGTCATTAGGGGATTCTCCGCCCCGTTGTCGTTAACCAACAACTCAGGCTCATCGGGACAATCTGTTGGTTAACAGCGAGATTCCTGTGCGATTACGTTGAAGATGCTTCCCTTCGAACTCCTCGGTATGTGTGGCCGGAACTCGCTCTTCATCGACCAAGCAGACCTCGAGGCCCGCTTCGATGCCGAGGTCGTCGCGGACGGCGGGTACACACCCCGATACAACATCGCACCTGGTGACGACCTCCACATCGTCACGAACGAGGCTTCCGACGAGATTGACGCCTACCACTGGGGACTGATTCCGTTCTGGGCGGACGAACCCGAGGAGGGCATCATCAACGCTCGCTCCGAGAGTGCCGACGAGAAACGCGTCTTCGAGCGGGCGTGGGAATCACGTCCCTGCCTCGTCCCCTCGTCAGGGTTCTACGAGTGGAAATCGCCGAATGGCGGGTCGAAACAGCCCTACCGGATTTACCGCGAAGACGACCCCGCGTTCGCCATGGCCGGGCTCTGGGACGTCTGGGAGGGCGACGACGAGACGATCTCGTGCGTCACGATTCTCACGACGGAGCCGAACGACCTGATGGACTCCATCCACGACCGGATGCCGGTCGTCCTCCCACAGGATACTGAGTCCGACTGGCTCGCTACAGACCCGGACACTCGCAAGGAACTGTGCCAGCCGTATCCGAGGGACGACCTGGACGCCTACGAGATCTCGACGCGGGTTAACAACCCCGGCAACGACGACCCTCAGGTCATCGAGCCGCTGGACCACGAGCAATCGGGTCTCGGCGAGTTCAGTTCCTGATAGCTGACGGCGTCACGGTCATTGCATCGGCGGCGCAGTTGCCGAATCGACGAGCGTGTACTCTCGATCCTGGATGGTGCCTTCTGCCGTGAGGCGGTCTCCGAGATGCTTACGCTCGGTCTTATCCAAGTGTGCCTTCCGCTGAGAGAGAATCACGTACTATGCGACGATGACCCGTCTGTTATCAGGCTAGCACCCATCCTGATCATCTGAGTCCGTTTCAGATGGCCATGTTGGGCCCTCTGGGCGGGGGATATCCTCTACCAAATCCTTCTCGAACTTCGAAGCTCTCCAGGCTATCACGTTCTCCTTCCCCTGGACGTACTTTTCGTCAGTATCCAGCCAACGGGCGATCTCCTCGTAACTGTGACCAGCACAGAGTAGCACCATCAATGCGAAATCGAAGCGATCGAGATTGCTCTCGTTTGCATCGGCATCAATCCGGTCGAGGAACGCCTGTGAGGCATCACCGATGAACTCCATCAGTATCTCATACAGCTCTTCGTCATCAAATCCATCAAACGTGAATCCCTCCGTGATGTTGTTCCCAGGGTCACTCTCTTCGGTATCCCAGCGAATCTCTTCGAGGGCCGCTCTTTCACAGTCGTGAAGTCTCGACAGACGCTCTGGATACTCTTGTTCCCAGGTCGTGATTGTGTCGGCCACAGCCTCAGATTGAGCGTGTTCGATATAGGGCTCACACCCTCGCTTCGCGATGACTGACTCGATGTTCTTTCCCGAGATCGTCAGTAGGACGGACGCACATCGATCAGTCTGTTCGAGGATCTGTGCGACTTCACGACGCGATTCGAGTTCGTCAAGGCCTGCACGTTTCTGCGCGTCGTGGACGAGGTTGTTTCTACGTTCTTTGACCTCGACAAGCGATCCGTGGTCACCTCCGGTCAGTATTTGGATATCACAGAGTTTCTCTAATCGCTTCGCGTGCCCCATACTCCGAACGTGCTCTGTGATGCTGTCGAGACGAGCTTCCTCGCGAAAGAGTTCGTTGAGGACAGTTTCTGTCGTCAACTCTTCGATGAGTGCCGAGGCAAGGAGTAGATACGAAAAGAATGACCGCTCAACGTCGCTGTCAATCTCGTCGGTGGACCGGAGTTTTTCAGCGATTTCAGCACGCTGTTCGAGATAATACTCAAGGACGTTGTCTGAGTGCCCGACGAGAGAGTTTTGGCGTTCTACGTAGGCAACTTGGAGGAGTAATTCCTTCTCGAAAGGAGTGCTCTCACTCAGCTTCTGGCACTTCTGGAGCGAAGTTGTGGGAAGATGGCGGGTCAAATAATCGATGTCGTCGTAGACGAGCGGCGTATTCGTCGGGCAATTGTCTACGATTGACTGAAAGTCGTCGTTGTCAGCGAGCTCGCTGAGTGCAGCACGTATCTCGTCGACGCTAAGTTCCCGGACATCTTCTGACGCGTCTGATTCTTCACCGACCGGAACAACGCGGTACGACGCATCTCCAACGATGACGACCGGCCCTTCCAGATCGAGAACCTGATATTCCCCGATAGGGCTCAGAGAGACTGTCTCTGCATCTATTGCGAACGATAAGTCGAGATCAGTGTCGTCGCCCACGCGTCAAAAATAGCGAAGAGCTCTATTCGACTTGGGCTTCGTACTCGTCCCAAAGCGTGTCGATGTCCGTGCCGGTCTCCTCAGAGATATGGCGCAGCAACTGCGCCCTGTTCTCGAACCGACGGAGCTGGCCCTTTGCGCTCATAGTAGGACATAATCGCTCCTGCAGTAATAAATCACGGGGGTGTATTCTCTCGGTCAACAAAACACGACCTACCAGTTCTTTAATCACCTCGTAGACGACGCGCTGGTGCGGCATGATCGAGTCGATGCTCTTCTGGTAATGGGTACTGATTTGCTATTGATCTTCTGAGGCGGTGTCTGAGCCGTCTGAAAGTGGCTGATCCTGTAATCGACCAGCGGGATAGTATCGACCCTCGTCTTTGCTATAGAGGTAGGTCTGGATCGGTCTGAGTGTGTTTGATTTTCGCCCGAAGAGAAAGGCGAGCCCTATCGGGCCAGCTATGAAGAGATGAATGGTCGATGTTTTTGGCAGTTCTTTGACCGCGTCTCGTACCTTGGTTCGGAAAACATCTGCAGCATGGGCTGCCTGTGCCGGAGACAGTTCCACATCGGGCCCATCTTCCGGTGTCAATCTGAGAACGCCGTTGAAATCCGGAAGGTCGTTATGCATCTGGTCTATCTCCGGTTGCACATCGGCAGCGATGTTGACGAGCACCGCCAGCTCCGATCCGTGATTCGGTTGTCGCTGGAGATCTCCTTCTAACCCGCTTTCCTCTTCGTCGATATCGAGTTTCCATTCTGTCATCCCGGCAGCCGGTGGGTTGCATCCACGTTGCTTGGATACGACGTGTGGTTGGAAGACAGTAACCGGCCGCGAAAGCAGCGGGAAGATGCGTTCGGCCACGGAAGCGGAGAGGGCGGCCCGATGCGTTTTGAATGAGACAGTCCGTTACTGTGGTTAACGCCGGGAGTAGACGTTGGTTCCATACTTCTTGGGATGGTGGACCATGTTCGAAAGATCTTGACCAGTCAATAGCAATCGCTGGATCGATGTCGTGAGCCGGCGATTCGTAGGTGTCAAGTGAGCATTCGAGAGGCTCGCCGTCTGGTAAATACCCATCTATCCGCTCGATCCGCTCTGATAAGACGGCCTGGACGATATCTGTAGCTTTGTCAGACGTGGCCGCCTCTAGGGGGAGCATTTTCCAAGCGGAAAAGTCGTGGAGGATCGGTGCCTCGTTGAGTATCGATTTAGCCTCTCCAACGCTGATATCGGGACATGGCACAACGACCACGAAAAACTCGTCATCCCTATCCCACCGACTATTGAACCCCGGCAACTCGTCGTTGAGAATGATGTCAGAGTCGGCTACGCCCTCACTAACGAGCGCAATTCCACTGGCTGTTTCCGGGTTCTCCAACTGGTCGATGATTTCATCTCTGAGTGGCTCCGGCTTCAAATCGAAGATATCCCGCCAAATCGGCACCCCGTGTCGCTCCAGTTCCGTCTGCAGGAAGTTGGCGATGTCCGTCTGTTCGTGCTTATAGCTGAGAAATACACGGCCAGTTGGATCAGTCATATATCGTCACCGACGTTGAGAGTTGAAGCAGCATCTGGGTTGTCAATCCGTTCTAACTGCTCGTATTCCTTACTATCGTGGAATAGATAGGCGTTAATCGAGAACTGACCCTCTTCGTCCTGACCAACGATGAAGAGTAGCGGATGCGGACAGTCGTAGCCGTCGTTGTTGGCGATTTCATTCATCGCAGTTCGATCGTCCCGACTGATATCGGGTGAAGCGCCGGGATGGTAGTGCCATTCACCGAGATAGTCGATACCGATGCTCTCCCTGGCATCTTTGAGCCACTCCTCGACTTTGTCGGTTCCTCGGAGGAATCGAGTTGGTTCTTGAATGGAGTCCCGCGGTGGGTCTCGGGCATTAACCACCAGTGCTGGTCCATCGAGACGGTCGGTACCAGCCAAAATACCGCCCGTTTCACATGGATGTTCCTTTCGGCAGCGATCATACATCGCTTCAAGACACGTGGCCGGAATCTGTACGGTGATGGGTGATTCCGGTGCTCGCCATATTGTTCCGTCTTGGAAGGGAGGTGTGGCCTTTGAAATAGTCGGCAGCTCGTCGTCACTACCGGTCTCGAGTACGGTGAAGTGATTCTCGCGCAGACTCAATGCCGTCGCCTGATCAAGTAGCCGTGTCACTGTCCCAGCCCACGTCATCACCCGGTCTGTTCGGATAACTGATGCTGGGTGCCAGCAGCCCACTCGTTCGGGGATGGCATCCTCGTCTTCGTCCCATTCGATCTGTTCTTGCAACCGCCATGGATCGAACGCTTCGTTGTAATCGCTGTACGGAAAGGTATGTGAGTAAGCTGTGAAGCAGAACAACCGGTTCGCTCGCCGACCCATCGCAGCGGAGCAAAACACGACCGGGTGATTCCATCTAATCGCATCCAGAGCGCGACGAACTCCCCGTGACGCGGTACAGTCAATTACTACCTCCGCTTCTCTAATTGGCTCCGGCAACTCACCGCTCGGTGGAAAGGCGCTATCCACATCAAGGACCTGGGCGTACGGTGCAATGGATTCGAGCCGGTCCGCGATTGCTGTCGCCTTGTTTCCTCCCACCTCATCGATTGTTAGTGTGTGGCGAGCCACGTTGCCGATCTCATACGTGTCGTTGTCGATGATGGTAAGTTGCTGACAGCCGGCTCGAACGAGGTTCTCGGCAACCATACTGCCGAGCGCTCCCGCTCCGATGAGCACGATGTTGCGATCCAGAAACCACTCTGTCATATGCCCGCGTCTGGTGAGCTGCTCATGCGACCAGTTGTCCGAGTCCAGCCACCGAATCTGTTCCTCTCCGGCTTCCCGCCGTTCGGCTATCTCAGGCCCCTTTCCAGTATCTCGAAATCCGCCGGAGAGGTCATTCGGATCTTTGAACTCTTTTATTTCGATTGGTTGCCAATAGATGATCTCGGGGTCGCCGTCAACCGTTGCTGGGATGGGGAATCCAATTAGAAGGATCTTGACCGGCTCATCGTCCAAGACGGGCTTGATATTCGCCCGTAGTTCGTACGGGTCGGTCTCGGTACCCTCGAAAAATACGTCTAACTGTTCCCACGTCTCCGGGGCCTCCCACGGGGGTTCAATCGGTACCTCTTCTAACAATGCCCACGCTCCGGAAACAGAGTCATCAGGATTCGAATCGATATATCCGCCCCATTGTGGCTGATAGACGACTTCATCGTCGCTATCTTTGAACGTACCAGTCGCGTATGTCTCTTCAGCAGTTGGCAACGAGCGGAGATTGACTGTCCCCCACTGTCCATACGCCGTCATCCAATCTGAGAACGACTCCTGCGTCTCGTTGAATGCGATGGTCGTGGCCGAAGCCGAGTTCGTATCGAAGGCCGGGATTTCAAACGGTTCGTCTGGTTCCCGGAGTTCCCCTTTCGCAGCATTACTTAACCACCGCAATGCTCGGTCCATATGCCAACAGAGTCGATCACGGCTTGTGCTGGGTTCGCCGGTGGCTCCCGTTTGACTAAGGGTGTGCCCATACCGAGCAACACAGATATCGCCTCTTCGCCACGGAGTATCGTCGCTCCCAGCAACGTTCAGCTTCTGGTGGGGAAATGTGGCGGTAATGGTGTTCTCTTCTTGATCCGCAGGGTAGATCCCAATTGAACCGGTGGGGTACGTATCCCGTAGATGGAGATACCAGTCTGTCTCGCGTGGGACGTCCGGATGGGGTTCTAAGTCGTCTGGAGAAAGCCTGATCTTGACAATCCACCGTCCGTTGCTATCGTCTCGATATGGGTCTTTGAGGACGGTGACCCCATCCCGTTCGGCAATGGCTGCGACGGCTTCTGTAATTTCGTGGGGTGGCATTTATTACGTTAGCTGTCCGACTCGGCGAACTGGTGGTCCGATGGATCCTCTACCTGTGAGGACGAGCCTACTGACATGGCTTTCTCCCCTCCATCGTCAGAATCGTCTTCACTTCCGAATGGAGGGAATTTCTCGCCGAAGAGCTGGTACCAGTAATCCCTCGATGTTTCTTTGTCCTCCTCATCCAGTGCCGTTCGCGCGAGGTCTGCGGCATCCTCGGCCTCAGCGTAGAAAGCCGCGAAATCTACCCCGTCGATTTGTTTGAGGACGTCGTTCTCGGGGGTTCTCGGGAGACCGTGAGCAGGCAGAGTGGGGGTTTCCTCAGTCAGTGCTTCGGTCTTGAACTGCCGTGTGATTGCTTCGAGCGTTCTCGTCACGCCCTCGGCGACGCTGTCGATATCATCAGGACAGCAATGGCCAATGATATGTTCGAGGGGATAGCTCGTCGGTCCCTCAACGTCGGGGGTCTTCGTTCGCCGCCACCATTTGATGGCCTTGACGACGTTCACGTAGTGACCATCCGTGATATCGTTCTTATTTACAGTGAAGGCGATAGTCGCGAGGGGATGGGTATTCTCCCACTCGTTCTCATCTCGATGTGGGATCTTGAGCGGTTCGTCCTTCCACTCGTCGTCGCCATCTGGCGAGATATTGAGGGCCTCTGCAACCGTCGAAAGGTCGTCCGGACTCAGTGCTGTTCCTACGTCCAGTGAACCCAGAGATTTCACGACTTCGCGTGTTGCCTCGCTGGGTGCGGCTGTCAAGACGAGATCGATTTCAACCTCCTCTTCCTCAATCTTGTAGGAGTGCGCATTTGGTTCCCACTGCCCCTCATAGTGTTCCTCTAGGAACGGTTCGCATTTCTCCAGCGCTACGTCGGTATCAAGGTCACTGCTGAGATCAGAGACAAAGACGACGTCAACGTCGGATCTCTCGTCTTCCTGCGGTCTGAGTGCCGTCCACCGGCGGTAGCTCCCCTGTAGAAAGTCTGCAACGTAGAACTCGTCGATGTCGTCGTCAGTCTGCAAGTGATCGCGGAGGGTTTCGTGACCCTCCTTGTAGGCATCATTGTGTTCGTCCTGCGGGCGGATGTCTGACAGGAAGGTCTCGAACAGTGTGGGAAGTGTGGTCATAGTGTATCGATGTTCTGGGATGTTTTAAGTGGTTGTTGTAGCAGACGGTGACTCAATGATCGCGTATTCTCGATCTCGGCTCGTGCCCTCGGCCTCGAGGAGGTTGTACTGGGCCATCTTCGAGAGATAGGACCGGACTGTCCGTTTCGTCCGTGGTTCGTCGACTTCGTCCGTATAGTGGTCGTGGATCTCACTCGGCCCGACCGGACCGTGGTCCCGGACGATGTCGTAGACGACGCGCTGGTGTGGCGTGAGTGAATCGAGGCTCTTCTGCTTGATTTGGGCTCGGGCATCCTCGGCGGCGTTCAGGAGAATGTCGTCGGTGATGTGCTCGTGGTTCTCGCGATCGGCCTTGCCGGCGGCCGTTCGTAGGATGCCGATTGCGAGGCGGGCGTCGCCGGCGGCCGCGTCGGCGATCCGGTAGAGCTGGTCGTCGGTGATGACGTCCTCGTCGAGGCCCCACTTCGCCCGAGCACTCAGGATGTCGTACAGCTGCTCGTCGTGGTACTTGTCCATCCGGACGTGCTCGCTGGAGCGCAGGCGGCTCACGAGGCGATCGTCGACGCGGCTGAACAGCTCCTCTTCCTTGTTCGCGATGCAGATGATCGCGAACTGCGGGAGGCTGTGGAGGTCGTAGATGACGCTGGGATCTTCGAGCTGGTCGACCTCGTCGAGGATGACGACGGTTCGCGGGCCGTCATGCTGCTGGAGGCGGTCTACGAGTTCGTCGTGGGGCGTCGACTGCCGGTGGATGTCGATGGTCGCGCCGAGGTCGTCGAGGATCTGGTAGAGCGTGCGGAACCGCGTGTAGTTGCGCCAGCAGTTGACGTAGGTGGCCTCGACGTCAAGAACCTCTTCACGCAGCCGTTCCGTGACGAATTTCGAGATGCACGTCTTGCCGGCGCCGCTGGGCCCGGTGACGATAGCCGTGTCGGCTGGTTCACCGTTCGTGATGGGCTCGAGGACGCTGGAGAGGTGGTTGACCTCAGCGTCGCGATGCTCAACTTCCCGAGGGACGAACCCGGCGCGGAGAACGCGAGCATCGCGGATCATCGTTACTTGATAGACTGATTTTCTGGCTAGTACTAAAAACGTGACCGGGGTGTTTCCGGAAAGTACTATTCAATCTCAGTTCAATCCGAGTTTGACCACGCTGTGATGCGGTTCGTTTTGAGGAAACCAAGCATTTCCGGAAACACCTGAGGTCGAACGTAATGTGGCGTTTGGCAAGGCAATGCCACGTCAATCATACCCCAGTGCTTCAAAAAACCGCGATATCATAGTCGCTGTCTTGTACGTGACGAGCATCTGGTTGTCGGAATTGTACTTTTCAGCAAACCAGTCCACGACATCATACAGTAGCTGTGCTTCGGCTTTGTATGTCGAGTCCATTCAAAATCGTACTCTCCGTCCGGGGACAGGACGACGGGGGAGACGTGTCCGATACGATAGCAACGGGAATTCAGTGTTCCGGTCGGTTGAACTACGGTTCAGGGGCGGCGAAAATTGTTTCATTGTCGAGAGCGACACGGTCATGTCATAGGTGTCACAATACCCCACCTCAAATTCCAGTAATTTACCCAACACGACAAATTTTTAATAGCGGCCAAGGGGATGGATAATGGCGCCGTGACTGGTTAAGGGATAGAACAAAGTATCCTGTATAAGAAAGAACCCAATATCCTTGCCGACTAATCAGCACTCTCTCTTCGACGCGGACCTAGTGGATGAGTACTTACAGCAACAGGAAGTCGAACGCCCAGTCGATACCGACGACATTGTTGATGCCGTGGAAGGCTGGACGGGAACGAGCACGTCACTCACTGAGCGCAACCTGCAGCAATCGTTCGTAAGTGACATTTTCAGCGATGTACTTGGATACACTCGACCGCGCGGCAGCGCCGGTGAATTCCAGCTCCTCCCTGAATCACTCTCCGAAGGCGGTGACGGGTTCCCCGACGTTCTACTCGGTCACTTCGAACAGGACGACGGGGATCTCACTGAAGACGTCAGGAAAGTCGTCGGTGAGCTGAAAGACCCGGGGACGGACCTCGATAAAGTCGATCCGTCGCGCCTCAAATCACCGGTGGAGCAGGCATTCGAGTACGCGATCACGAACGGTCTGTCCGTTCGGTGGGTTGTCGCGTCGAACATGGAAGTAGTCAGGTTGTACCACCACGGCAGTATCGACCATTACGAGGAGTGGGAGATCGACGAGTTCCTTGACGCCGACGGTGAGTTGACCGAGACGTTCTGGGAATTCTACTTCATTATGCACCGACGGTTCCTAATCGGTGAGGATGCCGATTCGGACATCGAGGACCTCATGGCGCAGAACCTGTCCGAACGGTTGGAACTCACCGAGGACTTCTACCAATTCTACCGGGAAGCTGTGGAGGACGTGTACGAGGAAATTATCAACGAAGCCCCGGAACTCGGCGAATCCAGCGACGGGCAACTCGCCGCGATTCAAGCCGCTCAAACCCTGATACACCGCGGTCTCGTAATTTGCTTCTTCTCAGACCACCCGTCCGGACTACTCCCGGACGACCTGCTTGAGGACGTCGTCAGCACCGGCGCGACACTCCCGACGCTGGACGACCGGAAAATCTACCCGCTCATTCAGGATATGTTCAGAGTCATCGACACTGGGAGCCCGGACGAGTACCCGTACGATATCTTCGGGTACGACGGCGGGTTGTTCGAGGAGGACGAAGTGCTGCAGTCAGTGACCCTCCCGGACGAGTTGTTCACTCGGGAATACGAGATCGGGGATACGACGATTAACGGCGTGTACGGGTTCTACGAGTACGACTTCCACCAAGACCTGAATGAGCACGTTCTCGGCCGTATCTTCGAGGAGAGCGTGGGTGATATCGAGCAGGTGCGAGCGAACCTCGCAGAAGGCGAATCGAACCCGTTCAGCGGTGACCGAGGGGACTATGGCCTGTACTTCACGCGGGAGGGTCTCACCGAGTACGTCGCCGAGCACGCGATACAGGACCTTCTACAGGACAAGCGCGCGAAGATTCGGGACGAGTTAGACCTTGAGAACGGGGAGATGGAGATGGAGAACCCCGACAAGGAATTCCTTGAAGCCTACCTGAAGGAAATTGTCAACATCCGAATCGCGGACATAGCGTGCGGGTCCGGTGCGTTCCTGGTGTCCTGTTTCAACCACTTGAGCCGTGAGGCGCGTCGAGTGCACGAGAAGCTCCGATCCGCGAAGGTAGCAGCAGCCGGTTCGGACGGACCGGTACAGGTGCCGCTTGAATCGTTCGAAAAGCGGGAAATCGAGATTCTGGACAAGTGCCTGCACGGGAACGACCTACTACAGGAAGCGATTGAAATCTCGAAACTCTCCGTGTGGCTACGCTCAGCGCGGAAGAACACGTCACTCGGTATGCTCACCGGGAATTTCGCGTCACAGGACGCGCTCGCCGGGGAAATCCAATTCGAAGACATCGATGAAACGGCCGGGTTCGGCGAGTTCGACCTGATAATCGGGAATCCGCCGTGGGGCGGGCAAGTAAGCCCCGAAGCGGCCGAATGGGTTGACGATGAGTTCGGTGACGAGTTCGACGTCGAGAACATGGACACGTACGAGTTGTTCATCCTTACCGCGTGCAAGTACCTAGACGACGGTGGCCGGTTAGCGTACGTTCTCCCGAAAACCCTGCTCCGGTCCGAGAAGGCTGAAATCCGGCAGCACCTGCTCGATAACTACGAATTCGAACGATTCCACATCATGGGCGCGGACTGGTTCGGAAGTGATATCCGCATGTCCACGGTGACGATGCAGCTCAAGAACACCGAGCCGAGCGACGACAACACGTTCCGGTCGATGACTCTCGTCGATGAAGACCGTCGGAAAGCGATTGAAGGTGAGTTGAGCCTATCGCAGCTGGAGTCAGCGTACGCGTTCGACATCCCGCAGAGCCGATGCATCGAGTCCGGGGAGATCGAGCCGTTTCGGTACGTTGAGGACGACGAGCTCCTCGAAACGATGGAAGACAATTCGATACCGGTCGGTGCGTTCTGTGAGTCGCACCGTGGCGTCGAGTTGAATAAGGCTGGGCACGTCATCAAGTGCCGGCGTGCGGGAAGTGGATTGCCCCGCCGCGCGGTCGAGACCCGGACACGGAGAAGACGTGCAACTACTGTGACGTCGTGTTCGAGTATCAGGACCGAACAGCCGAGGAGTACCTGATTAGCGACGACCCGGACGACGGTGACGTGCCGTACATGGACGGTGATTCGTTCGATGCACGGTACGACGAACTAGAGTTGAAGGGTCTCGACTTAGGGTACGATGGCGTCAATTACAAAGACCAGTCCGTGTACGACGGGGATAAGCTGTTCATCCGGGAAGCCGGCGTAGGGTTGTCGGTCGCGTTCCACGACGACACGGTGTACTGTCCGCGGTCGGTGTACGTGTATAAGATCCGCTCCGACCAGAGTGACATGCTGGACTGGTACGTGGACGTCGATCTTGACAACGAGGACGAGGAGTACGAGGGGAAATGGACCGACCCGGAGAACGTCCCGAGCGGTCTCGACACGACGACGTACCACAAGTTCCTACTCGGGTTGATGAACTCCCGTGTGCTGCATTACTACATGTTCAAGCGCAGCGGGGAGATTGACGCCGCAGAGGCGTTCGCTAATATGCGGCAGACGGACATCAGGGAACTCCCGGTCCCGGTGGCGAAACTCTCCGAAGAAGACGGGCGTGAGAGGGCAGAAGAGATTGCTGATTGCGTCGATACGATGTTCGATGACGGCGAGTTAGGTGACACTACGGATTGGAAGATCGACCGGTTGCTAATGGAGTTGTACGGCCTGGATCCGGGGAAACTCGTGTACATCAACTCGCAGATGGGGCTCGGTGCGTATCACAAGAAGATGCAGGAGCTGTACCCGGATGGGAAGCCACCGGCACCGGAACGGAAGCAGGACGTGACGTTGAACGTGGACGCCGCGGAAGCGGCCGAAGCGGACGATTAGACGAGACGCGGCTACTCTTTGGGGACGAGATCCGCGTGTCGGAATTCGACGGGGAGCAAGTCACCGTCTACGCTCCGCACACGGTATGTGAACCGGTCCGAGTCACGCCCGGTCTCTCGGTCTAAGTTATCGGAGAAACGGTCTACAACCTCGCAGCGGACGCCGTGGAAGCGACTGTCCGGGTCATCTGGGCCGAGGTGTACGCGGACAGAGTCGCCCGGGTCGTACGGGTCCGACGCTGGTTGCGGGATATCCTCCATTCCTTACCATCGAGTACCACGACCACCCATTTATTATCAACGAGTGAGCGTTAACCAGTATGTTCGACCGTCTACGCGACTATATCCCTCAAATCAGCCTAACAGCGTTACAAGTCACGCTCACTGAGAAACTCGTATTCTGGGAGTCGAACACCACCACGGAAGTGCAGACCGACGACCTGCAGGACAGTATCGAACGTCAAAGCAAACCAATCGTGAAGAGCCGACGGAAAGAAATCGAGTCGAAGAGTGGCCGCGGAACCACGTTCGACATTCTCACAATCCAGTTGGAGAACCTCGGTGAAGGCGTCGCACAGAACCTGTATGTCCGCCCGACACTTGTCGTTAGCTACGACCCGGACCCCGGGGAGGGGACGCCTATCGACATCGAGGACGCGTGTTTCCTCACTTCGGACGATAACGGGTTCGAGATTCTCCCGCGGTACTTCCCGTTGAATCGGACCGAAGGGGACCAGTTCGAGAACGATTCACGGGAAGGTGGAGTGCTAAGTCCGAACGAAGGTCGGGTTGAGTTCAGCACGCAAGTCGAGTTCGAGGAGGTATTCCACGGTGAGGAGGGGCGAGCGGAGTACGTCCAGTCGCCCGTGTTTGAGACGATGCAGCGACTGTACGACGCCGGAATTCGGTACGTTTCGTTCCAGCTGCATGTGCTGTACACGGACGTGAATGAGAACGTGTACGCGGAGCAGGTAATGGGGAAGCCGGGAGAAATCACGGGTGGGGTGACGCTGGAGGACATCAGCGAGTTTCGGTTCTCGTCGGAGTCATCAGATCACAAGTTGCATCGCCGGGTTGAGGAGACGTTCAAGTACCCGCCGTGAATTGTCGGCGGTGTTTGTGAGGGTTGAGTCCTCCATTCATACAGAACGACGCGTCGGCGTAGAGGTATCACAACCGTCGTTCTAAGGCTGTACTTTTCCAAAGTCTGATCTAACTGACAAAGATTTAACCGACATCACTGACTGTCTCTGAGCGTGCCATTTCCCCGCGCCAAATCGCCAGGCCAACTCTACGAAGAGGTTCAATCGTACGACCGGGTGATCACTCCGGATGGGCCGCTTGCAAGTGCTCTCAACCGCCACCTCGATCGTTCGCATCTCGGTCCGTTCGCGATCCCACCACGCCGACTTGCAGTTGGTCGACGCCAAGAGTCCGAGGACCGTCTCGCTTTCCTCGGTATGCTTGATCACGAGGACCTCTCCTGGAAGCGCTGTGCATACGCGGTTGGGAATATCCTCCAGTGTTGGGAACACCGAGGGTCACACGACGCTATCTTCGAGTACGACGGCTACGTCGACGATGCCACCGAACGAGCTGTGGAGCGAATCGCGGAACTCGAGACCGCCTCGATGAAGCTCACAAACGAGACCATCGATCCGAATCTCGACGTGGTCGTCGTCGAGCCGGCGATGCTCACCCAGCTCGAACGAGCGTATCTGCCTGCCGAGTACGACACGGTCGACCTCTTCGCTGATACCGAGTTCGAGCTCCCGCCGTTCCGTATACACGATTCGCCGACTGCGATCGTCGAGACCGTCGTCGATTCCGTCGATGACGAGAACGCTGATAACGTCGGGATTGTTCTCGACCAGGAAAGCGAGTATTCACCGCTTATCGAGTCCGCGCTCGAAGCGGCCGATATCCCGTTTTTCGGCGGGCCGGGATTCACAGATCGCAGCGAACACCGGTTGTTCCTCCACCTCCTTCGGACCGCCCACCGGGGGACTGATACCCGAATAAGCGAGATCCGGTCGCTGTTGACGGTCTTCGATTGTGACGTCGTCGACGCTGACACAAACAAGCGACTGCACGAGCTTGACGATGGAGATCTCAAGTGGCTGATCGACTTCTGCCACGATGTCCAAGAGTACACGTTCTCGGATGCTCTTTCAGTGTTTGAACGCCACGCCGGCGACACGCTGGATGCCTTCCGGGAGGAACTGGAGACACTCACCATCGCGGACGAATCCATCACGGAAGCGCGCCTCGACGATTTGTCGTTCTATCTCCAGACCTACGAGGTGCCGGTCGATCGAGAGAACGAGGGTGTCTTGCTCGCCGATGCGAAATCAGCGTCGTACGTGGGTCGTGAGGTTGTCTTCTACCTAGGGCTTGACGACCGCTGGACCCACTCGGCCCCACGTCGTCCGTGGGTCGACCAGGACGCCCAGTTCACACGGAATCTTAAGAGCTTCCAGCTGCTGTTGCAGAGCGGCAGCCAGCAACACTATCTCGTCCAAGATGCGACCGGCGGATCACCCGTTACGCCGTGCCTGTACTTCGAAGAGCTCCTCGAACCGGAGTACGACCGCTTCTCCGATCTACCTTCGACAAGTCATCAGATCGAAACCGCAGCACGAGCTGGTGACGGATTCGAGAACGAACCTGTCGGTGTGACTTCCGACCCGGTCGAGACGATCAGCAAGTCGAGTCTCAACACCTACGTGAACTCACCGCGAGACTACTACTTCAGCCGGATAGTCGACGGTCCGGAGAAAGCGTATCTCACCGAGGGCAACCTGCTCCACGACTTCGCGGAGTTCTACGTCAACCATCCGGACGAGATTGACGAAGAGACACTCTCGGAGGTCGTCGAACTTATGCTCGAGGACGTCCGTCCGCTGGTTCGCTCCGTCGACGAACGGACCCGGCGCACTGAATATCGTGCGAGCCTCGAAACGATCGTCTCATATCTTGACGCGAACCAGCCGACCGAGGGCGCGTTTCTGACGCCGTCCAGTGGGGGTGATAATGCCGTCGCTGCTCACTTCGGTCGCGATGTCGACTCTCCCGTGACTGAACGTCGGTTTACTGACGAAGAATTGGGCATCAACGGAATGATCGACCTCGTTCAGTCGCAGCAAGAACTGCTCGACTACAAGAGTGGCAGCGAGAGCAGCGCCACCTCAATCGTCAAACACGCCGCGATTGACGAGCCGACAGACGAGCCTGACTTTCAGGCAGCACTCTATCTCACCTATTGGCGATCACAACGTCCGGGTGACCAACTCTCGTTCACCTTCTTCTACGTCACCGAACTCGTCGACGACGTGATCGCCGGCGACGCCGACATCGACGACGCGTTGACGACTGTAACATACTACCCTGAATCGCTCACCGAGCACGTGCAACGTGAGGAGTTCTTCGAGTATCTCCGTGAGGAGGGGGCACAGAAGTGCCAAAAGATCCTCTCGAAGATCGACTATCAGACATACGCCGCGCTCTTCGATGCTGCGCCGCTTGTCGAGACGACTGACAGCGACGAACTCATCGACTCCGAGTTCGGAGAGACGATGATTGACCGGCTCGAAGCCGAGATTGGCGAGTACAAGTATGTGACAACAGGGAGCAAGCAGGTGATGCGAGCAATCGTCGACCGACAGAAGGGTGCATTCTTCAAGAGTGATCTCGATGCGTTCGAATCGTTTGTCGACGAGCGACTGGCGGAACTCAACCGACGCCGCACTGGCGACGAGGCATTCCCAATCGAGGGGATCGCGGGTGAGCCGAACTACCGACGGGTTGACAACCGGGATCTCCTCCTGGAGGGTGAACAATGAGCGGCGTCGACCCGAACCGGGAGCAACGCGAACTCATAGAGGCGACTGATGGCCTCTATCTCGTCGACGCGGGTGCTGGCACCGGGAAGACGTTCACCGTTACCCGGCGATACGCAAACATTGTCGCCCAAGATGGCGTCGATCCCGAAGACGTGCTGTTGGTGACCTTTACGAACAACGCGGCCGAGGAGATGCGAGAGCGGATTGTCCGTCACAGCGAGTACGGGATGCGGGAACTCGCGAACGCGCCGATCCAAACGTTCCACTCGCTGTCACACGACTTGCTCGACGAATACGGACACGACGCACCGATGTCCCTCGGGATTGATGAGACGATCACTGGCTCGACACGGATTATCGAAGACGAAATCATCGAACAGGCGCTGTTTCGTGAGTTCATCGGCCAGTTCATCGATAATCACCCAGAGTATGACGAGTTCTTCACGGCACTGTCGGAGACGTCGGAGCTACTCGATCTGATCAAGGAACTGTCCGCAAAAGGTGTGTTCCCCACTGCGGATGGCTGGTACCGGGACAGCGAGTCACACCTCGATGGGGACTTTGAGGCGTTCGAGACGCTGTTCACCGACCGGAATGAACCACGGAACGGCGGGAGCAAGCAATCGAAGCTTCGAAAGAAGCTCTATCAGTATGGTGAAGACAAGACGTATCTCCCGGAGGCGCCCGCAAAGTGGGACATCCGCGGCGATGGCAAGCAAGTCCCGGCGGACCTCGTCGAACGCGTCTTCGAGGAGGACCGAACGGCTCTCAAGCGGTTCGTCCACGACGTGTATCACGCCTATCTTGAGTTCGCGCTTCGGCGGAACTACCTGAATTTCGGGTTCCTTCAGCTGTTCGCGTTCGTGCTTCTGTGTGAGGATCACGACCTCCGAGAGCAGCTGGGGTACGAGTACGTGATGGTCGACGAGTTCCAGGACTCCAGTGAGATCCAGTTCAAACTCACGCTGCTGCTTGCCGGCACGAACAACATCTGCGTGGTCGGCGACTGGAAACAGAGCATCTACAGTTTCCAGTACGCGGACGTCGACAATATCCGCGAGTTCGACGATCGGCTCGAACGATTTACCGCGGAGCTGAATCGGGACGTAGATCGAGTCACGTTCCAGACGACGCCGGTTGATGACAAGCAGCTGACGCGGAATTACCGGTCGACACAGTCCATCTTGGACTTCTCTACCCACGCGCTGACTGCCCGTGCGACAAAGAACGAATCTCTGGATGCGGAGGCTATCTCCGAGCAGGTTACACCACTGACTGCCGATACAGATCGAGATGATAGCTACATCGAGGCGCTCACGAGTGAGGACGAACACGAGGCCATTCTCGCAAAGATCGACGCAATCGTCGACAACGATGATTACGCCGTCGAAGGCGACGACGGCACGTATCGCGCTCCGGAGTACGGCGACATCGCTGTGTTGACGCGAACCCGCGACTTCGGTCGGGATCTGCTCGATACGGCGAGTAAGTTCGGTCTGCCGATGGCCTACGAGGGTGGGATCGAGGTCTTCCGGACCGACGCCGCGAAGCTGGTGTTAGCGTGGTTGCGTATCCTCGAACGTGACGCTGAACGCGGGTGGGCACTCGTCCTCGAAGAGGCTGGCTACACGATTGACGAGACGAAGACGATCATCGAGCGTGAGGCATATCCCGAAGCTATGGTCGCATTCCGAGAGGATCTACGGGATTTGGAGACGTTCGGCGGCGTCGCCCGACGCGTGTTCGAACAGTACGGCCATTCCGGCCCGACCGCAGACGTCGTTCTCGACACTATTCAGTCGGTTCACGGGACGACGACGTTCACCCGTGGAGAGCTGATCCGATTCATCGAGGAGGCGATTGCTGATGGGAGTACACACGACGTCGACGCCGGGGCTGGGACGAACGCGGTGACTGTCCAAACGATCCACGCGACGAAAGGGCTCGAATACCCAATCGTCATCCTCGCAAATATGAACGCGAACAAATTCCCGTCTTCCGGTGGCAGCGGAAGCGATATCGCCTACACCGACCCGATTGGCCTCCGTCAGCGGAAGGTGTACTCAGAGGACGCACACGGCGTTCCACACGTCTACGACGACTGGAAGACTGACGTTCTTAATCGCTGCCTCCCCCAGAACTACGACGAGGAACGTCGGCTTCTCTATGTGGCTGTCACGCGTGCTGAGAGCCACCTCGTCTTGACTGGCGGTACTGACCCAAATTCGTTCCTCGATTCACTCCCCGTTGATGTCGAAGATATCGACCCCGATCTATCTGCGTTCGACCCAGAACCCGGCGAGCATTCGACCTACACGGTCGATATTCCGGAGCCTGATGGACCGGCAAGCTACTCACCACACACCTTCATCGATGACGCAGTCTTCGAAGGGAATACCGGCGGCCGGGGAATGGAGTTCGGGTCAGACGTCCACGAGTTTGCGGAACGGTATGTTCTCGGTGAAGCAGTCGAAACTGGCGATAACCCTGACAAAGAGCACGTCAAGGCGTTACTCGACTCACTCGAGGGTGAGACGAGAGCCGAGATCGATGCGTTCCTTCCACTTACCGTCGACGGCGAGAAGGTAACGATCGGCGGCATCATCGACTTGCTCCACGTGACATCTGACCGTGTTGAGATCATCGACTACAAAACCGATCTCACAACGCACGCAGAAGGTGAATACCGGAAACAGCTCAGTATCTACTACCATGTCGTCGCCGACCAATATCCAGAGCGATCGGTCACTGCGTCTATTTTCTACACCGATGATGGCACTCGGCACAATATTACCCCTCTCGATAAGGCGGCTCTTCGAGAGCTAGTGGTAACACATAGTGTTTAAATCATTGTCTCGTGGGTACTGAGCACTAGAAACTCAATGGTCGAAATTCCCAGCTCCCTTCGCTCTCTGTTCAGTGCTCCAATTAATGAGCAGGATGGGACGTACATAGTGGAGGTCCCTTCGAATGAAATCAACTATGAAGCGTTATCAGATGACGAAACATATCGCGTAGCTATTCTGGAATCTTCTGTCTCGACGGAGTCGTCAGTACAACAGGGGTCACAGAGAGCACCTTCTCGTGAGACTGCGAGCCATTCTTCCTCAGGACCTCCCGTAGAGGAAGGCGAAATACGTGATACGACTATCGAGACAGTCGGCGATCAGGGCGATGGTATCGCAAAAGTCGAACGTGGCTACGTCGTGATCGTTCCCGGCGCTCAACCCGGCGACGAGCCAACAGTCGAAATCGAACAAGTTAAGGAGAACGTCGCGTTTGCGAGCATCGTCGATAGCGATCAGCAATCACTCTAACCCATTGTCCCTTCTGTGGATCGGTCTTCTTCTCGGTAAACCATCGATGTGAGAAGGCTCCGTTCGAGTTTGTCTGATGGAGGTGGTTCTGAAAGTCACGTCACGTTTTCTTCACGCGTTCGCGATGGCACAACCTTCGAAGGCCGATATTCAATCTATGACAAAGGAACCGATTGAGGTACTCGACGACTTGGCCGACCAGGTCGCCGATAAGTTCGAGGCGTATAGACAGCCGGACGAATTCAAGGATGTCTCGCTCGTGATCGAGAACAGCGACAAGGAGCGTCCGACGCTAATCGTCCACGTCGATAGGGAGGATGCGGAGGCTCTTGCGGACCGCATTGATGAGTTCCTCCGCGAGCACGGTGCTCGTACTGAACGGGAACGACACTCAGCTACGGATGTCCGTGTGTTAGCGACGGTCGACTGACACCGCCCCTCCAATTTTT
>NZ_BBJO01000058.1 GCF_000739575.1 Halobellus rufus | reverse complement strand
ATGCGCTCGACGCGCGCGCCGAGCCGGGCCGCGACCGCGGCGTTCGCGACGCTTACCACAGATCCGAAGCTAAACGATTCCCTGCTTGATTCGACGCAGAACATCAATCCGAACTTTCACCGGCTCCAGCAGTACCTTTCCTCGGATCCGTCGACGAAGGTCGACACGCGAGAAGCCGGTGTATCTGGCTGGCGTCCCGATCTCGATGGGAAGGTGACCGGCCGCCCTCGTCGGACACTAGACTATGTGAAGGTCCTCGAATTCGCATCTGGTGGTCTTCCTCACCTCCATACCCTCTATTTCAACCCACCACGTCGCGAGAGCGACGGAATGCCGTGGCTGATCGACAAAGGAGAGCTGTCTCAAAAGTGGTCCGACTACGGGCAGGGTTCGATCGTCGACGTTCGCCCGCTGGTCTACCGCGACGATCTCCGCCCAGCTGGTGATCCTGATGATCCAGATGATAACGGCCTCCTCGATCTCGTCCCGTTCACTGGTTCATCGCTAGAGGCAGAAGGAGCGTGGCAGGTTATTCACGAGTTCACAGAGGACACGATACTAAACTGGTACCGACGAGAACACGATCTCGACGGCGTGCGATTCAATTCCTCTGATGGTTGGGTCGACTGGTACCGCTACGGGGATAATGACCTCTCTCGCGAAGAGGCTGCCGAACGAGCTGGTCGACACGATCTCGTGGATATGGAAGGCGACGATGAGATCATCTTTCAGAAAACAGCCGGTTCCTATCTCGGCAAATATCTGAGTGCAACCTATGGGGCGCTCTCTGACGTCGCTGAATCCTTTGATGATCGCGAGACTCTCACCTCGGATGAAGATGATTCGAAGGAAGCCGTCTGGAAACTCGCGCTCTACTGGGCCACAGATAAACAATTCTGGTCTACGTCCCGCGGCATCGAGAAATCAATCGATCCGGAAGCACCGGAACTCGAAGGCGAGGCTCGCGAAGCTGCTGAATGGGCCTCTCAGGATACAGTAATCGAGCTATCGCGAGAGTATGCTGAAACGTGGGTTCACGAGCCAGATCTGGACGATCTCCTCGAATCCGGACGTGCTCAAGCGACCCTTCGAGAACTTTCTACGGATTACTGGGTGTTGATCGACTACCTCGGCGCGTATGCGTTCTGGGATATGCCAGTTACGACGTCACAGGCTGCTTCTCTCGAAGTCTTAGAAGAGAATATGTACGATCCCGATGAGCCGACGGTTTCGACGGAAACTGATCGACCGCCACCACTTGCGGAGGTATGGGGAGAGTCTTAGGCTGCGTTCGATACTCTGGTTAGGCTGGTCACTGGTTAGACTCTCTTCTTGTGGTATATTCACTGTAATTTTCATCTCAGTCTCAAAAAGTAACATATGCTACGGGTAGGTGAATAGAAATTAACTAGATAATTATGATAATCAATTTGATAATTCATTACCTTGAAGCTATTACAATATAGCTTATTGAGCATAGCTAATGACAGATATTTCTCTTCCACTGACTCGGTACACCGCTCAAACTCATATGCAATGCTTAGAGGGATTGGTGAGCCGGTATGAACATGAAGAAGAACCAGTCCACTACAAAAAGGCGTCTACTGAAAAATCAGAATCTACCTGTTCTAGTTGCCTCAGCTATTTCAATAATATTGGGCTTCTCGAAGCTGAAAAACAAGGAGTATATACACCACCACAAGCCACTATTGACTATTATACGAAGATTGGAAAATCACGAAGCGAAGCGGTTCAACAAATATCTTCAATTCTCTCTGAGGATCCTGTTTTTCAGGAGGTTAAATTCCATCTCGATAATGATGAACTAGATTTGGCGAAGTTAGCGAAAAAAACGGCCGGAGGATTAGATATTAACAAGAGTGAGATATCGAAAATTGAACGAGCAATCGAGATCTTTTCTGAGCTAGAAGCGGTTACCATTGATGAGGATAACTTTGTATCGTTGAATTCGGGTAAAGAAGGCAAAGAACAGTCTTCTCAAGCCGGTCTAGATCAAAGTAAAAAGGATACTCAAGAAGAACTTCCTATCGGAAATCCTCGTGATCCTTCTGACATTAACCCTGAAGATCTGGAATTACCGCCTACAAAAGGTGACCCCGAAAGTCTCCACCAACTATGTAATCAATTGAAAGCTGGTGGAAAATGGTCAGCAAGCGAACTCTCTGATGTTACCGAATTTTCAAAACGAACAGTACAAGGAAATAGTAGATACGGAATTGAACTTGGATTTATTGAGCGCTCAGATGACGGCTATGCCCCGACTCAACGTGGCTACGACCTTGGTTTTGAGACTGGGTTAAATGAGACCACTGAAGAGTACTTTTTCGAAGGCATAACTGAATCTGACATTTATTTCTCTCTTTTATCTCAGTGCCTTGACCGAGCTGAAAGAGAAAAAGAATCTCGTGCAATAAAATCAAGCTACTGTGAACGGGAATTACGCACTACTTTTAAATTCACTGAAGAATCTGAAGATACTCTCAAAGCGGCAATAACCACATTTCTGCAGACTATTCAAGCGGCAGGGTACGGAAATTACCTCGTTGGACGAAGAGGTTCGGAAACCCGTATTGAGTTGTCTCAAGAGGAGCTAGAGGATCTAAAACAAATTCGAAACACAGTCGAACGACCTACAGGTGAAACTACAATAGAGAAAGACGTTGAACCAGAGGGTGATGAGAAATCGGAAACAGTTGAGAAACAGGACGACAAGAAGCGGTCATTAAATCAAATCAATAAAGAGGAGTCGAGAGACGGCCCGCCACTTCGGATTTCTTCATTCAGAATTCAAAACTTTAGAAATATACAGGATTCTGGGGAGGTAAGACTTGAACCTATTACCACCTTCATCGGTAAGAACGAATCTGGAAAGACATCCACTCTTGAAGCGATTAATTCTTTTCTAGAAGACTCCGAATATCAAGACCGCGATATTTGTAATGATATTGAATATGAATCAAAAGAAAATATTCCGATTATTTCTATCACTTTTGAAATCACAGAAGATATTGCCGAGGAACATTACTCCGAAGATAATTTGATTGAGGATTTCCCGGTAGAGTACCGTATCACAAAATATGCCGATGGTCGAATTGAGGATGAAACAGAACTGAGTATTACTCCTCCATCTCCTGAGATAATATATTACGATGACTATGATTTGATCTCAGACGAATTGTACTTCGATGAATCCGAAGATCAAGAGAACAGTACATTCTGGAATTTACTCCAAATCGGTGGCTTGACAGAAAAAGAGATTACCAAAACTACCGGTCGAACTCATGACCAAGCTATCGAGAGTGCAGAGAATGAGATCGAGAACCAACTAAATGAAGGGTGGTCACAGAAAGATCTTCAGATCAAACTCAGCTATAGTGACCGAGACAACTGCCTGCGACTTTATATTCAGGATGAAATTCATAATGAGGAACGTGGATTAACTCATCCTTCGCAGCGCAGTGAAGGGTTTCAGTGGTTCTTTTCATTCTATGTAAATATACTCGCAGAAACTGGTGGAGACAGCAATGGTTATAAAATTCTTCTTCTGGATGATCCAGCTGTTCATCTTCATCCATCTGGGAAACAGGACTGGTTAGAATCGCTGGAAGAAATTGCTCAGGAGGAACAAGTAATATACACTTCACACTCTCCGTATTTAATTGAGAAACAATACCCTTCACGTATCAGGACAGTTGAAGACTCTCCGGATGGGACAACGATCAACGCCGATATCTTTGATGCTGACACCGGCACGCTTGAACCCTTGCGGAACACCCTTGGAATCGATTTGAGCGCCTCCCCCTTCGTTTCGGAAGGGCAGCTATTGGTAGAAGGACCATCGGAATACTACATCCTCTCCGCTGTCGGAACATATATGGATAAAGTGCTGGATCGTAGTTTCATTGATTGGCGTAAGATTTCGCTTATGCCCGTTCGTGGTGCGGATGACGTCATCGGTAAAGCAAGCTGGTTGGAGTCTGAAAATCTCGAATACGTAATTTTACTCGATAGCGATGAAGAGGGACAGGATGTAGAGCGGCGCATCAATAACCATCATAGGCATATTGATGATGACCAAGTCCAATTACTATCGCGAAGACCCCACGATGAAGAAATTGTTATTGAGGATATTTTCGATCCTGAATTCTACGTAGCAGCAACCAATGAGTTCTACACGGAGATAAACGAGAATTTCGAGCCGATTTCAATAAACAAAGAGGACCCAAACAAGTGGAAGATAGGAAGAGAAGAATACGAGGGGCAGCGAATTGATGAAATCTTGGTGAGAGAACTCGAAAGGCAGGATATTGCTGAGGAGCTTGAAAATGAAGATGGTGAAATTGAACTAGCTAAACGTCCAATAGCTGAAATTATTTCTGAGAGAATCAACAATAACGAAATTGAACCAGATGATTTAGACTTTTTCAATGAGGTTCTTGGGAATGTGACTTCTAAATTGGATTTGTAACTTAGGGTTGATCGGATTCCGGATATATTTTTGAATATTCGAGGGTGACGTCGTAGCCGGGGACGTACTCCTGGACCGACGCTTCGATCCGCGAGACGGAGTCGCGGATCTCGTCGACGTCGGAGTCCTCGTGGATCATCGTGTAGACCGTGTTCCGCATCATGATCGGCGGTTCCGCGGGGTTGAGCGTGATGATCGCCTTCCCCTCG
>NZ_BBJO01000059.1 GCF_000739575.1 Halobellus rufus | reverse complement strand
CCCCCCTCGGTGTCGGTTGCGCCCGCGTCGGTCGCATCGGCGTCTTCTCCGTCGTCTTCCTCAGCGTCGTCCGGTTCGTAGACGTTCGCGTCCCCGCTCACAGCCGGTGCGCCGACCGCGAGGATCTCGACGGGCTCCCCCGAACCGTCCGGGTTGTAGGCTCTGTGGGGCGATCCGGGCGTCGCGGCGAACAGCGATCCCGACTCGACGCGGTAGGTCTCCTCGGGCGTCTCGACTGCCAACGTCCCCGAAAGCACGTAGAACGCCTCCTCCTGCTCGTCGTGGTAGTGGTACGCCAACGGGATCTGCTCGCCGGGCTCCGCGCGGAACCGGTTGATCGCGACGTTCGACAGCCCCGCTGCGTCGGAGAGTCGGCGCAGTTCGCACGGTCGCTCGTCGGCCGGACTCACCGCCTCGTGGCTCACTACGGTGTATCCCATACTCGATACATTTCGGTTCGGCACAAAAGCCTCCCGGGTCTGTCGGGGGGCCGCTGACGGGGTGGGTATCGGCGTGCTGGCGGTCTGCACGCCCGCCGTGCGGCGGTCCAGCTGCGGCCCGCGTGTGTGACGCTCGCACGGCACGGAGTAGAGTTTTATATCTCCACGTACCTACCTCGTGCGAGACGATGGAAGAGAGTGTCTCCGGATTCAAAGTTCGGGGGGCGTGGGGCGATGTCGTCGAGCACGGCGAACGGATCACGCGCGCACTCCGCGACGCCGGGGTCGACGGCGACGCCTTCGAGGAGTGGGACGAGTGGCGGCCGAAGTCCCACGAGCGGCTCGGCGAGGACGTGAGCGAGAAGACCGCCGCGCAAGCGAGCGTCAGCGAGGGGGAGGGAGAGAAAGCCGGAAAAGCGCCCGACGAGGACCTTCAGACCGCCGGGGAGCGGCTCTCCGAATCGTACGAAAAAGTCGAGGAGGGGGACAACGACGAGGCCGTCGAGCGGTGGTCCGAGTCGATCGGATACGTCGCCCGCGCCGCCGACTCCGCGGGTCGTCGGATGCTCCGGCGCGTCGAGAACACCGTCTACCAGCGGGTGATGACGCAGTTGGCCCCCTATTATTTCGACAACGAACTCGTCAGCGCGAACATCCAGAAGTCCGCGCGCGGGGACGGCGACGTCTCCTTCATCTTCGAGGTGAACATCAACGACGACGAACTGAAAGAGGAAGTCAGCGATCGCCTCGGTGAGTTCGACGACGAGGTGACGCGCTGGCACGTCGACACCGAGAAGGAGACCGAAACCGCCGAGGTCGTCGAAGGCGTCGAGCCACCGCCGTCGGACGACCGGTCCCGGTCGACGACGAACTGACACTGAGGCCCCCTCTGCCTTGGAGCGATCCCCGACAGGCCCGAAAGCGGTCACAATATTGTGCTGGGCCGTGAAACGAGCCGTATGCCCGACCCACTGCGCATCGAATCCGGCGAGTTGACCGGCGAGGAGATCCTCGACGCCCTCCGGGAGGGGCGTCGGATCGTCGTCGAAGCCGAACTCCTCGGTGGGACCCACCAACTCTCGCTCCGGCACGACGGCGAAACGTACTACTGCGATACGCCCACGACGCTTCACAAACACGACGACGAGGAGGGGATGCTCGCGTGCATCGAGAAGATGGGCTACGGCCGCGTCGAGTGACGCGTCCGACGTTCCATCGACAGGTGCGGACTACGACGCGCTCTCCGATTCGCCGTCGCGCTCGTGGAACTCGAAGCGCGCGCCGCCCGCCGACCCATCGAGCAGACTGACGTCGAAGCCGTGTGCGGCGGCGATACGCTGCACGATCGTCAGTCCCGTTCCGGTTCCGCTGTACCCCGTGGTGAAGCCGTGCTCGAAGACGGCGTCCCGCTTTTCGGCCGGGATCCCCTTCCCGGAATCTTCGACGTAGAAGCCGTCCGCCAGCGGACCGACGCGAACCGTCACCGACGCGCCGCCGTGGCCGACCGCGTTCCGAAAGAGGTTCTCGAAGAGCGCCTGCAGCTGGCTCTCGTCGCCGGCGATCGAACACGGTTCGGTCTCCAGCGTCGCCTCCCGCGTGTCGATCATCTTCCACGCCGACCGGGCGACCGCGTCCAACGAGACCGTCTCGTAGTCCTCGACGGAACCCTCGCTCCGTGCGAGTCCGGTGAGATCGGTCGTCAGTTCGTCGATCCGATCGAGCGAATCTTCGATCGCGGTGAGGTGGTCCGCGTCGTTCGTCTCCCGGAAGAGTTCCAGCCGTCCGGCGGCCACGTTGAGCGGATTTCGGAGGTCGTGTGAGATCATACTCGCGAACTGATCGAGGCGTTCGTTCTGCCGCTTGAGCGTGCGCTCGGTCTCGCGCGCCTCGGAGACGTCCTGCGTGACCAACACGCCGTACTCGTCGCCGTCTATCTCGACCGGCGCTGTCTCGAGGTGGTGGACGTGCTCCCCGAACTCGACGTCGAGCGATTCCGCGCTCCCCTCCAGAGTGGATTCTAACGGCGGTTCGAGCCGCGCGGCGGTTTCCGACGGAAACAGCTCGAAGATGTCTTTTCCCACCATCGTCGCCGCCTCCCGCTTCGAGAACGGGAGCACTTCGGGGCCGACGATCCGGTAGCGGAGGTCGGAATCGAAGAGCACGATCACCCCGTTCGGGAAGTTGTCGATCAGGGTACGGTAGCCGCCCTCCGGCGGATCCTCCGTCGATCTGCTGTCGGAATCACACATAGTGCCGTTTACGATACGGCTCAGTAGCCGCCTGCTGGTATTTAAGACTTCGACAGTCGCGTCCCCTCGATGTCTGGCACCGCTATCGACGGCGCAACTGCCGGGTTACGCTATCGACGACGCAGATGTCGGGTCGCGCTGCCGACGACGCGGGACTTTAGTCGTCGGGGTGAGGAGCTACCGAGTATGAGCGATGTGCCAGAGATGAGCGACCTCTTGGATGCGGAGGAACCCGGATTCCAAGAGGTGTTGGCCTGCGTGTTCGGCATTCAGCGCCACGAGAGCCGGACGTACATCACGCTCCTCGACAACCCCGGAAGCACGGTGGCCGAACTCGCGGACATCCTCGATCGGGACCGGAGCAACGTCAACCGCTCGCTGACGACGCTGATGGAGAAAGGTCTCGCGAGTCGCGAGCGTCGGCTCCTCGACTCGGGCGGGTACATCTACCAGTACACTGGCACGGAACTGCCTGAAGCGAAAGAGATGCTCCACGACGCCCTCGACGAGTGGACCGAGCGCGTGCATCGGAGCATCGAGGAGTACGGGAACGACGCGGAATAGCGCCGCGAGGGTTACTGGAGTAGCGCTGCGAGGACTCCTGCGTCGAAGACGCGGAGTGAGACCACAGCGAGGCACCCGACACCCCCGACGCCCTCGAATCTGAACCGGCCTCCTTTTCACGGCCGAACGCGAGGCATTGCACAATGAGCCTCGAACTCACCGCTCCCGCGCCGGACGCCCCGGACGTCGCCGACGACGGCGTCTGGCTCGCGGACATCGAGACGGGCGAGACGTACGCCCCGTTCGACGAGATCCGATACACCGGCGAGGACGGCAACCTGCTCGAAGTGCGCTACGCCGAACCGCCCACGTTCGAAGACTTCCAGGGACAGGGGCGCGGCGTCTGGCGCTACCGCGCCGCGCTCCCCTTCGAGGAGGGCGTCACCCTCCCCGAGGGCGACACGCCGCTGCACGAGGCCCCGCGCCTGCGCGAGGACGTCGGCGTCGAGACGCTCCGGATCAAACACGAGGGGATGAACCCCACCGGGTCGTTCAAGGACCGCGGGATGACCGTCGGCGTCCGCGTCGCGAAGGAACTCGGCGTCGGCCGCCTCGCCTGCGCGTCGACCGGAAACACCTCCGCCGCCCTCGCCGCCTACGGCGCTCGCGGCGGGATGGAGACGCTCGTCCTCCTCCCTCCGGGAAGGTCGCCGCCGGAAAGATCGCACAGGCGGCGCTCCACGACGCCCGAATCCTCGAAGTCGACGGCAACTTCGACTCCTGTCTCGACATCGTGCAGGACCTCGCCCAGCGCGGCGAGGTGTACCTGCTCAACTCGCTGAACCCCTTCCGACTGGAGGGACAGAAGACGATCGGCTTGGAGATCTTAGAGGAGTTCCGCGACGACTACGGCCGCTTCCCCGACCGGATCGTCCTGCCCGTCGGCAACGCGGGCAACACCTCCGCGCTGTACAAGGCGTTCCGCGAACTCGTCCAGTCCGGGGCGCTCGATCCCGCAGAGGTACCGATGCTCACCGGCGTTCAGGCCGAGGGCGCGGCCCCGATGGTCGAGGCCGTCGAGAACGGCTGGGACGACACGAAGCGCTGGGAGGAAGTCGAGACGCGGGCGACTGCGATCCGCATCGGCAACCCGGTCAACGCGCCGAAGGCGCTCCCCGGCATCCGCGAGACCGGCGGCACGGCCGTCGCTGTCTCCGACGACGCGATCACCGAGGCCCAGCGCGACCTCGCGCGCGAGGGGATCGGCGTCGAACCCGCCTCGGCGGCCTCGGTCGCCGGGCTCCGAAAGCTCCGCGACCGCGGCGTCGTCGACGCCGACGAGGACGTCGTCTGTCTCACGACCGGACACCTCCTGAAGGATCCCGACGCCGCGTTCGAGGCGGGCGGGAAACCCGAACCGGTGCCGAACGACACCGCGGCCGTGCTCGATCACATCGGCGCGAACTGAACCCGCCGACGGTTCCTGAGGAACGGACCCGCCCGTCCGATCTCAACGGACCCGCCCGTCCGATCTCAACGGACCCGCCCGTCCGATCTCACGGA
>NZ_BBJO01000060.1 GCF_000739575.1 Halobellus rufus | reverse complement strand
GTCGAGCAGGGCCTCCTCGAGGAGTACACGCACGTTGACCCCGACGGACGGCACTACAGTGAGTACGAGGCGCGCCTCGAACGCGTCGAAGTCCTCCTGCAGGCCAAGGGCTTCGACGTCCAGATCGATGTCCGGCCGGACCCCGCCGACCGGATTACGACCATCTTCGAGGAGATGCGGGGAGACTGACTTATGGAACACACGCTATTCGTCATCGGCAAGCTGTTCACGACCGCGCTGGCGCTGGTAATCGCGTACCAAGCCTATCGTGGGTACCAGCGGCATCACACGCAGTTGCTCCTGTACGTCGCCGCCGGCTTCGCGCTGGTCGGGCTGGGCGGCCTTCTCGAAGGCGTCCTCTTCGAACTCCTCCAGGTGTCGATCTTCGAAGCAGGATTCGTCGCAGCAGTTGTCACCGCAGCCGGGATGCTGTCAATTCTCTACGCCCTCTATGCCCCGAACCCCTGAGTATTCGGGACATTCATTCGAGAAGCGTCCTCTGGGCGTCGTTCCTTATTCGAAGTCGCTATTGTTCGGATTCCCTTATTCTCGCTAGTGTAGGGTCGCAGCGGGAATTATGTCCGCACCAGTCGTACAATATCGTATGATTCGAACACTCGTGGGTGTCCTCGGCGCTATCTCAGCACTGTTCCCGGACAAGATCGTCGGGCTCTTCGAGAAACTCGCGATTGCGAACCCAAGTGAGGGAACTGTGAGAGAGTGGGTCCGTCCAGCTATCCGGTCGGAGGGCGTTCTGATAGCTTCGATTTCCCTCCGTAACGGGCGAGCATACGCGTGGCTGATGAATCTTACCGGCCTGTTCGGCGCGATCGTCCTCCTGTTTCCCGATCTGTATCGGAGATTTGCCACCGCGTTCCTGTACGAGCGTCCGGAGTCGATAGAATGGAATGAGCGATTCCGCTCGGGTATTCGGGCTATCGGCGCACTATATGTCTTTTTAGCAGCGAAGACGTACAGGGAGCGCCACAACGAGACCTGAATCTTCCCGCCATCGACAGCTGGTGAATCTGTGATTTGGTTCGTTGCGCCCGCAGGTGTTACTTGGATTCTAAAGTTTGACCCCCAAGAGACCAGTATGATCGAAGGGGAAATCCGCTAAAGAGAGGGAGACGTATGTACCTCTGTATGACGACAACCATCACCGTGGAAGGAATGTCGTGCGGTCACTGTGAGCAGACGGTCGAAGAGGCCCTTGAAGAGGTCTCTGGCGTGACTTCCGTGACCGTCGACAGGGAAAGCGAACAGGCAAGTGTCGAGGGTGAGGCAGAGGTCACGGCCCTTGTGGAGGCCGTCGAAGGCGCAGGGTACACCGCTCACGCCTGAGTAGGAATTAGCGGATAGCACGGACCGCTTCGAGACGACGGTCTACAGTTGTCTTTGGAGTTTGCCTACGATGGTCCTGCTGTACGGTTTCAGGGGCGAAGATTCAGGAAGCCAGCGAATCCACCTCTACAGAGAACATGATCTATGGATGACCACAAAGATACAACTGAGAATTCCCAGGGAGGAGAGGATCAGCAGGACACCAGCAGTCACCAGCACGAACACGGCGACCACGATGAAGCGGTCGGTGAATCTGACGAAGAAGGGGTAGAACAGGAGCTACTGGAGGACGAGGCTCACCCTGCTGCGGCGAATGAAATGGCATCCCACGAGCAGCACGAGCACGCCGGACACGAGGGCGAAGGGCACGACCACGGTTCCCACGAGGGCCACGGTGAGGGGCATGGCGGGATGCACGAAGGCCACGAGCAGATGTTCCGCCGGCGCTTCTTCGTCTCGACGCTCCTGTCGATTCCCGTCCTCCTGTACAGCGAAATGCTCCAGGAGTGGCTCGGGTTCTCCGTCCCAACGTTCCCGGGGAGCGAGTGGATCAACCCGGTGTTCGCCGTCATCGTCTTCGCGTACGGTGGGGTGCCGTTCCTCCAGATGGCGGTGCCGGAGCTGAAAGACCGGGCACCGGGGATGATGACGCTCATCTCGATGGCGATCACCGTCGCGTTCGTCTACAGCCTCGCGAGCGTGGTGTTCCCGACGCAGTCGGCGTTCTTCTGGGAGCTCGTCACACTGATCGACATCATGCTCCTCGGCCACTGGATCGAGATGCGGTCGGTACGCCGAGCCTCGAGCGCCGTCGACGAACTGGCGAAGCTGATGCCGGACACAGCGGAACGACTCACCGAGGACGGCGAGACCGAAGAGGTCCCTGTTAGTGAGCTCTCCGAGGGAGACCTCGTGCTCGTCCGGCCGGGCGCGAGCGTGCCCGCCGACGGCGTCGTCGAGGAGGGAGATTCAGACGTCAACGAGTCGATGATCACGGGTGAGTCCAAGCCCGTCTCGAAGGAACCCGGCGACGAGGTCATCGGTGGGACGATCAACGGTGACGGCAGTCTCCGTGTCCGTGTCGGTGCGACGGGCGAGGAGACGACGCTTGCTGGCATCATGCGACTCGTCGAGGAAGCTCAGCAGAGCAAGTCCAAGACGCAGGTGCTGGCCGACCGCGCGGCGGGCTGGCTGTTCTACGTCGCGCTCGGGGCGGCAGTCGTGACCGCAATCGCGTGGACGGTCGCGGTCTCGTTCGACGCGACCGTCATCGAGCGAGTCGTAACGGTGCTCGTCATCGCCTGCCCACACGCCCTCGGGCTCGCTATCCCGCTGGTCGTCGCGATCAACACCTCACTTGCAGCGCGCAACGGGATGCTCGTTCGCGACCGCATCGCGATGGAGGACGCGCGGAACCTGGATGCCATCATCTTCGATAAGACAGGGACGCTCACCGAGGGCGAACACGGCGTCGTGGATATGGCGACCGTCGAGGGCGTCGACGAGGACGACGCGCTGGCACTAGCGGCAGCTGTCGAGAGCGACTCCGAACACATGATCGCCCGAGCGATCCGCGAGGCTGCCGACGAGCGCGATCTCAGCGCCCCTGATGCGACCGCCTTCGAGGCGATCAAAGGACGAGGGGTTCGCGCGAACGTCGACGGAAACGAGGTGTACGTTGGTGGGCCGAACCTGTTGACCCAGCTGGATAGCGAGATCCCCGACCATCTCCAGCGCTTCGCTGACGAGGCCGGCCAGAACGCCCAGACTGTGGTGTATCTCGTTCGCAACGGAGAGTTGATCGCCGCGTTCGCGATGGCCGACGTGATCCGCGAGGAGAGTTTCCGCGTCGTCGATGCCCTCCACGATCTGGGCATCGAGGTGGCAATGCTGACTGGCGACTCTCGGGACGTCGCCAACGCCGTCGCCGACGAACTGGGCATCGACACGGTGTTCGCGGAGGTCCTCCCCGAAGACAAAGACGAGAAAGTCCAGGAACTCCAGGACCAGGGGAAGCTCGTGGGGATGGTCGGCGATGGTGTGAACGACGCGCCGGCGCTGACCCGGGCCGACGTCGGTATCGCGATCGGGAGCGGCACCGACGTCGCCGTCCAGTCGGCCGACGTCATCCTCGTCCAGAACAACCCGATGGACGTCGTTCGGCTCGTGAAACTCAGTAAGGCGAGCTACCGGAAGATGCAGGAGAACATCGTCTGGGCGGCCGGTTACAACGTGTTCGCGATTCCGCTCGCAGCGGGCGTCTTGGCACCGATCGGGATTCTGCTGTCGCCCGCTGTGGGTGCGCTCTTGATGTCGTTGAGTACAGTCATCGTTGCCATCAACGCTCAGCTGCTCCGCCGCGTGGACCTGTCCATCCCCGAGCTTCCAAGCGGGACACCAGCGACTGACGCACAACCTGCAGACTGAAACGCTCCCGATCGCTTCGGAGCTTCTTTCAATTGAGTTCGGTTAATGGACAGCAAATGGCGACACTGCGTGATTTCGGTGGGTATCGCTATGCGATCACCGATTCCACAGTTTTCCCGAGGGGTACGTAATTTGGTATACACAGACGCTTCCTCTGATGGGCGACATTGCTGCGTCAGCACTAGGTTTATACCGTTAGACAGACTTCATTCCGATATGAGCCTCGAAGAGACTGTTGACTACCTCGCCGAGGAACTCGACCTCGAGCGAAGTGAACACGTCCGTGAGGTTGGTCAGTCGGTCGCCGAGCTTCGCGACTGATCAAAACATTTCTCTGAAGTCCCGTTCGACCAGTCCGTCCTCCAGATACGTGATGAACTCTTGTTTCGTTGGTCCTTGACGGTCGAGCAGATCGTCCCGTCCTGCTCGTTCGAGAACTGCCTGCGCGAAGTCCGTACAGTGAGATTCGTGCTGCCCAGCATACTCTGAGAGGGCTTCTCGCCAGTGCATATCCAGCTCGAACTCGGCTAACCGGATTTGGATCCCGTCTTTCCGTTCGACGAGGTCGACGTCCAGCTCTTCGAGTTGCTTGAAACGGAGGTTGTTCCGGCGGACCGTGATGAGACGCTTAGAATCAACAATATAGGGATCAACCCACTCTCGCCAGGTATCGTCGTCGACGTGCGTTCGTGGCATCTCAAAATCCGGGTCCACACTCTCAATACAGAACTGCAGCATCGCGATGCCAGTTCGGTGATTCGCATTTGGGAGGGAATGTCGGAGGATCAAATTCGACATCACCTCTCCAGCGACGGTCGGCAGTGGTGCTCCCCAGGAGACGTGATCGAGTGCCTGCTGGATCTTTTGCGGTTCTAACTCCTTGTAGAGCCGGAACTCATCCTCATCGCGAACATCGACCGCGGCTTCGAGCAACTCTACTAATCGGAATGCGACAACCTGCCCAGCACGGGGGAGGTCACGAATACGGTCGCTCAGCCATTCCTGATCGAAGTCGACCTCTTGGGCAGATTCGATCTCTGACTCGCCTTCGTAGAGCACATAGACTGGAGCTTCGAAGGGGTACCCGATGAGCTTTGTCGACTCGCCGGATTGCTCTCGCTGAGACAGGATTTCTGCCACCGATGCCGAGCTATATTTGAGTGAGAAATTCTCGGCCTGTGGGTGGTGATAGAAGACGAGCCGAGCCATCTTACTGTGGATTCGTGGGAAGTGGGTAAAGCAGTCCCGTTTTTATAATGACTCTACGACGTAGTGGGTGCGTTCACATCTTCTAAATACTGACTTTCCCACTCACGTCGCGCCTCGATTTCCCGCAATCCGCGTTGCGTGACCGTGTACACGTTCGTCCGCTTGTCGAGTTCACCCTTCTCCAGCAGTCCTTTGTTGACGAGATCGTCGAGATTCGGATAGAGGCGGCCATGATTGATCTCCTGCTCGTAGTAGTCGTCGAGTTCGTCCTTGATTGCGAGCCCATGTGGTTCCTCGAGCCCGGTGGTTACGTACAAGATATCCCGCTGGAACCCAGTTAGATCGTGCATCTGCCTGTTCTCTATTTTTGAGGGGTGGCATATGTTCTCTCTGGTACTCAGATGCCAATATTCGATACGACGAGGCGAGAACCCTGCGTGAGAACTTCGAACCTTTATATGGTGGACAAGAGAAGTCCGCGATGGAATGTCTGACCTAATCGTCAAAGCAGCCGTGAAGGACGCACTTTCGGACCACAACGTCTCGGCAGATTTCTACGACGCCCTCAACGAAGAGGTCGCCGAACTGCTCGACGACGCCGCCGAGCGTGCCGAGGCCAACGACCGGAAGACGGTCCAGCCCCGCGACCTCTAATTCGGAAGGTACCACACCGACGCTCGAAGTCACTCCCCGTTTTAAGGGGGTTGTGACTGGAAGGTACTCCTATGAGTGTCACAGCCGAATCAATTCAAGTCGAGAATGTGGTCGCGTCGTCCGATATCGGTCAAGAACTCGATCTGGAAACGCTTTCTGAGGATTTAGGAGCCACCGACTACGATCCCGATAACTTCCCTGGACTCGTATATCGGATGCACGATCCTAAAGCCGCAGCGCTCATTTTCCGCTCGGGGAAAGTCGTCTGTACGGGTGCAAAAAGCGTCGACGATGTGACGACTGCGTTGGAATACGTCTTCGACGAGCTCCGTGAATTGGGTGTCGATGTCGCTACCTCTCCAGATATCGAAATCCAGAATATTGTCTCAAGTGGGGACCTCGACCACACACTCAATTTGAATGCGATTGCGATCGGCCTCGGTCTCGAACACATCGAATACGAACCAGAGCAGTTCCCGGGGCTCGTCTACCGGCTTGACGACCCGGACGTCGTCGCACTCCTCTTCGGGAGTGGAAAGCTCGTCATCACGGGCGGAAAACAGCTTGACGATGCTGAACAAGCGCTTACAGTGATCGAAAACCGGCTCACTGACCTCGGGTTACTGGAGTAATTCAACGACACAGAACAGTTGGCAGGGTACACTGGCACTGGTGAGTACATTTTTGAATCTGCTCTCCCCGTGTTAAGTTAGTGCGATGGCTGATGCCGAACGGGAGGTAGATGATGTCCTGTCCGGGAATGTTCTTTCAGTCCAAGAGCTGAACGACCGAATTGCATCGGTCGTCCAGGACACGCCTGCCCTCAACGGCGTCCGCTGTATTGGCGAGGTCACGGATCTCCATCAGAACAGTACCGCCCTCTATTTCACCCTGACTGACGGCGACGCCGAGCTTCCCTGTATGCTCTGGGCGAACCGCTATCAGAAGATGGACGCTGACCTCGAGGACGGGACCGAGGTCATCCTCGAAGGCGATATCGACTACTGGACAGAGGGCGGGAAAATCGACCTCAAGCCGTGGGAGGTGATCGTCGTCGGCGACGGCGATCAAGCAGCTGCCGTCGAGCGACTACGAAGCGAACTCGAAGAGCGTGGCTGGTTCGACGACGAGCAGAAACAGCGCCCGCCGGCGTTCCCAGAGCGGGTTGGGGTCGTAACCTCCCTCCGTGGCGATGCCCGTTATGACATCCAGAACGCGATCCACGAACAGGACCCTACCGTCGACATCCTGGTGAAGGACGCCACCGTCCAAGGGTCGGAGTCGCCCACATCCATCGCGAACGGCATCCACCATCTGGACCGCTCCGAGGACGTCGACGCGATTATCGTCGGTCGCGGTGGCGGGAGCGATTCGAACCTCCAGGCGTTCAACACCGAGCGGGTCTCGGAAGCTATCTTCACCGCAAACACCCCGATCGTCACGGCGATCGGGCATACTGACGACCGGTTAATCGCCGATCAGGTCGCGGATGTGGCAACGATCACGCCGACGGCCGCCGGTGAGTATATCGTGAATTCCCGCGAGGAGTTCTTGGCGGGCGAAGTCAAGCCGCTGGCACAGCAACTCGACGCCGCGTACGAGACCTTCCAGCAAGAGCACGAACATGAACGGGAGCTTGCCGAAGCAGTCGACGAGGCGGCCGTACCCGAGGGCCTCCCGCCGGTCTATTACAAGGCCGCAATCGCTGTGCTGTTGTTGCTGTTGTTGGCTATCACTGGGCTTTGGTTGGGGGTGATCTGAGCGTGGCAAACGACCAAGAGATTCACGACCGGCTGACCCGTGTCGAAGAAATCATTGAGCAGCTCGATGCGGATGAGTGTGATCTCGATGAAGGGACAAGGCTCCACGAGGAGGGTCAGGAACGCTTGGCCGAGGTGCGAGAAATCCTTGACAACGGGCGTGGAGAGGTCGTGGAACTCGAGTAGAGGCCATCCTAACCTTAACCAACAGACAACGGAATCTAGCCCCATTGTTGGTTAACCGTACCCTTGCGAGGTGAACGAGCTATCCGGTTATAATTTACTTTAGATTTTTGCGCCAGTTGGTGGCCAGAAAGCATATACCGATCTTCTAGCTATCGCACCACCATGGACCGGGGCTCAACCGGTGCATACCCACCCCGCACATATGATCACACGGGCAGTCACCATCGAAGACATCGATGACCTGTACCTGACGTGGAACAGCCATATCAACGGGTCCGCCCTCTACCGCCGCGCCCTCCGAGATGAGATGGAGCTTCGCGACGTTGACCCTGACGAGCTTCGAGATCTCTTCGAACGGGCTCGCGAACAGGGCTACACGAAAGACGAGATCGTCGACGAGACCAACCGCTACGCTGATCTGAAAGCACTCGTCGACGACGCAGAGGAGTAACCCGCTATGTCACAGGACAATACGCCCTCCGAGACGGCTTCGAATCGCCCCGACAGCCAGTCCACGGCATCGAGTAGGCTTCCCAGGCAAGCTATGTTCATCGTCGTCGCCCTGAGCCTGTTCGCTGTGGGACCCGCCGCCGCACAGACGAATGCCGTCTGTAGTGCGGACAACCTTCCCGGCATGATCGAGGGTTTCTTCCAGCTTACCACGGCGCTAGGCATTGTCGGCCTCGCAGTCGTGTGGCAGGCTGACTCCCTTATCGAGATGTTCACGATCACGCCCGAGCAGAAGAAGGGCCTCAAGCGGCACAAACGGTCGGCGATGAAGTCCGCGGTCGTCCTCGTCGCCCTCGGCCCACTCTACACCGTCGCTGGGTCGATGATGAACCTCCCGCTGGCGCAGTGCGTCGACCTCGCCCCCTGGTAGGCGACTACCACCCCCGTCGCGAGCCCCCATGACACAACGAGAGCTCTCCGTGCTAATGGCCGCCCTGTTCGTGACGAGCCTAGTCACAGGTCTCGTCACTGCAAGCCCGCCACGGCCAGGCACGGAGGGAATGGCCTCACAGAAAATGAATCAGCGACGCTGTGGTCTCGCGACGCGGACAACTACATCACCCAAGAGGAGTACCAGCAGCGCTACGGCGAGAGCCGGACCGCGATGCACCAGCTCGCAAACGGGACGGACATCACGTTCACGCGCCCGCCGGCGACAGCTGCAACGTGGACGCGAAACGACTTCGCTGATCTCGAAGCCGGTGGGTCGGATACGTCCGTGCATCCGCGCCACGCGTCGCTCGAAGATGGCGTGTTTATCGAGGACGCCCACGCCACGGTATTCGCAGTGCAGCCGTCGACGCGAGGTCACTTGGAGTCGGGTGATACGCCGCTCTATATCGCGCCGAACGGCACGATGCGGGGGCTCGTCGACTATCGCGTTCGCGTCCCGAACGGCAGCTCTTCGGGGAACACGACGATCGAGTGGTCGCTCGCGAGCAACGAGGTCGAGGAGGTTCGATTGCAGAAGGACGGCGAAACCATCGTCGAGCGTGACGGCTCGCACACGCCGGCCCTCGACTACCAGATCGAGGATGACTGGAGTGCAAACCTCACGCTTGAAGCCGAGATCAGCGTCCGGCTGAAGAAGACCACGCGAATCGACCGAGGCGACGAGACCGATGTCGAGGTCACGTACCGAACCGAATCGCTCAACGTCTCGGATTCGATCGCCGTCGAGATCTACGACCTCTCAGCGTACCCCTACTACGCCGAGTATCCCAATGGTGACGCCGGTGTGGCCATTTTCCAGTCTCGACCGTGGCAGGGGTACACGCTGACGGAGAATGGAAGCGCACGAGTGCGTGGCGTCTGGCGGTTCTACACCGCTCGGAACTCCAATTGGGATACCCTCGTCAGGTCGAACCGGACCGACAGCGCCACCGTCGAGTCTGACGCAATTCCCGTGTACGTCCATGCATATCCATCGCGGATCGGCCCGAGGGCTGAACCAGTTCGCGATGGCCCAGAGATCATCGACACCTGGGGCATTGACCGACCGTCTCCGGTCGGCACGCTCGGTGAGAACATCAACATCGACATCGTCAACCAGTCGTACACGACGACGTACGGTGTTGCGGTTCGCGCGGAGAACGTCGACCGCAACGCCCTCCAAGTAGCGGGGATCGTACGGGGCGTGAACGCCTCGATTGTGGCACCTGACGCTAGCTCAGAGCGGCAGCTCCGGCGCAGTAATCTGACTGTTGAGGTGCTCCAGCAGAACGAAAGCCAGGCCACACTCCGCATCGAGCTCCGGGATAACGAGACCGGCGCACCAATCGTGCTCAGCGATCCCGACCGACGATATCCAATCGGCGGGAACACTCGCAACGGGTACATCACCATCGCTGAGCAACGTGTTGAGACCAACGCCTCCGGGGTAGCGATTGTGACGATCGACAAGCCGGGTATCTACACGGCTCGGTACCATCCGGGTTCGTGGCTCGGGCACGACCCCGCATATGTGAGTGCGACGGCAACTGCTCGCTGGCACCCGCTTGGCACCATCGACGGTTGGTTCGCGTTCATTTTCGAGGTCGGCTGGCAGCTCATCCCGTTTGTTGTGATGTTCTACGCTGGCAAGCGACTTCTCCGAATGCTCGGTCCAGAAGACATCTTCCAACGGAACCCGTAGTCATGACTAGAAACCACCCACACATCAGTCGGCGAACCGCCCTCCGAACAGTCGCAGGTGCTGCCCTCATGAGCGTCGCTGGCTGTCTGAACGACAATGGCGGTTCTGGGACGCCTGGTGACGGAACGACCTCTCCAGATGGCAAAGGTCCACTCACGCGTATCACTATTGAGGGAACAGCACTCGTCGTCGAACTCTCCGAAGAGGCCGACGTCGACCAGGTCAACCTCATCCAACCGAACGGCGAGTTATTCGGGAAACGTGACGTAGCCGCGGGTGCTCAGCAGGTCTCGTTCGAGATCGGCACCGCGTATGCGCCCGGTGAGTACCGCGTACTCGCGTTGAAAGGCGAGGAGACAGTAGTTGAGACCACGACTGAACTCCGTCCAGAAATCCAGATACAGGATGTCGGACTCTATCGGAATAACCCAGATAAGCCGTGGGACGAAGTCTATGGTGAGAGCGAGACAGACCGGATCAAGAATGGCGAGGCATTCGTTACGGTAGAGAACACAGGAAGCGGTCCGGAAGCGATAACTGAACTAATCTTCTCCGGGGACGTTCCCAATCCAATTGAGAACCCCAGAGGCAGTGGAATGCACGAAACCGACCGGGTAGTAGTTTCCCCCGGCGAGACGGCCGACCTGTTCAGTAGTTCGTTTCCGTTCGGTACAGAAACTGAGGACGGGATGGGATGCTCCCCAGACGGGAATAGTGGCCAGTTTACTGTTATCGTTGAGACACGGGTCGGTGGAAATCAGGTCTCAAGCACCTACAACGTTCAATACACTGGTTCCGACGATATGACTGATTGTGAGGTCACGATCACTGAGGTATAACGATGGTCGATCTCATTGATGTCGTCCTTGAGGGTATCAAGGGCGTCGTTGAGTGGTTCATTGGGCTGTTCATGGACGGTCTCAGATCAGGGTATGAAACTCTGACTGAGGGAATGTTCGGGACACCTACTCCAGAGACGAACGGAGCTTTTGTCTTCGGTGAACCGACCAATGCACCCTGGCCAGCGATTCACGATGCTCTCATCGGCGGCGAAATCATGCTAGTTTCCCTCTTGCTCCTTGTGATGAGCGTTCAGGGCCGTCACACGGTTCGGATCTTCAATATTGGAAGTACCTACGAAGCCCGAAAAACGAAGAAAACGGCCTGGGTCGGTGCTTTTCTAATCATTACGTGGTACTGGATTGGGACTCTCGCGCTCTACCTCGTTGACGGATTCACTATCGCCCTGATGCCGGAGCTTTCCTCGGTTACGGAGGCGATGATTGGATTCTTGGAAGTATCTATCACAAACCCAGGGCTGGGATTATTGTTTGCCGTGATTGGTGGAATCTCGATGTGGGCGTTGGAGGCGCTGTTCTACATCCGGATGATTCTGCTGTATGTCTACCTGTACGGAATGCCGATTGCATTTGCACTGGCCTACGGAAATATTCCGGTCGTATCCGATATCGCGATGGGGTTTTGCAAACGGTTTGTCCCGTTGGCTGTCCTCCCGCTCCCGGCAGCGATGGTCCTCAAGGGGTACGACTTGATCTACGGCGGTGGGACGCTCACGCCAGGAACAGCGTTCCTCAAATATCTCGTCGCTGCGTCCCTCCCGCTGGTCGCCCTCTACATCACGTGGAAGACGTTCAAATACGCGACTCCGCTGACGGCCAAAGTCGTCGGCGGTGCAACGAAAGGCGCAGCACTCGTTGGCGGTGTCGCCGCTGGAGCCTACGTCGGTGGCGCCGGCGTCGCGACGACCGCCGCTCGATGGGGGCCGAAAGCCGCCGCTGGCCACGCCGTCGCCCAAAAAGCGGCTGCCCGCGGTGGGCATGGAGGAGACGATGGCGGGACGCCATCGTACCGTCGAACAGAGAATGACCCTGGTGGAGCGACAGCGGAATCGGCGAGTGACGACCGTGGGATGGAGTTTGATCGAGGAATCCACTAACAATGTCAGCAGATCAAGACGCGGCCGCACGGCGCATCATGGATCAGTTCGGCGAGGAGAGCCGCATCCCGTATCTCAATATCGAGGAAGGGGACGTCGGCATGCTCATCGCCTTCCCCATTATTGGGCTGTTTATCGCGGGCCTCACCGGGATCGAATCACTGGCTCTCCCGTTCGTTGCTGGCGGGCTTGGCTTTGGCGTTGCCGTCATCTACGTCTCACCAACCCACCAGAACGCCTGGACGTGGACCAAAGACGTCTATCGGTACCTCAAACGGCCTCAGGTCACGTTCAGTGCGCCCGCCAACGCCGACACGGGTACCAACGAGTCAGAGCGCAACGAGGGCGGACTCGCGAACTACACGCCGTTCAAGCCGGACGAGCGAACGCAGGATCTCACCAACATCAAGCGAGCGTGGCCGGGCGCTGGTGCTATCCAGCGTGAAGACGGCTCGATGGAGGCATTCATCGAGATCGATCCGGCCAACATGGACTTCGCAATGTCCGACGACTGGGCACAGCTGCAAGACGCCGGAGAAGAGTTCGCCAACAAAGAGCTGGACTCGAAGCTCAAACTCCACGCCACAACCCGTTCCTTCCCGGTCGAGCAGATCACCGAGACCATCGAGGAGCGCCTCACTGACGAAGACGTTACGGAGAACCCGATCTTCCGGGAACTCCTCGAAGAATATCGGGAAACACGGCCGAAGGAGATGCGTGACCGGGGCATTCAGCAGGTCCGGTACTACATCGGCGTTGAAGTCAGCCCGATAGAAGTGTACGACCGCTTCCGCGACGAGGGCACCCCCGCCGAGAAGCTGACCCAGTTCCCCGTCATCGGGTTCCTGTTCAACCCGTTCGTCACTCGCCGCGAGGACCTCACCGACGTCGAACGTCGTGCGCAGATGTTCGAGAAGCTCGACAGTCGCGTGAACGACGTTCGCTCCGAGTTCATCCAGCAGGCGTCGGGGTGGTCCGCACGTCGACTCAGCACGGTCGAGCTGTTCGTTCTGAATATGGACTTTTGGAACGGCCGCGAACATGACTACGACGAGGCGGAACGTGTCGTTCGCGACCAATCGATCATCGGCCACTCGCGCCGGGAGGACCCACACGATGCGTAATGTGATCCTCCAGACTGATGGTGGCGCGCTTGGCTCCGTCACCGGGTGGCTCCAGAACCTGACACCAGCAGAGAGTGCAGTACTAGCCCTTGCAGTAGGTCTCGGCCTTGGCGTCGGCGGTAAGTACCTCTGGGACCGCTTCACTGCGGATGATGAACCAGACGTGGACTTCACCGATATCCTCGACGAGGAGACACTCGAAGAAGGCGAGGCCGAACGCAAGCTCCTCGACGACATCTCCGAGTCGCACAAGACCGTCACCGCGCCCGGAGCTGTCGAGTGGGAAACGCGAGCCGCACGGGTCGGCGAGCAGTGGACGACGACACTGTACATCGCTAACTATGCCGACTATCCCAACGACGGGTATCTGAGCGACCTCTTCGAGATGACCGACGTGCAGTTCGATCTGACGGCCCACATCACGCCGAAGAACCAGGAGCGGGCCCGGAACGAACTGCAGGACATCGCGGACGACCTCCAGGTCGATGCTGACCTCGAACAGAGTATCCGGAGCGCGTATCTCCAAGAGCGCGCCAACGAGGCCGCAGCGACGTACAAGGCTGTCGAGAACGGCGCGAACGTCTTCGACCAAGGGATGTTCATCACGGTCCGGGCCGACGAGAAAGACGAGCTCAGAGATGCCGTCCAGAAGGTCAAGAGCGCGCTCCGCGACGATCCGGCGAACCTCACGCCGAAGACCGCAATCTGTCGGCAGGATCTCGCTCTCCAGTCCGCCGCACCCATCGGCGACAACGAGTTCGGGCGGACATCGATTGCGCTCGGCGGCGCCGTCGGCGCGTTACTCTCCTCGCCTCACAACGCGACGATCCTCGAGGAGGGCGGCGTCGAGTTCGGGATTCACAAAGACAATCAAAGCCCCGTGGTCATCGACCCGTTCGCCCGGGACAACGGGTACGCGATGTTCACCGTGGGCGATACCGGCTCGGGGAAGTCGTTCAGTTCGAAGCAGAACTTCATCCGTTCCATCGAGCAGAGCAAGGACCGAATCGGCATCATCCTCGAGCCGTTGAACAACTGGGCAGGAGTCGCCGAAGCGCTCGATGCCAAACGCATCACGGTCGGCGGGACACTCGGGCTGAATCCCTTGGAGATCCGCGAGACACCCGAGCACGTCCAGCGGGCGATGGGTGAGGACGCGAGCCCGTTCAACGAGAAGCTCGACGACGCGATGAGCTTCCTTACCAACTTCTTCGCGCTCCGCGGGATCTCGCTGGGTGACCGCCGGACGACACTGGAACTGGGTCTCAAGCGAGCGTACAAGCGTAACGACATCACCGACGACATCTCGACGCACGGCAACCCGAGTCCGACCATCCGGGACATGATGGACGTCTTCGAGGACATGGTCAACGATCCCGAGGAGTTCGTTGTCCGATCCGACGAGGAGGCCGGGAAGATCAAGGAGGATGCGACGTGGCTCCTCGACCAGCTCCGCCCCTTCGAGGACGACGGTCGCCACGCCAACCTCGGCCAGGAATCCGACTTCGACATCCGGGACGAGAAGGTCATCTATCTCGACCTCGCCCAGCAGGAGGGGAGCGTCGACAGCAGTACGGCGCTGACCATGCAGCTGCTCATCTCGCTGGTCTACGAGCGAGCGAAGGTCTCGGAGAAGGAGGTCGTGTTCTACATCGACGAGGCCCGCTACATCATGCAGGACGCCGCGAGTCTAGCGTTCCTCGAGACGGTGTTCCGCCACCACCGTCACCACGACCTCTCGATCCGACTGGTCACGCAGACCGTCGACGAGTTCTTCGAGCACGCCGAATCTGAGGCCATCCTGGACCAGTGTGCGGTCAAGCAGTTCCACCGCCTCGACGGGATGGACAAGGAGTGGGCCGACGAGTTCGGGCTGAACTACGCGCAGATGCGGTTCGTTCAGGACGCCGTTCCTGGCAACGAGGACGCCGGTTTCTCCGAGGCCCTCGTGGGCGTCGACGGCGAGTGGCGCGGCATTCAGGTCAAAGCGATGCCCAAGGAGAAGCAGGTCATCGACTTCGAGCCAACCGAGCAACGGCGAGACTCACTCCCGGGGACTGGTGAGAATGCTGTGGACGCGGAGGTGCAGGCGTTCCAAGACGATATTGAAAGCCGAGCGACCGACAACGGACAACGCCCACCTGAGCAGACGCCAGCAGAGACTGATGGTGGCGCAGCGGGAGGTGACGGCGATGCGTGAGTACCTTCGCGTGACGCCAACCTCCGAACGGCTCAATCCGGAGCGTCTGCCGCAGGCACTGGAGAGCCTCCACAAACTGACCTCCACGGACTCGACAGGGCTAGCTGACAAACTCAATCCGCTACATAGCGACACACCGCTACGCTTCGAATTCCTCGCGCTCAGCGAGGGGAAAGATGACCCCGTCGAATTCTACTACGGTGCCGACGACCATCTGGATACCCTTGAGAAGCGGCTCCGGTCGGTCTATCCCGAGACGTTCGACATCGAGCGTACCGAGGTCGACATCGCATCCCGACTCGTACAGCCTGTCGAATTCGACCGCGAGACATTCGTCGAGCACTATGAGGCGGGCGACCTCCAGTACGAATTCGACCCTGACGAGCAATACGAACGTGGCACTGACGACAACAAACAATCGGGGCCAGGGGACGCCGAATCGGTCGCGGATGGAGGAACGGTCGGTGATCAGTCTGCCGACCACATCATCGAGATCGGCGATACTGCCCTCGAACTCGCCCCACCAGATGCGATTCCCGAGGATGAGCCACTCACGACGCTTGCCAAACCAACGGTAACATCGGAGGGGACGATACTCGCGCGGCCAGCGACCGAATCCGTCTCCCCACTCGGCGTGCGGTGGCAAGGGTCGGCAACTCGGAAGCAAGACTGGATGACCTCACTCTCGCCATTTACTGCAGACGACGAAGCGGAACTCCCAGCCGTCGATCAGCCAGGAGGTGCGCTCGCGTCGCTCGTCGACCACCTAATGGAGGCGACAGCACCAGTAGCATTCCAAGTCGTCTTCCAGCGACGCGAGAGCTGGCAGTCCGATGCCGACCTTCGCAAGGAGGACGTCATCGACGGCCGAGACACACTCGCTCAGGAGATTATTGGCTCCCTCTTCGAACTTGACGATCAGCCGGAGAACCGGGACAGAAACCAGCTGAGCGACGCGGTTGCAAAACGTGTCGCAGCAATCGAGGCGAAAAATCCGAAGCGGTCGTTCACCGCGAACATCCGAGCAGTCGGGATTCCATCCGGTGGTAACGGTCGCGATGATCTCGATGAGCGGATACAGTCACTTGTCCCAGTATTCGACCCGCTTGACGGGCCGTACTACCAGGTTGCAGCCGAACGAATACGTGACAGCGGCTTGCGGGCAGCCACAAAAGAACGGAACGCACGAGCGGCGCTGCAGCGGCTCTTGGATCGTGAGATCACGACCGGTCGTGGGACGACCCGACCGGAGTTCGTCCTGAGTGGTCGAGAACTCGCGCACTTCGTACTCGTCCCCTCCTCGGAGCAGCTTACTGTCGAGGGGGCACGTGGGACGCGTGCGGAACAGCAGAGTCGGAATCCGTTGCCCCGTCCGCACCAGGACCTTATGGGTGAGTTCCGAGACGGGATGGCAATCGGGTATGCCCTCGACGACACCGGCGAGGCCGAAGACGTGCCGACACACATTCCACCCGGACTGTTGCCCACTCATTACGGCCGGTTCGGAACAACCGGCTCTGGGAAATCGAAAGCCCTCATCAACGATATGCTGTCGCTGTACGACAACACCGAGGGGCCGACGATCCTCATCATCCCGAAGAACGACGATATGGCCCAGAATTATATGCGAGCTCACGCGCGTCGGTTCGGAATGACCGACCTCGAAGAGAACGTCGTCCACTTCCCAATCCCGGACGTCCTCCCCGGGTTCTCGTTTTTCGATCTCGAACCGTCGATGGAGAGCGGACGGCGCCGCGAAGACGCCGTCCAACGGAAGGCCGACCACTACGAAGAGATTTTGAAGCTCGTGATGGGAACCGACCGCTACGAGCGGGCGACTGTGGCCCCGACTCTCATCAAGACACTCATCAAGGCCCTGTTCGACGAGGAATACGGCCGTGAAAACGGGCTGTACCGAGCGTCGACGGACTATTTCGCCCACCGACAGCTCGAACACGTCGTCGACCAGCTCTGGGAGGCCGGGCCACCGAACGAAAACATCGGCAACGCCCCACGGTCGAGCGACGAGGAGGTCACGCGGACGATTCGACGGCAACTCCAGTTAGATCCGAACACCTTCGCGAACGTGATGGGTGGTGTCGGAAACCGCCTTGCGTACATTTCACAGGATACGCACCTGCGGCAGATCTTCAACAATACCGAGAACCAGTTCGACTTTCGGGATGTCCTCGATGAGGATACGGTCATCCTCTTCGACCTCGGCGACCTGCGCGACGACGCCGCCCGGATTATGACCGGTGTGATCCTGACGAATCTCGATGCGGCCCTCAAAGATCGCAAACAGGCGCTCTCCCAGCACCCGGACGACTACGTCGTGAACTTGCTCGTCGACGAGGCAGCGTCGGTCGTGGTCTCCGACATCATGAACGATCTCCTCGAGAAAGGGCGGGGCTTTCGCCTCTCTGTTGGTCTGTCGATGCAGTTCCCCGAACAGATGGAGGCTGAAGGTGGGCGGAAGATCTACCTGAATGCCCTGAACAACATCGGCAGTTCGCTCATCGGGAAAATCAACGTCGACCGGGAACTGGCACGAGCGATGGCCCACGAAGAAATGGACCCTGCGGATTTCGCCAATCGGATTCGTTCGTTGCCGCGCGGAGAGTGGATCGCCAGCCTGCCAAGCCCGACGTTCGGTGAAACGGGGCCGTATCCGTTCAGTCTCGAACCCCTCCCGATCCCACCGGGCCACCCCGAAAGCGAAACCCCGCTCACTGAGCGTGAAGAGGAGCAGTTCACTGAGACGCTCTCCTCGATGCACGAGCACATCAGTGACGAACACGGCGTGCCGGCCGCAACAGACGCCTCAACAACGAGAACACCGACCAACGAACACGAGGTGCTCGATATCGCGAGCGACGACCTGGACGTCGCGATTGCGACGGTGGTCCGGAGTCTCCAGCTTCGAGAAGGATGCCGTGAGGAGAACGGCTGGGTGGCCGTCGAAGCAGTCGACGACGAACTCAGACGACTCTTCGACGACGTTGACGCCGAGCCGCCGTCGTATGATGCACTCGCGGACATCCGAGAACGATCACGATACCTCGATACGACCGTCGATATCGACGCCGACGAGCTCCGCATCCGGCTCACTGACGCCGGAGAGGATGTCTCGACACCCGATACTGGTAGCGTGCAGGCCGCTGGTGGGAGTGCCCACGACGCAGCACTCCTCCAGATCGAAGAAGAACTCACCGCACTCGGTTTCACCGTCTCGATCCTCGCACAGGATGGCAGCGAGAAACCTGACGCGAGGGCGAGCCACCCCGACGTTGCCGACCGATTCGCCATCGAAGTCGAAACGACGACGCCCGACAATCCCGCGAAGGTACTCACGAATCTCCGGAAGGCCCAAGCAGCAGGGGATATCCCACTGTTTGTCGTTCGCCCAGGAAACGACGAAACTGAGTGGGCCGAGCGTGTCGACGGCATTCTCACACCACCCGTCCGTACCCTCCAGAATGGTGAGACACGGTTCTACACGACTGACTCGAATCTCACGTTCAACGGTGGAGCGACCGAAGAAGGTGGAGTGACGGCCGTGCGACCGGCGACCGACGACGAGAACGGGACCCAGAACATCTGGCAGCGTGATGGCGACGAAATCGTCCTTCGTGATGCCAGCGGGACGGAACACATCCGCCTCCCGTCGCTTGGAAAACTTTCGAAAGATCGTGTTCCAGCCATCTACAGCTACGACCACGCTGCCGACGAGTACGTCGTATACGAGCACGGTGAGCAACACATCTACGAGACGAAATCGGCGTTCGAGGACGACTGGGTACGTGTCAAGAAGCCATTCGTCCCCGAAGCCGACCTCCCCGTCCCAGACTACACACGTTCGACGTACGGCATCCTTATCCTTCACGATGAGGCGGAATCGATTGTGTATGAAGACGGTGAGAAGCGGCCACTCTCGGCAATCACTGACGGGGCACTCCGTCCCGCATCGCCCGAATCAGCGGCCGCTGACGAACCACCCAGTCAGACCGACCAGGCCGATGAGCCGATCGAAGAGAAGCAGGAAGACCATTCGCCACCGTCTTTCGAATCGTTCGTCGACGAATATCTTGTCGAAGATGCGGATGAAGCCGTGCCGAAAGATGACGTATTCGGCCTCTACAACGACTGGGCAGAGGCACACGGCATCGATGATCCGCTGAATAAGAGCTGGTTCACACGGAAGCTCAACACCCACATCGAGGTAGACTCGAAAAAGAAGCGAATCGACGGGGAACCTGTCTGGCATTACACTGGTGTCCGCATCCGGTCTGAAGAGGACTTTCAGCCATGAAATGGACGTACACGGTCCAATTCCCGATATCGTCGGGACTTCTTGAGACCTGTTCCACCCAAGCAGAATCATGACCTCATCCGCTCAAACTCGCAGGTCGGAAATCACCCGACTGCGGCATGTTCCACCCAAATCCTCAATGGGTGGAACAGCTACGAAACGGCCCAAATGGGTGGAACACGCTCACTTCCAGCGATTTTTAACCTGCTATGGCGGGTGTTCCACCCAACAACCAACTAGGATAGAACGGGGGGTCCCCGTTGGGACAAGGGATTGGATCGCGACGTACAGCAGAGAGCGTTCTGTGCTGGCTCAGAGCCAGTGAGAGCCATGCGAGGTGCTACGTGAGGATGTGTGAACCTATGATCGACGAGCCGGAGGCGATTCCGGAGACGTTACGCGAACGCGACCAGTGGGTGTGCTGGCGGGAAGAGGAGCGGGACGGCAAACCGACGAAGATTCCGGTGACGCCAGGGGCTGGGAGGTTCGCGTCAGCAACAGAGTCGGAGACCTGGGCGAGTTTCGAGGCAGCACTTGACTACAGCGAGACGGAGCACGCCGATGGTGTCGGGTTCGTGTTTACCGACGACGATCCCATCGTCGGCATCGACCTGGACGACTGCCGTGATCCTGAAACCGGCGACGTCGACGACGACGCACAGGACATCATCGCACGACTCGACTCCTATACGGAGGTATCGCCGTCCGGCACCGGCTATCACGTCCTGATCACCGGCACACTCCCCGACGGGCGGAACCGCCGCGGGAGCGTCGAACTGTACGACACGGCACGCTTTTTCACCGTCACTGGCGATCACGTCGAGCGGACACCCACTCGCGTTGCACGCCGGCAGGACGCACTCACAGCGATTCACCGTGAGTACGTCCAGGAGGCCGAGCGTGACACAGCATCCGAGTCCGAACAGCGTGGTGGCGCTGCCGCCCGGTCACCGACGACCGGTGCAGCTGACGTTGACGTCGACCTCGAAGACGAGGACCTCCTCGAGAAAGCGCGAAACGCATCGAACGGCGAGAAGTTCGAGCGGCTCTGGAACGGGAATACGGTCGGCTACGACAGTCAGTCCGAGGCCGACATGGCGCTGTGCTGTTTGCTGGCGTTCTGGACCGGCGGCGACCGGACCCAAATGGAGCAGCTGTTCCGCCAGTCGGGATTGATGCGGGAGAAGTGGGACGAGGTCCACTACGCTGACGGGTCGACGTACGGCGAGAAGACCATCGAGCGAGCGATTGCGACCACGTCGGAGTTCTACGACCCGGACGCCGGCGACGACGACGCAGATCCCCACGGCACACCTGACGGGGTCACAACTGGCGGGACGCCTGACGAGGCAGACCGGAGTCGTGCGTATCTGGCGGAGAAAAACCGCCTGTTGAGCAAGCGCGTCGACGAACTCGAGGCAACACTCGAACAGAAGACTGAACGGATCGATACCCTCGAAGCAGAAATCGAACGCCTCACCGATGAACTCACAGCCCGTGACCAGGAGACTGCGCAATCCCACGAGGAAGAACCCGGTACCGCGAGCGAGACCGATGATGACCCAGAGCCAGCCTCTATGTTGCGTCGATTCTTCGGTGGTCGGTCTGAGTAGCAGCGGGGACTGAAACGTCAGGACAATCATCCCTGTCTGAGGAAACTACTTCCAGAGCCCTGGTTCCGGGAACGGAGGCGGATTACCCAACGCGCTCGTTATATTGTGCTCCATCCCCCACCCACCGCCCCCGACGCCCGTTGACGATGACGCCTGTCGGTTGACCATCGTGATGCCCTGCGACTCGGTCTCGACGAGGCCGAAGAGTAGATCGCAGAACTATGTACGAGTAGACAATTCCTCCGCAGTAGCGTTTATCGCGCCGACCAAGGGTGACGGCGCTCAGCGCGATGGGCACCACCACGAGAGCCGTCGTGGTGTCCAGTCTGGTGTCAGCTGAGTGCAGTCACAGGTGAGTCCATGTCTACGTTCAGTAACTCAGAGGCAGCCAGTGCATCGCCGTCAGAAAACCACACGAGTCCATCGAGAGATACGGAGGATACAGATTCGCAGCCATCGTGGTCAGACGATGCAAGCAGCGAGGATGGAACGCCAACGCTCCGAATGAACCAATGTCCGGAGTGCGGAGCCCGTCGCTTCGTCTCCAAACTTCTCGTGTACGAGGTCACCGGCTACGACGAGGGCGGCGAACAAGAGTTCCGCCGCCAGCACGTCCGGGCAGAGTTCGAATACACTTGCAGCGAGTGCCAGACGACACTCCGGACGCTTCCCGCAGATCGCCGCGACTACTACGACGAAGTCGCGGTCCTCGAAACGAAACGGCGGGCAGCCCTCCGTGATCAACTCCGCCAACTGGGGCAGCGGTGCTGGCGGCGTCTCGCAGCGCGGACGACGTGGCTGGCACTCGGACTCGTTACACTCGTGGCCGGGCTCGTGATCGCCCTCTAACAGGCCGAAAGAAGAGAGCTTCCCCGCTATCGACTCTTGCAATCCACCGGAATACGCAGGGTGCCATCGACGGTGGACAGCTAGCCCATCAGCAGCAGGAGAGGTACGGGTTCGGCGTACGTGCCCAGGAAGAGCAGGGCGCAAACGGCCGGGCGAGCTGGCTGCCCGTGATCGTCGTTCGCGCCCGCAAAGGAGCGAGGCGCGCTCGAAGCGCGTCCAGAGCGTGAGCTTTCATGACTGGACCTGATATCCTCGACGACACGACGGACGACTACGAACGACTCGAAACCGAACTCGTTGCCCAGGACCTGGATGCGGCCAGGGTCTCGACGGCGGACGTCGACGAGCGGAGTGCCCATCATCTCGTTGATGAACTCATCGAGGACGATGTGGTGACGCCGGTCCCCGACCAGCGCGTCCTCGTTCACGGGCCGAGTGACGAGGCCTTCGACTCGATCACCCAGCTCGCCGCCTTCCATCGCGGCTGGCAGGCCGCCACCGACGCCGACGCGGAGGACGACTGATGCAACAGACGCTTTCCGGGTGTGCGTTCTGCGATTCACCGCCTGGGTCAGAGATGGGCGAGGCGCATACGTGGGGGAAAGACGAACGGGTGACGCACACAATCTGTGTCGACTGTGCCGTCCAAGAGCGACCGGATCCCGACGAGCGCGACCACCACACCTGCGACGGCTGTGGGCTCGTCGTCGACGCCCTCGCGGCACTCACGCACTTTCGCGTCGAGCTGGGCCATCTCGAGGGCCCGCTGCAACTGTGCGCGCGATGTAGCCCCGGCGGGCCAGCGACGTACTGGACGCGCGATCTTGAGACACACCTCGTCGCGACGCCATCGGAGTGACCCCCTCCCGTATGTCTGGGCACGGAAACGCCCATCCACGGTAGCAAACATGCCAAACAACTATGTTCCAACACCCCCAACACTAGGTTATGTCGAGCGGTACCATCGATATCGACGAGTTCGAGAACGCTAATGCCGACGAATTCGAGGAACGGAATGATACCGAGCGGATCGTGCTGTTCCTCGACAAGCATGACGACCGGGCGTGGAAGGCGGCAACGATCGCCGAACAACTCGGGCTGGATACAGACGCCGTCAGTGCGATTCTCTCGCGATTGAAGGAACGCGGTCTCGTGCGGCACAAGCGCCCGTACTGGGCGATCACGGACGACAAGGAACGGCTCGAAGCTGCCTACCGGCTCCACCGACACTACGAGACGGCAGACGAACAATACGGTGAGGAGCGACTCGAGGACCTCCAGACCGACGAGATGGAAGACGTACAGTGACTGCGTTCGAGGACTTGGAACGTGGCGATATCGTCTGGGCAGGTGACCCGCTCTCGGAGAAAGGTCGCCCGATGCTCATTCTGGGAGCGCCGAATCTCCCGAACCATGGTACCCAACTCATCACGGTCCTGCTCTCCACGAAGACCTACCACGAGGAGGCACTCACACTCCGAGACGACGACTACGAGGGCGACCCACTCGGAGAACGAAGTCACGTGCTTCCGTGGTCGCTCGCGACCCTCAACAGTGCTGCCGATGTTGAGCACTACCTGACCTCGCTCGTCGACGAACGAACTGAAGATGTGGCGAGCCAGTTGATCGACTACATATCTTCTTGAGAACCTCCCCGCACGGGCAGCCAGTATTCAAATACACGTAGTACGATGGTACTACAATGAAATACGCGAGTGTCAGCGTCAAGTTTCCAGTCGAACTTGACACCGAGATCGAGCGGTTCCTCGATGAAACGGGGATCTACACCAACAAGAGCGAGTTCATCAAAGAGGCCTGCCGCGCCCATCTCCGCGAGCTTAATGACGATACAGCGATCGCCGCGCTCCGGCTGGAGCAGCTGCTCGCTGAAGCTGAACAGAGCCGCGAGTCTGCTAGTGAGATCACCGCCGAGCTTGCAGCACTCGGCGAGAAAGTCGATGCGGACGACCTCGAACGAGCCGTCGAAGAAGCACGAGAGGAGACGTCCGAGCAGGTGTACGGATCCGACGCGTGAAACGTCGACAGTGGATAGGTACTACCCATGACCGAGACCGACGCGCTCTACGACGTTCGGGAACGGACGGAGAATCCAGCCCATGCATCGGTCGACGACGTGATCACACTCGTCCTTGATCGAGCACGGAAACCGCGTGAGGACCACCACAACGCACATTTCGACGAGGCCATGGCTGCTGTCGTCGATCAATATCGTGAAGATGCCGTCCGGACCGTCATCCATCGCGTCCTCGTTGAGCACTATCCGTTTCGGACAGCCACGGTCACCCTCGATATGCGCAATTTCGATGGTGTTCGGATCGGCACGACGGCTGTCTGGACCCTTCGGGAGTTGAACGCGCAGGGAGACGGCTGAGACGCGTCTCGTGAAAGCCCTCGGCCGCTCGGCATCCCGCGCCCCACGCTGCGCTCCTCGTTCCTGTGGTGCTAGCGGGGTCGGGGG
>NZ_BBJO01000061.1 GCF_000739575.1 Halobellus rufus | reverse complement strand
TACAGCGATTCACCAGAGCCGTGATGGGTTTTTTACTGGTACCCGAGCCTGGCATACGTATGAGCGAGGACGAGGCTGCTGTCTTAGCGTTACTCGACGACGAGTACGCCCGATCGATCCTCGCATACCTCACGATTGAACCGATGTCAGTCGATGAACTCTGTACGGCGTGTGAGATGTCCGATGCGACGGCGTATCGCCGCCTCAACCGGTTACAAGAGGTTGACCTCGTGACTGAAAAGCAAGAAATTGATCCCGACGGGCACCACTACAAACGATACACCGCGACTGTCGAGGCTGTCACCATCGCGTTCGCCGATGGGACCTACGAGGTAGATGTGACACGGTCGAGGACAGACCCTGCCGATCGGTTCACGGATCTATTCGAGGGGTTATCCTAAGATGCTTCTATTACAATTGGATGCGACTGGGGCTAATCCTTCGATAGCACTCGCCGTACTCGTTCTGTCTGTAGTCTCAGTACTGCTATCGGTGACAATCGCTGTGGTTCTAATTCGTGGGTATCGTCGCGGACCGGCCCACCGAGGGATGCTTTGGCTTGCAGTCGGCCTCATCTTCTTAATAACAGTCCCCGAAGTACTTCGCGTTGGGCTGCCAACGGCTACCGACCTCGGGAGCCTCGGTCGTTCAGTGCTTGTCAGTGGGTGTGAGTTGTTCGGTCTTGGGACGATCCTATGGACCGTGTACGGTGGTGAGATGCGGTGATAATAGACAGTCTGCTGGTGATCGAACTGCTCAGTGTGGGTTTGATAGCACGCGGAGTGACTGCTATCGTTGGACTGTTCGTCGCTATGTTGGCGTATCGAGGATATCTTCGAAATGGTTCTGCAAAAATGCGGGCGCTTGCTATCGGGATCGGTCTGCTGACAGCTGGCGTTTTCGTGGCGGTTCTACTTGCAGATCTCGCTGGCGCGGGGAACGGCCTTGTCTTACTCGGACGAGGTCTCGTGACTGTTACCGGACTTTGCGTAGTGCTGTACGCGATTATCCAAGCGGATTAGGGTGCTAAAACCTCGCGCTTCAGCGCGGGATACAGCGCTCGCCCGTATTTTTAAGCCCCTCTAGAGCATTTTGAGTGCTAACCGAGGCGGTCAATTCGCCCTATTCCAATGAAACAATATCGGGATTCGCCCTTTCGTCGTGGAAGGCACCCCTTCCATCAGACGAACAGGGTGCAGGAAGCACAAGATAACCCTGAATCCCTGTCTCAGGACGGTGGATAGGGGTAACGGTAGCGTGGCACTGCCAGCATTCCTTCGGGGATGTGAAACCGTAAATCTCCCAAACCAGCAAGCCCCCGCTTGTGGGAAGCTCCGCCGTTTACGGCGGAGAGGATGTCACACTGGCGTAGTCGCTTCGTTTAATAAGTACACTGTTGAGTCTCTCTCGAGAACCTATCCTCAGTGAGTGACTCAGATCACGCCATCTGGTGAGACGTTGCTTGGCTCTCGGATGGAGACCGATCAGTAGCGGATTCGTTATCACGCAGCTGGCGATAAGCGGATGCGATAATCGCGTAGTACGGGAGGAAAAATGCGGTGGTGAGAACACTAACTGCGATGTCGGCAACGACGGGAACGCCAGCGAGATCTAGGAGGGGTGCGATGGCGCCGATGATCCCACCGAATATCGCAGAGGCCACCACAAGCAGACCGAGTTTGATTCGGGAGCCGCGAGCGAGTCCCCAACTTCGCTTGAGGCTCTCGATGAGACCGAGATCCTCAACGGCCACAGCGAAGATGAAGAATAGAAACGACACGGCGAGGAAAACCCCAGGGAGAAACAGGAAGATGGTGCCAATCATTATCGAGATACTTACGATTAGACCACCGACGATGGCGATAACTGTGGTGCGCCCGAGTCGTCGCGTCGCCGTTGCTGGGAACGTCGATAGTTCGCTCCGTGGTTGAGCTAGTGTTCGGGAGAGGACCACGAAGAATGCCGAGCTCAGAATTACGAGTACGGCGAAGATGGCGAGACCGACGCTTCCGGGGATTGGAAGTGCGAGTCCTGCGTTGGTGCGAAACTGCTCGGCTGCTGCTGGGGGAAGAAAACCCAATAGGGCACTGTTGATACTTGTTTGAATACTGAGTTGGATGGCGAGAAGCCCGATAAATAGGATTCCGCCAGTCCGGGTGAATGTACGCCGAATACCGTCGCTAACCGCATCGCCAAGTTGGAGGGCCATACTAGTACAATGTGCCCGACTGTTTTATTAAAAGAACCGAAGGGTAAAATCTGATTTTTCAGCCGTGATCCCACGGATTGATTAGTCGCTCAACGAGCGGACGCAGGTATCACACAGTAGCTTGTAGTGCCATCTGAAGTATCTGTGGGAGCAGTACGCTAATTCCGATTTGGGTCCACATCGTGAACGTGGTTGGATACTCGCTGGTTGCTCGAATTTGTCCGAGCCTGTATTCAAGTGCGTCGAGCCGGTCCGGGTCTGCTATCTCTGCTTTACTAATGTCGTGTGGGTTCTCAATTATATCGTGGATCTCTGTCTCTATTGCTCGGAGTTGTGCTTCTCTCTCAGATTTCATTATTGAATGGATCTTAAACATCGAATAAGAGATGGTGAGCAATCCAAATACCCAGAGTGTAGTGAACATCGCTGCTTCCGTCACGCCTGGCGGGTTAACAACTCCGCCCTGAAGTGGTGTGACAAAAAGACCGTATTGACATCCTCCCCGCGCTGAAGCACGAGGATTCCTCCGTTGGGGGTTCGGCTACCGGCCCACGGAGGCAACTTGCGGGTTTGTGCGCTCTTCTTTGGGACTGTCGTGAGGGTGTGGTTTCCCCGACCACTCGTGGTCGTCCCACTCGAATCGCACGGGCCGTGCCATCGGCCTAATTTCGCAATCGCTGTTTTCTCGAAGGAACGTCTCTGACGCTGTGAGGTCGGCGTGTCCCTCGAACCCACACGGACACGTCAGCGTGTCGCGGTGTCGAACCGTCTCTTCGTGGTCACCACACTCGGGACATATCTGACTCGTCCACGCTTCCGACTCGGCTTCGAGAGAGATGCCGTACTCCTCACAGACGCACGCGAGACGGTGGATGAACTTCTTGAACGCCCAGAAGTTGTGCGTCTTCTCGTTCACTATGACCGACCAGTGCGTTTCCAGCACGTCGGTCAAATCGCCCACGTACACCGTCGCCACGCCCTTGTCGTACAGCCCTTCAACGAGATCTCGAACCAGTGCGTTCTGTGCGTGGTCACGGCGCTTCGTCCGCTGTCGGTACAGCCGTCGAATCCGCTTCGAGGAGTGGCATCTCTCTCGAAGTTTCGACTGGAGACGGGCGATTTCGTCGGTCGTCTCGCTGAACCGTCCGAACAACTCCCGACCGTCGTAGAGGTACTGGTTCCCAGTGGTCGTCGAACAGGCGACGAGGTTGTTCGCGCCAACGTCGAGGGCGGCTTCTTCCGAAGCCAGTGGTGAATCCAGTCGAGAATCAGGGACGGTGACTGGTTGGAAAGCCCTGAACGTGTCGCTCACCTCGTCGTACGCAAGTTCCAGACGACCCTGTTTGCCGTCCCACTTCGGGGTGCCTCGGACTTCGAGGCGGAGTCGTTCGTGGTAGCCGAGCCCGTATTCGTCTTTCAGTTCTTGCCCGACGGGAATTTCGAGACGGCTACGCTTGCCCCACTGAACCGTGTACTGGTTGTTTCGGATGTAGGAGCGGAGTTCGCGTCCGTCCTCTTCGTTGCCCCAGTACGATGGTGGGTTGGCGTACTCGCCGTTCTCCGTGAGAGCGAAGAACGATCGCCACGCTTCCGAGTTTTTGCGCGTGACCTGTTGAACAGTCGCGCTTCCGACGACACCGTTGTAGCGTCCTCGGTACTCGGAGGTGTCCCACACGTCGCCGTCACCGAAGTAGTTCTGACGACGCTCGTAGGTCGGTTCGTTCCACAGAGAGGCAGAGGCGTCGAGTAGCCGTAGAAGGCACTCTTTGTCGTTCTCGTTCTGTGGAACGACCTCGAAGGTGTTGACGCGCTTCATTCGTCGTCACTCTCTTGTTCGGCGATGTACTGTTCGACAGCACCCTTCGAGGCACTCCCCGCCGTACCGACGTAGTACGAGCGGGTCCACTTCACACGGTCGTCGTACCGTTGATTGTACTTCCGCGCGGAGATGCCCTTGACCCAGTTGACGATGAGGGATGGGGCGTTCTTCGGTGGACTCCCGATGAACAGGTGTACGTGGTCAGGCATGACTTCGGATTCGGCCAGTTCGAGATCTTTGTCCTCACAGATTTCCGCGAAGATGGTTTCGAGACGTTCCTTCGTCTTTCCCGTCAGGTGCGAACGCCGATATTTCGGCACGAACACTATGTGGTAGTAGAGTTCATATTTCGCGTGACGGGTACTCTTTACCATCTAAGCATACTATCACGATCGGACGGGTTAACGATTGCGTTGGAACCCCGTCTATGCCATCGTCAGCGATTGAATACTGTTGGCCGGCTTCATCCCCGCGCTGAAGCGCGAGGCTTTCGCCTCAAATTTTTCGTAACTCAGACTGCGTGGGCGATGCACGATATCACGAAGCCCGTAGGAACTATCGGATTTTCAGCCTACAATTTATTTAACTAGTTTAGAAGAATCTCTGTGTATATGCCCGTCCGAGACCACATCTCGAAATCAAATCTGTACGAGACAAAGGTTAAGAGCTGTCAAAGCGGGGTTTACAACCGCATCAATTGCCGGACTCATCGCTCACGTCCAATCTCTCCCGAAGTGTGTCTCAGAAGTATGGAACGTCAGCGATGAATGGAACTTCTCGCCGTACTCGCGGGATAACCGGGCTGTACGTTTCCTCTCTTGACAAGATACTCCGCGTTCAGCTATGCAATTTCCTGTGAACCTCAACGTATGACTGGACGTTTCTGCCATCGATATGGTCCCGGAGCCTTGCCGTACGCATCACGTCGTGATGTCGGTGGTGGGATTGCAATGGCGGCGACTGGGCTGTTGACAGCGGTTCTTTGGTTCGGTGGGGCCAGCGCTGTTCTTGCTATAGGTGCCGGAGCCGGTACTGGCACGCTCGGTTTTCTGATCGGCGTCGGATTACTGTATATTCCACTCGTGATTCCTGCAGCGTTCATCCTCGGATTCGTTTTCTGGCGGAAGTACTACCCCGAAGAAAACCACCGTGTCTACGGCGCCCTGTACGGCGGGATTATAGGACTCGGGAGCTTGGTGCTGGGGCTCTTGGTCCAGCACTGATCCTTGCGATCTCAAACGTCGCTAACGGACGAATGACAGTGGTTGAAGGGCTAGTCTTTTTCGTGCTACTCTTGCCTGTTGGATTTCTGTTCGCTGTTGTTGCCACCGGATGGCTGGTCGTTCCACTCGGTCTGTTCGGTGGATGGTATCACGAACGCGCAAAAGAGGCACCATAGACAGTATCAATTGAAAACCTGAGAGATGGATATTACCGGCAGTACAGTTGCTGAACACCTCCGAAACGGTGAAGCAACACTCGTCGAACAGACTCTTCAGACGAGAATGTGTCTGTAGGATAGGGTTTCAACAGAGCCTTAAATCTGGTTTTGATACTCCATTCGATCTAATACGTGACACCTGTACTTTGTAGATGCAATGGTGTTAGTCTCCGCATTTAAAGATGGATTCACCGCCCTCCGAGCGAATCCGATCCTCCTTATCGCCGGTCTCTTGGTGGGGATCGGAAGCCAACTACAGTATGTTGACTACCTGAGTGAATCACCGTTGGTTTCAGTCGGTGCTTCGCTTGCGTGGCTACTCCTTTTCCCATTCGTGCTCGGCGGCTTCATCGGTACTGCCAGAGCTGCGATCGACGGATCAAACACGTCAGTTACGGTTTTTGTCACCGAAGCTCGGACACATTATCTCACGTTGCTCCTCGGAACCGTGTTGTTCGTAGTACTTGTTTTCGGGACTGCTATTGGACTGGGACTCGTTGTCTTCGTCCTCGGTATTGGGTCGATGGCACTCGCTGTGATTCACGAGATGCTCGCCTTCATAGCTGGTGTCGGATCGATACTCGCCTGGCTAGTGGCGATCCTCGTCGTTATTATGTTCGTCCAGTTTTACGATGCTGCCATCGTTATCGAAGACTTCGGTGTCACGGATTCCTTTCGGCGAAGTATTTCTCTCGTCCGCTCGAATCTCAAAAGTGTTACCGCATTTTCGCTTGTGTGGGTTATTCTTTTGAACGCGTTCTTCATCCCCGAATATGTGCTCCAGATGACGATGACGGATGTCGGTCCTGCTGATGTCGTCCCGATAGATGTCGGTATTCCGATTTCCATTTTGGTTATCATCGGAGCAGGCCTTTCGGCGATTGGGTTTGCGTATTTCTATACCGTGTACACAGCCTACTACCTGCGATTGATCGCTGCCGCACCAAGGGCTCCTGAATCCTCGTGAATGCTCACCAACAACTACGTACGATGGTCTCGAACAGTCACTGAGCACAATCACCCTAACAACTCACCCCTCCATAGAATCCCCAGCCACTATGTCACGACTACTCCCAACACAAACTGATGCTGCCGTCGAACGCAGCGATACCCCCGCTGTCCTGAGCCTTGATGACGACGCCACGCGAGAGGTAATCGAAGCGTTGTCTTCGGATACCGCTTACGAGATCTTCCGGTTACTTAATGAGACGCCGGCGACACCGGCACGGATCGCCGAGCAACTTGACCAGAGCGTCCAAAACGTGCATTATCACCTGCGGAACCTCGAATCGGCTGGCGTGATCGAAGTCACCGATACCTGCTATTCGGAGAAAGGCCGAGAAATGAACGTATTCGTCGTCTCCGAGGACCCGACGTTGCTCTTCCTCGGCACCGCGGACGATCGTCCGAGTCTCAAACGCGCGTTCAAATCCTTCGCATCGCTACTTGGTCCACCATCGATCCTGCTTGCAGCCGGTGAATCAATCTCCCATTTCATAACTGGCGAATGAGCGAACCTACCGAGTCTATGCTTCAAACGGCTTCGACCAACGATGAGACTGCCACGGGTGATGTGGCTCCGACAATTAAAACTCGTGATGATACTGCCGAGTGTGGCTGTCTGGAGTGCAGAAATATCGAGACGACCACGATCAATAGAACTGTCCTCGGCGCACTCGTCTGGTCCGTTCACTTGTTTCGATCCTACCCGTCGATTCTCGCCTTCGCGGGTGTGATCATCCTCGCTAATCGAATCCTCGAAACGAATGCTGTCTCCGTGCTTCCAGTACCCTTTATCGGTGTTATTGAAGCTGTGACAGCGTTCGCGTTCATTATCTTGATCCGCGCTTATGTGGGAACGATCGTTGCCGGCGAACTGACCGGTCATCCAGTCACGATACGACAGGGGTTCCGTCGGAGTCTTGCTCGAACGCCGGCGTTAGTCGGCGTCGTTCTTCTCGTTGTGTTTTCTGTGATGACGATCCCCTTTACATTGTCACTGCCGCTCTTTTTGTTGATCGGTGTGCTTCCAGTTGGGCCCGTGGAGATGGTTAGTTTCCCCGTCGCTGCAGCAGCCGGTGGGATAATTTTTGCTGTGCCGTTTCTCTTTCTCCTCTTCAAATTCTGGTTTGCGCCCGAGGCGTGTGTTATCGGCCAGTACGGCCCTCTCGAATCATTACGGGTGAGTTGGCGCATCACAACAAATTATCGACGAAAATTCTTCCTCATCATCATTATCGCTATTGGTAGTGCAGCCAGCCTGTATGTACCAACAGTACTTCCAGAGGTCAGTGTGGGATTCGGCTTGATTGCTCCATTTGTAGATGCGATCTCATCAAGTATCGGTGAACTGCTTTCGATCCTGTGGGCCAGTGCGTACGCACACATCTATGTCCAAGGCATCGTCTCGGTTTCGTGAATCTGGGGTCGTGATGAGGATTCAGCTTCCTTGGATCGCATCGATCACGATCGCGCCGATCACCATTGGCTCTGTGGGAATCGAACTCGTATCTGTGAGTGTAATCTCGTACTGATCAAAGCCAAAGAACGCGAACTCACCCTCTATCGACCCGACCAGATCACCGTCTGCATCGGTTATGTTGTATTTGTGAGCGATGCCTTGGCCGGCCGGCAGGAGTTTCCGTCCCAAGGTGTATACTGCGCCACGCGAGTTGATCTCAGCAAGCAACGAACCGTCGTCAGCGTCGCGTATCCGCCACGTGTCCTGCAACAGCGAGAGGTCGTTCTCTAGGATAACGAGCTCCTCGTCAGTATGGCTGTCTGTGAGGAGATAATCACCGGCGATATCCCACGTTCCGATGGCCGTCACACGACAGATCTCAGTCCCGTCGGCATCGACAAACGGGAATTCGTCTTTTTCTTCGTACATCTGGTATGTGGTACGAAAAACCGTATCGCCCGCAACATCTCTTGCTTCGTACTCGGGGCGAAAGTTCTTGTCCCGTCCAGTCTGCTCGACAGTATATTGGCTCCCAGAGAGTTCGATTCTAGAGAGTTCATACTGTTGTGAGGTTGCCATCGTTCGATGTGTTTAATTGTGGCAAAAGTACCTATCGCTTGAGATGACAGTTCGGAATCGATCGTCCACCCAACCGAAATTCTCTCGGATCTGTCGTTCGAACTCAACAACTGCACTTGACAGCTAGTACGGACACAAGGCGCGTCGTGGTGCTGACCGGCGGGACAAGCGGTATCGGTCGCATCGCTGCAACAGAACTTGCTGCACAGGGAGCGACTGTCGCAGTCATCGGGCGGGATCAAAGGCGCGGTGACACACTTGTTGCTGACACGACTCCGCTTGATGGCGATATTCGGTTCCATCAGACAGATCTCGCAACGCAGACCACCGTTCGCTCTCTGGCTACGGAACTCCTCAACACGTATGATGGGATTGACGCTCTCGTCCACAACGCTGGGCTCTCATCTCACCGTCGATCAGAAACCGGCGACGGGGTCGAACTCACGTTCGCCGTAAATCATCTTGCCCCCTACCTTCTGACACACGAACTACTCGATCGACTTCGAACCGCAGCACCGGCTAGAGTGGTCGTCACCGCCTCAGATATTCATCGTCGGGCCACGTTCAATTTCGATGATCTCCAATTCAGCAGCGATTATGATCCGCTCCAAGCGTACGCCCAGTCGAAACTCGCTACCATCGCATTCACACTCGAACTTGCTGATCGATTCGAAGACACCGAAATCACGGCGAACTGCTTTCACCCCGGCTTCATCCCCTCAACCAATTTGTTCCGCGACGCCCCGATCTGGATACGGGCGATGATCCGAGCGGCAGCTATCATCCCCGGTATCGGCACCACCCAACAGGAAGGCGCACAGCGGCTCTGCAAACTCATTACAGCTCCGGAATTCGGTAAGAAAACAGGTATGTACGTCACCGGCGATGGAATCACATCACCGTCGACGGAAGCCACCGATCCAGAGAACCGACAGCGGCTCTGGGAGATCAGCGCGGGCTTGGTCGATGTTGATCCCGACTGGCCGTAGTTTGGAGTTTATCGAATTGGTTCTTCTTCGGAGTTTGCAGTACGGCTCCCCCACCATCGGATCCCCGCAAAGACTCCAACGAGGAACAGCCCGGCAGTGAGCCCCACGACGAATTTCTCAGGGAGCCCTGAGACTGCAGTTGAAATCTGCAGTAGACTGTACGCGAGCCAAAAAGCGCCCATAGCCACGACTAACCGGAACTGTTCCCGAGATTGGCTGCCGTTCACATAGCGATATGCAGCGACCCCGAGTACGACCAGCCAAGCCACACCCAACCCCACACCGAGAGTCGCATCTGGAATACCGAGCAACGCGGGGACAATCATACAAGCCGGTCATCCGGAATCACCAAGCAGTTTGTGGTTTGTCAAGACTGAATTAAGATATGGTAATATACCCAATACTGTGACGTCAGATGAAGACGATGTAATGTGACGGAATACTAGGCCGAGTGTTGGACTTCTTTGACTCCCGTGGGCCGCGGAATTCGCCCTTGAAATCAGTTTGGACGTATCTCGATATCCACCGAAGCGGCTCTGTTGAAATCCTATTTTTCAGGCAGATTCACACCTGGAACAGCCAATAAATGAGAGCTGCTTATCGATCACGCTGCGAGTTTGTCAGAGGGGGATAGATTTCTCCGTCGATAAATATCCGTGAGTCCTTCGTAACCGTGACTTGATGGTCGGCGAACTGAAATGAGAACCACCAGTCTCCATCTCTCTGCTGCTCATTCAATAGACTCAGTATTTCAGGATCAATATAGTCATTCAGTGGTGGCACCTCACCTAACTCAACACCATCGGCCGCGGCCACCGCTTCAATGACCTCGGTAATAAGGTCAGTTTGAGTCATTATCTTCTACCTCTCCGATAACGGTACACTCGTCGCGCAGCCTTCGTGGATATTCCTCAGTGCATTCAGTCATCTTGCCAATAACAAGTGCGGCCTCCTCGAAATACGGGCCACGTTGCACACAGAAGGGATCACTCTCCCAGCGAATATACCCTGCGTCAGCGAGTTTGGGGAGATGTTGATGGCGCAAACGAATACAAAATTGCTCGAAATTTATTGGTCGACTGGATGACCGTGCTGCCTCAGGTAGCGGTAACCGCCGTCCTTCTGGTTCCTTCATTAGGGAAAAGATCATCATCCGACGTGGTTGGGCCGCAAGCGACTTATACAATTGATCCCACGTTTCGGTCCCTCTCTCGTTCTTATAGAAGGGAGCAGCCATACTGAAGACTAGGTACTATCCCCAGAAAAAAATTGGTATGTAATAACACAGCACACAAAGAACAATATCAGAACCTCTCTTGATTCTTTGAAAATTTGCCCGGAAACCTGACCGTGGGAAAGCTGGGTTTCAGCGAGAAGGCAACCATCTGTCTTGAGCGGTTTGCGATACCCTCAAAGAGATATGCATCTGCCCTATGACGCCCTCGCTCTGGATTAATGCCGACGCAGCCCAGCTCGTTCTAATTGGACCAATTCACCGTCAGAGTTTTCATACTGTTTCCTAATAGGAATCATATGCCTAATATGAAAGAGTCAATCTCCATAGAGTTGCAGTATCCGTTTCCTGAGGACCGGGTATTCCGATATCAGGCAATGCAGGACGTGCTCGACATTCTCATCGACCAACCGTATGCGACGTACTCGATGAGCGAGCTCGCAACCCTCACGGGGGCAAATCAAGGGACGATCTCGAAGGCGGTCCATCTACTTTCCGAACTTGATGTCGTCGAGACCATACCTGACGGGCGGACTCAACAAGTTCGGATCAACCGTGACCGGCTCACGAAACCAGACCCGGTCCTCTCGATTCCACAGGCCGAGTTTCACCACCCAGTCCAAGCGTTTCTCCAGCGACTCGAAGACGAGTTGGGCGAGTTAGTCGGTGTCGTCTTGTTCGGTAGCGTCGCTCGCGGAGAAGCAGATCGGGCCAGCGACATCGATCTCTTGGTGGTTGTCGACAGCGACAAACCAGCAGCTCGTCGGACTGTCCAGTCAGTCGTTAGTGATCTCGAAGACCAACGGTTCGGGGGGAACCGATACACGTTCCAGCCACTCGTCGAATCGACAGCGAGCGTTCACCGAATTGGTGACCAGCTCCGCCCCCAATTTGACGATGGGATCACGTTGGTTGGCTCCGACCAACTCTCCGAGCTCCGGACCGAGGTGTATGCCGATGAATGATGCTATCCAGGACCAATTGGTGGAGGCCGAGCGGACCTTCGAGGGCAGCCCCGGAACGATTGAGGAGGGGTTAGACGTCGACGACGCAGAGTTGGTCCAACTTCGCCGTGCGTGCCGGCTCTTGGAGGTCGGATCGAACCTCCTCAAGCAAGGGTACTACACGGTCGTGATCGAATCGGCGTTCGTCGCCATCGAGCGCACGATCCAGTTCCGCTTGATCCACGACGGCGCGATGTCTCCCGAGGAAGTCATCAGTAGCCACCGGCGGCTCTACCAACGTGGTGCCGAAATCGGCCTTTACGACGACGCGCTTGGGGACGACCTCGCCGAGCTGTGGAACCGGAACCGAACGAAGACCTACTACAGACTTGGCATCGCAACAAAGGAACAAGCCGAGGCAATGTACCGACTCGCCGACGACATCCACCGGCATCTTGTCGATATGACTCGGGTGTCACACGAGTGTCTCTGCCGAGACTGATTGAAACAGAGTTTTATAGAGATCTTGCTACGGTGTTTATTTCACGAGTTCGTTACTGAATCGGCTGTGAGAACACGCTTGCGAACCTATCGCTCTCGGTTCGATGCGTCTATGTATGGAATAGCGGTCGCTCTTCGGTATTAGAGTGACGGGTAGGTCAGGCAGCGGAAACAACACGTGGAAACCACGTGAATTGAAAGGTAGCTGTCTGACCGTGCCGTCTACCGTCTTCTCTCTGCCACCGCTACAAAACCCCTCCGGTACCAACCGGAGTGCGTGTCGGATCCATTCG
>NZ_BBJO01000062.1 GCF_000739575.1 Halobellus rufus | reverse complement strand
GGGGGAGGGGGTGAAACATTCGAGATCACCAAAGCGGCTTCACCAGCAATCATATCCGAAACCTGGTATTCCTCTCACTCGTGAACGGATTCTACGAGCGTCGTTCGTTCGCAATCATTCTGGCGCTTACTACTCGAAAACGGGGAGTGTGAGAAAGACCGTATCACCCTGAGCATCATTCACAAAATCCGGATTATGTGGATTTTGCTCCGAGACCCACCTCGACTCACTTCTCCTTACAACATGAGGGTGGGAGCATCGAACCAGGTGTGTTACCGCCCCCAACATCTTACAACTCGAAAATGGGGGGTCCGGGTCATCGAGGAAGTTCGACGATAGCGAGCTTCGTCGAACCGTTACAACTCGACAACGGAGGGTGATAGATTCCGAAGACGGTATCTGACTCATCCAGAGGATACGGGTCTGTAGTCGTTAGATAGCCTGTTTTCGCCCGGTTACAACTCCACAAGGGTCCATATTTTTATACCCAGAGTTCGAGGGGGTTCATAATGGGACGAGAGGGACGTAGAGCAGGATCGAATAATCCGGAAGGTGAGGAGGGTGGTGAATCTTCTGCTGCTGATCCTGAAAACCCCGAATCGATGGATGAGGAGGTGGAGTCTCCTGGCACGTCACAAGCGACCTTCGGAAACGGATCAGATCCCGCCGATTCGTCTCAAGAAGCAACTAACGGCGACGGTGGCGGTATCTCAATTCGTGATCGGCTCCAAACCGAGTCGTCCGGTGGGGTATTCGCGAACAAAGACCTCGTCCGGTCAGATACCATCATCGACGAGGATCGTATCGTCGGTCGTGACGACCAGCTGGGCCGTGTCGTCGACAATCTAAAACCGATCCTCCAGAATGAGGGGATCCCCGATATGCTTCTGAGTGGTCCCTCTGGAACGGGGAAATCGCTCATCATTCATGCAGTCTGTAAACAGATCGTCGAACTGTGTGAATCCCAAGGCAAGACCTTCGGGGTCATTTCAATCAACTGCGAGGGGCCGAAGACCGCAGATCGGGCTGTCTATCGGTTAGTCAAAGCTGCTGCCGACGACCTTGGCGTTGATCCTGGTGTTCCCCAAACCGGTGTCTCAACGGATCAGAAGCTGGAGCGACTGTACGAACTGATGCGAGAGTATTACGACGGTGTCATCTTCATTCTCGATGAAATCGATATGCTCGAGGGACCGTATCAGGAGGCAGAGTACAATTCTCTCATCTACCAGCTTTCACGGGCTCGCAAACTCGCTGACTTTGATGGTCCCATCTCGCTCACGACGATCACGAACTACGCCGACTTTATGAAGGACCTCAACAGCCGCGCACAGAGTTCTTACAACCCTGACGATATCTTCTTCGACGATTACGATGCGAACCAACTCCGTAGTATTCTCCGCAACCGGCGGGACGCCTTCAAGCCAGACTCACTTGCAGATGACGTTGTTCCGCTTGTTGCTGCGTTCGGCTCCCAAACGCACGGGGATGCGCGGAAAGCGATTGATCTCCTCAGATGGGCTGGCGAATTAGCTGAGCGGCGTGGAGCTGACACAGTTACCGAGACTGATGTCCGTGAAGCCCAGGAGAAATACACCGAAAACCGCAAGCTCCGCCATATCAGCGGCATTTCAACTCAAAAGAAACTCTCTATCTACGCCGTGGCGGCGACGGCCAACTACGCAAGAGAACATCCTGAGTGGATCCCAGCTGGACCTGCGTTCAAGACGTACCAATTCATTGCTGATACGATGGACGCAGACCAGTACAGTCGCGAGACGTTCGTAAATCACGTCACAGAACAGAGTACGTACGGTGTGTTGGACTTCGAGCGTCGGGGCAAGGGGCGAGGCAGAGGAGTGCATATGTATTTCTCCCTCTCCGAGGATCCGGAAACGATCATGGAGACGATCCGTGAGGATTCCCGGTTCGAAGATCTAGCTCACGAAGAGGCGACTATCAGCGCGGTTGTCCGCGAACGGCTGAAGCAGTTCCGGAGTAAGAACTAATCCCGCCTGTATTCACCCCACACTTACTACTCGAAAATGGGGGGTGTCCTTCGTCGGGATGTCTCGTTACTACTCGAAAACGGGGGGTGGGTGAGTCAAGAGATTTGACGTGCCGGTCGATGTACTGTGGTATCTCCTTGCCCTCTCCCATTTACAACTCGAAAACGGGGGTGTGTTCTACGATTTTCTTGTCGCCGATACCATCGATGATACGGAGACCGTGGGGAAACGACGGCAACGTAGGGTGGGAGCCCCGAGTTGAGTTCACTCGTCGGGATTCACCGGTCCTTTGTACTTCGATGTCACTGAATCTCCTTCCCGCCACTGCCAGTAGTAGTAGCGGTTGTCGTTGATTTCCTTGATCGTGATCGTCGCCTTCGCTGGCACGTCGTCCGGGAGGTCATCGGGGCGCTCCTCGACGTCGGCGGCGGCCGCCTCTTCCTCCTTGAGACGAGCTTCACGCTCCTTGTATTTGGCCAACGCCTCGGCGTAGCTGGCAACGTCCCGAAGATGCGCCGATGTGGCTTCGTTGAGCGTGTTGACGATCTCCGTTGGGAGGTTCGCCGGTGGG
>NZ_BBJO01000063.1 GCF_000739575.1 Halobellus rufus | reverse complement strand
GTCGGGGTCAGCTGCAGCGTACAGCCAGAATTGCTGATCGTTGATTTGAATCACGGTTTCGTCAATCGCAACGTGATTCGGGCTTCGATCGTCTGCGGGCTGTAAATCGGCCTTCTGCACCCAGTCGTGAATTGCTTTACGGGATCGCTCGACACCCAACTCTTCGAGGACAGAGACGGTATTCGACAGCGACAGGCCAGCTAACTGCAATTGAATACCAAGCTTCATCGCAGGCTCGGGTGTCCGCTGTCGCTCCACAAAATCAAAGTCAATCCAGTCTGTACATACGTTGAGGCGGCTGATTTCTGGCATAGAGCACCAAGAAATCACACCGCCTCACTCTTCATCCTTAACTTAACACGACCGATTGGGTAATGCAAAGAATAATAACGACTGCAATAGATGAACAATCTGTATGTTTGAAGCGTTAGCTAATGAGTCCACGCAAATCATCGACTTGAGCGTCGGACTTGAAGACGGTATTGCAAGCGAACCGTGGCCTCCTGAAATCGACTACCAGAGTCATAAGGATGGGGCTGAAACTCTCTCGAAAGCGCTCCGTGATCAGGGGTTCGATGTCGACCCTGAAGATTTCCCCGACGGACTTGGGATGGCAGCTGAAATGATCACTGCCTTCCCTCATACCGCGACCCATATGGACGCCCCCTGGCATTACGGGCCAGAAGTGGATGGTGAACCCTCAAAAACCATCGACGAAGTACCACTGTCAGCCTGTGCAGGCTACGCAGTGGTTCTCGATTTCACGTGGAAAGAACCTCGGACGGAGATTACTGTGGACGAAATTAAAGAGCAACTTGACGAACTTGATCACGACCTTTCTGAGGGAGAAATTGTTCTCCTTCATACCGGAGCTGACGAACTCTGGGGTCAGCCTGAGTACCTCGCCGAGTACCCTGGAATGAACGCTGAAGGGACGAAGTTTCTAATCGATCAAGGTGTGAAGCTGATCGGAACCGATGCTTACGGATTCGACAAACCCTTCGCGGAGATGGGGCGTCGCTTCGATGAAACCGGTGATACTAATGAACTGTTCCCGGCTCATTTCGTCGGGCGTGATGTTGAATATTTCCAGATCGAGAAGATGGCTAATCTCAATCAACTCCCTCGACGAACAAATATACCGTTCGCGGCATTCCCAGTCAAAATCAAAAACGGTAGTGGCGGCTGGGTGCGTCCGGTAGCGTTTATCGAATAAGCACACCGTGAAACCCTTAATGTATATACGACTTAGTTGAGAAGTTCGTAACCCGACATTGTTAGGAAAGCTACCAAATTAAATTCTGGTATTGTCCATTTGATCCAGGGATAGGAGGGTTTACTTAATTGATATCGTGGAACCGGTTGATCGCGTCTTGCCGCACCCTCAAAAATTCTTCAGATTCTACATCCCGTGGCCGTTCCAGATCAATTGTCATATCATCATAAATTCTGCCATCACCCAACATCAGAATACGATCGGCGAGCTCGACTGCCTCAGTAATATCGTGGGTAACGAATAGGACCGTTTTCCCGAACTCCCGCCAAATACGGTCGAGTTCTTCCCGGAGGTTCTCAGCAGTGATTTCGTCAAGGTTACTAAACGGTTCATCCATCATGAGAACATCCGGGTTAATACTGAAACCTCGAGCAATGCCGACACGCTGTTTTTGGCCTCCCGATAGTTGCGTTGGATATTTGTCGTACTGATCGGATAGGCCTACCATGTCAAGAAAATCGTGTGCTAATTCCTCTGTGAAATCGGGGTTATTCTCGTGAACGAGCTCAATATTCTCAGTGCAGGTGTCCCATGGGAGTAATCGGGGTGACTGGAAGATATGAGCGACTTTCGCCTTATTCCCTTCAGAGTCCTCGATGACTACGCTACCATTTGATTGCTGAAGGATTCCACTGATAATATTCAAAAGTGTTGACTTACCACTCCCGGATTTGCCTATGAGGGTCACAAATTGACCGGATTCTATGGTGAAAGAAATATCACTGAATACTGTAACTGGCCCCTGTTTTGTGTCAAACTCCATAGATAGGTCTTCCACTTTGATACGCCCTGCACCTCCTTTATGAGACGAGTCCACGTTAGCAGGTATTGACTCGGAATCAGTCGAACTGTCTAGCGTTGTTTCTTCTGCCATTTTCAATTATCATCTACGAGTGAGACTATAAAAAGTTTGGTTATTGGAGAGGCATTAGTGAGGTTGTAGAGGGCGTCAAAGAGAGTTTCTATCGAAGAGTTTCCCGTGAACAGCCCCCTCGTCGGGGGCGAACACGAGACCACCAAGCATCAGAACTCTTCCAAACGTTCTCCCACTGCTACTACAAGGATATCTACGGCATACGTCCAGTCACGCGAGCACTCCAAAACACGTTCGTTTGGCTCAGCTATGGATTCGATCGACCGCGGTCAATCGCTTCCTTACCGACCTCAAACACGTCGGTGAGGAGATCTTTAACCACCTCGTCGAGCAAGCCGCGTGCTGCGGACGGTTTGACTCGACCTACTGCATTGATTCGACCGATGTGGGACCGATGCCCGCCGATCAAAATGCGTTGAAGCGCTACGATACAACCAGGCGATGTCGGCGGCAGTCCTGCGGTGGTGTCGTCGAGGCGGTGACCTCCGAGTGCTGTGTATAGGTCAATAAGATCTGTGACGTCACTAAGACAATAGTCTTTGAGAAGGGGTGTGAGTTCCTGGTGGACGCTGGTGTGTTCGATACCAGCTTCGACGTTTTGTTTGTATTTGTCACCGAGGACTTGCCCGATATCCCTGCTTTTGACAGCTTTTACGTCGATCCCAGCGAAATTTGTGTCGGGGAAGTCGTAGCCATCGTACCAGACGCTGTCGTTGTCGATGTCGGCGAGGTCGTAGACTTTCCAATCAGGAAGGATGTGCTGATCTCCCAAAGTTCGGCTTCGTACTCGTCGGCAGCCGCAAGCGCTACATCAACGGGTTCTCGAACAGGGGCTCTGTACGTCTCAAGAAGTTGTGGCCAGCACTATCGTCGATGTCGCGGGTCCAGTTCAGCGAGTGCGTGCCGTCAAACCAGGTGCCGTTGTTCGTGAGGAGACATTCAACGCTGCGGTCGTCACCCTACTCAAAGAGACACTCGTATACTTACCGTCTCAGTCATCGCGCCGAATCAACTCTTCGGTTTCTGGTGTAAGGTCAGCGTACGCGAGGCTGACGGCAAATAATTCGAAGTACTGGGTGTCGTTCGAGTTGTCGGGCAGCTCTTCGAACGGACTCGCCGTTTCAATGCCGATAGCACGTATTCCCATCAAAGCAGACCTTGAGATGAAATGCGCCTCGGACATAACATATTTTGTTGTGGAGGCTACTCCTAAGTCCGATAGTTCAGTGCTGAAAAATTCCGACATTCGTATCGAAATTCAGACCTCTAGGAAACCGAGAGAATCCCTGTTTACCCCCTATGATTTTTCTTCTGACCGAGTAGTTATTCGCTTACACACGAATGACGGTGAATATCAATATTACAGCTGGACGTGGGGACACCTATCAGGACTATCTGCAGTCTGTGAAGGGGCCATAATCCAGCGGAGTTTGAGGGTATTTTCCTGACGCTGGAATTGATGCTGTGACTGAATCAGGGACGGAGAAGGTGAATCTCTGGGGGAGGACAGTAGATTCCAAATGCCAATTCGTGGAGGGTGGGGATATCGCGTTAATCTATCGGGGTGGACATCGCACAGGCGGCGGTTGTTCGGAAACGTGATCTTCTTGACCTGGCTGAGCATCTCTGGCGTACGGAGGGAAATCTGTGGGATCCTGATAGTCCATAGCGGTATTTAGTTTTCTTGGCTGGGGTGGAAGAGATCGATGTTGACGTTAAGTTTTTAACGAACTCGCGGGGTACAAAGATGAATATCTTACCAGTTAGCTATGAGCTCGATTTCGTGCCCCGTAGGCGTGGCAGTAAGTGCGGAAGACAACTCTGAGTCCTTGGGTTTCCGGAGATCTGGGGCTCCACGATTCATTAGATTCTCCCAGTCTTTAAGAAGATCATCTACACGGATAGAAACGTGTCCCCATAAGTTGTTTTCCTCCTGTAATTGTAAATCCGGTTCGTAAATAAGTTCGATACTTGCTGCTTCTGAAGTGCTTCCTCTGGGTTTGACGAAATAAGCCGAGAACGAGTCCAGTTCGACACGATTTTTTAAATAGTAATCGAAGTTTCTAATCCAAAAACCTAGTGATCGGTCAGGGTCAGTAACAGGCATCATAATATGATCGATCGACCAGACTGGGCTTTGGTCACTTTCTACAATCTGGATTTCGTGACCGTCGGGGTCCTTAACGAAAGCAAAACGGTTATCACAACTCTCAGGATCGCGGTAGTTTGTGACCCCATTTTGTATGAGTTGATGATAATAATCGTTGAGCTCACCTTCAGGAACCCGAACAGCGATGTGTTTCCGGGATCGCTTTACGCTTAGTTCATCACTTTTATTTCGGTTTTTTAGTCGGAGATTTACAACCTCTTTATTGGTATTCTGGGGGCCGAGAAATATGCTCGTCAACTCTCCATTACTCGAATGATCAATGGACTCTTTTTTATTTTCATACTCCATATTCTCTATATACCATTGTGCTGATTTATACACATTTCTCACGTGTAACACTACGTGGTCAATTGTTCCGTCCATATTATGTTTTCCGAGAGAGATCATATAATGTTTCGGGTGATATAGGGCCGTGTCTTTAGATAAACACACGAATATTAGCGAACTCCCTTTTTCTTGAAGTAGATGATTCCCGCGTACTTTTTTGTGGCTTCGTTGTGGTTTGCAATGGCAAAGAGGTTCTAATCGAGGACTCAAAATATTTCAAAGTGGATATTTTTATGTACTTTCCGTTTGTGGTCATAGATACCTCCATAGTGATCAGCAATTGCGATCATAGGGTCCTCTGGAGGCCTGAATACGAGAAGCGTAACGACATCGCTGCGGGGTAGCAGCCACGGTCGACCACGTTCGGCCGGGCTACGATCTCAATTCTTCTGTTACTTCGCGTCCGAAGTCCATCACTCTCCCGTGCCCGCATACGCGTGTTTCGGAATATCGTACTTCACGCTCCAGTAATTTCAGCGGGATTCGTATCGATTCCCCCTCGAGGTTGTAACCTGTGTTACAGTGTGTCGATGGGATCGCTGTAAGTAATTTCACTCACGATCAGTGGCTCTTTCAATGGTTTCTACGCCTATCAGATACATATTTAACACTTCATCCGGTAATTACATTCGGTGATTGGATAGATTTGAATTTTTCCACATACTATTATTTCATCCGAAAGTACCGATGTCAGTTAGATTTCACAATCTGAAACAAATCTCAGTACTTCATATTCTTTTTTGCTGTTCATCTTATGAAACGAAGTTAGGACAATTTCGTTGTTCGCCTGTGCTATTAATAGAAGAATCTATGTCCGTACCCGGAGTATTTTCTCCCCCTCCCCCATTACAATTATAGTTTTGTAATACTTTACAGTCAGATCCTTCATCCCACGAAGGTAGATTCAGCCATTGAACTATGCCAATGTAAATTATTGGCACGAAAATCGCGCTTTAAAATGGATTTCGTCTGACCAAAGTTGTACTGATGCCTTATCATCGCTTACATTGGCTCCGTGCGATGCAATCATTCGAACTGCCTAAATGTAGCATAGGTCCAGCTAATATGTTTCAACTATTGAAACGTTTGTAAACTCAAGTGTATCCTCATATGCTTAATATGCTGAGAACACGGTAGAAGTCTGTTTTTCTAAATCTACAAATCGTCTCTCACAGGCCTTGAGAGAACTATTTGGATAAGAACGAGGTATGTATATTATCGGCCGGGCGAAATTTTACCGAAGATCACGCCCCTCTGAACCACCCATTATGAAATGTTGGTTCTCCAAATCACCCAATCGATTACCAAATGAGTTTCAAGCGGTGGTGCAGAACTGTTCTCATAGTGTGATGATTGGGCTGGCGACATCGTTTCCTCGGTGATGATTGGCAAGTGCGACAGCTAATCGAAGGCAAAGAGCGATGAAGACGTGTGATTTGACGCGTACTCGGCCTCGGACCCATAGGTTCCCGAGGCCGAGATTCTTGCAGACGCCAATCGCTGTTTCAATCCGTGAGCGTTCTGCGTACATCTCGTCAAGTTGGCGCTGCCAGAGACGAACTGTGTCGCTGTGTTCTTTGATTCGCTCTTCAACGCGGTATTCTATGTCTAGAGGATCGTCAGTATTCCGTGGGTTATACGGTGATATCGGCACGACTGACTGCTCCAGCAGCCAGTCGTGCCACTCCAGCATATCGAACTCTGAATCACCGAGGAACCAGCGTGGAGTTTCGACGGCGAGCGCGTCACGCGTGACGCGCATCGCCGTCCCTTCATCGACTTTCTTCGCCGGAGTAAACGCTGCTGCGACCGGAATATTGTGTGCTGCAGTGACGACACAGCAGCCGTAGCCGTAGTAGTAGTCGTCTTCTGCGTGATCGTAGTTCCAGTCAGCGTCCTTGTCACGATGATCAACCGGGATATCTGTTCCGTCGATGCGGAAGAGCTTGCCGAGCGGGACCTGCTCGGCAAGCTCGTGGGCTAACTCGATGAATACGTCTTCGGCGACGAGTTCGAAGTCAGTGATGAACCGTGAGAGTGTCCGCCGGGACGGCGGACTCTCGAAGCCACACTGTCGCCAAACATCCTCGTTGTGGAGTTCCCGTGCCATTGGACGAGGGCCGTAAATATCGTTATAGAAGCAGTGAAGGACACCCTTCAGGAATTCTGGTGGTTCGTGAACCCGTGTTCGCCCCCTCGGATCGGGGGCGAACACGGAATAATCAGTGAGGAAAGACAGATCGAGGTGTTCGAACAGTGCCGTGGTCTCTGTCTCCAGTGTTTTGAAGACCAGTTCGACTGTACCGTTACTCGGTAGGACGGAGCTGGTCTTGGACACATCAGATTCGTCCTACCGCTTCATTGTGAGGACTTCTGCACCACCGCCAATGAGTTTCAATCAAAATTCTTGACCAAGAGTTCAGTATGTACTTATGTTCGGGATATAACCAATAATTATTTATAGCCACATTGAGTGAATTAATATAGACCAGCTTATGAAATCTATCGAACAGCACAATGTAAGCTTCGTCGGGTATCATAATCTTCAGGGTCGGCCTGGATTCAAAATCGCCCTGCAAGAGGTCAATGATCGCTGGTTGCTATACGTCGCAGGGATGTGGCACAGCGGACTATCCATCCTCGATGTGACGGATCCCTCAAACCCCAAATTCATACGATGGGTAGATGGCCCTCCAAACACTGAAACAATTCAAGTTCAGGTCGCTGATGGGCTGATGATTACTTCCCTGGAGAAACCATATGAGCGTCGTAACCCTGTTGATGGTCCGCAAGCGGACCCTGACGCTGCTTATAAAGAGGGCGCCTACATCTGGGATGTTGAATCTGACCCAACTGATCCACAACTGCTCAGCCATTGGAAGACCGGGGGAGATGGAACTCACCGAAACTTTTACGATGGAGGCAAATACGCCTATATGTCAGCCCAACTTGAGGGGTACGAGGGAAATTCAGTGGTCGTCCTCGATGTTTCAAACCCCGAGAACCCAGAGGAGGTCTCTCGATGGTGCTGGGAAGGCCAGGAACCGAATCAATCAGCGACTGAACGCACTTACTTCCACGGACCGGCCTATCGGGATGGGGATGTTGCTTATTTGTCGTATGGTAGTGTAGGTATGGTTACTCTCGATCTCTCAAACGTATCTGAGCCAACACTTCTAAACAGGGTCGACTTCGGTGATCTCGGAAGTTGGATTGGGACCCACTCTGCAATTCCCATCCCAGATACGGATTTGGTTGCCGTAAATAGCGAGGCTATTGTTGAAAAATCGCCGCTTAATGACGGAGGAGAACCGTTGAATTATGTGTTCCTTGTCGACGCTTCTGACCTGGACAAAGTGGGATACGACGGCTTGGCGCACAAAGGCCCCCGTATTGTGAGCTCTATGCCGACCCCGACTCCAGAAGACGATCTTGAGTATGATACCTATCATCAGCGACCAGGACGGTTTGGTCCGCATAATCAGCATCACTATCGGGAAAATGGTCCACGCTATCGAACTAGCGACTATCTCATTATGACGTTTTTCAACGCTGGACTCCGAATTTTCGATATCTCAGAACCACTCGCGCCCACGGAGGTTGGGTCCTTCGTGGCAGATAATCCTGATGGGCGCATTGGAAAGATTCGTCCCGAACAAGAGCTTGTTTCTACTTTCGAAGACGTTGTCGTGGATGACCGTGGGTACATTTACTGTACTGACCCCCAACAGGGACTATTCATTCTATCATCTGAGCTCCTCCCATCTCAGCGCTGATAACGGTCAATTTATGATCCGATTAATGGGGAAATATCCTTCCTCAAGAGATGGCCATTTAGAAGGGTTTTCTGCGCCGGTGTTGAGCAGTCGGCCAGACTGAACGAGCCGGATACAAAATGAACGGTATATTCACTGAAATCAGGCAGCAATGACTGAGCGCAGGCCCTATTGGTTAGACCAATTATGGATAATTATAAATACTGTCACTCTAAACGTCCTCTATGGCCAACGATACCAAAGGTCAGAGTTCCTCTAGGAGAAAGTTCTTAAAAACGAGTGCGGTCGGTGTGAGCTTGGGATTAGCTGGTTGTTCTGCTGAAAATGGTCAATCGACTGGCGATGGACAGTCTGGTGGCGGGAGTACTACTAGCAGCGATGGACAGTCTGGTGGTGGGAATACTACTAGCCGGTCTGATCGTCCAAAACTAACGTTTGCGCAGGCTCCAGTCGGAATCTTTGCGATGACGGCTCAGCACCTCAGAGATACTGGGTTACTCGAACAATATATGGACGAAGCCGGATATGATTATGAACTAAGAGAAACCTGGGATGGGCCAACCCTATATGCTTCCAACAACGTGGATCTATTCCAAGGGAATCCGATGGAGGCAGTCCGATTAGCTGACGCCCAAGGAATTAAATCTACTACATTCGGAAAAACCATGAGATTCATTGACGGGATCCATATGGACGCTAGCGCAGATCATACTATAAGAGAAACAGGTAGTGCGAAAGCTACTATGCAGGCGCTCGCCGAAGATAACGCAGTCTTTGGGTTTGCCGGCTGGCAATCAGGTGACATCCCCTTCCATATTCGGCTGCTTAACGAGTGGGGAATTCCATTTGGCCCGGATGCAGATACTCCGTTCCAGATGCAGAATACGAGCAACGAATCTGTTGCGCAGCTTCTCGTAAGAGGAGATGTCACCATTGGAAACATCGGTCCTCACATTCCCGGTTACGTCGAACAGATTCTACCCGAAATCAAAATCCTCCCTGTATATACCATAGCTGAAATGGCGACAGAGGTTGGATATGAAGCTCCGCTGATGTTTAATTCATTCACATGCAGACAGGAAAGCTTTGAAGAGCACCGTGAGGGGTATGTTGCTTTCGCGAAGGCGATGAAAGAAGCTTTCCAATTCCGTAAAGAGGAAGCTGAAAAAATTAAACAGTGGGACAATATCAAGGATTTCACCGGACAAAAAACAGATCGACAGAACAGTTTCTATATCGACTGGATGGACGGGAAGGATCTTTCTGCTAAATACGGCGAGAAATACGAGCTTTGGGAACACGATAGAGGCTACTGGACGAATCCCTACCTAACTGATGAGATAATAGCCGCCCACAAGAAATTTATTGATGACTCGGTCGATCTTGGATATATGATGAAGGATTGGCGGGACTACGTCGAAATGAAACAAGTGGACGAGATAAAATAAGCATTCCAATCTATCTGTTTGAATATTAAAAATGAGTGAGACTAAGACACTAACTGGGTTGCTTTTTCGTGACAACCGGGTAATCGCCATTCAATCATTCCTCGCTCTGCTAGTCTTCTGGGCTGCAGCGTCAATATTTTTGGATTTGGAAAGTATCATATCTTCCCCTGTTGCAGTGTTCACATTTACGAAGAGTTTGATCATTAGTATGGAATGGGTGCCGCACACAATAGCCACAATGTCCAGAATCTTGATAGCCTGGGTTATCGGGATTCTGATCGCCGTGATCATTTCAGTAGTTATGGGCTTCACATCGTTCTGGGAAAAGGTGATCAAAGATTTCGTGATTGCGGGCCTGTCCATTCCGACCCTGTTGATCGTTTTGCTCATCGTGATGCAATTTGGGCTTTCAGAGATCAGCCCGATTATGGCCGGTATTGTAGTGGCTATCCCCTACAACATTGAGATTATGTATGAAGGGGTGAAAGACATTGACAGTGATCTGGTTGAGATGGGTGATTCGTTCGAGCTCTCGAAATGGAGAATCGCGCGTCGGATAGTGATTGCATCAATATTACCACAAATACTGGCTGCAGCACGGCTCTCTTTCGCCGGTACCTGGCAGATTATCACCCTTGCAGAATTTATTGCATCAGAAGATGGATTGGGATTTATGATTCAGTTACAACTCAATAAGTTCTCAATGACAGGCTTGATTAGTTGGACATTGATTTTTATTATGATTATACTGGCTGTAGAATATTTCGTATTCAGATATCTTGACTCGTACTTGTTCGATTACAAAGACGATGTCTCGACAGCAATGGGGTTATAAATTATGAGTTCGAAATCAACACGCTTCGCGTCGGATGCCTCCAAGATAGTGAATAGGTCCATTAATTCATTTTTCCGGCCAACTAACAAATTGGCAGTGCATATGATCCAGGCAGTAATTATCTTCTCCATTTGGATGTATATGGCTAGAACCTCATCTGAAGGACTGATTCCCACCCCGATCGAAACATTAACTATATTAGCTGATTTGGTAGCTTCGGGCACAGCTATTGAACACCTTGCGGCGACATCCAAACGAGTTTTTATCGCTTTTTTCATTATTTATTTCATCAGCCTTACTATAGGTATTATTATGGGTAGTACCAATTACTGGAAGAGTTTCCTGAAACCATATGCGCTTATCGGGATGGTATTTCCAGGTGTTATATGGGGAGTAGGGGTGGTAATTGCGATTGGATTCGGCGATATCTCGGCTGTTACGATAACGGTGCTAGGTGCTGTACCGTTTCCTACAATCCTTTTCTGGAGGGCCACTGAGAACATTGATACGGAACTAATCCAGATGGGAAATTCGTTTGATTTGTCAACTAGTAGAACCATACGGAGGATAATCATCCCAAATGTCGCTCCAGAACTATTCGCCACTGCGCGATTCGGCTTGGGTCTAACCTTCAAGTCGATTCTGATCGCCGAACTGTTTGCTTCCAGTGTCGGGGTCGGGGTTAAGGTGTATGAGACATTTGACGCGTTCAGATACCAGGAGGCATGGGCTTGGGCGATTATCATTCTTTCAATTATTTTGGTGACCGAAACGGTACTCCGTCGCATAGAAACGAAAACATTCGAATATCGAGAGGAGGGAGAATTGGAAAATATCGGGGGTGTTGGGTAGATGACTTGCTCGAACGGCTAAAGCCGGGGGCTACCCGACAGATGTCAGCCGGGTCGATCAATCCGGAAGGGTAGAATCTGAGTGTGGTGACGGACGGCTCTGGTTATGCCACGAAGCCAGTACTCATAGCCCAGACAAGGCTTCGAGGTCTCTTGTTTTATTGCGGTCAGCGCGGTTTGCTCACTTGGTTGGTTTCGGCTCGCGCCGAGGCTAACACCGAATCAACTGCTAGTTTTGCGCGCACGAGATCCTTCCGGGAGGTTGATTAATCAGGTCTCCGGCGGTATCCCACGACAAAAGTCCTTGTTTTGTGTCTACTAACCACTATGAGGAGTTCCGGCGATTCTGCCTTCTTCAAACGCTTCGCACTGCATAATCGACCTTCTTTACAGATCGTGTGTAAACCCCCACCCAAAGTATGGATTCAGGAAGATTCGGGCTAACCAAGCTATGTTTCCTCCACCCACCAAAGGGCTCCGGCTAGAAGAGCGCCGATCAATGGAAAAACAGCAAGCATAGTAAAGGTCTCACCGACGGTCAACACCGTGAGGAGATATCCTGCGATTGCCGCTCCAGCTGCACCGATGCCGAATGTGCCCAGGTACGTGTACCCGTAGGAAAGCCCCCGCTCATCAGGTGGACTGTATTCCGCGATGGTAGCCTGATACAATGGCTGTAGGGCAAATATGAGGAATCCAAGCAGAGCACTAACGAGGAGTGTCATTGTTGTCCCTCTCTTCGATGCGGGGACGAATACCACCGCAACGAGGGCCAAAACGCCAAAAACCGCAGCCAGTCCGGCTTCCGGATGGATACGGTCGGTAAGTTTCCCCGCGACATACTGACCCCCTATACCCACCAACAACAACCCAGAGTACACATACGACGCTAGATCGAACTCTCCGGCCAGTTGCGACTCAGGCCCGAATACCTGAAAATAATTTGTAACCGGCGGGAGCACTCCGCTTAACACATCCGGGAGGAATGTCAACGTGCTCCGGTAGAATAGCCCATTCATCATCACTGCGAAGAAGGCGAGGACAAATCCGCCTGTGAACAATATCTTACTATCAGAGACGAATTCCCCCAGCGACCGCACTTCTCGTTCAGTTGTTACTTCGCCACTGGTAGTTTGTACGACAGTCGTTTCGTCAAAGGTAATGCTGAACGCGTAAACTACCACGACGCCAGCGGGAAGCGCTAACAGTACGGAGACTAACCGCCAATCGAAAAATAATAACAGGACAGCGGTTAGCAAGGGTCCAAGGGCTATCCCCAAATTCCCCGCCATACCGTGGAACGCGAAGCCTGTTCCCCGTGCTTCAACGCCTTTTGAGATGAGGGCGAGTCCCGTTGGATGATAAATGCTTGCAGCAGCCCCCCAAACACAGAGAGCTACCACGATCATAACGACGTTCTGAGCGAAACTCAAAAGTAAAAATGACGACCCCATTCCTACAAGGCAAACGGCCACCAGATTACGGGCCCTGAATTTATCTGCAAGGACGCCTGCAGGGAGTGCCCCGACGCCGAAGAGACCATAGCCAATGGAGACAACCGCTCCGAGAACTGCCGTTGTCACTGAAAACTCGGTCAGCCAAATCACCATAAAGATGGGAATCGACAGTTCATACACGTGTACCATTGCGTGCGAGAGCATCGCGAATGATACGATGGAACGATCGTTACTATTCACGATGAGCACCCACATTCGAGTACATATAAAAAAAACAGATCATCTGGTTAATTTAATCTTTCCATAAAATGGCACTGTCTAGTTAACAGCCTCAGCTGGCGTTTGATTATCTAACGCTTGGTGCGGTCGTTGAAAGTTATAGTAATACACAAACTGTGCAAGCCACTGGGCGACGGCAGCCTGACTGCCGACCCAGGAGTGATGAAAGCGGTCAATCCTCATTTTGAGGGTGTGAAACCACTTTTCGATGAGGTTTCGGTCTACGTAGTCGAGGTGACCGCTCAAGTCTACTCGAAAGAGGGCAGTCAGATACCCATAGCCATCAACAAGGAACTCAGTGTCCGAAAGATCGTGTTTCTCGGCGAGTTCGCGGAGAAACTCAGTCGCTGGATCGGTTCCTCGTCGTTCGAAGAGATCGACGCCGAGCAGCAACTTTGAGTCGAGGTCTATTGCAGCATATACCCAAGACAGCTCACCGTTGATTCGGACAGCAGTTTCGTCAACCGCGACCCGCGTCGGCTGCGCCGACGGCGGGTCAGGAACGCTGTCAGCCAGCCGATGTACCCATTGCCAAACCGCTTGATGTGACCGTTCAACGCCTAATTCAGCGAGAATCGTTGTTGTTTCTCTGAGTGAACATCCGGTTGCGTGGAGCCGGACGGCGAACGCCCTGACGGGCGTCGCCGTCCGCTCACGCTCCCAACATTCATCTAACTCACCATCTAAGTCCTTGTCGAGCAGGTCTGCGAGCATCTCTGGACAAGATACTCAATGACCTGCTCGTTCCTCAAACTGCGCTAACTAGACAGTGCCCATAAAATATATACATATATATGTATATGGATTCCTCGCCTCCATTCGAGAATTTTTGGCTCTGTTGAAATCCTCAGAGAGTTATAGTTTGACCGGATGTAATCCCTCCCAAAATCGCGGTTACTCCAGTTCGTTGAGCAGGCATTTCACTTAGCCCGACGAGCCCGTCGCTCGCTACTCCTCGAAATTCTCGAAACGCCGGTACAAACTCCACCAGCACATCGTCTTACTTTGTCTCAAAGTACGGAAGAATACGACGTACCGGATGCTTCTCGACGAACTCATCGAAATACCACGTATTCGAAGAGTAATCGGTCTTGAGGAGCTTCCGTGTCACTCAACGCTGTGTAAAGCGTTCGACCGACTCGATATGGCCGTGTGGCGTGTCCTTCTCAACCTCTTGGTCACACACCTCCCGGCCAGTGGTGTCGTTGGTATCGATGCCTCCGGTTTTGACCGCAGTCAAGCTTCGAAACACTACACGAAGCGGACGAAGCTGAAAATTCAACAGTTGAAAGTCACGTTGTTGGTCGATACAGACGTGAATGCCATCCTCGATTTGCACGTTACAACAACGCGAAAACACGATTCGCAGATCGCTCCTTCACTTCTCAAGCGGAATACCAACGCGGTGGCGGTTCTTCTCGGAGACAAGGGCTATGATGACCATAAAATTCGCTCACTAGCCCGTGAAGAGGGTGTTCGTCCACTCATCAAGCACCGTGAGTTTTCGTCACTCCATAAAGCGTGGAATGCACGGTTGGACGCTGACTTGTACGGCCAGCGGAGTCAGAACGAAACGGTGAAATCGCGTCTCAAACGTAAGTTTGGTTCCTTCGTCCGCTCTCGTCACTGGTGGAAACAGTTCCGTGAAATAACTCTCATCTGCTTGGTTCACAAGCTCGACAAGACGCTATAGTTATTTTATAAGGTATGACCCCACCAGTATTATTCAAATTGAGTGAGGAACACTCCCAACGAAACAAGCAGAGCAAACGTTCTAACGGCTTGCCGTACAAAACTGAGTGATTCTCTCCACATCTCACTGAGAGGTGCCCCGAAAATCTGGTGAATAGCGCCCGTAAAAAGATCGAGAGTACCAAATATAATTTCACCAAAGAGGGCACCTACTGCGAACACTACGAGCGCGTAACAAGCATATCGAGCGATTCTAAAGAACAGAATTGGTTCTTGCGGGAGGAAGTTTCGAAGCGAGGAACCAGACGACATACTACACTGGTAATCTGAGGCCTACAAAAAAACTGGCCCTATCGTTAACGCACGAACTATTCAATGCTGTTTACCACGGATAGTTTCGAATAAATAGGATTCAACAGGCCGAATTTTTTCAATTCCGTCCAAAGTCGCGATTCCGATACAATATGGTAGAGGACTACACAGTCTTGGTCAGGCTATACTACTCCAATTTTAGATAGTTCAGTAATTATGGGCACTGTCTAGTTAAGAAATGAGCAGGTCGATGAGCTAGTGGCCTATGCTACTCTCAGACCACCTCAAACAGAATTTTGAGACTGCTACGCTTGAATGTTGGCAGCGGGAGCGGAGTCGTGTTTAGTTTGGAGCATTGAACCAGGCAGCAAATGCTTGAAGCCAGTTTTCAGCGGTTTTAGGCTGAACGTGGCTGAAACAGTTCGAGAACGAGGAAGTCCGGCGTTTGAGTTCTCGAAAGATTCGCTCGATGGCGTTCCGATTTCCAGTCCGTTCGGTTGGCCGTGGTGAATCGCCAGACGTAGCGTGATTTCACGGTTTCACCGCCTGCTTGATGTTGTGAACCGCACACATCAGGACGAGTTCACGAAATTCACCGTACCAAGATCGCGCACGCACGGCGTCGCCGAGCGTGCGCTTGATCGTCGAGAAAACCGTCTCACACATCGCTCGTTGACGGTATCGAGGCCCATCGATCCGCGCGTTATGCGCGTGATCGATGGGCCGGAACTCACGATGCTTGATCAGCGGTCTCACGCCGTCTTCGCGTAATTTCTCGCGTAAGCGCTGCCAATCGTAGCCTTTGTCAGCGGCGAGGCTGGCAATCTCGCCAGCGTTGCGGAGGGCGAGTTGCCAGCCGATCTGCGTGTCGTGGCGTTTCTCGGTCGTACAGTGAACGTCCAGAATGGCTTGGCTTTCTGTGTCCACGAGAGCAGTTGTTTTGAGCGTCTGAACACGGTAATTCGTCCGGCGGCAGTAGTGTTTGCTGGCGTTTTCGCGGTCGAAAAACGTCGCGTCGATCGCGGCGTGACCGCTCGGATCGTGCAGCTGCGCCGAGAGGCGCAGTAGCACTCGCCAGAGTGCTGTCTTGATCCTGTCAAACCATTTCACTAGCGTCGAGTGATGCGGGAGATCGGCCGCGTCGAGGCCGATCTCCCCGAGAATATGTGGCATCTCGCTCAGCAGATCTAACGTCTCACGGTAGGACTTCTCCAAGTAAACTCGAAGACAATGGAGCGATACGACAGCGTAGTCGGCGAAGCCGCCACCCCCTTCGGGGGCGGCGACTTCGCCTCGGCCACCGACAGCATTTTTAGCTAACTGAACCGCTTTCTTCGTGAAGCGGGAGATCTTCGACATAGGCATCGGCGGTTTCCCGCTTCATTCCACTAGTTCTGACGGTCGAAGCCGACGCTGTCCAGCGATTCACCAGAGCCGTTCGGTTTGAAATCGGATCCAAGCTCTGGCCAGCGCAGTTTGGAGGTGTTGAACGCCATCGACTAGAAACACGGCGGATTCGACATCGTGTTTTTCGCGGAGTTCTCGCAGAAAAATCTCGGTTAATGCAGTCGTCGTTGTTGAAAACAGTCGCAGATGCAGCAGGTCGTTTGTG
>NZ_BBJO01000064.1 GCF_000739575.1 Halobellus rufus | reverse complement strand
GACAGGTGACAGCGAAGGGATACAATCCGGCGACGGCGAGACGCTCGCAATCGGCCGGCCGCGCCGCGTCGGGGAGAGCTTTTTACCACGGAGGGAGAATGACGGGATATGATCTCACTCGACGAGGCCGTCACAGCACGACTCGAATCCCACGGCGAGCGATTCGAGGTGCTCGTCGACCCCGACGCCGCGCTCGCGATCAAACGCGGCGAGTTCGAGGGCGATCTGGAGGACGTCATCGCCGCCCAGGACGTCTTCGAGAACGCCTCTCGCGGTGACCGACCCGCCGAAGAGGACCTCGAAACCGTGTTCGGGACGACCGACCCCCTCGAAATCATCCCCGAGGTCGTCCGACGCGGGGAGATCCAGATCACGGCCGAACAGCGCCGCGAGATGCAGGAGCAAAAGCGCAAGAACCTCATCAACCGCATCGCGCGCAACGCCGTCAACCCGCAGATGGACAACGCGCCGCACCCCCCCGAGCGGATCGAGCGCGCGCTCGAAGAGGCGGGGTTCCGCGTCGACCCGATGGAGCCCGTCGAATCGCAGGTCGACGACGCGCTCGACGCGCTGCGACCGGTCATCCCGATCCGCTTCGACGAGGTGACCGTCGCGGTGCAGGTCCCCGCCGACTACGCCGGGAAGACGCAGGCGGAGGTACGGAAGTACGGCGACCTCGAACGCGAGGAGTGGCAGCCCGACGGATCGTGGGTCGGCGTCGTGACCTTCCCCGCGGGGATGCAGAACGACTTCTACGACCTCGTCAACGAGCTGACGTCCGGCGAGGCCGAAACGCGGATCATCAAGGACAAAGACGAACTCAGCACGCGGTAGCTTCGACCGCCACAGACTCGCCGCGATCGGAACTATCCCTTCTTGAAGCCGACGAGGAAGCCGCCGGTGAAGCCCGCCGACACCGACAGCGTCGAGAGGATCGTCGAGACCCAGTCGGGGGGCGTCCCGTCGGCCGCCCCCTGCGTCGTCTTGATAAGCCCCGCCGAAAGCCGCTCCCAGTCGACGGTGAGGATGCCGCGGGATTCGAGGAACTTGAACAGCGCCAGTTCGAGGCCGACGATGACCGCGATGAGCTTCGCGACCTTCTTGGCCGCGAAGCCGATGATGCCGCCGATGACCGCGCCGCTTCCGAACTCCAGACCGAGCTGCGTCGGGTCCACCGACAGTTGTAACGGATCGGGCATAGGCGAACTCTCCCTCGGTAGTATAAGTGGTTTGTGGGGTTTCGTCCTCTTGCGGTGGACACGCCCGCCCGGATCGACGAGTCGAGGCGGAACTTACAACCGATATGCCGCGTAAGAGGTCCCCATCGAACGTATGGACGAACGAGACATCCGCCTGCTGAAGGCGATTGCCGACCTCGGGACCGGGAGCCCGGAGCAGTTACACGAAGAGACCGACATTCCGGTGTCGACGATCCACTACCGACTGAACAACCTCCGAGAGGCCGGAATCATCCAGAACGACCTCTACGACATCGATCTCGACAAGGTCGGCCTCGGCGTGACGGTCATCGTCGAGTTGCTCACCGACTACCACGGCTCCCACCACGACTTCGAGGACAAGATCCTCGCGGTCGAGGGCGTCTCGCAGGCGTACTTCACGATGGGCGAGACCGACTTCGTCGTCATCGCGCACCTGCCGGACCAGGAGATGGTCGAACGGCTCATCACCGATCTCGAAACGATCGAGGAGGTCCGTCGGACGAACTCGACGTTCGTCGTCTCGACGCTCAGACACAGCACCCGCGCGCTGCAGAACTACGAGTTGGAGACGCTGTTGGAAGAACTCGACGAGGAGTGAGTCCCGCCGGATCGGTCGTCTCGCGGTTTTCTCTTACTCGCCGCTCGCGACGTTGCTCGCGGAGAGAATACTGGCCGGACGCGATTTGAACCGGAGCCAGACGGTCCGGGCGTGCGGCCCTTCGGCCGTTCCGGGCTGCGACTGGCAGGGCGGCAAATCGCGTCGTAGCCACTCCGTTGCTCACTGCCGTTCGCAACAGAACGGGCCGGACGCGATTTGAACGCGCGGTCGGACGTGCTCGCTCCGCTGCGCGCGACCTCTCTCCCTTCAAATCGCTTCGGGTGCGACACTCGCCGCTCGCGACGTTGCTCGCGGCGAGAACACGGGCCGGACGCGATTTGAACGCGCGACCGTCTGATTAAGAGTCAGACGCTCTGCCGGACTGAGCTACCGGCCCACTGCAATCGATCGTTTCGGTGGCGCGATTAAAGATGTTTCCTTTCGGGTGGGCCCGGGGACTGTCTCTCACGGGAGAGTCACGCAACGGTTCGTCGACGACGGCTCCGATCCGCCGGCGAATCGCCTGCCCGACGCCGACCAAACGGGTGCTGTTAAGTGTCGTCCGGTCCGAGATGGGTGCAGAATGAGCGCCGGGGTAACTATCTCTTCGATGTCCACCTACGCCATCCTCGGGTGCGGGAGCGTCGGCTACGCGGTGGCCGAAGACCTCGTCGAGGAGGGGAAGGACGTCCTCATCCTCGACAAAGACGAGAGTCGCGTCGAATCCCTCCGCGATCAGGACCTGAACGCACAGCAGACCGACATCGCCGACGCGGACGTCGCGGAGGCCGTCTCGGACCGAGACGTCGTGTTGATCCTCGCCTCCGACGTCGAGGCCAACAAGGCGGCCGTCTCGGCGATCCGCGAGCGCGGCGGCGACCAGTTCATCGTCGTTCGCGCGTCGGACCCCGTCTCCGAGGACGAACTCGAAGAGATGGGCGCGGACGTCGTGATCAACCCCTCCGAGGTCATCGCCGACTCGGCGCTCCGGTCGCTCGAATCGGGCGAACTCGAATACAAGGCCCGCCAGCTCGCGGAGGTGCTGGAGGGCGCGTCCGACGGCCTCGCGGTGCTCACCCACGACAGCCCGGACCCCGACTCGATCGCGTCGGCGGTCGCGCTTCAAGCGATCGCCAGAGAGCACGGCATCGACGCCGTCATCAACTACGACGGCGAGATCGGCCACCAGGAGAACCGCGCGTTCGTCAACCTGCTCGGCATCGAACTCGTGCCGCTCTCGGAGGGCAAACCGCTCTCGGAGTACGGCGCGGTCGCGCTCGTCGACCACATGAAGTCCGGCGATCCGGACATCGACGCCGAGATCGACATCTTCATCGACCACTACGAACCCGACGAGGGCATCGAGGCGGCGTTCACGGACGTGCGACCGAACGTCTCCTCGACGTCGACGATCCTCACGAAATACCTCCAGGAGTTCAACATCTCCCCAAGCGAGGCGGTCGCGACCGCCCTCTTGTACGGGATCCGCTCGGAGACGCTGGACTTCAAGCGCGAGACCACGCCCGCGGACCTGACGGCGGCGGCGTATCTGTACCCCTTCGCGAACCACGACACCCTCGAACAGGTGGAGTCGCCGTCGATGTCGCCGGAGACGCTCGACGTGCTCGCGGAGGCGATCCAGAACCGCGAGGTTCAGGGGAGTCACCTCGTCTCGAACGCGGGCTTCATCCGCGACCGCGACGCGCTGGGGCAGGCGGCCCAACACCTCCTGAAACTGGAGGGGATCACCACGACCGCCGTCTTCGGCATCGCCGACGATCAGATCTTCCTCTCTGCGCGTTCGAAAGACATCCGGATGAACATCGGGAAGATCCTCGAAGACGCCTTCTCCGGAATCGGCGACACAGGCGGGCACTCGACGCAGGGCGACGTCGAGATTCCGCTGGGGATCTTCACCGGCATCGAGACGAGCGACGACAACCGCGATACGCTCTTGCAGCTCACCGAGGAAGCGGTGCGCCGAAAGCTGTTCCAAGCGATGGGCGTCGAGAGCGAGAGCGGGAACGGAAGCTAGACGGGCGCGCGGTTACCGCTGCCTGATCTGGGGTCGACTTCGTCACTCGGCGGCCGGCCCCAGCTCTCGCGCTCGTTGGCCGTCTGCGGTCGGGCGGAGCGACAGACTGAATACGGACGCCTCGAACGCCATTAGCACGTCGAACAGTGGCCAGTAGCCTCCTCCCTGTCGTCGCGCTGATTCTCGTCTCCGGGATCGGCGTCCAGTTACTCGCTGGGAGGATCAAGGTCCCGAGCGTCGTATTCTACCTCGTGGTGGGCCTGCTACTCGGTCCCGAGTTTCTCGGTCTCGTCACGATCGAAACCTTCGGAAACGGGCTGAGTACCGTCGTCGGCCTCAGCGTGGCGATCATCGTCTTCGACGGCGCGTTCGCTCTCCAGTTCGACCGGATCCGCGAGGCCTCGACGGCGTCGCTGCGGCTAGTCACAGTCGGAGCGGTCGTGACGTTCCTCGGGACGGCCGGTGCGGTCCGCGTGCTCGAAGGCTCGACCTGGGAGATCGCGCTCGTCGTCGGCGCACTCTTGGTTGCGACCGGGCCGACAGTCATCACGCCGATCCTGGAGGTCGTTCGCGTCAGAGAGCACGTCGCTGCGGCCTTGGAGACCGAGGGGATCATCAACGACGTGACGGCGGCGATCGCCGCGGTCGTCATCTTCGAGACGATGCTACTCGACGACGTCGGCATCTCGGGGACGATGATTGCGTTTCTGGAACGAGCGGGCGTCGGGGTCGCGGCGGGACTCTTTGCGACCGGACTCATCTACTTCCTCCTCAAGCACGAACTCACGCCCGAGGGCGGCCCACAGACCGCTCGATTCCTGACGTTCAGCGCAGCGATCGGGTCGTTTGCCCTCGCGGAGGCCGTCGCCGCCGAGGCGGGCATCGCCGCTGCAGCGACCGCCGGTATCGCGCTCGGGAACCTGGAGTTGCCCCACCGAGAGACCATCGAGGAGTTCGCCCGCGACGCGACGCTGATCGTGCTAGCGTTCGTCTTCGTCTCGCTGGCGGCACTGATCGACATCGATGCCATCCTGCAACTCGGCGTCGGCGGGATCCTCTTGGTCGCCGTGGTGATGCTCGTCCTCCGACCGGTCGTGGTCTGGATCGCGACGTTCGGGATCAGACAGTTCAACCGATCCGAACGCCTGTTTCTCGCCGCGATGGGGCCTCGTGGGATCATCCCCGCAAGCGTGGCGACGCTGTTCGCGATCGAACTGGCGACGGCGGGGAACCAGGTGGGAAGCCAGATCCTCTTGGGGACCGTATTCGTCGTCATCGTGGCCACGGACGCGATCGAAGCGGGGCTGGCGCGGCAGATCGGCGACGCCTTAGGAGTGACACCAATGCGCACGATAATCGTCGGCGGGGGCCGTGTCGGCCTGGCGCTCGCCACCAGACTGGAACAGCGAGGAGAGTTCGTCGTCCTGATCGAGGAGGACGAGAAACCGAAACGCGCGGCGCGCGAGGCGGGTATCACGGTCTACGAAGGCGACGGTACCGAGAGCGAGACGCTCCGTGGAGCGGGAATCGACGAGGCGAGGATCGTCGTCGCGGCCACGGACGACGACAACGTCAACCTGCTGGTCTGTCAGACCGCGCGTACGAAATTCGACGTCGAGGACGTCTACGCGCGGGTGAACGACCCGCAGAATATGGCCGCCTTCGAGGCGCTCTCGGTCACCGCCGTCGACGGCCCGATGTCCACTGCCTTCGCGATCGACAACGAGATCGAGCGGCCAGAACTGGCCAACTGGATGTACGACGCCAGCGACGGACACGACATCCAAGAGATAACGATGACCGCCGAGGAGTTCGTCGGCGAATCGGTCAGAGACCTCAACGACCGGATTCCCGGCGGATGTCTCATCGCCGAAATCGGTCAGAACGAGGAGGCTCACGTCCCCGACCCGGACGAGGTGCTCGAGTACGGGGACCATCTCACGTTCCTCGGTGACGCCGCGGCCGTCGAAGAGGCCGTCAAGCGATTTCATCCTCGCGAGTGATACCTGCAACAGTCCGCCTGTGACGAACGCGAGGACCGATTCCATTCGATCGACGAGCTCGGGTATCGAGACCGAAGCGAAGAGCTCGAACCGGGAGGTGACAGTCACCCTCACTTCGTCCGATCCCGCGATGCGCGGGACAGGATTCGAACCTGCGGACCCCTATGGGATAGCGTCCTAAGCGCTACGCCGTTGGCCACTTGGCTACCCGCGCGCATCTCTCCGTTCTCCGAACGCACAAATCAACCTGTCGCTCCACCGTGATCGATCGTTCCACCGCTGAGCGTTCGCGGAGAGTACTTATGCGAGGGGCTCCCATCCAACGGTATGTACAGCGCTCGGGACCGCGTCGCCAACGAGGAGTGGTTGACCCGCATCGAACGCGCGGCCGACCGCCTCGAACTCGGCTCGGAAGCCCGCTCGGTGGCCTCGGACCTCTTCCTCTCTGAGATCCCCGACGAGGAGCGCTCGAAGGCCGCGATAGCGGCCGCCAGCCTCTACGCGGGCGCACTCATCTCGGGCGAAGAGCGATCGCAGTCTCGCGTCGCCGACGCGATGGACGTGAGCCGCCTCAGCGTTCAACAGCACTGGAAGCCGATTCTCGAATCGGCGGGCTTCCGGCCGCCCTCGTGGTGATCGACAATCGAACCACTTCGGGAGGACCTCGACGAAGCAACCTCGCCGTGACAGAACTACGGCTACGTTTGACCGCACAATAGGTACGTCTGCAAGCCTGCTACCCGATCGCACGACGGTCTGCGATCAGACGAGCAATCAGTCGCAAACGCACGGTAGCTACGCGCCGGGCGGTTCGGACTCGCCCTCGCTCGGGCGCTCGGGACCGCGACCATCTCGCTCCGGCGTGAGATTCCCGTGTTCGTCTATCTCGCCGCGGACGATTCGCGTCGAGGAGATACGGTCGCCGTCCTCGGCGATCACGTGGTCGACCACTTCGATTTCGAGCGGGTCGTAGCCCCGTTCGCGCCGGATCTCGTTGATCCGTTCCCCGCCGTCCCGCGTCTCCGGCGACACGATCAGGACGTCGAACTTCTCTTCGGTCGCGATGCCGGTCGGCTCCTCCAGCTTGCGGACCGCAAACTCGCGACCGTGAGCCGCTGCGATCGGCTCCAACTCGGCGACGAGGTCCCGCTTTCGGTCCGCGAACGATCGGACGTAACGGTCGACGTGTCTGGTCTTCGGCGCGAGCTCGTCGCTGGTCAACCCGACGGTCACATCGCCCAACTCGAAGGCCCGCTCGAAGAGCGCACGGTGTCCGTCGTGAACCGGGTCGAACGTCCCGCCCAGCGCGACGTGCATACGCGGCGGAGGTCCTCGCGGGACTTAAACGGGGCGGGTTGCAGATCGACCGGGCGGACCGCCGATTTCGAAACCAATCCGAACTGATTCAATATAGCGATATGGGATTTATAAGTTGCTTGTGCGACGGCGTCAGTGGAGTGAGTAGATGTGTGATTCGTACGTTTTGCGGACGCTGTCGCCCCAGTTGTGGGTGTACGTGTCGATGATGTCGCCGCCGACGTCGCCGCGGAGGTACTTGACGATCCCCCGGTCGCCGGTGCGGTCCCGGAGGTGCGTCGTGAAGAAGTGCCGGAAGTAGTGCGGCGTGACGTTTTCTTCGGCCCCGCCGCCCGGTCGATACCAGCCGACGTCGGTGGCGTGTCCCTCGACGAGGTGATGGACCATGTCCGGCGTGAGTCGCGATCCCCAGCTCCCCGAGGTGCTGAGAAACAGCGGATCGGCGGCTGAGCGTGCTGCTGGGCGGATTGCGAGCCATCGCCGCAGAGCGATCGCCAGTTCCGAGTCCACCGGCACGACCGTCGGCCGCTTCCGCTTGTTCGACGCGGTGCGTTCCTCCCCCGCGTAGACCTCACCGGCGGTCGGCTCCGCTGGGACGTACAGTGAGGGACCGCGACCGTCAAGTTGGGCGCGCGGCCCGCTCTGCCCGCTCGTTACAGCAGCCAGCGCTGTATCGCGGCCGTCGCTCCCGGCCGGAGCGAGTGCCACGTCCCGGATATCGAGGTTACAGAGTTCGCCCACCCGCATTCCCGTCTTGAGAAGCGTCACGACGACAGCGTGATCGAGCGGGTGAGCGATTTCCGAGACGAAGTCCCGCATCGCTTCCACGGAGATATCTCGCCGAGAGGGGTTCGTGTCGATGCGCTCGTCCATCTCCTCGACGACGAGTGCCATCGGGTTCGACTCGAACGCGCCGACTTGGGCCAGATAGGCGTAAAACCGGTGTAGGTACGACGCGTATGTGGCGACCGTGCTGTCGGCGACGTCGGAGCGACGGAGCGAGTGGACCCACGCCATACAGTCTCGGTGGGTGGCCTCCGACGGCGTCGTCGGCGTCCCACGGGCGTTGCGCGATGGATCGTCGAGAAACGACTCGAATCGCCGGAGGACCCGCTCGTAGGCCTCTCGCGTTCGTTCGGACTTCCCGTGGTACGTCATATCTTCGAGGAAGTACGCGATCGGATCCTCGAGGTCTTCACCGGTGGCCGTCTCTGCGCTCATCGCTCCTCCGAGGCGAGCGCGTACCCACCGTGGCGACCGCTGTAGCGGATCTCGTTGGCCGCCTGCATCTCTTGGAGGGTCTCGTCGAGTCGGTCTTCGATGTCGTCAGTCAACGCGGCGAGTAACTCTTCCCAGGAGAGATACGACGACGACGACAGCACCTGGACAACCCGATTCTGCAGCCCGCTTTTCGACCCCTCGACCCCAGGGGTTGCGTCCGCAGAACCACCTTCCAGATCGCCCGTTGTTCCCTCGGTCTGGCCGTCCACCGACGGAACCTCGAAGTCGCGTCGCCCCGCTTGCACCATCGTCCGGACGAACTCGCTTTGGCTCATCCCCAACTGCTCTGCGTGCTCGTTCCACCGCTCCTTTTGATACGTCGGAACGTACGTCATCACCGTCGCTCGATCGGTGTCGTCGACTGCCATATCGACCACTGTGTTTTGCTAGCACTTTACCTCTTTGTATATTTACGAATAAGGGAGATTAGCTGTGTTTCTGCTAGTGAAAATCTCCGCCAAATCAACGTATAGTTGTGAATGTGCATTCATAATTTCAATAGAAGCTATCACAAATACGCCTAAATAAATTCGAGATAATTACGCTCGACTGACGAGTGTCGTGGCAGATCCGATTTGAATTCAGTGTGTGACTCCCTGCGCGCTAGTGACTATCACTCAGTCACCTCGAACTGCGGGACTTTCTGCAGTCACACTCACGAGCGACGGTCGGGTGATCCGGTCGAATTTACCAGTAGGCCCGAGCGCAGTTGGCCGACGAGCGTCGGGTCACTGGTCCAGAACCCGGTGTACGAATCTGTAGGGCCCTCGCGAGCGAGCAGTCCACTCGCCTGTGCCGGCGTGGGGCCACCGTCGAACGCGAGCACCCAATATCGCCTCCGCGCGTCGGGCCCGAGACGGTGATAAGTCACGCCGTCGATTTCGGGTGGCGTCCAGTCGTCCGAACCGTAAACGTGGATCTCGAGGCCCGTGTCGGCGGCTAGATGGCGATAAACGTCCGCTTGTGATGCGAACGCCGACAGGTGTTGAAAACCGACGTGAAGCGTCCCAGCCCCGACACGGTAGGCCCGCTCTTCGATTTCACGACTCACCGCGAGGAGTTCACGGCGGGTCATCGCCGTGAACACAGTATCGGAGAGCACCTCGAAGAGTATCTGATACCCTTCGGAGACGGTGTCACGCCTCGTAGGTGGCACAATCGGCGGCTCTAAGAGCGTCTCGAGGTCGTCCAGCCCGATTGCACCGGTGAACCGACCGTCGCGCTCGATGACGAGAAAATTTCCCGGGCTCCCCGCGGGGAGTTCGCGGTAGTCGACGTCGACGTTGTGGTTGCGGAACCACGCCTCGTAGGGGGTTTCCGGAGACTGGTGATAAATAACGAATCGTCGGGATCGGTCTCGAATATCGTCGAGGAGCGTTTGCAGTTCCGTCACGACTCCGGCATTCGCTCGGAATCGACGCTTTTCGAGACCAAGGCCGCGAGGAGCGGATCGAGCCGTTCGATCCGGAGATCACCCCCTTGGCGGTCGTAAGACAGCAGTCCCGCCTCTTCGAGCCGCGGGAGGTGATTGTGCGACAGCTCCAAGAGGATCTTGTCTCGGTCGGCCGCGGTGCTCATCGATCCGGTTTCGTCGGCGTTCCAGCCGGCGAGTACGGTCGCGACGGTTTCGACCGTACTCTCTTTCTCGTCCAGGAGAAAAAACAACAGCCGACGGCGCGTCCGGGACGCGAGCGCCTGGTACAGCTGATCGTCGGCTAACTGCTCGGAATCCTCTCGTCGCTCCGCGGACGAGTCTGCCCCGTTCCGACTGTAAACCATATTACATAACAAACTCTATTGATAGCTGATAAACATTTCTACCATCTATTGACTGTTCGAGTTCGTTGACGACGGATCGTTTTCTTTGCTTCGTCGGCCGCTGGTCGGTACGTCACGACCGCTTCCGGGCGAGTACGTCTGCTAGCAGATGTATAAACTGTATTTAGCTATATCAACTGTCCGGGTCGGCTGACCCCCGATCGCGGCTCTCGACGATTCCGTCGGTCCAAGTCCCGCGTCGGAAGTACAGCCCCGAGAGCCCCACCATCACGACGTTCGCGAGGGCGACCCCGTACCAGACACCGGTCGCACCGAGATCTGTCCACACCAGAAGGCCGTAGGCGGGTGGGATCCGGAGCACGATGAGCCCGATGATCCCGAAGATCATCGCGAGCCGCGTGCTGCCGCTTCCCCGGTACGCCCCTTGGATGATGTGAAACATCCCGAGGAACACGTACGTGGCCCCGACGATGCGGAGGTACGCTGCCCCGATCTCGACGACGGCCGCGGCGTCTTCACCGGTGATGAATATGCCGATGATCGACGCCGCGTTGTAATAGATGACGACCGACGTGGCGGCCAGTACGACCGCGGTGATCGCCGCGCTCGCGAGGACGGCCCGTTTCGCGCGGTCGGGCTGTCTCGCGCCGAGGTTCTGGCCGACGACCGTCTCGGTACCCCGGGCGAGCCCCAGCGCGGGCAACACGACCAGCGAGGTCACGCGGGTTCCGATCCCGTAGGCGGCGACGGCGTCAGCACCCGCGATCGCGACGAGCGCGGTGAGGAGGGTGATGCCCAGCGACTGGGTGCTCATTTCGACGCTGGCCGGCGCACCGATCCGGAACAGGCTCTCGATGGTCTCGCGCGTGGGGACGAAATCGCGAGGCGCGAGATGGATCCCGACGCGGCCGGAGAGCAGGAGTCCGATGGCGATGACGGCGCCGACGCCCCGCGAGGCGATGGTCGCGATAGCCGCACCCTGAACGCCGAACCCGTCGAAGCCGGTCGCGGCGTACAGATCCGCTTGCAGCGCGGTGAGGCCCGCGACCTCGAACAGGAGGTTGTCCTGAAAGCCCAAGATGGGGAACGGGTCGATGACGACGTTGAGCACGACGCCGAGTAACATCAGATACAGCGGCGTCTTGGTGTCGCCCCATCCCTGCAGTAGCGACTGGAAGATGAAGAACCCGAACACGAACGGGATACCGAGGAACATCGTACGCGTGTAGGTCACGCTCAGTTCGAACACCTCGGTGCCGGGCGGCGCGCCCACGGCGGCGAGGAGCCACGGGGCAAGGAGGTATCCAAGGATCGAGAAGACGATCGAGAGGCCGATCACGAACGCGATCGTCTGACCGGCGACGGCGCTGATCCGGTCGAGGTTCCCCGCGCCCTTGTGCTGGGCGACGAGAACCGTGCCCGCGACCGTGAACCCGGCCGCGAGCGTGATGATGAGGAAGACGATCGCCCACGAGAACGAGATCGCGCTGACCGCGGTGCTTCCCAGTCGACCGACCCAGAAGGTGTCCGCGAGGTTGTACCCCACCTGCAGGAGATTTGTGACGACGATCGGCACGGAGAGCACCAACAGCGGCTTCAGCAGCGGACCGTCAGTCAGGTTCACCGCGCGTCCGCTGCGTGGACCGCGGCTCATCGGGGCTCCTCGCGCGAGCCAGTGGGAGGGTCACAAAACGAGATCGCGTTCGGCACTGTCGGATCAGTAACCGATGGAATCGTTTAGCGGTTCCGCTCGGGTTCGCTGTGACGGACGACCGGTTTCACGAGCGTCCGAATCTACCTGGCGAGCGTCGTTCCGAGTGGTTCAGAGTCGCTCTCGAAGCTGGTACGCAGCGATGCCGACGACGAACGCGATGCCGATGTTGGACAGCAGTCCGAGGAGGCCGATCCCGACCGAGAGGAGTCGGTCGCGGCTGTCGAGGCCGACTCGGCCGAGTTCGACCGCGATCACGACGAGGATGACCCCGAGCATCGCGAGCGGGAACGCGGCGACGACGCCGACGGCGACGACGGCCGCGAGCGCGTACAGTCCCCCGAGCAGGAGGTTCGCTCCGGCGGTCCGCGCGCCGAAGGCGTACTTCCCCGCGACGCCGCCGCTGCCGTGACACATCGGCATCGCGCCGAAGGGGATCGCGACCAGGTTCATCGCGCCCATACTCGTCGCGAGTTCGTCGGCGGAGACGTCGGCGTCGTAGTAGTCAGAGAGCAGGAGCGACGTCGCGACCGCCGCGTTGCCGACCGTCATCGCGAGTTGCGCCGCGGTCGCGCCGACCGACGCCGACGTCAGCCCGGACGCGGCGGGCAGCGAGACGTCGAGCGGCGGCACCTGCGGCAGGGGGAGGCCCGTCTGCGTCACCGCGACGGCGACGCCCACCGCGAGGACCGCGAGCGAACTCGACTGCGTGCGGCCGAGCGCGACGGCGACGGCGACGACGGCGGCCGCCACGAGCGCGTAGGAGAGTCCGTCGAGGCTCAACTCGAGTCCGGTCTGCAGTAAGACCAGCGCGACCGCCAACTGGACGCCGCGGATCACCGGGCGGCCGACGTACCGCTGGAGCCGCGTGAGCGTCCCCGTCGCCCCCACCCCGACGAGGACGACGCCGGCGAGCAGCCCCGCAACCGCGAGTTCACCCGGGGTGAGCCCCCCGGCGATGACGAGCGCAGCGAGCGCCTTCATCGGTTCGACGGAGATCGGCAGCGCGTAGTAGACTCCCCAGACGACCTGAAACACCGCGAAGCCGAGGAGGATGTGCGCCAGCGAGAGATCGGTGAGCGCGGCGACGGCGACGACGATCGGCAGGACCGTAACCGAATCACCTATCGCTCCGGTGAGCTCTCCCCGAGAGAACTCGATGGCCCGGCGGTTCGAATCGGCGGGGAGAAACGCCATTGTCACCCTACAGATCAGCAGATTACATAACGTCTGGGAAATCGTCTCTTCCCTCGATATGGCGGCGTCTGCTGCGGTTACGAGAGCGTATTTAGAAACCTATAACGGTTAACAGTCAGTCGTCAGCGTCGCCGACAGCGACGCCGCGCGTCGCCGTCGCCTTGAACGAGACCACGACCTCGCTGCCGTCGTCGAGGCCCAGTTTCTCGCGGCTGTCCTCCGTGACGAGCGCGAGGACGGGCTGTTCCAGTCCGACGTCGACGGCGATGCGCGCGATCCGTTCGCCCGACTCGACGCCGACGACAGTCCCCGCGAACCGGTTGCGGGCGCTCGTGTGCTCGGGGACTGGGGTGTCTTCCGGATCGGTGAGCGTCACGGCGTCCGCCCGCAGCGACAGTTGTACCTCCCCGTCTCCGTCGGGCACCAGTGCCCGGATCGCCCCGGCCGGCGTCTCGACGGTCACGAGTTCGCCGTCCCGCTCGACGATCGTCCCGACGATGACCGTCTCTGCGATCTCGGCGACGCCCTCGAAGGAGGCGCGCGTCCGCTCGAAGGCCGCCAAAAGCTCCCTCGCGGTCGTGGTCAGCGTGCTGCCGCCGCCGCCGGCCCCGCCGCGCTGCCGTTCGACGAGCGCCCCGAAGGCGTCTTCGAGTTCGACGACGCGCCGCTGGGCGTGGGCGTACGACCGCCCGAGCGACTGCGCCGCGGTGTTGAGCGAGCCCTCCCGATCGATCGCGCGCAGGAGCGCGACGTCGCGGGCGTCCAGCGTCACGCCGTCGCTGCCGATGTACGCGTCGAACGAGGGGTGCGTCTCCATACGTACACCAACCCTATCGAGAGCAAAAGCATTATGTCTGCGCTGGCAAATTCGGTTATATCGATGTCGAAACAACGACCGGAGTCGACGGACGACAACGAACCGAGATTCAGCGGCGCGACGTCGCGCCGAGCGTTCATCGGAACCGCCGCGGCCGCGGGAATCGCGACGCTCGCCGGCTGCTCACAGGGCGAGTCGGGGGACGAAAACGGCGGTGACGACGGCGGTAGTGAGGGCGACAGCGGCGGCGAAACCGAAAGCTCACAGGCGGGCGTCAGCGGTGAGACGCTCACGCTGACGACGACGACGAGCACCTACGATACGGGGCTCCTCGACGAGATCCACACGGACTTCCAGGAGATGTACGACGTGACCGTCGACGCGGTCGCGCTGGGGACGGGTGCGGCGCTCGAATCGGCGCGTAACGGCGACGCCGACGTGGTGATGGTCCACGCCCGCGGGCTCGAAGACGAGTTCATGCAGAACGGCTACGGGATCAACCGCCGGGACCTGATGTTCAACGACTTCGTGATCGTCGGCCCCGAGGACGATCCGGCCGGGATCGAGGGGATGGATTCGGCGACCGAGGCCCTCACTGCCATCGCCGAGGCCGAGGAGACGTTCGTCTCCCGCGGCGACAACTCCGGCACCCACACGAAGGAACTCAACCTCTGGGAGGCCGCGGGGACGGAGCCCGGCGGCGACTGGTATCAGGAGGCCGGTGCCGGGATGGGTGAGGTGCTCAACAACGCGAACCAGCAGGGAGCGTACACGCTCGCGGACCGCGGGACGTTCATCTCTCAGCGCTCGGAGATCGATCTCACCATCCTCGTGCAGGGCCCGATCGAGGGCGGCCCGGAGATCCTCTCGAACCCCTACGGCATCATGGCCGTCAACCCCGGCGTCCACGACAACGCCAACTACGACCTCGCGATGGCGTACATCGGGTGGATCACCAGTCCGGCGGCCCAAGACGCCATCTCCGAGTACCAGATGAACGGGGAACAGCTGTTCTTCCCGGAGGCCGTCTCCGAGGATCCCAACTTCCAGCAGTACGTTCCGGAAGGTTGGAGTAGCGACTCCGATAGCGAGTAAGCGTGACGCCCGAAGCGGTCGCTCAGTTGCTGCCGGTCGTCGAGCTTCCCTTCCGGGAGGGATACGTCCGTAGCATCATCTACGTCTCGCTGTACGTCAGCGGGACCGCGGTGGTACTGAGCACGCTGTTCAGCATTCCGGTCGCGATCGTGATGGGCTTCACCGACTTCCCGGGGAAACAGTTCGTGAAGTCGATCATCAACACGGGTATGGGCTTCCCGAGCGTCGTCGTCGGCCTGCTCGTCCTCTTCGTCGTCTCCAATCAGGGTCCGCTCGGACCGCTGGAGCTCATCTTCACGCGAGAGGCGATGATCATGTCCCAGTTCGTGCTGGCGACGCCGCCGATCACCGCGATCAGTCTCGCGGCCATCACGAGCGTCAGCGACAACGTCCGCGACGCCGCCCGCGCGCTCGGCGGCACGCGACTCGACGTCGCGCTCGTCGTGATCAAGGAGGCCAGATACGGCATCGCGACGGCCATCCTCGCGGGGTTCGGCCGCGCGATCAGCGAGGTCGGCTCCGTCCTCATCGTCGGCGGCAACATCACGAGTGCGAGCGGGATCTCGAAGACGCGGACGCTGACGACCGCGATCCAACTGGAGGCCAGACAGGGGCAGTACGACACCGCGATGCTCCTCGGTGCCGTCCTCTTGGTGCTCGTGCTGACGGTCAACGCCGTCGTCGTCAGGTTCGGTGACGGGGGGGCGATGAACCGATGATCCGGCTCTCGAACGTCTCGCAGGCCTACGGCGACGAGACCATCTTCGAGGACCTCTCGCTGTCGATCGACCGGGGCGAGGTCGTCGCCATCATCGGCCCCTCCGGCGTCGGCAAGACGACGCTGCTGCGCATTCTGGCGCTCTTCACCCGACCGACCGACGGGGCCGTCGAACTGGACGGCACGTCGGTGTGGGACGTCGACGAGGACGAGCGCCTCGCGCTCCGCCGCCGCATCGGGGTGGTCTTCCAGGAGGCGAGCCTGTTCGACGCCACCGTCACCCGGAACGTCGAGTACGGCCTGCGGGTGCGACAGCCGTGGCGCGCGCGGTTCCGAGACGCACTCGAATCGCTCGTCGCCTCGAACGGGACGCCGGAGGCCGTCGAACGGTCGCTCGACGTCGTCGGCCTCGGCGAGAAGACAGATCAGCCCGCGCGATCGCTCTCCGGCGGCGAGGCCCAGCGCGTCTCCTTCGCGCGGGCGCTGGCGTACGATCCCTCGTATCTCCTCTTGGACGAGCCGACGTCGGATCTGGACCCGCGGAACACGGGCGTGATCGAGGGGGCGATCGAAGAGGCCCGCGACCGCGACATCGGCGTCGTCGTCGCGACCCACGACATGCACCAGGCCGAGCGCATCGCCGATCGGGTCGGCGTGCTCCTCGGCGACGGCTTCACCGAGATCGGACCCGCCGAGACGGTGTTCGAGAACCCCGCCGACGAGCGCACGCGGAAGTTCGTCTCCGGCGAACTCGTCTACTGAGAGCTCGTCGGCGGCGTGCCCGTCTACCGAGACCGTCCGACGAGATCAGTCCACGGCCTCGATCGGCTCGATCAGGTCCGCCGCGTCGTTAGCGGGGCTGTTCACGCGCGTCGAGACGGGGTACGCCTCCCAGTCGTCGCCGGTGTGCGTGTCCAGCAGCGCGCCCGCCTCGTCGGCGTCGCCGTGGAGCCACGTCGACTCCTCGTCTGGATCGAGGACGACCGCCATCCGGTGGTGGAGGTCGGAGACGAGGCCGTTCGGCTCGGTCGTGAGAACCGTGAACGACTCGACGACGTCGGCGTCGCCGGCGTCCGACCGGCCGCTCCCGCCGCCGAAGTCGCCGAGCCCCGTCTGCGTGTGTGTCGGCTCCCAGCGCTCCCAGAGCCCGGCCATCGCGAAGGGACGGTCGTCCGCGAACGCGACTCGATAGGGCTGTTTTCCGCCGTCCTCCTGCACCCACTCGTAAAAGCCGTCGGCGGGGACCAGACAGCGCCGGCGTTCGTACGCCTCGGCGAAACTCGGCTTCTCGTCGACCGTCTCCGCGCGGTCGT
>NZ_BBJO01000065.1 GCF_000739575.1 Halobellus rufus | reverse complement strand
CGGAGCGACTCGGTGCCGACTACGCGGCGTCGACGTATCGGCTGGCGCTGTGGAACCGCGAGGTCGTCGTGTTCGTCGCCGGAGCGAACGACGCGTAGCGTCGGGACTGTCGGCGCGAATCGAAAAGGCGGATCAAAAACACTCGCGTCGCGACAGCGTCTGGTCGGCCGGCCGCTCAGCGGAAGCCCATCGCTTCGATCTGCTCCTGATAGCGGTTCCGGATCGTGACCTCGGTCACCTGCGCGACGTCGGCGACCTCCCGCTGGGTCTTCTTCTCGTTACACAGCAGCGAGGCGGCGTAGATGGCCGCCGCGGCGAATCCCGTCGGCGACTTGCCCGACAGCAGGCCCTGCTCTGCGGAGACGTCGATGATCTCGGTCGCCTTCGACTGGACTTCCTCGCTCAGGCCGAGCGAGGAGGCGAAGCGCGGGACGAACTGCTTCGGGTCGACGGGCTTCAGTTCCAGCCCGAGTTCCTGTGAGATGTAGCGGTAGGTCCGCCCGATCTCCTTCTGCGGGACGCGGGAGACCTCCGCGACCTCGTCGAGCGAGCGCGGGATGCCCTCCTGTCGGCAGGCGGCGTAGAGCGCGGAGGTGGCGACGCCCTCGATGGAGCGGCCGCGGATGAGGTCCTCGTTGAGCGCGCGACGATAGATGACGGAGGCGACCTCCCGTACCGAGCGCGGGACGCCGAGCGCGGAAGCCATCCGGTCGATTTCGGAGAGCGCGAACTGGAGGTTGCGCTCGCCGGCGTCCTTCGTGCGGATGCGCTCCTGCCACTTCCGGAGCCGGTGCATCTGCGAGCGCTTCTCGGAGGAGAGCGACCGGCCGTAGGCGTCTTTGTCCTTCCAGTCGATCGTCGTCGTCAGCCCGCGGTCGTGCATCGTTTCGGTGATCGGCGCGCCCACGCGGGACTTCGACTGCCGCTCGGAGTGGTTGAACGCCCGCCACTCGGGTCCGCGGTCGATCTGCCGCTCGTCTAACACCAGCCCGCAGTCGTCGCACACCAACTCGCCCTGGTCCGCGTCCGTGACGATGTTCTCGGACTCGCATTCCGGACAGACGACCTGTTCGTCGTCTGTCTGTTCGGTCTCCTGCTCTCGCTGACGCTGACGACGCGAACGTTCCATTATAAGGTTTGTGGTGAACGGTCTATTTAAGACTTACTGACAGAAATATTATTTGTCGGCTTCCAAACCCCGCAATCGGTATATGCACGCGGGTCCCGAGCACGTGGTATGCGCCTCCGGTCTCTCGTCGTCGCGCTTCTCGTCGTCTCCGCCGGGTGTCTCGCTGGCGCACCGACACCAGACGACGGAGGGGCGGAGGAGTCGGCCGCTGATGCGACGACGGCGGCGACGAGTAGCGACCGGCCGGTGGACGGTCCCCGCGTGACGGTGACGGAGGTCGTCGACGGCGACACGATGCACGTCGCGTACGCGAACGGGTCGCGCGACACCGTCCGGCTGTTGGGCGTCGACACGCCCGAGATATTCTCGGAGAACGACCCGGCGGACTTCGAGGGCGTCCCCGAGACAGACGCCGCAGCGCGGTGTCTCGACCGTGCAGGCGAAGCGGCGTCGGCGTACGCAGTCGACCGATTGGAGGGGAAGACGGTCACGCTCGTCTTCGACGAGGAGTCCGATCGTCGCGGGTACTACGGCCGCCTGCTCGCGTACATCTACGTCGACGGCGAGTCGTTCAACCACGACCTGCTCCGGGAGGGCCACGCCCGCGTGTACCCGAGTACCTTTACCGAACGTGAACGCTACGAGCGGACCGCCGCCGAGGCCCGCGAGGCCCGGCGCGGCCTGTGGTCGTGCATCGACGACCCGGGTGCCGTGACGACGGCGGACTCCTCCGCGACGGGAACGGCTGTCGCGGACGGCGGCGGACCGCTCGTGGTCGAGGAGATCCACGAGGACGCCGCGGGCAACGACAACGAGAACCTGAACGACGAGTACGTCGTCTTCCGCAACGTCGCCGACCGCGAACTGGACCTCTCGGGGTGGACCGTCGCCGACGAGGTCGGTCACGAGTACACGTTCGCCGAGGGAACGACGCTCGCGCCCGACGCCGAACTGACCCTCCGGACGGGTTCCGGCAGCGACACCGACTCGACGGTCTACTGGGGGGCTGACGGCGCGATCTGGAACAACGACGGCGACGTCGTCGTCGTCCGCGACGCGTCCGGGTCGACGGTCCTCCGCCGGTCGTACTGACGATTCTTCGCCGGTCGTACTGACGCCCGCTCGATCGACAACAGAAACTATAGCCGGGACGGCGCGGTAGGGTAACCAGGAATGTCGTGGTACCTCCTCGTCCTCGCGGGGCTCTTCGAGATCGGTTGGGCGATCGGACTCGAGTACTCCGACGGGCTCTCGAAGCCGGTGCCGACCGTCGCGACCGGCGTCGCGCTCGTGATCAGTATGGTGCTGTTGGCGCAGGCAGTCAAGGACCTCCCGATCGGAACGGCCTACGCCGTCTGGACCGGCATCGGGGCCGTCGGGACGGCTTCTCTCGGCGTCGTACTCTTCGACGAGCCCGCGAGTCTGGCGCGGATGGGATTCATCTCCCTGATCGTCGTCGGCATCGTCGGCCTGCACCTCGCGTCGGGCGGTCACTGATCGCCGTGGAAACGACGGGCACAGATCGTCGTCGGTGCGCGGGACGACCGGTGCGCGAAGGGAGCCGGGTTTTTGTATGCTGCCCCGGAATACACCCACGATGAACCCGAACGTCGTGTCGCCGTGTGTCGGGAGCGCGGCCGCGTCCGTCGCGGCAGGGGGTCGGTTCTGATGGCGACGAAGTCGGCGCTGGAGACGCAGTTGGCAGTCGTCGCGGGGTTCGAGGACCCGCGGGCGGATCTCGAACAGTACCCGACGCCGCCGGAACTGGCCGCCCACGTCGTTCACGTCGCCGACCTCAACGGCGACGTCGAGGGCCGGCTCGTCGTCGACCTCGGGACCGGGACCGGAATGTTGGCGCTGGGTGCGGCCCTCCGCGGGCCCGCGCGGGTCGTCGGCGTCGACGTCGACCGGGCGGCGCTCCTCACGGCCGTGGCGAACCGCCGTCGCGTCGGCACGCGGACGCCGATCGACTGGATCCAGGCGGACGCGACCCGCGCGCCGCTGTGTCCGGACGCGCCGACGACCGTGCTGATGAACCCGCCGTTCGGCGCACAGCGCGGGAACGAACACGCCGACAGGGCCTTTCTCGACACCGCCGCGTCGATCGCGGACGTCTCCTACTCGGTGCACAACGGCGGCTCACAGGAGTTCGTCGAGTCCTTCGCGGCCGACCGCGGCGGCGAGGTGACGCACGCGTTCCGGGCGACGCTCGCCTTGGAACGGCAGTTCGACTTCCACGAGTCCGACAGCGAGGAGATCGACGCCGAGGTGTACCGCATCGAGTGGGCCGGGGACGGCGGCGACTGATCGGTCACAAGCGACACCGGAGGCCGTCACTCGTACGTTTCCTTCGCGAGCAGTTCCAATCGGGTCCCGTCGTACGAGGCGAAGACGCTCGAGTTGTTCCGGGTGAAGGTCAGCCCGTCGACCGTCACCGACTCGTTCTGTGACGGGACGGCCGCGCTGAGAGTGGAGTTCTCGCGGCCGACCCGCAGGAAGTAGCCGTTCTCGGTGGGGACGACCGTCACGTTCCGATCCGCGAGCCTCGGGGCTGCAGTCACGGGCTCGGACGTGTACACCACGCGGCCGGACTCGCTGTCGCCGAGCGCGACCCGGTAGGCGGTCCCGTTGCCGAGGACGTTCCAGCCGTCCCGCTGGGCGTACACCGTCTCGCGCCAGCCCACGCCGCCGAGTCTGACGGCAGCCTGCCCGTCGAAGGCGAGTCGGCCTTTCGGTACTGCAGTCGTCCAGATACCCCGCTCCTCGCTGCGGACGATGACCCCCGAGGTGTTGACCGCGGTCGTCTCGCCGAACGCCTCGACGTCGACCGCGGCGACGAGGCCGTTCTCGACGTTCTCGGCGTACGTGACCTCGTAGTCGCGGACGGTCCGTTCCTCGCCCGGGAGGTCGTCCGCGCCGGCGGTAAAGAGGTTCGCGGGGACGGCGGGTCCCGCGAGGGCGGCGGTCGTAAGCAGGAGCACGCCGGCGGCGACCTGCCAGTTGCGGACGACGCCGCTATCGCCGGCAAACTCCCACGTGAACAGCGGGTCGTCGCGGGCGACGACCCCGAAGACCACGACGAGCGCCAGCGCCGAGACGAGGACGACGCCGGCGGCCCGGTACAGGACGTACGTCTCGCCGCCGCGGAACCAGTAGACCGCCCACAGCGACTGCTCGACGGAGAACAGCAGCGCGCCGAGCCAGAGGCGGCCGGCGCTCGGCCTGTCCGTCTCCCGCCGCGCGCGGACGATCGCGAGGCCGACGAGAACGCCGATGAGCAGCCCGAGCGCGTGACCCTGAATGGCGATGTCCGCCCACCACGGCGTGATGTAGCCCGGGCGACCGCTCGCGGTGACGACCGGGGTCAAGAGCGCGTTGTACACGAGTCGGAGCGCGCCGCCGACCGCGAGCGCGACGACGGTCCCGATCGGGTAGTTGACGAGCGCGACGCCCGCGAATGCGAAGACGACTCCCGAGAAGCCGATGATCGGACCCAGCGCGAACACCGAAGTGAGCAGTCCGACGACGAGCACCGCCGCCGGGAAGAGGACGAACGCGCGAACGTACGGGTTGGTCCGGAGGGAGCCGAACGACTGCGACCCCCGTTGGCGCGCGAAGTGCCCCCACGCGTACTCCGCGAGCGGAGCCAGCGTCAGCGTCCCGACGAGGTTGCCGACGAGGTGTCCCGGCCCGCCGTGAGAGAACGCCGCGGTCGCCATCCCGAGCGGGTAGAAGTACGACCACGCCCGAAACGGGATCGTCACGGGCGAGTACCAGTACTGGTACCCGCCCTGCAAGAACAGATAGACCGCGAGCACGAATCCCGCGGAGACGAGCGTGCCCCAGGGGACGCCGAGGAGCAACCGTCTGCGGAGCCGTGCACCCAGCCTCGACGCGCGGTCGAGGTACAGAACCGTCGCCAGAGAGGTGAGAAGCGCCGCCACGACGGCAGCCCGTTGGAGGACGTCGACCGGGAACGGGTCCATCGTCCGTGTGGAGTAAACGAGCGGTTAAGAAACTACGCGATACGGCGACAAGGGGGATCCGAGCGGCGTCGGCGGAGAAGCGTCCGGCGGAGCGGCGGTCGTCGCGACCTAGAGTTTGCCTTCGGCGTCCTTCGCCAGTTCTTCCATCCGTTTGCCGACGCGTCCCGCGTTCGAGAACTCGTCGTCGCTCATCGCGGTCGCCAGCGCGTTCCCGAGCACGAAGACGGCGTGTTTGTGCTCGCTCTTGGACTTGTGAACGTGGGAGGGGTCGATGTCGAGGTTGTCGTACTTCTCGAAGATGCTCTCGTCGACCTCCTCGCGACCGGCGAAGTTGTCTCGGATGATGACCATCTGTTCGTGCAGTTCCAAGAGCTCGTCTTTGTGCATAGACGTGGATACGTGAGAGGCTGATTTAAGGATTATTGGTGGATCGTGTCACACAACTTCGAGGTGGGCGAACGGCCGTTAGAAGACGTACTCGTCCTCGTGGCCCATCATCCCGTCGTCCTCGAAGCGGTCGTCGCCGTCCATCGGGCCGCTGGTTTTGAACGCGCGGATCCCCGTCGAGAGCAACTCTTCGATGGCCTCTTCACGGTTGACGAACTCGCCTTGGTCGACGAGTTGTGCGATCTGCATCTCGAGGTGTTCGGGGACGTTTATGTTCACCTTGGGCATCTGAATATCAGGGGGTTTGGAGGGGGATTATTTAAACCCTGCGGCGGAGATTCAGCGTTTAGAAAAATCTAGTTTCGGAAAACCGTATGTACTATTCTTAATCAGAGTATAATTGTTTATGTATCCTCTATAACTATCTCGTACCTATCAATTACCGGGGACAGCAGTCCGTCCGCTGACACTGTTGTCGATCACCGTCCCGCCATCGAACCGAACCGTGGCTCCCGCACTCGGCGACGTTGGATCGGATGAGTCATCTGTCGCGAGCGGTACCGTACGTCCGTGGACGACGTCACAGACATCTACCGGGAGTACGGGGACGAGCGACTGCCGCCCGGACAGCACCAGACCGACGACTTTCCGGTGCTCTCGAAGAGCGGGACGCCGTCTTGGACGGCCGAGACGTGGTCGTTCGACGTCTGGGGCGCGGTCGAGGAAGACCGGTCGTTCGATCTCGACGAGTTCCGGGCGCTCCCGTCGACGACGCAGAGACAGGACTTCCACTGCGTCACCGGTTGGAGCACCTTCGACTGCGAGTTCACCGGCGTGCCGTTCTCGACGATCGCCGAGCGGGCGGGCGTCACGGACGACGCGGTCCACGTGATGTTCCACGCGCTCGACGGATACACGACCGACCTGCCGCTCTCGGAGTGCCTTCGGGAGGGCGTCCTGTTCGCGTACGAACTGGGCGGCGACCCGCTACCGGAGCCACACGGCGGGCCGCTCCGCGTCGTGACCCCGCACAAGTACGCCTACAAGGGGGCGAAGTGGGTCGACGGCGTCGAGTTCCTGAGCGAGACCGAGCGCGGATACTGGGAGCGGCGGGGCTACTCGGCGTCGGCGAACCCGTGGAACGAGGAGCGATACGGGTAGGGACCGACGCCCGCCGTCGATTCGATCTCCACGACGCTATAGTCAAATAAAAGAGCGTGGCGTCCGGAGATCGGGTAATGGAATCGCTGCGGACCGATACGGCCGAGAACGACCTCGTCAGCCGATCGGTCCCCATCGCCGAACCGTCGTTTCGCGCCGTCCTCCGCGAGGCCGACGCGCCCCGGACCGTCTGGAGCGCCTCCGGAGAGGCGACCGTCGTCGGGAGCGGCGCCGCGGCGACGCTGACCGCCGACGGGCCGGACCGGTTCGCGTCGATCCGGACGGCCGCGGAATCGCTCTTCGCCTCCGGTGACGTCCACGCGGGAACCGAGGCCGCCCGCCCCCGACTGTTCGGCGGGTTCGCCTTCCACGCCGGCGGCGTCTCGGGGTCGCCGTGGGAGGACTTCCCCGGCGCTCGGTTCGTCTTCCCGCGCGTGCAGGTCACCTGGACCGACGAGCGCGCCTGGCTGACGGTGAACGCCGTCGGCCCGGACGCCGATCCGGAAGCCGTCGAAGCCCGCCTGGAGGAGGAGCGCGAGCGGATCGAATCGCTTCCGGCCGAGGAACGGGCGGTCGATCCGCCCGGCGTCAGCGCCCGTCGGCGGACCACCGCCCGGGAAGACTGGCGAAGCGGGGTCGAAGCCGCTGTCTCGCGGATCCGGTCGGGGGAGCTCCGGAAGGTCGTGCTCGCGCAGGCGCTCGACGTCGACCTCGCCGGCGAGCTCTCGCTGCCGGATGTGCTCTCCCGACTGGGCGAGACGTACCCAGAGTGCTACCGCTTCCTCGTCGAACCCGACCCCGCGGCGTCGCGGCCGCAGTCGTCCTTCTTCGGCGCGACGCCCGAGCGGCTGGTCTCGCTTCGGGGGCGGACCGTCGAGACCGACGCGCTCGCGGGGACGACCGGCCGCGGGGAGACGCCAGCCGAGGACGAGTGGCTGGCTCAGGAGCTCGCGCGCGACGAGAAGAACGCCCACGAGCACGAACTGGTCGCCGAGACGATCCAGGCTCAGCTGTCGCCGTTCGCTGGGACGGTCAGCGCCGGCACCCGACGAATCAAACGGCTCGCGACGGTACAGCACCTCTGGACGCCGATCACGGCGACGCTCGACAGCGACGAACACGTGCTCTCGCTCGTCGAGGCGCTCCACCCCACGCCCGCGGTCGGCGGCCTGCCGCCGGAGAAGGCGCTGGAGACGATCCGCGAGACGGAGCCGTTCGACCGCGGCTGGTACGCCGCCCCCGTCGGCTGGATCGACGCGGCGGGGTACGGAACGTTCGCCGTGGCGCTCCGCTCGGCGGTCGCCCGCGGCGACACCGCCACCCTGTTCGCGGGGGTCGGTATCGTCGCCGACTCCGACCCAGACCGCGAGTGGGACGAGGTACAACTGAAGTACCGACCGATCCTCGACGAACTCGAACGGACCGAGGAATGACAGACCACACTCCCTCTGACGACACAGACCGGACGGACACCGCTCGGGATCCGATCGCTGATCCCGGGTCGAATCGCGGTGGCGACCCCAACCGCAACATGCTCTGGGCTCGCGCGTTCGTCGACGAACTCGCCGCCGCCGGCGTCGACGCCGTGTGCGTCTCGCCGGGCAGTCGCTCGACGCCGCTGACAGTCGCGTTCGACCGCCACGAGGACGTCCACGTCCTCTCGCACCTCGACGAGCGCTCCTCGGCGTACTTCGCGCTCGGCCGGGCCCGGCGGACGGGCCAGGTCACGCCGCTCGTCTGCACGTCGGGGACGGCGGCCGCGAACTACCACCCCGCGGTCATCGAGGCGTCGCAATCGCGCGTCCCGATGCTGCTCCTGACGGCCGATCGACCCCCCGAGATCAGAGACTCCGGGGCGAACCAGACGATAGACCAGGAGAAGCTCTACGGCGACGCCGTGCGCTGGTACCGCGACGTCGCCGAACCGGAGGCGACGCCCCGAAAGCTCCGTTCGCTCCGAACGACCGCCGCCCGAGCGCTCGCGAGGGCGACCGGCACGCCAGCGGGACCGGTCCACCTCAACTTCCCGTTCCGGAAGCCGCTCGAACCGACGCCCGTCGAGGGCGACGTTCCCACGGATCTGCCGTCGCTCGCGCGCGACGGTCGAGACGGCGGCGACCGCCCGTTCGTCGACGCGACCGCGGGCGTCCCGGAACTCGACGACGACGCGCTCCGAACGCTCACGGAGGAACTCTCGGAACCGCGCGGCCTGCTCGTCGTCGGCCCGAACGACGCCCCCGGTGTCGATCCAGAAGCCGTCGCGGCGTTCGCACACGCCAGCGGGTTCCCCGTGGTCGCCGACCCGCTCTCGGGCGTTCGGTACGGCGGTCTCGTCCGCACGACGCCCGTCGTCGGCGGCTACGACGGCTACCTCGGCGAACGAGTCCGCGAGGCGTGGCCGGACCCGGACGTCGTCGTCCGCGTCGGGGCCTCGCCGACCTCCAAGCCCCTCCGGAAGTACCTCGCGGCCGTCGACGCGCGGCAGTACGTCGTCGACCCGGCGGCCGGGTGGCGCGAGGCGGAGTTCGCCGCGAGCGACCTCGTCGTCGCCGATCCCTCTCGCTTGCTGGGGCGGCTCTCGCGCCTCCTCGCGGGGCCGGGGAGTCAGTCGTGGCGGGACCGCTGGACCGCGGCCGACGCGGCCCACCGTGACGCGGTCGGAGACGCCGCGGGGTTCTGTGAGGGGCGAATCCTCGCGGACGTCGTCGACCTCGCTCCCGACCCCTCGACGCTTTTCGTCTCGAACTCGATGCCGGTCAGAGACCTCGATCGGTTCGGCGCGCCGACGACGACCTCTCTCACCGCGCTCGGCAACCGCGGGGCGTCGGGGATCGACGGTATCGTCTCGACGGCGCTGGGTGCCGGATCGGCGACGACGGACGAGTTGACGCTCGTCACGGGCGATCTCGCCTACTACCACGATATGAACGGTCTCTTGGCGCTGGGCCGCTGCGACGTCGAGGCCACGGTCGTCCTCGTCAACAACGACGGCGGCGGGATCTTCCACATGCTGCCGATCGAGGCCTTCGACCCGCCCTTCACCTCGCAGTTCGTCACACCCCACGGCCTCGATTTCGGGGCGACCGAGGACCTGTACGACCTCTCGTTCGCCCGGGTCGCGGGCGGTGACCGCGACGCATTCCACGACGCCTACACCGAGGCGACGGCGAGCGACGGATCGCACGTCATCGAGGTACGGACGGACGCCGAAGCGAGTCACGAAGTCCGCTCGGAACTCCGAAACGTCGCCGTCGATCGAGTCCTCGATTCGACGACCTGAGTCGACCGCGACGCCGAAACGAATCTTTTTGCGGATTCCGGGCGCGCATCCGATATGGTCTCGGACCTCTTCGATTCGACGCGCTGGGAGCAGGTCGACGGCGCCGACGCCTTCGACGACGTGACGTACCACCGCGCGGCGGACGTGCCAGCGGTGCGGATCGCCTTCGATCGTCCCGAGAAACGGAACGCCTTCCGTCCCGGCACGGTCGACGAACTGTACGCCGCCCTCGACGACGCACGCAAACGCGCGGACGTCGGCTGCGTGCTCCTGACTGGAAACGGCCCCTCGCCGAAGGACGGGGGCTGGGCGTTCTGCGCCGGGGGCGACCAGTCGGTCCGCGGCGATTCGGGGTACGAGTACCGCGCCGACGACGAGGCCGACGAGGCCGACGACCCGCTGGTCCGCGAGGCGAAGGCCGGTCGACTGCACATCTTGGAAGTCCAGCGTCTCATCCGATTTATGCCCAAGCCGGTGATCGCCGTCGTCCCGGGATGGGCCGTCGGCGGCGGCCACTCCCTGCACGTCGTCTGCGATCTGACGCTCGCCTCCGAGGAGCACGCGAAGTTCCTCCAGACGGACCCCGACGTCGCGTCCTTCGACGGCGGGTTCGGTTCGGCGTATCTCGCGAAGCAGATCGGCCAAAAGAAGGCCCGGGAGGTGTTCTTCCGCGGGAAGACCTACTCCGCCGAGGAGGCCGTCGAGATGGGGATGGCGAACGAGGCGATACCGCATTCCGAACTCGAAGACGTCGCCCTCACGTGGGCCGACGAGATCACCGATAAATCACCTACCGCGATACGAATGTTGAAGTACGCGTTCAATATGACAGACGACGGCCTCGTCGGCCAACAGGTCTTCTCGGGAGAGGCGACGCGACTTGCGTATATGACCGAGGAAGCACAGGAGGGACGCGACGCCTTCTTGGAGAAGCGCGACCCGGACTTCTCGCAGTTCCCCTGGCACTACTAGAGGGGAAAAGGCCCTCGCTCGCGGAGAATGCCGCGCTACGCACGTCGACGTTTCACCGCAGGTTTCTCACTCGGTCGACTCCCGAATCGTCGTGACCGGAATCGGCGAGCGACGGACCAGCCGTCGGGCGACATCGCCGAGCAGCAACTCCTCAAGTCGGGACTGCCCGTGCGCGCCGACGACGATCAGGTCGGCACCGTACTCCTCGGCCGCCTCGACGATCATCGGGGCGACGGGGCCGACGGCGACGCCCGTTTGAATCGAGATGTCGTACTCCTCGGCGATCGTTTCGGCCTCCGCGAACAGTTCCTGCGCGTGTGACTTCCGCTCTTCGAGCCACTCCTCCCACAGCCCCGGATGGTCGCCCCACCCGATCGCTGCGGTGTCGTCCGTGGCCTTGTCGACGACGAAAAGCGTCGTGATCGTCGCGGAACCGAACTCCGCACAGGCGTAGCGGAGCGCGTCCTTCGAGAGCGGAGTACCGTTGTACGGTACCAGTACGTGGGTCGGCATACGGAACCGTTCGTTTCGGTGGGCTTTGTTAGGCGGCCGTGTCTGCAAACGGGCGGTGTGAGAATCGTTCGATTATGCATTCACAGAGGCGATTGTCCGCCCACGCTCACTTGAGGGAGTACTGTTGCTATACTTTAGCCGAGGGCGTCGGAACGCGATTCAGACGCAGTTAATTTCAGTTCAGTAATTGTGAAAAAGCCGTAAGCCAATTCCTGCGAACCTATCGCTCTCGGT
>NZ_BBJO01000066.1 GCF_000739575.1 Halobellus rufus | reverse complement strand
CTCGGGCAAGACGACGTCGATGAACGCCGTCTCGATGTTCATTCCGCCGCGCGCGAAGGTGCTGAGCATCGAGGACACCAGAGAGCTGTCGCTGTATCACGACAACTGGCTGTCGTCGGTGACGCGGGAGCGACTCCACGAGGGCTCGGACATCGACATGTACGACCTCCTGCGCTCGGCGCTCAGACACCGCCCCGAGTTCATCATCGTCGGCGAGGTCCGTGGCAACGAGGCGGTGACGCTGTTCCAGGCGATGAACACGGGTCACACGACGTTCTCGACGATGCACGCCGACAGCATCGAGACGGTGATCAACCGCTTGGAGAACGAGCCGATCAACGTCCCGCGCGCGATGGTCCAGTCGCTGGATCTGCTGTGCGTCCAGACGCTGACGAGGGTCGGCGGCGAGCGCGTCCGCCGCTCGAAGGCGATCGGCGAGATCGGCGAGGTGGACCAGCGGACCGGCGAACTCGACTACTCGCGGGCGTTCACGTGGCAGCCGCAGAGCGACACCTTCGCGCGCGGCGACTCGAACCTCCTCGAGCAGATCCAGCGCGAACGCGGCTGGAGCCGCGCGGAGCGGAAGCGCGAGATGAACCGCCGTGAGCGGTTCCTCGAACTCCTCGTCGAGTTGGGGACGACCGACTACCGGACGTTCACCGCGCTCGTCAACGAGTACTACGCCGCCCCCGAGCGGGTGATGGAACGGCTCGAAACCGCGAGCGACGCCGACGAAGACGAGAGCGACGAGGGTGACAACGGTCCCCAAGTGACGCCTGCGGGAACGGTCGTGGAGGCTGACACCGACAGCGGCAGTACCGCCGGAACGGGGACCGCCGACAGCGACCGCGACGCCGACGGCGGGAGGTGACCGCGGTGGTCCTCCGCGAGCTGCTGGGATACGCGCCGCTCTTGGTCGTGACGGTGCTGGTGATCCCGGTGGTTCTCGTGCCGGTCAGCCCGCGCGCCCGGCGGCTGGTGTCGCGACTGGCACTGCCGCTGTTCGGCCGATACGTCGCGGAGTCAGGCGCGAGGCGCAGGCGACAGACGAACCGGATGCGGGCGGCCTTCGTCGGCGACAGCTACCGCGTGTTCGCCGCCCAGACGTACCTCATCTCGGCCGTCGCCGGCGTCGCTGGCAGCGTGTACGGGGTGTACCTCGCCGCGTTCGTGCTCCGGTCTCTCGCCGTCGAGCCCGCGGCCATCCGCGCGGCGTTGCCGACGCCGCTGCACGTGCTCGCGGCGGTCGCGAGCGTTCCGGACCTCTCGCTGCTACAGCTGTTCGCCCTGCTCGCGGTCGCCAGCGCGACCGTCGGTTCGCTGTTCGCGTTCGGGACGTACTGGGTGCGGTGGACGATCCTCGATCAGCGCGCGCGGACCCGCGGGATCGAGATCGACGCGACGATGCCGCGGACGGTCGCGTTCGTCTACGCGCTGTCGCGCTCGGGCGTCCCGTTCCAGTCGGTGCTGCGGACGCTCTCGCGGAACCAGGCGGTCTACGGGGAGGCCGCTCGCGAGTTCTCCGTCGCCGTCCGAGAGATGGACGCGTTCGGCACCGACATCCTGTCGGCGTTGCAGACGACCGCGACGCGGACGCCGAGTTCGAACCTCGAAGAGTTCACCGAGAACCTCGCGAGCGTGCTCTCCTCGGGGCAGAACGTCTCGACGTTCCTCCGCGACCAGTACGAGCGGTTCCAGGAGGAAGCGCAGGCCCAGCAGCGGCAGTACCTCGAACTCCTCTCGACGTTCGCGGAGATCTACGTCACCGTCCTCGTCGCCGGCCCGCTGTTCTTCGTCACCGTCCTCGTCGTGGTCGGGCTCGTCCTCCAAGACACCCTCACGCTGATTCGGCTCGTGAGCTACGTCGCGATCCCGCTGGCCACGTTCGGGTTCGTCGTCTACGTCGACAGTATGACCGAGGGGCTGAACGGCCCGGCGCACCGCGTCTCCGACGACGTCGACGACGCGAAGCCCGCCGCGATCGACGAAGCGGGGGGAGTCACAGACGGGGGAGCGGTCCGGAGTCGAGCGGGTCGAGTCGAGCCGGTGAGGGCCGACGACGCGACGGCCGAGAACTGGCGTCGGCTGGCCGTGTACGACAGGGTGGGCTCGATCCGCCGGACGCTCTCGAACCCCGTCGAGTTGGTCCTTCGCCGGCCGGGGTACACGGCCGTCCTGACCGGGCCCCTCGCTTTGCTCGCGGTCTGGCTGGCGATCGACGACGCCGTCCGCGACGCGATCGAGGCCGTCGGGAGCGGCGCGGCCGACCCCCGCAGCGCTGCGACCGGCCTCGTCGAGATCGCTGACGGTCCGATCGCCCTCGCCGCGATCGTCGTCCTCGCCGGCGTCGCCGTGGCACACGAGATCAAGAAGCGTCGAACGCGCGCCATCGAGGCCGACATGCCGGACTTCCTCGACCGGATGGCGAGCATCAACGAGGCCGGCGTCACCGTCGTCGGCTGCATCGAGCGGCTGTCCACCGCCGAACTCGGTCGACTCGGCGACGAGGTCGCGCGCGTGTGGCGAGACATCCAGTGGGGGTCGTCCGTCGGCGACGCCCTGGCCCGGATGGAGCGCCGGACGGACGCGCCGACGGTCTCCAGGGCGGTGACGCTCATCCGGAACGCAATGGCCGCCAGCGGCGACATCAGCCCGGTGCTCCACATCGCCGCCGACGAGGCGCAGGAAGCCAGACGCTCCGCCGGGAGCGTCGCCAGGAGATGCTCACCTACCTCGTCGTCATCTACATCTCGTTCTTCGTCTTCCTCGGGATCGTCGTCGCCCTGACGGTCTCGTTCATCCCGGCGATCGAGGCGGCGGGGCAGTCCGCCGGCACGGCGGGCGGACAGGTCGCCGGGGTCGACACCGGCGTCATCGGCGGGCTCCGGACGGTGAACACCGACGCATACGAGCTGCTGTTCTTCCACGTGGCCGCGATACAGGCCGTCTGCTCGGGCGTCGTCGCGGGGCAGCTTGGGGAGGGCAGCGTGGCCGACGGGTTGAAGCACGCGACGGTCCTGCTGGCGATCGCGTACGTCGTGTTCGCGGTGCTCTGATCGGCGCAGCGTCGCCCCGACTGGAGCGGTGTCGCCGCACCGGATCACCGCGATTTTGTACCGCGCTCGCGTCTCGCGGGTATGGACGAGGAGTCGTCGCAAGGAGCCCCAAACGGGAGTCCTGCCGAGACCCCGATGCGGGCGACCTACGACCGGATCGCCGAGCACTTCGCGTCGACCCGAGAGTACCCCTGGCCGGAGGTGACCGCGTTTCTCGGCGGCGAGCCTGAGGGAGATGTCGACTCGGCGGCCGAGGCGGCGCTCGGCGACGGGGCGAATCTCGCAGGCGACGATCCCGAGAGCGGCGCCACCGGGCGGACGGACCGGCTCGGGCTCGACCTCGGCTGCGGGAACGGCCGGCACTGCGAGTCGCTCGCGGGGGTCGTCGAGCGCGTCGTCGGCGTCGACGCGAGCGGAGGCTTGTTGGCCACCGCTCGCGAACGGTCGCGGAACCGCGGCTTCGAGGACTCGCTCGGGTTGGTCCAGGCCGACGCCGCGGCGCTGCCGCTCCGGTCCGGCGTCGTCGACGTCGCCGTCTACGTCGCGACGCTGCACCACCTCCGCCCGCGAGCGCGACGCGTCGCGAGCCTCTCCGAGTTGGCTCGGGTGCTCGCGCCCGGCGGGCGCGCGCTCGTCAGCGCGTGGTCGACGGCGCACGACCGCTTCGACGAGACCGAGGGGTTCGACACGACCGTGCCGTGGACGCTCCCCGGCGGCGAGCGCGTCGACCGCTTCTACCACTCTACGATCCCGCGGAGTTCGAGGCCGATCTGGCCGAAAGCGACCTCGGCGTGGTCGCGAACGTCGTCTCCAGCGGCAACTGTTACGCCGTCGTCGAGGGGAAATAGCGCCCGAGAGTGAACCCCGCGCGGGTGGTCGCCGCCGACGCACGCGAACTCTGCGTTTAAGTCGCGTCGACGGTTAGGGGGAGACGAATGAGCGACACAGCGGACGTACGCGACTACGAGGTGGTCGTCGTGGGCGGCGGTCCTGCGGGGCTGCAGACCGCGCTGTACACGACGCGACTGGGGCACGACACCGCCGTCGTCGACCGCGGCGGCGGTCGCGCGGCGATGATGCTGGAGACGCACAACGTCATCGGCGTGCCCGAGGAGACATCCGGAAACGAGTTCCTCCAGACGGCCCAAGAGCAGGTCGAATCCTACGGCGGCGACGTCGTTCGCGACTTCATCGTCGAGGCCGAGCGGACCGACGACGGCCGGTTCCGGCTCGTCGGCAACGACGCGGAGTTTCTCGCCGACCGGGTCGTCCTCGGCGTCGGGTTCAACGACGAGCGGCCGAAGCCCCCGGTCCCGCGGACCGGCCGCGGCCTGCACTACTGCCTCCACTGCGACGCGTACATGTTCGTCGACCGGCCGGTGTACGTGATGGGGACCGGCGAGGCCGCCGCCCACGTCGCGATGATTATGCTCAACTTCACCGACGACGTGGACCTGCTGCTCCGCGGCGAGGAACCGGAGTGGAGCGAGGAGACCGACGAACAGCTCCGCGGGCACCCGATCGACGTCGTCGAGGCGGAGATCACCGGAATGCGGAAGGGAGAGGACGGCTGGCTCGAGGCCTTCGAGTTCGACGACGGGACCGTTCGCCGGTACCGCGGCGGCTTCCCGATGTACGGCTCGAACCACAACACCGCGCTCCCGGAACAGCTCGGATGCGAGCTGAACGACGACGGCACCGTCGCCGTCGACGAGAGCATGGAGACGACCGTCGACGGCGTCTACGCCGTCGGCGACATCACGCCCGGGCACAACCAGGTCCCAGTCGCGATGGGCAAGGGCGCGCAGGCCGGAATCGACATCCACTACGGCCTCCGGGAGTTCCCGCGAGACCTCGAATCGATCCGCGAGGACGGCCCCGTCTCCCGGGACGAACTGCCCGGGATGGGCGAGCGCGTCCGCGCCGCCGCCGCCGAGTTCGAGGCCGCGCGCGCGCCGCCGCTGGACGCGGAAGTCGCGGACGACGACTGACGACGCGCCGCCCGGGGCTTCGAGCCGAAAGGGTAACACCCTTATTCGGGGACCGGAAACAGGGAAGTGACGGTCGTCGCCGACGTGTGGCGATGCCCGCGCGTACGAGCGCCGGTGGTCTAGTGGCAGGACCTGAGCCTTCCAAGCTCATGGCCCGGGTTCAAATCCCGGCCGGCGCATTTCTCGAACGAAGTGAGAGAAATCGCCGAGAGGGATTTGAACCCTGGAAGTCGCAGCCCGCGCAGCGAACGAAGTGAGCGAGCAGGAGCGTCTTCCTCTGGTTCATAATCCCGGCCGGCGCATTCTGTGAGGAACGCGCGTGACGAGCGAGTGCGTCACGCTGAATTTGAAGTTCGATCGAGCGTCGCGAGCGACTCGGTCCACACCGGCCGGACACAATTCGGGATCGACAGTGCGGCCAGATACGCCCCGCTCCGTATCTCTCACCGTCGTTCACTCCGTTCGTCGACCGTCGAACGAGAATTCACTCGGGATTGTATAATACATATTACCTTATATGTGGTTAGTGAACCCTTATTCTTACAGGACAAACGCCTTTAGGGGGTAGAAATTGGTGGGAGGTATGACCAAGCCACAGAGACACACGACTGGCGAGTCCGCCGGGCTCGCGGACCCGTCGGACGAGCGGTCGAACTGCGGTGTCGGCGCCGTCATCGACCTCGACGGCGGCCGATCGCACGAGACCGTCGCCGACGGGATCGAACTGCTGGAGAACCTCGAACACCGCGGCACCACCGGCGCCGAGGAGGACACCGGCGACGGTGCGGGGATTATGATCCAGCGACCGGACGAGTTCTTCGACTCCGTCGTCGACGCCGACCTCCCCGAGGAGTACGCGGTCGGATCGATCTTCATGCCGCAGGACGAGGCCGCCCGCGTCGGACTCGTCTCGATCTTCGAGCGCGTGCTCGGGGAGTACGGTCTCGACGTCGTCCACTGGCGCGACGTCCCGACCGACAACGCCGACCTCGGGGCGACCGCGCTCGACTCGGAACCGGACGTCTGGCAGGCGTTCGTCGCTCCCGAGTCCGACCTCGACGACGAGGAGTTCGACCGAGCGCTGTACGTCGCTCGGCGCGCGGTCGAAAAGGAAGTCGAGAAACTGGATTCTGCGGGCGCGGCCCGCTTCTACATCTGCTCGCTGTCGCGAGAGACCCTCGTATACAAGGGCCTCCTGAAGGGCGAACAGCTCGCCGACTACTACCCCGATCTCGCCGACGAGCGGCTGAAGACGACGCTGACCTTAGTCCACGCGCGCTTCTCGACGAACACGCTCGGCGCGTGGCACCTCGCGCACCCGTACCGCCACATCGTCCACAACGGCGAGATCAACACGATCCAGGGCAACATCAACTGGATGCGGAGCCGGGAGACGGACCTCGAACACCCCGACTTCGGCGAGGACCTCGACACGCTGAAGCCCGTCATCAACGACCCCGACCAGTCCGACACGGCCTCCGTCGACAACGCGGTGGAACTGCTCTTACAGGGTGGCCGCGACCTCCCGCACGTCCTGCGGATGCTGATTCCGGAGGCCTACCGCGACGACGACCAGATGGCCGCGGAGCGCCGCGAGTGGTACGACTACCACGCCTCGCTGATCGAGCCGTGGGACGGTCCCGCGCTCGTCGCCGCCACTGACGGCGACCGCGTCGCGGCCGTTCTCGACCGGAACGGGCTGCGTCCCTGCCGCTACGACGTCACCACCGACAACACGCTCGTGATGGCCAGCGAGGTCGGCGCGCTCGACACCGATCCCAGCGAGATCAAAGAGCGCGGCCGCCTCCAGCCCGGGCAGCTGTTCGTCGCCGACCCCGAGGAGGGCCGAGTCATCCCCGACGAGGAGGTCTTCGACTCGCTGACCGACGAGAAGTACGGCGAGTGGGTCGACGAAGAGCAGAGAGAACTCGACGAACTGGTCGACGCCGACGACTACGAACCGAGAGGCGGGGTCGACTCCCTCCGCGCCTCCCAGGCCGCGTTCGGCTACACCCACGACCAGCTGAACCACCTCATCGAGCCGATGGCCAGAGACGGCAAGGACCCCGTCGGATCGATGGGCGACGACACGCCGCTGTCTGTCCTCTCGGACTTCAACCGGCCGCTCTTCACCTATTTCAAGCAGCTGTTCGCGCAGGTCACGAACCCGCCGCTGGACTACATCCGCGAGGAACTGGTCACCTCCCTGGAATCCCGGCTCGGCGCGCAGCGGAACCTCCTCGACGAGAGTCCGGCGCACGCGCGGCAACTCGTCCTCGACTCCCCCGTCCTGACCGACGCGCAGACGGCGGGCATCAAGTCGCTCGGCGACGATCCGGGCGACGCGATGGACTCGACGATCGTCGATATCACCTACGAACGCGAGCGGTCGCTCGAGGACGCCATCGAACGCGTCCGCGAGGACGCCGTCGCGGCCATCGAGGCGGGCGCTGACGTCGTGGTCCTCTCCGACCGGGATCTGAACCCCGATCGGGTCGCGATCCCGAGCCTGCTCGCGACCGGTGCGGTACACCACTGCCTCGTTCGGAACGGCCACCGCAACCACGCGGGGCTCGTACTCGAATCGGGCGACCCCCGAGAGGTTCACCACGTCGCAACCCTCGTCGGCTACGGCGCGGATGCGGTCAACCCCTACCTCGCCTATCAGACGATCGCCGACGTTGTCGCCGGTCCCGACGGGGCCGACGAGAGCGAGTCGATCGCGGCGTACAAGAAGGCGCTGGAGGACGGCCTCCTGAAGACGATGGCGAAGATGGGCATCTCGACGGTCGAGTCCTACCAGGGCGCGCAGATCTTCGAGGCGGTCGGCCTCGACTCCGGCTTCGTCGCCGAGTACTTCGAGGGCACGGAGATCCGCACCGAGGGCATCGGCATCGACGTCATCGAGGAGGACGTCCGGACGCGACACACCGTCGCGTTCGGCGAGGACCCCGACCTCGAACGGCAGGGCGAGTACGAGCACCGCTCCGACGGGATCCACCACCAGTGGAACCCCCAGACGGTCGGCACGCTCCAGCAGGCCGTCCGCTCGGGCAACTACGAGAAGTACCGGGAGTTCGCCGAACTCATCAACGACCAGTCCGAGGAGTTGCAGACGCTCCGCGGCCTGCTCGAGTTCGACTCCGACCGCGATCCCATCCCGGTCGAGGAGGTCGAACCGATCGAGGACATCGTGACGCGCTTCTCGACCGCGGCGATGTCGCTCGGCAGCCTCTCGCCGGAGGCCCACGAGAACAACTCGATCGCGATGAACCGCCTCGGGGGGAAGTCCAACTCCGGCGAGGGCGGCGAACCGCCGGAGCGCTTCGGCACCGAGAAGGAGTGCAACGTCAAGCAGGTCGCCTCCGGCCGCTTCGGCGTCACCTCCGAGTACCTCACCAGCGCCGACGAACTGCAGATCAAGATGGCGCAGGGATCGAAGCCCGGCGAGGGCGGGCACCTCCCCGGCAAGAAGGTCAACGAGATGATCGCGCACGTCCGATTCGCGACCCCCGGCGTCGGCCTCATCTCGCCGCCGCCGCTGCACGACATCTACTCGATCGAGGACCTCAAACAGCTCATCCACGACCTCAAGACCGCCAACCCCGAGGCCGACATCAACGTGAAGCTCGTCTCGGAGGCCGGCATCGGCACCATCGCCGCGGGCGTGGCGAAGGCCAACGCCGACGTCGTCCACATCTCGGGGCACGACGGCGGGACCGGCGCGTCGCCGAAGACGTCGATCAAGAACGCCGGCCTCCCGTGGGAGCTCGGCCTCGCCGAGGCGAACCAGATGCTCCGGGCGACCGGCCTGCGCTCGCGCATCCGCGTCTCCACCGACGGCGGGATGAAGACCGGCCGCGACGTCGCCGTTGCCGCGCTACTGGGCGCTGAGGAGTACATCTTCGGCACGTCGTCGCTCGTCACCTCCGGCTGCGTGATGGCCAGACAGTGCCACGAGAACACCTGCCCGGTCGGCGTCGCCACCCAGCGGGAGAACCTCCGGAACCGGTTCCCCGGCCAGCCGGATCACGTCATCAACTACATGACGTTCATCGCCCAGGAGCTCCGCGAGATCATGGCCGAACTCGGTTTCGCCTCGCTGGAGGAGATGATCGGTCGGCCGTCCGTGCTCACCCAGCGCGAGACCGACCACGAGAAGGCCAGACACCTCGACCTCACGGACGTCATCGCCGAGCCCGCGGGCGACGTCCGGCAGAAGACCGAAGAGCAGGTCCACGAGGGCGTCGAGTCCCAGTTGGACCACGAACTCATCGAACGGGCGAAACCGGCGCTCGAATCGGGCGAACCCGTCGCCATCGACTCGTCGATCTCGAACGTCGACCGCGCGGTCGGCGCGATGCTGTCGAACCGCATCTCGAAGGACCACGGCGGCGCGGGGCTGGCCGACGACACGGTCCGCGTGGACTTCGACGGCGTCGCCGGGCAGTCCTTCGGCGCGTTCCTCGCAGGGGGCGTGACGATGCACCTCACCGGCGCGGCCAACGACTACGTCGGCAAGGGCCTCTCCGGCGGCCGACTGATCGTCGAGACGCCCGAGAACGCCGCCTACGAACCCGACGAGAACGTCCTCATCGGCAACGTGGCGCTCTACGGCGCGACCCAGGGCGAACTGTACGTCAACGGCGTCGCCGGCGAGCGCTTCGCCGTCCGCAACTCCGGCGTGAAGGCCGTCGTCGAGGGCGTCGGCGACCACGGCTGCGAGTACATGACCGGCGGCGTCGTCGCCGTGCTCGGCGACACCGGGCGCAACTTCGCCGCGGGGATGTCCGGCGGCGTCGCGTACGTCTACGACCCCGACGACGAGTTCGCCGGGCAGACGAACACCGGGATGGTCTCGCTCGAAGACAGCCTCGACGACTCCGACCGCTCGATGCTCCGCCGCCTCGTCGAGAACCACGCGGCCTACACCGACAGCGACCGCGCAGAGTGGATGCTCGAGGAGTGGAACGAGGTCGTCTCGGACTTCACGAAGGTGATGCCCGACGCGTACGCCGAGGTCATCGAAGAGCGCGCCCGCGACGACGTCCGCAAGGAACTGCCGCCGGCGGCGTCGGCCGCGGCAGCAGACGACGGCGACCGGCTGGCGCAGACGAGCGACGACTGAGACGCCGCACTGACGGCACCGCGGTTCGACTTTTCCGCTCCGTGCGACCGACTCGGAGCCCCACCGCCGACAGCACACTTAACTCCGTGACCGCGGAAGCGACACGTATGCGAGGGGCCCGGGGGAGCGACGCCGCCAGTTCGTCGGACGCCGCGAGTCCGTCGCTGGCGGCGCTGCGGGGCGACGACCGCGCGGTCAGCGAGACGGTCAGTTTCATCCTCGTCTTCGCCTTGGTCGTCGCCTCCGTCGGGACCGTCTACGCCGTCGGCGTCTCGGAGTTGGAGCAGACCCGGGACGCAGAGCGCGTCGAGAACGCCGAGCGCGCCTTCGACGTCCTCGCGGACAACCTCCGGGACGTCCTCGACGGCGCGCCCAGCCGCGGAACGGAGGTGAAACTCGCCGACGCGACGATCCGCTCGGCGGACGACGCGAGGATGAACGTGACCGTCGAGCCCGACGGTGCCAGCGAGGAGTGGTGGAACTTCTCTCTGCGGCCGCTCGTCTACGAGGCCGCCGCGGGCGGCGAAGTCCGCCTCAGCAGCGGTGCCGTGCTCCGCGACAGCCCCGACGGCGGGGCGTCCGTGGTCCGCGGGCCGCCGCTGATCGTCGACGGCGACGACGGGGTACGGCTGACGCTCGTCAAGTCCGAGCACGTCGGAACCGAGGCCGTCGGCGGGTCCCAGACCGTCCGGGTCCGGACGGCCGCCAGCCGCCCGCGGCTCTTTTACGACCGCGAGGGCGGCCACGACGTCACCGTCAACCTCACGACGCCCTACACCGACGCGTGGGAACGGCAGTACGAATCCGCTGGCTTCGACGACTGCACCGAGGTCAGAGAGCCCACCCCCGACAGTTCGGGGAAGCTCTCCTGTCGCATCTCAGACGTCGATCGAGTCACCGTCGTCTGGGTTCGCATCACCACGTCGTTCGAGTGAGCAGGGCGCGCTCGGTCTGCGAGGTCCGAAACCGCGGGGCACCGACGGTCAAAGCCCTCTTTGAGCGTAGCGGAGGTATATGTTCGATGAGTCACAAGATCGGGTATGGTCCTCGAACGAGCGGCCCGCGATCCCTCCAGCCGAATCGACGCCGACCGCGAACCGACCCCGCGAACCGCCCCAGCCCACGCCGAGGAGTTGCACGTCCGAAGCTACGCCCACGAGTGGAGCTACGACCTCGAAGTCGAGGTCTCGACGCCCGACGGCGACGTCGTCTTCGAGACGCAGTACTACCTGCGGCCCGGTCGGGCCGCCAGCGAACTCGGGGCGATCGAGCCCGGCGAGTACGACGTGCGAGCGGTGTTAGACGGCGACCGCGAGGCCGTGCGTCGCTGCCGGATCGATCGAACGCCCGAGGGGACGGCCGTCGTCGAGGTCGGAAACGGGGTCCTCAGTCTGACCCAGGGGTTCCGCGTGCGGTAGGCTCTCGATCGCACGTCAGTTCAGTTCGACGGTGACGTTGTTCTCGGTGACGTGGAGGTACGTGATGTAGGACGTGCCGGCGATCGTATCGTAGCGCAGCGTCCCGCCCGATTGGCTCGTGGAGATCTGAGAGGTCCCACGATTGCCCGGACCGTGGTAGACGGTAAGGTCGAACTCCGAATCGAACGTCGCGAAGTAGTGTCTGCTGAGGATCCGCAGGTTCTGCCGGTCTCCGTAGTCGTAGGTCGTGTCTTCGCCGTCGTCGCCGGTGTGTGCGAATGTCGTGGGGTCGGCGCTCTGGGTCGCAGACTCGTTGCGCTCGTCCCAGTCGATCGCGGTGTCCTCGGTGATGCTGCTCGATCCGTACGTCAGGTTCTGCTCGGTGCCGGTGAAGTCGATCTCGATGACCGTGTCGCCGTCGTCGCAGGCGAGTTGGACGTCCCCCGAATCGGAGGGGATCGAGTCGTTCGTCCACCGGTGAACCCCCTCCGGCGTCGATGCGTCGTGGTAGTAGACGTCCATCGTCAGCGTCGCCGATCCGGCCTCGTCGCCGTCGCAGTAGTTGTTCCCGATACCGTTGGGGACCCCTACGGCCGCCTCGTAGGCTTTGTCGCCGTCCTCGACGTAGAAGGACACGAAGATGTTGTTGAACGTCCCGCTGTCCTTCTTGATCGACGTCTGGAAGTCAGTGAGCGAGTGACCGCCGGCGATGCCGCGGATCGGAATGCTCTCTCCCTTCTCGGGGAGCGGAAACGCGCCGACCTCGTTGGCCGTTTCCAGGACGACCGTCGCGGTTCGGTTGTCGTGGTCGACGGAGACGTTCCCGGTCGTCCGGGTGCGGAAGTAGTCGGCCCACGCCTCGTAGTACGCGCTGTGGACGGTCACGTCGACGGTCCCGGTCCTGACGGGGTTGACGTACTGGCGGGTCTCGCCGTCGACCGGTTCGTCGTACGGCGCGCCGGGTCCGTCGGTCGCGGTCCCGGTCTCGTTCGGGTAGACGCGCGTCAGATCGCCGTCCCGTCGGATCGTGGCGCGGACGTCGCCGCTGGCGGCGTCGGCCGAGCGGACGCGGAGCACCGGCAGCGTCAGCGTCGTGCCGCGGTAGTGGAACTCCGGCGGCGACACCATCGAGGCCCCCCCGTCTGGCCCCTGTCTCCAGACGCCGCCGCCCTGGTAGGCGACGGTCGTCTCGCCCTTGCTGTAGGTCACGGAGCCGAGCGAGGCGTTGTAGATCTCCTCGGTCTCTCCGGCGGTGTAGTTCGTGTGTCGGATTCGGAGCCAGCCGCTCTCGGACTCCGCGGCGTAATCACCCCCGCTGGAACCGCCGAGCCTGACGGTCTGAACCGACCCTTCTCCCAAGCCGACGACCGCCGCGCGGGCGTCGAGCAGGGTCATCGCGTGCTCGGCGCGGTCGATCGACGAGCTGTCCTGTACGTCAGTCAGCGCGGATCCGCCGAACGCGACGACGACGCCACCGCCGGCGATGGTCAGCGCCAGCAGTAACACGAGGCCGATGTTCGACGCCTGCGCGCGGCGATTCATACTGTAAGTCCCCCCATCCGTCCGAGTTCGGTCCCGGCGGGCCGCGACAGCGACAGCGCGTTCGCGCCCTCGCCCTCGGAGACGACGAGCGTCTCTCCCCCGCCGCTCGTGTCCAGTTCGATCGCCACCCAGCCGCCGTTTACGGACGTCTCGTTCATCGGTACGAGCGTCGAGACGGTAAGCGTGACGCTCACGCCAGATTGCACGGATCGGAGCGTCAGTTCGTATCTCCCGGGATCCGTCCCCGGTGACGATCGCTCGGTGATCGCGATCCGGTAGGTCTCGCTGGCGACCCCGTCGGGGAGGTCGACGCCGACGCGGAGTTCGGGGGACGATTCCGTCGAGCGAGCGAGCCGGTCGGCGTCGTCGATCCCGGCGGCGAGCTGTTCGGAGACGACTTCCAGTTCCTCGCGGACGACGCGGTCCCGCTCGTTCTCGACGTATCCGCTGCCCGCGACGAGGAGGCCGGAGATGAGGACCGCCGTGATGCTCAGCGCGATCACGTAGTTGACGGTGATCGAGACCGCGCGGTCGTCTCGCGCGCGGCCAGCCGAACGCGGTCGACGCGGTGGCCGGCTCATTCCGGAACCACCTCGACCGTCGACGCGTAGTCGACGTCCTCGGTCCGGTATGTCGCGTCGAACCGAGCGCCGTAGAGCGCGTGCGTCCAGTACGGCGTGCCGCCGTCGACGTCGTCGATGCCGAGCGTCGAGAGGTCACTCTGCGGCTCGTCGACGACCACCGAGTACGTCCCCTCGGCCCGGTGCGAATCGCGGAAGTCGACGGCGACGTCGTCGCCGACGTCGGTGAGGTTCGAGAGCGCCGGACACGACGCGCCGCCGACGGACTCGTTCGCGACGTCGATCGCGAACGTCCCGCCGGTGTCGGACCGACAGGTCTCGGTGTCGCCGCCGTCGTCCACGCGGATCTCCGGATTACCGCTGGTGTCGTACACGTAGAGCGTCGTCGCCCCCGCGTCCGAGTCGACCTCGACGGTGAACACCTCGTCCGTCCCGATGGTCGGATCGTCCGCGAGCGACGACTCCTCGACCGCGAACCGCAGCGAACGGACTCCGGAGAGGTCCGCGTCCGCCGCGACCGTCCAGTCTTCCCCGCCGGTCTCGTTCGTGAAGTTCCGCGAGGCGTCGTCCTGCTGGATCCGCGTGCCGTTGGTCACGCCCGCGACCTCGACGCCGACGACGTCGCCCCCGACGGCTCTGTGGTGTGAGGCCTGCTCGTCCCAGCGCGAGAGGGTCGAGCCGAGCGCCGATCGCAGTTCGTCCGGATCGCTGTTGTTCCGATCGTTCACCGAGCGGATCGCGTCGACGCCCGCCTCGCGGGACTCGGAGACGTACTCGACGACGGGCGTCGCGTCGACGCCGGCGTCGCGGGTCGCCAAGTTCCCGGTGTAGATGGCGGTGTTGAGCAGTAGCGCCAGCGCGACGAACAGGACGGCTAGGGCGAGCGCACCGACGAGGAGGAGCTGCGCGCGGTCGCCGTCGTCTCCGTTCGGACCACCGCTCCATCGGCTCACATCCGCCATACGACGAGCTCCACCTCCACGACCGCGTACAGCGATTGGTCCTCGTCGGCGTCTTCGACCACGTAGGAGGCATCCTCCAGCGTCGTTCCCGACGGCGACTCGTCGGGGTCACGCAGTTGGTCTCCGTCCGAGAGCGTGACGAGTCGGCGCACCGTCGAGGCGTGGTCGCTCGGCTCGCCGAGGTCGACGATCGGCACGTGTTCGCGTTCGCCGTCCTCCACGTAGTACACCGAGAGGTCGAACGCGATCCCCCGTTCGAGGAACGCCTGTTCGAGCACGTCGCCGAACGCCGTCGGCGGCGGGCCCTGGACGTACCCGTCGTCGGTCGCGTCGTGCCAATTGCCCGCCGAGTCGTTCCAGTACAGGAGCGTCGACGCGAGCGTGCCGTTCTCGTCGGCCGTCGCGAGGACGCCCTCGGCGACGGCGGCCTGCTGGTTCTCGATGTGCTGACTGGAGGTGCTGCCGGTCAGGGGCGTCACGGCCGTCACCTGCAGTGCGAACGCCAGCGCGGAGACGAGGATCATCGCGGCGGTGATCGCCTCCAGCGTGTGCGCCTGTCCGCGGTCCATCACCACACCCTCACGAGCAGGCGGTACGTCTCGCCGCCGATAGCGACGACGCGCTGTGCGGACGTCACCGACCGCGTGTCCGGGAGTTCGGGACCGGCCGAGAGCGTCGTTCCGTTCACGGTCGCGACGCCGCCCTCGAGCTCGTGAATCGAGACGTTGGCGTCGCGCGCGCCGTCGAGTGCGAACAGTTCAGCGGTCGTGTCAGCGGTGGTGTTGAATTGACACGTCGCAGTCGCGCCGTCGCCGCCGTTCAACTGGTCGAACAGCCCCGACGTACAGGTCTCGTTCAACAGGTACGGCTCCGCGGGGTCGCCGAGGCGGTCCGACGAGAGCGACGTCGCGAGGCGATCGGCCGTTTGCGGGCCTTCGGCGCTCTCGAACGGCGCGAAGATCGTCGGCACGAACGCGACGACGAAGGCCACGACGATGAGGAACAGGCTGATCCCGATCGCGAAGTCGATCGTGGTCTGTGCGCGGGTCGAAGTGCCGCGGGAGGGCGTCGTCAGCACGTCAGCCCACCACCATCCAGACGGCGAGCGCGATGGTCTGCAGGATGACGACGAACTTCACTCCGGAGACGATGTCGGCGTCGCGGATGTAGCCGCTGATGAACCCCGACAGCGCCGCCTGCAGCGTGACGGCGTGGAAGAACAGCACCGAGAGCAGTTGGGTGTCGACGCCGCCACCGAAGCTCAGTCCCTGCCCGGAGAGCTCGCCCCCGGACGAACTGGCCTGCGAGGTCAGCCCGGACATCACGTCGAGGAACTGCGTCTTCAGGATGGCCATCACGCCGAGCAGCGTCAGGTACGTCATCAGGATGATCGCGACCTGCATCCGCGTGCGGGACTTGCGCTCGCGCTCGATGTCGTCTTGGTTCTCGGAGGCCTGCGCCGCCGTCGTCAGGACCTCGGTGATCTGACTCGACGCCTCCTGGGCCTTCGAGATGAGCTTGACCGTCCGCGCGAGCCGCGGGATGTGGTACTTGTTGTTGAACTCGACGAGCGCGCTCCGCAGGCTCATCCCGTAGTTCACCTTCGCGTGCATCACCTCGAACTCCTCGGCGAGTTTGCCCGAGGACGTCGACGCCACCGTCTCGACGGACTCCAAGAGCGTCTGGCCGGTGTCGTTCGCGCTGGAGAGCTTCCGGAGGTTGTCCGAGAGCTTCCCGACGACCGCGTTCCGCGAGCGGACGTTCCACGTGTGGAAGACCGCCAGCGGCACGCCGACGACGTACGTCGGAACGTACCACCAGACGAACGTCCCCCAGACGGGGTTCTCGACCATCCCGCCCCACGACAGCGGCGCGGCCCCGTTTGCGACGGCGACCGCGAGGAGCGCCGCCGCCGCCGGAACGGTCAGCAGCAGCGAGTACAGCGGGTTGTCTCGGAAGAACAGGTGCGGGTTCCTGAGCAGTTGCCCCGTCTTGTAGGTCCCTTCCCGGGCGCGGATCCGGTCGAAGAGGCTGAACTCGCCGACGAAGCTCTCGATCAACCCCATGTGGATCAGGCCCTCGCGGTTGACCTGTTCGAGGCGCTCGGAGCTGTTCGACGGCTGGAGGTAGCCGTCGCCGGGTTCGTCCTGCTTGACCGTCGAGACGAGCACGAGGAACGCCACGCCGGTCAGCGGGATGAGCCCGTAGACGGTCCCGTACAGCAGTTGCTGTTGGGCCTGTCCGAGCATACTCATGATGACGAGGATGATGATGAGGAGCAGCGGGAACAGCGACAGCGTCATGTACATCTCGCCGAACAGCTCCAGCGTCTCGAGAACCGTCTCCTGTTCCTGTTTCGCGGTCCGGAGGTGCTTTTCCTTCTTGTCGTCGAGGAACTGCTCCATGTCGCCCCCGGAGTTGACGATCGAGAGCATGTCCGTCAGGAACTGCGAGAGTTCCTCGGAGGGGGTCGTCATCGCCTGATCGCGGATGGCGTTCCGGTAGTCGGTCCCGAAGTACTCCGTCTCGCGAACGATGCTCTGGAACTCCTGGGCGACCTCGCCGTAGGTGTCGTCGGCCCGTCCCATCGCCTCCAAGATCTCCAGTTGGTTGAGCCCGCCCACAGACAGCGCGTACATGAACGAGATCGCGTCGGGGAGCAGCATATTGATCTCGCGCTTCCGTCCCGACGCCTTCGAGTACGGGACGGCGACGAGGCTGCCGAACCCGAGCCCGAACCCGATCGCGCCGAAGACGACGCCCGAGACGAGCGTCACCGCGGGGACGGTGAGCGCGTTCAGGGCCGCGGCGGTCTCGGCGTCCGGCGTGGGGAGGCCGATGCTGATGGCCTCCGGCGCGACCAGCCCGAACGCGAAGATCGCCCACGCGAGCAGCGATCCGACGATCCAGAGCGCCCCGCCCGCGATGACGCCGATCGCGATGGCGTGTGAGAGGTACAGTTCCACGGTCGCCGGCATCCGCGCCTGTTCGAGCTTCCGCCCGAGGTCGGCGACGAAGTCGCCGTCCTCGTTGAACAGGAACTGAAACACCGGGTAGAAGGCGTCGCCGAGCGTGTCCGTGCTGCGGTCGAGTCCGTCTCCCTCCGCGTCGCCGACGTCGAGGCTCATCCGTCAGACTCCGTCGAGTCGTCCGCGGCGCGCTCTCCCACGTCTTCGCCGCTGTCCTCGTCGCCGTCGACCTGCCTGACGTCGCCGAAGTCCCACGCCTCGTCCGCCTCTTCCGCCGCGTCGTCAGCGTCGTCGTCATCCGCTCCCTCGACGTCCGGTTCGGCGACGTTCGATTCGTCGGCATCGACTTCTTCGGCGTCGTCAACGTCTGTTTCCTCGGCGTCGTCGATAGCTGAGCCCCCGGCGTCCGATTCCTCCCCATCCGATTCCTCCCCATCCGATTCCTCCCCGTCCGATTCCTCGACGACGTCGGTACCCGGTTCCTCGATTCGGTCGGTGCCGACCGTCTGGGTCTCGTCAGCGCCGAGCGCCTCGGCGTCGTCGCGTTCCGCGCTCGCCGCGTCACCCGCGCCGGGGTCGGAGGGCTCGAAGCCGTCCTCGTCGGCTGCGACCGGGTCCGAATCGATTCCGCCGTTCGCTTCGGCTGTGTCGTCGGTCTCGTCCGCCGACGGTTCTTCGAGGAGGTCCTCGATGCCGAAGTCACCGTCTGAAATCGACGCATCAGCGTTTCCGTCGGCGGTTTCCTGGCTCTCGGAATCGACCGACTCGTCCGGGCCGGGGTCGAGCGCCGGCGTCTCCGACTCGCCGTCGATCTCAGGCGTGTCGGCACCATCGTCCAGCGTCGGCGTGTCGTCGCCGTCGTCCAACGCCGGCGCGTCAGACCGCTCTTCGAGCGCGTCGAGTTCGGGGTGCTCGCCCGTCGCGGCGGTGACGTCCGGCGCGGATTCGACGTCGAGCAGCGCGTCCGCGACGTCGACGTCGTCGAGGTCGCGGTACTCGGGCCACAGCTCCTCCTCGGCGCGTTCGAGGATCTCCGTGCAGAGCGTCTGGATCTCCTCCCCGGGGCTCGGTCGGGGGACCATCTCCTCCTTCTCGGGGTCGACGTCGATCTCGACCGACTCCATCTCGCGGAGGTCCTCGAGGCTGCGTTCGAGTTCGTCGCGGGCCATCAGCGCGAGGATCGTCTCCTGATCGTTGATGAACGCCTGCAGCGTCGCCGCGACCTGCGTGTAGGTGTTGAGCCCGCGGTCGATCAGGTACGCGAGCACGACTCGTCTCATAAACAGCTCCTCGTCGAGTTGCTCTCTCGTCCAACCGCGGTCGAACCGGACGTCTTCGAGGGTGTTCGACGAGCCCATCTTGAGGAACTCGTCGCCCTCGGCCTGCCACTGGTAGACGTCTTGGACGTTGATCTCGTCGTTCTCGGCGTCGTAGTGGTTGATCTCGGTCAGGGACTTGTTCCGCCGCACCTTGTTGCCCTGCACGCGGGTCGACGTCTGGATCGAGACGAGATCCAGCGCCGTGAACATCGTCTTTGATACATTAATCGGGTCGGTCGTGAAGCGCTTGAGCACCTCGCCGACGCTGTCGGCGTGGAACGTCGTGTACGTCGTGTGCCCCGTCGACATCACCTGAAACAGCGTCCGACCCTCCTCGCCGCGGATCTCGCCCATCACGATGTAGTCGGGGCGCTGTCGGAGCGCCGCCTCCAGCAGGTCGAACTCGTCGACGTCCCCGCGGTCGTCGTCGCTGAACGAGGGCCGGGTGACGGAGGCGACCCAGTTGCGCTGTGGCAGCTCCACCTCGCGGGTGTCCTCGATCGAGACGATCTTCGAGTTCGAGGGGATGAAAAGCGACACCGCGTTCAGCGAGGTCGTCTTCCCGGAGGCCGTCCCGCCGGCGAAGATGA
>NZ_BBJO01000067.1 GCF_000739575.1 Halobellus rufus | reverse complement strand
GGACCCGCCCGTCCGATCTCAGGCTCCGTTCGCGCGGCCTCGCCGCCGGCTCACTCCTCCGTCGGCGTCGCTTCCGTCGCTGTCTCGTTCATCGGCGCCTCTCCCGTTTCGGTTTCGGTTCCCGGCGCTTCTCCGGTCTCGGTTTCGGTCTCCGTTTCCTCCTCGTCGTCGGCTTCTTCGCCGTCCTCCTCGTCCTCCGCAGTCTCCTCTTCGTCTTCTTCATCTTCACCGTCTTCTTCGTCTTCGTCGGCTTCGTCCGTCTCGATGAAGCCCTCGACCGCGTCGAGGACCTCGGACTGCGACTGTGCGGGGTCGAAGGCGTCGGGGAAGGGCGACTCGCCGGTCACTTCGTTCAACAGCGCGGCGTGGCGCGCCTCGACGCTGTGGATCGACAGTGCGGCCGAGAGGAGGTCCGGACTCTCGACGAACGGGGCCGCACCCTGATACGTCGCGACCCCGGTGTTTTCGAGCACCTGGGCGGTCTCGAGGAACTCGTCGACGTCTTCGTACCCGAAGTCGTAGGAGGCTTCTTCCGCCGGCGTCCCGCCGAGTAGCTCGATCGCCTGCGAGAGCACCTCCACGTGCGCGGCCTCGTGCTCGGCGATCATCTCGACGTGACTGAAGATGGTGGTTCGTATCTCCTCGTCGTACTCCGAGAGCAGCTCTGCGTCGGCGAAGTCGTCCTCGTCGAACTCCTCGAGCGCCTCGCGATAGAACGCGTTCTCGAGGTGTTCGAGCGACAGCGCGTAGTTCAACACGTCGACGTCGGTCCCCTCGACGTCGTCGAACGCGGCACCGGCGTCCGTCTCCTCGGTCTCGGGTTCCTCGTCCTCTTCCTGCTGTGCGATCGTGTTCCCCGTCGCGCTGCCGAGCGCGACCAACGCCCCGCCAAGCAGCGCCGTGCGTCCCAAAAACCCTCGCCGAGAGCTGCGTTTCTCTGCGAGTCGGTCCTTCACCGATGCGGCGATCCGCGCCGCGCGCTCCTCTGTGTCGTTTGGTCCGGTCATAAGTTCCGTCGGGTGCGCCCCCGACGGGCTTCTCATCGACCCGCTCGCAGATTGTTATGCGTCGGATCCCCGAGAGTACGGTTACCCCCATCAGACGGTACGGTGCGGACCGTCGGAGTTCAGTTCGGCTTTCGCGTCCCGGTCCGCGTCGACGACGCAGGCCGCCGTCGCTCTCGAAGCGGTCGGCCGTCGGCCAGTACGCTCGGCTGTCCGCGAGTACGTTCGGCTTTGTCTTCGGTACGATCGGCGAAATTCGCCATTTTCCGAAGACCGGTTCGGCGATGTCCGGGTGAACGCGTCGATCTCCGAACGGTACGTCGCGCAGGACTCCACGCAGAAGCTACAGGCCGACGAACCGAATCCGTAAAAGGAAAAGAACTACCGGAGAACGGTTCTACTCGTCGTCTTCGCCGTTCAGCGTGAGGTAGCGGACGTCGATCATCCGCTCGTCGGCGAGCAGCGTCTCGACGACCTCCTCGGGGACCGGATCGTCGAGGTTGTAGACGGTGAGCGCCTCGCCGCCCTCCTCGTCGCGGCGGGCGTTGAACATCCCCGCGATGTTGATGTCGTAGTCGCCGAGGACCGAGCCGATGAAGCCGATGACGCCGGGCTTGTCGGCGTTGCGCGCGACGAGCATCTTCCCGTGCGGGATCGCGTCGACGCGGTAGCCGTCGATGCGGACGATCCGCGGATCGTCGCCGGCGAAGAGCGTCCCGCAGACGCTCAGCGAGTCGTCCTCGTTGCCGACGGTGACGGTCACGAGGCTCTGGAAGTCGTCCGATTGCATCCGCTTGGACTCGGTGACGTCGATGCCGCGTTCCTCGGCGATCTGCGGCGCGTTGACCGCGTTGACCTGCCACTCCAGCGGCTCGAAGACGCCTTTCAGCGCGGAGGCGGTGACGAGTTCGACGTCCTCCTCGGCGATGTCGCCCTCGTAGGTGACCTCGACGTTCGAGATCCGACCGTCGAGGAGTTGGGCGGCGCCTTGCCGGCGGTCTCCGCGAGGCCGATGTACGGGCGGATGCGCGGGAAGACGCTCTCGTCGACGGAGGGGGCGTTCAGCGCGTTCATCACCGGTTCGCCCGCGAACGCCGCGTCGACCTGATCCGCGATCGACGTCGCGACGTTCTCTTGGGCGGCCTCCGTGGACGCGCCGAGGTGCGGCGTGACGACGACGTCGTCGACATCGAGAAGCGGGCTGTCCGGGGAGACGGGCTCCTCGGCGAACACGTCGATCGCCGCGCCGTCGAGCGTGCCGTCGTCGACCGCTGCGGCGAGCGCGTCCTCGTCGACGACGCCGCCGCGGGCGCAGTTGATGAGGTAGCCGCTGCCCATCAGTTCCAGTTCGTCGGTCGAGATCATCCCCTCGGTCTCCGGCGTCAGCGGCGTGTGGACCGTCAGGAAGTCGGCCTGTTCGAGACACGCCTCGAACTCGACGAGTTCGGCACCGAGTCGGTCGGCGCGCTCCTCGCTGATGTAGGGGTCGTACGCGACGAGGTCCATCCCGAGTCCGTCGAGCCGTTTCGCGACCTCCTGACCGACGCGACCGAGGCCGACGATCCCGAGGGTCTTGCCGTTCAGTTCGGTGCCGAGGTAGTCGCTCTTGGCCCACTCGCCTGCCTTCAGCCGGGCGTGGGCCTGCGGGATCGAGCGCGCCGCCGCGAACGACATCGCGACCGTGTGCTCGGCGGCCGCGCGGACGTTCCCCTCCGGCGCGTTCGCGACGATGACGCCGTGCTCGGTCGCGGCGTCGATGTCGATGTTGTCGACGCCGATGCCGGCGCGGCCGACGATGACGAGGTCCGACGCGGCCTCGAACACCGCCTCGGTCACCTCGGTTCCGGACCGGACGACGAGGGCGTTCGCGTCCGCGACTGCTTCTAAGAGCGCCTCACCGTCCAGGTCGTAGGCCGTCTCGACGTCGTGGCCCGCCTCTCGGAGGCGTTCCAGACCGGCGTCGTCGATCGGGTCCGTAATAAGGACCTTCATATCCTAACCCTGCTGTGGTTCCCGGTTAAACGTTTCTTCATCGCCGCGAGCGGCGCTCTGCGTATCGCTAACGCACGTCTATGTTGTGCGTTGGTAGCGCCCACCGAGCTTTGCCGGATAGGTGGGTTGAAAGCCTCTCCGACAGACCCCCGCGTATGCGACTCGTAGCCTTCGACTTCGACGGAACGCTCTCCGACTCGGAGATGACGGTCCTCCTCGGCGAGAAAAAGGACGTCGCCGACCGGATGGCCGACATCACCGATCGCGCGATGAACGACGAGATCTCCTACGCCGAGAGCCTCCGAGAGCGCGCCTCCCTCCTCGAAGGTCTCGAAGCGGAGGCGGCCGCGGACGCCTTCGGGCAGGTCCGGCTCCGTCCCGGCGCGGCCGACCTCATCGAGCGGCTCCGGGAAGCGGGCCACCACGTCGCGATCCTGACCGGCGGCTTCGAGCGCGGCGTCGAGGCGGCGCTCGAACGCGAGGGCGTCGAGGTCGACACCATCGTCGCCAACCGTCTACCGATGAAAGGCGGCCGCCTGACCGGCGACGTCGAGGGACCGCTCATCACCGGGACGAAGGACGACGCGCTCGAATCGCTCGCCGCCGACCTCGACGTCCCGCTCTCCCGCACCATCGCCGTCGGCGACGGCGCGAACGACCTCCCGATGCTGGAGGTCGCGGGGCTGTCCGTCGGTTACGTGCCGAAGGACGCCGTTCGGCCGTCCTGCGATGTCGTCGTCGCGTCGATGTACCGGCTCGGGAAGGTGCTGGAAGGCTACAACGTGTTGCGGCGAAGCGACGGAGAATAGCTGGTCGCTCACTCCGCGTCGGCGACGCTCGCCTGCCGCATCGCCGCCAGATCCTCGGCCAGTGCCTCCGCGATGGCCTTCGAGAGTCCCGGTGGAACCGCGTTGCCGACGACTTTCAACTGGGTGCTCTTGGGGCCCTGAAACACGTAGTCGTCGGGGAACGACTGGAGGATCGCACACTCGCGGACGGTGCCGACGCGGTCCTCGACGGGGTGGATGAACGGCGCGTTGTGGTTCTCCTTGATCGTGATCGACGGCTCGTCGCGCGGGAGCCGTCGCCAGCTGTCGCCGTAGCTCTCGTAGAGGCTGTCGCCGGGTTCGACCTCGGCGATCCGCTCGACCATCTCCGCGGAGTGGTCCGTCTCGTCGTGGTTCGGGAGCTCCTCGATCGGTCGCTGGCTCTCGCCCGTCGTCCCGCGATCCAAGAGCGCGTCCTCGACCGTCACGTACGGCTCCAACCGCTTGCCGGTCAGCGTTGCCTGCTTCGAGGGACCGTGCGTCCGCTCGGGGTACGTCGGCCGTGAGCCGTCGCGACGCCCCTGGAAGATGACCCGCCGCCGGTTCTGCGGGACGCCGTAGTCGGCGGCGTTGAGCGTCTCGTAGGCGGGCTTCTCGTAGCCCGCGCGCTCGAACCCCTCCAGGATCGCCCGGAGGGTGTCGCCGCCCTCCATCGACTTGATCCCCGGGACGTTCTCCATCACGAACGCCGCGGGCTGGACGAATTCGACGAAGTCGATGAAGTTGCCGACGAGGTAATTGCGCTCGTCGTCCGGGTCGCGGTGCCCCGCGATGCTGAACCCCTTACAGGGCGGGCCGCCGATCACGACGTCGATCTCGTCGCGTTCGACGGGGTGCTCCGCGAAGAACTCCTCGGGGCCGACCTCTCCGAGGTCGGCCTGGATCGCCAGCGCGTCCTCGTGGTTGTGCTCGTACGTCGCGAGGAAGTCCGCGTTGGCGTCGACGCCGGCGACGACGTCGTAGCCGGCCTGCAGGAAGCCCTCCGAGAGCCCGCCGCCGCCGCAGAACAGATCGAGCACCTTGATCGACGAGCGATCGAAGTCGGCGTCCTGCATTCGGAATCTGCTCGTTTCTCGTTCGCGATCGTATTTAAACGCCCCGGGGCATCCCGAGAACTGTGAGCTGGCTTACCGCTTGTAGTCGACGTCGACCGCGCCGTCGGCCCGATGCACCGTCGTCACGCTCGGTTCGGTCTCCGCGATCGGCTCGCCATCGCGGAGCACCAGCGTCCGCGGCGCTTGCCGGCGCAGCGCGTTGAAGCCGTCTGGGCTGTCGTAGACGACGAGCGAGCCCTCGTTGCCCTCGCTGAGGCCGTACGTGCTCGCGTCGCCGCCGCCCGCGCCGAAGACCTCGGCGTTCGCCTCGGTGAGCATCTCCCAGAGCACCTCGACGTCGCCGCGCCCGGCCATGTGGGCGTAGTGCGCGAGGATGAACGCGGCGTCCAGCGGGTCGGCGACGCCGTAGTGGTACCACGGGTCGAGCACGGAGTCGTGGCCGAGGCCGACCGTGACGCCGGCCTCGCGGAGTTCGTCGATCCGGGTGTGACCGCGTCGCCGCGGGTAGTCGTCGTACGCCCCCTGCAGGACGGAGTTGTCGGGCGGATTCGTCACGACGCTCACGCCGCTCTCGGCGAGCATCGAGATCAGTTTGTCCGCGTAGGCGTTGTTGTACGAGTGCGTCGCCGTCGTGTGACTCGCAGTCACGCGGTCGCCGATCCCGCGCTTGATCGACTCGCTGGCGAGCACTTCCGTGAACCGCGAGCCCGGGTCGTCCGTCTCGTCGATGTGGAGATCGAGCGGGAGGTCGTGTTTCTCGGCGAGGTCGCAGGCGATTTCGACGCTCTTCACCCCGTCCTCGCGGGTGTACTCGTTGTGCGGGATCGCACCGACGAGGTCGACGCCCATCTCGACGGCCTCGACAAGCAGGTCCTCGTGGGACTCGTCGGTCAGGATGCCGTCCTGCGGGAACGCGACCACCTGCAGATCGACGAGGTCCGAGACCCGGGACTTCAACTCGAGGAGCGCCTCCACCGTCGTCAGCGACGGCTCCGTCGTGTCCGCGTGCGTCCGGATCCGCGTCACGCCGTGGGAGGCGTACCACTCCACGGTCTTCGTCGCCCGGTCGAGGATGTCGTCGACGGTGATGTCCTGCTTGTACTCGGCCCACACCTCGATGCCCTCCGCGAGCGTCCCGCTGTCGTTCCACGAGGGATTTCCCGCCGTTCCCGTCGCGTCGAGGTGGACGTGCGGTTCGATGAGCGGCGGCGTGAGCAGCCGTCCGCCAGCGTCGTAGCGCCGGTCGGCGTCGAACGCGTCCGGGTCGCCCTCGCCCGCGGGAACGAGTCGGTCGATGACGCCGTCGCGGATCTCGACGTCGACGGCGTCCGCCTCGCCGATCGTCCGCCCGTTCGTGACGATGTAGTCGGTCATCTCACTCGCAGACGCGGTCGTCCGACGGTTAACGATTTCTGCTCTCTGCTACCGTCACGACCGATTTGTGACAACAATTGTGGTCGAGACCCCCAATTTTATAAAAACACGACGAAAGCGGAGACTGATGGCAACAGGAGACGAGACGTCCGTGTGGCGGCGGTTCGTGTTCGGCGACGAGGAACTACCCGACCCCGACTACCCGCTCGATCACGTCCCCGGCGGCGAGCGGAAGGGACTGGTGAGCATCTCGGCGGTCCTCCTCGGATACGTGTTCTTCGCGGGCACGATCTGGGCCGGCGCGGAGGTCGGCGCGGCGATGGGCTTCGGCTCGATGCTGACCGCGATGGGCGTCGGATACGCGATCCTCGGCGTCTACGTCGCGGCGCTGTGTGGGATCGCGGCGAAGGCGGGGTTGACGACCGTACTTCTCGCGCGCTACAGCTTCGGTCGCTGGGGCGCGAAGTTCGCGGATCTCATTCTCGGCGGCACGCAGGTGGGGTGGTTCGGCGTCACGATTCCGATGGTCGCGATCCCGACGGCGACGTTCTTCGGTCTCGACACGCCGACGTTCACGGCCGCGCTCATCCTCCTGTGGGGGATCTTCCACCTCGCGACGGCGTACTTCGGCTACGAGGGGATGGAGACGCTCTCGCTCGTCGCCGTCCCGATCCTCGTCGTCGTCGGCGTGCTGTCGATCTTCATCGCCGTGCAGGACGTCGGTGGCCTCTCCGGGCTGTTCGCCGCGTCCGGCGCGGGCGAGATGGGCTTCGCCGCCGCGGTCACGATCGTCGTCGGGACCTTCATCAGCGGCGGCACGCAGGCCCCCAACTGGGCGCGTTTCGCCAGCAGCACCCGAGTCGGCTTCTGGGCGGGGCTCGTCGCCTTCCTCGTCGGCAACGGCTTTCTGTTCATCTCGGGGGCCGTCGGTGGCTCCGTCTACGACGTCACGCCCGCGGGCGACCTCTACGCGGTGCTGGCGGCGCAGGGACTCGCCGCGGTGGGGCTCATCGCGCTGATCTTGAACATCTGGACGACCAACGACAACGCGGCCTACGCCTTCGGCGTCGCGGGCAGCGAGGCCTTCGAGTTCGACCGGAAGCGCCCCTTCATCCTCGTCGGCGGCTCGATCGGGATCATCCTCGCGCTCGTCGGTGCCGACAGCCTGCTGATCCCGTGGCTGTCGACGCTCGGGCAGTACGTCCCGCCGCTCGGCGGCGTGCTCATCGCGGACTTCCTGCTCTGCTGGCGGATGCGCGTCCCGCGGATGGACGACGTCGACTTCGCGAACGTCCGCTGGACGGGCGTCATCGCCTACACCATCGGCGCGGTCGTCGCGGTGTTCACGGCCGGACAGGTCGTCCCCGGTCTCGCGGCCCCGCAGGTGATCCCCGGTCCCGTCGGCGCGGCGCTGAACGGGATGGTCGCCGCGTTCGTCGCTCACCTCGTCCTCTACTACCTGCTCGAAACCACCGGCGTCGTCGACGGTCACGAGGTCTCCACCGACGCGGAGCACCTCTGAAGCCAGTGCGCTGATCCCGTGACGCTCGGGTCAGCCGTCTAATTCGCTCTCCAACGACGCCCGCCACTCGTGTGGGTTGTACCACCCGCAGCCAACGCAGCCGACGTCTTCGTCGTACTCCGTTCCCCCCTCGTAGTAGTACTCGATCTCCATGAACGGGGGTCGCTTTCCGCTCTCGACGCAGGCCTCGCACTTGCGGCTCTTCAGCAGGTTGTGCGTCCGCGTGAGGATCTGAAAGTGCTCTCTGATCTCCGCGTCGCTCATCGAGTCGTAGTCGAAGCTCTCCGACTCCTCCCAGCGGACTTCGGGCACACGGTGGTCGACCTCCAAGGTCGTACTCGGCGAGGACCCGTCGAACGCGTCGCGGTGGTCGTAGAGGTCGCGGACGCGGCGCTTGAACGAGTCGGGCATGTCCTGCCGCGTGATCGACTTCTGCGTCGGGAACGGGTATTTGAGCTTCCGGTGGAACGTGGTGTCCTCACAGATCTCGCAGTGGCGGTAGTCGCCCTGCCCCTGTCCGGTGTTCTGGACGAACTCGAAGCCCTCCTTGCGGAGCATCTGGATGTCCTTCGCGGGCTGGGAACTGGGGAGTTCACAGGCCGAGCAGTGCCACTCGCAGTCGGCGAGCGTCTCGAAGGTCGCGGCGCGCTTGGTCCCCTCGTTCGAGGGGTTCCAATCGCGCGTGGCGTACTCGTGGACGCGCTCGCCGAAGTCGGTCAGCGAGTACGTGTCGCCGTCGCGCTCGGCGATACCGTCGTCGACGAACGACGAGAGCACCGCTTTCGCGTCGGCGTTGGCGGAGCGTTCGGACTCCGACCGAACGGTCTTCGGGCCGTCGGCGAGGTGCGACAGCACCGCCCTCCGTCGCTCGTCGTCGCGAATCGACAGGACCAGATCGGCCGTCTCCTCGTCCATTCCGGGCATACGCTCGACTCTCGAATCCGACGTTCAAAACCGTGTGGGATGCGGTTCCCGTTCGGAGCGCCCGTTCAGAGCGCGATCAGAACGACGGCGACGGCCGCGAGGACGAGTCCGACGACGTTCGTCGGCGACACCGCGACGTCGAGGTAGGCGACGCCGACGACCGCGGGCACGACGAAGTACAGCGCGGCGATGGCGGACACGACGGCCATACTCCCGCGCGTCAGGGCGGCGTAGAAACTGATGCTCCCGGCCGCGAGGAACGCGCCGGAGGCGAGCGCGAACCCCGCGTCCGCTCTCGTGCCGGTGATCGGTTGCCTCGCGGCGACGACGTACGCGCCGGCGACGCCGATGCTCGCGACGTAGGACAGAAACACCGCGTTGGCTGCCGAGATCGACCGCGTCGCGAAGCCGGCCGCGACCGCCCACCCGCCGAACAGCAACAGCGATCCGAACGCCAGTGCGATGCCCGTCGAGACCATACCGCCCGTTTCCGACTCCGGTTGAAAAAGTCCCGGTCGAGATCTCGGTCCGGGGGTGCGGGCTAGGTCCCGGCGGCGCGCGCTTCCTGCCGGGCGGCCTCGATGCTCTTGCCCTCCCGCAGCACGGCGTCGACGAACAGCTCGCCGGCCTTGTACGACGAGCGGACCATCGGCCCCGACGCGCAGTAGAGGAAGTCGAGTTCCTCCTCGGCGACGGCCCGCCACGTCTCGAAGGCGTCGGGGTGGACGTACTCGAAGACGTCCAGATGTGACCGCGAGGGCTGGAGGTACTGCCCCAGCGTGACGACGTCGACGTCGGCCTCTCGGAGGTCAGACAGCGTCTGGTAGATCTCGTGGTCGTACTCGCCGAGCCCGAGCATAATCGACGTCTTGGTGTAGACGTCGGACTCCTCCGATACCTGTTCGAGCACCGACAGCGACTGCTCGTAGTCCGCGCGGCGGTCCCGCACGGGCCACTGGAGGCGCTCGACCGTCTCGATGTTGTGCGCGATCACGTCCGGTCCGGCGTCGATGATCTTCCGCACGAGTTCGGGCTCGCCCTGGAAGTCGGGGATGAGGACCTCCACGAGGATCCCGGGGTCGCGGTCCTTGATCTCGCGGATCGTCCGCGCGAAGTGGCCCGCGCCCTGATCCGGGAGGTCGTCGCGGTCGACCGAGGTGAGCACGACGTAGTCCAGTCCGATCTCGGCGACCGCGTCGGCGACGTTCGCGGGCTCGTCGGGATCGAGCGCCTCCATCCCGCCGGTCTCGACGTCGCAGAAGTTACAGCCGCGCGAGCACCGATCGCCCATCAGCATAAACGTCGCCGTCCCCGGGCCGTTGCGGCCGCTCCAGCACTCGCCCATATTCGGGCAGTTCGCCTCCTCACAGACCGTGTGGAGGTCCCGATCGCGGAGCGAGGACTTGATGTCGGTGAACCGCCGCCCCGACGGCGGGCGCATCTTCAGCCAGTCGGGTTTTCGCCTGCCGCTCATACGCTTTCCTTTGGGCGGGCGAGCAAAAGCCTGCGGGTGATCTCGCCGTTCGCTCCCTCCCCAAAAATGCTTATATTGAGACGCCGTAGCAAACGGAAATGCTTCACGCGAAGGGGCCGCTCCTCACGATCGACCTCACGGAGCGGACGACGACACGAACCGACATCGACGACCTCCTCGCGGAGACGATCGGCGGGCGCGCGACGGCGACGCACCTCGCGCACGACCGCATCCCGTTCGACGCCGACCCGTTCGGGCCGGAGAACCGCCTCTACCTCTCGACGGGGCCGCTGCAGCACTCGCGGATGAGCTTCACCGGCCGGATGAACATGACCGCGCTCTCGCCGCTGACCGACGGGCTCCTCTCCTCGAACGCCGGCGGGTACCTCTCGCGGAACTTCACCGGGACGGGCAACAGCGTCGTCGAGTTCGTCGGCGAGAGCGACGAGCTCCTCGCGGTCCACGTCCGCGACGACGGCGTGACGTTCGAGGAAGTCCCCGAACTCGACGGCGCGCTCGTCCCCGAGGTGAGCGAGTACGCCGAGGAACACTACGACCTCGGGCCCGACAACTGCGTCACGATCGGCCCGGCCGGGGAGAACCTGGTCCGCTTCGCCAGCGCGATGACGTTCGACTCGCGGGCGTTCGGCCGCGGGGGGCTGGGCGCGGTGCTCGGCGCGAAGAACGTCAAACTCGTCACGTTCGACGGCGACGCCGAGCAGTCGGTCGAGGTGCCGGCGGACGCGGCCGCCGAGGTCCACCGCGCGGCGGCCACCGCCGACGACTCGATGAAGCGGCAGGGGACGGCCGGCGGCACCGAGTTCATCAACGACAACTTCTCGCTGCCGACGCGGTACTTCGAGGAGTACGAGTTCGAGCACGCCGCCGACATCGGCGGCGACGCCGTCGAGGAGAAGAAGTACAAGAAGGCGGCGTGCTCGCAGTGCGCGTTCGCCTGCAAGCTCCCCACGCGCGACGAGGCCTCCGGCGTCGAGACCGAGGGCCCCGAGTTCGAGACCATCTTCTCGTTCGGATCGAGCCAGGGCGTCGGCGACCTCGTCGAGATCATGAAGGCGAACGAACTGTGCGATCAGTACGGGATGGACACGGTCTCGGCGGGGGTCACCGTCGCCGCGTACCTCGCCAGCGAGGACGAGTTCGGGAACGCCGACCTCGCCCAGGAGCTCACAGAGCAGATCGCGAGGCGCGAGGGCGTCGGCGACCTGCTCGCGGAGGGAGTCCACCGCGCGCACGACGAACTGGGCGTCGACGACATGACGATGAAGGGGATGGAGTTCGCCGCCCACGACGGCCGGGTCCTGCACGGGCTCGGGCTCCAGTACGCGGTCGCCAACCGCGGCGGCGACCACCTCTACGCCGAGATGATGGGGCTGACCTACGGCGGCGTCATCGACGCGGAGGGGACCGTCGACAAGGTCGAGACGCTGATCGAGCAGGAGAACTACTGCGCGTTCCGCGACTCGGGCGTCGTCTGCGCGTTCTCGGGGCAGTACATCGACGAGGACGCCTTCGAGGCGCTGTTCGACGCCGACTACGACGAGTTGCTCGCGGTGGGCGAGGGCGTCGTCGCCCGCGAGCGGCACTTCAACAACCGCCGCGGGTTCGACCGGGGGAACGACGAACTCCCCTACGACCTCCCGGAGATCGACGCCGCGCTCGACGCCTACTACGACGCCCGCGAGTGGGACGCCGACGGCACCGTCCCGGACGCGCGCTTCGACTCGCCCTCCACTGCAGCCCCAGCGGACGACTGAGCGCCGCCGCGCTCGCGGCCAGTCAGACGCTGTCGCGCCCGTGACCAGTCAGAACCCGCCGATAGACTCCTCTCACCCGCCGTAAACGGCGTTCGTCACCCGGAGCACGTCGCCATCGGACAGTCGCGTCTCGAACCCCGACTGGTGCTGCACGTGGCGGCCGTTCAGCGTCACGACGACGTCGCCGGCGAGTTCGTCGCCGTCGCGCAACCGCCCGGCTAACTCCGGATACGCGTCCTCCAACTCCGCCAAGAGCCCTCCGACCGCGTCGGCGTCGGTGTCGACGACGACGGTCTTCGTTCCGACCCGGTCGCGGAACGGGCCGAAGAAGTCGCACTCGATTTCCATACCCCGCGTTCGACGCGGGCGCTAATGAGATTCGGGGATCGGGCGAACGCGTCCGGCCGGTAGACTGACGCTGCGCGAGGCCGACCGCCACGTATGCCCGAGAGCGTCCCCGTCACCGTCGTCGACGGCGACGAGGAGACCACCATCGACGTCGCGCGCGGCACTGTCCTGCGCGACGCGCTGCTCGACCGCGGCTTCCCGGTGTACGGGTCGGTGTCGCGTCGCGCCAACTGCGGCGGTCGAGGACTCTGTGCGACGTGCACCGTCGAGGTCGATCCCGCGCCGGAGCCGACCCACTGGCACGACGCCGCGGCCGTCCGCTTCGGCTACCCGCGGCTCTCCTGTTGCATCGAGGTCGGCGAGCCGATGACGGTGCGACTGCTGGAGAAGCGCGTCTGGGGGCAGGTGCTCCCGCGACGCCGCGGCGGCGAGTGACGCCGCCGGACTCGCGCTCCGTCGCGGGAGTGGAACCTCCACGTCGCGCCGATGGAGAAACGACTTTGCACTCGGAGGTCTCCCTCCCGTGTATGGCCCATTTCGCTTCGATCTCTCACCTCACTCATCTCGTTCCGACGGGTGCGCCGACGTCCCCACCCGCTCGGAGGTGCGACGCGTGAAGGTCGCAGAGGTCGTCCCCGAGTTCGCCGACGCGTTCGGCTTCGAGGAGTTCAACCGGATGCAGCGGGAGGCCGCGCCCGCGATCCTCGAACGCGACGAGAACGTCGTCGCCGCCGCGCCGACCGCCAGCGGCAAGACCGCCCTCGCGGAACTGGCGATCTGTCGGACGCTGGAGCGCGGCGGCACCGCGCTCTTCATCGCGCCGCTGCGCGCGCTCACGAACGAGAAGGAGTCGGAGTGGGAGCGCTTCGAGGAGCTCGGCTACTCGGTGTACGTCGTCACCGGCGAGCGAGACCTGAACCCCCGGCGCGCCGAGCGCGCGGACATCCTGGTGATGACGCCGGAGAAGACCGACTCGGCGACCCGGAAGCACGACTCCGCGCGCTACTCCTTCATCACCGACGTCGACTGCTGCGTCATCGACGAGGTGCACCTGCTGGACTCGGACACCCGCGGCGGCGTCCTCGAGGTGACCGTCTCCAGACTCCGCCGGATCTGCGACCCCCGCGTCGTCGCCCTGTCGGCGACGATGCCGAACATCGAGGACGTCGCCGCGTGGCTCGACGCGCCGCCGGAGACGACCTTCGAGTTCGGCGACGACTACCGCCCGGTGGACCTCCACGCGGGCGTGCGGACGTACACCCACGGCGACAACGCCTTCGCCGACAAGTACCGCCGGCTCTACACCGCGTTGGACCTCGCCGAGGAGCACATCCGCGACGGCGGGCAGGCGCTCGTGTTCGTCTCCTCGCGACAGGACGCGGTGCGCGCGGCCGGGAAGTCGAGAGACGAGATCGGAAAGCGCGACATCCCGATGGGCGCGCGGGGCGACTACGACTTCCACACCGAGGCGAAGGAACTCGCCGACGACGAACTCGCGAAGGCCGCGCCCGACGGCGTCGGCTTCCACCACGCGGGGCTGGCGAAGGACGACCGCGACCGCGTCGAGGAGTGGTTCAAAGAAGGCAAGATCCAGTTGCTCTTCTCGACGTCGACGCTCGCGTGGGGCGTGAACCTCCCCGCGCGCTGCGTCGTCATCCGCGACACGAAGTACCACGACCCCCTCGAAGGCGAGGTGGACATCTCGCCGCTGGACATCCTTCAGATGCTCGGGCGCGCGGGCCGCCCCGGCTACGACGACGTCGCTACGGCTGGGTCGTCTGCGACCGCGCCGACGCCGACAAGTACCGGAAACTGCTGCGCGAGGGCAAGGAGATCGAGTCGCGGCTGGCGGAGGATCTGGACTCCCACCTCAACGCCGAGATCGCGATGGGGACGATCCGCGACCTCGACGACGTGATGTCGTGGCTGGAGACGACGTTCTACTACCAGCGCGCGAAGTCGAAACCGGCGCAGTACGACTTCGAGAACCTCCGCGAACGCGTACGCGAGACGCTCGAATCGCTCGTCGCCCGCGGCTTCGTCGAGATGGGCGAGGACCTCTCGGTCGGCGGTACCGCGCTCGGTCGCCTCGCCTCGAAGTACTACCTCCGGCTCGCGACCGCCGAGCGCTTCCACGACCTCTGCGAGCGCGAGACCATCTCCGCGGACGCGATCCTCGAGACCGTCGCGGGCGCGACGGAGTTCGACTCCGTCTCCTCGCGACAGTCCGAGTCCGACGCCGTCGACGCGGTGCTCTCCGACGTCGCGACCGACTTCGAGGACGGCCCGCGGAAGGTCCTCGCGATCCTCCACGCGGGGATGGAGAACAGCACGCCAGCCGACCTCCGCTCGGACGCGTGGATCATCCGGCAGAACGCGCTGCGGCTGCTCTCGGCGCTCCGGGAGTTCCTCGGGGAGTTCTCGGGGCCCCGGGCGGCCAACCTCGCGCGGCGGGTCGAAGCGCGCGTCGAACACGGCGTCCCGCGCGACGCGGTCGGCCTCACCGCGGTCGACGGCATCGGCCCGAACCGGGCGCGGACGCTCGCGACGGGCGGGCTCCACAGTCCCGCCGACGTCGTCGACGCCGGCGTCGACGAACTCGAACGGGCCGGGCTCTCCGCGGGCGTCGCCGCGCGCATCGTCGAAAACGCGCGCGAGTTCCCCGCGATCGAGGTCTCGTGGGGCGACTTTCCCGACCGGATCGCCCCCGGCGAGAACGCGATGTGCGACGTCACCGTCCGCAACGCCGGCGGCGGCGCGGCCGCGGGGATCCGCGTGACCGTCAACGGCGTGGAGATGTCGGCGACGGAGACGTACCTCTCGGATTCGACCTCCGTGCCGGTGGGCGTCTTCGGCGCGGACGCCGACGAACTGGAGTTCGCCGTCGAGGTGACGTTCCCCGACGAGCCCCTGCATCCCGTTCAGGCCACCAGAGCGGTCGACGTCGAGCGGTAACTCAGCCCAGAAGCAGGTCCCGCAGTTCCGCCATTCCCCCGTCGACGACGACGTCCGCGCGCGAGAGATCCAACTCGGCGTTGTGCGTCGAGCGGAAGCCGACCGTGAACGCGCCCGCGCGGACGGCCGATTCGATGCCGTTGACCGAGTCCTCGACGACGACGCACTCCGCTGGATCGAGCCCCAACTCGGCCGCGGCGTGCTCGTAAATGTACGGCTCGGGCTTTCCGGGTCGGTCGATCTCCTCGGCGCTCAAGACGAGATCGAGGGGGTCGAGGTCGAACCGCTCGCGGACGATGTCGATCCACGAGCGCCGCGCCGAGGAGACGATCGCGAGTTTCCGCCCGTCTGCGCGGATCGCCTCGAACAGCGCCTGGACGCCCTCGGTCAACTCGACCTGCTCGCCGTACAGCGACTCCGCGCGCTCCTCGTACTTCGCGGTGAACTCGTCCTTGCTCACGGCTGTCCCGTACGTCTCCGTCAGGTAGTCGTAGATCTCGTAGTACGGCGTCCCGGTGATCTCCTCGTGGGCCGGGTCGCCCGATTCGATCGCCTCCGCGAACACCCACTCGTCCTCGAAGCGGTGCCAGTACGTCTCGGAGTCGACCAGCACGCCGTCCATATCGAACAACACCGCGTCGTCGGGAACGTCCATACAGGTGGCAAACCGCCCTCGTTCAAAGAGCTTCGTGAGAGCCCTTATCACCGAAGACGGGGCCACGCCCGCCGTATGTCCGAGACGATTCGCGTCTTCGCCGGCGACTGTACGACGACCTTCGAGGGCGCTCGCGCCCGCACCCAACGCGGCCGCGTCGCGGTCGTGGTCAAGCCCGACCGCACGGTACTGGTTCACGACGCCGACGGCTACCAGCCCGTGACGTGGCTGACGCGCCCCGATTCGCTCACGGTCGAGACCGACGACGACGGGTTCGGTCTCGTCGCCCGCGCGGGCGAGCAAGTCCTCCGCGTCGCCTCCCACGAGACGGCGGGGTGGGCCGAGTACCCCGTCACCGAGGCGGGCGTTCCGGTCGGCACGCACCCCGAGACGGGCGAGCAACTCGTCCGCGCCGGCGGCGACGTTCGCGGGCTCGACACCGACGTCCGCTACTCGCTCCCGGCGGGCGCGACGATCCTCGACGACGCGTGCGACGCCTGCGGCCTGCCGAAGATCCGCGCGGAGGCCGGGGAGCCCTTCGAGATCTGCATCGACCGCTCGTGTGAGTCGCTCGACGACGCCGTCCGCGAGCGGTTCGACGGCGAGTGGACCTGTCCGGACTGCGGGTCCGACCTCCGAATCATCCGCCGAGGCGGCCGCCTGCTCGCCGGGTGCGACGCCTACCCCGACTGCGAGAGCGCCTTCGCGATCCCCGCGGGCGTCGTCGTCGACGACTGCGAGTGCGGCCTGCCGGTCTTCGAGACTCCCCGCGGGCGGCGGTGTCTCGACGCGACGTGCGATCGGTTCGAGGGATAGCCTCCGAAAACGCTGCTACGACCGCCCGCCCGACGCTCGGGCGCGTGCTGCCGCGCGCTCTGTCGCGGGGCCACGGCGCGCGAGGGGCGACGAGCGAACGCCGTGAGCGAGGAGTCGGCTGGGGAGGGTGAGGCGGTGCGGTCGGGCGGGATCGCAAGGGGCCGCCCGGTCGGCGAAGACGCGCGACGTAAGCACCGCAGGAGCGAGCGACGGGAGCGACGAGGAGAGAATCGAGCGCATCGAGTCGACCGGACGAGGGCTTGCAGTGGTACCGCGACGGTGTCCACGCTGCTGTCCGCCGCGTCACGATCCGTTGCGTAGCTCCCGTACGATCGCAGCCCCTATGTCCTCGCCGACTCCCAGAACGAGTATGGACGGGACACTGGCCGACGGCGTGGTCCGCGTCGGCGGCGACGCCAGACAGCGGTTCTACGACGCCCGCGGGTACGGCCGCCCGCTCGATCGAAACCGCATCGAACTGGCACCCGTCGAGGCGGCGCACCTCCTCTCGCGCGAGGATCTGGACGCCGTCGTCGACGAAGCGGACGCGGAAGCCGCCCCGGACGCGGCGGACGAGGCGCGGCTGGACTTCCGCGCGTTTCTGGTGCGGACGGGCGCGGCGCTCCGCTTTGCGGTCTACAAGGACCTCCGCGACCGCGGGTTCTACCTCTCGCCCGCGCGAGAGGACTGGCCCGGGGTCGACGCTGCCGTCGCCAACGACACCGACGTCGATTTCGTCGTCTACCCCCGCGGGAAGGGCCCCTGGGACGACGAGGTCGCCTACCGGGTCCGCGTGGTTGGCGAGCGGGAGTCCGTCTCGGTCTCCTCGCTCGGTGAGGTCGTCCTCGCGGTCGTCGACGAGGACGGCGACCTGACGTACTTCGAGACGGACGACGAGCCGACGCTCGGCGACACAGAGGGGGCGACCGCCAGTTCGTCCGACGACGACCTCGCGACGGACATCGGAGACGACCTCCCCACCGAGGTCGACGCCGACCTGCTGGAGGACCGCGTGGTCTGCTACGACGCCGACGACCTCTACGAGAACCACTTCTACGGCCAGCGGCTGTTCGGCCGCAACGCCGACGAGGGGCCGATACAGCTCTCGCTCGTCGAGGGCGCGTACCTCGCCGAGCGCGGCGTCGTCGACGTCGAGAGCGCGTCGGTCGTCGCGCTCGGCCGCGACGTCGAGGGAGAGCGGTTCGACCGCCGGCTGCGGACGTACGCCGCACTCCGGGACCGCGGAGTCGTCCCCAAGAGCGGCTTCAAGTTCGGTGCGGACTTCCGCGTCTACGAGGAGTTCACGGACGTCGACTCGCTGAGCCACTCGACGGACCTCGTGCGCGTGCTCGCGCCGGGGCACGCGTTCTACCCGCGTGACCTCTCTCTGGACGTCCGGCTGGCCGGCGGGGTCCGGAAGCGAATGGTTTTTGCGCTCACCGCGGCGAACGGCCAGATAGACTGGCTCTCGGTAGCCCGACTGACCCCATGACACGAGACCACGACGCCCGCGAGCGCGAGGATGAGCCCGACAATCAGTCGCGTCCGGTGGCGACCGACGGCGGCGCAGAGAGCGACTCCGCCGCCGGTGCCGACGACGTCGCGCTCGACCCCTGGGGTTCCTCGACGGTCTCCGACTACCGAAAGCTCTTCGAGGAGTTCGGCATCGAGGAGTTCGACGACGTGCTCCCCGAGGTCCCGAACCCTCACTACCTGATGCGCCGCGGCGTCATCTTCGGGCACCGCGACTACGACCCCGTCGCCGAGGCGCTCCGCGAGGGCGAGGACGCCGCGGTCCTCTCGGGCTTTATGCCGACCGGGGACCCGCATATCGGCCACAAGCTCGTCTTCGACGAGATCATCTGGCATCAGGCGCAGGGCGCGGACGCCTACGGGCTGATCGCCGACCTCGAAGCGCACTCCGCCCGCGGGATGAGCTGGGAGGAGATCGACGAGCACGCCCGCGATTACCTCCTGAGCCTGCTCGCGCTCGGATTCGACCCCGAGGAGGGCGAATTGTACCGCCAATCCGACAACCGAGAGCTGCAGGACCTCGCCTTCGAACTCGGCTCGAAGGCGAACTTCTCGGAGTTCCAGGGCATCTACGGGTTCGACGGCGAGACCAACGTCTCGCACATGCAGTCGGTCGTCACGCAGATGGCCGACATCCTCTACCCGCAACTGGACTCCCCGAAGCCGACGGTCATCCCCGTGGGCCCCGATCAGGACCCGCACGTCCGCTTCGCGCGCGACCTCGCCGCGCGGATGCGCTTCTTCAAGGTGACCGAGGCGTACGCGAGCTTCGAACTCGACGACGCCGAGCGCGCGCTCGTCGGCGCGGTCTACGAGGCCCGCGCGGAGTACGCCGACGACCCAGACACGCCCCGCTGTGGGGAGGCCGGCGAGTGGCTCGCCGAGCGCGCCGACGGCGAGGCGGACTCGCTGGACGAACTGGGCGTCGTCGCTGGCGACGACGTCGTCGCCTCGGCAGTCGAAAAGCTCGAAAACGGCGGGATGGAGCCGCTTCGTCCCCGCGTCCGCTTCCTGAACCGCAACGCGACCGAGGACGCCTTCGAGGCGCTGATCGAAGCGATCGACGGCGAGAAGCGCCGCTACGACGAGCACGTCGACGCCTTCGACCTCGACGCCGCGGCGGCCGACGAGTTGGCGCGGGAGATCGAACTCGATCACGGCGGCTACGGCTTCGTCCCGCCGTCGTCGATCTACCACCGCTTCATGACCGGCCTCACCGGCGGAAAGATGTCCTCGTCGATCCCGGCGTCGCACATCTCCCTACTCGACGACCCCGAGGAGGGGTACGACAAGGTCAAATCGGCGACGACCGGCGGCCGCGACACCGCCGAGGAGCAGCGCGAACTGGGCGGGCGAGCCGACGAGTGCCCGGTCTACGAACTCTACGCCTACCTGCTCGCGGGCGACGACGACGACTTCGCGAAGGAGGTCTACGACGAGTGCGTCGGCGGCGAGCGCCTCTGTGGCGGCTGCAAGGAGCAGGCCGCCGAGCTGATGCGCGAGTTCCTCGAAGACCACCAGGAGAAACGCGAGGAGGCCGAGGCGGTGCTCGCGGATCTCGACATCACGCTCGAATCGCCGCGCCGGGGCGTCGCGCCCGGCGACGACTGAGCCGTCGCTGCCGCCGCGCGCTTACTCGATCGACAGGTCGCCGTCTGCTGCGTCGCCGTCTCCGCCGTCCTCGTCCCACTCCAGTTCGAGTTCGATGCTCAGTTCGCCGGGCGCGCCCGTCGGGCCCTCGCGCTCGGCCTTCACCTCGAACGTCGGCTGCGCGGGCGGCTCCATCGTCACCGACTCGCCGCCGGCGCTGAGGGTGATGGCTTCGCCGGACTCCAGTTTGTCGGCGACCGACCGTAGGTATGCGGCGATCTCCTCTCTGCTCTGTCGGCTCTCGGATTTGAACAGCACTTCTTCGGGCATACGTTCTGTTAGGACCGCCCGCCTGATAAACACGTGCCGCGTCAGCGACACGTGTGAGCACCTCGCACGCTTTCGGAACCGTTTTACTCGCCGACCGGACTCTCTCGCGTATGCGCTCCGGACCCGACCCACACGCGCGCGGTATCGACGCACGACCGACCGACGGCGACGGGTCCGGTTTCTTTTTCCGGATCGACTGAGGGCGGCGGAGCCGCCGAGTCCCGCGCTGTCGCCCACGAGGGCGCACCGGGGTCGGCGGGAAAATCGCCCGATTCGATCCGGTTGGATCGCCGACGCGCCGATCGGCCGCGGACGCCCCTCGACGGAGACGGATCGATCCGCAGTCTTCGGAACTGCTAACTGGCGGCCGGTCGGTAGACGCGACAACGACTGACGCTGCCGCGAGAACACACGATATGAAACTACCCGAACCACAGGTCGCGGTGCTGAACGCCGCGAGCGCGACGGAGGAACAGCCGATCGATCGACTCGCCGAGGAGACCGGACTGAAGCCGGAGACGGCGACGCAGGCCGTCTTCGAGCTTCGCGACGACGGGCTCGTCGACGTCACCGAGACCGAGTCCGTCGAGTACGAACTGACCGAGGAGGGCCGCGCGTACGTCGACGCCGGACTGCCCGAGATACGACTGTACCGCGCCGCCGTCGAGGCCGGCGCGGCCGAGGAACCGGTCCAGATGGGCCGCGTCATCGGCGCGGCCGAACTCGACGGCCCCGAGGTCGACATCGCGCTGGCGAACTTCGGGCGCAAGGGCTACGGGGAAATCGACAGCGGCGAACTCGCGGCCGACGGCGACGCCGACCCCGAATCCGACCCCGAGGCGGTCGCCCTGATCGCCCTCGCGGGCGGTGAGGATCCCGTCGACGTCGACGACGAGGACCTCGATCAACTCGTCTCGCGGAACCTCCTCGAACGCCACGAGCGGACGGTCCGCTCGGTCACGCTGACCGACGCGGGCGTCACGGCGCTGATGGAGGGCGTCGAGGCCGCCGAAACGGTCGACCGCCTGACGCCGGAGATGCTCACCTCCGGGGAGTGGGAGGACGTCGAGTTCACCGAGTACAACGTCGAGGCCGACGCGCCCGAGGTCCGCGGCGGCAAGACGCACGTCCTCCGCCAGACCGCCGAGCGCGTGAAGGACGTCCTCGTCGGGATGGGCTTCCAGGAGATGGACGGCCCCCACGCCGACGCCGACTTCTGGATCAACGACTGCCTGTTCATGCCGCAGGACCACCCGGCGCGGACCCACTGGGACCGCTTCGCGCTCGACGTGCCGCCGATCGATGACCTCCCCGAGGACCTCGTCGACCGCGTCGAGAGCGCCCACCGCGAGGGCGTCGGCGAGGACGGCGACGGCTACCACTCGCCGTGGTCTGAGGACTTCGCCCGAGCCATCGCGCTGCGCGGGCACACCACGTCGCTGTCGATGCGCTATCTCTCCGGTACCCAGGTCGGCGACCTCGAACCGCCGCAGCGGTTCTTCTCCGTCGAGAAGGTGTACCGCAACGACACGCTCGACGCGACGCATCTCCTCGAATTCTTCCAGATCGAGGGCTGGGTGATGGCCGAGGACCTCTCCGTTCGCGATCTGATGGGGACCTTCGTCGAGTTCTACGAGCAGTTCGGGATCACGGACATCCAGTTCAAACCGCACTACAACCCCTACACGGAGCCGTCCTTCGAGCTGTTCGGGCGGCACCCCACGACGGGCGAACTGATCGAGATCGGCAATTCAGGAATGTTCCGGGACGAGGTGTTGGAACCGCTCGGCGTCGAGCACGACGTGATGGCGTGGGGCCTCGCCTTGGAGCGACTCGCGATGCTCACCACGGGCGCGGAGGACATCCGCGACCTGCACGGGACGCTCGCGGACCTCGACTTCCTCCGCGGCGCGGAGGTGACTTACTGATGCCAGTCGTCGACATCGATCCCGACGAGCTTCGGGAACTGACCGGCCACGAGGAGAAGGGCGACGAGGAACTGAAGTCCGACCTGTTCGGCCTCGGACTGGAGTACGAGGGCGAGACCGAGGAGGGCCTGCTGCAGTTCGAGTTCGGGCCCGACCGGCTCGACCGACTGTCGGTCGAGGGCGTCGCGCGCTCGCTGCGATACCACTACGGCGACGCGCGCGGCGTGGCCGTCCCCGACACCAACGACCCCGACTTCACGTACGTCGTCGACGAGGACGTCCCCGACGAGCGGCCGTACGTGACGGGCGCGATCGTCCGCGGCGTCGACCTCGACGAGGCCGCGCTGGACTCGCTGATTCAGTTGCAGGAGAAGCTCCACGCGACGATGGGTCGCAAGCGCGCGAAGGGCGCGATCGGCATCCACGACCTCGTCGCGATCAAGGGCGACGCCCTGACAGAGGAGGGAGACGGCAACTCCATCACCTACACCGGAATCGACCCCGACGGCGACACGTTCGTCCCGCTCGACAGCGACCGGGAACTGACGCCCGCCGAGGTGCTCGAAGAGCACGACACCGGCCGGACGTACGCCGACCTCGTCGCCGAGTACGACCGCTACCCGGCGATCTACGACGAACTCGGGCTGTTCTCGTTCCCGCCGGTCATCAACGGTCGCCGGACCGAGGTCTCGACGGACTCGCGGGACCTGCTCGTCGAACTCACGGGCACGGATCAGTGGACGATCGACCGGATGTGCAACATCATCTGCTACGCGCTCTCCGCGCGCGGCGCGACGATCGAGGAGGTCGAGATCGAGTACGGCGCGTCGTCGCCGGAGGGCGAGCGAACGCTCGTCCGCCCGGACTTCGACGTCGAGACCAAGTCGGTCACTCACGACCGCATCGAGACGATGCTCGGCGTCGAGTTCACGGACGACGAGGTGGTCGATCTCTTCGCTCGCTCCGGGCTCGACGCGGTCGTCGCGGACGCCGAGGACAACGTCAGCACGACCTACGAGGTGTCGATCCCGCCGTACCGCGTCGACGTCCTGCACCCGCTGGACCTCATCGACGACGTCGGACGCGCGTACGGCTTCGACGAACTCGAACCCCGGTACCCCGACGTGGGGACCGTCGGGGGTCGCCACGAGCGCTCGCGGCTCGAAGCGGCCACGCGGAACGTCCTCACCGGTCTCGGTTTCGAGGACCTGCTGAACTTCCACATGACGAGCGAGGCCGAGGCCTACGACCGGATGCACGTCGAGGCCGGCGGCGACTACCTCGGCGGCGGCGACCCGGTCCGGATCACCGAGCCATACAGCGAGGACTACGAGATCCTCCGCCCGTGGGCGCTGCCGTCGCTGGTGATGGTCTTGGAGAACAACACCCATCGCGCGTACCCGCAGGACCTTGCGGAGGTCGGCCTCGTCGCCGAGCGCGACGACGACGTGAACACCCGCGTCCGCGAGCGCCGCCACGTCGCGGGCGTGCTGGCGCGGCACGACGCGACCTACGAGGACGCGAAGGCGCGTCTGCAGGCGGTCTGCCGCGACTTCGACGTGGAGCTGGAGACGCCGCCGACCGAGCACCCCTCGTTCATCGACGGGCGCGTCGCCGCCGTCGAGATCGACGGTGAATCTGCCGGCGTCGTCGGCGAACTGCACCCGAAGGTGCTCGTCGAGCACGACCTCGAACTGCCGGTCGCGGCCTTCGAGTTCGACCTCGCGGCGCTCGGCGGCGAGTAGGCCCCCCTCGCCTTTTCGGCCGTCCGGGTAATCGAGTGACTTAACAGCCCTCCCGCCGGTATTTTCGCCCGAGAATGCCGAGCGGAGAATACGACCCCGAAACCGTCGAGCAGAAGTGGCAAGAGCGGTGGGTCGACGACGAGACCTACGCCTACGAGGGGAGCGCGGACGACCCCGACACCGCCTTCTCGATCGACTCCCCGCCGCCGACGGTATCGGGAAGCCTGCACTGGGGCCACGTCTACGGCTTCACGCTGCAGGACTTCGTCGCTCGGTTCAACCGGATGCGCGGAAAGGACGTCTACTTCCCGTTCGGCTACGACGACAACGGCATCGCCTCCGAGCGATTGGCAGAAGAGGAACTCGACGTGCGCCACCAGGACTACGAGCGCCGCGAGTTCCAGCGGATGACTCGGGAGGTCTGCCAGCAGTACGAGGCGGAGTTCACCGAGAAGATGCAGAGCCTCGGCATCTCGATCGACTGGGAGCAGACGTATCAGACGATCTCCCCGGAGGTCCAGCGGATCTCACAGCTCTCCTTCATCGACCTCTACGAGCAGGGCCGCGAGTACCGCCAGCGCGCGCCGGCGATCTGGTGCCCCGAGTGCGAGACGGCGATCTCGCAGGTCGAGACCGAGGACGACGAACAGCCGAGTCATTTCCACGACATCGCCTTCGAGGTCGTCGAGAGCGAGAACCCCGACGTCGCGGACGGCGAGACGTTCACCATCTCGACGACCCGCCCCGAGCTTCTGCCCGCCTGCGTCGCCGTCTTCGTCCACCCCGACGACGACGAGAACCAGTACCTCGTCGGCGAGACCGCGCGGATCCCGCTGTTCGATCAGGAGGTCCCGATCATCGCGGACGAGCGGGTCGATATGGAGACCGGCTCGGGGATCGTGATGTGCTGTACGTTCGGCGACCAGACCGACATCGAGTGGTACCAGGCGCACGATCTCGACCTCCGGATCGCCATCGACGAGTCGGGTACGCTGACCGACGTCGCCGGCGAGTACGCGGGGCTGTCGTCCGAGGAGGCCCGCGAGGCGATCGTCGAGGACCTCGACGAGGCGGGCGCGCTGCTGGACCGCCGGTCGATCACGCACACGGTGAACGTCCACGAGCGCTGCGGGACGAGCGTCGAGTTCCTCGTGAAGGACCAGTGGTACATCGAACTGCTCGACAAGCGCGAGGAGTACCTGCAGGCCGGTCGCGAGATGGACTGGTACCCCGAGAAGATGTTCACCAGATACAAGAACTGGATCGAGGGGCTCCAGTGGGACTGGGCCATCTCCCGGCAGCGCTCCTCGGGCATCCCGTTCCCGGTCTGGTACTGCGCCGACTGCGAGCACGTCGTGCTCGCGGAGAAGGAGTCGCTCCCGGTCGACCCCCTGAGCGACGAGCCGCCGGTCGACGCCTGCCCCGAGTGCGGCCACGACGAGTTCGAACCCGAGAACGACGTCTTCGACACGTGGGCGACCTCCTCTCTCACGCCGCTCATCAACGCGGGCTGGGACTGGGACGAAGAAGACGGATACTCCTTCGAGAACCCCGAACTCTACCAGTTCGACCTCCGCCCGCAGGGTCACGACATCATCTCATTCTGGCTGTTCCACACGGTCGTCAAGTGCTACGAGCACACCGGCGAGGTGCCGTTCGACAGCGTGATGATCAACGGGATGGTGCTCGACGAAAATAGGGAAAAGATGTCGAAATCGAAGGGCAACGTCGTCTCGCCGGACGAGGTCGTCTCGAAGTTCCCCGTCGACGCCGCGCGCTACTGGGCCGCCGGATCGGCCGTCGGCGACGACCTCCCGTACTCGGAGAAGGGCCTCCGCGCGGGCGAGAAGCTCCTCCGGAAGCTCTGGAACGCCTCGAAGCTCGTCGAGAGCCTGACCGAGGACGCGCCCGCGGAGTTCGACCACGACGACCTCACGCAACTGGACCGCTGGCTGCTCGCGGAACTGGATCAGGAGATCGAGCGCGTCACCGACCTGTTCGAGCGCCGCGAGTTCTCGAAGGCCCGGGACGGCCTCCGCGGGTTCTTCTGGCACACGTTCTGCGACGACTACCTCGAGATAGCCAAGCAGCGCGTCCGCGAGAACGACGGCGACGCCTCGGCGGCGTACACGCTCGACGTCGCGCACCGCCGGTTCCTGAAGCTCTTCTCGCCGATCCTCGCGCACGCGACCGAGGAGCTCTGGCACGATATGCACGGGGAACGCGAGAGCGTCCACACGAGCGGGTGGCCCGAACCGCTCGGCGTCGAGGCCGACGTCGACGCCGGCGAGACGGCGATGGCCGTCGTGGGCGCGCTGCGGAAGTACAAGAGCGACGAACAGCTCTCGATGAACGCCGAACTCGACCGCGTCGACGTCTGGGGCGACGTCTCCGGGTTCGAGGACGACATCTCCAGCGTGATGCACGTCCGCGAACTCGACACGCTCGCGGAACGCCCGGCGATCGAGTCGGTCGTCACCGGCGTCGACCTCGATTACTCGCTGGTCGGTCCGGAGTTCGGCAGTCAGGTCTCGGAGATCGAGGCCGCGCTCGCGGAGGGCGACTACGAGACCGTCGACGGGGAACTCCACGTCGCGGGCGTCGAGTTGGAGCCGGAGATGTTCGAGATCGAAGAGGAGCGGCAGTACGTCGGCGAGGGCGAGATGCTCGAAGCCGACGACGCGATCGTGATCGTCCACCGCGACGACTGAGCGTCGCTCTTTTCGGCCGTTTTCGCGTCAGAGGTCCGCGCCGACGGCGTCCTCGACGCTTCGGAAGCCGTCTTCTTCGAGCAGTTCGAGCAGTCCTCGGTTGACGTCGCGCGCGAGCGTCGGTCCCTCGTAGACGAGACCGGTGTACAACTGGACGAGACTCGCGCCCGCGCGGATCTTCGCGTACGCGCCGGCGGCGTCCGACACCCCGCCGACGCCGACGACGGGGACGTCCGTCCGCTCGGCGACGAAGCGGACCATCTCGGTCGCGCGGCCCTCGATCGGCTTTCCGGAGAGGCCGCCCTTCTCGGCTCGTTTCGGACTGCGGAGGCCGTCGGGCCGGTCCGTCGTCGTGTTGGTCGCGATGACGCCGTCGAGGTCGAAGTCGTCGACGACGGCGAGGGCGTCCTCGACCGCGGGCTCCGGGAGGTCCGGCGAGAGCTTCACGAGGAGGGGGTCGGCTCCGGCGTCGACCAGTTCGCCGAGGATCGCCTCCAGGGAGTCGCGGTTCTGGAGTTCGCGCATCCCCTCGCTGTTGGGACAGGAGACGTTGACCGCGAGGTAGTCGGCGACGTCGGCGACGTGCTCGTAGGTGTCGCGGTAGTCAGCGGGCGCGTCTTCGGCGTCGGTCGCCTCCGAGAGCGCGACGTTGACGCCGACGGGGATCCCCGGGTCGGGGCTCGTCCGGAGGCGCTCGCCGACGGCCGCCGCGCCCTCGTTGTTGAGCCCCATCCGGTTGACGATGGCCCGGTCTTCGACGAGTCGGAACATCCGCGGGCGCGGGTTGCCCGGCTGCGGGTGCGCGGTGACGCCGCCGACCTCGACGTGGCCGAAGCCGAGCGCGCCGAGGACCGAGGGAAGTTCGGCGTTCTTGTCGAATCCGGCGGCGACGCCGATGGGGTTCGAGAAGGACTGCCCGAAGGCGTCGACGGCGAGTCTGTCGTCGTCGACGACGAGGCTGTCGCGGAGGCGGTCCTCGATCGGCGTGTGTTGGACCGCGCGCAGTCCGCGGTGGACCGCGCCGTGGGCGGTCTCGGCGGGCAGCGAGAACAGCAGCGGCCGGACCGCGCGGTAGGCCGCGCGGATCACGGGGGGCTCTCGGGCGGGGTGTGGCTCGTCCGGCGGGTCGGTGCCGAGCGGTCAGTTCCTCGGATCATCGCGTGCTCAGAAGTCGTGTTCGACGGCGTCCGGGTCCGCCTTCTGGATGATGATCTTGCCGTCTCGGACCCGAACGAACACCTCGTCGCCGATCTCCATCCCGGCTACGGCGAGTTCGTCTTCGTGAAGGTTGACGTGTACGTTGTGGTACTCGCCGTCCTCGTCTTTCGCGCCACTCGGGCTGAGCTTCTTTTTCCGAACCATCGGAGCTGTCTAGCCGTTGGTTCGCCACAGCACATACATAAGTGTTGTTTACGCTTTGCTTCGATTCCTCCCGAATCGCTGACGTTGACGTCGGTCCGACGGCAATATTCGCACTCGTGCTCGGCTGACGGACACGAATCACCGTCGGCGGGGCTTACGTTCCGCGCGCCCGCGGGCCGCAGTCGTTTGCGACTGAGTCTTCCTCCGACCTCGTCGTGCGGTCGGGTGACGACTCGCAAACGCTTCTGTGGGGGCGTCGTTCGCCCGATCCACCCCCCGACCCCGGCGCTGCAGTCGATTTTTGCCGATATATTTATGCCAGACTGTGTGTATCCTTCGCATAGAGGTACATATCGATGGTACGAGAGGACGGCAAACGGAACTTCGTGATGCTCGAGGACGGCGAAAAGACCAAACAGTTCACCGGACGGATGCCGCGTCAGGCGGCACTCAAAGCCGCCCGTCGGCTCGAAGGGTACGAGTCCTACGAGTCGGAAGACGAGGCGAAGGCGGATCCGACCGAGATCCGCCTGCTCGAACGGGGGACCGACCGCGTACACGTGTACGATGCGTGGGCGTGGCGCGACACCGCTCCGAACGACAAGCCCGGCTGGATGCAGCAGAACGAGGTGTCGGAAGTGACCAGAGGAAACGTAGCGAAGCAGGGCATCGAACACATCGATAAATAACTCACTCCCCGCGCGAGGCGGCAGCCCTCCGTTCGAGTAGGGCCGCGCTTCGCATCTCGATTGCCGTTCTCTCTTCTCAGTCGGTTCCGATATCACTTTCCGCGTACCGGGACGACGTACGTCCGCGCGGTTACCACCCGACCTGACCGGACGCGACACGCGAGGGATGACGTGTCGGCCTCCGACCGCGCAACACGACTTCGTGGCGTTACCCGATGACTGAGCGACGCGTCCGCCCTCGTTCCTGACGAGCGTGTCGGCTGCTCGTCGATCCGGCTTGGGACTAGCGACCCTCGTTCATTTTTGTCTGGCCTCGGTGTGAAATCGCATAACGAGGCGGGGACGGTTCGACGGCCTTTTATGTTACCCCGGCATTCGTAGAAATACGCGGAAGCCCGCCCGGGACGCCCCGGACGGGATCTACGACGGAACACCTCGAACCCCCGTCCGCCCTCGTCCCGTTCTCGGGCCGAGGGCGATACGACGGGCTTAAGTGTTCGAGTCGGTTTCGGATGAATGCGAACGACACACCGCGACTGGGTGCGGTTCAACCCCGCGCCCACTCGGACACGCCGACTTCGGTCGGCAGGCGACGCGGACCGGTGCCTTTATGGCTCCATCCGACGTACGCTTATGTCCGCAAGAGATGAGGATTCCACCCCTGCGGTCCGCCGTACAGATGGGATCTGATGTTAGCCTTGGTGGTTCGGTGACACCTGTCTGGTGTCTACTGAACCACTGAACGGACCACGCAATGATTGGTGATCTCTCTTCCACTCGGAAGAGAAATCCCGCCACCCTCCTCCCACACACGGGAGGAACCCATTCCGGTTGATCCTGCCGGAGGCCATTGCTATCGGAGTCCGATTTAGCCATGCTAGTCGCACGAGTTCACACTCGTGGCGGAAAGCTCAGTAACACGTGGCCAATCTACCCTACAGAACTGAACAACCTCGGGAAACTGAGGCTAATTCAGTATACAACTCCCACGGATGAACACGGGGAGTCACAAACGCGTTAGCGCTGTAGGATGAGGCTGCGGCCGATTAGGTAGACGGTGGGGTAACGGCCCACCGTGCCCATAATCGGTACGGGTTGTGAGAGCAAGAGCCCGGAGACGGAATCTGAGACAAGATTCCGGGCCCTACGGGGCGCAGCAGGCGCGAAACCTTTACACTGCACGACAGTGCGATAAGGGGACTCCGAGTGCGAGGGCATATCGTCCTCGCTTTTGTGTACCGTAGGGCGGTACACGAATAAGAGCTGGGCAAGACCGGTGCCAGCCGCCGCGGTAATACCGGCAGCTCAAGTGATGGCCAATCTTATTGGGCCTAAAGCGTCCGTAGCTGGCCCTGAAAGTCCGTCGGGAAATCCACTCGCTCAACGAGTGGGCGTCCGGCGGAAACTTCAGGGCTTGGGACCGGAAGGCTCGAGGGGTACGTCCGGGGTAGGAGTGAAATCCCGTAATCCCGGACGGACCACCGATGGCGAAAGCACCTCGAGAAGACGGATCCGACAGTGAGGGACGAAAGCTAGGGTCTCGAACCGGATTAGATACCCGGGTAGTCCTAGCCGTAAACGATGTTCGCTAGGTGTGGCACAGGCTACGCGCCTGTGCTGTGCCGTAGGGAAGCCGAGAAGCGAACCGCCTGGGAAGTACGTCTGCAAGGATGAAACTTAAAGGAATTGGCGGGGGAGCACTACAACCGGAGGAGCCTGCGGTTTAATTGGACTCAACGCCGGACATCTCACCAGCCCCGACTACAGTAATGACGGTCAGGTTGATGACCTCGCCACGACGCTGTAGAGAGGAGGTGCATGGCCGCCGTCAGCTCGTACCGTGAGGCGTCCTGTTAAGTCAGGCAACGAGCGAGACCCACACTCCTAATTGCCAGCAGCAGTCTCGACTGGCTGGGTACATTAGGAGGACTGCCAGTGCCAAACTGGAGGAAGGAATGGGCAACGGTAGGTCAGTATGCCCCGAATGGGCTGGGCTACACGCGGGCTACAATGGTCGAGACAATGGGTTGCAACCTCGAAAGAGGGCGCTAATCTCCGAAACTCGATCGTAGTTCGGATTGAGGACTGAAACTCGTCCTCATGAAGCTGGATTCGGTAGTAATCGCATTTCACAAGAGTGCGGTGAATACGTCCCTGCTCCTTGCACACACCGCCCGTCAAAGCACCCGAGTGAGGTCCGGATGAGGCCATCGCAAGATGGTCGAATCTGGGCTTCGCAAGGGGGCTTAAGTCGTAACAAGGTAGCCGTAGGGGAATCTGCGGCTGGATCACCTCCTACAGACCGAGACCAGGCCGTCGCGCCTGGCTCACTTTCACTCATCGCGCGGACCGTTCACGGAACAGAACGCCAGACAGGCACCTAAGAACCACCAAGGCTAACACGGGCCCGTAGCTCAGCGGTAGAGCACCTCCTTTGCAAGGAGGACGCCCTGGGTTCAAATCCCAGCGGGTCCATCACCCAATCCACTCGACGCACGCGATCACTTCACAGGGCGCTCACCGAAACGAGCCCCTTAAGTGATCCAAACCACTCGACTGGATTGGACACGAACTGATGCACCATCCCGCGAGAGCGCGGATGGGAAGGGTTCGACGGACGCTCCGGACGCCACCGGACGTTCAATGACGACCATTGTACGCACGCAATCCAGACGCCCACTGAACCCGTTCTCACACCGCGTGAGAACGGATCTAACTGTGGACGTCACAGATCACTACCACAACAGTGACAGAACGAAGACGACACTCAAACTGGCTACTGTACTGGCTGGTGAATGGCTCGGCTCGAGAGCCGACGACGGACGTGCCAAGCTGCGAAAAGCCCGAGGGAGTCGCACGGAGACTAAGAACTCGGGATCTCCGAATGGGAATCCCCACCGCAATTGCTTCGCGCAATGGGGAACGCTCCGAATTGAAACATCTCAGTAGGAGCAGGAACAAAAAGCAAAAGCGATGTCGTTAGTAACCGCGAGTGAACGCGACACAGTCCAAACCGAATCCGTAAGGAAATGTGGTGTTCGGACTAGTCATAACGGATCAGCAACACCGGAGAAATCTCTTGGAACAGAGTACGATACAGGGTGACAGTCCCGTATCCGGTCGCGCCGATCCCGGACTACCTCCAGAGTATCGAGGGTTGGATATCCCTCGTGAATACTGCAGGCATCAACTGCAAAGACTCAACACTCCTCGAGACCGATAGCGAACAAGTAGCGTGAGCGAACGCTGAAAAGCACCCCGAACAGGGCGGTGCAATAGGGCCTGAACTCAGTCAGTGATAGAACGACGAGGCATACAAGGTCCTCGAATAAACGACCGTGGGGCGACCCACCAGTAGGACTTCGAGGAAGCCGATGTCGCGTCGTGCGTTTTGAAAAACGACCCAGGGAGTGCATCATCGTGGCAAGCCTAACCGGAGTATCCGGGCAGGCACAGGGAAACCGATATGGCCGCAGTCTCATTCGAGACCAGGGCCGCCGTGTTCAAGCGCGGGGAGTCACGAGGATGCGACCCGAAACCGAGTGATCTACGCGCGGACAAGGTGAAGCGTGGCGAAAGCTGCGTGGAGGCCTGCAAGAGTTGGTGTCCTACAATACCCTCTCGTGACCCGTGCGTAGGGGTGAAAGGCCCATCGAACTCGGCAACAGCTGGTTCCAGCCGAAACATGTCGAAGCATGACCTCAACTGAGATAGTCTGCGAGGTAGAGCGACCGATTGGACGACCCGCCTCCGAGAGGAGTCGGCCGTCCTGTCAAACTCCGAACTTGCAGACGTCGAAGACGTTGGGAATCCGGTATGCGGGGTAAGCCTGTGTACCGTGAGGGAGACAACCCAGAGCCGGGTTAAGGTCCCCAAGTGTAGATTAAGTGCAACCGAAGGTGGTCTCGAGCCCTAAACAGCCGGGAGGTGAGCTTAGAAGCAGCTACCCTCTAAGAAAAGCGTAACAGCTTACCGGCCGAGGTTCGAGGCGCCCAAAATGATCGGGGCTCAAATCTACCACCGAGACCTGGCAGCGTCCTTGATCGGACGACCTAGTAGGCTTGGCGTACTGAGCGGGCGGAAGCGCGGGTGAGAACTCGTGTGGACCGCTTAGTAACGAAAATCCTGGTCACAGTAGCAGCGAGAGTCGGGTGAGAACCCCGACGACCTTACGAGCAAGGGTTCCTCGGCACTGCCAATCAGCCGAGGGTTAGCCGATCCTAAGTCTCACCGTAACTCGACTGAGACAAACGGGAAACTGGTTAATATTCCAGTGCCATCGTACACTAATGTCGACGCTTTGGGAAACAACGAGCGGGGCCTTCGCCCCGTCGAATCGTGGAAGATCGTGGACGCCGTAACGGCACGAAGCGATCGAAACGCGAGATAGCGCAAGTCGTTGGTACCGAGAGCCCGTGAAAAGACGTACGATGATCGTACCGAGATCCGACACAGGTGCTCAGGCAGAGAAAGCCAAGGTCCGTCGGGAGCAACCGGCGTTAGGGAATTCGGCAAGTTAGTCCCGTACCTTCGGAAGAAGGGATGCCTGCTTTTCACCGAGCAGGTCGCAGTGACTCGGACGCTCCGACTGTCTAGTAACAACATAGGTGACCGCAAATCCGCAAGGACTCGTACGGTCACTGAATCCTGCCCAGTGCGGGTATCTGAACACCTCGTACAAGAGGACGAAGGACCCGTCAACGGCGGGGGTAACTATGACCCTCTTAAGGTAGCGTAGTACCTTGCCGCTTCAGTAGCGGCTTGCATGAATGGATCAACGAGAGCGTCACTGTCCCAACGCTGGGCCCGGTGAACTGTACGTTCCAGTGCGGAGTCTGGAGACCCCCAAGGGGAAGCGAAGACCCTATAGAGCTTTACTGCAGGCTGTCGCTGAGACGTGGTCGCTGATGTGCAGCATAGGTAGGAGCCGTTACACAGGTACCCGCGCTAGCGGGCCACCGAGGCATCAGTGAAATACTACCCGTTAGTGACTGCGACTCTCACTCCTGGCGGAGGACACCGGTAGCCGGGCAGTTTGACTGGGGCGGTACGCGCTCGAAAAGATATCGAGCGCGCCCGAAGATTTCCTCACCCGGGTCGGAAACCCGGAGAAGAGCGCAAGAGCACACGGAAGTCTGACAGTGATCTTCCCAACGAGGATCGCTGACGCGAAAGCGTGGTCTAGCGAACCAACGAGGCTCCTGGATGGGGCCCGTTGATGACAGAAAAGCTACCTTAGGGATAACAGAGTCGTCACTCGCAAGAGCACATATCGACCGAGTGGCTTGCTACCTCGATGTCGGTTCCCTCCATCCTGCCTGTGCAGAAGCAGGCAAGGGTGAGGTTGTTCGCCTATTAAAGGAGGTCGTGAGCTGGGTTTAGACCGTCGTGAGACAGGTCGGCTGCTATCTATTGGGGGTGTATTGGTACTTGAGAGGAACGATCGTATAGTACGAGAGGAACTACGATTGGGTGCCGCTGGTGTATCGGTTGTCCGAGAGGGCAGATGCCGAGCAGCCACGCACCACGGGGTAAGAGCTGAACGCATCTAAGCTCGAAACCCACCTCAAAAAGAAGTACCGCCGAGGACACTCGTAGAAGACGAGTTCGATAGACTCGGGGTGTACGCACTGAGGCAACGAAGTGTTAAGCCCGCGAGCACTAACAGTCCGAAGCCACACTCATACATTGAGAATGGTGTCGTCAGACAACTGAACTGGAAGTGAAAACGACCACGACGTTCCCACGAGTGTGAGAACGGGTTCAGGCGGAAACTGGATTGCGTGCACAACAATGGTACTGAAAGCCCACATCATCAGAAGTCGGAAATGACCGACGACGGTCAGTATCTTTCAGAATGGAAAGATACAGATGGTTCGAGTCCATCAGTCGGCATTACGGCGGCCACAGCGGCAGGGATCCACCCGTACCCATCCCGAACACGGAAGTTAAGCCTGCCAGCGTGTGCGCAAGTACTGGAGTGAGCGATCCTCTGGGAACACGGACTCGCCGCCACCCACTCATAACGATACTATCAGAGAGCCCACGAGACAGCGCGTCTCGTGGGCTCTCTTCATTTCGAACGCCCGACCGCTCGACGCTCGACGCTCGACCGAGCAACCCACAACACTCCCTACACC
>NZ_BBJO01000068.1 GCF_000739575.1 Halobellus rufus | reverse complement strand
CCCCCGTTCGACCGCGCCATCGTGTTGCTAGCCTCAAGTTCGAGCAGGTGGGTGTGAACGAGCAGGTCTGGGTACTCAGTGGCGAGGGAAGCGGTGCGCTCCCACAGTTCTCGGGTACACGACCAGTCGTCGTGGGGGCAGATGGTCGCCCGGATGCGGCCGTCGTACGTGTCGTGGTACTCCCCGATGAACGTGCGAGCACGGGCGAACTGTTCGTCGACGGGGACATCCCAGAAGAGATCAGAAAGTGCCAGCCCGAAGAACCCGCGGAGGCCCGTCTCGCCGAACGTCTCTGCGCCAGCGCTCGGGCGGACGTCCTGTGAGTTAACGGTTGTGACACCGCCGGTGAGAAAGTTCAGGGCGGCGAGTTCGTACCCCGCCTCGGTGAGGTAGTCGTACTCGCCGTCCGCGATGTGACCGAAGATGGCTGTCATGCTGCCCATCATCTCCAGCAGGTCAAGGTCGCTGAACGCGCCGATCAGCGGCGTCAGTTCGAGGTGCGTGTGGGCGTTGACCAGCCCCGGCATCACAAGCTTGCCGTCGCCGTCGATGACGCAGTCGGCCGCGATGTCCGAATCATCATCACGAGACGGTCGTACTTCCGTGATGCGACCATCCTCTACGAGTACCGTTCCGCACTCGTAGAGCCGGTTCCTGTCGTCGACCGTGAGCACGTATGCGTCGTAAATCGCGATACTATCAAACATTTGTTATACTTGTTGGGTGGTCTCTAATCAAGATTTATATTGTTCATCGTCACCCAGTCGAGCGCCTGATTGCGTTCCGATAGGTCGTAGTAGCGCATCTCATTCGGGGCGACCGGCCAGACGGGCATGATAGCGCGCCACTGGTAGTAGAGCAGTTTCGCCCAACGAGAATCACCGACCGCAGCATACCGGCCAATATTAAACTTCGACCCGGTTCGCAGGTCGGGGAGGATACCGTGCAGGTGTGAGAGATACGTCGACAGCGTCCACCCTGTCGTCTCCTCGTAGACGTGCACTGTACCATGCTGTTCCGTCTTCTCGACGAGTAGCTCGTAGAACTCGCGGTACCCGTCCGCACTACCAGTCCCCATTCGAATTGCCACTACGTCGTCTTGCGTCGCCTCCAGTATCTCGAACATCGACGAGGACGATCGGTCCGTACTTCTGAACGCGGGTGGAGTGTGGGCAGTCATTGGTGGGAATGCGCGTTGAGATGCGTGCGTCGGTTCTCCGAGTCGGGGCACAGCTCCACGGTCGCGTGATCGACACCGTGGTGGGTGAGTTCCTCGTGAGCACGTTGGATCACAGACTCGACGTCGGCCTCAGCCTCGTCATCTGTTTCGAGATGGGTCGTCGCGACGGTGAGCTGGCTGCAGACCTGCCAGGCGTGGAAGTCGTTGACTGCTTCGACACCCTCGATCGCACGAAGATGCTGGCGGGCGTCCTCGGTGTCGAGGGGTGTCCGATGGAGGAAGATCGCACCACTTCCCCGCAGAACCTTGCCGGCCGACCACGTCACAAGCACAGCGATTAGTGCAGCCGTGATCGGGTCGATGATCCGGAGGCCGGTCAGTTCGATCACAAGCGTCGAGACGATCACGGCGAGTGAACCGCCAGCGTCGCCGAGCAAATGGTAGAACGCCCCACGTTCGTTGAGACTCATCTCACCACCCTGCAGGACGTACACTGAGCCGATATTGACGAGAAGGC
>NZ_BBJO01000069.1 GCF_000739575.1 Halobellus rufus | reverse complement strand
GCGGGGAAGACGACGACGCTGAAGATGCTGGCGGGGTTGGTCGACCCGAGCGCCGGGGTCGCCGAGGTCGGCGAGTACGACGCCGGCGACCCGGCGATGCGGCGGAATCTGGGCTTTCTCCCCGAGGAGTCGCCGCTGTACGAGGATATGACGCCGCGGTCGTACCTGCAGTTCTTCGCCGACCTGTACGACGTCCCGCGGGCCGAGGCGACGGAGCGAACCGAGCGAACGCTCGACCGCCTCGAACTGGAGCACAGGGAGCGACGCCTCGGCGATATGTCCAAGGGGATGAAGCGGAAGGTCGCGATCGCGCGCTCGCTCGTCAACGACCCCGATCTCCTGATCTACGACGAGCCGGCGTCGGGGCTGGACCCGCTCACGACGAACTACGTGCTGGAGTTCACCCGCGAACTCGCCGACCGCGGGAAGACCGTCGTGTTCAGCGCGCACAACCTCTATCACGTCGAGAGCGTCTGCGACCGGATCGTGATTATGAACCGCGGGGAGATCATCGCCCGGGGGACCGTCCCCGAGATCCGCGAGGAACACGGCGAGACCACCTACCACGTCTTCACCGACGTCGCCGTCGAGGGCGCGGTGCGCGACGAACGAGCCCACGGGATCGACGGGGACGGCAACGCGGCTGGAGTCGAACGCTATCGCAGCGTGGTGCCGACGATGGACGCCGTCGAGGACGTTCGGACTCGCGCAGAGGCCGTCGGCGGCGACGTCGTCGACATCCGGACGCGCGAGCAGAGCCTCGAAGACATCTTCCTCGATCTCGCCGGCGAGACGCCGCCCGCGGCGGCCCGCGGAGCGGGGAGAGAGCCGGTCAAACGCGGTGAGGACGACGGACGGGATGGCGACGGGACTGCCGGAGGCACGCCCTCGGCGGGGGATGCGCGAGCGGCACCCGAGTCGACGACCGACGGGAGCGACCGGCGGTGAAGCGGTCGCCGCGCGAGCACCTGTCGGCGATCCGTCGGATCGCCCGCTGGGAGGTGTCGCGGTCGGCGGGGATCGTCGACAGGCGCACGGCCGTTCTGGGGGTGTTCGCGCTCCTCCTCGTCGGCGCGGTCCTCGGCGGCGGGCTCCTCGCGGGGGGCGTCGCGCTCGACCGCGACATCTACCGCGTCGGCGTCGCCAACGACAGCCCGTATCACGAACCCGTCGAGCGGAGCGTCGCCCTCGACGCGCGAGAACCGGACCCGGACGCGCTCCGTGACGGTGACGTGGAGCTCCTAGTCCGCGAGGACGGCGTCCTCGTCGCGAACTCGCCGAAGGGGGAGGCCGCGCTCTCGGAGTTCCGCTCCTCGGTCCGGCGCTACAACTTCGAGCGGATGAGCGCCGAAGAGAACGGCTCCGCGGCGTTTCCGGTGGTGACGGTCCTGCAGTACGTCCCGCGGTCGGAGTCGCTCCCCGAGGGCGCGTTCGCGGATGACGGAGACGCGGGAGACGGGTTCGGTACGAGCGGGGGCGACGACGGAACGAGCGGAGGCGACGGCGACGGAACCGCTTCGGGCGAGGAGGAGGGCGGATCCGCCTCGTCCGGATCGACCGGCGGCGCGCTCGGGGTCCCCGCGCTGTCGGGGATCAACCCGCTGAGCGGCGGAGGCTCCGGGTCCCCGGCGGACATCCAGCCGCCGTTCCCGTTCGGCTCGCTGGTCCTCGCGTTCGCCTTTCTGGTGCCGATGAACTTCGTCGTGCAGGCGTACGGCAGCACGATGCTCAACGAGCGGATCAACCGCCGCGGGGAACTGCTTCTGGTCGCGCCCGTCTCGCCGGGCGACATCGTCGCCGGGAAGACCCTCCCGTACTTCGCGGCGATGCTCGCGGTGACCGCCCTCGTCGCGCTCGGCGTCGGCGGGAGCCTCGTCTCGGTCGCGGCGGTGCTCCCGATCGCCCTGCTCTTTCTCGCGGCGACGTTCGCCGGGGCGATGTTCGCCCGGTCGTTCAAGGAACTCACCTTCGTCACCGTCACCGTCTCGGTGTTCCTGACCGCGTACACGTTCGTGCCGGCGATCTTCGCGAACGTGACGCCGATCGCGCTCATCTCGCCGCTGACGCTCGTCGTCCGCGACCTCCAGCCGCTGGAGTCGGTCGCGCCGGGGGCGTTCGTGTTCGCGACCGCGCCCTTCCTCCTCTGTGCGGGCGTGCTGTTCCTGCTCGGAATCGGCATCTACCGCGAGGAGGACCTGTTCACCCAGCGGGCGGTCCCGCTGAAGCTCTTAGACGCCCTCGACGCGCGGGTGTCGCGACCGCGCGACGTCGCCGTCCTCTCGGGGCTGTCGATCCCGTTCGTCTTCGTCGCCGAACTGCTCGCGATCGCGGTGCTGTTCGCGCTGCCAGTCTCGCTGACTATTCCGCTGTTGCTCTTCGTCGTCGCGCTCGTCGAGGAGGTCGCCAAGAGCCTCCACGTCTACGCCGCCTTCGAGAGCGACACGTTCTCTCGGATCCCGCGCGTCGCGCTCGTGCTGGGCGCGCTCTCGGGGCTGGGGTTCTTCGTCGGCGAGAAGTTCACCGCGGTGGCGCAGGTGGTCGGGCTCCCGGAACTGGCGCTGGGGCAGGCCGCGTTCGCGCCGTCGGGGATCGGCGTCCTTTCGGCCGCGGGGTTGCTGTTCGCGCCGCTCGCACTCCACGTGGTCACCGCGGGGATCACCGCGGTCGGCGCGATGCGCGACCTGCGGTGGTACGGCGCGGCGTTCGTGGTCAGCGTGCTCGTTCACACCGCCTACAACCTCACGGTGGTGACCTACCTTGGGTGACAGCGAGAAGCCGCCGCGACGACCGCCTCGAGACGGGGGCACCGACCCGCGGCTGACGATCGCCCGTCGGGAGTTCGGCAGCCTGCGGAAGGAGAAGACCATCCTGCTGGCGCTCGCGTTGCAGTTGTTCATCGCCGCGTTCTCGTCGTTCCTCGTCGTCGGCCTCGTCTCCCTCTACGACCCGGGACAGGTCGACGGCTACGAGGTCGACGTCGCCGTCGCGGGCGACGCCTCCGAGGAGCTGATCGACGCCGCCAGGGAGGTCCGCGGCGTCGACGCGCAGTTCTACCGCTCCGAGGAGACGGCGATGCGGGCGTTCCACGAGTACGAGGCGACCGGCATCGACGCGGTGGTGATCGCGGAGACGCGCGACGAGCGGGTGTTCGTCAGGGCCGTCGCGCCCGACTCGAACGTCCAGACGACGATCGTCGTCGTCCAGCTGCGCGACGTCGTCCGCTCGCTGGAGCGACAGGAGCGTACCGACCGCGCCGCGCATCTCGACGCGCAGCCGCTCGAACTGCCGCCGGAGGCGTCGTCGAGCCCGTACTTCGGCTTCACATACACGGTGTTGCTCCCGCTGCTGCTCTTCTTGCCCGTCTTCATCGCGGGCTCGGTGGCCGTCGACTCGGTCACCGAGGAGATCGAACGCGGGACGCTCGAACTGCTCCGCGTCGCGCCGCTGTCGCTGACCGACGTCGTCGACGGCAAACTCCTGACGGCGGCCGGCCTCGCGCCCGTGCAGGCGGCGCTGTGGATCGGGCTGCTCGAACTCAACGGCACCAGCGTCGCGAACGTCCCGGCCCTGCTCGCGCTGGTCGCCGCGCTCGCGCTGCTCATCTGCGGGCTCGGCGCGGCGCTGGCGCTGCTGTCGCCCGAGCGTCGGGCGGCGCAGTTCCTCTACTCCGTCGGCGTCCTCCTCGTCTTCGGCGGGACGACCCTGCTTCCGAACGGGCCGATCACCGCCGCCGCTCGGCTCGCGATCGACAGCGCCGGTCGCGCCGACTACGTCGCCGTCGCCGCGGTCGTCGTCGCCAGCGTCGTGGTCTACGGTGCGCTCCGCCGACTCGTCGGCGGTCTCGACGCCGACGACCTGTGAATTTCGAGGGCACTCGAAGCCGGAACGCACACAAACCCCCGCGTCCGAACTGAACCTATGGGACTCGGAGGCACGGCGAAGAAGCTCCAGAAAGTGACGGAGATGGCCGAAGACGTGTACACGCGGCTGAACGAACTGCGCGATCAGGTCATCGAGATGCGCGAGACGACGCGGGAGACGAAAGACCGCGTCGACCGTCTCGAACGCGAGACCGCCGAGATGCGCGCGGTCTTGGAGGCGCTCGCCGAGGAGGAGGGCATCGACGTCGAGAGCATCACCGCCGACGCGCACATCATCGAAGCGGAGTCAGAAGCGACCGAGGCAGACGCCGAGGAGGCGGTCTCGAAGCAGGACGGCGACGGCACCGACGACGCCACGTCCGACTCGGCGTAACCGACCGACCGACCGCCGGATCCGGAGGCGCGGACGAAAATCCGGTGTCGAGCGCTACCCGGCCAGCCGGGCGTGTTCGACCTTCATACACTTGTCCTGGACGAAGTCGAGCCCGGCCTCCTCGGCACGCTCGCCGGCCGCGTCGTCGGTGATCCCGAGTTGGAGCCACACCGAACGAACGTCGCCGACCGCCTCGTGGCGTTCGATCGCGGCGTCGACGATGTCGCCCGCCTCCTCGCTCGGCCGGAAGACGTCGACGACGTCGATCTCGATTTCGTCCGGCACGTCCGCCAGCGAGTCGTAGGCGGTCTCGCCGAGGATCTCGTCGGCGAAGGGGTTCACCGGGACGATCCGGTAGCCGTTCCGCTGGAGGTACGCCGGGATGTCGTGGGCGGCCTTCCCGGCCGTGGTCGAACAGCCGACCACGGCGACCGTCTCCGCGTCCAATACGGCGCTGAGTCCGTCGTCGTCGGTAACGGGCATACTCGAACCGAGGCACGGGCGGAATAAAACACTGCCGCGACCGTGAGGTGAAGATGCACGCGTCGAGACGGCTTCGTCACCGAACTCACTCGGCTGAGTTTCGGCTGCGTCGCGCATCGGCGCTCCGGCGTCCGCGGTCGTTCGACGGCGTTGCTCACTCGCTATCGAACCTGTCGGTGACTACCGCGCATTGCGGCCGAGCAGCACGTACAGGAGGAGTCCCAGAAGCGGTGCGAGAAAGACCACAATCGCCCAGAGGAACGCCGGATGCGTGCTGTTCTTCTTCGCGTCGGTGTACGTCCACACGATCATCGCGATCCCGACGACGAGAAAGAGGATTCCGATCAACACGCCGATCGCGCCGACGGCACCTTGTAGCAGTACGGTGGAGGGCATATCCACCCCGATGAAACTGGGCGGAAAATAGTTTCTGGTTCCGCGCGGTCGAGCACCCCTCACCGGGACCGGCGCGGCTCAGTCGCTCGCGAGTCGAACGGTCGGCTCGCCGTCCTCTCGGGTGGTCACGATGCCGTCGAACAACTGTTTCAGGGTGTTCATCGTCTGGTCGTCGTGCGCGCTGGCGTCGATGGCGAAGACGCCGAGGCCCCCGACGCTCTGGATCCGTCCGGTGAACACGTGGAGGAACCGGAACACCGTCTGCAGATCGGCGTACATCAGGAGCGTCGACAGCGAGTGCAACATCACGCGGTTGCGCTCGATGCCCTGGTCCTGATAGAACGACTGGAGGATCTCCGAGAGCTTGATCCCGATCCCGGTCATGTCGACCGGCGAGGAGGCGTACTTGATTCGCTCGTCGTCGCGGACGTCGCCGACGCCCTGCTGGCGCGTGACGCAGTCGATGACGGCCACCGGTCGGTCCTCGTAGGAGACGCGCTTTCCGAAGTCGTCGAGCACGCGGTCGGCACCGTCCTTCGTGGTGACGACGATCGCGCCGTCGCCGCGTTCGGTCCCCGAGGCGAGGATGTCGAGACAGAGCGACCGCTTGCCAGTCAGCGGCGGGCCGCTCACCAGAATGTTCGTGCCGGGTTGGACCTCCACGTCGAGGTCCGGTCCGAGGTCATACATCAGGGGTCCTCGGCGTCGAGCCAGCTACGAGAGAGGCAGTGGGCGTTCGATGGATCGACTCGCCGGGAGTCATTAGACGACCTAACCATAACAGGTGCAGATAATATTCTTTTTGATTGCTTCAGTGGATTTCGGCCGACGGACGCGACACTGTCGGCGGTCAATGCTCGTAGCCGCTACCGATCCGGACTCACGCGACCCAGAGAACGTCGACGGCACGCCCGATGACGAAGGCGGCGGTCGCGAGGAACATCCCCCGTTTCAGCCGGCGCTGTGCGGTCGCGGGGTCCGAAAAGGACCGCCGGACCGCCGACAGCATCACCCCGTCGGCGGGGACGACGATCGCGAGGTACGCGAGGCCGAAGACGTTCATCAGGTACGGCGCGGCGCTCGCGAGGACGGCGACGGCCATCACGAAGGCACCCGCTCGCAACGCGGTGGCCTCGCCGACGACGATCGGGAGGGTTCTGAGCCCCTCCTCGCGGTCGCCAGCGAGATCCTCGACGTCCTTGACGATCTCTCGGGTCAGCGTCGCCAACGCGGCGAGAGCGAATAGCACGAGCACCGCGACGTCGGTCAGTTGCCCCACCGCCGCGGCCCCGAAGAGGAACGTCGATCCCGTCAGGTACGCGACGACGACGTTGCCGACGCCGGGAAGCCCCTTGAACAGTTCCGTGTAGGCGAGCAGCGCCAGCAGGTTCACCACCGCGATCGCGATCGCGAGGAGCGGCAGGGCCAGCGCGGCGACGATAGCCCCGAGAAACAGCGCGACGCTGAACGCGCCCGCCCCGCGAGCGCTGACCGCGCCGCGAGGGATGGGTCGGTCCGGGCGGTTGATCCGGTCGATGTCCCGATCGAAGTAGTCGTTGACCGCGTTGCCGGCGGCGGTCGCGAACACCGTCGCGGCCACGCTGGCGACGACGGCGACGACGCTCGAATCGAGACCGGCCGCGACGAACGCGCCGGTGAACGTGAGCACCCCCGCGGCGACGGCGTTGCCGGGGCGCGTCAGATCGAGGAGACCGCGGAGCGTCCCGGTCCGGTCCGACTCGGCTGTGACCATTCGTCTCCCTCTGTCAGCGGCGGCAAAATAAAGGGCGCGGAGTCGCCCGCCGGCGTCCGCCGATCCCGTCTCGCGCCGCGTACGGGCGTCAAACGGGCTCGTTTCGAATGGCCTATTTAGCGACACGTCCAACGATCCCTATGGGAGACACCACGCTCGAAACGATCGACGAGTTGCTCGCGGGGGCCGTGCGGGACACCGACGATCCGGAAGCCCACTACAAGATCAACAGCGCCCGCCAACTCCTCGAAGTCATCCGACAGCGTCACGTGGACCTCGACGAAGCCGTCGACGAGACGGCGACCGACGCCGAGATCCTGGACACCCTCCGTGAACTGGGGTACGTCGACTGATCGAACCGACACACGGAGACGCGGTTGGCCGAGTGGATCGCGAGTATCTGACGTCACTATTTATATAAACGAGTCGACGAGGATGCACCGATGATCTGTCCGTACTGCGGTTCGGTGGACGAGTCGGTTCCGACCCCCGAGAAAGGGCCGTATCAGGGAATGAAAGAACTGGGAGACTGTACCGCGTGCGGTCGGACGGTGGTCTCGGCGGGCGTGCAACGCGGGTGGGAGTCGAGCAAGCTCTCGACCGTCCAGAAGGGCCAAGCGAACGAGGCCGACTACGCCGACGTGTACGTCGAGCGCGAGCGGGGAGCGAGCCACGAAGACCGGGGACAGACCGCCGACATCGACAGGACGGTGTTCGACGGCGACGGGAACCTCCTGTACTACTGGGAGTTCAAGCAGCGATCGTGTTCGATTAACGGATACAAGTACACGAAGTTCCCGTACCGGAAGATCGAGGAGGCGCGGGACCTGGTCCGCGACGCCCCGGTCCGCATCACGCTCAAATTCCTCGATTGCTGGGCGGAACTCGAGTTGGCGAGCGTCGAGGATTGCGACGTCGAGCAGGGCGGTGATTTCAAGCCGATGTCGCGCGGGGAGAGTGCGAACCAGCAGTCCGCGAAGATCGACGTCGAGACCCTACGCGTGCTCCCGTGGCGAGACGGCTGCGACGACTTGAGCGTCTAGCGGACGTAAAACGACGAGACTCCGCTCCTCAGTCTCACTTCGTTCGGCAGAAAGAGCCGGTGGAGGGGATTGTGAACCACAGTCGCTCACTGTCGTTCGCTCCCTGCTTCAAATCCCTGGACAGCTTTCGCTGTTCACGTTGTTCACAGCAGAAAGCCGGTGGAGGGATTTGAACCCTCGGCCTATTCCTTACGAAGGAATCGCTCTGCCAGCTGAGCTACACCGGCGCGGTCACACGCACTCGTCCGTACTGCGATGACTAAGAAAAGGCTTCCGAATCAGCGCGCCGTCAGGCGGACGTCGAGACAGACGTTGTACTCGTGCGGGGCGTACGATCGCACGACGCGCTCGGTCTCGACGGTCACGTCGTAGTCGGCGTCGCTGTCGGCGACGGCCTCGCGGATCGCGCGCTCGCCCGGCCCGAACGGGTCGTCCTCGTGCTGGATGTCGTAGTAGTGGAGAACGCACTCCTCGCTGGCCAGTTCGACCGCCGTGTCGAGGAAGTCGCCGGCGCTGTGCGGGAGGTTCATCACCAGTCGGTCGGCCCAGCCGGCGTACTCGGCTGCGAGGTCGCGGACGTCGCCGGCGATCGCGGTCACTCGGTCCTCGACGCCGTTTCGGCGCGCGTTCTCGCGGAGGTACTCGACGGCGACGGGGTTGAGGTCGCAGCCGACGACCTCGGCACCGCGGCCGGCCATCGGGACCGCGAAGGGTCCGACGCCCGCGAACATATCGATCACCCGCTCGTCCGCCTCGACCTGCGAGATCACGCGGTGGCGCTCGGTCGCGAGTCGCGGGGAGAAGTAAACGGACGCGATGTCGAGCGCGAACTCGTAGCCGTACTCGCGGTGGACCGTCTCGGTCGACTCGCCGACGAGGACGTCCCACTCGCGGACGCGGAGTTCCCCCTTCACTTTCGAGGCGCGGTTGACGACCGTCCGCGCGCGGAGGTCCGACTCGACGATCGCATCAGCGATCCGCCGGGCGCGCTCGGGATCGTCCTCGTCGAGGATGACCACGTCGCCGAGGCGCTCGTAGGAGGGCTCGAACCCGAGGACCTCCGCGGGCGTCGTCTGCGTTTCCCGCGCGGGAACGTCGCGTTCGACGACCTCGTACTCCGATTCGACGGCCGCCCGGTCGACGACCGGGATGTAGAGCGTCCCGTCGTCGGCGGTGATCTCGCGGGTCTGATCGACGAGGTCGCGCTCGGCCAGCGCCGTGCGGGTCTCCTCGCCCTCGCCGGTCGGCACGCGGACGCAGGGAACGCTCATATCCGAGCGTCGAGAGCGACGCGAGTAAGCGTGACGTTTCGGCGCAGCGTACCTCTCGCCACGGGCGATCCCCGTCGCTCACTTCGACGGCACGACGAGCACCGGCGTCTCCGAGAGGCGGACGACCTTCTCGGCGACGCTCCCCAGGATGAACCGCTCGACGCCCGTACGCCCGTGGGTCCCGAGCACGACGAGGTCGGCGGCGATCCCCGTGCAGTGGTCGATGATCTCGCGGTGCGGGACGCCGTGTTCGATCGTCTCCTCGACGTCGACGCCGAACTCCGATCCCCGCGCCGCGACGCGGTCGACGGCCGACTGCGCGATCTCCTCGTAGGCGGCGCGCGTCTCGCTCGATCGGACGGGTCCCTCCGGAACGACAGAGAGCGCGTGGACGGCGGCTCCGAACTCCGCACCGAGGTCGACGCCCCACCGCTCCGCGGGCACCGCGGCGTCGCTGCCGTCCGTCGGGACGACGATATCGCGGTAGGGGCGTTCGCCCCTCGCCTTCGTTCGGACCGTGAGCACCGGCACGGGCGAGAGACGGACGATCTTCTCGGCGACGCTGCCGATGACGAACCGTTCGAACCCGCTTCGCCCGTGCGTCCCCATCGCGATCAGATCGATCGAGTGGTCCTCGACGGCGTTCAGGATCTCCTCGTGCGGGAATCCCGCCTCGATAGCGGTGCTGACGGCGACGCCGGCGTCCTGTACGCGCGCCGCGGCGTCGGTGACGACGTCTTCGAGTTCCGCCTCGACCTCCGTGCGCTCGGTGACGCTCGACATCCCGTAGGGGTTGACGACGGCCAAGAGCAGGATCTCCGCGTCGGTGGCGTCCGCGACGCTGATCGCGTGATCGAGCGCCGCCGACGCGCCGTCGCTCCCGTCGATCGGCACCAGGATGCGCCCGACTTCGATTCCGGTGTCGTGACTCATGGGCGTGTCTTCGAGAGCGGGGGAGAAAAAATCCGACTCCTCGTCGGTCGGCGTCGGTCGGCCGGTCCCACGTCGGCGTCGATCGTTCGCTCGGCCGGTACCGCCGCCGTAGCCGGCGCGCCTCAGTTTCCGCCGTCGGCGGTCGCGAGGTACGCCTCGACAGCGGCGGCGGCCGACTCGGGGTCGGTGTAACTCTCGCCGAGGCCGACCTCGCGCGGTTCCCACTCGTCGCCGTCACCGTCGAAGACGTCCACCCACCAGTACAGCGACAGCCCCTTCGAGAACTCGACGATCCGCACGCGGTGGTCGCCGCGGTCGTTCTCGTACACCGTCGCCCGGTCACGGCACCGCGCCGACCAGCCTGTCGGGAGGTCGAGGTCGTAGGGGTCGTCCGCGCTCGGTTCGGCGTCGTCTCCGCGTCGCCCTTCGCCCGTCATCGAACCTACTCGTCCGTCGCGGGCTCGGAACTTGTAGCTCTCGACTCGGCGCTCCGGTCGAGGATCCGCCGCGAGGAGTTGGTGACGACCAGCAGGCTGCTGGCACCCATCGCCACCGCGGCCAAGAGTGGATTGAGCAGGCCTGCGATCGCCAGCGGGACGGCGACGAGGTTGTAGACGAACGCCCACCCGAGGTTCTCACGGATGCGCCGGTGGGTGCCGCGGGCGACCGCGAAGACGTCGGGGACCGCCTCGAGGCCGCGGTCGACGATCACGGCGTCGGCCGCGCTGCCGGCGAGGTCGGTCCCGGAGCCGAGCGCGATCCCGACGTCGGCGGCCGCGAGCGCCGGCGCGTCGTT
>NZ_BBJO01000070.1 GCF_000739575.1 Halobellus rufus | reverse complement strand
TGGGGAGTTGAGGGCCCCAACCACGGCCGGTCAGAGACCGACCGTGTGGAAGGTGGGCCAACGCGGAGTCTGATTAGTGCGATTCCGATTTGACCCCCAAGCAGTAATGCGATTTTTGATCATAGATCCTCCGCGATGAAGTCCTTTCGACGAAGCATTTGCTCCCGCTTTGACGCCTGATCATAATGTCGATCAAGTGTATCTTCTGTCGCGTCAGCTCGATCACTCAGCACTGCCTTCGGAGTACCAGCGTCAAGGTGAGCAGTAAGCGAACCCGTCCGAATCTTGTGCGGAGATCGGGACGAGGGACAGGTACTCGCGCCATCGTGTCGCGCCGCATCGCACTCTTCCGGGTCGTGATCGTGCGGACACTCCACGCCGTACTTGCACGGGCGAGTGATCCGGTACATATCCTGTTTGATCGTACCGAGAGCGACCCGTCCGTACTGCGTCGTCAGCAGCGGAGCACGGTCGTAGTCGTCGAAGGTTCTCCTCCGAGGCCCATCGATGTAATCACGAAGAACCTGCGCCAGTTTCTCGCTCTTTACCAGACAGTCCCGTTCCGACCACTTCCCGTTCTTCAGCGGCGTATCCGACTCCGGACGGTGCCGGAACTTGAGGACCGGAGTCTCGTCGTCATCGTCAAAATCACGGAGATCGAGCGCACGGATCCCGCCTCGACGAGCTGACAGCCTCCACATCAAGAGGAGTTCCACGTGCTCCCGAGAAGCGTACTGGTACCGATCGAGGTATTCGAGCAGCGTGCGCGCGCGGGCGGTCTCCAAAAGTTCCTCGTTGACGTCCTCCCCTTTCCGAACCGTGGGAAGGAGGATTTTCTCAGCGACCTCAGCATCAGCAGCCTCGACTGACGCGAGTACGCGAAGGAACTGCCGAATGGTCGAGATCTGGCCCTGTAGAGAGACCTTTTTCAGATCGTCATTCTCACGGCGATCAACCCGATAATTGTGGATTGTCAGCCCGTCGACTTCGGCCATACTCGTAATGCCCTGCTCGTCGAGCCAGTCAACGAATGCCTGAATTCGATACCCGTGGGTCTGTCGGGTCGCGTCGCTGAGATCATCCCAGCGCTGTTGCAGGTAAATGTCCTTCGCGACGCTCGGAGCAACATCTCGGAGATCGTCACTCATCGGAATCCTCCACGAGTAACGGGACGTCCATCCAGACGCCAGCAACCCGGTTCTCGGTCTCAGAATCAGCTGCCGTCGTCGCAGGTTCGGAATCTCGATACACTGCGACGGGGTTCCCGTTGTAATCGACAGTGACGTGAAGATGTTCCTCGACGAGCAGCTGTGCTGCTGGGTCGTCGTCGGATTGATCAGAGTTGTTTTCAAACTGTAGCGTCTTCGAGTCCGTGCGGGCTTTGCCCGTATTGCTGGCTTCACTCATCACGAGGCACGAAGCCACCTTATCGGGGCCGTGTGGTAGCACGGTCCCGGCTTCTACCGACCAACCAGAGTCATCAGTATCCTACTCGGTGGCTCCGCATTGATACTATCTGTACTAACTGGTGTTATAGTTTCGGGTGGAATAGATACTAACGATACTCAGGTTATAATGTACTCCCGTGTCGATAGAATATATGCGAAAATCGGGCAAATGGATGGTTCTCCTCGATGAACGCATCCTCGAACTCCTCAAAGAGGACGAGGGTGGGTTTATGCGACCATCCGAAATTGCCAATGATAGCAGGATTCCATATAGCCGCGCTTATGTGGGTCAGCGATGTCAGAAGCTAGCTGACCACGGACTTGTTCAGGAAGTCTCGAATGCGGTCTACCGAATTACTCCTGAGGGAGAGGCCTACCTGAAAGGCGAGTACGACGCTACAGAATCGGGTGAAGTATCGACTAACACAACCGAGCCCTCCACCGAGAGAGGAAGTGATCAGGCCAGTCAATGAATGTCCGACAGATGGGACGGTGGATGTACCCGACTGACGAGCGAATTCTCGAACAATTATCTGAAACTTCGTGGGCGACTCCAAAGACCATCGCAGATGATCCACACCTGCAGAAACTTGGAGTCGATGAGTTATACGTTAAACAACGGTGTGAAGAACTAACGCGTCGACAGCTCATTGTTCCAGTATATGAGGATATGTATGAAATTACATCAGAGGGATTAGCGTATCTGCGTGGCGATCTAAATGCTGGGTACCTTCGACGGTGGCCGTTACGTTAGAAAGAACCCCGCACTCCCCCCACGAGGAGGGTCGTGCGGGGTTCCTACTCCAACCCTGAATAGGGGTGGGTAGGTGGATGGGTGGGCAGACGGGCTACAGTCGTTGCTTTAGTAATGAGTTGATGAATCGCTCACTACAGTCGAGCTAATAATCGTTTGAGCTGGGTTGATCGACCCTCGGGCAGGATGGCCAATCGTATTCCTCTGCCATACGGTCAACGTCCTGTTGTTTGAGATGTGCTGGAGCGTTCCCATTCTTTATTTGTTCAAAAAGGTCCTTCTTTTCCATACCTGTTGTATCATCGTTAATTACGGATGTATTTTGCGCCGGTGGAAGCGTTTGTAGACGGAATATACGCATATCTACCTAACGCCTGTTGAAGCGAGAGAGCTGTCGTATCAATAGGATTTCAACAGAGCCAAATATTCAGCATTACCTCACCAACTATGGATGCCGAAGAGAACGAGCGTGGGACTCAGCACATTCTCAACAGGCAACTCAATATTTACAACCATAAACAGAAACAGGCCCTTAGCTTTATGCGGGCCATTCTAGCAGTCGTCATCGTCTTCGGGTTCTCTCTCATAGTCCGTATCATCCAAAATTTTGGGGGATTCATATCCTCTATACAAGCATTTCGGGCAGAATTTGGAAGCGAAAGTTTCGCACCGAAAATCTTGATTGATGCCAGCTCATTAACCGTTGCCGTGGAAGGGATTACGATTATTTTTGTCTCAGGCCTTGTTTTTTCCCAAGCACTGTCTTCCCTACGTGGTGTACTGAACTCTGAGCCACCAGAGCCGTTCCTAGGGGGAGAGTCAAACTTGGCGTTTCCTCACCAAATTTCAGGTTATGGCTCCGAAACAGACTGGAATGATCTAATATATGCCAACGCAAGAAGACTACGAAAGCAACAGAAGCAATTGGAGGACGCCTACAACAAGGCAGAAGATGCAACAGCACTGATTGTATTCGGTCTTCTGGTAGTTACGGTAGGTGGATTCGCTGTTGGAAGGTACTCCGGCTACACCATCTTGATAAGTTCATTCGTCCTTACCTTTGCAGTCTCCTACCTCGGAATACAACTAATTATAGTAGTAATTCGTGGAGTGATTCAATGGGTAAATCAAGAAGGATGGAACATCTTCATAGCCTTTAGTTCGATCAAATTCCCCGAAATCAGTGGATTAAAGCCAGAAATTCAGCAACCAGTGCTAACAACTCTATTCGCCTTTCTCACCATCAATTCCTTACTTGCACTCCTATGGTGGGAGGTACTCCTCAGTTCCGAACAGAGCATATTAAGCGAATATGGGCTCGCCCAATTTGGAATAGGGTTGCCACTTGCAATATATGCTACTCTTTTGATAGTTAGTGCAGTAACTGGGATCTATCATTACATTTCCGCAGCCAGTCTAAAAACGGCACCTGACAATCCCATTTGGGAGTAATATAGCAAATACGCGTAGTTCCTCGTCGTGAAGTGAAAACGGGAATTCCTCAGCATCGACGGTACGGCCTCGTTCCGGGCGTGCGGCTACGCCGTTCCGGGCTTTCGCTGGGTCCGTTGCGTCTCGCTTCGGTCACGCTTGCCCGCGACCGCAGTCACGAGAGACCGCCCCAGAGGAGGGCGGGCCTCACTCAGTTGGGCCACGATCTCGAAGCTCTGCTAAGAGAGCAGGCCACGAGAGGTCGAGATCGAACAGGTTCGAGCGAAGGTTCCAACTCCATGGGGCCGGTTCATCGGGATCGTATTGAACCGACGTGGCTTCGAGTGATTCGACTGAACCACCGAATAGCTGGTCTGTTGGTCGATCGGAGTCAGCGGGCCACTCGCGATAGAATTTGATGGTCTTCGGTTCCGTTTTGTAGAACGCCAGCGACGTGAGCCGCTTCATTTCTGGGTCGACGTCTTTCCCCGTGTGACCGATTACGATCACCAGCTCGACGCCGAGTTTGCTCATCCGCTTGAGCAGCGGAGACCACTGTGTCGCAACGTCGCGAGAGTTCGTCCGTGCATCGAAGTGAGTAGATCCTTCGTCGATCACGACCGCCTTCGGAACATCCCGGTGTTCCAGCAGCGACAGAGCGAGATCGTGGCAAGTAGTCACCCGTTCGTCGACGATACCCGCACGAGCATTACTCAGAACGAGTAGATCATCCCAGAGGATTTGACCGAGTTCGACGAGGAGCCACGCGGAATTAGTCTTCCCCGTATTCGGATCACCAGCTGCGAGGACCGTAGTCAGCGCGCCGTCTCGGTCGAGTTCACCGAGGATCTGGGCCGGGAGCGTAAGCGCGCTGGCATCGAGATCCTGTTCTGTGATTCCGACGAGGTACGACATCGCCGCACCGTCACCCTGTTTGATCGCTCTGGTGGCGCTCTCCGATCGTAAATGTGCGTCGACGACTTGGCCCAGCTGTGTCTCCTCGAACGCGTCCATCTCCTCACTGATCGGGTCATCGTAAAGGAACGAGAGGACACTGTGGTCTGCCTCAGTGAGCGGGAGACCAGCGTGAGGGAGTAGACCCGCTTCGTTATCCATCCGACCACGGGCTTGCTCGAACAGCTTTGACGCGTTCAGGAGTCGGTCATCAGTGTCACCCATCGGTCGCATCCTCCGTTTGCTTCGAGGCAGATGCGTCCGCAGCCGATTCGATCTTGTCCTCGAAGTCGTCGAGTGGATCATCGTCGCGGCCCTGTACGTGGCGGTCGAGGTCGAACTGTTCAATCGCGTCGTCGATCGCGCGATTGATCGACTCGCCTCGATCAGGGAGCGTCGACTTCTCGAAGGTCTGGACCACGGAGAGGACCGCCTGCCTCGTGGCAGATCGGACGATCGAGAACACTTGCGTCTCGATCGCGAACCCGCGCTGGGCATCTTCTTCGAGGACATTCCGCAGCTCGTGGACCTTCGACAGTGCAGTCATCAGCTCTCGATCGTCGAGCGTTCCGGGCCAGACACCGTCGACGGTATTCTCATCGAGATCGACGTTCTTCCCGAATGCGAGCGACGGACTGGACCAGTAGAGTTGCCCGTCGACGACGTCGACCTCTTTCCAGCGGGGGCGAGGCCAGCGGTAGATTCCCGCGCCGTCGAGATCGAGTAAGTCGACGTCGACGAGCCAGACCCAGCCGGGGCCGTCGAACAGATCAGCGGCGCGGCCAGCGGTCCAGCGTCCGAGGGTGAATGTCGAGATGATGAACGCGATGCCGCCGACTTTGACGGTTCGAGGAACATCGGTTCCGGTCACGAGCAGGACGGCGACCGCGACCAGTGCGGCAGCGCCGAGGAGGTACTTCCCACGGACGACGAGCCAGACGAGCGCGCGAAACCACCGTGGGTCGTCGGGGCGGTCTGAGTGACCTGTGCGCGTGTCCTCAGCGGTGGTCTCTTTGGGATTGCTCTGTGATTCAGGTTCAGTCATTACGCGACACGCTCCCCGTCCTTGTTGACCGCAGAGCGTTCGAGCACGAGCCTGTAGAGGACCATCAGCGCGACGCCCGCAGCAGAGGCAGCGCCTGCATCACGTACGTCAGCACCCGACCACGGGCCCGAGAGCAGCGCCGAGCCTTCCGTCGTTTTGACGAAGTGGAGTTCGCCGTTCTCTCGTGAAAGATCCGTCGAGATCCAGACACGACTATTCGGCGGCGCTTCGATCTGTACCTCAGTCCGTTCGCCGGGATTGAGGTTCGCCGTTTGGAACGATGCGGAGCCGGTCGAGGCATCCGTGTCCTCGATGACGAGCAGCTGCACGGGAGCGTAGCGTTGGGACTCGAACGTCAGTGTCAGGACGCCCGTGTTCCGGTTGTAGGACTTCTCGACGACATCCGTGCGCCCGTCGAGGGCGAGGATTGCCGTCGAGTTGTCCTCGGGCTGCGGCGTGGCCGTGGGCGTGGCCGTCGAGTTCGTCGGTTGGTCAGTCGCTTGTGCCGCCGCTGGTGGCGCGACGAGCAGCGCGAGCAATACTACAGCTATGAGTACGGGTTTGTGGTTCATATCGAAGCGGGTAGGGGTAAGAGGTTAGTTCACTACCACGGGGAGATCGCGGACCACGACCAGCTCGGGATGCCGAGGGCATCGCCGAGGAGATCGAGGCCGGTCGCGATCACGTCGACGCCCGCGGCTTCGAGGCCGAGGACGATCAGCGCGATCGCGGCGACCTGCCTGACTGGCAGGAGTGAGGTCAGGAGCCAGTACATTCTATTGGTTACCCCTCCCGAGCAGCAGGGCTGCTCCGGCGAGTGCAGCGCCAGCGATGATGGTGCTCTGGGGGAAGCCCCCACCAGAGCCACCGCCGCTGTCCGGCTCGCGCTCCTCGATCTCCGTTCGGAGATCGGAGAGTTGCTGCTGCATCTCCAACAGCTCAGACGTGTTCGAGGTTTTGTACACGTACTCCGTCGTTTCAACGCTCGTTGTGTTCTGGCCGTCGCGGTTCCGCATCTGCTCGACGGTGAACTCGGCACCTTCAGGGAAATCGACCTTAGTGCCGTCGACGGTCGCGATGAACACCGGACCCTCGATATTCGAGGTGTTGTAGGTTGTTCCGGTGTTCCACGTCCCGTTAGGAGCGTTGTTAGCCATCAGGATACCCGTGTACGTGTCACCGTTGTAGACAACGTCCATGGTTCCTGAGGAGGTCATATTGGGAGTGTCGAATCCCATCATCGAGAGCGCGCCGACGGTGTTGTACAGCGAATCGTTCGAGTCGTACTCGGTGCCGTACTCGAACATCGCGGTATTCGAGGAGATCACGTCGGAGGCGTTGATCTGTCCAGTCTCGAAGTCGGCATACGTCGCCTCGACGAACGCCTGAGACTCCGTCTTGAGGTTGGAGTTCATACTGTTGATCTGACTCCACCGATCAGCGTACTCACTCCACCGGACCATGTACACATCGCTGCTCGACGAGAGCGAATCTGGCGGAGTCACGAACAACCCGTCAGAGTTGACGTGCTGGTTACCTGTTTCAGAGGTCCAGTCAATATCGTTAGCCGATGGGTCCATCAGCCAGTTACTATCGACCGTGTTAGGTTTTTGCAGACGGACGGCTTCGGCATCCGACGTGTTGCCAGTTGCGAGGGTCATTTGAGTGGTCTCAAACGATATTTCGGTATCGTAGTCGCCACTCTCAGACTCAAGAAATCCGGTCACGCCACCGATGCTCTCATCTTGAGCCGCAGACCGTACATACTGGTACTGGCTGACCGAGGTGTTCCATTGCTCGATCAGGTTCTTCTGTTTGGTAGCATAATACTCGTTGATAGCTTCTTGTGCAGCGACCTTCGCAGAAGCCTCAGACGAGCCGTTTTGGTACGCCTCAGCGACAGCGACCTGCATCTTCATCCACGCGACGGATTCAGAATCGTTGACGTAGTTGCCGTTCGAGGCGAGGTAAACCTCGCTGTTAGCTTTTTGAGCAGTAGCAACTTCGTACAGATCTACGTGAGTCTGGTTTGAATCAGACTCCTTCAGCTCCTCCAACTTGTCGTTGGAGGGTTCGCACACGCTGTAGTCCGAGCCAGTAATGGTGTTCGCGAAGGTGACACCGAGCAGGTAGTCGAGGCCGCCGCAAGCGGCCTCGCCAGCATCTTCCTCAGTCGCAGCCGTAGCAGGGGCGGCGACACCGGAGGAGAGCACGAGGAACGCGGCGAAGATCGCGAAGATGCGTTTACGCATCCGGCTCACCTCCGAGCTTGCGGACTTCTTCGTCGGTCAGTCCTTCGTCGGGGAGGTCGTCGCGATCGTCGCCGCGGTGCGCCTCGATCCCGGCGATCGCCAGCGCGACGAGCAGCGGAAGGAACGCGATCATACTGCCGCTGCCATCGTAGACCGTGAGGTTCGTGAGGATCAGCGATAGCGCCGAGAATCCGGCTCCGAGTACCGTCGAGAGCGCGACGAGGGCACGGTTCATAGATCGACCTCCGTAGGCTGTTCCACTAGCCGGTCGGTTTCGTGAAAAACTTTTGACATTGGGGAATACCTCAGCGGACAGCCACGAACCAGCCGAACAACGTCGCGAGGAACGCAATTTGTGCGCCGAGCGGGTCGCCGATCGAGTTCAGCAGATCAGGGATCTGCGAGGTGTACTGGTAGCCGAGGGTGAGGATCGGAACGAGGCCGAGACTCACCTGCTCCCACGTCTCATAGTGCTCGAAGCGCTTCGTCTCCGAAGACATGAACGCGGCAGCGTACACGGCGATGCCCGCGAGTGCGGCGTGTTCAGCCGTGAGCGAGTAGTTCGAGAGCCAAACGAGTGTGATCTCCGTGACGCCGCCGAACTGGTACAGCGAGGTGGCGACGAACGCGACGGAGAAGATCGCCGGGAGCGTGCGAAGGTTCGCGTACTCCGAGATCGCACCGGAGAACGACGAACCGTAGGATGAACTGGATGTCATCAGAGATCACCCGCTCATCTGCCGGATTTCCCAGATGTTGAACTCGACTTCTTCGTCAGCTCCGTCAGGGGTGAACGTTCGGGTTTCTTCGGTTTTCTTGAACCCGAGAACGAGACCCTCAGCGGATCCGTAGTCGTCAGCAAGAGAGTCAAGTGTGCGGTCGATCTGGTTGTTCGAGAACATCACCACGACGTCGCCGAGGCCGCGGGCGATTTCGAGGATGTCGTTGGGATATTTCTGCGATTCTTGACGCTTGCGCAGCTCGCCCACAACGGACTCGCCTGCGTCAAGTTCAATCCATTCTGCGTCGTCGTCACCGGATTGGTTCGGTGCGTCGACGACTTCCATATCGTCGAAGCTTGGGGTTTCAGTCGACATCTGCAAATACGGATAGAACACCTTCGAAGGTAGCAGCGCCGACAGCCGGGTGAAAGTGGTATATTTTATAAAAGCTGTTTTATTCAACGCTCTTCGGAAGCAGATTGTTGGTCGGGTAGAGCTGACGCTGTGAAAGCGTAGCGGGCAAGGGCGACGCGTCCGCGTCACCC
>NZ_BBJO01000071.1 GCF_000739575.1 Halobellus rufus | reverse complement strand
CCCCCGAATAAAAAGGTGGGTGTTTAGTTGTACCCTCGCCACCGGTGCCCGCACTCCGTACACTTGAAGAACCGAGTCGGCGGCTCGTCGGCGGAGCCGGTCTGCTTGATGGTGTACCACGCCTCTCGGTTGTCGCACTCGTCGCAGACGACGTCGGTCGCCGTCGGCTTCCCCTCGAAGTTGGCGTCCTCGGTCGTCTCGATGACGTCGTCGTCGCTCTGCTCCTCGGTGGAGACGAACTGCGCGGCCAACTCCTCGTCCTGTTCGGCCTCCGCGCCGCAGTCGTCGTTCGTGCAGACCATCGTCCCGTCGCGCGAGACCATCATCGTTCCGCAGTCGTCGCAGAACTGCATTGGTAGCTCTTTCTCGACGCGGACACAAGTGTCTCTCGGGTGCTCCGTTCGACGGTCCCCCGACGACCGCCTACTCCTCGACCATCGGGCAGTTCCGGACGCGGAAGCGCTCGCTGTCGACGACCTCGACGATCTCGGTCCCGTCGTGCGTGCACGCCAACTCGGGCGGGTCGGCGAGGTGCGGGCACTTCTGGCAGTAGGTCTCCTTCTCGACGACGTGCTCGGGGTCGTCGGTCTCGTCGTCGAGCGGCGTCGCCGCCGTGTCCGCGAACGGACCGGCCCCCGGCGACCGGTCCTCGCCCTCGACACCGACGGCCTCCCAGAGCGCCTCGCCGTCGATCTCGGGGATCGACATCTCCTCGAAGGGGTCGTCCGTCGCCTCCCCGGTCCGCTTCTCGCGGCGCTCGGAGAGTCGCTCGGCCAAGTCCGAGAGCGGCGCGTCGTCGTCCGTCGAATCGTCCGTCTCGGCCTCCGATTGGGCGTCGGCTGGATCCGCCCCGCGCGCTGTGCGGTCTTCCGGCCGGCGAGTATCGTCGTCGGTCACTGATCGGTCACCCCGTCGTCCTCAGCGTCCGCTGGCTCCGTCTCGGGCCCCGATTCGATCGCCGGCGGCGTCCCGACCGTCAGGCAGTCCGTCCCGAAGAAGAACCGCTTCGGGTCGATCCCGTCGAACGGTGCGCCGCAGTGGGGACACGTCGGTTCGTCGAGCAGACCGACGTGGACCGCCTCGTCGCAGTTTCCGCAGGTCGCCGTCGTGACTCCCGCGCGGTTCGCTTCCCGTTTGAGCTCCGCGGCCGCGTCGCGCCGCTCCAGTCGTCGCTCGACGGCGTCGAGCCGCGAGCGCGCGTCGACGACCGCCGACCCGAGCCGGTCGAGCTTCGAGTCGTGCGCCTCGGCCGAGTCGGCGAGGTTCTCCAGAATCGACTCGTAGTTCTGAAATCCGGCGTTCAGCCGGCGTTCGAGCTCCGGGTGGTCGTGCTCCTCGGACGCTTGGCGTCAGCTTCGCGTTTGACCTGGATGACGCGCTGGCGGACGTCCGAGATCTTCTCGTCGAGCTCGTCTTCGACGGCGGCGACGCGTCGTTCGACGTCGCGCACCTCCGTTTCCAGTTCGCCGACGGCGGCGGACTCGCCCGGTTCGCCGCGCTCGTCCAGCAGCCGGTGGGCGTCGATCAGGCGACGGAGGAACTCCTCGCGCGTGAGGTCCGCGGCGGCCGCTCGGTCGGCCACCCACGCTTCGAGCTCATCGGAGAGGGCGTCGACGCGCTCGGTACCCATCTACGCGGTAGTTGGTTGTGGGATACTTAAATTACTGCCGGGCGGGACGGCTCCGTCGCGTCCGTAGGTTTATACGCGACGACGCAGCCAGAGGGGGCGTGCGTCGCCGACAGGCCCGCGTCGGGAGGCGGTTGCCCGGCACGTCGACGCGGGAGCGACGGCGGGGATCACCTCGTCGTGCCGCGAGTGCCGGCTGTTCGCATTCACTTTGCTCGTGGCGTAGCTCGGGCCGAGGCGACCGCCGCTACTCCAGGTACTCCTCTTCGCGTTCGGCGTCGTCGCGGCCGCCGTCGTCGGAGCGGCGGTTCACGTCGACCTGATAGTGCTTGAGGATGTCCCGACCCAGCAGTAGCGGGTAGTCCATGTGCGAGCGGTCCTCGACGCTCGCGGTGACGGTGTGTTGGGTGCCGCCGATACCGATCACGAGGTCGACGACGGGGCGCGCCTTCCCGGTCTTCAGGGAGCCGGACTTCACGCGCGTCATACTCTTGATCGGGCCCGCGCCGATCTCGGCGGCCAGCGACGTGTCGATGCTGGTCCGCGTCGCGCCCGTGTCGGACTTCGCTTTCGCCTGTGTCGAGCCGCTGGTCCCGGAGACGACGACCTCCTCGATGTAGCCGATCGTCGGGCGGTCGCCCACGGGACCCGTGTCGGTCCGCGGCATCCCGGCCGGGCGGGAGTCGTCGAGCGTCGCCGAAAGCTCCTCGACGCGCGTGTCGTCGACTTCGCCGCCGGCCTGTTCGATCGCGAGCTTGGCGATGTACGGCGCGGGACTGCAACCGGTCGCCTTGTGCAGGCCTTTGAACCCCGCGGTCGGGTTGACTTCGAGGACGAACCAGCCGTCCTCGCCCTCGATGAGGTCGACGCCGACGTAGTCCAGTTCCATCACCTCGGCAGCGTACAGCGCCGTCTCTCTGGCCTCGGTCGGCATATCGTCGGTCGCGTCGACGACGTCGCCGCCGAGCGCGACGTTCGTCCGCCACTCGCCCTCCGGCGCGTAGCGGTACATCGCGCCGACGATCTCCCCGTCGACGACGTAGACGCGCAGGTCGCGGTGTTTCTCCTCGTCGCGGTCGATGAGCTCCTGCAGGAACGCCTGCCGGCTCCCCACCTTCGGGTTCACCGGTTCGGTGAGATCGACCTTCCACGTGCCGCCGCCGTGGGTGCCGATCGCCGACTTGTAGACGCCGACCTCGCCGAACCGGTCCCGCCCCTGGTTCAGCCGGTCGTTCGACAGCGCCAAGAGCGCGTCCGGGACCTTGATGTTCCAGTTCGCGAGCGTCGCCGCCGTCGCGAACTTGTGGATCGCCGTGAGCACCGACGCCGGTTCGTTGAGCATCGGGCGGATCCGCTCGAACGTCGTCGCCAGTCCGAGCAGCTCTGCGGGTTCTTCGGTGTTCGAGAGCAGCAGTCGGTTGGCGACGATGTCTACCTCCGGTTCGACCGTGACGTCGCCGTCGTCGACGCTGATCGCCGCGTTCTCGCGGCGGAGCCACACGCCTTCGTGGCCGAGGTCGTCGACAGCATTGAGGATCGCCTTCGTCTCTTTGCTGTTGTGGAGTGAAAGGACGCCAACGCGCACCGGATCGCCGTCAGTAGACATACTGAATCGTATTCGAGCATACGATAAAAGGGGTGCCGATCGATCGCGCGATCGGTCGACGTGAGCGTGTCCCATCCGACGAGCGTCACAGACCGCAAGACGCGAGCGAGACGCGGCGGGGTCGGACCTCGACCGTCCCCGGGTGCGAGCGTTTATCCCGTCGGATGTCCGACTTCGGGTATGACCACGGCCGAGACCTTCACGTACAACGGCGGGAAGGTCGACCCCGGAGAGCGTCAGAACCTTCGGTACGGGATCAGCGAGACGTATCTCGGCGACCCGGTGCGCATCCCGGTGACGATCATCAACGGCGAGCGCCCGGGGCCGACGGTGTTCCTCTCGGCGGCCGCACACGGCGACGAACTCAACGGGATCGAGGTCGTTCGCGAGGTCGCCCACGAGTGGGACCTCTCCGATCTCGCCGGGACGCTCGTCTGTCTGCCGGTGATGAACGTCCCCGGGTTCTTGGCCCAGCAGCGCTACCTCCCGATCTACGACCGCGACCTGAACCGATCGTTTCCGGGCCGGGAGGACTCGACGAGCGCGAAGCGGATGGCCGCGCGGATCTTCGACAACTTCGTCGCGCCCTGCGATTTCGGGATCGACTTCCACACCTCGACGCGCGGCCGGACGAATATGCTCCACGTCCGCGCGGACATGTCCGACGACGCCGTGGCACGGCTGGCGAAGGCGTACGGCTCCAACGTGATCATCGACAGCGAGGGCAGCGACGGCGTCCTCCGTACGGAGGCGACGCGGGTCGGGATTCCGACGGTCACCGTCGAGATGGGCGAGGCCCACCGGTTCCAGCGGGGGCTCATCGACGACGCGCTCGAAGGCGTTCAGAGCGTCTTCTCGGAGTACGAACTCCTCGAAACGTCCGCCGTCCGGTGGCCGGGGTGGCGCACCGTCATCGACGACGCCAACGAGAAGACGTGGATCCGCGCAGACGCGGGCGGCATCGTCGATATGCACCACGAACGCGGCTCCCTCGTGCGCGAGGGCGAGCGGATCTGCACGCTGACGAACCCGTTCAAGGACGACAACGTCTCCGTGGAGGCACCCTTCACCGGGCTGCTCGTCGGCGTCCTGGAGAACCCCGTGGTGTACCCCGGTAACCCCCTCTGTCACCTCGTCGAACTCGAACCCAAGGTCCGCCGCGTCGTCGAGCGCGAGCAGACGAACCGCACCGAATGACCCGTTCGGAAACGCGCTGATGCGAGTCGGTTACTGACTGATCTCACGCGGCTTCCGCCTCGGATCCCGACGCTGTCTCGGCGTTCACTGAGCGCCGTTGCGAAGTCGCACACGTAAGTTCTATAGTGGGTCCGACCTGACGTTCACGAGAGTATGAGTCAGTATTACAATCGGGGCCTCATCGAGGACTTCGGCCGCTGGCGGGAGTTCTCAGCGGGGATGTGGGCCTGGGTGTTCCACAAGTTCACGGGCTGGGTGCTCGTGGGATATCTGTTCACCCACATCGCCGTGCTCTCGACGGCGCTTCAGAGCCCGGACGCGTACACGACGACGATCCAATCGCTGGAGAGTCTGTTGCTCGTGCGCATCCTCGAGGTCGGGTTGCTGTCGGTGGCCGTCTTCCACATTCTCAACGGGCTCCGACTGCTGTTTATCGATCTCGGTGTCGGACTCGAATCGCAGGACAAGAGCTTCTACGCGTCGCTGATCCTGACGGGCGCGATCGCCGTCGCGAGCGTGCCGACGTTCCTCGCGGGGGTGTTCGGCTGATGGCCGAGCGCTACTCCTCCTTCGAGGTCGGCGGCCGCCGGTGGCTCTGGCAGCGCATCACGGCGGCGTTCCTGGTGGTCGTGCTCGCGTTTCACTTCTTCCTGCTGCACTTCGTGAACCACGCCGACGAGGTCACGTTCGCGATGTCGCAGGCGCGGATGCAGGAGTTGACGTACTTCTCGCTCATGATCTTGTTCCTCCTCACCGCGACGTTCCACGGCGTCAACGGCGTCTACAACGCCCTCATCAACCAAGGGCTCACGGGAACCCGAAAGACCGCCGCGAAAGTGGTCCTCTCGGTCGCCAGCCTCGTCGTGATCGTCCAGGGCGTCAGAACCGCACTCGCGTGGGCCGGAGGCGTCCCACTGTAATCGACTCCACAGATGAGCACACAAGTTCCGGATCAGACCGAAGACGAATCGTCCGCCAGCGAGGCCGAAACGGTACCCGCCGCCCAAGAGCGCCGGATGGAGAAGAAACGCCAACGGGCCGCGGAAGCGGAGGAAAAGCGGCAGGCCGAGGAGGCCGAAGCGGCTCTCTCCGACGAGGAGACGTACCACCTGAAGGTGTTCCGGTACGACCCCGAGATCGAGGGGAAGAAAGAGCCGCGCTTCGACGACTTCCACGTCCCCTATCACAAGGGGATGACCGTCCTCGACGCGCTGATGTACGCTCGCGACACCTACGATTCGAGCCTCACCTTCCGGCACTCCTGCCGGCAGGCGATCTGCGGCTCCGACGCGCTGTTCGTCAACGGGTCACAGCGCCTCGGCTGTAAGACGCAGCTTTCCGAACTCGACGAGCCGGTCCGCATCGAACCGCTCCCGCACGCGGAGGTCGTCAAGGACCTCGTCGTGGACATGGAGCACTTCTACGACCAGATGGAGGCCGTCGAGCCGTACTTCCAGACCAACGAGCTCCCGGAGGGCGAACTCGAAGAGCAGCGGCAGTCCCGCGAGAACCGCGAGAAGGTGAAGATGTCCACGCGCTGTATCTGGTGCGGTGCGTGTATGTCCTCGTGTAACATCGCCGCCGGCGACAACGAGTACCTCGGCCCCGCCGCGATCAACAAGGCGTACCGCTTTACGATGGACGAGCGCGAGGGCGAGGATATGAAGCAGCAGCGCTTGGAGATCCTCGAACAGGAACACGGCGTCTGGCGGTGTCAGACCCAGTTCTCCTGTACGAACGTCTGCCCGAAGGACATCCCGCTGACCGAGCACATTCAGGAGCTGAAGCGCGAGGCGGTCAAGAACAACCTGAAATTCTGGTGATATCTATGTACGAACACGACGTCATCGTGGTGGGCGCGGGAGGCGCGGGCCTCCGCGCGGCCATCGCGGCGCAAGAAGAGGGAGCGGACGTGGCCATCGTCTCGAAGCTGCACCCGGTGCGGAGCCACACGGGCGCGGCCGAGGGCGGTATCAACGCCGCGCTCCGCGAGGGCGACTCCTGGGAGGACCACGCCTACGACACGATGAAGGGCTCGGACTACCTCGGCGACGCCCCCGCCATCGAGACGCTCGCGCAGACCAGCCCCGAGGAGGTCATCCAACTCGAACACTGGGGGATGGCGTTCTCCCGCGAGGAGGACGGTCGCGTCAGCCAGCGCCCGTTCGGCGGCCTCTCGTTCCCGCGGACGACGTACGCGGGTGCGGAGACGGGTCATCAACTCCTGCACACGATGTACGAGCAGCTCGTCAAGCGCGGCATCGAGGTCTACGACGAGTGGCACGTCCTCGATCTGGCCGTCAGCGACGAGGACGCCCCCGAGGACCGGACCTGTCACGGGGTCGTCGGCTACGACATCCAGTCGGGGAACGTCGAGGGCTTCCGCGCCCGCGACGGCGTCATCCTCGCGACGGGCGGGCTCGGACAGGTGTACGACCACACCACCAACGCGGTGTCGAACACCGGCGACGGCGTGGCGATGGCCTACCGCGCCGGCGCGCCGATCGAGGACATGGAGTTCATCCAGTTCCACCCGACGACGCTCCCCTCGACCGGCGTGCTCATCTCCGAGGGCGTCCGCGGCGAGGGCGGTATCCTCTACAACGCCGAGGGCGAGCGGTTCATGTTCGAGTACGGCTACGCGAGCAACGACGGCGAACTCGCCTCCCGCGACGTCGTCTCCCGCGCGGAGCTGAACGAGGTCAACGCGGGCCGCGGCATCGAGGACGAGTACGTCCACCTCGACATGCGGCACCTCGGCGAGGAGCGCATCATCGACCGCCTCGAGAACATCCTCCACCTCGCGGAGGACTTCGAGGGCGTCGACGCCCTCGAAGAGCCGATGCCGGTCAAGCCCGGCCAGCACTACGCGATGGGCGGCATCGAGACCGACGAGAACGGCGAGACGTGCATCTCGGGGCTGTACGCCGCGGGCGAGTGCGCCTGCGCCTCGGTCCACGGCTCGAACCGCCTCGGCGGCAACGCGCTGCCGGAGCTCATCGTGTTCGGCGCGCGCGCCGGTTACCACGCCGCCGGCCGGGACCTCGGCGAGGCCGAGATCACGACCGGCAAGCGCGGCGAGTGGGAGGCAGGCGACGTCGAGACGCCCGTCGACCCCGGCGCCGTCGAACCGGACGTCGAGGCCGACGCCTCCGGCGACGCCGTTGCCGACGGCTCCGGTCTCGATCCCGCCGGGTTCGTCGAGCGCGCGACCGAGCGCGCCACCGAGCGGATCGAGTCGCTGCTGACGAACGAGGACGGCCGGAACCACGCGGAGATCCGCGCGGACGTCCAGCAGTCGATGACGGACAACGTCAACGTCTTCCGCGAGGAGGATGCGCTCAAGCAGGCGCTTCGCGACATCCGCGAGGCGCGTGAGGCCTACCAGGACGTCGGCGTCGCCGACCAGTCGCGGACGTTCAACACCGACCTCCTGCAGACGATCGAGACCCGGAACATCATCGATCTCGCGGAGGCGATCACCCTCGGCGCGCTGGTGCGCGAGGAGTTCCGCGGGGCCCACTGGCGGAAAGAGTACCAAGAGCGCGACGACGAGAACTGGCTGAAGCACACGCTGCTCTCGTGGAACGACGGCTCGCCGGAGCTGTGGTTCAAGCCGGTGATCTTGGAGGGCGAGGAGAAGCGCTACGAGCCGAAGATCCGCAGTTACTGAACCGCATCCCGTTTGCGGTCCGCACCCTCCTCCATAACGGGTGCGCTATCGGAACCGCTGTAACGTCCCTCGAAGACCATAGCTATATTTCAGCCACCCGAGAACGGTCGCTACGATGGGACTGCCGGACGCACTTCGTGGAGGAACGACCGGAGTTCCGTGGTCGCCGCTCGTTCCGATTTTCTTGCTCGCTGCGGGGAGTCTTCTGCTCTTCGTCGGCAGCGTCCGCGCCGGGTTCGCGCTCGCGAGAGGCGGGCCGATCACCGTGGTCCTGTTCGATCTGCTCTTCGTGACGATTCCGGGGTGCATCCTCGTGTACGCCGGTTACTGGCTCCCCCGATCGGAGATCCCGTCCCGGTTTTTTGGCCGGATCCTCGCGTGGCTTCTCGCGGGCGTCCTCGTGATGTTCGGATTCATCCTGTTGCGCGACCTCCACCCCGGCGTCTCCGCGGAGTGGTCGGTCGGAACGCAGGCGATCGCGTTGACGCTCGGCTCGCTCGGCGGGCTGTCGATCGGCGTCCAGGAGACCCGGGCACGGATACGCGCCGAACAGTTACGGGAGCGGACGAACGAACTCGAATCGAACGAACGCGAGCTGAAGAGACAGAACGAGCGGTTAGAGGAGTTCGCGAACGTGGTCTCGCACGACCTCCGGAACCCACTGAACGTCGCGACCGGGCGGTTGACACTGGCCCGATCTGCAGGAGAGGGCGACAGCGAACATCTCGATCACGTCGCCCGCGCGCACAGCCGAATGGAGGCGCTCATCGACGACCTCCTCGCGTTGGCTCGGGACGGCACCGACGATGTCGACACCGAACTGATCGAACTCGACACGGTGGTTCAAGAGAGCTGGTCGACCGTCGACACGGCCGATGCCACGCTCATCATCGACGTCGACCGCCGAATCCGTGCCGACCGGAACCGGGTGAAACAGCTCTTGGAAAACCTCATTCGCAACGCCGTCGAACACGGCGGGAGAGACGTGATCGTCACTGTTGGCGAACTGGACGGCGGGTTTTTCGTCCAAGACGACGGCGACGGAATCGATGCAGACAGAGAACGGATCTTCGAGACGGGATATTCCTCGAATCAGAACGGAACCGGGTTCGGACTGAGTATCGTCGAGCAGGTCGCCGACACTCACGGGTGGGAGGTCGCCGTCAGAGACGGACCGAACGGCGGCGCGCGATTCGAGTTCACCGAGACCGACCGAACCGCAGACGACTGATACGGCCCGTTCGCTGCGCGCGACTGGTAGGGTTCAAATCCTCCGTCCAGCAGATACCGCTCGCTGTCGCTCGCGGAGTTATGTGCGAGGGGAGGGATTTGAACCCACGGACTCCTACGAGAGCGGATCTTGAGTCTGACTTGGGGGATCAGTCGTCAAACCCCCGTTATAGACCCTTATCCGGCCAAATTCTCCCCACAATTGTATACCGTGGAACCAGTGTACCTCTAAATCGACCCTTGGCTGTAATAAGCTTTTCTCCAAGACGGAACAGATCCACTCCACGAAATAGCCCTTCTAAGGATATGTGAAGGATCATTTCTATCTCTAAACTGTGAATTTATCTCCGGTCCTCAGTGTCACCATCTCCATTGGCGAGGTGGTCTTTCCGAGGCGACACTAACTTCGTGCGTTTGAGGGGACTCTGACGGCATTCCCAAGATACGGCCAACCTCTACTCAACTAGGTCAATCCGAGAGCCGCATCCACCTTGTCTCGATCAATCCGGAGGAAGTCGAAAACGGGGTCCCGAGAAACTCTACTTGAAATGTCATAGTGAACTCCCGAAGTTTTCTCCCACGATCTGTGGCGTTACCCCCTCTGAGATTTGCTCGTCTACACTGAATCGCCTTCACAGGGTCGCCACCATACGCGTCCGGCCCCGACTTTCTTTGTTTGGAGTTCACCAAGAGCCTCTAAGTCTTGAAGATAGTTGCGGGCGGTGTTCCGGTGAACATCGGAAGCCAACAGCTCGGCTATTTGTGGTGCGGTAAAGGGTTCGCACCTATCCGGGCTATGTTCAAAAATTTTCAAGACCTCGTCTATAGATGTACTCGGGTCCCGTCCGGGCATAATGTCGCCTTGCACAATTTAAAGAATGACAACTTGCACACCGGAGAATCAGATATGCACAACGACAAAAATTGGATAGGAGCAGTCTACCGCCATCAAAAAGGTTTTTATCGCTGCCCCGAATGGATATACATCGGAAGCATAATTCCGTTTCGACTAAAATGAACGACTCAAATGCTGCTGAACATTCGGGGAGTACAGCGGTCATTGAGGCTGTAGCCGACAAGATGGGAACCGTTCCCCGCGAGCTACCCCAACAGTTGTATGAAGTAATCGACCCGGATGCGTTAGACGCACTGTCTAATACTCAAAAGACCACGAAAAGTGAAATTCGGTTCTCGTACTGTGGGTATGATGTAACCCTCAGAGAGGACGGCACTGTAACCGTTGACGAGTAGAGTTTGAGACCATAGGCCACAATCAACCAACTTCGTCCGTCTGAGGGGATTCTGACGGCGTTTTCCAACCACGATCAAATAACCCTCGGCCACTCTGAAAAGCTCGTCCTGAGTCAATCTGAGTGGCAGGGTTGGGTTCAGGGAGAGAATAGAGTTTGGGGGTGCTGTCAGATCTACGTACTCAGGCGGAAAGTGGGCCGATGCTGAGTCTACAGAGCGGGGGAATACCAGAGAATCTTGAGTTCTCACGAGCTATTGAGTTGATCAATGAATAATAGTGCGTAGATTGATACTACCACTTAGTTTATATTCTTACACTCCGACTAATTGTCGAGGAGAAATTGCAGGCGGCTTCTGCGGACTAACTGCGTACTGAGCCAGCCGCATCTCCTGAGAATATGACTGAAAATAGTGATTTCTACCTGAAGTGCAGACAGGGTATCGAACGGGCCTTCAATCAAGGCGGTACCGTGCTCGTTGATGCTCTACCAGCCCTGCGAAAGAGTACCGGAGTAGTTCAGTGGGCGGCTGAGAGCGGTGAGAAATTGGTTGTGTTCACTGCGAGGAACGACCTCTACGATCAGCTCGAAAAGGAGTGCGAAGAGCGTGGTGTCAGTTACAGAGTGCTTCCTTCCTTCATTCGTTTTTGCTCTACCGGTGGCAGAGAGGAAGTCCACGGTGAGAAGTGGGCAAATAGATTCAAGCAAAAATATGCTGAGGGATACTCAGCACGAGAACTCCACACGGATGCACTGAAACACTTTGACGAGCCCCTGCCCTGTCAGCAGGAGGGGACCTGCGAGTTCCTTCAGCGTCTCGAAGAGAAAGACAAGGAGGACGCATACGATCAGTATGACATTCTCATCGGCCACTACGTCCACCTGTTCGATAGGACATACAGTGAGTCACGTCACGTCGTAATAGACGAGTTCCCCGGAGATAGTCTCCTTATTGAACTTAGCAGCGGCGCGGTCAATTCTGCCATCAATCAGTACTTAGATGAAGACTCATCGCTCCCATTCTCGACGCGAGACGACCTTGTCGGGACACGGAGAGAGAATAAGGATATTGAACGGTGGTTGAACGAAACGGGATGGTTAACATTTGACTCGGTTGCAGAAAATTGGAACAAATATTGGAGGAAGACGGATGCATACGGTGCGATTCTCACCCGTGCAATTCTCACCTCAAAGAAACTCGGTCAATGGACACGGGCGACGCTGAGAGATGGAACGGTGATTGCTCAAGATAAAAATGGCCGAGTGGTTATTTTACCACCGTTTCCATTTAGCGAAGACAAAACCGTTGTTGGCCTTGATGGAACGCCGTCAGTTGAGGCGTGGCGTGCCATTCTCGGAAAGCAGATGAAACCTATCTCGGTCCTCAACGATGCCGAGAAGCGGGAATGGCTCGGTCAACTTGGATTGCGGTTGATTCAATTAGCGGAAACTCCTGTTCCGGTAAACGGAACCTTAGGAGACGATCGGTATCGAGATCAGGCACTGATTGAGGGGATCACGCGTCTTGAGGGGGCTGCTCCTTTCGTCATCACCTCAAAAAATGCAATTGGTAATCTCAAGCTGGTTGATCAGAACCCGGAGTGGGAATCGCGGCACTATGGCAACCTCAAGGGACTGAATACGTTGGACGGTGTTGAATCCGCGTTGATCATTGGAAGTCCACAGCCGAGTGACCACGAAATTCAGAAGTGGGCCGCGTTAGCGGGGTCTCCTGCTGTTCCGGCTGAGGATGAGGAAGGGAATCGACTCCGAGGAAACAAATTGGATTTCGGCGATGTTGGCAACGATATTCTACGTGGATTCCGAGACAACGAAGTCCTACAGGCCGCTATGCGATTTAGACGGCAGGTGGATGAGAGCGATAATGAAACTCGCGTATACATCTACAGTAATGCAATTCCTGAATGGGTTCGGCCTGAGGTTTGGGATGTAGATATTCGGCGGTGGGATGATGGCAGGGGAATGAGTCAAGTCGTCTCTGTACTGACAAGTGGTGAAGATTGGGGCACGAGAGAGAGTACTACCGGTGAGATACTCGAAATGATCCAAGAACGCTACGGGAGCAAAGCGAAGGGATATGACCAAGTTGTGAATCTCCTGCATAAGTTGACCGACGAATTTGAGTTGATTCGCCGGGTCCGAAGGCAATCATATGTCTGGTCGAATCTCCGACTTGAAGAACGCGGGAAACACTGTGTTGTCGCGATAGCTCCGCCAGATCGTTGAATTTGAATATCTTCTATTCTTACATAGTAATAAATCAAATTCGAGGGGCGGTTGCTCAATAAAGAGTTCCAAGATCTGGCCTTGTAACAGCGGAAAGCCGTGCGGCAAGATAACAACAACGGGTAGCCCTGTAGTGGTTAACAGGGTACGGGGGTAACAACACGAGATAACCCGTTTTACGTTACTCCAACGATCTAAATAGTAAAGATAGACAGAAAGGAGGCCGGAGAAACTGAGTAAGCAGAACACTGAATGCCCTAACACTGCTTCTCATCGAATGGTTAATTGGAGCGTCCGTGCTACCGGTTCTGAGAATCCTACCAGATCCGAATTTAGGCAGTATCCGAGTGAGTACGGCACCGTGATAGAGTGGGACATAGAGTATATCTCAAAAAGTAAGTGACTCAGTATTACCTTGGTACGCTCTTCGGAAGCAGATTG
>NZ_BBJO01000072.1 GCF_000739575.1 Halobellus rufus | reverse complement strand
GACGACCGCGCCCTCCTCGTAGTGGAGCTTCGCGATGGTCCCCTCCTGCGGGCTCGGAATCTCGACGAGCGCCTTGTCGGTCTCGACCTCCGCGATGACCTGGTCTTCGACGACCGACTCTCCCTCCTCGACGAGCCACGAGACGAGTTCGCCCTCGGCGATACCCTCCCCGAGGTCCGGCAACTCGAACGTTCGTTCTACCATACCGGCCGGTCGACGCACAACCCTTTCAGTATTTCCCTGCGCGTCGCGGGCGAAGCGTCAGTCGCCGATCAGTACTACCGGAAAACAGCGCGCGCTACTCTGCGAGCGCCGCCTCGATGCCGTCGAGGATGCGCGGCGGGTGCGGGAAGTAGAAGTCCTCCATCGAGAGCAGCGGCACGGGCGTGTCGAACCCGGTCACGCGCTCGACCGGCGATTCGAGGTACATCAGCGCCTCGTCGTTGATGCGGGCGACGATCTCGCTGCCGACGCCCAGGGTTCGGGGCCCCTCGTGGACGACGACGCAGCGACCGGTCTTCTTCACCGACTCGACGATCGTCTCCGTGTCCATCGGCGAGACCGTCCGCAGGTCGATGACGTCGGCGTCGACGCCGCCCTCGTCGACGGCTTCGAGCGTCGGGGGCATCATCGCCCCCCACGCGACGACCGTCAGGTCCTCGCCCTCGCGGCGGACCGCGGCCTCGCCGATCGGCACCTCGTGGTCGCCCTCGGGGACCTCCTCGCGGATCGAGCGGTAGATCCGCTTCGGTTCCATGAAGAGGACCGGGTCGGGGTCGCGGATCGCCGCCGTCAGCAGGCCCTTCGTGTCCGCGGGCGTGCTCGGGACGACGACTTGGAGGCCGGGGATGTGACCGTACGCGCCCTCCAGACTCTCCGAGTGGTGTTCGAGCGCGCGGACGCCGGCTCCGTAGGGCATCCGCACGACCATCGGCGCGTTCAGCTCCCCGCGCGTCCGCCAGCGGATCCGGCTCGCGTTCGTGACGAGCTGATCGAACGCCGGGGGGAGAAAGCCCGAGAACTGGATCTCCGCCACCGGCCGGTAGCCGTACATCGCCATCCCGGCCGCGCCGCCGACGATCGCGATCTCCGAGAGCGGCGTGTCGACGACGCGCTCGCTCCCGAACTCCTCCAGCAGATCATCCGTCGCGCGGAAGACCCCGCCGCTCTCGGCGACGTCCTCGCCGAAGACGACGACGCGGTCGTCGCGTTCCATCTCCCCGTGCAGTGCGTCGTTGACCGCCTCTACGATTGTTGCCTGCATTGTCATCCCTTGGGCCGCTGTTCGATGAAGTCGTACATCTCGGGTCGCCGTTCGAGCAGCTCCTCGAACTCCGCGAGCTGTCGGGCCAACTCGGGCGGGAGTTCGTCGTAGAGGTACTCGAACATCTCCGAAACGGCGCGCTCCTCCATCGCGTTCGCGGCGGCGAGCGCCTCGTCGAACTCCGCTTCGATCTCCTCGACGACGGCGTCGTGGTCGATTTCGGACCACAGCCCCTCGGATTTGAGGAACTCGCGGTAGCGCTCGATGGGGTCGTGAGACTCCCAGTGGTCGACCTCCTCGTCGGAGCGGTAGCGGGTGGGGTCGTCGCTGGTCGTGTGCGCGTCGAGGCGGTACGTGACCGACTCTACGAAGACGGGCTCGCCGTCGAGCACTCTCTCGCGGGCGCTCGAAACGGCGTCGTAGACGGCGAGGACGTCCTGTCCGTCGACGCGGATCGCGTCGATGCCGTACGCCAGCGCCTTCTGGGCGATGGTGTTCGCGCCCGACTGCTTCTCGTAGGGCATCGAGATCGCGTACTGGTTGTTCTGACAGTAAAACAGCGCCGGCAGGCCGACGGAGCTCGCGAGGTTGATCCCCTCGTGGGCCGCGCCGGTGCTCGTCGCGCCGTCGCCGAGGTAGGCCGTCGCGATGGCGTCGGCGTCGTCGAGGCGCATCCCCCACGCGATCCCCGAGACCAGGGGGAGGTGCGAGCCGATCGAGATCGCGATCTGGGCGTTGACCTTCGCGAACGCCTCCTGGCCCTCCTCGATGCCGCGCCAGAAGAGGATCATATCCTCCATCGACGCGCCGCGCATAAACATCGGCGTCCAGGCGCGGCCGACGTACAGCCAGTCCTCCGGGGAGAGCGTGAACGCGCTCCCGATGATGCTGGCCTCCTGACCGCGGGTCGACCCGAAGGTGCCGAGTTCGCCGCGCCGCTGGATGTTCACCATCCGCCGGGAGAACACCCGGTCTGTCACCATCCACCGATACAGGTCCAAGAGCTCCTCCTCCTCGAGGTCCGGGATCGCCTCCTCGTCGTACGATCCGTCGGGGGCGACGATCTGGTGCGTGGGTACCTCCAGGTCCGACTGGGAGAGGTACCGCACCTCGCCACCGCCGTCGTCGCCGGTGGCTGGAGAGGCTCGTATGTCTGATGCTCTATCGCTCATTCGACGACGCAGGATTGTTCGGGGCCGGTAATAAAATCGCGGGTCACAGCGCCGAACGTGTGGCGATCGCCACCACGATTTATTAATTCGCGCTTGGACTGTGGGGTATGGCGATACTGACCGCGGTCGACGGCGAATCGATCCCGAGCGGGGCAGTCGAGCGGGGCGAAGAGTTGGCGAACGCCCTCGGCGTCGAACACGTCGTCCTGCACGTGATGCCGCAGAGCGTCTTCGAGGAGTTCCGATCGTCGACGGGCGGGTCGTCGGGGCGGTCGGTCACGACGCCCGCCTCGTACGGCGGGAGCAACCAGACGCCGCAAGAGAGCGCCCGCGGCGACGAGTACACCGTCGAGGACGGCGAACGACACGCGACCGGCGTCGCACGCGACGTGGTTCGGGGCACGCTCGACGACCCGGCCGACACCGTCGTCAAAGGCCGCGTCGGCGAACCCGTCGAGGAGATCCTCTCGGAGGCGGAGCGACGCGGGGCCCGGTATCTCGTCATCGGCGGCCGCAAACGATCGCCGGCGGGGAAGGCGCTGTTCGGCAGCAAGACCCAGTCGATTCTGTTGGAGTCGGAGCTTCCGGTCGTCACCGTGATGTCCGAGGAGTAGTCGCCGCTGCGTGTTCGAGGCGGTCGATTCGGCCGCCGTCGGAGGACGTCGGGAAGGAAAAGCGGGGCTCCGCTCGCGCGTCGAGTTGAAAATATGTTGGTCGAGAGGTGATTTTATATACCATCGAATCTATCCTGTTTGTTGATGGCATTTGATAGCATACGGCGTCGATCGTTTCTGAAGGGCGGGGCGGCCGCCGGAACGGTCGGACTGACGGGGCTCGCTGGGTGTTCAAGTATCTCGGGGATCACCGGCGGCGGAACGCCGGAACTCGGGCTGGCGTTCACCGTTCCGGTCGAGAACCTCGGGTCGCTGTTCGCGATCGAGGAGATTCAAGAGCAGGTCTCGAACCTCGGGTCGGAGTACGAACTCAGCGTGACTCGCAACGAGAGCACGCCCGACTCGCTGAACGCGATGGCGGCCGGCGAGGTCGACATGGCGCTCCTGACCACGGTGAGTTACGCCTCCGCGGTCAGACAGGAGGCCGTCCCGGGCAACATCTCGATGATCTCGACGGACTTCTGGGACGCCCACCCCGAATGGTACGGGTTCACCATCTTCTCCGGGCCGGATTCGGGGATCACCGAGATCGCCGATCTGGAGGGGACGAACGTCGGCGTCAACGCGCAGGGGACCGGCACCCACGCGGTCCTCGAAAAGGGAATGCGCCAAGAGAACCTCGAGTTCGGCTCTGACGCCGAGATCGTCGAACTCCCGTTCCCGACGTTCATCGAGGCCATCAACGACGGGCGAATCGACGCGGGGATCTTCCCCGCGCTGTTCGCGGTCGGAGCCCGCGGGGAGGGCTTCAACGAGGTGTACACCAGTCAGGACCTCTGGGACGAGGCGTACCCGTTCGCCTACACCGTCGCCTCGAACAACTCACTCGACGAGAAGGGCGACGCGATCGCCGCGTGGGGCGAGGACCTCGACGAACTGGTGGAGTACTGTTACGAAAACCGCTCGGAGGTCGTCACGCTGGCGGCGGAGCACTTCGAGCTCCCCGAGGCGGTCGTCGACGGGTTCTTCCTCACGAACAACGACTACTACCGCCAGGACATCACGATCGACACCGACCGGCTCCAGTTCGCGATCGACGAACTGGTCGAACTCGGGTTCGTCGAGGAGAGCTTCGACGTCACCGAGTACGCGACCAACGAGTACCTGCCGTAGCCTCCCACGGAGGGTCGGTAGTTCAGGCGTCGTAGCCCTTCGCGCCGAGGCGTTCGAGGTCCGCGCGGATGGCGTCGGCCGCCACAGAGAGCTCCGCGCTCTCGACCGAATCGAGCTCCCACTCGTGGATCTCGGCGACGCCGCCCTCGTCGAGGTCGACGGGGACGCTGAGCGCGAGGTTATCGAACCCGTACTCGCCGGCGAGCGGCGTCGACAGACAGAACGGCTCGCCGAGACGCCCGCGGGCGTCGTCGCCGCCGGGTTCGCTTCCCGCGATGACCGAGCGGATCACACGCGCGATGCCCGCGCTCGTGACCCATCGGGACGTCTCCGCGACGCCGCGCTCTTTGGCGATCTCGAAGGGGATGTCGCGGACGTACTCCAAGAGGTCCTCGCGGTCGAGACCGTCTGTGGCGACCGGCTCGCCGTCGACGCGCGCCCGCGAGAGGATCGGCACGACGTTCTCGCCGTGTTCGCCCATCATCGGGACGGTGACGTCGTTCTGCGGGACGTCGAGTTCGGTGCTGACCGCGTCGGCCATCCGGGCCGTTTCGGACAGGGAGTAACCGAGGAAGCAGCGCCGCGGCCACTCCAACAGCGAGTAGAACTGGTAGACGAGGCGGTCGATCGGGTTCGTCACCACGAGCAGCGGCGTGGGGTCCAGCGGCCGGAGGTCCTCGGCCACGGACTCGACGATCGAGAGGTTCCGATCGAGTTCGGCCTCTCTCGCCCCCCGATCGGTCGCGTCCTCCGGCTGCGGCGCGGCCGCGTTGAACACGACGAAGTCCGGATCGAGCGCCGGCAGTTCGTCCGGCGTGGCAGCGCGGATCGTGCCCACGTCCGCTCCGGGGACCGTCGATCCCGGGGCGTTCGAGAAGTGGTAGCTCGCGTGGGTGACGTCTTTCGCGTGCGCCCACGCGGCCCCCTCGTTGATGTCGACGAGCGAGACGTCGACCGTCGGTGCCACGGCCGAAAGCGTGTGGGCCACAGTCGTTGCGATGGTGCTCGCACCGCCGATGATCGCGACGTGCATAGTGACACGTCTGCGGTCGAATACAAGTAGGTTGTCCACCGATTGAGTCGGTCTTCACGCCGACTGGGTCGGTGGCGGTCGGTCCAGTTCCGTCGACGCGACAGAGCAGATGCGAGAGAGCGGTCAGTCTCCGCCGTCGACGTAGACGGTCCCGTCCTCGACGACGACGTCGTAGGTGGGGACCCTGATCCGGTCGTCGCCGATGTGCTTGCCCGTCTCCAACTCGAAGGACCACCCGTGCCACGGGCAGGAGACGATGCAGTTGTCGCTGTAGTACTGCTCGACGCGCTCGCCCGTGCCGGTGAACTCGCCGACGAGTTCGCGCTGGACGTTGCCCTCGCAGACGGGGCCGCCGTCGTGCGGACACTGGTTCCGGAGCGCGTAGAACTCGCCCTCGGCTTTGATGACACCGACTTCCGCGCGGCCGACCTCCACGACGGCGTGGTCGCCGTCCTCGAACTCGGATTCGGGACCGACTTCGACGAGTCCCTCCCCGCTCATACGCCGAACACCTCCTCGGCGTTACCGGAAAGAATCGCGCGTCTGTCGTCGTCGTCCAGCATCGGGAGGTCGTTGATGACGGAGGGGCTGTCGAAGTCCCAGTGGGGGTAGTCGGAGGCGTACAGGAGCCTGTCCGTGCCGATCATGTCGAAGCAGAGTTCGAGGAGGTCGTTGCGCGCGGAGATCTCCAGCGGCTGCGTCCCGAAGTAGAAGTCGGTGATGTACTCGCTGGGGCGGGTGTCGAGCAGCGGGGCTTCCTCGGGTCGCTTCAGGTACTCCTCGTCGAGGCGGCTGACCAGTCCGGGGATGTAGGTGACGCCCGACTCCATGAAGACGATGTCGAGGTCGGGGTACTTCTCGGGGACGCCCTGACAGGCGACGCTGACGATCTGGGACATGTTCGATTCGAGAAAGCCCAGCGTGTGGGTCTCGATCATCTCCTGGTACCCGGCTCGGACGTACTCGTCGAGTCCCGATCCGCCCGTGTGGTAGACGATCGGGTAGTCCATCTGCTCGCAGCGCTCGTAGATCGGGTCGTACTTGCGGTTGCCGAGCGGCGGACTCGCCCCCGCGGTGACGAAGCACGCTCCCACGTACGCGTCCTCGTCCTCCACCCGTTCGAGGACTTCCAGCGAGGCGTCGATGTCGCCGTAGGGGATGGGTGCGAGGCCGTAGATGCCCTCGTCGGGGTCGAGCACCTCTTCGAGCATGTACTCGATGTACGCGTGGGTGAACGCCTGCACGCGCTCGTCGTCGGCGTTGACGCCGCCCATCGCGAGGATGAGATGCGAGATCTGCAGCGAGACGTCGATGTCGAGGAACTCCATCCCCTCGCCGACGCGCTCGGGTTCCTCGGGTTCGTCCGGGTAGTTCGAGTGCTCGCGGAGGACCTTCCCGTAGTTTTGCCGGTCGCCGGTCGACGTCGGGAAGAACGAACTGAGGTTCTGTTTGACGCCGGCGTCGTCCCAGTTGCTCCGCTTGTACTTCGTGTTCCACGGCTCGGGCATGTACTCCGCGACCTCCTTGAACGAGTCCTGGTAGTGCCAGTCGCAGTCGATGACCCGCTCTTCGGCCGCGTCGATCATCGCATCACCGCCCCGTGGCTCTCGCGTTCGAGAGACGCGCTCGGCGGAGACCGGTGGCTGTACGGACAACCGTCGCTGTCAGTGGTTGGCATACGTACCGGTCTTTGATGTACATCCATTTAGGTTTTTGTGCCGGCGGCCGAGGCGGATGCGTCGCTCGCTGTCGCGGTCGGAAGGCGAGAGCGCTCGACACGAAGTAGCCGAAAACGGGAGGGAGAGCGAGGAACGGAGAGTCGTCGCTCGATTCAGGTCCAGTGCAGAAGTCGACTCCGGATGAGCCGGAGACCGCGGTCGAGACCGATTCCGATGAACATCACGGCGATGATCGCCGCGTAGACCTGCGCGGACTGGAAGGACCGGACGCCTTGAATTTCGAGGGCACCCAGTCCGCCCCCGCCGGCCACCATCTCGAAGACGAACGTGATGATGAGCGACAGCGGCATCGCGATCTGGAACCCGGTGATGATCCCGGGCAGCGCCGCGGGCAACACCACGCGCCGGAGGAGCCGCCTGTCGCTCGTCCCCATCATCTGCGCCGCCCAGACGAGGTTCTGCTGGACCTGTTGGGTGCTGTCGCGGGCGTTGACCGCGACGGGCCAGAACGTCCCGACGGCGACCATAATGATCTTCGAGAGGTCGCCGATGCCGAACCACAGCATAAACACGGGGATCAGCGAGATGATCGGCACCGGGTAGCCGATCTTGATGATCGGGTCGAAGAACCAGTCGACGAGGTCGTTCCGCGCCGACAGCACGCCGACGATCACGCCCAAGACCGACGCGATCGCGAGGCCGACGAGCGCGCGGTACAGAGTCAGGTACGCGTTGTACAGCATATCGCCCGACAGCGTCAGTTCGACGAACCGGATGATGATGTCCGAGAGCGGCGGGAGGAAGTAGTAGTGGATGAGCTCGAACTGCCCGACCAGCTCCCAGAGCACCAGCACGATCACCAGCGAGTAGATCGATTTCCCGAACTCCACGAGTCGCGAGAGGTCGAAACCGCCCTTCGCGTCCGTCGTTACGTCCATACTAACACCCTGTTACGAGCCTCCTCGAATCCACGGACGGCCACGAACGCGACCGCCGAGATGATGACGATGTTCGCGAACATCCGCGGGTAGTTGCCGATCTGTCCGGAGGTGAGGATCAGGTATCCGATCCCCTGGTTCGACGCGATGAGTTCGGCGCTCACGAGCGCGACGAACGCGATCGGGACGGCCTGTCGGATCCCGGTCATGATCTCGGGGATCGTCGCCGGAAAGACGACCTTATACAGCATCTCCCGCCCGTCGGTGCCCATCATCTGCGCCGCCCAGACGAGGTTCTGGTCGACGTCGTTGGCGGCGTTGTACGCGTTCAACACCACGGGCAGCAGGCACGCGAGGAAGACGATCAGGATGGCCGTCTCCGTGCCGACGCCCAGCCACAGGATCGCGAGCGGAACGAGCGCGGTCTTCGGAATGGGATACGTCATCGACAGGAAAATGTCGAAGAAGTTCTCGACGGGCTTCGAGCGGGCCATCCCGATCCCGAGGAGGACCCCGATGAAGATACTCAACCCGAGTCCAACGGCGATCCGGAACAGCGAGATGAACAGGTGCGAGAACACCTCGCCGGTGACGAGGAGTTCGACGATCCGGCTCGAAACGGTCGTCGGCGGCGGGAGGATCGACTCGGCGACGACCGCGCCGCTGGCGAGTTCCCAGAGGACCACGAGGATCCCGAGCGGGATCCAATCGAAGATCGTCCGGGCGACGCCCTGGACGGGGGCGGGAAGCGTCTCGATCCGTTGTGACGTCGCGTGTCGCACGGCTACAGTGTCACCTCAGTTTGGGTCTCTTCGTGGAGGGACTTCCAGACGGAGTTTTTGTACTCGGCGAACTCGTCGGAGGTGACGATGTCCTCGCGCGACCCCGAGCGGTCGAGGCCGACTTCCTTGACGGTCTTTTTCGTCCCGGGGTGACGCGTCATGATGAGGACGCGCTCTGAGAGGTACACCGCCTCCTCGACGTCGTGGGTGATGAACACGATCGTCTTGCCGAGGTCGTTCCAGATGTCCCGAAGCTGATCCTGCAGCGCCTCGCGGAGCGGTTGGTCCAGCGCGCCGAAGGGCTCGTCCATCAGCAGGATCTTCGGTTCGTACGCGAGCGTGCGCGCGATGCCGACGCGCTGTTTCATCCCGCCGGAGAGTTCCTTGGGGTACTTGTCCTCGAAGCCGTCGAGGTCGACGAGGTCGATGTACTTCTGGGCGATGCTCTGTCGCTCCTCCTTCGGAACGCCGTCCTCTTCGAGGCCGTAGGTGACGTTCTCGAAGACGGTCCGCCACGGGAACAGCGCGTAGTCTTGGAACACGACGCCCCGGTCGGTTCCGGGGCCGCTGATCGGCTCGTCGTCGATGGCGATCGTCCCCGAGGTGGTGTCCAGAAAGCCCGCGATGAGATACAGCAGCGTGCTCTTGCCACAGCCGCTCGGACCGACGACGCTGATGAACTCCCCGCCCTCGACCTCGAAGGAGAGGTCCTCGATGGCCTTCGTCCGCTCGGCTCCTTCGCCGTACACTTTCTCCAGTTCGGAGATGGTCACTCGTCCGTCCATTACAGGATCACCGCGTTGGATGTGCATTGATTGTTCCGGTCTATACTCGCTCTTCGGCCGTCCTCGCCGCCGTTCGTGCTCATTGAAATCATCAGTTGTCACCGTCGCGTATCACGCACTGTGGCACACCGAACGCCCCGATCCGAACGGACCGCGATGCCGTTCCGGAATCGCGGATGCTGAGCGGGTGACGCGGTCGGACTGTCGTGACCGCTTTTGGCACCACGTAACACGATGTGGGTACAGCATCCATCGTACAAAAGCCTTCCTTCCGCCGCGATTTCACGCCCGACCGACAGGATCGAACTGGGGACGCTCCGGCCGGAGACGGCAAAGACTGAATCAAAAGAACCCCTATATAGTTTGAGCAGTGTTATCGAATACGCTTTTCAAGTAATTTTCAAGCGGTTGCAAGCAATTTCTTAGTACATACCTTATCATAAACTATCTTGAAATTTCTAGCACCGACTGCCAGCGGGTTCACCACCGACACTTTTGCGCTCTCGACACGTAGGATCAGATATGTTCGAAGACATACTACTCGCGACCGGCGGCGAGGAGGCATCGGACCGAGCGACCGACCACGCCCTCGAGTTAGCCGAACAGCACGGCGCGACGTTGCACGTGTTGTACGTCGTCGACAGCGACGTCTACGACGCCTACAGCGGCGACGAGTACGTCGACGGCCACGAGGGACCGGAACACGGGCTCGAAGAAGTCGGCGAAGAGGCGATCGCGGCGGTCGTTCAGAGAGCGGAGTCGCGGGGGGTCGACGTGAAAGGCCACCTCAAACACGGACAGCCACCCGAGACAATCGCCGAGTTCGCGCGCGAGGCCGGCGTCGACCTCGTGGTTTTGGGCACGAGACGTCGTCCCGACGAGTACCGGAGTCTGCTCGGGAGCACGACCGACCGGGTGCTTCGGCTGACGGAGATGCCGGTCACCGTGGTGAAGACGCCCGTAGAGGCGTAGCCCTCCCACCTCGCTTCGAGACGCTACCCCGTCTGGACCTCGAAACGAGCGCCGCTGAGTGTCCGAGCGTCGCAGACGTCGATGTCCCATCGGTGGGCGAGAACGATCTGATGCACGCCGGCCAGCCCCATCCCGGTGCCGTCGCTCCGGGTCTTCGTCGAGAAGCCGGGCGTGAACACGTCCTCACGGAGTTCCGGATCGATCCCCGGGCCCGAGTCCTCGTAGTAGAACCCGTCGTCGGTAGCTCCCACGAGGACGTTGACGTCGGCATCCCCGTGCTCGATCGAGTTTCGAACGAAGTTCTCCAAGAGCCGCTGGAGGGCCTCTCGGTCGGCGCGTAGCGCGGTCGACTCCCGGACCGAGACCGACGCGGCCGCCGGCGGATCGACGGCCTCCCACGCGTCCCCGACGACGTCCTCGATCGCGACGTCCGTCCGCTCGGAGACGATGTCGCCGCTGCGTAACGTCTCCGCGAGGTCCGACCGGAGCCGATCGATGCGCTCGACGGCGTCGATCGCGCGGTCGAGATGCTCGTCCGCGTCCGTCTCGCGGGCCAGTTCCAGCCGACCGCGAGCCGTCGAAATCGGGGTCTGGAAGTCGTGAGAGACGAAGCTCGCGAAGTCGTCGAGGCGCTCGTACTGTCGCTGTAGCTCCCGTTCGCGACGGCGGCTCTCGGTGACGTCCCGAGCCGAGACCACGATCGCGGTCACGGTCCCGTTCCGGTCGGTGACGGGCCGAAAGGAGCCCTCCGCGGTGATCGGTCGCCCGCCGGGGTTCGGATGCGTCGCCTCGTAGTCGACGTACTCACCCGCGGCCGCCGCCGCGACCCACTCTCTCACGTCGTCGCGGAGTGTCTCGGGCCACCACGCCGTCTCCCAGAAGGTCCGTCCGGTGGCCTCCTCCCGGTCCACCGGGACGTATTCGGCCGCCGTCCGGTTGACGTCTCTGACCGTCCCGTCCGGGTCGAGCAGGCCGACGAGCAGGTTCGGATCGTCGAAGATGGCCTCGAACTGCCGCTGGTTCCGGCGGCGTTCGCGTTCGCGGCGGCCTGACTCGACGGCGTCCTCGACGCGGTTCGCGAGCAGCGCGTACTGTTTCTGTCGCCCCGTCTTCTGGAAGTAGTCGGTGACGCCGGCGGAAATCGCCCGGCTGGCGACCGCTTCGGAGCCGGTTCCGGTGAAGAGGATGACCGGAAGGTTCGGCCACTCCTCGCGGACGTCCTCGAGGAGTTCCAGCCCCGTCGCGCCCTCGAACTCGTAGTCGGTGAGCAGGCAGTCGACGTCGCGGTCGCGGATCGCCGAAAGCGCGCCGTCCGGGGACGGGTGAGAAGACACGTCGATCACGTCGCTGACCGCCGTCAGCGAGTCGGCCGTCAGCGCTCGGAACTGCGGGTCGGACTCGACGTGCAGTACCCGAATCGGATCGTCCATCGTCCGGATCACCACACGGCACCGCCTTAGTAATTGCTATCGTGTCAGCGCATATTCAAAACGTCCTCACGGAGGTCTGCCGCGTCAGCGGCGATCTGTGCGGCCCGCTCCCGGAGGTCCGCCGCGTGCGAGGCGTCATCGAGCGCGCTGACGTTGATTTCGACCGTCGCGAGCGACGCCCGAACGGCGGCGTCAGCGAGGTACGCACCCGCCTTGGCGTCGGCCGCGACGCCCGGCCGCCCGCGGTCGATCACCACCGCGGCGTCTTCGAGGACGGCGAGCGCGGCCTCCGCGGTCGCGAGCGGGATCCCCGCCGCGCGCTTCGAGAGTCGGTCCGACGGGCCGCGCTGCTCATCGTCGTCCTCGCCCGAATCCGACGCTGAACCGCCGCCGAACAGGTCGTCGACGAGGGCCGCGTCCTGCTCGGCGAGCGCGAGGAGGCGTCGCCGCTGACCGGCGAGATCGGCTCGGAGCGCCTCGAAGTCGACGGTCGCCGCGTCGTCAGCATCGACGTCTTCGCTCTCGTCTCGCGCCGCGAGCGTGTGTATGCAGGCCATCTCACACAGCGCCGCGCCCATCGCACCCGAGACGGCGACGACGGTGCCGCCCGCCGGCGTCACCCGCTCGGAGGCGACGTCGTCGAGGAACGCGCCGATCGGAGCCTCGTCGATCATACGCTCGGGTGCGCACGCGCCGGTGAAGTAGCTACCTCTCCGGATCCGGACGACCGCTCGACTCCTCCCGATCGCGACACGCCGCCGCCCCCTGCGGGGCGTGACCGCTCAACGTTGCGGCACACGTCCGATCAGTTCGTCGTGACGATCTCGACGACGTCGCGGTGGGTCAGCTCGTGGTCCGCGCCGACCTGCCGGTTCGAGCGGCAGTCGATCCCGTGGAGCAGTCCGTCGCCGATATCGGAATGAAGGTGGTAGGCGAAGTCCTCGGTCGTCGACTCCTCGGGGAGGATGAAGCAGTCGCGGAAGACGCCTTGGGAGTCGGCGCGACCGTTCGCGCTGCCCGGGAAGATCGCGATCGCGCCCATCACGTCGAAGAGGGCCGATTCGAGGACGTCCTGGACGCCGGTTCCGTCGAACGCCTCCACGTACTCGCGGATCTGTTCGAGGCCGGCGGCCTGCTCCTCGGACGGGTCGCCGACGATCTCGAACGACGACGCGCCGGGCTGGTAGTCTACGACGTCGGCCTCGTCGGCCTGTTTGAGCGCTTTCTCCGCGTGCGCGCTCGTGGGGACGAACGTGAGGTGGTCGTACTCCGGGTCGGCCGTCACCGACTCGTAGTTCTCCTGTGCGGCGGGCGTGTCCATCTTGTTCGCCGCGATCAGGATCGGCTTGGTCCGCTTTCTGATCTCGCGGGCGACGCGCTCTTTCGTCTCCTCGTCCCACTCGTCGGGGTCGAGGCCCGCGTCCGTGGCGAGCAGGATCTGCTTGATCTCGTCTTTGTTCGTCTTGAACGCCGACATCTGTTCGGCGAGGTCCTCCTCGACGTTCGCCTCCTCGCCGTGGTACCCCGAGCGGTAGCGTTCGAGACCCTTCTCCAGGATGTCGAGATACCACATGTCGAGTTCGTTCTCGAGGAAGTCGATGTCATCGCGGGGGTCGTGGCCCTCGGTGGGTTCGCCTTCGATGTCCGTCTCTCCGGAGAAGTCGACGACGTGGACGAGCACGTCGGCCTCGTTGAGGTCGGTCAGGAACTGGTTGCCGAGGCCCTTGCCCTCGTGCGCGCCGGGGATGAGCCCCGCGACGTCGACGAGCTTCACCGGGACGAAGCGCGTGCCATCGTCGCAGAACCCGACCGACGGCGTGCACGTCTCGTCGAACTCGGGCGCTGCACAGTCGACGCGGACGTACGCCTCGCCGACGGAGGGATCGATGGTCGTGAACGGGTACGCGCCCTCGGGCACGTCGTTCATCGTCGCCGCGTTGAAGAAAGAGGACTTGCCGACGGAGGGCTTGCCGACGAGTCCGATCTTGTAGCTCATTGCCGGCAGAAATCCCTCGCGGCTCAAAAGCCGTCCTATCCGACCGCTCGTCGTGATGCGATGACATAGCTCACGCCCGCCGGTCGACGGCCCGACCGCGACCGTCAGTCCGGCACACACCGGACACCGACAGGATATTTTGTCGCGGCCCCGGACGTAGCGGTATGACCGAAGACGATCCGGCGGGCGACACGTTCGGCGTCGGCATCCACGTCACCGAAGCCGAGTTCCAGTTCGTCGTCCACGTCCCCTCCGACATCGACTCGGGCTGGACCGACCCCGAGGCCTTCCAGGGGCACGTCGAGCGGGTGGTGTGGGACCGGCTCGACCGGGAGGCGACGCTCAGGACGATATCCCGCGTGGCCGACGTCGGCGAGACGGTCACGCTCGGACGCGTCACGCTCCGACCGGACGGGACCGTCGTCGACGCCACGCTCGACACCCCCGACGGAGAGGCCGCAGACGAATCGTGACCGACGCGCTCGACGCCGTCGTCGACGCCGCGCTCGAACGCGCGCTGGTGGCCGACCGCGACGCGCGACGGTACTTCGCGCTGGCCGGCGTACTGGAGCGAGTCGGTCGCGGCCGTGACGGCCGGGACCCCGACCGCGAGGGCTGTGCTGATCCCGACGTCATCGACGATCCGCTGTGTGCGTCGCTCGTGAGCACGATCGCGGTACGGGCGTTGGCGCGCCAGCGCGACCAGTACCGCGAGTTCACGTCGTCACGCACTCGATCGAACGACGTGCGATCGGAGGCACAGTCAGTCGCACACGCGACAATATCCGGCCTCGACACCGACGCGTGGGATCCCAGTCCCGACGACGAGTGGACAGCAGGCGGCGACGACCGGTGGATCGAGTTCGTCGCGACCGGAGCACACGCCGCGATCCGACGCCTGGACGCCGACCGCGACACCGTGACCTCCCGGTCGGGCCTGACGCCAGCGGAACTCGATCGGTATCGATACCGACGTCCGTCGGGTGAGTGACCGCACCGACGACTTTCGACTCCGCTCGCGCCTGTCGGACTCGTCTAGAAAAATCGAAGTGCTCGATCGATCGATCAGACGGTCTGACTCGGTCGAGTCGAACCGTTAGTTCTGACCCGGCGCGTTACCGGAGTTCCCCGGGGCGGCGTTCGATCCGCCGCTTCCGCCGGCCTCGTCGTCGTCATCCGCTTCCTCGTCGTCGCTGTCGTCGTCTGCGTCAGCGTCGTTGCTATCGTCGTCCGCTTCGGCGTCGTCGCCTTCGGTCTCTTCGCTATCGTCGTCCGCGTCGTCGCGCGCGTCGGGGCCGCGGTCACGGTCGTCGGGGGCGTTCCCGTTCGCCGCTGCAGCGCCCGCTCCGCGCTCGTTCTCGCCGTCCGCGTCGTCAGACTGACCCGGCGCGTCGCCGGATCGACCCGGAGCCTCACCGGAGCGACCGGGCGCGTCGTCGGTCTCGTTTCCGTCGGCGGTCTCGTTCTCGTCGTCCGCGAGGCCGGGCGCGTCGCCGGCGTTACCCGGGTTGTTGCCCGTCACGAAGTCCGAGATCACGAGGCCCGGTGGACCCTCGAACCCGGACGACTGCAGGGCGGCGACGAACTGCGAGACGGCCTGTCCGAAGATGCCTTCCTCCTCGACGAACGCGACTGTCAGATCAGCCGTCGTCGTCGCCGTCTCGTTGTCGGCCGTGGCGCTCACGTCGATCGTGGCGTTCTCCTGCGGGAGCGGCAGGGCGACCTCGCCGTTCGCGTCGGTCTCGTAGGTGCCCGTGCCCGCGTAGTCGCCGTCGGCCGCCACGTCGACGGTGGCGTTCTCGACCGCGTCGGAGCCGTGCGTGACGGTCACGAAGACGCCGTCATCGCGCTGCTCGGCCGTGACTTCGAGCTGTGCGGAGCCCTCGAGCTGCGTCGTCGTCTCCGCGCTGAGGTCGTCGACGGTCGCCGTCACGGAGACGTTCTGCGTGTCCTCCGGCTGGGCGAGCGTCGCGCTCCCGTTCTCGTCGGTCGTCGCGTTCGCCGAGTAGTTGGCCTCGCCGTCGGCCTCGACGGTGGCGTTCTCGACGGCCTCACCGTACTGGGTGACGGTCGCCGTCACCGTTCCGTCGGACTCCTGGGTCACGTCGAGGTCCAGGGAGTCCTCGTAGGGAACGAGTTCGACCTGCTGCGTCGTGTTCGTGTCGTTAGCCGTTACTGTCACGTCGACGGTCACCGTCTCGTTCGGGTTCGGCAACGTGACGGTGCCGTTCGCGTCGGTCTCGTGCGTGCCGGTGCCGTTGTACGCCGACTCGGACGTCACGTTCACCGTCGCGTTCTCCACTGCGCTGTCGTTAGCCGTTACTGTCACGACCGCCTCGCCCGTCTCGGCCTGCTGGGTGACGTCGACCGAGAGGTCCGTCGCCGCGGTCGCGCCCATCGGGAACGCCGCCATCCCGACGAGTGCGACCACGATCGCGATCGTGGCTGTTGTGCTGCGGGTCATTGCGATCGCTCGTTGCGACCGGTATCCCATAAACGAGGAACTCGCTCAGCCCGCCTTCCATCCAATTAACTCGATTTAATCGGGTTAACTGTCGGATGGTCGGGTGAACGTAGGGTGGTGGGCGACGTCGAGGGCGTTGTCCCCGCGATGTGCGAGGTGAACCGCTCGCGCGCGGTTAGGTGTAGGGAGTGTTGTGGGTTGCTCGGTCGAGCGTCGAGCGTCGAGCGGTCGGGCGTCGAAATGAAGAGAGCCCACGAGACGCGCTGTCTCGTGGGCTCTCTGATAGTATCGTTT
>NZ_BBJO01000073.1 GCF_000739575.1 Halobellus rufus | reverse complement strand
GTGCTTGCAGTCAGTCAAAAAATTGGAGGGGACGGTGTTAGTCGACCGTCGCTAACACGCGGACATCCGTTGCTGAATGTCGTTCCCGTTCAGTACGGGCACCGTGTTCGCGGAGGAACTCATCGATACGGTCGGCAAGGGACTCCGCATCCTCCCTATCAACGTGGACGATCAGCGTCGGACGCTTCTCATCGCTGTTCTCAATCACGAGCGAGACATCCTTGAATTCGTCCGGCTGTCTATACGCCTCGAACTCATCGGCGACCTGGTCGGCCAGGTCGTTCGAGTACCTCAATCGGTTCCTTTGTCATAGATTGCATTTCGGCTTTGGAAGGTTGTGCCATCGCAAACGGGTGGAGAAAGCGTGACGTGACTTTCAGAACCACCTCCATCAGACAAACGCGAACGGAGCCTTCTCACACCGATGGTTTACCGAGAAGAAGACCGATCCACGGAAGGTCAATAGGTTAGAGTGCTCGCGGATCGCTATCGACGATGCTCGCAAACGCGACGTTCTCCTGTACTTGTTCGATTTCGACTGTTGGCTCGTCACCGGGCTGAGCGCCGGGGACAATCACGACATACCCCCGTTCGACTTTCGCAATACCGTCGCCCTGATCGCCGACAGTTTCGATTGTCACGTCACGGACTTCGCCTTCATCGACAGGAGGACCAGATGAATCGTGGCTCGTGCTCCCCTGAGTAGCGGGACGCCGTGGGCCCTGTGGAGATGTCGATTCAGCTTCAGAGGATGAATCAAGAAGAGCGATGCGGTACGTTTCATCAACAGTCAGCGCCCCATGCTTGATTTCACTCGAAGGAATCTCGATGACGAATGTGCCATCGTCCTCCTCCTTAATTTTCGCAGTGAACAGCGAACACAGGGAGTCTGGGATTTCTACCATAACTGGGTTTGATACTGGATACAATTAATCGGTCTCTTTGAGAAGGAGCGAACTGGATCAACTGTCCTCAGCTGGTTCTTCCCAAGGAATGTCTCGCTTGTGGACTACAGCGAGCTTCGAGTCGTCATCATCTTCTATTGCACTGAGACCACGCTGGACGAGAGTGTGAACCTGTCCAGCAGACTCCGGGAACGAAAATTGGTCATCCTCCGCGTCAGCACGGAGTTCCAGATAATGGAGGTACAACCTGAACGTCGTATCTGCTCCGATAGGCCACCAAATCGTCCCTATCTGCTCATCTACCTGATTGTCCCAATGCTCTATGAGTTCACGGATATCGTCGACGAGCTCCTCCCCAGAGGTGCGAAGGCGGAGGGAGTATTCCCGATCCCGCTCCATATCTTCAATTATATCCTGAAGGAAAGGCTCAGCCTCCAAGGCGGTAGGTGACGTCTGATCCGCTTTTAGAAGGTGTTCTAACGCCCGAATTTCTTCACGCCGAGCGGCTACAGCGTATGCGACATTGTACTTGTCCTCGGGGAAGATTTCGTGCTGACTCGGTTGCTGTGCCTGAGGGACAGTATCCCCAGTGGATGAGCTAAATAAGGTCTCAAAGAGTCCCATACGCTTCGTCCGGAGGGCACACATAAGTATTTCCTGTCATATCAGACGGCAATTCTGGCACTGTGAACCGATTCACCTTGACACTCGAAGAAGATGCGGATTATCTTTGTATCGACAGACAGCGATAGATATGGTAGCAACACGAGAGAGGGCCCTTAGCGAACGCGAGTTCGAACTACTGTTAGAAGGGGCTGGACGAATAGGAGATACGCAACGGAGGCTCGAAACACGAGCGGCCATTCTCCTTGGAGGCCGTCTTGGACTTCGACCAGGAGAAACAACGCACTTGTCGAAATCGTGGGTTGACCTAGAGCGGCAGATGATTCAGATTCCCCCACAGGAGAACTGTACGAAGGGACGAGATGGTGGTATCTGTGGCTACTGTCGGCAGGCGGTGAAACAGCGGCTGGATCACAATCCCAATACGGATTTCCAGAGCTTTGCTGATCGGTATTGGCTCCCGAAAACAGAAGCCGCATCTCGAACAGTTCCGTACCATTTCTCATATCGAGTCCGAGTCGCAGTCGAATTACTACTCAACGAACATAGCGGCTGGCCGTATTCATTCTCGACCTTACAACGGCGACTAGAAACCGCCTTAGAACGGTCTCCGGAGCTGTCTAATGACGCAACCTCGCTACATGGATTACGTGCAACAGCCGCGTCGTACCATGCAGGAAGAGGCTTAGATCTCCCCGCGCTCCGAGCAATGTTCGGGTGGGAGGACATCACTACTGCACGTCAATATCTGAATGTCGATGGAGCGATGACCCGGCGAGCGCTTGACAGTATTCATCAGTAAAGCTGAACCCATTAATGTCCGGAAGCCAGGCGTAGCGCTAGTTCAGTAGTTATTCCATCGGCCCTGCGTCTCCAAGATGGCCGTATTTCTCAGCAACCTTCTCAAAGTACGCTTCTGTCATAATACGAGGGTTCGACACGCGATGGAAGTCGTCAAGAACGAACTGCATTTCCTCCTCATCCAGCCCATATGCGTGGAACACGGCTGCGTCGACTTCGGCCTGTAGTTCACGCCGTGTCTCCATATCCGTCGCCGGATCAATCCCACCGAGTCGCTCACGCATTTTAGCAAACTCCTCACCGTAACAGCTGAGCTTCGCCGCACGATCAGCGATGTAGTGGAACCAGTTGTCGCCGTCAGTGAGTCGGGGCGCCTGTGACTCCTCAAACTTGTACTTCGAGGCGTGGGAATCAACCTTTGTCCGCATTAAGAAATCGAAGGGGATGCTGTTGATCAGCCCAAGCGCGACGAAAAGCTCCTTATCGGTGAAAACACGGTCGTAAGCACTGTGCATCGGGAATTCCGAAAGATCACCCTTGGTAGGGTTCGCCTCAAATGGCCGGACCGTGTACAGCGTATGGACGACCACTCCACCGGGTGGGATTACAGCCGCAATGAGCGTCCGTTCGTCAGTTGCACGAGCGACCTCACGGAGCACAAGTCGATACTCAGAGCTATGGAGACGGACGTCTTCCAAGGAAAGTTCTGGACGGTCAAATTCCTCGGTTAGCAATCGATTGACGAAACGCTTCTGGGAACTTGACGGGAGATGGCTGAACTCAGGGTCATCATTGAACTTGTTGTAGATAGCCTTCTTGAGGCTGATCGCCTCGTCCCGGGCACGGAAGTTCTTCTCTCGAACGCGACGCTTCGCGCTCAACTCCTCGTTATCCTCATCGACACTCCACAAAGAAACTGGTTCAAGGTCGTCGACGTAGGTCGACTCGTAACAGAATTGGTGGATGTTCTTTCCCTGATAGACCGGATAATCCCCTTTGGATTCGTCCTCGATGAATCTATCCCGATCTCGTCCCCGATCCAGTTCCTTGTACAAGACCGTACGCCAAGTACCACCAATTTCGGTCGCCAATGGAGGTGTCTGGAGAATCTTATCCAGCACTGAGACCTCCTGTTGTTCCTCGATATTTGGGAATATCCGAGCACCGGGAGAATACTCCTTGAGGATGCGTGCGGGGATCTCCAGAGCTACATCATCAATCGACCGAAGGGTATCAACAGAAGTCTGATGGAAGATACCGTTAACAGTGTCAGTATTCCCGGAATTCCGGAATGTTACTATTCCGAAATTATACTGGCCGTGGATGTCATTGAAGATCCCATTGTTCTCGAATCCAATTATATGCTGAACCGTCGACTCCTCGAGCATATGGACTCGCAAATCCTTCCCAGCGGCGGCATTGAAAAACGGACCAGGAAGCAGCTGTGAAACATACCCACCATCTCTGACGATATCATAGACTCGCTCAAAGAACAGTAGCGACAGGTCGTTCGTCCGTGCAACCTGTTGCCCTTCTACGCTTGGCGTCTGGTACTCGTATTCTCCACTCTGGTTGATATAGGTCGCTTGGCGTTCCTTGTCACGCTGGAACTCCTCCCATTCAGAAGCGATTTCAGGGGTCTCTAAAAGCTCCTCTACCTTCTTGTCCTTCTCACTTGGCGGGCGGCTACGAAACTCAGTATCGTACTTTGGGAAGAAATCCGTCCGATATGGCTTCAGTTCATCCCACGGGGGGTTTCCAATGATGACATCAAAGCCGCCTTCTCGATAGACTGTCGCGAACTCAAGCACCCAATGAAACGGTGAGAATTCCTCTAATTCCCCAAGAGAAACATCCTCGTCAACGAGTTCGTTGAACTGATCGCGGATTTTCTCATTAAGCTCCTCACTGTGGGAGTCGATTTTTCGCTCAGCCATTTTACGAGCGTTCTGCGCTTCACGGGCTGAATCCGCCGCCCGATGACGGTCCTGTTCCCGAATGACATCCTCATAGAGGTCCTTGACCGCAGTCCCGACACCCCAATTCGAGAGTGACGCGTCGCCGGCATCCTCCCGTGCGACTTCTTGGAGTTCAGTGAACCCAATCAGCGAGTTGCCCTGACGGATGTTGAAATCAATATTCGGGAGTGGTTCGACCTCGTTCGGTTCGTCCTCGATATCAGCGACCATCGACAGCCACAAGCGTAGTTTGCAGATCTCGACTGCTCCGTCCTCGATATCGACCCCGTAGAGATTGTTGAGGATGATAGACCGCTTTGCGAAAAGTGATATTCCTCCATGCCCTCCTTCAATACTCTCTAATTCCTCGCGACTACGACTCTCCAGCTCCCAGCCTTGTCCTTCAGCTTCGAGCCGTTGGAAATACTCAATGCATTGCATCAACTGAGCGTGTCGCTGTTGGCCGTTTTCGACTTGTTCTGCGGATGTCGGTGA
>NZ_BBJO01000074.1 GCF_000739575.1 Halobellus rufus | reverse complement strand
AAAAGGTAGGTGGGTCTACAGGTACGCCGCGTCCCAGCGGGCGGGTTTCCGGCGGTTCCCGCAGTCGTTGCACTCCAGTCGCTCCATCGTGTCGATCGCGACGTCGAGGCTCTCGTCGACGCCGCACATCCAGCCGTAGCGCTCCGTCCGCTCCTCGTCGAGGTAGACGGCGAAGAACGGCGCGTCGGACCCGCGCATCGACTCCTCGTAGGAGACGTAGACCCGCGTGCCGTCGTCGGTCGAGCGGTGCGTGAGCCCGCCGGAGTCGGACTCGGTCTCGTCGAGCAGGACCGTGAACACGCGCTCGGTGAACGTCTCGCCGTGGATGTCGACGCTGCGTTCGCCGACCTCGCTGAACCCCTGTTCCTCGTAGAATGCGACCCCCTCCTCGTTGTCGGCGAGGACGCGACCCTCCAAGCGGTCGACGCCGGAATCGACGAGTTCCTCTTTCAGTCGCGCGAGCAGTTGGGAGCCGATCCCCGCGCCGCGGTGGTCGGGCACGACGTGCAGCCAATCGAGGTAGCCGACGACCTCGCGGCCCTCCGAGATCTCGCTCTGTGCGAAGCCGACGACGGAGCCCTCGTCGACGGCGACCACGAAGATCTCCCGGTCGTCCGTCAGCGCCTCGCGGAGGCGGTCGGCGCTGTACCACTTCTCGACGGCCGCCTCGATGGTCTCCTCGTCGATGGCGTGGCCGTAGGAGGCGCTCAACGACTCCGTGGCTACCCGGCGAACCGCGTCGACGTCCTCGGTCGTTGCGTCTCGAAGATCCATGGACCTCGGTTCGTCGTCCGACTACTTGACTTCGGGGGCAGTCGGTGAACGGCCCCTCGGAGGCCCGCGCGACCGACCGGTCGGGGGTCCGCCGGAGGTATAAATACGAAGCCGACGCACCGTACGGTATGGAAGCGCGCGACGGCAGCGACGCCGGCGGGGGCACCGACGACCCGCGGGTGAACTTCGCGGTGAACGTCGAGGGCGGCGAGACGGTGATCACGATGCGCGGGGACCGCGACACCGCCGTGATCGTCCGATCGGAGTCGGGCGAGCGGATCTACCTACCGCCGGAGGACTTCGAGCGGGAGGCGGAGCGCCGCGACGAGGGACCCCACCGGGGCGTCGACGGCGACAGCCCGTACCAGCGTGCTGAGGGCGACGACAGCCCGTACCAACGCGCCGAGGGGGACGCCTCACAGGGCGGACGAGGGCAGTCGAGTCCGTACCGGGGATCCCGGGACAGCCCGTATCAGGGCGTCGACGGCGACAGCCCGTATCAGGCCGCCAGACAGCAGCTCCCGAGCGAGGGACTCGTTCCGACGGCCGACGGGTACCGGATCCGACACCCGGAGCCGGTGACCGACGTGCGCGTGCTTCGGTGAGCGTGGGAACGAGGTAGCGATCGCGGACGGGAGCGCCGTCTCAGACGATCTCCTCGTAGAACGCGATCGTCTCGTCGACGACCTCGTCCCACGTGATCGGCTCGTACTGCGGCTCCCCCTCCAGCGCGAGTCCTCGCTCGATGCCGGTGGCGATCGACGTCGAATCCGGCGTCACCTCGACGACGCACCCCTCGGAGAGCACCTCGTTGACGCCGCTCTCGGTGGCGACGACGCGCGTGCCCGCCGAGAGCGCCTCGGTGATCGTGATGCCGAACGGCTCCGCAAGCGACGGTGAGACGAACAGGTCCGCGGAGGCGTAGTAGTCGCCGAGGTCCTCCTCGGGCACGTAGCCCACCCACTCGATCCGGTCGTCGACGTCGAGCAGTTCGGCGAACCGCTTCAGTTGCTCCGTCAGGTGACCGGAGCCGCCGACGACGAGCGTGACGTCGTCGCGCCGGAGTTTCTCCATCGCGTAGACGAGGTGGGAGATGCCCTTCTGGTCGGTGTGGCGGCCGACGAAGAACAGCATCTCCCCGTCGATGCCGAGTTCCTCCTTGTAGTCGCGGCCGGTCGTCGAACACGTCGAGAAGCCGTTGTAGATGACGCGGCAGTCGCCGCCGTATCTCGCTTTGACGTCGGCCGCGGTCAGTTCGCTGACGGCGATGAGGTGGTCGGCGCGCTCCGCGAGCCGGCGCTCCGTCTCGACCTCGCGCTTCGGCGGATCGATGTTGCGGTCGGTCGACAGCGAGTGAAACGTCGTCACCCACTCGACGTCCGCGTTCGACTTCGCGCGCGAGCCGGGGCCGTACCCGAACCAGTCGTGCGTGTGGATGACGTCGGCGTCGCGGGCGCGCTCTGCGAACGTCTCGCTCATCCGACCGACACGCGTCAGGATGTCGCCGTCGCCGGTCGGAACGCCGACGATGCCGTCTCTGTCTTCGGGGGCGTACTCCGCCGGAAGGACGAGTTCGACGTCGAGTCCGCGGGCTCGCATTCCGTCGAACAGTTCCCCGACGTGCGTGTCGAGTCCGCCGCTCACGTTCGGCGGAAATCCCCACCCGAGCATCAGCACTTTCGGCGACATCTCGTTTCGATACTCCGCGCTCTGGCACATAAGTCCTGTCCGGCGCTCGTGACAGCCCTCACCGTGCGCCGTGCCGGACCGAAATGCGCTTGCCTCGCGAGTCCGTCCCGTCGGGTATGCACGTCGTCGTCAACGCCGCGGTGAGCGCGGACGGGAAGCTCTCGACGCGCCGCCGCGAGCAGGTCCGGATCAGCGGCGACGACGACTTCGCCCGCGTGGACCGACTCCGCGCGGAGAGCGACGCCGTCCTCGTCGGCGTCGGAACGGTCCTCGCAGACGACCCCCATCTCGCGCTCGACGAGCCGAAACTCCGAGACGAGCGCGCCGCGCGCGACGAATCCCCGAACCCCGCTCGCGTCGTCGTCGATTCGAGCGGCCGAACCCCGCTGGACGCGAGAATCCTCGACGACGCGGCGACGACGTACGTCGTCGTCGCGACGGCGGCCGAGCCCGAGAGACGGGCCGCGCTCGCAGACGCGGGCGCGGAGGTGATCGTGGCCGGCGAGGAGCGAGTCGCCCTTCCGGAGGCGCTCGCGAAGCTCTCCGACCGCGGCGTCGAGGAGCTGATGGTCGAAGGCGGCGGCGAGATCATCTTCTCGCTGTTCGAGGCTGGGCTCGTCGACGAGCTGTCGCTGTTCGTCGGCTCGCTGGTGATCGGCGGTCGCGACGCCCCGACGCTCGCCGACGGTGCCGGCTTCGTCGCCTCGTTTTCGGAACTCGACCTCCGGGACGTACAGCGCATCGACGACGGCGTGCTGCTCCGGTACGCGGTCGAGTCCGACGTCTAGCGGCGTTCGTCTTCGGGACTCGTTCGTGCGTCAATCGTTCCAACCCTCGAAATAGGTAAGAGGCTGCCGCCAGTAGGGGCCGGTATGAGCACGCCCGAAGCGACCGGCGCGCCGATCCACGTCGAGAGCGCAGACCACCTCGCCGAACTCCTCGACGATCACGAGATCGTCCTCGTCGACTACCACGCGGACTGGTGCGGCCCGTGTAAAATGCTCGAACCGACGGTCGAGGAGATCGCCGACGAGACCGACGTCGCCGTCCTGAAAGTCGACATCGACGAACTGCAGGACGTCGCCCGCGACGCCGGCGTCCGCTCGGTGCCGACGCTGCAGTTCTACAAGAACGGCGAGGAGGCCGAACGCGTCATCGGCGTCCAGGACAAGAGCGACCTGCTCGATATCATCGACCAGCTCTCGAACTGAGCCGCGCCGTCGTCGGCGTCGACCCTCGGTAGTTTCTCGCCCGGTTCCGCAACAGCCACGCGTTCGAGGATACGGCAGTCACGCGCCGGAGAACGCGGCAGTCACTCGTTCAGCAACTCGGCCACCTCGACGTGATGGCCCGTCGACGTTCGGTGTTCGTCTCCCTGTGCTTCGGCTTCTGTTGCATCCTCCGAGAGCGACTCGGTCGGGCAGTCGTGACAGACAACGTGGTAGAGGTACTCACCGGCGACGTCGCGACCGGTGTCTGGGGCCTGCGCCATACCCTCATATCCCCATATCGGGGTT
>NZ_BBJO01000075.1 GCF_000739575.1 Halobellus rufus | reverse complement strand
GCCGGCCAGTACTCCTCGATGGAACTAGTGCGCATGCTCACTATTGAGGGAGCGGAGGCGCTCGGCGTCGGCGACGAGATTGGGAGCCTCGAGACCGGCAAACGCGCTGACGCGATCGTCCTTGATGTCGAGAAGCCCAAGTTCACGCCGCTGACTAACGTCCCGGCGCAGGTTGTCAACAACGCGGCGCCTGCCGACGTGGAGACGGTCATCGTGAACGGAGACGTGGTGATGCGGGACAGCGGAGTGAAGACGATGGATGTCGATGCAGTCTCTGAACGTGTGGAAACCGCGGTCAAGCGATTCGAATCCGAGACCGACTGGGAAATCGGGATTGGCGGAAGCGACCCGCCAGGCAAGCTGGCTACCGCCCGCGACCTGCCAAAGCGCGGCCCAGCCCAGATTCTCGGCCGCCTCGGATTCCAATCCGTTAAAGACCAGTTACAGCTCTAAAGCGTGCGGTTCGTATTCACGGTTGTGGCTGCGCGCGCAGCGACCATCAGGAGCGAGCACGGAGCGGAGGGTGGGGAGGTGGGGTCTGGGTCGGTCCGGCCCGTAGCAAAAAGAGAGCTACGACGACCGGCTATTCCCACCACCGACCGCGTTCTGGGAACTAGATGGTCGGTGTAATGACCACTACTCAAGCAAGGCGAAGTAAACCAGTTTCAATCAGCGAAGGCGCTGGACCAGACTCAAAGACCGAGTATTAAACCACTCACCTGCAAAACCATCGAATATGGTTGACCCGGTCTCTATCAGCGCCAGTATTCTTGCTTCTTCTACAGCGAAACACCTCTATGGGAAAGGCAAGCGGATGCACTTCCTGAATGAAGCTGTAGAAAACGCAGCTTCTCACGTAGCGGAGAGTCACGAGGGCTTGGACGCTGACGTCTTTATCGCCATTTTCGAGGATGACCATATCGTTGACCTCGTCGAAGAATTTGATGACGGAGGCGACTTGATCACGCCTTCAGATATTGCGGAGTCGTTCAACGAAGACATGCTCGGCGAAGAGGTCGAAGTTACGCCAGAAGACCTCATAAACGAGTTTCTGAATCAATTGGAGCTGGAGATCAGTGAAAACCAGGAACTTGGTCACAAGCTGATCATGGACTATTCCCAGCGAATCCACCAGCATACAGAAGATCTAGAGGAAGGTCAAACGGAGATACTTCTTGAGATCCAGGAGATAGCGGGCCGACTTCCGACGGACAAGAAATACAGGATTTTTCAGTCTATTCCGGAACGATTTCAGGAACGGCTCAACGGAGAACATCCGCATGATAGGTACGACCTCCCGTTCTTTGGCCGGGAAAGTGAACTGAATAAGATCACCGACTTCCCGAACTCCGGGGAAGACGTACTCATTCTCGCCGGACGGGCCGGGATCGGGAAGACAAGGCTCGTCGTTGAAGGCAGCCTACTCTTAGAGGCCGAAAAACCGGACTGGCAGGTATACTGGACAGATATACACGCCGGAAACATTGATGACGGACTGGAGGAACTCGAACTGGAGGATGAGAGGAACACTCTACTCTTCGTAGACGATGCCCGGAACGCGAACCAGATCAAGCGTCTGTTCGACCTCGCAGAACAGTACCAGCCCCATCTCAAACTCATATTTGCAGAGAGACCGCATTTCATCTCCTCACTACAAGATTACGGCAACCGATTCAATGATGTAGAAACGGAGACAGTCGAACTTCAGCCGTTGAACACGGAGGACGTCCACGAAATCTTACGAGAATATTACGGGGTTACTCACCCGACTACACTTGATCAGATCGTATCGATAAGTGAGGGCCTGCCTCTTTTCGCCCATCTCCTTGCGGAGCAGTTCTCCGGCGACGAACATACATCAGACCCTGTTGCCCAGGATGAATCACTTGAAACCGTCTTCGAAGACGTTCTTTCCGACATCCAGAAATTGGGAGAGCAACAAGGAGTTGGCAATCCGCAGAAGCTGGAGACCTACGTCAAGTATCTTTCTGCCATCGGTGAACTGGACACGAACAATGAGGACCTGCTACAGCAGTTCAGAGAAGCTATGTCGGTGGACAGGCCCACCGAGATCGAGCTAAGGGAAATACTGACTGAAAACATCGGACTCGTGGCCGAGCATTCGAACCGTCTAACTGTCCAGCCTGATGCGCTCCAAGAATACATTGTCTACAACAGCTTCTTCTCCGACTCCCCACGCGATTACCAAGACGAAATCTACGACAACTTCAGTGAGTTCACCGGAAAGAATCAGATCAACCAGCTAGCGATAATTCACCGACGCTACAACTGTAGAGAGGCCCGGAAAACGTTTCGAGACGCTCTAAATACGGAGATAGAGAACATAGGCGAATACGGATTCGCAAAAAGAGTCCGACTTCTTCGCCGGTTCAAGATTCTGGCGTCAACGCATCCCCATTACGCAATAGAACTCGTCAAAGCCGCACACCGGGAAGAACTACCGGAAGACCCAGAAGAAGAACAGCTCTTCAGGAGTTCCATGTATACCGCTTCTCCAGCAGGAGATCTCATTATAGAGTCAACCGACCTGCTTTCCAACGCCTTACAGGGAGAGCCAGAAGACGCCACGTGGTGGCTGCTCTGGATTGCAGTTTATTATCCGCCTCAGTCACAGCTCCAGACCGGTAGCGCTGATCAAAAACTACGGCAGGCGCTGCGGCCAGGATTCAATAAATCTCCGGGGCCCCAGCAGAAGATTCTGGGAGTGGTCGGTGAACACTTCCTCTCGGGAGATCTCGACGACGAACTCAGACTTGATCTGCTTGATGTCATCGGAGAGGTTTCAAGCACCGAAATACACGATTTCTCTGTCGACCCAATCAACCGTTCCCAGATGCGATCCTGGCAGGGGAAAGTCCCTGTTACGGAGCCCTGGCTGGAACTCCGCGAACAAGCAGTCGCTCTTCTCATCGAGATAATCCAGGAAGATCCACACCCGGAGATACGGAAAACTGCTGCCGAGAAACTCGGGAGTTTCGAGAACTCGCAGGCCCGGTATTACGGCGAACACCAAGAAGTATTCAACCAGAAGGAACTGGCCCGAGTACTCGAATTCGCCGCTGAATACGTCTCCGAAGACGAAGACTTGCAATGTATCGATGCACTGAGCCGGTTAGCCGAGCGAGATAATGCGGATGAACTTGGAATCGAAAAGGAAACCCAGGAACTCCAGGAAGAATTAGAGGACAACGAGCGGTACCAACTTCTTCAGCAAATGCGGCGCGGGGGGCCGAAAAAGATGGAGGAACGGGAAACTGAAATCCGGAGCTTCGCAGAAGGAATCGATGAAGAGGAACTCGAACCAGGTGAGTTCAAGGATATTGTCGCAGGAATTCGGGACTCCTCATTCAATCGGTTCTTCATGATACTCGCAGATGAGCGCCCGGATTTCGGCGAACAACTTCTCGAAGCAGATGATCCCGATCTCACACCCTACAAACCGCACGTCTTGATGGGGATCTGCTCTGCTGACCCTGAGAAGGGAAAGGACTTCGTCAACCAGTATATCGAAGAAGAACGGTTCAGCCTGGCTCCAGCCGGTCTCCGGTCTCTAGCCACAGAAGATCTAGACTACGTACAAGAGAAAACCGAAGAACTACTAGAGAACCACTCTCCGTACTCTCCGGAACTTATCTCCGGTCTAAGCCAAGTTTTGAACGGGTACTGGGACGACCACCAAGAATGGACAGAATCAGTGCTCCGCACGCTTCTACACGATGCAGAATCACTTGACTCGCAGTCGGTAGAAATGGTGCTGCGTCCCCTCCCGTTACACAATGATGACTCAGAGAACGTAGATGGAGAAATTCTCGAAGGGGTGTTAGACTACACCGAGAAAAGAGAAAACCTAACCTCGGAAGCACACAGCCTCCAACTCGTAATCGCAGAAGTCGCTGAGCGAAACCCAGAACAGTTCGTCAACTTCACTCTCCAACGACTGGAAAACGAATACACCGGCGTCTCACTCCTACCGACACACCTGGATGTAGAAACAGACCGGATGAAAGAAGCGGACAGCTACGACGCCGCAGTAAACAAAGTCTGCCAACGGATTCTCGCCACCGACTACTACACCCCTATGGCGTTTTCAGACCTCACCGCATGCTTCCCCATAGCTGATATTGCTGACCGACTCGTAGCAAGAATCCCAGATTGCTCTGAGGACCAGTTACTCCGAGTCATCTGGTATTGCAAGTTCCTCCCCGTAACCGAGAACACAGAGAAAATCTACCGTAAAGTTGTGACCGAAGGCGTTGACGACATCCGTGATGCAGAATCCGTTTCAAGCGTGATTCATGGAGCTCTATACACAGACGCTCTCGCTACTCGGAGTCTGTCCGGGGTCAGCAAAAAGGAAGACGAGATAGAGATGCTCCGCGACTGGCAAGAAGACCCTTCACTTCCATCCTCTGTCCGACTGTTCGCTGAAGAAGCCGAGGACCACCTCCTAGATAGTGTAGAGCGGCAAGAAGAGATGTACTATGACGAATAAATCCAGTTTCTCAGTAACCGTCTGTGCCTTGTCTCCCGCACCGATGCTGCTGAATTCGTTCGGGCAACCCCACTTTCCCACAGACTGGGCACTCCTGTAGGTGCGTTGGCGGTTGGCGCTCCCACTCTTCTAACGCGGCTCTAAGATGCTGCTGGACAGCGTCTGATTCTGCACGGGTCAATGCCTGTACCAGATGCATTCGGAGCCGCTCACGGCCTGTCGTTGAATGCTGGTCGTTCATAACGAGTTCGGGAGGACGGAACCGATTGCCCTCCAGCCCTCCTGAGGGCGGAAAAACATCTTCAGATGCAGATTCACCACAAGTCAACCGCAGATGTGGACCAAGGGTTTAGCAAAGTGCTGACGTGATTGGCTGGCTACGAATGTCGAACGTCAGGCTGTAGTGGTGAAATCTGCTCCCACCGAGCGTGATGCTCGCTGCAGAGCGTGACGAGATTATCGAGTGCATTCGCTTGCTCGTAATCAATCTCACCGTGTTCGTCTCTGAATGACCGCAGCGGGACAATATGGTGTACGTGGAGGTCCCGTCCGTACTGGTTTCGATGGCTTGCCCGTGTGTGATCACAGTTCGGCCGCTGACACTCGAACCCATCTCGTTGTACCGCTCGTTCACGCTGCTGACTCCATTTCGGCCCATACCACAGACGGTCTCGTTCTTTGCCACCGACCCACCGCGGATGGTCAGAGCCACGAAACGGGGTATGTGGCTCGTAGCCTGCCGTCGTGATTGCTGCATCCCACCCACCGAACTCCCGAAGATAGCCCTTGATCGAGTATCGGCCGTATTCGTCTAAATCAGCAATGGCTGGGACGTGACCGAGCTCCTCTGTGAGTCGATGAATCTCTGCAAGAAGGTCCTCTCGTGGGATTTCCTCATTATGCGGTTCAAACCCGGCACTCCGTAGGGCGTCGTTCCAGCTACCAAACCGCTTGCTGGCAGTTTTCCGCGAATACTTTCCGTGGTTGTTCATCTCGTCGACTGTTGGTGGATGGCCGAGTTGATCAGCAAGCGCCTGAATGGCTTCGATGATCCGGTCTTTCGGGACGTTTGTGGGGCGTTTGACTTCGAGATCTGCTGCCCGTAGCGCGTCATTCCACGTTCCAAAGTGGCTCAGATACGTACTTCGCGAGTACTCGCCCTCGGTGTCCATCTCGCTCATCTCCGGCGGGTGCCCTTTCTCGGTGGCAAGCCGTTGGAGTTCGGTTATCAAGTCCTCTTCTTGGCGATCATCGCGGTGATACCATGAGATATGTCCGGCTTTCTTGCTCCCTGTTTCGAAGTCTTCCCCACAGAATTCACAGACGTACTCATGCGAATCATTAGACATGGTTGATTCAAGAGCGCGATGTTGTCGCGCCCGCACCCCTCTGGGGCTCGATAAACCCGCTCGAGTCGCGCATCCCTTCCCGCGGTTTCCCGGATAAATGTTGGACTGGTGCGTAAGGTCGTGGCTGCGCGCGCAGCGACGGTAGGAGCGAGCACGGAGCGGAGGGTGGGGCGGTGGGGTCTGGGTCGGTCCGGCACACAGCAAAAATAAGAAGACAGCTCCGACTGGCTATGCTTCCCACCACCGGCCGCGCTCCGGGAAGTGGATGATGCTCCACCCCGTCACGGCCACCGAGATCCGGCCCTCGTACCAGTTCGTGGCCGCTTCGTGGATGCGCACCTTCTCGCCTTCCTCGATCCACGGTGCGTCCGATGCCTTCCAGATCGTCACCTTCGTTTGCCCGCTTTCGTCTGCGATCAGCCCGACTTGCTGGATGGCCGGTGAATCACTGTCCCAGAGGGTCTTCACACGGCCTTCGATCGTGACGGTGCCGCGATCGACGTCCTCGAGGGCGTCGATGGGCACGGTGCCTCCCGGAGCCGTCTGCAACTCCTCGAACACCCGCACGACCGCACTCGTCATGTCCGTGCCGTCGACGACCGCTTCGGCCAGGCGTCGACTGACCGCCGCACGTGACCAGCCATCCACCCGCGTCGCGAGTCGGTCTGCCTCCGTGTTCACTGCCGCCAGTTCATCTTGGGAGAGCTCCGCCCGGGGATCATCCCGTTCAGGGTCGGCCATCGGGTCCACGCTCGCGGCCCGCTTCTGGAACTCCCGCCGGCGCTGCTTGCTCCCTTGCGCGACGACCTCTCGCGTGCGCTGCTCGCGACCGTCCTGCGTTCCCAGCTCGGCCTGGGCATTGATGCGCTCCAGTTCGGCTTCCCGCGCCTGAATGCGCTCTTCTTGTTCGAGGG
>NZ_BBJO01000076.1 GCF_000739575.1 Halobellus rufus | reverse complement strand
CGCCCGCGACGACGACGACGCCCGCGCGCCGGAGGAACCGCCGCCTGTCCGGGGAGGCCGTCGGCTCCGCGAGCAACCGACTCACTGCGTAGGGAGTCCCGAGCGCGACCGCGAGTGCGAGCGCCGCGTTCGGCGAGACGTCGACGCCGGCGATCACCAGCGCCGCGGCGGTCACGCCCGCGCCGACGACAAGTCCGAGGAGCGCGGACCACTCGCGGTTCCGGGGCCAGCGGATCCACGCGACCGCCGCGACGGCCACGACGCCGACGAGCACGCTGCCCAACAAGACCGGTTTGGCCGAGAACCCCAACAGGCCGACCGCCAGCGTCGACAGCCACCCCGGAGCGCGGACGATGAACCCCTCCGCGAGCGCGATCGGCGGGAATTCGCCGACGAGCGGCGTCGCGGCGTACAGCCCGCCCAGCCAGGCCGCGCCCACGGCGACACCCACGAGACCGCGTCTGACGGTGCTCGATTGCATAGTGGCACCACGGGACCCACGGGCATAACGCGTGTGGCGGGAGACACGCGGAGACTACCCCTCGACTCCGTGGCAGTCACGTGTCCAGTCGAATGCCGACGACGAACGAGCCGGAACGGACGGCGTCACCCGACGGGGTCGGCGTGGGCCTCCCGAAGTTCGACCTTGCGGATCTTGCCCGTGGACGTCTCGGGGAGGTCGTCGACGAGTTCGACGACGGTCGGGCACTTGAAGTGCGCGAGGTTCTCGCGGGCGAACTCGATGACCCCCTCCTCGGTGAGGTCGGTGCCGCGTGCGGGCACGACGATCGCTTTGGGCGTCTCACCCCACTTCTCGTGGGGGACTCCGATCACGGCGACGCGCTCGATGTCGGGGTGGTCGTAGAGGGCGTCCTCGACCTCGACGCTGGAGATGTTCTCGCCGCCGCTGATGATGACGTCCTTCTTGCGGTCCTTGATCGAGATCATCCCGCGTTCGTCGATCGTGGCGAAGTCGCCGGTGTGGAACCACCCCTCGACCCGCCCGCTGAAGGCCTCGCGGGTCCGCTCGGGCTTGTTCCAGTAGCGGTCCATAACCTGGTTGCCGCGGACGACGATCTCGCCCATCGTCTCGTCGTCGGCCGGGACGTCCTCGCCGGCCTCGTCGACGACGCGCAGTTCGGTCCCGAGCATCGCGTGGCCCTGACGGGTCTTGATCTCGAATCGGCCCTCGCTCTCGATCCGCCGCGGCGAGTTGCTCGTCGTGATCAGCGGGCCGGTCTCGGTCAGTCCGTAGACGTGCAAGATGTTCCACCCGAGTTCGTCCTCGACGGTCCGGATGGTGGCCTCGGGCGGCGGACTGGCCGCGGTCGCGATCCTGACCGGCTTGTCGCCGGTCGCCGCGACTTCGTGGGCCTCGTAGTGGTCGACCATCTCGTCGAGGACCGTCGGCGCGCCGCAGAGGTAGGTCACGTCGTGGTCGTGGATCCGCTCGAAGGCGCCCTCGCTGTCGAAGTGGCGCTGACAGACGTGTTTCCCGCCGACGCCGGTGATGACGTAGGGGTAGCCCCACCCGTTGACGTGGAACATCGGGAGCGTCCAGAGGTAGGCGTCGTCGTCGCTGACCTCGGTGTGGTGGGCGGTGATCAGCGCGTGCAGGTGTTCGGTGCGGTGGGTCCGGACCACGCCCTTCGGGTCGCCGGTCGTTCCGCTCGTGTAGTTGATCGTCGCGGGGTCGTCTTCGGAGACGTCGGGGCGCTCGAACCCGTCGGGGTCGGCCGCCTCCAAGAGAGACTCGTAGTCGCGCCAGTCGCCGTCGACGTGGTCGGCCGGGTTGGCGACGAACGTCGTGGCGGGGACCCGGTCGCGGATCGCCTCGATCTTCTCGGCGTACTCGTGGTCAGCGATGACTGCTTGGGCCCCGCAGTCGTCGAGGATGTACTCGTAGTCCTCCGGGATGAGCCGGTAGTTGAGCGGGGCCGAGATGGCCCCGAGGGAGTTGATCGCGAACAGCGTCTCCAGAAACCAGTGTGTGTTCGGCGAGAGCAGCGCCACGCGGTCGCCCTCCTCCACGCCGAGGTCCGAGAGCGCCGCCGCCGCGCGGTCGACCCGCTCGCCGAACTCGGCGTAGGTGTACTCGGTGCCGTCGTGGGCGACCACGCCGACGGCGTCGCCGTAGATGTCGACCCCCCGATCGAGGAAGTCGAGCGTCGTCATCTGTCTGTGCATGCTATGTCAAGACGTGACTGTGTCACGTAAAATTCTTTCTTAACGGCGGAAGCGAACACGGGGTTCGGTGCGTGAAACGCAGTGACTGCTCGGGTACGGCGATCGGAATCGAAGTCGGATCGCTCCGCGCCCAAACCCTTAAGACCAGTAGTTGAGGATCCATAGGGGATGTCTACCGCTCATCTCATCGCGGTCGGATCCTCTCCGTTGGGCAAGACAGATCTGCCCGGCCGCGACTTGTTCTCGAAGGCGCTGGCCGAGGCGTTCGAGGAGTTACCCGATCCGGCCGACGTCGTCGACGGACTGTACGTCGGCGCCCAGTCCGAACGGTACGAGAATCAGATTATGCAGGGGACGCTGATGGCCGAATGGGCCGGCCTGCGGAACGTCCCCGCAGAGCGCGTCGAGGCGTGTGCGGCCGCCGGTGCGCTCGCGCTCAAGAACGCAGTCCGGGACGTTCGGGCGGGCGTCCACGACGCGGTGCTGGCCTGTGGCGTCGAGAAGATGACCGCCGGCGGGACCGAAGGTGCCACGAACGCGCTCGGTGCCGCCTTCGAGCGGGCCCTAGAACAGCGGTCCGGAATCACCGCACCCGCCACGTACGCTCTTCTCGCGCGGCGCTACCTCCACGAGACCGACGCGACGGAACGGGACCTGGCCAAGATCGCGGTGAAGAACCACCGGAACGCGGCGGACAACCCACGGGCGATGTTCCAACAGGCAGTCGATATCGAGACCGCGATGGACGCGCCCGACGTCGCTCCCCCGCTGAAACTGTACGACTGTGCGCCGGTTACCGACGGTGCCGCGGCGGTCGTCGTCGCGAACGACGAGGTGGCGGCCGAACTCCAGCGCCGTTCCGACGCGGTCCGCGTGGCCGGCATCGGCTCGGCGGCCAACAACCTCGCCGTCGCCGAGCGCGATCTGACGTTCGTCGAGGGGGCGAACGTCGCTGCCTCGACCGCCTACGAGGACGCCGGCGTGGACGCCGCGGACGTCGACGTCGCGGAAGTCCACGACGCCTTCACCGTCTGCGAGGCGCTGCTCGCCGAGGCCGCCGAGTTCGCCCCCAAGGGTCGCGGAATCGAGACCGTCGAGGATCCCGAAGACCGGTCGGCGGGCTGGACTGACGTCCGGATCAACACCAGCGGCGGACTGAAGGCCCGCGGGCACCCGATCGGAGCGACCGGACTGTTGCAGGCGGTCGAAGCCTACGAACAGCTCACCGGACGGGCCGGGGAACGACAAGTGGCCGACGCCGACACCGCGCTGCTCATCAACGAAGGCGGCGTCGCGGACGCCCACACCGTGGCCACCGTCCTGACGGCAACCGACGGAGGAGCGTGATTCACGATGACAGACACCGACTCCACGACGACGGGACCGCTCGGACCGGACGACATCACCGCCGACTCGCCGTTCACGCTCCCCGGCTTCTTCGACGCGTTGGCCGAGGGCCGGTTGGTGGCCGCCCGCTGTACGGAGTGCGACACGCAGATGCTGCCGCCGCGTCCCGCGTGTTACGGCTGTGGCAGCCGGGCAGTCACGTTGTCGGAGCAGCCACGAACCGGCGAGGTGATCTCGTACACCTCGGTCAACCGGCCTCCGTCCGCGTTCGAACACCTGGCGCCGATCACCGTCGCAGTGGTCGAACTCGACTCCTCGGCTCGGCTGACAGGTCGCGTCGAGGCGTCGCTCGAGGACGTCGCCATCGGGGACCGCGTCGAGCTCCGCATCGACGACCCCGAGACGGTCGACATCGATCCCGACTTCGATCTGTCCTACGAGGAGGAGTGGCCGGCCCACGTCTTCGAGCTGCTGTAAACGAGTAGAACAGAAACGGCGTATCGCAGCGAGCCGCCTCAGCCGCGGTGACGATCGATGATCCGCTTCGCCGCCTCGGCCTTCTCCTTCCAGCCGTAGCCCGCCTCGTAGACGTGGCGCTTCGCGTCGACGAGGGCCTCCGGGGAGGTCTCCTCGAAGCCCCCGCGAGACCACGCGCCGCTGTCGCGGAGCCACTCGATCACGTTCTCGCGGGTCTCCGACCACGAGAGCCCGACCATCTCGTACCACGCGATCATCGCGAAGACCGCGTTGTCGTGACAGCCCGGCACGCTCCCGTAGCGGTAGAGGGTGCGCATCGGCTCGCGCGTCGGCTCGGACACCTCCTCGCGGAACTCCTCGGCGGTGCGCAGCCGAAGCACGTCGTTGCCCTCCGTGACCCGCTCGTCGCGCTTGAGGCGTTCCAGCGCCGAGCGGTGCAGCCCGTCCCACTCGCCGTCGATCGCGTCGTAGAGGGCTTCCTCCTCGGTCGGCTCCGCGGTGAGCCGTGCGACGATGTCGACGTAGGCCTTCTCGACGTCGGGCCACGGCGTCCCCTCGAACTCGCAGTCGGCGTCGTGGAGGCTGTTGGTGGCCCGGCAGTCGGGACACGGGTAGTCGAACTGCGGCACGCGCAGAGAGAGGCGACGCGGCATCTTAGGTGATACGGTGTCGCCGCTCCGAGGCGGCCCGAGCGCGACGCCCGAGCCCGCCCATCGACCGTCGTGTTTATTCGCCGGCGGTGGAAACGGGAAGGCGATGCCGATGGACCCGCGCTACGCGCGCTATCCGTTCTTCGAGGGCGCGCGCGAGGCCGTCCGCGAGGCGGACATCTCGCCGGCGGCGCTCATCGCCGAGGACGCCCCGGCGGTCGACCGGGCGACCGAGCGGGTCGAGCGCGCGCTGATGGAGGGCACCGTCGCCGCCGAGGAGTCGCCCCGCTGGGACGACAGCGAGTTGCTCTCGTATCCGATCGCGCGGATCCTCGTCTCGCTGATCGAGACGCCCGCGGCGGTCGAGAAGTACGCGACCGCGGAGGCGGCGACGGCGCGCGAGCGGTTCGCGGAGGACTTCGCTGCCGAGGACGACCTCCAAAGCACCGGACGGCCGCGGGCGTCCCTCGAGGACGTGCTCCGGGAGTTCGACCTCGACGCCGCCGTGCGCCCCGAGCCGGTCGACGGGGGCCGAACCCGCGGCGCCTCGAGCGGCGGCGCGGGGAGCGTCTCCCGCACCGGGCGGGACCCGACGCACTACTGGGTCGACCTCGGGCCGTACCTCGAACTCGCCGACACCGGGTGGGGCGAGCGGTGGCGACTCGTCAACCGCGAGGTCGCCGACGGCGCGGTCCGCGTCCCCGCCGACGGCCTGCTCCGACTGCTCGAAGCGGCCGTCGAGCGCCGAGTGGCGGCAGGCCTCCCGTTCGAGGTCCGCGGCACCGACGGCGGCGACGCCATCGCGGAGGCACTGTCGGACGCCGTCGCCGACCTCCGATCGCTGCTCGACGACCACGAGACGGCCGGAACCGGAGACGTCGAGACGGTCGTCCCCGCGCTGTTCCCGCCGTGTATGAAGGCGCTGGTGCGTCGCGCGCGGGGCGACGAGTCGCTCCCCGCGCACGCGGAGTTCTCGCTCGTCTCCTTCCTCGTCGCACTCGGGCTGAACGGCGAGGACGTGCTGACGCTTCTGGACGCCGAGGAGGGCGACGGCGGCGAGCGCATCCTCACGCGCGTCGAGTACCTCGCGGAACACGACGGGACGCAGTATCCGCCGCCGTCGTGCGCGACGATGAAGACCTACGGCACCTGCGTCGACCCCGACGAGCGCTGCGAGACGATCTCGCACCCGCTGTCGTACTACACCGACGCGTTGCGGGACGCGGGCGACGTCCGCGACTGGCGGGAGACCGCCGGCGACTGAGGAACGCGGGTCGCGGGGACGCCGAGAGCGGTTGCGACTCTCGCAGACGTGGTGAACGGTTCGGGACGGGGAAGTCGGGACCGAGAAAGCGTACCCGCGAGCGCCCGCAGCGCGCAGTCGGCGGTCCGCGACGTCAGTCCTTCAGAATGAATCCGACGCCGGCCATCACGAAGATGAACAGGACGATCGCCCCGACGAGTGCGAGACCGCCCGTCTCACCCAGGTCCGGACCGTACGTCGCGCCGATGCCGACGAAGAGGGCGAAGAACGCGCCGACCGCGACGACAGAGACCACGATCTTCCGGCGCATCGCCGCATCGATTTCCATACCCCAGCGTTTCCGAGGACGTTCTAAAAGGGCTTCGATGCGGCGCTACGGCCCGGATCTCCACACGAAACGAGGGTTTAGGGTCTTCGGGACCGTAGAGACGACCACGAGAGCACACCCTCTCGGGATCACCGATGACGCACACCCGAAACACAGCCGCGTCAGACTCCTTCGGCGGTGAGACGCCGTCTCACCGCCACGTCTCCGCAGCGTCCGCTCACGACCGGCAGTCGAAACCGTCGCGTTCCGAACCGTCGCGCATCCGTCGCGTCGGAGAACGCCGCGAGCGGACGCTCCCGGTCGACGGCCAGACCGGCCGGGCGTACCGCGCTCGGGCCGAGCCGATGACCGTCCGGCCGCTCCGCGACGGTCGCTACGTCGTCGAGACCGACGGCGGAACCTACGTCGTCGACGTCGAACGCGAGACGTGTACCTGCCCTGACAGCGCGATCCGCGGGGCGCACTGCAAGCACCGCCGCCGGGTCGAACTCGAGATCGACGCGCGACTCCTGCCGGGACCGAACGAGCGCGAGCGGGTCTGCGCGGTCTGCGGCGGCCCCGCGTTCGTCCCCATCGACACGGACGACGAGCGCCCGGTGCTCTGCGACCGCCACGACCGCGCGCCCGGGGACCTCGTGCGCGATCGAGAGACCGGATCGCTACTCGTCGTCGTCGAGGCGCTCGGCCGCCGGGCGGACGCGACCCGGACCGACGAGGGGCGGCTGGTCGCCGCCTACGAGACCAACGCCGCCTACGGCGGCCAAGAGCCGGTTTTCGCCGCCGTCTACGTCGCGTCGCTGTCGGACGAGGAGCTCCGACGCGTCGCTGCTGTCCGCAGCGGCGACGACGATGGCGACGTCGCCGACAGCACCGCGGGCGCGCGCCGGTACCTGTTTCCGGCCTCGCGGCTTCGCCCGCTCGCGGATACGAGCGGGAGATCGAGCCGCGTCCCCCGGAATACGAACGGCGTCGGCGAGCAAGCGAACGCCGTCGACGGGGGGACGGGCGGGGTCGACGACGGCTCCGAGCTACTCTCCCTCGTCACCGTCGACGTCGGTGAGGCGTGACTGGGCGGGGCCGCCGACGAAGGAGTCGAAGCCCTCGCCCTCCGCGAGCGCCGTCTCCTTTTTGACCCGGTAGTTGCCGCCGTCGGTCACGTGGAGGTCGCCGGGGTGGAAGAAGTACCACGACTCGCGGTCGAACCGGACCGCGATCCGCGCCTTCGCGCCGAAGTTCTGCGCGAAGTAGATGAGCGCCTCGACCTCCTCGCCGGAGAGATAGATCGGTCGCCCGGAGCTCGATTTCGCCTCGATGGCGTAGAACACGTCGCCGTTGCCGGCGAGGACGTCGGGCAGCTCGCGCTCCGTCGCCGACCCCGACGCGGGCGCGCGCATCACCGCGAACCCGGCCTCGTCGAGCCGGTTGACCAGTTCTCGCTCGCGGCGGTCGCCTTTCCGATTCGCGGACATACCTCTCTCTCGCTCGGAGAGGGATTTAAACCGGACGACAGCCGTCGCCGACCCGCACCGAGCGGCGCGACAGAAATCCGCGGGTATATATGTCTTAAATGCCATCCATCGGATAGTACGCCGTTCCGTCGGACCCGAACACCGGTGCGGAACGTTGTCGCACCCACAAATGACCGCTGATACCCCAGTCTCGAACGTCGTTCTCGTCACCGTCGACTCCCTCAGAGCCGACGCGATCGGTGCGTACGACGCGGAGCGACACACGCCCGTGATGGACGAACTCGCCGAACGCGGGACCGTGTTCGAGCGAGCGTTCGCGAACGGCAACTGGACGCCCTTCTCGTTCCCGTCGATGCTCGCCTCGCGCCCGGTGTTCGCCGATTCCGGCGAGATCGGCGTCGAGAACGTACCGACGCTCGCGCGGACGCTCTCGGACTCGGGCGTCGCGACCGGCGGATTCAACGCCGCGAACGGGTTTCTGACCTCTCACTGGGGCTACGACGACGGGTTCGACGAGTTCGAGCCCTTCGTCGCCAGCGTCGGGTCGAGCATCTACAGCAAGTACCTCGCGACCCACCCGACCGTCGAGGCGTGGCTCCAGTTGGCGGCCTCGCCCATCAGACGAATCAAGTCTCGGCTCGCGGGCAACGCCGACGACCGGCCCTTCCTCGACACCTCGCGGATGTTCGACGTCGAACACGCCGCGAGCGACTTCCTCGAAGAGGCCTCCGAGCCGTTCTTCCTCTGGGTCCACTACATGGACACCCACACGCCGTACGTGCCCGCGCCGCGGTACATCCGCGAGGTCTCGTCGGGGCTCGTGGGCACCCACCGGATGCTCCACGCACACACGCGAACCGGACTCGGCTGGGAGGTCGGCGAGCGGACGCTCGACGACCTGCGGACGCTGTATCAGGCCGCCGCCAGACAGGTCGACGCCAGCGTCGGCCGCCTCCTAGAGGAGCTTTCGGCGAACGGCCTCGACGACGAGACGGCCGTCATCCTCGCGGGCGACCACGGCGAGGAATTCCAAGAGCACGGCCACCTCGCGCACTACCCGAAGCTCTACGACGAACTGATCCACGTCCCGCTCGTCGTCGACGTCCCGGGTGCGGAGGGACGCCGCGTCGAGGAACAGGTCGCCCTCGATTCGATCCCGCCGACGGTGGCGAGCCTGCTCGGCGTCGACGCCCCGGAGGAGTGGCTCGGCGAGTCGCTCGCGCCGACCGTTCTCGACGGCGCGACGCCGGCCGACGATCCGGTCGTCTCGGTCACCGTTCGCGGCGAGGACGTGACCGCCCAGCCCATCCCCCGGTCGCTGGCGGACGGGGACCTCCTCGTGAGCGTCCGCGACCGCGATTGGGTCTACATCCAGAACGTCGACGCCGACGAGGAGGAAGTGTACTACCGCCCGGAAGATTCGACCCAACAGCGGAACCGGGCGACCGACGCCGACGAGGAGGTACAGGCGGTTCTGGACCGGTCCAGACCCATCGTCGACGCGCACGCCGAACTCCTGCGCGCCGCCGAGCACGACGGCGCGCGAGACGGGGAGGGAGGCGACGAGGCGGTCGACGAGGACCTCGAAGCGCGGCTCTCGGCGCTCGGTTACCGCTAGATGATCCGGAGCTTCCTCCGCAACCTCCACAGCGGCCCGCTCGCGCTCCAGTTGCGTCGGTTCGTCGTGGTCGGAGCGGTGACGGCCGGGATCCAGATGGCGCTGTTGTGGCTGTTCGTCGACGTCGTCGGGCTGTTCTACCTGCTCGGGGCGCTCTTCTCCATCGAGATCACCATCGTCCTGTCGTACGTCCTCAACAACGCGTGGACGTTCGAGGCGACGCAGAACACGGGGACGGCGGAGTTCCTCTCGGGGCTTCTCAAGACGAACATCGTCCGCGGCACGGCGATCCCGATACAGCTCGCGGTGCTGTATCTCCTCGTCGAGTGGCGGTCGGTGCCGTATCTGGCGGCCAACGCCGTCGCGATCGTAGTCAGCGGCGTCTACCGCTACGTGCTCGACGCGAAGTGGACGTGGGGACAGTAGCGGCCGCGTACTTCGGGTAACAGTGTCCTAATCAGGTTCCGTGGCTCCAGCTGTTCATGTACTCGGCCTGCTCGTCGGTGAGCGAGTCGAGGTCGACGCCCTCGGCGTCGAGTTTGATCTCTGCGACCTCCTTGTCCAACTCGTCGGGGACGTCGTAGACGCCGGCGTCGTACTCGTCGCCGTTTTCGACGAGTTCGCGGACGCAAACGGCCTGGATTCCGAAGGACTGGTCCATCACTTCCGCGGGGTGGCCGAGCGCGATGGGCGAGGCGAGGTTGACGAGTCGTCCCTCGGCGAGGACATTGAGGCGGCGGCCGTCCGCCAGTTCGTACGCGCGGACGCCGTCGCGGGCCTCGTACTCGTCGACGGCGAGGTCCGACAGCGCGTCGAGGTCGATCTCGATGTCGAAGTGACCCGCGTTCGCGAGCAGGACGCCGTCGCTCATCGCCTCGAAGTCCTCGCGGGTGATGACGTCGCGGTTGCCGGTCGTCGTGATGAAGACGTCTCCGGTCTCGGCGGCCTCCCGCATCGGCATCACGTCGTAGCCCTCCATGTGCGCCTCCAGCGCGCGGCGCGGCTCGACTTCGGTGACGATCACGTTCGCGTTCTGGCCGGCGGCCTTCTTCGCGACGCCCTTGCCGCAGTAGCCGTAGCCCGCGACGACGACGTCCTTGCCCGCCCACGAGAGGTTCGTCGTCATCGCGATGGTCGCCAGCGACGACTCGCCCGTCCCGTGGACGTTGTCGAAGAGGCGCTTCATCGGGGTGTCGTTGACGGCGAACACGGGGTACTTCAGCTCCCCGTCGGCGTCCATCGCGCGCAGTCGGTGGACGCCGGTCGTCGTCTCCTCGGCCCCGCCGACGATGGTGTCGATGAGTTCGGGGTAGTCCTCGTGGATCGCGTAGACCATGTCCATCCCGTCGTCGACGGTGATCGTCGGCTCGTGAGAGACGACGGACTCGATGGCGGCGTAGTAGTCCTCGTCGCCGACGCCGCGCTTGGCGTAGGAGGTGATCGAGTCGTTGGCGTCGAGCGCCGCGCTCACGTCGTCGTGCGTCGACAGGGGATTACAGCCCGTGATCGCGATCTCGGCCCCGCCGAGCGCCAGCAGTTCGACGAGATTCGCGGTCTTCGCCTCGACGTGCATCGCCATCCCGATGACCTGCCCGTCGAGCGGTTTCGACTCGGCGAACTGCTCACGGAGTTCCTGCAGGATGGGCATATGTTGCAGCGCCCAGTCCATCTTCCGCCGCCCCTCGGTGCGAGCGCTCTCGACGTCGTCGAGATGCTCGCTGATCGGTGGATACGTACTCATACTACCGCCTATCCACAGCGACGGCAAAACGCTACCGACCTACCTTTTTGACGTGGAGGGGTTCCTCGCAGCGCGAGGAACCCCTCACGCAAAAACCTAGAGGGAAAA
>NZ_BBJO01000077.1 GCF_000739575.1 Halobellus rufus | reverse complement strand
GAATCGATTCTCCAACGGCTCTCAGAAGCTGCAGAGATAGACATCGACCATCCGAAACACGATTACCTTGCTCCACACGGCGGCCGGCGTGGAATGGGTGAAGTTCTCGTTCGAGCATTCGGATACACGGTTGCCGCCCGGTATCTCGACAATTCAGAGGAGATGGTGAGAGAGCGGTATTCACATATCGAGGCCGGAGAACTCGGTGATGTCGCTACTGAGGCGCTTGAGGAGATCGATAGTGTACCGCAGTAACTTATTTCGAGTGAGAGGGGTAGACCGTCGCGTTCACACCGCGTCGACGGTGAACAGCGAGTCGTCGCTGAGGACGACCTGTACCCGGCGGTGCCAGGCGTCAGCGAAAGCCTCTCGTTGCTGGTCAGTTGCCGATTCGTCGAGAATCCCTTGGAGGTTCCCGATTGCGGGTCCACCGTCAGGAACGTCGCTGACGTGGTAGGTCACTTCGACGGTCTCGTCCGTGTCGGTTCGCCGGAACCGGAACGTCGGGTCCGCCGTGTCCGGGTCGAACGCGTCGAAGCGCAGGAGGTCGCGGCGGCCGCCATAGCCGCCGGCGAGCCCGCTGAATCCGTCATCGCCGGTCGCGCCAGTCACGTACGAGATGATGCGGCTCATCACGCCGTACGCGGCATCGTCCTGCGGGCCGGCCGTCTGGACCTCGATTTCGCTCCGGACTGGATAGTCGTCGGGATACAGGGCGTCGAGCCCGAGCTGGACGATCCGATAGGCACCCGAGGCTGTCGGACAGGAGTGTCCGGCTTCTTTCACCGCGTCCCGGTAGGTGACGACGAACGGCTCGCCCGGTTCGAGGACGCCGAGGGCCTCCGCGACGGGGTCGCGGATTTCGATCGGGTCGGCGTCGTAGTCGACCTGCCAATTGGTTCTCGTCTGGGTCGTGTCAGTCGCAGTCGAATTCGATGTCATGAGTTGTGGTTGTGATCGTGTCTCGTGGTCAGTAGCGGAGCAGTCGCATCCCGTTGAGGATGACGAGGAGGACGCTGGCCTCGTGGACCAGCATTCCCGACGCGAGGGTGACGTAGCTGGTGAGCACGCCCGCGAGGAGGACGGTCACGGTCAGCACCGCGAGCCCGACGTTCTCGAGGACGTTCCAGCGCGTCGCCTTGCTCAGTTTGACCGCGTACGGGATCCGTTCGAGATCGTCGGCCATCAACGCCATGTCAGCCGTTTCGATGGCGGTGTCCGTTCCCGCAGCACCCATCGCGATGCCGACGTCGGCGGTGGCCAGCGATGGCGCGTCGTTGATGCCGTCGCCGACCATCGCGACGACGTGGCCGTCGGCCTGGTAGCCCTCGATGACGGACTGCTTGTCCTCGGGGAGGAGTTCGGCACGGTACTCGTCGATACCGACCTCCTCGGCAACGGCAGCGGCCGTCCGCTCGTTGTCGCCGGTGAGCATCACCGTCTCGATGCCAGCGTCTTGGAGCGCCGCGACGACCCCAGGAGCGGCCTCCCGGAGCTCGTCCCGCATCGCAATCGCGCCGATGATGTCCCCGTCCCGAACGACGTGGACGACTGTCTCGCCGCGCCCCTCACGCTCGCGGACGTAGTCGGCGACCCG
>NZ_BBJO01000078.1 GCF_000739575.1 Halobellus rufus | reverse complement strand
TCCAACTGGACATCACGAGCCAGACCGGCGGCACGACGCAGGTCATCCTGACGATGCCCCAGCAACTCGCCGGTAAGGACACCGGCGAACCCGTCAAGCTCTGATCGTCGGCCGCAGCTCCGTACTGCGACGAAACGAGATTTTCCGTTCTTTCGACACTTCTGAGCGATAGCTCGGGGCACACAGTTACCGCCAATAGGAGGTGAGAAGAACGAAACGTCGACCCGACTATTCGAGGCCGCCGCCGTCCTCGTCGGCGAACCACGGTGCAGACTCGCCGACCATCGAGAACCCGGCCGCCTGTTCGAACACCTTGATGCCCCCGTCGTCGATCTCTAAGGGGAACATCGAGTTCTTGATCGGTTGCTTTCGCATCTTCGCGACCCAGATGTAGCGGTTCGACGTCGACCCGGCGGGCGATTGAATGAGGTAGATGTTGCCGTCGGTGAGGAAGTTCTCCAGCCCGATCTCCGTCTCGGGGAACACCGCCGACTGCTCCATCGTCAGAATCGAGGTGAGACCGCTGTCTTTCAGGATGTCGATGAACTTCAGGAGGTACTGACGCTGCTCCTTTTCGTCCTCGAAGAAGAGCTGGAACATCGTCAGCGAGTCGAGGACGAGTCGGTCGTACTGGGTGTCTTGGAGGTCTTCGAGGATCGTATCCAGCGTGGAGGAGAAGTCGCCGCTCCGAAGCAGGGTTCGCTTGTCGTACACCTTGATCCGACCGTCGTCGACGAAGTCGTCCCACTTGTCGAAGCCGATCGATTGGGCCGCTTGGCTGATGTCGTCTTTCGTCTCCTCGAAGGTGAGGTAGATTCCACCCTCGTCGAACTGATCGACGCCGTTGTAGAGATACTGCAGTCCGAAGATGCTCTTTCCGGTCCCGGGGTTACCGCTTACGAGCACCGCGGCGTTCTCAACGATGCCGCCGTTGAGGATCGAATCGAGGCCTTCGACGCCGGTTTTGACGAATTCTGGCATACGTGAGATCACTTCCAGTGAGTGTTGGAATCGAGTCGGTCCCGCACGCGGATAATTCTATCCCACCGTCGACGACCCCCTCGAACGGCGGCGAGCGGAGGTCGCTCGGTCCGTTGGGACCTGCCAGTGGTGCAAGGGTTCTATCACGAGCGATAATTTGGTGGGAACCTTCTTGTATCGATGCCGGATCACAGTAGCTAATGACACCTGTTCCACCGAGACCGGGCTACCGGACCGGTCGGATCACGCGTTCGGGATCGCCCGCGGGAGGCCGCGATCCCACTCGTCGACTGAACGGGGCGAGAGAGCGTCTCGATCGGAACAGGGGGAGCGACAGATGGGTGTGATGGACTGGATGGACGGCGACTCCGAGGAGGAATCGGACACTGTCGCGACCGACGGGCTCGGCTTCGACGAGGATCTCGACGACTTCGACGACGAGATGGGCGGG
>NZ_BBJO01000079.1 GCF_000739575.1 Halobellus rufus | reverse complement strand
CGTGGAGCCGCAGGCCCGTCGGTATCTTTCTCCCCCAGTCGTGTCTTCCAGTTCGCCCGCGGGAACGCACAGATTTCTGTTATGAATTGAATTATGTGACACGTTTAGAACGGGTCTGATATCACCGCTGATATCTAGGTCCATACCATTATGTACGGACCATCGCTCGGTCGCAGTAACGGTCTGCTACCCTGCGAAGTGGGAGTCGGACTGGAACCAACAACCAACAATGTTCGAAGACAACGACGCCGACCGTGGTCAGGTCGGCATCGGCACGCTCATCGTGTTCATCGCGATGGTCCTCGTTGCAGCTATTGCAGCGGGCGTCCTCGTGAACACGGCAGGCTTCCTCCAAGCGACCGCGGAGGACGCCGGCCAAGAGAGCGTCGACAAAGTGACGAATCGACTCGACGTCGTGAGTTCTCACGGCCTCATTAACGACACCGGCGGCGACCTCGCCGTCGACAGCCTCAACATTACGGTTCGGCTCGCTGCTGGCTCTGGAGGAGTCAACCTCGAGGACACCACGATCAAGTACGTGAGTTCCTCGAAGGCGAAGAATCTCGTCTACAACAACTCCTCAACGGCTGACGGGAGCACGCTACTGAATGTCTCTCGATACGAGGACGGCTACGAGACTGGTCTCACCGAAGACCAGTTCACTGCCTACGCGGTCAACGACAACGGCGATGCCTCTTTCCCGGTCCTAAACGGACAGGCTGATCGCTACGAGATCGTGATCAACACCTCTCTCGTAGAAGGGAATGGCGAAGGTCTCTCGACGGGCGACTCGGTCGAACTCGACATCACCAGTCGATCCGGTGGATCCACGCAGGCCATCTTCACGATGCCCCAGCAACTCGCCGGACAGGACGACAACGATCCGGTCCCACTCTAACTACTATCAATGTTTGAAATCTTCAACGAAGACGAACGCGGTCAGGTCGGTATCGGCACGCTAATCGTATTCATCGCGATGGTCCTCGTCGCTGCGATCGCAGCGGGAGTCCTCGTGAACACGGCAGGCTTCCTCCAAGCGACCGCGGAGGACGCCGGCCAAGAGAGCGTTGACAAGGTCACAAACCGTGTCGATGTGATCAATACGCACGGCACCGTCGGCAGCAGCGACGACATCGCCAACATCACGATGACCGTCCGGCTCGCCGCTGGATCGGGAGCGGTAGATATGGATACGACCTCGATCAAGTATCTCAGTAGTGGGAACGTGACCACACTGACGAACAGTACTGACGATCTGAACTACGCGGCGGGTAACGAGAGTCAGTTCAACCTCACGAAGGTAACTGACAACGATGATTCCTTCGGTGTCCTTAACAGCCGTGATGACCGGTATGAAGTGACAATCAACGCGTCAGCGATCGAGAGCGACGGCAGCGAAGGCCTCAGCACGGGCGAAACCGTCCAACTGGACATCACGAGCC
>NZ_BBJO01000080.1 GCF_000739575.1 Halobellus rufus | reverse complement strand
GACGACGTCGGCGTCGGGAGCGTCCTCGAAGACGGCGTCGGAGCCGACGACGATGCCGCTGTCGGCGGCGTCTCGCACGCCCGCCGCGACGGCCAGCGGCGTCGCCAGCCCGAGCGCGCACGGACAGGAGACGACGAGGACCGTGAGCCCCGTCAGGATCGCCGCCGTCGGCGGCGTCCCGGTGGCGAGGAGGCCGACCGCGGTGAGCACCGCCAGCGTCAGCACGAGCGGGACGAACACCGTCGCGAGCTTGTCCGCGAGCCGCTGTGCGCCCGAGCGCGACGACTGGATCTGCCAGAGCCGCTCGACGAGGCGGTCCAGCGTGCTCGCCGCGCCGTCGCCGACGTCGACGGTGATGGGTTCGTCGGTGACGACGGTGCCGCCGAGGACCTCGTCGCCGACCCCGCGCCGGTTCGGGAGCGACTCGCCGGTGACGAGCGACTCGTCGACAGCGGCGCTGCCCTCGACGACCGCGCCGTCGACGGGGACGCGCTCGCCGGGGCGGACGAGCACCCGGTCGCCAGATTCGAGGTCGTCGACGTCGACCGTCTCTGTCGAGCCGTCCCCGCGGAGCCGCGTGGCGTCCTCGACGCGCGCGCTGGTCAGCTCCGTCAGCCGGCTCGCCGCGCCGCGCTTGATCCGGTCCTCGTAGTAGTTACCGACGGTGACGACGAGCACGATCGCGACGCTCACGTCGAAGTAGACGTGGGTCCGACCCGCCAGCACCGCGCCGACGCTGAAGACGTACGCCGCGACCGCCGCCAGCGCCACGAGCAGGTCCATATTCGGCTGCCCGGCGCGCAGACTGACGTACGCGCCCCGCAGGATCGGATAGCCGGTGTAAAAGAGGACGATCGAGGACATCACCCAGACGTTGCCGAGGACGTAGAGGCCGTCGAACCCGCCGAGGTCGACCAGCGGCTCGAAGCCGAGGTACGTCGGGTAGAGGAACACGGCGTACCAGACCATCACCATCATCCCGAAGACGCCGCCGCCGATGAGGAACGTCGCGAGCCCCGCGCGCTCGTCCTCCGCGGTCGCCTCGGGGTCGTCGACGTCGTAGCCGTAGCGTCCGAGGCGCGCCCCCAGGTCGTCGACGTTGACCCGCTCGGGATCGTAGGTGACAGAGAGCATGTCCGTGGCGTAGGACGCCTCGGCCGCGTAGACGCCCCCGTCCGACGCGGCGGTGGACTCGATGAACGTCTCGCAGGTCGCACAGTGCATCCCGTCGACGGAGAGGTACGTCTGTTCGGCGTCCGCGGGCGCGTCGGCCCCGTCGTCGGCTGGGTCCGTGTCGGCGTCGCGTAACTCGGCTGCGAGTCCACTCTCCTCGCCCGCTGCGCCCTCGGCCGCTGCGCCGGCGGTCGGATCGTCGCCGCCGAGCACCCGCGCGACCTCCAGACAGCCGCGGCAGCAGTAGACGCCGGGGACGTCCTCGTCTGTCACCGGCGGGTCCGGCGTCGGCAGGTCGCAGTGGGTGCAGGTTCTCGGTTCGGTGTCTGCGGTCATAGTGCCGTCCTGTGGTCGTTCGAACGTTCGATCGTCGACCGGGTCGTAGGCGTCGCCCTGATCGAGAGTACCGACTGGCTCATCCGAGCGGCTGGAACACCGGAATCATCGGGTGAGGGAGGTGAATTCCGACGAGCATCAGTCCGTGCGCCAGCGGTAAATACCCCAACACGAGGAACGCCGCGCCGAGGACGCGGTGCAGCGAGCGACGACGCCCCGCCGACAGCGATCCCAGCGCCGTGCCGTAGACGAACAGCGTCGGGAACGTCCCCAGCCCGAGCAGCGAGAGCAGGAACGCCCCCCTGAGGGGATCTCCGATCGCGAACGCGTACAGGTACGCGGGGAAGGTGATCGGGCAGGGGAGGAACGCGTGGCCGAAGCCGAGCCCCGCGATCCGGGCGTCGCCGACGAGGGCGTCCACGCGGCTCGTGAGCGCCGTGCTGACGCGGGTGAACACCGCCGAGAGCCGGCCGGGCAGGCGGATCGTCCCTCCCGCACCGCCGCGGAGATACGAGACGCCGGTCACCATAATCAGCGCGCCGACGCCGACGCCGACGGTCGCCCGTACCCCGTTTCCGACGGCGACGACGGCGTCGGCGGCCCCGAACGCGAGCGAGCCGACGAGCGCGAGCACGGCCCCGACGACGGCGTATCCACCGGCTCTGCCGAGGTTGAACAGTGCGTGCTGTCTGACCTGCCTGACCGACAGCCCCTCGGCGCGCTCGTCGGTCGCTTCCAGTCGATCGGCGTAGACGCTGACGAGTGGGCCGCACATCCCGAGACAGTGCGCGCCGCCCAGCGCGCCGATGACGAGGAAGACCCCCGCCTCGACGTTGGCCGCGGCGAGTTCGCCGACGTCGACCGCGGCGAGCGACAGGGCGGGGACCGAAGATGAGAGCGCCACGTCGGATCAGAGCGTCTCGTCGCCGGTTCCGACGCCGTTGGCGTGGTCGCCGTGTCCCTCTCCGTGCGCCTCACCCTCCGTCGGCGACAGCAGGAGATACAGGCTCACGGCGATGATGACGACGTTCACCAGCGTGATTACGCCCGCCCACCAGGTGCGGAAGATCCCGAACGCGAGGACCGGGAGGAGCGCTAAGAGCGCGATCAGTCCCGCGCGTCGTGGCGTGAGTTCCATACGGAGACCTTCGGCCCCATGTGATTTGAAATTTCGCCGATTCTCACCGCGCAGGAATCCGGGGGGTCGTTCAAGGAAGTGGGATCGGTACGAAAGAGTATGCCAGCGGACGCGGAGACAGACACAGGTGACGTCGTTTCATCGTCGTCGGGTGGGCCCGGCGGGGACGGCCCGCCGGTCGCCGATCGGGATTCCGTCGACGACGACGGGTACGTGATCGGATCCGGCAGATCCGGAATCGTCAGGCGGATCGACCACGACGACTTCGATCCGGTCGGGACGCTCGTCCTCATCGCCATCTACATGGCGATCGTCGGCGTGATGTGGGTGTTTATGTACTTCGTCGAGTTCCTCGGCGGCGACCTCACGGTGATCGGGTGAGACGATGGAGATACACAAATACGAGAAAGTCTGGCTCGCGGGCGCACTGCTCCTCATCGTCGGCCTCATCGCGACCGTCTCCTACGGCGCGGTCGGGGCCGGGATCGAGATGGTCGGCGACGAGGGCGGACAGGTCGATCCCGCCTCGCTCGACGAGCACCCCAAGTTCGGCGAACCGGGGACGTACCAGACGGGTGAAGACGAGTACGACGTGTACGTGATCGCCCAGCAGTTCAGCTTCGAGCCGGGCACCTCCGAACCGATACGCGTGCCCGCGGACTCGACGGTGACGCTCCACGTGACCTCCGCGGACGTGATCCACGGCTTCGAGGTCGTCGGCACCAACGCCAACACGATGGCGGTGCCCGGACAGGTCGCGACGATCACCATCGAAGTCGACGAACCGGGCGAGTACGGGCTCCTCTGTAACGAGTACTGCGGCAGCGCCCACCACGCGATGGAGGGCAGCCTCGAAGTTGTCCCGCAGAGCGAGTGGAACGAGAGTATGGTGGTGAACTGAAATGGCGACCTTCGTCGATCGGTTCCCCGAAGAAGCGAAAGTTGTACAGGCCTCGTTCGCGGTCGCGTTCATCGCACTCGGGATCGGCGCGCTCTTCGGCGTGGTCCAGGCGCTGCACCGCACGGACTTCCTCCGGATCATCGACTCGGTGGATTACTACACGCTCCTGACGGCGCACGGCGTCCTCTTGGCGCTCGTGTTCACCATCTTCTTCCTCGTCGGACTGTTCACGTGGGCGGTCGCGCGGAGCTTCGACCGACCGCTGCCGGACATCCGGCTGACGTGGGCGTGGTTCGGACTGATGACGACGGGGGCGACGCTCGCCGCCGTCGCGATCCTGGCCGGTTTATTCCCCGAGATCCCGATGAGCGCGGACGTGCTGTACACGTTCTACGCACCGTTGCAGGCGCACCCGATCTTCTACATCGGGCTCGCGATGTTCATCATCGGCACGTGGATGGCCGGCGCGGACTGGTTCCTCGCCTATCGGGAGTGGCGCGGCGAGAACCCGGACGACCGCATCCCGCTGCAGGCGTTCATGGTGTTGACGACGATGATCATGTGGTTCGTCTCGACGATCGGCGTCGCCGTCTCCGTCGTGTTCTTCCTCATCCCGTGGTCGCTCGGGCTGATCGAGACGGTGAACCCGCTTCTCACCCGGACGCTGTTCTGGTACTTCGGCCACCCGGTCGTCTACTTCTGGCTGATGCCCGCGTACCTGCTGTGGTACACGGTGCTGCCGAAGCTCGCGGGAGGGCGGCTCTTCAGCGACCCGCTCGCGCGAGTCGTGTTCGTCCTGTTCGTCCTGCTGTCGACGCCGGTCGGGATCCACCACCAGTACCTCGACCCCGGCATCGCGGAGGGGTTCAAGTTCATCGCGATGACGAACACGATGTTCCTGCTCCTGCCGTCGCTGCTGACCGCGTTCACCGTCGTCGCGAGCGTCGAACACGGCGCGCGGCAGCGCGGCGGCGAGGGCTACCTCCGGTGGCTCGGCGCGCTCCCGTGGCGCGATCCCGCGTTCACCGGGATGGCGCTGGCCGGGCTGATGTTCGCCGCCGGGGGCTTCTCGGGGATGATCAACGCCGGGATGAACATCAACTACCTCATCCACAACACGCTGTGGGTGCCCGGACACTTCCACATGACCGTCGGAACCGCGGTCGCGCTGACGATGATGGCCGGGACCTACTGGCTGCTCCCGCAACTCACCGGAAAGACGGTGTACAGCCGACCGATCGGGCTGCTGCAGGTGGTGCTCTGGTTCGTCGGGATGGTGTTCATGTCCAACGCGATGCATCGCGGCGGCCTCCTCGGCATCCCGCGGCGGACCGCCGAACCGCAGTACCAGAACTTCGACTTCGCCACCGCGGTCGGCAGCGTCGGCGAGATCCAAGCGCAGATCGCTCTCGGCGGCGTGCTGCTGTTCCTCAGCGTCGTCATCTTCCTGTTCAACGTCGCGGCGACGTGGGCGCAGGACCGCGTCGACACGCCGGTCGACGACCGGATCCCGGAACCGCTCTCGTCGTCGAGCGGCGCGCCGCTCGTCCTCGACAACCTCGCGCTGTGGACCGCCATCGCGGTCGTCCTCGTCGTCCTCGCTTACACGCTGCCGCTCGCGAGCATCGTCACCGACGGCGGCCTGCTCGGTAACAGCCCGGCGTTCCCCGTCTCGATCTCCGTCCAGCCCGTCGTCGACGCCGCGCTCTCGACGCTCGAGAGCGCCGCTCCCGGCGTTCCGATCGACGTCCACTCGACCGACGCCGCAGTCGACCGCCTGACGGAGGTGATCCGCTGATGCGGCGGATGTCCCCGGCGCTGTTCCTGGTGCTGGTGGCGTTCACGGTCCCCGTCGCGGTCGAGCTGCGGACCGTGGCCGGGTTCTTCGGCGTCGACCTCCCGTTCGTCGCCGTCGTGATCGTCGAGCTCCTCCTGCTCGCCGCGATCACCGCGGTCTACGTCCTCGGTCGGATCTACCCCGACGACGACGAAGCCTCGACGACCTGACGTCGCCGCCGCACCGCGGGCGCGATGCGGCACCGAAACCCGCCGCGCCCTCTCGATCGCACAATCTCCCACTACACACGGCACCATCCCACCTAATGACCCACCGCTCGATCCGCCGTTTCGTGCCGTCGCCGAGCGCGGGAACGATCCGGACGCTGCTCGCGCTGCTCGCCGTCGAGACCGTCGCCGTGAGCGCCTACGTCCTCGCGAGCGACGCCGCCGTCCTCTCGCCGCGGCACCTCGCGTACCCGTTCGTCTGGATCAACGTCGCGGTCCTCGCCGTTCGCGCCGTCGACGTGCCGCTGCCGCGGGACCGACGCGCCGTCGGGGCCGCCGTCGTCGCCGCCGCCTATCTGCTCGTGCTCGCCCGGACGAGCGGTCTGATCGGGGTCGGCTCCGGCGGCGGGGTCTCGGTCCGGATCGCGGCGGCGATGCCCGGCTGGGGGCCGGTGCTCCTCGCCGACGGTCCCGTCGCGGTCGCGCTCGTCCCGTTCGAGACGATCGGCTACGTCGCCCTCTCCGTCCTCGTCTACGTGGGCGTCGCCCGCGCTGCGGCCGGCGTCCTTTCGGGGCTCGTCGGACTCGTGACCTGCGTCAGCTGCGTGGGACCGGTGCTCGCGGCGGTGCTCTCGGGACTGCTCGGCGGGGCGTCGACGGCGGCCGCGGGCGGCGCGTCGGCGACGCTGCTCGGCGTGACGACCGGGCCCTACGCGTACGACCTCTCAACGGGGCTGTTCGTGCTGACTGTCGCCGCGCTCTGGTCCCTGTTGCGGTGAGAATCAGGCGGACACTGGAGTCGGAGACCGCTCCCGGACGCGCTCAGTGCCAGCTGGTTTCTTCGAGCCGTTCGGCCAGCTCGCGCATCGCGTCGGTCTTCTCGTCGGCGTAGACCGGACAGGTGCGCGTCTCGTCGATCGTCCGGAGCACCGACTGCCGGAAGTCGTGCGTACAGGATGCCGTGAACGCGTTGCGGTGCGGACAGGTCGCACAGCACGCCGGAAACGGGAGATCGGTGCTCGTCATTGGATGGTATTTGCTACCATAGACCAGTAGGTAAGCGTTACGACGCCGCGCTGGGGGTTGGACGCGAGAAGCGAACCGGGTCCGGCGGGAAACCGGCTTCGGCGGAGTCAGGCGAAAATCAGGATCGCTGCGGGACGAACCGACGGACGGCCGCGCCGGTCGCGACCAGCACCGCGGCGAACACGACGGTCATCGCGAGTTCCGGGGGGAGCGCCCCAGCGCCGCCGGCGAGCGACGACAGCAGCGCGTACCCCGCCAGAACGGTCAGGAGGACGCCGAGCACGACGAAGACGCCGAGGGCGAGTTTGATGGGGTCGATGCCGATCGACCGCGTTTGGCGAGAGTGGCTCATTACGACTACAGATAGGCATCGAAAGGGTATATAACTGGAAAGCGGTTCTCAATCCTCGGGAACGGGCCTCGATCGCGACGAGGAGCCGTCAGTCGGCCGCGGCACCGCCGGCGTCGACGCCCGATCCGAGTCGCTCCTCGCGCGTTAGATAACACTGCGGGTCGGGTCCGAACACGTCGCCGCTGCCGGCCAGCGCTCGCAGGCGCGACCCGCCGCGGCAGATGTCCTGATAGCGACACGTCGCGCACCGTCCGGTGAGGTGGTCCTCCCGGTTTCGAAGCGCTCCGAGGAGCGGGTTCGACTCGTCCTCCCAGATCGCACCGAACGGGCGGTCGCGGACGTTGCCGAGGCTGTAGCCCTGCCAGAACTGCGTGAGATGGACGTTCCCCTGGTAGTCGACGTCGGCGACGCGCTCGCCGGTCGGGTCGCCGCCGTTGACTTCGAGGTACCGGCGGACAGCCTCGGCTCTCGCCTCGCCGAACCGCTCGCGGGCGAACTCGACGAGGAACGCGGCGTCGCAGTAGTTGCCGACGAGCAGCGTCTCGATCTCCTCGCCGTCGTCGTGGTACTCGAGCGTCGTCTCGCACAGTCGCTCGACCGCGGCGCGGCGGTCCGACGGGGAGAGGTCCGCGTCGGCGATCTCGCCGCCGCGGCCGCCGTAGTCGAGGTGATAGAAACAGAAGCGGTCGACGCCGACGTCAGAGAGCAGGTCGACGACCGGTTCCATGTCCGCGGCGTTCTTCTCGGTGATCGTGTAGCGCAGCCCCGTCTTCAACCCCGCGTCGAGGAAGTTCTCGATGCCTCGAACGGCGGCGTCGAACGCGCCGTCCTCGCCGCGGAACGCGTCGTTGCGCTCGGGCATCCCGTCGACGGAGACGCCCGCGTACTTCAGCCCGGCATCGCGGAGCGCGGCGGCGCGTTCCGGTGTCGCGAGCGTGCCGTTCGTCGAGAGCACGGGCCGGATGCCGACGTCGGCGGCGTGGGCGACGAGTTCTTCGAGGTCGTCGCGAACGAGCGGTTCGCCGCCCGAGAAGAGCACGACGGGGACGCCGTAGTCGGCGAGTTCGTCGAGCAGTTGTTTGCCCTCGGCGGTCGTCAGTTCGCCCGGCGCGGCGTCGAGGTCCGCGCCGGCGTAACAGTGCTGGCAGTAGAGGTTACAGCGGCGCGTGAGGTTCCAGACGACGACCGGCTTCGTCGTCCGCTCCTCGGTGATCTGCTCGCGCGTCGAGTCGCGACCGTCGTCGTACCGGAGCCCGTCGCCCTCGGCGTCGAGGTCGCACAGCAGTTTGCTGATCGAGATCATCGGTCCTCGCCCCCGCTCTCGCCGAACTCGCGTTCGGTGAACCGCGCGACGTCGTCGTCCTGACAGAGCCACAGCGTGTGCGCGCTCTGTCCGAACAGGTTCGCGGCCTGCTCGCGGGCGACCTCCGCGCTCGGCGCGGAGACGCTCCCGACGTGTCGCAGCGGCTCGCTCCGGTCCTCGCGGAGGAACACTTCCCACTCCGGCGTCGTATCGCCCCGCGGTTCGGTGATGCGCATTCTCGGTTCCTCGCTCATATCTCCGAACGTGTAGGTGGATCCCCGAACCTGTTCTGTCCGTTTTCGCCGAGTGGGAACGAGTGAGAGACCCTTAATACCGGAGTCCCAAGGGAGACCGATGGCACGAACCAGTCTCACGCGTCGGACGTTTCTCGGCGGTACCGCGGCGCTCACTGTCGGACTCGCCGGCTGCTCGGGCGGATCGGGGGGCGGCACCACCGACGGATCTGGGGGCGAATCCGGGGGCGG
>NZ_BBJO01000081.1 GCF_000739575.1 Halobellus rufus | reverse complement strand
TTCGTCGCCGACGTCGTCCACGAGGGCGACGCTCTCGGCGACGATGGATTCCTGTTCTTTCGACGGCCACGCGTTACGCGGGTAGTACTCCGTGAGGAACTCCTCTCGCTCGTCGGCGGTGGCTTCGTCGACGCGCTTGAGATAGTGGTTCCCCATAAAGTCCGCGAACGTGCGGACGTTCGCGGCGTGATCGGGGCCGTACTCGGCTTCGATCGCCTCGACGATCGCCTGATTCGCCTCCTCGACGGCGTCCCAGTCCGCGCCGTGGTCGGGTCCCGACAGCGACACCTCGACGGCGCGGTCGGTGTCGTCGATCCGATCGAACTGCACCACGCCGTCGTCGACCCACTCCTCGGGGTAGAGGACGAGCGTGTCGTCCTCCTCCCGGACGCGCGCGGTGAAGTCGTGCTCGTCGACGAGTTCGTCGCGGCGCTCGCGGTAGGCCGCCTCGGCCTCCTCGACGGCCGCTTCCTCGACCAGTCTCGTCAGCCGCTCGCTCTCTTCGACGACCTCCGCCGGGATCTCCTCGGTCGCCTGCCCCGCCGGATCCCCGTCGGTCGCGCGATCGTCCGCACGCTCTCGCCCGCTCGTTTCGGCCCCGCGTTCCGCTGAGTCGTTGTCACCCATCGTCCAGCGCCTCGTTCGCCAGTGAGTCGGCGCGCTCGTTTACCTCTCTCGGTACGTGCTCGATCGACCAGCGGTCGAACGAACCGAGCAGTTCCAGCACCCGCACGCGGCGCTCCCTGAGTTGGGGGTTGTTGGTGTCGTACTCGCCGCGCACCTGCCGGACGATCAACTGTGAGTCCCCGCGGACGTCGACCTCGTCGAACCCGTAGTCGCTGGCGACCTCCAGGGCGCGTTCGAGCGCGGCGTACTCCGCGCGGTTGTTCGTCGTCTCGCCGATCCGCTCACCGCCCTCGGCGACGATGCCGTCGCTCGTGACGATCGCCCACCCGATCGCGGCGGGTCCGGGGTTGCCGCGACTCGCACCGTCGAAGTACACGTGTGCGCGGCCGCCCGCCTCCGAGCGGAGGAGCGCGAGCAGGTCCGTCGGCCGCGACCCCTGCACAACGACCTTGTCGTCGTACGCGACGGCGGTCGCGTCGCCGCGCTCGGCACGCCACTGTTCGTATTCGGTGTTTCCCGACTCGACCGCGACGCCCGCGGCTTCGAGCCGCTCGCGGGCGACGTCGGGATCGAGGTCTACGCTCGGCATACCGGACGGACTCGGAGCGGACGAAAGAAGGATTCGATGCCGGCGGCGCGCTCGCGTCTGCCGGTTCGAACCTGTCGGGGAGAAAGAATTATGTCGGAGTCGCTGGATCCTCTGGCGTGTCCAACGCTGTCGAGCGAAACGAGGGGGACGTCGGGGCATCGCTGCTCGCCGAACTGGCGGAGCGCGAGGAGGTGGTCGACGACGTCGCGCGGAACGCGGCGGACGTCGAGGCCCACACCGAGACCGTCGAGGTGACCACGCACGACCGCCTGCGGGTTTCGGACACCCAACGTCGCGAGGTGCTACCGAAGTCAGAGTACGAACGCAAATCGGGCAGTCGCGTTTCGATGGCGAATCGGTGGCGAGAGGCTCCGAGCGGATTCGCCGCGAAGACTGTCAGGTACATCACCGACACGACGCCTTCGGAGTGCTCGCGGTGCAGCGGCTCCGGACGGAAGTCGTGTCCCTCCTGTAGCGGGTCGGGAACGGAGACCTGCTCGGACTGTGCGGGGGACGGCCGCGTCGAGTGTGCCGAGTGCAGCGGTTCCGGGAAGAGCGCCTGTGCCACCTGTAACGGCAGCGGGACCGTCACCGAGTCCGAGGAGCGACAGTGCGAGCGCTGTACAGGCGGTGGCAGCATCGAGTGCCCGGACTGTCTCGGCCGCGACGACGACTGTCCGAACTGCGGGGGCGCTTCGACGGTCACCTGCCCGGACTGCGATGGCGACGGCGTCGTCGAGGGTGACGTCTCCGAGACGTGTCCGGACTGCGGAGGCGACAAACGGACGGTGTGCGGGACCTGCAGCGGCGACGGGACGACCCGATGTCGAACCTGTTCCGGGGACGGGGACGTCACCTGCGAGGAGTGCGACGGCGCGGGAGACGTCGAGTGTGACCGCTGCGACGGCGAAGGTCAGACCGCGAAAGCGACGCTCGGGGAGCTTTCCTTCGAGCGCAATCAGCAACTCGACACCGACGCCGATTCGATCCCCGGAGCGGCGTTCCGACGGGGGGACGGCACAGAAATCGAGACGACGCACCCCGTCGACGGCGACAGGCCCGACGGATCGGGGTTCGGAAGCCACCTGTACCGTCACCGGATCGCCCGCTCGCGGGCCGACTGCGAGTCCGCCGCCTACAGCTACGACGGGAAGCGCTACTGGGTCGCCCGGGTCGACGGCGACCTCCGATACGAGGACTTCCCGAACGATCCCGAGCACCTCGAACAGTCGATCGACGAGGCGAAGGACAACGACGTCTTCCGACTGCGACCGCAGGTCGGAACGCGAGAGGCGGTGGCGACGAGCGCGAGACGGCTCGGCCTCGACCTCGCGAAGTTCGTCGGCGTCGCGGTCGCGCTGGTGATCGTCTTCATCGTCGCCGCCATCGTCGCCTCGATCGGCGGGATCTTCGGACAGACTGTCCAGAACGTGCTGTTCTACTTCATCGGGACCGTCGCCAGCGTCGGGTTGGCCGTCGGCGTCTTCACGATGTGGTGGGACGACCGCGAGACGAACGACGGGCCGGGTGCGAGTCGCTCGCCGTACTCGCGGTGGGACCTCCTGTTGCCGCTCGCAGCGGGCGTCCTCGTCGGTGCCGCGTTCGTCGGATCCGTCGGCGGCGAACTCCTCCGCTGGCAGGCGGCGATGCTCGTGATGGGCCTGTGGGCGGGCCGCGTGGGGACGTGGCTCGACTACGAGGGGAACCGGCTCGCGTACGTCGCCAGCCAGCGGAAGGCGCTGCTCGATCGGCTGACCGTCGACGACGACACGCTCGCGAAGCACGGGCTGCGCGATCGACTCCCGCCGGCCGAGTGGACGCTCGGCCCGACGTTCTACCGCCGGGCGGGGCTCGCCGTGTTCGCGCTCGGGTGGGGCGGCAGCGCCGCCGTGTTCTGCCTCCTGTTCCTGGCGAGTTTCATCTCGATCGACACCGCCGTCGTCAGAGCGTGGGTCCGGCCGTTCGCGGCCGGATTCGTCCTCGTCACCGCCGCCGGGTTGGCCTCGACGCTCGTGCCGCGGGTCGTCGACTGAGCGCCCTTCGAGTCCCTCCCGTGCCAGTTCGGCACCGTCGATAGCGACGTGACCACGGGTTCGTCCACCGAATCCGGCAAAGGGTTTAAATTTCGCGAGACAGCGAATATAAAAATGCGATGACACGGCCCACCCGCCAGCGGGAACAGAACGGTGAGCGGACGCGATGGCAGGGAGCGCAGGAGGACGAAGACGAGGCGGAAGACGACATCGACATCGAGGAGATGGACGAGGAGGACCTCGTCCGAACGGGTGACGGAGAGCTCATTCACGAGCCGACGGGCATCGTCGTCGAGGAGGAGCAGATCGATCCAGGGCCGGAGTGGCGGGCGTTCAACCACTCCGAGCGACAGGAGAAGTCGCGCGTGGGCGCGCCGACCACGCAGACGATGCACGACAAGGGGCTGACGACGACGATCGACTGGAAGGACAAAGACGCCTACGGCCGGTCGATCTCCTCGCGCAAGCGCTCGCAGATGCACCGGCTCCGGAAGTGGCAGGAGCGCATCCGCACGAAGGACGCCGGCGAGCGCAACCTCCAGTTCGCGCTCTCAGAGATCGACCGGATGGCTTCCGCGCTCGGCGTCCCGCGCTCGGTCCGGGAGGTCGCCTCCGTCATCTATCGCCGCGCGCTCAACGAGGACCTCATCCGCGGCCGCTCCATCGAGGGCGTCGCCACCTCCGCGCTCTACGCCGCCTGTCGGAAAGAGGGCATCCCGCGCTCGCTGGAGGAGATCTCCGACGTCTCGCGGGTCGACAGAAAGGAGATCGGGCGGACCTACCGCTACATCTCACAGGAGTTGGGCCTGGAGATGCGCCCGGTCGATCCGAAGAAGTACGTCCCGCGGTTCTGCTCGGAACTCGACCTCTCGAAGGAGGTCCAATCGAAGGCCGACGAGATCATCGAGACGACCGCCGAGGAGGGGCTGCTCTCCGGGAAGTCGCCGACGGGCTTCGCCGCGGCGGCCATCTACGCCGCCTCCTTGCTCTGTAACGAGAAGAAGACCCAGCGAGAGGTCGCCGACGTCGCGCAG